>NZ_SSON01000061.1 GCF_029871245.1 Pseudomonas sp. BN102 | reverse complement strand
AGGGTGATGGTGGTGTTCACCGCGCCGCCGACTTCGTCCTCGTCGAACCAGCGCGAGGTGACGGTCTTGGTCTGGGTGTAGAACTGCACCACCTGCTTGCCGTACGGGCCGAGGTCGCCGAGCTTGGAAGCGCGCGAACCAGTGAAGGAGAACAGCGGCACCGGTACCGGGATCGGTACGTTGATGCCCACCTGGCCGACGTCGATCTCTTCCTGGAAGTGCCGCGCGGCGGCGCCGGAGCGGGTGAACAGAGCGGTGCCGTTGCCATTGGGGTTGGCGTTGATGAAGGCGATGGCCTCGTCCAGGGTGGCGGCGCTCACGACGCAGAGCACCGGTCCGAAGACCTCCTCGCGGTAGATGGTCATCTCCGGGGTGACGCCGGCGAAAATGGTCGGGCCGACAAAGTTGCCCTTGGCGTAGCCGGACACCTGAGGGTCGCGGCCGTCGAGCACCAGCTGTGCGCCTTCCTTCTCGCCGGCGGCGATCAGACTGCTGACACGATCCAGCGCGGCGCAGGACACCACCGGGCCGACATCGGTGCCGGCCTCGACGCCTGCGCCGATCTTCAGGCTCTTGGCCTTCTCCACCAGGTCCGGCAACCAGGTTTGCGCCTCGCCGACCAGGATCACCACCGACAGCGCCATGCAGCGCTGGCCTGCCGCGCCGAAGGCGGCGCCGGCGAGGTTGTTCAGGGTCTGCTGCTTGTGGGCGTCGGGCAGAACGATGGCGTGGTTCTTCGCGCCCATCATGCACTGGGCGCGCTTGCCGTTCAGGGTGGCGCGGTTGTAGACGTGGGTGCCGACCTTGGTCGAACCGACGAAGGATACCGCCTTGATATCCGGGTGGTCGCAGAGCAGGTTCACCGCATCGGCGCCACCATGGATGACGTTGAGCACGCCGGCCGGCACACCGGCTTCCATGGCCAGTTCGGCCAGGCGCATGGTCACCATCGGGTCCTGCTCGGACGGCTTGAGGATGAAGGTATTGCCGGTGGCGATTGCCATGGGGAACATCCACAGCGGAATCATCGCCGGAAAGTTGAACGGGGTGATGCCGGCGCATACGCCGAGCGGCTGGTTGAGGGTGTAGGTGTCCACGCCGCCGGCCACGTTGTTGGCCAGCTCGCCCATCTGCAGGGTGCCGATGTTGGCGGCGTGCTCCACCACTTCCAGGCCGCGGAAGATGTCGCCCTCGGCATCCGGCAGGGTCTTGCCCTGTTCGGCGGTGAGGAGGGCGGCCAGCTCCTTCATGTTCTCGCGGATCAGCTGCTGGTACTTGAGGAAGATGCGCGCACGGGCGCCGATCGGGGTCTTGCGCCAGGTCTTGAAGGCGGCCTTGGCGCTGGCCACGGCGGCGTTCATTTCGTCCTCGGTGGCGAAAGGCACGCGGGCCAGGACTTCCTGAGTGGCCGGGTTGACCACGTCGCGCCATTGACTGGTGCGGGACTCGACCAGCTTGCCGTCGATCAGCAGTTTGACGGTGGGAACAGTAGTCTGAGTGTTTGTTTGCGCTGTCATTAGGACTCCAGCCTTTCAAGGGCAGATGCTGAGGGTGGTCTTATCTCGGGAGATTTGTAAACACGTGCGTTGATAATAGCAGTGCATTTTTATTTATAGCTATAGGGGCATTTGCAGAGTTACTCTGCAATTTTGCACATGAAGGGGATCAGCTTTATGGATTGGGACAATCTGCGCTTTTTCCTCGAACTTTCCCGCGCGGGCAAGTTGACGGCAGCCGCTCTCCGGCTGGGCGTTGACCACACCACGGTATCGCGTCGTGTACAGGCGCTGGAAAAGAGCATGGATACGCCCCTGTTCATGCGCGCAGCCGCGGGCTACAGCTTGACCGAGGCTGGACGCAACCTACTGCCTCAAGCTGAAGCGATGGAAAGCGCATTTTCTGCGATTGAACAAGCGCGAGCGGGACAGAAAGACAGCCTTTCTGGACAGGTGCGCATAGGTGCGACGGAAGGCTATGGCTTCGTGATGCTCGCTCCGCAACTGGCCGAATTCACCCAACGTCATCCGAGCCTGGGGATCGATTTGCTGGCAGTGCCTAGGACCGTGCAATTGTCGCGCCGCGAAGCCGACATCGTGATTACCTTGGAACGTCCCGAGCGTGGGCCATTCATCATTACCAAGCTGACCGACTACGTGCTCAAGCTCTACGCCTCCGTCAGCTATCTGGAGCAGCATCCGCCCATTCGGCATCGGGAGGATCTGCGCGATCATGCTTTTGTCAGCTATATCGATGATTTGCTTTACAGCAAGGAGCTCCTCTATCTCGATGAAATCGGCAAGCCCCGGCATGTTGCATTGCGAAGCACCAGTATTCTCGCGCAGCAGCAGGCCACCGCCTCAGGGGCCGGTATCGCGATCCTCCCGTCATTCTCTGCCGATTCGGATCCGCGCTTGAGACGAGTGCTGAGCGAGCAGATTGAGTTCACCCGGACGTTCTGGATGCTGATGCCAATTGAACTGAAGGACATTGCACGAATGAAGGCAGCCTGGAATTTTCTGCGAGAAATGGCTCAGGCGAACCAGGCTCTCCTGCTTGGGGGCGGCATGAGGCAGCCCTAGCGCCAGGACTGGCATAAATTGAAAATGTCAGGCGTATGGGTTGAGGTGAAATTAGTTCGAGGTCCGCAATACTGGGCAAAATGATTACCGTGCTGTGGCGTTCCGATAAGACAAGCTGAAGTGAAATTACGAAAGCATGGTAGCCAGGGCCTGCGGGTTGCTATGGCTACCTAGGTGAAACGTCCACAGTCCGTGCGAAAAGCGTGAGCGAAGCTTCCTTGCACTTCCCGTTTGGCCGCAGCAATCATCGTCATTTCGAATGGTTGCACCGACCATCAACATTATTTACGGATGGTTTCTATGCCTCTACCGAGTTGCTCAGGAAGTCGAACAAGGCATCGTTGAACGCGTCGTTGCTGTCGCCAGCGACCATGTGGTCGGCGCCGGCCACATTGGCCAGTCGCGCGTGCGGAATCTGCGCAAGTAGCTGCTTTACCCCCTTCTCACTGACCAGCCGGCTGGCGCCGCCACGGATCAGCAGCGTAGGTATGCCCACCCCTGAGGCAGCAGCTTCGAGACGCTCGGCGTGCCGAGTGCGTTGGTTGTCCGGGGAGGTGATCGCTGGATCGTAATGCCAGCGGTAGCGGCCGTCCGCGCACAGGCGCAGGTTGCGCTCGAGCCCTGCAAAGTCGGTCGGTCGCTGCCGATGGGGAAGGTAGGCGGAGACTGCATCGGCCGCTTCCTGTAGGTTTTCGAAGCCATTCGGGGCGGCCTGCATGAACTGGAGGATCTCCGCTGCGCCCTCGGCCTCGATCCGCGGCACTACGTCCACCAGCACCAGGCCGCGGGCCGGCTGACGGGCCTCGCCGATGGCGAGTAGCGAAGTCAGCCCGCCGAGCGAGGCTCCGACCAGTACAGGTGGTCGGCGAAGGGTCTCCAGTACCTCGCGTAAGTCTGCAACAAAAAGATCCAGGCTGTAGTCTTGGTCGTGCGACCAGTCGCTGTCGCCATGGCCTCGCAAGTCCAGCGACACGGTGTGATAACTGCGGTCAACCAGACGCTGCGCCGTATTCTTCCACGAGTGACGAGTTTGTCCCCCGCCATGCAGCAACACGACGGGCTGACGATCGGGATCGCCGCCGACATCGGCCGCCAGGCTGACGCCCGCGGCGCCCTTGAATCGCATCTTGCGCATTTTTTCGCCTCACAGCTTCTTTGCTGTAGGAATTAGCCGAAAGCCGGGCGGCTCAATGACAGCAGGGAGCCGTGGGCAATCAGCTGGCCAGCCACGGATCCAGTCACGCGGCTTTGAGCCCTTCGCAGCGCTCGAGTCGGGGCACCGCGAGGGGCTGTTGACGCTTCGAGCTTGGCAAAGAAATCCTAAGCACGACTGCTGTCAAAGTATCCTTGATCAGCATGGATGGGCGGGTTACTGAGCCAGCATCCCGGCGTCAACTAGGTGTTCACTGCCGGTGATGTAGGAGGACTCGTCCGAGGCAAGAAACAGCACCAGGTTGGAGACCTCTTTGGGATCGGCTATACGGCCCAGCGGAATCAGGCCCAGCGCATCCCCGCCGTTCTCATCGGTCGCCTCGACCATCATCGGCGTCTGAATGAAGCCGGGGTGTACTGAGTTGACGCGGATTTTTTTCGGGCCGTATTCAATCGCTGTGGCCTTGGTCAAGCCACGTACTGCGAACTTGCTGGCCACATAGGCCAGATTCGGGAAGCCATAGTTGGCGGCCATGCCCGCAATCGAGGAAATGTTCACAATTGAGCCGATGCCGGCCTTGAGCATGGACGGCAGAACGGCCCGCATTCCCAGGAACACCGAGTGCTGATTTACATCGCAGACCTTCAGGTAGTCGGCCTCGTTGAGGGCCAGGGTGTTAGCAACCGGGCCGAGTATGCCTGCATTGTTGACCAGCACCGTGACTGGGCCGAACGCGGATTCGGCCTTCGCCATCACCTCTGCCCAGGAGTTGGCTCTGGTGACGTCGTGTCTGAGGAACAGCGCATTGCTGCCCAGCTCATCGGCCAGGGCCTGGCCGGCTTCTTCCGACAGATCGGTCAGCACCACCTTGGCGCCTTCCGCAATGAAACATCTGGCATGGGACTCGCCCATGCCCCTGGCAGCTCCGGTAATCAACGCCACTTTGCCTGTTAGTCTACCCACGGTTCTTCCTCTTGTTGTGTTGTGCAGGGGCAGCCCTGCGATGCTGGTGGGGGCTCTGATCTACTCGACGATGAAGGTTTCGTACATGTGCAGCGTGTCGCTGTATTCCCGTATGCCGGTGATGCGCTTGCCGTCCGTTTCGAACAGGAAGTGATAGGTATTCTTGAACACCCGTCCATTGTTCAATTCCGAGCAAGACTCGGCTTCCACCGCAACACGATTGCCTTCGGCGGTCATGCCACCGGGGGTGATGGGCAGGGCGCCTTGCTTGTAGACGGTGACGATTCCAGCCAGTAGCTCGCCCATCTGTTGTTTGCTGTAGCTGCCTGAAATTCCGGGTATGTTGCCGGATATCCACCAGGTACATTCATCGTCCAGGCAGTCGAGAATGTCGGTCACATCGCCGGACGAGAAGACCCTCAGGAAGTGGCGCACCAACTCCTTGTTGCGTTTGAGCAGGTTGTTGGCTGTGTTCACTGTCCTACTCCTGTGACTTGGATTGGCTGATCCGATCGCCAGCTTGCCTAGTGTCGCTCGGCCTAGCCCACCTCTTGTGTGGTGTGGTTATCAGTAGCATTCCTGTTTCACTTGTGTCAACAATTGTGTTGATTGATGCTTTCGGATGAACGATGCTAAGTCGTTAGCTACAAGTGTCGCTGTAAGCCGTTCGGGCTGACCGAGCGTTGGCTTATGGCCGGGATCACAGTGACAGTAAGGGCTGAGTGATGAACAACGACATGCAGGTGCTGCTGGACAAGCAGGCGATCTATGAAGTGCTGATCCGTTACTGCCGTGGTGTGGACCGCTGCGATGAGGAGCTGATCCGCTCCGTCTACCATGACGATTCCTATGATGATCATGGTTACTGGCGGGGATCCGGTAGCGACTTTGCCCGTTTTGTATCTGCACGTCTGACAGCTGCCAACCTAGCGACCACGCATTCAATCACCAACGTGCTAATTGAGGTTCACGGGGATACCGCTCAATCGGAGTCGCAGGTCATGGCGACCCTTGTGCGCAAGGGCAGTCCGCAGTTGGCCGATGTAATGGGCGCCCGTTATCTGGATCGACTGTCCCGGCGCAATGGCGAATGGAAGATTGATGAGCGCACCGTGGTGCTGGACTGGCACAAGGTTGAAGCCTGGACCGAAGCGCAGGCGCCGATCCCTCTCGACGGATTCATGCGCGGTTCCCGCTTCCCGGCCGATCCCGTCTATTGGCACCGGCAGATGGCGACAGAACAACCCAATTAAGCGGGGTTGGCGACCGGGGCGACTGTTCTAGTTGCGTGGCTCGGCGGTCGGCGTAATGACCAGTTTGCCGGTCAGGTTGCGGGACAATACCATCTTGAGGGCATCCGGAGTCTTCTCCAAGGGGTAGGTCTGCGCAATCAGCGGCCTCAGTTTGCCCGCCCTGTAAAGTTCCGATAGGTGCCTGAAGCTGGCCTGGTGCTGCGCTGGATTGCGTTGCACGGCAGGCCACCAGAAGATGCCGGCCACCTGGAAGTTCTTCAGCAACAGCAGGTTGGCCGGTATCTGCGGAATTTGTCCGCTGGCGAAGCCGACAATCAACAGCCTGCCGTCATGGCTCATGCAGCGCGACATACTGTTGAAGGCTTCGCCGCCCACTGTGTCCATGCACAGATCCGCCCCCTGGCCGTCGGTCAGCTCCAGCACCCGCTGCTTCAGATCTTCGCGGCTGTAATCAATCAGATGGTCGGCTCCGTGCGCCCTGGCAGTCTCCAGCTTGTGGGGAGAGCTTGCGACGGCGATGACCGTTGCACCCAGCGCCTTGGCAATTTCAATACTTGCCAGGCCCACGCCGCCCGCGGCGCCAAGCACAACCAGGGTCTCTTTTGCCTGAATCCGGCCGCGGCGAACCAGGGCGTAGTAGCTGGTGCCGTACGAGGAATAAAAACCTGATGCGGTGATACAGTCCATACCCTCCGGTACCGGAACCGCCAGTTCGGCCCGGGCCGCAGCCTCTTCGGCGAAGCCGCCATAGCCGTCTCGGGTCAGGGCCATGACGTGGTCACCCGGATGTAATGTGCTGACATTGGTGCCGGTTTCAATCACCTCCCCCGCGATCTCGAAGCCGGGTGCAAAGGGCATCGGAGGCTTGGCTTGGTATTTCCCCTGGATGATCAGATTGTCCGGAAAGTTGATCGCCGCCCCATAGACCCTGATTCGAATGTCGTCGGGCCCTATGGCCGGGCTGTCCATCTCGCCCAGGGTCAGCATGTCTGCCGGGCCGTATTCTCTGCAAATGATTGCTCGCATGTGCGCATCTCCTGGTGTTGTTCTGCTGCTCCGAATGTCGGCTGGCAAGGTCATTTAGTCAACTTATGTGTTGAATTTGCGGCCGCGGATCTGCAGGCTGAGGCTGGAATTTATTCACTCCGATGTCGCCAAGTTGGCTGCCGCACGTGGGAGGTTGCCGGGGATCGGATCTGGAGGTTCTGTCGTCAACAGGATTTATCAACTCTGTAGTTGACTGATGTCAACAAAGGCTGCACGATTGCCTGAAACAACAAGAAGGTATGCACCATGTCGGATATCGAACGCAGGCTGAAAGCCCTGGAAGACCGCGCCGAATTGCAGGATTTGGCCGTCCGCTACTTCGTTGCCACGGACGATGATGACTACGCCACTTTAGAAGCGCTTTTTACGTCTGAGGCCGTATTCCGTGCCGGCGGGTTCACTGGCGGTACTGATCGGGCCGCCATCATGGCTTTCCTGCGAAGTGCCAGAGCGAACATGGGCGTCACTATCCATACCCCCCATTACTGCTTAATCACCTTCACCGGAGAAGACACGGCAACGGGGGTGGTTGGCGCGCATCTCGAAATTGCCATGGCTGGGCAGAGCCTGTTTGGGGCTGTGCGTTATAAGGACAAATACCAGCGTTTGCACGGCCGATGGCATTTTTCACAAAGGGAAATGCTTGCAATACATATGGGTCCCTGGGAGCAGGTCGCGACCTCGCTGACCGCCGATCTACGCGTGCGGTGGCCGGGTAGCGATCCGCAGCCGGCCGATCTGCCGGCAAGCCGGGCAAGCCTGTAGCTAGGGGTGATCCCATCAAACGGCCGTCAAGGGTGTAGCTATGAAGTTGGACAAGATTGAAGACATCATCGAAGACATCCGTCTCGGCAAGATGGTCGTATTGATTGACGATGAGGATCGCGAGAACGAGGGCGACCTCGTCATGGCTGCTCAGCATGTGAAGGCCGAGCACATCAACTTCATGGCCCGTTTTGCCCGCGGTCTGATTTGCATGCCAATGAGCAAGTCCCAGGCCGAGCGCTTGGGGTTGCGCTTGATGGTCGAACACAACGGGTCAGGGTTCGGCACCAAGTTCACGACCTCGATCGAGGCGGCTACGGGGGTCACCACGGGGATCTCCGCCGCGGATCGAGCTCTAACCGTTCAGGCCGCAGCGGCACCCACTGCGCGGGCAGACGACGTTGTCCAGCCTGGGCATATTTTTCCCCTGATCGCCGAGCCGGGTGGTGTGCTAGTGCGCGCCGGGCATACAGAAGCCTCCTGCGATCTCGCCCGGCTGGCTGGTTTGAATGAAACCGGTGTGATCTGCGAAGTGATGAACGAAGACGGTTCCATGGCACGCCTGCCCGAGCTGACCGAGTTTGCCAAGGAACACGGGCTCCGGATCGGTACCATTGCTGATCTGATCCATTACCGGGCCGTCCATGAGACGACCATTGAGCGGCTGGGGCAGCAGTCGGTGGTGACCGATCATGGTCAGTTCATTATGCATTCCTATCGAGACCGCATTAACGGGGATATCCATCTAGCCTTGACCCTGGGCGAACTGGATTGCTCGCCCACGCTGGTTCGGGTGCAGCAGTCGGTTTCCCTGCGCGATCTGCTCAGCGTTCAGATTCCCGGTAGCAGCGGCTGGAATATACAGCGCTGCCTTGCGCGCATTGCTGCAGAGAAGAAAGGGGTGCTGGTGCTTCTAGCTGGTACCGAAACCTCCGCCGACATGAAACACAAAATAGATGCCCTGAACGGCAAATCCAAGCTGCCTCGAGCATCGGCAGATGGTGATCCTCTGATGATTGGTGTGGGGTCGCAAATACTTCGCGACCTTGGCCTGGGTGATATGCGGCTGATGGCGGGGCCGGCCAAATATCACGGTATCTCCGGATTCAACTTGCAGGTTTCGGAATACGTCGGCTACAGCTGATTCTTCTCTGGCGCCCGGGTTGCCTAGCCAGAGCCAATCATCAGCCATTGCCGGAAGGTAGCAACTGAGCAGTTGCCCCGGGCGTGGTACTGCGCAAGAAAGGGGGCGTAGATGATGACTGGACATATCGGGAGCACGATATGAGCTTGAAATATGTGGTATCCACGCGTCTGCCAACGCCCTTTGCGACCTTTGATATTCACGGTTTTGATGACTCGGAGACCGGTAAGGAACATGTTGCTCTTACCCTCGGAGATGTCAGTTCCGGGGGGGCTATTCTGTGCAGGGTGCACTCCGAGTGCCTGACCGGAGATGTGCTGTTCAGTCAGCGATGCGACTGTGGGTCGCAGTTGAATGTCGCGCTAAAACTGATCGCCGAAGAGGGGAGGGGTATTTTGCTCTATCTGCGCCAGGAGGGACGGGGCATTGGTTTGATCAACAAGCTGCGTGCCTACGAACTCCAGGATCAGGGGGCTGACACGGTTGAAGCCAATGAGCAGTTGGGGTTCGGAGCGGATATGCGTAACTACCTGATTGGTGCGCAGATGCTCGGTCATTTTGGCATCAAGTCTGTACGCCTGATGACGAACAACCCGCGAAAGGTGGATGCCCTGAGGCGTGACGGCATCATCATTGTAGAGAGGGTCAAGTTGCAGTCGGACCTGACTCCCTGCAATGCACATTACCTGCAAACCAAGGCAATTAAGTTGGGGCATATGCTCTCCCATCTCAAATTGAAGTGATCCCGGGTCCTATTGTCATCGGTTGATCCGTGCACGCCTACGGCTTACGCCGCATCGCAGTGTGCGCTGTTCCTTCTCGCCCGGAATTTGCGAAATGCTGCTTCGGGCCCTCTGCGCCGATGTCAGAGTTATTTGATATAAATCAATGACATATCGATTTTATGGCTGGCCGCTCAGGTTGCCGCTTATTGCTTCGCTCAGTTTATCAACATTTGTGTTGACACGTGCGACAGAGCTGATTAGTTTTGTTAAACCAACGAACAGGAGAAGGCCCAATGAAGTTTCATTTGATGCAAACAGGCGTGATTGGCCGTCGTTACGAGCTGGAAGCGGGCATGGCCGGTCAGCGCCCCGAGCTGTATCAGCGCTTTCTATCCGAGGTGCGTGACTACGTGCGTCTGGCGGATGAGCTTGGCTACGCAGGCTACTGCCAACCTGAGCATCACCTGCAGATCGAGGGTTTTGAGATCAACAACCATCCCGGCATGTTCAGCCTCTATGTGGGCCTGCATTCCAAGCGGATGAAGGCCGGCATCATGGGGTACACCCTGCCGACCCATAACCCGGTGCGCATCGCCGAAGAAATCGCCACCCTTGACCATATGCTCCAGGGGCGGCTGATGGTCGGTTTCACCCGTGGTTACCATGCGCGCTGGGTCGACTCCTATGCCGCGCGCCCCGGTGTCAGCGCCACTACGCCGGACAACGCCAAGGCCCGCGACGAGCAGGATGCGCTGAACCGCGAAGTCTTCGAGGAGTCGCTGCAGGTCATCAAGAAAGCCTGGGCCAACGACGTGTTCAGCCACAAGGGCAAGCACTGGGAGTTCCCGCCAAATGGCGGCTCTGCCGGTCACCCGGCCTACGCCAGCATGGGCAAGGGCATGGATGCCGATGGCATCGTGCGCCAGATCGGGATTGCGCCGAAGTGCTACCAGAATCCCCATCCGAAAATTTACGGCGGCTTTGCCGGCAGCATGCGCACCGTCGACATGTGGGCGCGGGAAGGCGGCAAGCCGATCGTCCTGGCCGCCGACCTGGACTTCTGCGATGCCCTGTGGAACCGCTACGCCGATACCGCCCGCCAGCATGAGCGCGAAGTTGCCCGCGAGGATGTTGCCGCCTGGGGTGGTTTCCTGATGCTGACCGATGACAAGGACAAGGCCAAGCAGTTGATGGCTGAGCACAAGTGGTTTTGGGACAAGTGGTTCATCCCGTTCGGCCAGAAAATGCCGAACGTGCTGATCGGCTCGGCTGACGACATCGCCGAGCAGATCGGCCGCGCGCATGACCGCCTGGGCTTCAACGAACTGTTCCTGATGTTCGGTCA
>NZ_SSON01000060.1 GCF_029871245.1 Pseudomonas sp. BN102 | reverse complement strand
TGACCGAACATCAGGAACAGTTCGTTGAAGCCCAGGCGGTCATGCGCGCGGCCGATCTGCTCGGCGATGTCGTCAGCCGAGCCGATCAGCACGTTCGGCATTTTCTGGCCGAACGGGATGAACCACTTGTCCCAAAACCACTTGTGCTCAGCCATCAACTGCTTGGCCTTGTCCTTGTCATCGGTCAGCATCAGGAAACCACCCCAGGCGGCAACATCCTCGCGGGCAACTTCGCGCTCATGCTGGCGGGCGGTATCGGCGTAGCGGTTCCACAGGGCATCGCAGAAGTCCAGGTCGGCGGCCAGGACGATCGGCTTGCCGCCTTCCCGCGCCCACATGTCGACGGTGCGCATGCTGCCGGCAAAGCCGCCGTAAATTTTCGGATGGGGATTCTGGTAGCACTTCGGCGCAATCCCGATCTGGCGCACGATGCCATCGGCATCCATGCCCTTGCCCATGCTGGCGTAGGCCGGGTGACCGGCAGAGCCGCCATTTGGCGGGAACTCCCAGTGCTTGCCCTTGTGGCTGAACACGTCGTTGGCCCAGGCTTTCTTGATGACCTGCAGCGACTCCTCGAAGACTTCGCGGTTCAGCGCATCCTGCTCGTCGCGGGCCTTGGCGTTGTCCGGCGTAGTGGCGCTGACACCGGGGCGCGCGGCATAGGAGTCGACCCAGCGCGCATGGTAACCACGGGTGAAACCGACCATCAGCCGCCCCTGGAGCATATGGTCAAGGGTGGCGATTTCTTCGGCGATGCGCACCGGGTTATGGGTCGGCAGGGTGTACCCCATGATGCCGGCCTTCATCCGCTTGGAATGCAGGCCCACATAGAGGCTGAACATGCCGGGATGGTTGTTGATCTCAAAACCCTCGATCTGCAGGTGATGCTCAGGTTGGCAGTAGCCTGCGTAGCCAAGCTCATCCGCCAGACGCACGTAGTCACGCACCTCGGATAGAAAGCGCTGATACAGCTCGGGGCGCTGACCGGCCATGCCCGCTTCCAGCTCATAACGACGACCGATCACACCTGTTTGCATCAAATGAAACTTCATTGGGCCTCCTCGGCTCCTGCTTGGGCTCTTTTCGTCTGACTATCGAACAACCAGACGTCGAATGTCAACATTTGCGTTGATTACAAGTGCGAAAAAATACCCCCACTTACTTCATGCGCAAAAGCCGGTGAAATGGGTCAGGGACGCCAGTTTTGACGCATCCGCACCCTTTCGATACATGCTACGGAGAGAAGCGGGGGCCAAGCCCCCGACAACTCAGACGGCAGACATTTGAGCGACGCGCTTAGTTGCAGAATCGTTATCCGACTCGACCCCAACTGAGTCTTGAGGCACAACCTTCTTAGGTGCCAGCAAATAAGCGGATAGCGCCGGGACCATAATCAGCGCCGCAAGCATATTCCCGAGGAACATGAAGGCCAGCAGCAGGCCCATGTCGGCCTGGAACTTGATCGGGGACCATATCCAAGTGCCCACTGCGGCTGTCAGGGTAACGCCTACCAGCAGCACCACCTGCCCAGTAGACGCCAGCGCGCTGGTGTAAGCACCCTTGACCGACATACCCTGGCGCTGGAACGCTAGGAATACAGTCAGCATGTAGAGGGCATAATCCACGCCGATCCCCACACCCAGCGCCACCACTGGCAAGGTAGCCACCTTGAGCCCGATCCCCAGCAGGACCATCAAGGATTTTGACAGAATGGTCACGACAATCAGCGGCAGAATCGCCACCAACACCGCACGCCAGCTTCGGAAGGTTATCCAGCAGAGCAGAATCACCGCAGCGTAAACTAGCACTTCCATCTCGAAGCTAGCCTTTTCCACTGCTTGGTTAGTGGCAGCTTCCACCCCGGCGTTGCCGCCGGCCAGCAGGAACTTCCGATCTTCGTTGTTATTTTCGGCGGCAAACGCCTCAACAACCTTCGTCAAGCGCTGCAGGGTTTCGGCATTGTGATTGCTCAGGTAGACGATGATCGGTGCCACCGTACGAGAATCGTTGATCAACCCTGGACGTGCGGTAAACACGTTGTCCACCGCGTCATTGGTGATATAGCGGCTACGACTGATGGTGTACCACTTGGGCGAGCCTTCAAAGCCTGCTGGGGTGAGCCTGCGAGCTATGCTGGCTGCCGATTCGGTGATCTGTACGCCGGGCAGGTCACCCAGCTGCTGTTCCAGCCGGTCAATCTGCAGCAGGGTTTCAAAATTGCCTAGGCCACCCTCAGGCGTCGTCACGATCACCGCGAACATATCTTTCGACAAACCGTAGTTTTCGCGGATGTAATTTACATCTTTATTATATATTGAATCCGCGCGTAACTCGGAGGCACCGGCGCCAGAATCACCAATGCTTATCTTCTGGCCATGAATGAAACTAGCAGTCGTGATAATTGCCACGATGATCAGCACCAAGCGCGCAATACGCTTTTCAGCAAGATCACCGAGCCACCTGACCATAAAGTGCTCGCCGTGCTGAACCCTCGAAGCGCGCTGGGCCGCACGGGCACTGATACCGGTGAAGGACAGTACCACTGGAATAAG
Organism: Pseudomonas sp. BN102; assembly: GCF_029871245.1. Classification (GTDB taxonomy): domain Bacteria; phylum Pseudomonadota; class Gammaproteobacteria; order Pseudomonadales; family Pseudomonadaceae; genus Metapseudomonas. The sequence goes on along the minus strand of NZ_SSON01000060.1, from coordinate 18,420 downwards.
CAGCAAGTTGGTGATAATCAGCGCCGCGACCCCAACGGTCGCTTGTAGGGCCAAGTCTCGGATCGCTGGAATATCGATCACCGAGATCACGGCAAAACCCAAGGCATCGGCTACCAGCGCAACGAAACCAGCCAGGCACAGCCGCCTGTAGGTCAGTCGCGCAGCCACATAGCGATCGGCGCCCTCGCCGATGTCTTGAATGATGCCACTCATCATCTGCGAGCCATGGGATACGCCGATGGCAAAAACCAGGAAAGGCACCAGTACCGAAAAGGGATCCAGCACAAAGCCGAACAGTTGCATGATCCCCAACTGCCAGATCACCCCAATCAGCGAAGTGCCAACCACGACAAAGGTGCTGGTCAAGCAACGCGAATACCAGTAAACGATGACCGATACGACCGCGGCAGCCACAACAAAATAGCTGAGCACTTCCATAAGGCCAGAAATCAGGTCACCGACCAGCTTGGCAAAACCGATGACATGGAGCTCGACGCCACGGCTCTGGAATTCTGTGTTGATGGCGTTGATGCTGTCTGTAAAAGCCTTGTAGTCAAGCAACTGACCGGTTACCGGGTCCCGCTCCATCAAGGGCACGAACATCGCGCTGGAGCGCTCGTCCATGGCCACAAGGGAACCCTTCAGCCCGGCCTTCTCAACGTTGGCACGGAGCTGCTCAATGCTTTTGGGCGAGCCGTCATAATCCGGTGGCATGACCGGGCCGCCGTCAAAACCTTCCGCGGTTACCGCCGTCCAGCGCACCGAGGCCATCCACAGGGATTGCACGAATGCCCGGTCGACTCCATTGATCAGGAACACCCTGTCATTGAGCTCGCTCAGCGTCTTCTGATACCCGGCGTCGTAGATAGACCCATTCTTGTTCTCCACCACCACCGTAACTGCGTTGCCTAGACTGCGCAGGTTATTTGCAAAGGCGCGGTAGTTTTGGATGTACTCATGGGATGAGGGCATCATTTTTTCAAAACTGGCGTTTACACCAAGCTTCGCACTCTGAAAACCGAAAGAGAGCGTTACAAAAAGTCCGACCAGAAGAAACAATATCCGATTGTTAAAAAACAGACGCTCATGAAAAGCCCCTGACGAGCGATCAAACGGGCTGGCGGTAGTATCCAAACCAGGCGCTGCTGCAGTTTTATTATTACTTAACATCTGATATTACTCCTGAGACGTGACCCTGGTCATCTTGTGATCCACCAGCGAGACTTTGGAAAGCCCCTGCAAGTCAGTAACGAGCAACTCCCGATCCGATATTTCAAGGATCGAGGTAAAACTAACAGGCTCACCGCAGTCGATCACCTCAAGGTTTTCAAAGTTCTTGTCACTGATAACAAGCTTGCCTGACTGATTGGCAAATATATAGCCTTTGTCATTGGACCGTCTGAAGGCATCGTTGATGGTGGAGCGCGGCAGATCCTTGACTTCCGTCCATGTATTGCCCCGATCTGTACTTTGGTAGGCCGCCCCCCCCAGTCCATAAGCGATGATCAGCCCATTTGCGCCGGTAATTCCGGTAAAGCTACCGGAATACCCGGTTTCGATAATTTCGAATAACTGCCGCTCGGCATTCAGCCTGAACAGCACGCCACGCTCGCTGCCGATAAAGACATCATCACCAATGCCTACCACGCTAGTGAGGTGAAAACCGGATTCATTGGCAATGCGGTCCGTCCAAGGTGTCCAGGTCTTGCCGCCATCATCAGTGCGCGCAATGTTTCCGAATCCACCTACGGCAAAACCGGTCAACTCGTCACGAAACCAGACATCGAGAAAGGGTAAGGCCGGACCATCGCGATAATTGAGCTCGGTGAGTTCAAGGGCCTTCTCAACGCTGCTGTCGCCCTGTTTGAGACGCTTACTGTAGTAATTGATGAACTGCTTGCTGGCCATTCGACCATCAAGCTGCTTGACCCAGGTGGCGCCTCCATCAGTAGTGGCGAGAATCACGCCATCATGCCCAACTGCCCAACCCTTTGACTCGTTGACCATATCAATGGCAACTAAGTCGCTCTGTACAGGAACCTGGGCTTGAGCCCACTTCCCTCCCCCATCATTGGAATACAGAATCAAGCCTCGCGGCCCAACCACGACTAATGTATGTCCGCTTTTCGCACTGTCAATAAAGGGCTTATTCAGAGGTTTTTCCTGTTCAATGGCGCCATAATCCAGAGGATCTTTGAAATCGGCCATTGATGAAGAAGCCAACACGAACAAAATGACAAAAGGAAGGACAAAAACCCTGAGCAGTTTATTCAATTTCTTTTTCATACGGGTTTCTCTTCTTTGCTTAAGCAAAGCCATTGGTGCACGAAAGACTTTTAGAAAACTTACACAACAAGCAGAAGTGAACTCGATTATTTACAAGAAAGTTGAAACCTAGCGGGGGTTGACACCCCCGCCAGAAGTCCTTCAGCCGTTAACGAACACCCTGAGCTTCAACTGCGCGCGGAGTAAGCGCAATACGCAAACCATCCATAGCGGTATAGGAACGGTTCCAGTGGCCAGGCTGTGAAGCACCGGCATTAATCAGCATGTAGTTGCCTGAAACCAGATCGTTGAAAGCCCACGTGTTGTTATTCACCCCCCCCACGTCGTAGGTCGGGAAACTCTCGATGAAACCGTTTTTCCAGAGCTTACCGGCATTGTCGTAGGTTTCCAGAGCAACGATCTGCCAGCTGTCTTCGTCGATATAGAAGCGGCGCTTGCTGTATACATGGCGGGCACCTGGCTTGCGCTCAGCCTCGACAATCCATACCCGATGCTTTTCGAAGCGCATGGCTTCCGGAGCCAGGTGTTCCTTGCCTAGTACGTCACGCGGGTTGACCTCCTGAGTCAGGGTATAGGCGTTGTAGGGCACGAACCTCTCCTCCTTACCGACCAGCTTGAAGTCAAAGCGATCCATGCGGCCGACGAAGCCGAAGATTTCGTCCCACATCAGTACGCCACCGTAAGAACCGATCGGCAGATCATAGGCAAAGTCCGGCGCGCGACGTGCACGGCGCTGACCCGGAGTGTAGAACCATACCAGTTGACCACCGTTGTCGGCGGTCGGCAGATAGAAGTTCAGGAAGGTCACACCCGCAGACTGCGGCGGACTGGTTTGCAGTGCCGAGAACGATAGAATGGCGCCGTTCGACTCCTGACGCAGCTTGCCGGTCTGGTCATACCAGGGGCGCATGTGGTACTGGTTTGGGGTGGACAACACACTCACTCCGCCTTTGGAGTCAACCACAAAACCCTGGTTGTGCTGGTGCATGATCGCAGGGGCAAAGGCCAGCTTGTGGTTCCACATCACCTCATAGCCATTCTTCGGGATCGGGAAGAGAACACCCGGCAGCGGCAGACCATCAGGCCCGGCGCCCTTGACGCCATCTCCCATGATCTCGCCGGTCATTTCGGCAGTTGTCGCATTCACCTGGGTGTTTTTAAGCACCCAGTCCTCATAACGAGCCGAACGGTGGGTTGGGTACACATTGAGCTTGTAGCTGGGATACTTACGCAGCGTAGCCTTGGTACCTTCGGTGAGGAACTGCGAATACTGCTCCATATTGGCGGACGTAATGGAAAACAGAGGCTTCTCATCCTTATAAGGATTGATATAAGTCTGCATCGTCTCCCGGTTGTAGCCAGGAACCGACTGCAGTCCGCCTGTGTATTCTGGAATGCTACCATCTGCATTACCGGCCTTTTCGGCGCCATGCAGGGTCAGATCCGCACCAAGACGCTTGGCCTCTTCTGCCGATACGGCAGCCAAGGCACTACCTACGAAGCACAGTGCCAGGGCAGGCACCAGCCCGGCAATAATTGTTTTTTTCAGCACGGCCGTCTTCCTTCTTGTGATTATCGGAACAAGTGTGTCTGTAAGGCTTGTAAGTATTACTGGATGCTTGACTCGCTAGGCTGGGCCCTCTTTTAGAACGAGGTGTTGTAGGAAAGCGATACCCAGCCCTTGTCATTCAGACCAGTGGGACCGTTACCACCTGCATATATATCACCGCCGGGTGCGCCGTTAACGATGCGACCAGTGGGATTCCAGTAGTAATCCTGATATTGCAGAGCAAAATAATGCTTTTGGGCTACAGCTGCTTTCACGCCAATAGAGGCAATGACGGAGTCCTCAGCATAAAACCCCCCCGCTGCATAGGCCGGATTTCCGGTAACTCCATACTGGACGAAAATCGGCAGACTTATGTCAGTGGACGGAAGGATTTGCAGCCAGGACGGTTCAAACAGCAGCGCCACTGCAACTGCATTGTCTGTACCACAGCCATCACTCCTGTTACCTTTACAGGCATAACCCTCACCGTTATAGATGTCCTTGTCATGCACTTTAGTCAGATGCGTGTAGGTCACTTCACCGAGGACGGTTGCAGCGTCCCAGAGTGAATTGCCGGGCAGGCTGATCAAAGAGTTCGCCAACACGTTAACCAAGTCACCTTTCGCCACTTCGGAAGGGAAAACGGATTGCAACGCGGTATCCTGACGATAGTTCACTTCGAAGCCGAGGCTGTTAGCCCCAATCGCTGTCTCGTAGGACATCGCGTACATTTTGGACTTTTCGGCGTATTTCAACTCAACTTGAGGGAAGTTCAGAGTTGCAACAGGTTCCGGCTCGTCGTACTGGCGGTAATAAAAGCCAATGCGATCACCATTAGCCCAGGCCGGAGTCCAGTCCAAGCGGACACCGAAGTTGTCGTTGATATCATCGGGATCATCGCTCTTACCAACAACAGCGCCTGGTACTACGCTACCGCCGACATCCGGCCCCTCAAAGAGAATATCGGCAGGTGCCAGATAGGTAGCCCCTTCGGGGAAACGATTGGGACGCCACTCGAGAAAATACTGTGCGGCGATTGACAGTTCATCATTGATATCGAAACTTCCGTAGACCTGCGTACGCGGCAGGATCAACTCTTTGACGGAAGAGCCAGGTTGAGAAAACCCCTTGATGAAGTCAACGGGATGCTGGCCGAACGCAATACCGGAGTAACCGAAGAATACTGCGTTACCCCACTGCTGACTGAAGCGACCTAGCCGTACAGATGCGCTGTGGTCAGCTACTTCGAAGTTGCTGAAAACGAAAGCGTCAAGCAACTCAGCACCACGGATGTGGTATTTCTTAGTATGGCTGCTGTATTTGCCATCGCTATAGGTCGGCAGGTACCCCGGACGTACTTCGACATCATCGTCGTAAGCAAAATCATTCCAAGCCGAAGCAGACACACGAAAACCATAGTTATCCTGATAGACACCCTGCAACTCGAACAATCCCTGAACACGGTTCGTAACCATTTCCCCGCGATCAAATTTGTGATCGGCGGCGTGGTTATTCGGATTGTTCGCGATACGTGGGTCGCGCCCCTCAACCCTCCAGCCTGCGAGCCACTGCAGGGACGTATCGAAGTTGATCGTCCAGTCCTGGTCGGCCTTCAGAGTGACTGCCTGCGATGCACCAGATGAGAAAATCGTCGCAAGGGCGATCGCTGCTCTCAGATTTTTCTGACCAAACTGAATCCTGCCAAACCTTGCAATTTCTTGTTGTTGTTTTTGCATTTTTTACTTCTCCAGTCCCATGACGTTTGCTGGCCAGCAGCGGGCCAGCCTGTATTTGAATGATTCCCCTCTCCCCACTGAATTGCGCGAAGGCCCACCGCAACCATTGCGCCATTTTTCAACTTTGATGTTGATATACCACCCAAACCAGCCTCAGTCAACTTTAGCGTTGATAAAAATTCAGCATCGCCACGCCCTACCCGATGCTCAGGACGATGCTCCTCAATTGATCGTGGAACGGCAGCCTCGCCGACATGGGCGATAGCGTCTGATGGATGAGTGAACGGAACACCGCAGCCTTGTCTGCTTCACTCGGAACAGAACTGAAGAAAGGCTCTGAGATATCACCCCACAGCTCGTCAAAGCGCCTTCAGGCATCCGTTGGGTTGCCTTTCCAGCATCAGCATTTCTCCGCCCCTAGCAGCAAAACGCTCTAAGCACTGAGGCGGTCGCGAGCATTACTTCGCTATGCCCGGATCCCCCCACGCCCCCCCTGATCTTGGCGGCAGCACCGGTGATCGCTGCCGCCAGGGGAGACGCAGCCCGCCCCAACAGAGAGCAAGAAATGAAAGTTGACACGTTCGTTGATAAATAAATAGTATCAGTCAACTCTAACGTTGACGAAGGAGATGGACATGACTCAAGAAACCCAGCTGCAACAACTTATCGACACCCAGGCCATTGAGCGCCTGCTGTTCACCTATGCCTTCCATCTCGACATGAATCAGGCAGCCGAGCTGGCTGCCCTGTTCACTGAAGACTGTGAGGTCATCTACGGCCCTGGCGGCTTTGGCGCACAGGGACGCGCAGCCTACGCCAAGACTCTTGAAGGCGTTGGCTCCTTCTTCAAGGCCACTAGCCACCATGTATCGAATATCGTCGTCGACTTCACCGGTCCGGACGAAGCCACCGTTCGCTCTGTTCTCTATGCATGGCACCGCTACAACCGTGAAATGCCTGACAGCCATGTGTGGGGTCAGTATCACGATGTCATCGTGCGCGCGAATGGCAAATGGCAGTTCAAGCGCCGCGAGCTGCGTGTGACCGGCGACAAGGACTTTCATGTGAAGAAAACCCTGCCGATAGGACGCAGCTGATATGAGCGCCGCATCTTCCTACCCGTACGAATACATCCGCATTGAGCACAAGGAGAAAATTTCCTGGCTGATTCTCAATCGACCTGACAGTGCAAATGCGCTGTCGAACGAGTTGCTCGATGAGTTTTCTGATGCCCTTAAGCGTCTCGCAACCGAAGGCGGCCCGGTGATTGGCATACGGGGAGAAGGACGCGGTTTTTCGGGTGGCTACGACCTAGGCCAAGTTGGCAAGGCAAATGGCTACGGCAGTCTCGTACCCGATCCGCTCGCTGATCGCGAGCGTCTGCGCCGGAACGTGGACCGTTATGTGGCGATGTGGGATCACCCCAAACCGATCATCGCCGCTGTTCACGGCTACTGCATCGCGGGAGCCACGCAGATCTGCGTGCATGCGGATATCACTGTTGTGACCGATGACGCCAAGATCGGTGAACCGACCATCCCGATTGGGGGCGGCTACGTGGCCCCCCTCTGGGTACCACTGGTGGGAGCCAAGCGGGCCAAGGAATTGGCTTTCGTACCTGGCAACAGCATTGACGGGAAAACTGCAGTCGAGTGGGGCTGGGCTAATCACAGCGTGGCTCCAGACCAGCTCATAGAGTGTGTCGAAAGTCTCGCCGAGCGCATTGCCCTGACACCTCCGGAAGTTCTGCGTATCAAGAAGCTGTCCATCAACCGTGCCGCCGAAGCGATGGGCTTCCGTTCTGCCGGAGCTGCGGTAGCCGAGATGGACGCACTGCTACACGTGGCGCCCTCGGTGCTGGAAATCAAACAGAAGCTTGCCGAAATAGGTTTGAAGGAGTCGATAAAGCTCTACCGCTCAGAGCGGACGACTCCCCTGACCCCGTGGAAAAAAATACAGGAATAAGAGCCATGTCTAACGTCGACTTCTACATTGAAGGCCATATTGCTCACGTACGGCTGAACCGCCCCAAATCCCTCAACGCCATCAATGGCGATATGGATCAGGCCTTGTTTGAAGCGTGGCAGGAAATTAACCGCAATCCGGAAGTCTGGGTAGCCGTACTTTCTGCAGAGGGTGACCGCGCTTTCTGTGTTGGCGGTGATATCAGTGGCGGCACCGAACGTGCATCGCGCATGGCTGTCGGTGGTGGCCTGACCGGTATTGGTGGCCCGCTGGTGAAACTGAAGAAGCCACTGGTTGCCGCTGTTCAGGGCTATGCGCTAGGCGGTGGTTTCGAGCTGGCCTTGTGTGCCGACATTATCGTTGCGGCAGACAATGCTCAATTCGGCCTGCCGGAGACGAAGGCCGGCATCATCGGCGAATGCGGCGTCGTTCACCGCGCAGTTCGTCAGCTGCCGCAGCGCATTGCCATGGCCATGATCCTGACCGGGGATCGCATGTCCGCCCAGGACGCCTTCAGCTATGGCCTGGTGAATGAAGTGGTCGAGCCGGCCAACCTGGCCGAAGCAGCCACGCGCTGGGCGGAAAAGGTCGCAGCCGCTTCCCCGCTAGCCAACCAGGCCGCCAAGGACGCAGCAACGAGCCGCCTCGACTACCCGCTTGAAGTTGCCCTGGCAACCCGTTTCGAGTCGATCGAGGAATACGCCTCCAGCGAAGACGTACTCGAGGGCCGTAACGCCTTTATCGAGAAACGTAAAGCGGAATGGAAGGGACGCTGAGCCTAGCCTGTCGCACCGGGGCCGGGCGCTAAGCGTTCGGCCTTTTTTGTATCTACAAGGGCAAAACATGATCAACAAGCTTCTGATCGCCAATCGCGGAGAGGTGGCCATCCGTATTGCCCGTGCTGCAGCTGACTTGGGCATCACCACCATTGCAGTGTACCCACAGGATGACGCGCAGTGCCTACATACCCGTATCGCCGACCAGGCCATCCCGCTCGAAGGCGTTGGTGCAGCGGCCTATCTGGATGCGCAGCAACTGATTACCCTGGCTCGCCAGCATGGCTGTGATGCCATCCACCCTGGGTACGGCTTCCTCAGTGAACAGCCGGATTTTGCCAGACGATGTGAAGCCGCCAATATCCGCTTCGTCGGCCCGTCCGCAGATGTCCTCGCCCGACTTGGCAATAAGGCCAGCGCCAGAGTGTTGGCCAAGCAGTGCGCCGTTCCGGTGATTCCCGGAACCGACGGCGCAATCGATCTAGAACACGCTCGCGCTTTTCTTGCCAACTTGCCAGCGGGAAGCCCAGCGCTGCTCAAGGCGATTGCCGGTGGCGGTGGCCGTGGCATGCGCATAGTGCGCGATGCCGGTCAGCTGGAAGATGCCTTCCATCAGTGCAGCGCCGAGGCCCTGTCGGCCTTTGGTAATCGTGAGTTGTACATCGAGGAGATGGTGACCCGCGCACGGCATATAGAAGTGCAAGTGATCGGTGACGGCAACGAAGTAAGCCACCTGTGGGAAAGGGAATGTAGCCTGCAGCGCAAGCACCAGAAGATGCTGGAAATTGCCCCGAGCCCGTCGCTCAGCAGCGACCTGCGCGAAGCGCTGATTAATGCCGCACTCAAGCTGGCCAGCACGGTTGGCCTCAGCAGCCTGAGCACCTTCGAATTTTTGCTCGATGAGCAGACTGGCCGCTTCTTCTTTATAGAAGCCAACCCGCGCCTGCAGGTGGAACACACCATAACCGAGGCCATCACCGGGATTGATCTGGTACAGGCCCAATTGCGTCTGGCCGGCGGCGAGACATTACGCAGTCTGCATCTGCAACAGGTGGACATTCCTCCTGCTCAGGGCTATGCAATGCAACTACGCATCAATATGGAAAGCATGCAACGTAACGGCAGTGTGCTCCCGAGTGGCGGCACACTCAGTATCTTCGAGCCGCCGGGCGGCCCCGGCATCCGGGTCGACAGTTTTGGCTACGCCGGGTACAGCATCAATCCCCGCTACGATTCGCTGCTGGCGAAACTGATAGTGCACAGCCCTTCCGGAAGCTTCAGCGAGCTCGCTCAGCGCGTCTATCGCACCCTGTGCCAGACGCGCATTCAAGGTGTCGAAACCAATATCGAGTTCCTCAAGAACCTGCTTTGCCACCCTGCGGTGGTCGAGAGTCAGGTGTATACCCACTTTATTGATGAGCACCTGGGGCAGCTAATTCGCAGTCCGAGCCAGAAGCATCCACAACAGTTCTTTACCGAGACATCCGGTCCTGCTCCCACAGCACATCCAGATGAGCATTGTCTGAATGGCCTGAGGATGATTACCGCCCCCATGAGCGGCCTGCTGATAGAACTGCATGTCGCCGAGGATCAGCCGGTGCACAAGGGGCAGGCGCTGGCGATGATCGAATCCATGAAGATGCAGCATGTGATCAGCGCGCCAGCCAGCGGGATCATCCGTCGCGTCAGTGTGGACATGCATTCGGCCGTTACCGCAAACCAAGCCCTGCTCTATCTTCAAGAGGCCGATGTCGATTCGGTCGATAGCGGATCGCTACAGACAGTTGACCTGGATGCGGCCAGAGCGGACCTCTCCGAGGTCCTATCACGCCACGCCCTCATCCAGGATGCGTCGCGTCCGCAGGCGGCGGCGCGCCGGCATGCAAAAGGCAAACGCACTGCTCGCGAAAACATAGCAGACCTGTGTGATGCAGACAGTTTCATTGAATACGGGGCTCTGACCTTTGCCGCCCAGCGCAGCCGTTTTTCCGAACATGAACTGGCCATCTCGACACCTGCGGACGGTCTGATTGCAGGGGTTGCCAGCGTCAATGGCAATCAGTTCCAGCCCGCACAAGCCCGGTGCATGGTGCTGGCCTACGACTACACCGTGCTAGCCGGCACACAGGGCATCATGAGCCACAAGAAGCTGTCGCGCATGCTCGGTATAGCCAACGAGCTGGAAATTCCCCTGATCATCTATGCCGAGGGGGGAGGCGGCCGGCCAGGGGACAGCGACGATGCTACCCGGGCAACCGGGCTGAACATGCCCAGCTTCCTGCAGTTTGCCCGGCTCAGTGGTCTGGCGCCGCGCATCAGCATCGTCAGCGGCCGCTGCTTTGCCGGCAATGCGGTGCTGGCCGGTTGCAGTGACATCATCGTTGCCACCCGGGATGCCAATATCGGCATGGCTGGGCCAGCGATGATCGAGGGCGCGGGACTCGGTGTGCATGCGCCGGAGGACATTGGCCCGGTCAATCTGCAGGCTAAGAACGGCGTGGTAGATTGTGTGGTCGATGACGAGGCGCAGGCCACCGCGCTGGCCAAAAAGCTGCTGGGCTATTTTCAAGGGTCGCTCGGGCACTGGGAATCTGCTGACCAGCGCGGGCTGCGCCACAGCGTGCCGGACAACCGCCTGCGCTCCTATGACATGTGGTCGGTGATCGAGACCCTATCGGATAGCGGCTCGGCCATACAGCTGCGCGAGCAGTTTGCCGCCAATATGATCACCGCGCTGATACGCATTGAAGGGCGCCCGCTCGGAGTGATGGCCAACAATCCGCACATCCTCGGCGGGGCCATCGATACCGATGCCGCAGACAAAGCCTCGCGCTTCCTGCAGCTCTGTGATGCCTTTGATTTGCCGGTGCTCAGCCTGTGCGATACCCCCGGTTTCATGGTCGGCCCGGAGAGCGAGAAAACTGCGCTTGTGCGCCACTCCAGCCGGCTATTCGCGGTGGCCGCGAATATGGCCACGCCGCTGTTCAGCCTGATACTAAGAAAGGGCTATGGCCTTGGCGCTATGGCGATGACCGGCGGCTCCTTCCACGCACCGCTGTTCATTGCTTCGTGGCCGACCGGCGAGTTTGGCGGCATGGGTTTTGAAGGCGCAGTCAGACTAGCCTATCGCGACGAACTGGAAGCCATTGCCGACCAGCAGGAGCGGAAGACGCTGTTCGACAAGTTGGTCAACGACTATTACCAGCGCGGGAAGGCCAGCAGTGTTGCCGCATCGCTTGAGTTTGATGCAGTGATAGATCCGGCCGCATCACGTCAGTGGCTAGTACGCTGCCTGCAGTCGTTAAAGATGGTGGGGCCCAGACAGGGCAAGAAGCGCCCCTTCATCGACACGTGGTGACGCTAGCGCACTCTGCACTCTTGAAGCTCAGCCGTCGCTCCGACAACCCTGCGGTCGCCCACCGAGGCACTCAGCCGCAGGCGTCGCGGCGAGGTGCTGTGTGGGCAGAACTCAGCAACACAGTCAGCGCGCTCTCCGGCGAATACATTGTCGAAGAGTCGGGCCTTGATTGACTTGTCGATTCCCCAGCCCTAGCGCCTCGACGGCCCGGCCATCCCAGTGGATCGGGTTCGGTTCATCCATCAGTGCGGCGATCACCTTCATGGTGATGGGGGCCTTTCGCGTGGTACCCACGTCGCGCTTCATAGCGTTTCGCCAAGGTTCATGTTGATAGGATGACTAACCACTGCTGTCCTACGGTGGCCAACGGATGTCCACCATCAGCCAGAATCCGGCATTCCAGCGTGACACGGCCGAACAGGGCATAACGCCAACCCTCCTTGCGCTCAATGGTGGTTATGGCTGTCGGCACCCGATAGCTGCTACGACGACGAAGGGCTCATCGAAACTGAAAGCAGTCTCGCCGAACAACATATTGTTCGGCTCAATCCTGGGAAGGCTCATCAATTCAGCGATCGACGCACCGGCACCTCGAAAGGCTATCAGGCACGCAATACCCGGGTTATTGCCCAACTTGGAGGAGCATTGCACCGCATCGTGCTAAAGAGCTACATGGTGCTCGTGCAGGTTGAACATACCCTCCCGGAACCGCGAAAATGCAAGCGGATCGGGGGCTGGCGGCGCAAAAGCATGACCTCGCCTTCTTCGGCGGAGGGAGCTGACAGACTGGCGGTTCAGGCCCGGCGATCACTTCCCCGTGCGTCGATCCGCCGCCGAACAGTGGCTGGGTGGTGAAGGATTCAGCTTCTAGCCCAACACGCTGGTGGGCCTATTGCCAACCCTGCCCTCCAGGCCACACCAACGCTGGAAACACCACGCCACCCGCAGCCGGGGACAGAAGTTCAGGACCTGGGCTTGATTATCGCTGCGCACCTGCTGCCCCCTCTTCCGCCCCTGCCTAGCTCAGACTCAGGCGATCCCGCGGTGCAGCGGGGCATCCGAGGCAATCGCCAGAGCTTGCAGAATAGCTTTTCGCCCTACGCCCAACTGCACTGCGTTGGCCAGATGCAGGCGCAGACCCGGCATGAAGCGATGCGATGGTGCGGCATCCACAGCTAGGGAGATCAGCTCCTTGAGGTAGGCACGCAGTGCCGCGGTTTTCCAAGGCACTGCGCAGTACATGAAGAATGCCTCAAAGGCCTCGGGCGATTGACGGAGCAGGGCGTCCAAAAAACCGGGCACCTGCTGCTCCATGCTGTCCCAGAACGGATCTTCACCGACATACTGATCCCAGAGCTGCTGGCGTAGGCTATCCAGCGGCGCGCTGATGGACAGGTCGCCCCGCTCACGCAGAATCGCGGCCACAGTACTCGAGCCCACCATGAGGGTGTGCACGCCCAGACCCGAAACCAGCACCAGTACTTCATGCACCTGTGCGGCGCTCGCACCGGCATCCAACGCCCGCCGCACATAGTCTTGCGTGCCCTGCAAATCCAGGGCCGATGGCGAGACACGGACCGCAAGGCCAATCAGCGCGGCATCCCGCTCGGACAAGGGCTCGCCGTCCAGCACGGACTCGAGAAAGCCCTCTGCGTAGGTCCCGATCTCTTCGAGTGTCAACATTCGCTACCCTGCCCCATATCCGTCTACCCCATTACTTCTGCCATGACCGGGGTGCAACAGCGCCCCGGCGCGACACTGCGGCCTAGTCGGTCAGCATGCTGCGCAGCGCGCGCTTGTTGACCTTGGTTGCTGACATGGGCCAGGTACCCGGCTCAACGAAATGCACAGCCCGAGGGATCTTGAAGTTAGCGATATTTCCTTTACAGAAAGCGATCAGCTCTTCAGCGTCGACAGTCTTGCCCGGCTTAAGCTCGACGAAGGCCACCGGCACTTCGTCCAGGCGCGGATCAGGCTTGCCAACCACTTCCGCAATGGCCACGCAGGGATGCTCGCAGAGGTAGGATTCGATCTCGATGGCTGCGACGTTTTCACCGCCGACCTTGAGCATGTCCTTGAGGCGACCATTGAAAACCAGGCTGCCGTCTTCGGTGCGCAGATAGAGGTCGCCGGTATGCAACCAGCCATCCTTGTCCAGGGTGTCTGCAGTCTTTTCCGGGTCGCGATAGTAGCCTTCCATTACGCAGAAGCCACGCACCAGAATTTCACCTACTTCGCCGGGTGCGGCATCACCTTTTCCGTCAAGGCTGGAAATGCGCACCTCCATACCGACCGCAGGACGGCCCTGGGTGTTGGCGCGCTGTTCTGCCGTTTCGCCTGCGTCGGTCAGGGCAAAGATACCGGCAGTCTCGGTCATGCCGCAGGCCTGGAAAAGTTCAGCGTCCGGAAAGGTCTTCTGAACCTTTTTTACCAGTGCAGGTGGGCCGATCAGCATAATCTTGCGCAGCGACGCCAGCTTGCCGGCATCAAAATCACGGTGATCAAGCACGCCCTGCACGATGGCAGGGAACCAAGGCCAGGCCATGCTCACCCCTTCCCTTTCCATCAGGGCGATGGCTCGCCCAGGCTCGAAGAAGGTATCGGTCAGGTAGGTGCCAAGGGTGCCAATCACGCCGAGGAAGGGGGCGAGCGCTGCAATGTGGAACAGCGGACCGGGGTTCCAGGCAACATGGTGTTCTCCGGTGGCAAACCGTGAGCGGGCACGCTGCACCGAGCCGCGCACAATGGCTTCATGGGTCAGCATGCAGCCCTTGGGGTTGGCCGTTGTGCCGGAGGTGTAGACCAACAGTGCCAGGTCGCGAATTCGCACACGCAAGCGTGCCTCATGCACCTCGTCTTTATCAACGCCCTGTGCCAAACGATCAAATTCAGAACGGCCAACAAAGCCCGGGCGACATTCGCCCTTGAGCAGTACTGTACTGCGCAAGCAGGGTACTTCGGGCAGGGTCAGGGCTGCTGGCTTGACGGCCTTGGGCAATGAGGGCAAGGCTTCGCAGAACAGTGCGGTAAAATTAGTGTATTCATTGTCTTCTGCGGTGGTTAGCAGAGCGACAAGGTCGGCGTTTTTAATGATGTAACCGATCTCGCTGGCCTTATGTCGGGCATTGATCGGTACAGCTACACAACCGAGCATCGCCGCACCGAGAAAACCTTCAATGAATTCTGGGCAGTTGGCGGACATCAGACCAACATGCTGACCAGGACGAACGCCGAGAGCGATAAGGCCGCGGGCAATCTGTATGGCGTTGTCGCACAGCTGACGGTAGGTGCGCCTTTCCTCAGGGAAAACGATCGCATCCCGCGCTGGCTGCAAGTGCGCCCCTCGTACGATGAGGTCGCCTATTGGGGAAATCTCAAACCATTCTGTTGTTTTTGTCATTGAGCGTCCTCCATTACGGACAGAAGGCAGTTGTTACTCTGGCAGCCCTCTGCACGCTTTTAATTATGTGCTCGGCACCGTTTGAATAACAAAAAGATGGCACTGTAATTGTCAAAAGTAAACGATATCGTTGAAAAATCACAGATCAGAATTCCGCGCTGCAGGCGCATCACAAGTAGCCTGATTCAGCCCGCATTTGCAGCCACTGACAAAGATCCAAAGGGGGCCAACGGAACACACCCCCCTCCCCTCAACATAATCTGGCCTCACTGCCGGAAAGCCTTACTTAACGGCGGCCAAGGCAGCCGTTAGGCTCACCATTTCCATCGCCGACATGGCGGCTTCTTCCCCCTTGTTACCGGCTTTGGTGCCTGAGCGCTCGATGGCCTGCTCGATGGAGTCGACTGTCAGCACGCCAAAGGCAACGGGGACAGCATATTCTAGCGCGAGCCGACCAATACCCTTGATGCACTCACCCGCCACATATTCAAAGTGAGGTGTACCGCCACGGATCACCGCCCCTAATGCGATAATGGCTTCAAACTGCCTGCGCTCGGCGACTTTCTTGACCACCAGCGGGATTTCGAAGGCACCAGGCACGCGCACGATGGTTATGTCCTCACCCTTGATACCGTGACGCTTCAGTGCATCTAGGGCACCGGATAACAGACTTTCCACCACAAAACTGTTAAAGCGCCCCACCACCAGCGCATAACGCCCCTGCACTGACGCCAAATCACCTTCGATGGTACGAATGGAATACATGCTTCAGCTCCATAACCCATAAGTGGCGCGCCGGAGAGCTAAATGACGGCCGCAGCGCTGAATTCGCTTGGCTTCCAACCTTTGCCAACTAGATAACAATCATCTACTCCTAACATCCTTGCCCAGCCTTTCCTGCTTATCGCCAACCAGAAGGCGCTCCACATACCGCGCAATCAGATCGATTTCGAGGTTGACCTGCTGGCCGACTCGGTAGTCGGGCATGATGGTCATTTGCATAGTGTGCGGCACGATATTCAGATCAAAGCAGTCATCGGCCACCGCATTGACCGTCAAACTGACACCATCCACGGTAATCGAGCCTTTCTCCGCGATATAGCGGGAGAGCGCTGCAGGCGAATGGATGCGCATCAGCCATGAGCGCGCGTCACGTGACAGCGAAACCACTTTGCCGAGCCCGTCGACATGGCCACTGACCAAATGACCACCCAACCGCGAGTTCGCCCTGAGCGCTTTTTCCAGATTGACGCGAGCGCCCTGCTTCAGCCCGGCCAGACTGCTGCGGCTAAGAGTTTCCTGACTGACATCGGCCCAGAAGCCATCCTGCAGCAGACTGACGACTGTCAGGCAAATTCCGTTGACGGCGACACTGTCCCCTAGCCCCAGATCAATCAAATCCATCGTACCGGTCTGAACGAAGATTCTGAGATCACCATTGCAGTGCTCAATCGAGCCAATCCAACCAACCGCGTCAATAATTCCGGTAAACATTCACGCACCTAGATTGCCCGGCTCACGCGACCTACCCGCAACCTTGCCAATGTTCGGCCTAGCCTTGCGCATAACCGACTTGCAGCAACTTGCCAATTCCGAGTTATAGAGATGCAAAGCCACCATATCCGCCACGGTAGAAGAGCAGTGCAGAATCTTCGGACTCAATCTGCAACTCACGCACAGAACCAATGACGATATAGTGATCACCTGCTTCCTGGACGGAATGTAGGTCACAATCGATCCAGGCCACCACGCCCTCAAGGATTGGGGAGCCATTGCCTGACAGCTGGTATGCCAGCCCAGCAAACTTGTCTTCCGCCTTGGAAGCAAAGCGCTTACAGACACCCAGTTGCTGATTGCTTAGCACATTGACGCAGAACTTGCCGGCACTCTCAATCTTCGGCCAACTGGTGGAACTGCGATCAGGCAGAAAGGCCACCAACGGTGGATTAAGCGATACCGAGGTGAAAGACCCAACCGCCATACCCGATACCCTACCGTCCTGATCCATCGCGGTAATTGCACATACGCCGGTGGGATATTGGCCCAGAACAGTTCTGAACCATTGCGGATCAATCGTGTCTCGTACTATCTCTGTGGCGACTTCAGTCATGATGCAACTCCAGATGAATTTGCGTTGCGTTCACCCTTAATACCTTCACGCCATCTCAGGCTGATCAGGTGGTGACATTCGAAGCAGGTAGGACTAGTTCCGGCCTGCTTCAACTGTGCTCTGGCCCGTGTTAGACCAGCGTGCCTTCGGCATCCTTGGTCGCGAACCGAGGGGCCACCAGGCTGGCAAACTTTTCCAGCTCCTCGTTGTTCTGCTCCGGGTCCAGGTGGCCCTGACCGAACATCAGGAACAGTTCGTTGAAGCCCAGGCGGTCATGCGCGCGGCCGATCTGCTCGGCGATGTCGTCAGCCGAGCCGATCAGCACGTTCGGCATTTTCTGGCCGAACGGGATGAACCACTTGTCCCAAAACCACTTGTGCTCAGCCATCAACTGCTTGGCCTTGTCCTTGTCATCGGTCAGCATCAGGAAACCACCCCAGGCGGCAACATCCTCGCGGGCAACTTCGCGCTCATGCTGGCGGGCGGTATCGGCGTAGCGGTTCCACAGGGCATCGCAGAAGTCCAGGTCGGCGGCCAGGACGATCGGCTTGCCGCCTTCCCGCGCCCACATGTCGACGGTGCGCATGCTGCCGGCAAAGCCGCCGTAAATTTTCGGATGGGGATTCTGGTAGCACTTCGGCGCAATCCCGATCTGGCGCACGATGCCATCGGCATCCATGCCCTTGCCCATGCTGGCGTAGGCCGGGTGACCGGCAGAGCCGCCATTTGGCGGGAACTCCCAGTGCTTGCCCTTGTGGCTGAACACGTCGTTGGCCCAGGCTTTCTTGATGACCTGCAGCGACTCCTCGAAGACTTCGCGGTTCAGCGCATCCTGCTCGTCGCGGGCCTTGGCGTTGTCCGGCGTAGTGGCGCTGACACCGGGGCGCGCGGCATAGGAGTCGACCCAGCGCGCATGGTAACCACGGGTGAAACCGACCATCAGCCGCCCCTGGAGCATATGGTCAAGGGTGGCGATTTCTTCGGCGATGCGCACCGGGTTATGGGTCGGCAGGGTGTACCCCATGATGCCGGCCTTCATCCGCTTGGAATGCAGGCCCACATAGAGGCTGAACATGCCGGGATGGTTGTTGATCTCAAAACCCTCGATCTGCAGGTGATGCTCAGGTTGGCAGTAGCCTGCGTAGCCAAGCTCATCCGCCAGACGCACGTAGTCACGCACCTCGGATAGAAAGCGCTGATACAGCTCGGGGCGCTGACCGGCCATGCCCGCTTCCAGCTC
>NZ_SSON01000059.1 GCF_029871245.1 Pseudomonas sp. BN102 | reverse complement strand
GACCGCATCGAACAGAACCTGGAAGTCCTCGCCGTCACCGAGACCTGGGACAACGGCAAGGCCGTACGCGAGACCCTGAACGCCGACATCCCGCTGGCCGTCGACCACTTCCGCTACTTTGCTGGCTGCATCCGCGCCCAGGAAGGCGGCGCCGCCGAGATCAACGAGAACACCGTCGCCTACCACATCCACGAGCCGCTGGGCGTGGTCGGCCAGATCATCCCCTGGAACTTCCCGCTGCTGATGGCCGCCTGGAAGCTGGCCCCGGCGCTCGCCGCCGGCAACTGCGTGGTGCTCAAGCCGGCCGAGCAGACCCCGCTGTCGATCATGGTATTGGCGGAAATCATCGGCGACCTGCTGCCGCCGGGCGTGCTCAACATCGTCCAGGGCTTCGGCAAGGAAGCGGGCCAGGCCCTGGCCACCAGCAAGCGTATCGCCAAGATCGCCTTCACCGGCTCGACTCCGGTGGGCGCGCACATCATGCATTGCGCGGCGGAGAACATCATTCCCTCCACCGTCGAACTGGGCGGCAAGAGCCCGAACATCTTCTTCGAAGACATCATGCAGGCCGAGCCGGCTTTCATCGAGAAGGCCGCCGAGGGCCTGGTGCTGGCCTTCTTCAACCAGGGTGAGGTCTGCACCTGCCCGTCCCGCGCCCTGGTGCAGGAGTCGATCTTCGAACCCTTCATGGTCGAGGTGATGAAGAAGATCAAGGCGATCAAGCGCGGCGACCCGCTGGACACCGAGACCATGGTCGGCGCCCAGGCCTCCCAGCAGCAGTACGAGAAGATCCTCTCCTACCTCGACATCGCCCAGCAGGAGGGCGCCGAACTGCTCGCCGGCGGCAGCTCCGAGCGCCTGGGTGGCGACCTTTCCAGCGGCTACTACATCCAGCCGACCTTGCTCAAGGGCCACAACAAGATGCGCGTGTTTCAGGAAGAGATCTTCGGCCCGGTGGTGGGCGTGACCACCTTCAAGGATGAGGCCGAGGCCCTGGCGATTGCCAACGACACCGAGTTCGGCCTCGGCGCCGGCCTCTGGACCCGCGACATCAACCGCGCCTACCGCATGGGCCGTGGCATCAAGGCCGGCCGCGTGTGGACCAACTGCTACCACCTGTACCCGGCCCACGCTGCCTTCGGCGGCTACAAGAAGTCCGGCGTCGGCCGCGAAACCCACAAGATGATGCTCGACCACTACCAGCAGACCAAAAACCTGCTGGTGAGCTACGACGTCAATCCGCTGGGCTTCTTCTGATTCATCATCGACCCCGTGGCGCGCCGGTATGGGCGCCAGACTCCCTTTGCCGATCGAGCCCTGTCAGCGGGATTTAGCGCCTCCCATTCCAACGCCCGGCAGGGTTTCTTCGCAACGCGGCCTCGGCCGCGTTTTTCTTTTTCCAGGCACATTTGGTGGGACGATCCTTTGTAGGGGCGAATTCATTCGCCATGCAGGCCGAAGGCCTGCCCCTGGGCCTTGCAGGGGGCTGCTGCGCAGCCCTTGGCGATTGAAATCGCCCCCACAAAGGCCGTCCGGCCCCTACCAAATCACGAGCGAATCTCCTCCGAAAGTACCATTCGGGCCCCTCCGGGCCGGTGTTTAACTGGACTTGCCGGAATCCTCCGGCGGCATAACAAGAGGATTGCTCCATGTGGACTAAACCCGCCTTTACCGATCTGCGCATTGGTTTCGAAGTCACCCTGTACTTCGCCAACCGCTGATCCGCATCGCCCCGGCCCTGCCGGGGCCCCCGCCCAGGGCTCATTCCATGCATATCCAGATTCTCGGCTCGGCCGCCGGTGGCGGCTTCCCCCAGTGGAACTGCAACTGCCGCAACTGCCGGGGCGTACGCAGCGGCAAGGTGCGGGCCCAGCCACGCACCCAGTCGTCCATCGCCATCAGCGCCAATGGCATCGACTGGGTGCTGTGCAACGCCTCACCGGACATCCGCGCCCAGCTCGAAGCCTTCCCGCCGCTGCAACCGGCGCGCCGCCCGCGGGATACCGGTATCCAGGCGATCATCCTGCTGGACAGCCAGATCGACCACGTCACCGGCCTGCTCAGTTTGCGTGAGGGCTGCCCGCACCCGGTCTGGTGCACCGACATGGTCCACCAGGACCTGACCACGGGCTTCCCGTTGTTCCGCATGCTCGAGCACTGGAACGGTGGCCTCGCCTGGAACCCCATCGACCTTGCCAGCCCGGCGTTCGAGATTCCCGCCTGCCAGGGTTTGCGCTTCACCGCCATCCCCCTGCGCAGCAGCGCGCCACCTTACTCGCCGCACCGCGGCAACCCGCATCCCGGCGACAACATCGGCCTGCTGGTGGAGGACCTGCAAAGCGGCGGCACGCTGTTCTACGCCCCCGGCCTCGGCCAGGTGGACGAGACGCTGCTCGGCTGGATGCGCCGTGCCGACTGCCTGTTGGTGGACGGCACCCTCTGGCGCGATGACGAGATGCGCCACTGCGAGGTAGGCGACAAGCTCGGCAGCGAGATGGGCCACCTGCCGCAGAGCGGCCCCGGCGGCATGCTCGAGGTGCTCGACTGCCTGCAGGGCCCGCGCAAGGTGCTCATCCATATCAACAACACCAACCCGATCCTCGACGTCGACTCGGCCGAACGCGCCGAGCTGGGCCGTCACGGCATCGAAGTCGCCTGGGACGGCATGAGCATCGAGTTGTAGGGTGCGCCGTGCGCACCATGACCTGTTTCCGGTGCGCACAGCGCACTCTACGAGGACTCCGAGCATGAGCCAGCACGCCATGACTCCCGCGGAATTCGAGCAGGCGCTGCGCGCCAAGGGCGCCTGCTACCACATCCACCATCCCTACCACCGCGCCATGTACGAGGGCCGCGCCAGCCGCGAGCAGATCCAGGGCTGGGTGGCCAACCGCTTCTACTACCAGGTGAGCATCCCGCTGAAGGACGCCGCCATTCTCGCCAACTGCTCGGACCGCGACACCCGCCGCGAATGGATACAACGCATCCAGGATCACGACGGCGCGCCCGGCGAGGAAGGCGGCATCGAGGCCTGGCTGCGTCTGGCCGAGGCGGTGGGGCTGGAGCGTGAGCAGGTGCTGTCCCAGGAACTGGTACTGCCCGGCGTGCGCTTCGCAGTGGATGCCTACGTCAACTTCGCCCGCCGCGCCAGCTGGCAGGAAGCGGCCAGCAGCTCGTTGACCGAGCTGTTCGCCCCGCAGATCCACCAGTCGCGGCTGGATGCCTGGCCGCAGCACTACCCCTGGATCGACCCGGCCGGTTACGACTACTTCAGGAAGCGCCTGAAGGAGGCGCGCCGCGACGTGGAGCACGGCCTGCGCATCACCCTCGAGCACTACCGCACCTGGGAGGCCCAGCAGCGCATGCTGGACATCCTGCAATTCAAGCTGGACGTGCTCTGGAGCATGCTCGACGCCATGAGCATGGCCTTTGAACTGGAACGTCCGCCTTACCACACGGTGACCCGCGAGCGGGCCTGGCACCGGGGGATCGCGCTATGACTGATTTCAATCGGCACCAGGTGCCCAACCTGCGCCGGGGCTTCCGCCTGCAATGGGAGCCGGCCCAGGGCTGCCATGTGCTGCTTTACCCCGAGGGCATGGTGCGGCTGAACGAAAGCGCGGGGGAGATCCTGCGCCTGGTGGACGGCCAGCGTTCGGTGGCGCAGATCATTCTCGACCTGCGCCGGCGCTTCCCCGACGTGCCCGGCCTGGACGAAGACATACTGGCTTTCATCGAGGTGGCCCATGCCCAGTTCTGGTTGCAACTCGACGCCTGACACCCAGCCGGGGCCGCCGTTCTGGCTACTGGCCGAGCTGACCTACCGCTGCCCGCTGCAATGCCCCTATTGCTCCAACCCGCTGGACTTCGCCAAGCAGGGTGAGGAGCTGACCACCGCGCAGTGGATCGAGGTGTTCCGCCAGGCCCGCGAACTGGGCGCCGCGCAGCTGGGTTTCTCCGGTGGCGAGCCGCTGGTGCGCCAGGACCTCGAGGAATTGATCCGCGCTGCCCGCGAACTGGGCTACTACACCAACCTGATCACCTCCGGCATCGGCCTTTCCGAAGCGCGCATGGCGGCATTCAAGGACGCCGGCCTGGATCATATCCAGATCAGCTTCCAGGCCGCCGACGAGGAGGTGAACAACCTGCTGGCCGGCTCGCGCAAGGCCTTTGCGCAGAAGCTGGCCATGGCCCGCGCGGTGAAGGCGCAGGGCTACCCGATGGTGCTGAACTTCGTCACCCACCGGCACAACATCGACAGCATCGAGCGCATCATCGAGTTGTGCCTGGAGCTGGAGGCGGACTTCGTCGAACTCGCCACCTGCCAGTTCTACGGCTGGGCCGAACTGAACCGCGCCGGCCTGCTGCCGACCCGCGAACAGCTGCAGCGCGCCGAGCGCATCACCCATTCCTACCGGGCGAAGCTGGCTGCCGAAGGGCACCCCTGCAAGCTGATCTTCGTCACCCCGGACTACTACGAGGAGCGCCCCAAGGCCTGCATGAACGGCTGGGGCAACCTGTTCCTCGACATCACCCCGGACGGCACCGCGCTGCCTTGCCACAGTGCGCGCCAGCTGCCGGTGCAGTTCCCCAATGTGCGCGAGCACAGCCTGCGCCACATCTGGTACGAGTCCTTTGGCTTCAATCGCTTTCGCGGCTACGACTGGATGCCCGAGCCTTGCCGCTCCTGCGACGAGAAGGAGAAGGACTTCGGCGGCTGCCGTTGCCAGGCCTTCCTGCTCACCGGGGACGCCAGCAACGCCGATCCGGTGTGTGCCAAGTCGGCCCACCACGGCAAGATCCTGGCGGCGCGAGAGGCGGCGGAGCATGCTCCCCTGGAGCTGGAACAACTGACCTATCGCAATGAGCGCACCTCGAAAATCATCTGCCGCGCCTGAAACCCGCGCCTTCGGTTTCTGGGACAGCCCCTGGAGCGCGGAGCGGGCCGTCGCTGCCAGCGGCGACTTGGCCGAACTGCGCGCCGGCCCTGCCGGGCTGTTCTGGAGCCTGTTCGACCCCGCTGATGGCCGCACTACCCTGTGGCACTGGCAGGCGGGCGCGGCCCGCTGCCTGACCCCCGCCGGTTTCTCCCTGCGCAGCCGGGTCTACGAGTACGGTGGCGGCGCCTTCTGCCTGGTGGCGGACGCAGTGGTGTTCGTCAACGAGGCGGACCAGCAGCTCCATCTCCAGACTCTGGACGGAGCGCCTCGGCCCCTGACCGGCAATTCCCCGTGTCGCTATGGCGACCTCTGGCCCTGGGAACAGGTCGGCGCCGTGCTGGCGGTGGAGGAAGAGCTGGCGAGCCATAGGCTGGTGGCCATCGCCCTGGCCGATGGTCGCCGTCAGGTATTGGCCGAGGGCGCCGACTTCTATGCCGCGCCGCGTATCAGTCCCGATGGCCAGATTCTTGCCTGGATCGAATGGAGCCGCCCGGCGCAGCCCTGGACGGAGACGCGGCTCTGTCTGCGCAGGCGCCAGGGCGAGGGCTGGGGACCGCCTGAGGTGGTGGCTGGCGGGGAGGGCGGAGAATCCCTGCAGCAGCCGCGTTTCGATGCCCTGGGCCGCCTGCACTGCTTGAGCGACGGCAACGGTTGGTGGCAGCCCTGGCGGCTGGCGGTCGACGGACTGCACCCCTTGCCCGCGGAAGCGGCCGACCATGCTCCGGCGCCTTGGCAATTGGGCACTTGCAACTACCTGCCGGATGACAGCTTGCGCAGCTGGCTCAGGGAGGGCCAGGGCTACCTCGTCGGCTCCGACCAAAAGCCGTTGGCCAGCACCTACAGCCGCTTTCGCCAACTGGCGGCGGACCCGGTGAATTTCTATTGCATAGCTGCAGGGCCTTCGAGCGCCAGTGCCGTGCTGGCCATCGACCGCGCCAGCGGCGCCGTGCAGGTATTGGCCGGAGGCGGCGCCGGCCTGCCGCCCGAGGAAATCGCCCGACCCCAGCCGTTGCGCTTCGTCGTAGGGGAAGGGGAGTGGGCGCATGCCTTCTTCTACCCGCCGGTCAACGACTGCTATCGAGGGCCGCAGGGGCAACGGCCACCGCTGCTGGTCCTCTGCCACGGCGGTCCGACCTCTGCTTGCCAACCGGTCTTCGACCCGCGCATCCAGTTCTGGACCCAGCGCGGCTTCGCCGTGGCCGACCTCGATTATCGAGGCAGCAGCGGCTATGGCCGGGCCTACCGGCAGCGCCTCGCCGGCGGCTGGGGCGAGCTGGATGTGCAGGACGCCAAGGCACTGCTGGCCCATCTGGACCAGCTTGGCCTGATAGACCCGGCCAAGGCCTTTATCCGCGGCGCCAGCGCCGGTGGTTTCACCACACTGCTGGCCCTGGCAGGGGATACGCCGTTCTGCGGCGGCGCCAGCTACTACGGGGTCAGCGACCCGCTGGTACTGCGGGAGAAGACCCACAAGTTCGAGGCCGACTACCTGGACTGGCTGATCGGTGACCCGCAGCAGGACGCCGAGCGCTATCGGCAACGCACGCCCTTGCTGCGGGCGCGGGAAATCGCCGTGCCGGTGATTTTCTTCCAGGGCGGGCAGGACGCGGTGGTGGTGCCGGAGCAGACAGCCAGTATGATCGAAGCCCTGCGCGAAGCCGGGCAACAGGTGGAATGCCACGTCTATCCCGAAGAGCAGCATGGGTTCCGCCAAGCGGCCAACCTGGCCCATGCGCTGGAGGCGGAGTTGGGGTTCTACCGGAAGTTCCTCAATGGGCGATAAGCCCTTGTAGGTTGGCGCTGAGCCTGCGAAGCCCAACAACCCTGACCTCGGATCGTTGGGCTTCGCTTCGCTCAGCACCAACCTACGGGGCAGCTGTGCTGCCCATCGCGAATGAATTCGCACAAGCTGGAGTACGGCTAACAGGCCAAGGTCTGATTGAAATGGCCCGCGAATCCAGTAGGCTGGGTCCTACTCACCCCATAACTACAAAAAAGAGCCGATTGATGCGTCACGATATCAGCCTGCTTCGCAAGTTCGTTTCTCCCGAGATCATTTTCGGCGCCGGTTGTCGGCACAACGTCGGCAACTACGCCAGCACCTTCGGCGCGCGCAAGGTGCTGGTGGTGTCCGACCCCGGCGTGCAGGCCGCCGGCTGGGTAGCCGATGTGGAGGCCAGCCTCCAGGCCCAGGGCATTGACTATTGCCTCTACACCCAGGTGTCGCCCAACCCGCGCGTGGAGGAGGTGATGCAGGGCGCCGAGATCTACCGCGCCATGGGCTGCAACGTGATTGTCGCCGTGGGCGGCGGCAGTCCCATGGATTGCGCCAAGGGCATCGGCATAGTGGCCGCCCATGGTCGCAACATTCTCGAATTCGAAGGGGTGGACACCCTCAGCGTGCCCAGCCCGCCGCTGATCCTGATCCCCACCACGGCCGGCACGTCGGCCGATGTCTCGCAGTTCGTGATCATCTCCAACCAGCAGGAGCGGATGAAGTTCTCCATCGTCAGCAAGGCGGTGGTGCCGGACGTGTCGCTGATCGATCCGGAAACCACGCTGAGCATGGACCCCTTCCTGTCGGCCTGTACCGGCATCGATGCCCTGGTGCACGCTATCGAGGCCTTCGTTTCCACCGGCCACGGGCCGCTCACCGACCCCCATGCGCTGGAGGCCATGCGCCTGATCAACGGCAACCTGGTGGCGATGATCGCCCATCCCCAGGACATCGCCCTGCGCGAGAAGATCATGCTCGGCAGCATGCAGGCCGGTCTGGCCTTCTCCAACGCCATTCTCGGTGCGGTGCACGCCATGTCCCACAGCCTCGGGGGCTTCCTCGACCTGCCTCACGGCCTGTGCAACGCGGTGCTGGTGGAACATGTGGTGGCGTTCAACTACAGCGCCGCGCCGGAACGCTTCAAGGTGATCGCCGAGACCTTCGGCATCGATTGCCGCGGCCTGACCCAGAACCAGGTGCGCCAGCGCCTGGTGGAGCACCTGGTGACCCTCAAGCACGCGGTCGGTTTCCACGAGACCCTGCGCCTGCACGGCGTCGGCACTTCGGACATTCCGTTCCTGTCACGTCACGCCATGGGCGATCCTTGCATCCTCACCAACCCGCGCGAATCCAGCCAGCGGGATGTCGAGGTGGTCTATGCCGAGGCCCTCTGACGAGCAGCGCGAGGCCCTCACCGGGCTGCTCGGCCTGGGCAGCCATTCCGCGCGCAAGAGCCACTACCCGGAGCTGCTGGCGCGGCTGGAGGAGCTGGAGACCGAGCGCAATCGCTACAAATGGCTGTTCGAACACGCGGTGCACGGCATCTTCCAGGCCAGCCTGCAGGACGGCATGCGTGCCGCCAATCCGGCCCTGGCGCAGATGCTCGGTTACGACTCGCCGCAGGATTGCCTTTGGCCGCTGGTGGAACTGGCCGACAAGCTGTTCTTCGGTGGCGCCGCCGAGCTGGCGCGGATTCGCCGCGCCCTGCAGCGGGAAGGCGGATTGTTCGGCTACGAGACACGGCTCAGGCGCAAGGACGGCAGCCATGTGGACGTGCTGATGAACCTCTTGCTCAAGCCTGATGAAGAAGGGTTGGTGGAAGGTTTCGTCGCCGATATCACCGAGCGCATCCTGGCCCAGCAACGCCTGCAGACCCTCAATGACGAACTGGAACAACGGGTACTGGCGCGCACCCGCGAGTTGCAGGGGCTGAACGAGCAATTGCGCGAAGCGCGGGACGCCGCCGAGGCTGCCAACCTGAGCAAGGACAAGTACCTGGCCGCCGCCAGCCACGACCTGTTGCAACCGCTCAATGCCGCGCGCCTGTTGGTCTCGACCCTGCGCGAGCGCAAGCTGCCGGCGGCCGAGCAGCAACTGGTGGAGCGCACCCACCAGGCGCTGGAGGGTGCCGAGGACCTGCTCACCGACCTGCTGGACATCTCCAAGCTTGATCAGAGCGCGATCAAGCCGGACTTGGACGTCTACTCGCTGGATGAGGTGCTCGGCCCCCTGGCCTCGGAGTTCCAGAGCGTGGCCGACGCCGCCGGGCTGGAGCTGCGGGTACGCATTCCGCATCTATGCATCAACACCGACTTCCGCCTGCTGACGCGCATCCTGCGCAACTTCCTCAGCAATGCCTGCCGCTATACCGAGCGCGGGCGCATCCTGCTCGGCGCCCGCCGCCGGGGCGACCGGCTGCGGCTCGAAGTCTGGGACAGCGGGAGGGGAATACCGGCGGACCAGTTGCAGGCGATCTTCCTCGAATTCAACCAGCTGGACGTGGGCCGGGCCGCGGAACGCAAGGGCGTTGGCCTGGGCCTGGCGATTGTGGACCGTATCGCCAGCATGTTGCTGTACCGGGTGGAGGTGCGCTCGCAGCTGGGGCGCGGCTCGGTGTTCAGCATTGAAGTTCCCCTGGCGGAGGCGCCACCACAGGTACAGCCGAAGCTGGAAGCGCGGCCGGTGACCGGCGACCCGTTGCCTGGCCAGCGCCTGTTGGTGGTGGACAACGAACCGGGGATTCTCGAGAGCATGGCGGCATTGCTTGGCCAGTGGGGTTGCCAGGTGCTCACCGCCACCGACATCGACGGCGCGCTGGAGGCGCTGCAGGGCCAGGCGCCGGACCTGATCCTGGTCGATTACCACCTGGACCACGGCGTTGTTGGCTGCGATGTGATCCAGGCCTTGCGCCAGCACTTCGCCCGTGAACTTCCGGCGGTGATCATCACCGCCGACCGCAGCGACCAGTGCCGCCGCAAATTGAGAAACCCCGGCGTCCCGTTGCTGAACAAGCCGGTGAAACCCGGCAAGTTGCGGGCGGTGCTCAGCCAACTGATCGGCAATGCTGGCTGAGGCGGCTCGGGCCTGGCTCAATGCTGGCCGGGCGAATTTTTGCAGGAGCGAATTCGTTCGCTGCGGCCTGCTGCTCCTGCCCGCCGATCGACCTCTATCGACCTCTACTGCCACCTCTGTCGGGCCGGCGCGCTCGAATGTCCGGAAGAATCGTGCGGGTCGGGTTCCCTGTGCTTGAATGAAACTTACCTGGTGCAGCCCAGCGCAGAGCTCAACGAGCCGCCAACTGCATCACCGGCCAACGTTCGCTCTCACAGCGTCGTTGCGCCTCGCGGTAATGCCCTGGCCGACTACTAAAAGTTACACAGGGTAGACGACGCACTCCCCGGAGTACGCTGAGCAACCTGAGGCTCCGGCCTCTAGCAGCAGGGGGTCTGATGATTTTTCTGCCAATTGTAGGGGCGGGTACGGATACCCCTTTGTTGTGGAGAGTACGCAGCACCGCGCACGGGCGTGGTGCCAGCCAGACCAGCCAACAGCCCGACATTCCCAGCCTGAACCTGCTCGTAGGTGTCGCGGTGCCTTATGGCCTGGCGAATCAGCGGCAGCGCCGGCGAGACGCGCGGAGTAGCGGCTAGATGGCCCGGTTGGCAGCAATTCGGCAACCGTCGAAATCGCGCTGGCAGTTCCTGCGCCTGGCCATGCCGTACTGGAATTCCGAACAGAAGTGGAAGGCGCGCGGCTTCTCCCTGGCTCTGCTGCTGCTCACCCTGGCCCAGGTCGGCCTGGTGATCTGGATGAACTACTGGAACCGCGCGCTCTTCGATGCCCTGGAAGCGAAGTCGCTGAGCCGCCTGATGGTGCAGATCGGCACTTTCGTGGTGATCCTCCTGCTGACCGTGGGCGTTACGGCGCTGCATATGCAGGTCAAGCGCTGGTTACAGCTGGATTGGCGCAAATGGCTGACGGCAAAGGTGCTCGACCGGTGGATGGCCCATGGGCATCACTACCAGTTGCAGTTGACCGAAGGCGAGCACGACAACCCGGATGGCCGAATCGCCGAAGATATCCAGGTGGTGACCGGCAGCACGATCGCCCTGATTCACTCGCTGGTCTACTCGCTGCTGATCTTCGGCAGTTTCGTCGGCATCCTGCTGAAGGTTACCGGCAGCGCCAATATTCCCGGGACCGGCATGCTGGTTCCGGGTTACATGGTCATCCTGGCGTTCGCCTATGCGGGGGGCGGCGCCTTGTTCGGGCTGCTGCTCGGACGGCCGCTGGTCCGGGCGACCAACAAGCTGCAGACCGCGGAGGCGAATTTCCGCTTTGGCCTGGCCCATGCGCGGGAACGCTCCGAGTCGATCGCGCTGATGCAGGGCGAAGAGGTCGAGCGGCGCAGTTCGACGGCCGTTTTCGCCGAACTGGGGCACCGCTGGTATCGGCAGACCCTCGCCTTTCTGGGAATCGTGTCGTTCACATCGGGTTACGGCGTGCTGTTGCCGGTGTTCCCGATCCTGGTCATGGCGCCCCAGTACATTGCCGGCAGCATGACCCTGGGGGTGTTGATGCAGGCCGCGCAAGCCTTCCAGCAGTTGACCTCGGCACTCTCCTGGCCGATCGACAACCTTCCCGAGCTTGCCCGTTGCCGGGCTTCCGCGGACCGGGTGATGAGCCTCTACAACGACCTGCTGCAACTGGAAGAACAGGCCACCATGCGGCAGGAGCACCGCATCAGCCTGGCGCAGTCGAACCAGGCGCAACTGGTGCTGCGCGACCTGTGCATCTCCAATCCCGACGGGAAGATTCTGATCGAGGGCCTCAACGAGGTGATCCAGCGTGGTGAGCGGGTGCTGATATCCGGCGATCCGGCGATCACCATCGGCCTGTTCAAGGTGCTGGCCGGCTTGTGGCCGTGGGGGCATGGCGAGGTCTCGCTGCCGGCGGGGCCAGCGATCTGTTTCTTGCCGCAACGACCATTCCTGCCGCCTGGCAGCCTGCAATCGGTGCTGAGCTATCCGCAGCCGGTGGGTACCTTCACTGCCAGTGCCATGCAGCATGCCCTGGAATGCGCCGGGGTCGCCTGGCTGGCCGCGCGGCTGGATGAGGCCGACAACTGGCACAGCGTGTTGCCACTGCGCGCACAGCAGCGGCTGGGCATTGCCAGGCTGTTCCTGCAGCAACCGTCCTGGGTGTTCATCGAAGAGGCGACCAGTGTCTTCGAGCCCAAGGGCGAGGAGTACCTGATGGACATGCTGCACCGGGAACTGCCCGACACGACGCTGCTGGCCATCAGCTTCCAGACCGGCCTCGACCGTCACTACCAGCGCAAGCTCCTGCTCAATCACCTGCCGCAGGAGGAGGAGCCGCTCGGTTATGGCACGCCGCTACGGGCGCTAAGAAAAGGTTGAAGGCAACCAGCCGCGCTGGACGCATTCGCGAAAACACCAGGCTGGCGTGGTTTCGGTCTTGTAGCTCCAGAAGAACCAGCCCAGGTACTTTTCGAAGGTCAGCAACTGGGCAGCGGCATAGCCGCGATAGGCGATGTCCTTCTGGAAGCTGTCCATGCTTTCCAGGGCATGGTTGAACGGCCCTTCGGCCCAGAGCGAGACCACTTTCAGGTCGAGGCCAAGGCTCCATTCGCCGCAATAGGTCGGCAACCCCAGTTGCTCGATGATCCCGTCGGCTTCGGTTTTCCATAGGCCGCTGGCCTTGTGAACGTGGGAATAGATGTCGCTGTCGATGTCGCAGCGCTCGAAGCACTGGTAGCGATGGATATCGAAGACCACGTTGGAGAATTCCGGCGACTGCATGAAACCTAGGTACTGCTCGAACGGGCGGAAGCCGTCATGGAAGACCACGCTGACCTGCTCGGCCTTGCAGTACCGGCGAATGCGCTGGTAGGCATCAAGGTTGTAACTTTTCAGGTAATCGGTCGGCACATCCCAGCGTGGTTCGTTGAGCACCTCGATCGCATGCAGGCTGGGCTCGCCGTTATAACGCTCGGCCAGGCGTTCCAGCACATTCAGCGAGTGCTCGCGATATTGCGCCTGGGTGTGCCATTCGCAGACATCCTTGATCCCGCCGTTATCGAAACCGTTCTGGCAGCCGGGGGCGGCGTGCAGGTCCAGGACTATCCTCAGCTGGAATTCGTCCGCCCAGGCAAACGCCCTGTCGAGTACCTCGATTCCACCCTCGACGAAAGGGTGGGGGTTATCGCCGTAGCTGCGGTGGTAGGGGTAATCCGGGCCGAAGATCCAGTGGCCGAGCGGAATGCGCACGGCATTGATGCCGTGCTCGTGCAGCCAGGCGAAGTCTTCGCGGGTGATGAAGCTGTTCCAGTGCTGCTTGAGCCTTTCCGGGGCACGTGCGCCCATCTCGGCGCACCAGGTCGTTTCATCGGTGGCCTGCAAGCCTTCGAACAGGCTGGGGGTCATCCATTTCTCCAGAACCAGCCAGCCGCCCAGGTTCACCCCGCGCAGTTTCTGGCCGGGGTTGGTGTGTAGGGGAATCTGTTGCTCCATGACTGCACTCCTGTGGTCTGCATGAACTGCATGAACAACGAGGACAGAATCACTCCGGGCTCTGGGAAATGCCGGCACTGTTTCGGCCAATCCCTTGTTGCGCTGCTCCTTTCCCGAGTCTCTGGAACTCTTCCGGATTGCCTGTGCAAGCCTAGGTCATGGGCGGACGGCTGCCAGAGTCGACCGCGACAAACTCACGGTTGGTCAGAGCACGAGGCGCCGGGCTATCTACCCGGAGGGGAGTTGTTTCGTTGGGCTTCGCTGCGCTCAGCCCAACCTACCGTGGTACCCGAGTCCGTTACCCACACTGCAACTCGAGGGACGCAACTTCCCGCGCCAAGGGACGGCCGTAGGTTGCGGCTGAGAGAAACGAAGCCCAACGATCGATGCCGCTGCCCCTGGTCCCGGTTTCCCTGACGGGCTATCGGGAGTGGGGAGCGAGGCCCATGGTGGCCTTCAACCAATCGCCTCATAGGGCAAGCCGACATAGTTCTCCGCAATGGTCTTGCGACCCGCCTCGGAGCCCACGTAGTAGTCCAGTTCGGTCTGCTGCATGCGGCGGCCGAAGGCGTCGGTTTGCGGGAAGCGGTGCAGCAGCGAGGTCATCCACCAGGAGAAGCGCTCGGCCTTCCAGATGCGTCGCAGGCAGATGGCGGAGTACTGCTCGAGCAGCTCGGTGCGGCCCTCGGCGTAGACCTTCAGCAGGATGCGGTACAGGGTGTTGACGTCGCTGGCCGCCAGGTTCAGGCCCTTGGCGCCGGTGGGCGGGACTATGTGGGCGGCGTCGCCCAGCAGGAACAGGCGACCGTACTGCATGGGCTCCACCACGAAGCTGCGCAGCGGGGCGATGCTCTTCTCGATCGAGGGGCCGGTGACCAGCTTCGCCGCGGTCTGCTCCGGCAGGCGGCTTTTCAATTCATTCCAGAAGCGCTCGTCGGACCAGTCCTCGACCTTTTCCTCAGCCGAGACCTGTACGTAATAGCGGGTGCGAGTGGGCGAACGCATGCTGCACAGGGCGAAGCCGCGCTCGTGGTTGGCGTAGATCAGTTCGTCGCTCACCGGCGGGGTGTCGGCCAGCACGCCGAGCCAGCCAAAGGGGTAGACCCGTTCGAACTCCTTGAGCACCCCGACGGGGATGGATTTGCGCGACACGCCATGGAAGCCGTCGCAGCCGGCGATGTAGTCGCAATCCAGGCGGAACTGCTCGCCGTCCTGCTCGAATGTGACGTAGGGCGCATCGCCCTTCAGGTCGTGGGGCTGGACTTGGGCGGCGTTGTAGAAGCTGCGCGCGCCCGAGGCGGCGCGAGCCTCCATCAGGTCGCGGGTGACTTCGGTCTGGCCGTAGATCATTACCGTCTTGCCGCCGGTCAGGCCCTTGAGGTCGATGTGTTCGCGGCGGCCGTCGAAAGCCAGTTCGAAGCCGTCGTGCACCAGGCCTTCATGGTCCATGCGCTCGCTGACGCCGGCTTCGCGCAGCAGGTCGACCATGCCCTGTTCCAGCACTCCGGCGCGAATGCGGCCAAGGACGTAGTCCGGGCTCTGGCGTTCGATGACGACGTTGTCGATTCCAGCCTTGTGCAGCAGCTGGCCGAGGAGAAGGCCGGACGGGCCGGCGCCGATGATGGCGACCTGGGTCCTCATTGTTGTTGTCCTCTCGAAGAGTTCCGGTGGCGGGCTGTAGGCAGTCCCGACTCACCTGGTTTTGTTTTGTCTCCTGTATTTTTGATGGATGCATGAAGGGTTTGAAGGCAATATCCAACGGCATTCATGGACTTTTCGCGGATTAGCATTTTCGGAGGCTTCCATGTCCAAACAGGCCCACACTCCCGTCCCCGTGTTCAAGCTCTATGGCGAGACCGCGGCCTGGCCGACGCCGGACCTGATCCACTGGGAATCTATCGAAGCGCGCAGCCGCTTGCACGAGTGGGAGATCAAGCCCCATCGCCACGGTGACCTGGTACAGCTGCTCTATGTGCGTTCCGGCAGCGCCGAGTTGGAGGTGGAAGGGCGGGTGAACCGCATCGACTCTGCGTCCTTGCAGGTGGTGCCGGCCCTCTGTGTACACGGTTTCCGCTTCTCCGATGATGTCGACGGCCATGTCCTGACGCTGGCCCTGCCGTTGGTGGAGCAGGTGGCCGGCCTGCTGGATAGCCAGGCGCTGTTCACCCCGGCCTGCTTTGCCGCCGGCGACAGCCAGCCCTACCTGGACCCTCTGTTCGAGGCCATCAGCCGCGAGTACGCCCAGCAGGCGCCGGGCCGCGAGCTGATGTTGCAATCGCTGATCAGCGTGTTGCTGGTCTGGATCGGCCGGCGCTCCCTGGCGCTGTCCCAGTCGGATGCGCAGCAGCACGACCGTGGCCGCCTGCACCTGCAGGAGTTCACCCGGCTGCTGGAGCAGCACTTCCGCGAACACCTGCCCATTGAGCAATACGCCCAGCGCCTAGCGATAAGCGCCGCCCATCTCAATGCCCTGTGCCGACGCCTGGCCGGGCAGTCGGCGCTGCAGATGATCAACCAGCGCCTGCTGCTGGAGGCCAAGCGCTGCCTGGTCTACACGGCGATGACGGTGAACCAGGTGTCGGACAGCCTGGGCTTTTCCGAGCCTGCGTATTTCTCGCGCTTCTTCAAGCGCGGGACGGGGCAGTCGCCGAAGGAATTCCGCATTGCGCGCTGAGGTGGTGAAGGGATGTGGAACCTGTAGGGGTGAATTCATTCGCCAAGCAGTCCGAAGGACTGCCCATAGGTCCGTCAAGGGGGCAGCTGCGCCGCCCTTGGCGAATGAATTCGCCCCCACAAGGAGAAATCACGCCTGGTACCGCCGCGCAATCAGGTGATCCAGCGAGAGCACCCCCGGCCCCTGGCTGATCAGCAGCAACAGGCTGGCGGCCCAGATGCCGTGGGTGGGGTAGGCATCGGGGTAGACGAGAGTCTGGATCACCAGGGTCATGCCAAGGAGGGCGAGGGCGGAGAAGCGCGTGGCCAGACCTAACAGGATCAGCAGCGGGAAGAAGTGCTCGCTGAAGGCGGCGGCGTGGGCGGCCAGTTCGGGGGAGAGGAAAGGCAGCTTGTATTCCTCGGCGAACAGCGGAATGGCCGAGGCCGAGAGGTGCGGCATGCCCAGCTGGAAGGTGCCATCCACCAGGTCGATGGCCAGGCCTTCTACCTTGGTCTGTCCGGACTTCCAGAAGATCGCGGCGATGGAAAAGCGGGCGACGAAGGCCACCAGGCTGTAGGGAATACGCTTGCACAACTCGATGGCCTGGAGCAGCAGTTTCACCGGCAGGTGACTGTGCTGGATGCGGATGGTGGCGTTCATTGCGACTGACTCCCGCTATCGAGGGTGAACTGGATGATGGCGCCGCCCGCAAGGAGCTGCGCGAGTGTGGTGCCGAGGTCGAAGCCAGGCTCGATGGCCAGCGCCGCGCCCACGGCCTGGCCGAGGGGGACGCCGGCGCCCAGGCCGCGAATGAAGGCCGTGGCGCCCGCACCTGTCCGGCTGACTTCCACCTCCAGGCCGCGGCGCAGGACCAGTGCGCACTCGGCCTGCGTGGGGTCGACGCTGGCGATGTCCAGCAGTCCCTGGTGGGCGGCCCAGAGCGAGGCGATGGCGTAGCTCGAACTGATGGTCGCCACCGACGGATGCAGTCTCAGGCGCATGCCCGGCAGACTCTCGGGGTCGCCAAGGGCGGCGGCCAGTTCCGCAGTATCCAGGGGTGGCAGGTCGGCGGCGTGGTAGGCACGTACCCGCAGTAGTTCCAGCCGGGCCACGTCGGCCAGGTACGGCAGGGCGGCGGCCGGTGGGAACGCAGCGATGAAGTCGGGGAAGCTTTCTCCATAGACCGCCAGCCGGGGCGAACGTGGTGGCTCGACCTGGGCATAGTGACGGGCCATGGCCTGAAAGAACTCCTCGCCCACGAGTTGCTGCACCACCGGGAAGCTATCGGCCAGCGCGCCGACCAGCGAGGCCAGTACATTGTTGCGGTAGACCGCGAAGCGCCGCGCCGGGTCGGAGCCATTCCAGGCGCGCAGGCCGGGCGGGCAGGGCAGTTGCGGGTCGAGCAGGGCGTCGGCAAAGGCGTGCTGGTTCATGCCGCCGCCTCCCGCCGCAACAACCGTTCGGCGCAAGCGGCTTCCTGCGCGAGCAGGGCGAGGGAGGGGATGTCGTTGTCCCGCTCGATCAGGGTGGGCAGCGGGCCGAGGCGCTCCAGGGTTTCGGCGTAGAGGGCCCAGACGGCGGCGTCCACCGGCGAGCCGTGATGGTCGACAAGCAGACGGTCGCCGGCGGCGTCGCAGTCCTCGGCGAAGCCCGCCAAGTGGATTTCGCCCGCCGCGTGCAGGGGCAGGGCGGCCAGGTAGGCGCGGATGTCGCGACCGTGGTTGATGCAGGACACATAGGCGTTGTTCAGGTCCAGCAACAGGCCGCAGCCGGTGCGCTGGACGACTTCGGCGATGAACTCGGCTTCGTCCAGGCTGGAGCTTGCGAATTCCAGGTAGGTGGCCGGGTTCTCCAGCAGCATCGGCCGCTTCAGGCGCGTATGCACCTCGTCGATATGGCGACAGACCCGCGCCAGGCTGGGTTCGTCGTAGGCGAGCGGCAGCAGGTCATTGAGGAATATCTCGCCGTGGGTGGACCAGGCCAGGTGTTCGGAAAAGGACGCCGGCTGGTAGCGCTCGATCAGCGCGGCCAGGCGGTCCAGGTGGGCCTCATCCAGCGGCTGGTCGGCGCCTATGGAGAGGCCGACGCCGTGGATGGACAGCGGGTAGTCCTGGCGTATCAGGCCCAGGTAATGGTGGAAGGGACCGCCCTCCACCATGTAGTTCTCGGCGTGGATCTCGAAGAAGCCGAGGGCCGGGCGGGTGTCGAGGATGTCCCGGTAGTGCTGGGACTTGAGCCCGATGCCCGCCCGCGCCGGCAGGCGGCCGGCAGGAGCGCGGGGGGTGGGGGAAAGTGTCATGGTCAGCGCTCCTGCCGGGGGCGGTCAGCCTTTCTTCTCTTCCTTGAAGGCCTGGAGCTGGCCGAAGCCGGTGGGCGAGCTGGGGGAGGTGGTCTTCTCGCAGGTGCCGGCGGGCACGTACTTCCAGGAGTTGCCCTGGTAATCCTTCTTCGCAGTGCCCGCGCAGGAGGTGCCGGCACCTGCGGCGCAGTCGTTCTTGCCTTTCATGGCGACGCCGAAACACTTCTCGTTGTCGGCGGCCTGGGCGCTCATCGGCGCCATGACGAGGCCGAGGGCAGTGCTCAGGGCAAGGGCGAGGCCGGTTGCAGAGACGACACTGGCAGTCGGGGTTTTCATGGTTGTTCTCTCCGTTTCTGGTGGGTCGGTGAGGGCTGGTCGCCCCTGGGTGGCGTGGCATACCCAGTCTAGTCAGGGGAGCGGGAATGCCGCCTTCGGAACAGGAGACTGGGCAGGTGGCGGGGTGTTACAGCGCGGCGAAATTTTTCTTCGCACTGCGCTTCGTCGCGTCTCTCGCCCTCCTGTCAATGCTGCCGCCGCATGGTCTTGACTCCTGCCGGACGCCCACGAAACTCAGGCAGCGGCAAACAGAAATAGCACATCCAGCAACCATCAGCCCTGCATCAGCAGTACTGGCAACAATGACAATTGCTTCGGCTAGGGGAGGCAGTCATGTGTCATTCCGTGGAGGTCAGCGGGCTCTATACCGTCGAAGGGAGTCGGCAACTCATCAACTATCCCGATGCCGATGCGGCATTGCCCATCCATGATCCGCTGCGCGGCGTGGTGTGGATTCCCTGGGGGCGCCGCAACGAAGAGCAGGGCGAGCTTCCCGTCACCGGTTGGCTGCTGGATGACGGTGTGCTGCCGGAAGACTGGAGCCGCTACAGCCCAGCCACCGTACTGGCGCGGGTGGTGCGTTTCATGGAGATGACCCTGGAAGGCGAGCCGCGCTGGTTCGAGTTGGAGGACGGCAAGTCGCTGCAGTGCGTGCTGCTTCGTCATGGCTACGAGCAACGGGTCTATGTGGTCATTACCCAGTCACCAAGCGACCAGCACCGCAGCTGGCCAATGACCCGGGGACATTCTTGCCGTCGGCTGGCCTGACCCCGACGCCACCCGCTTTCGTGGCGGCGACTTCAATCGCAAAGCAGGCCTCAGACCTGCCAGTCTCGACATACCATTCTGTTTTCGTGAAGACTTTCTTCTCGATTATTCGTTTTACGTGAATCGGTCGCTGCCTTACTTTCGCCGCAAGACTGATCGCGAGCCCCGACCGGCTCCCACGTACAACGAGGACAGCATGAACCTGCCTGCCGCCATTTCCCGGAACCCCGCCACCGGCGAAGAAATCGCCCGTTATCCCTACCAGGACGCCGCTGCCCTCGACGCCAGTCTGGCGTCTGCCCAGCGTGGGTTCCAGGCCTGGAGTCAGTTCAGCGTCGAGGCCCGTGCCGAGGGCCTGCTGCGCATGGCCAAGGCCCTGCGCGCCAACGCCGAGACCATGGCGCGGATGACCACCAGCGAGATGGGCATGCCCATCAGCCAGTCCCGTGGCGAGATCGAGAAGTGCGCCAAGCTCTGCGAGTGGTACGCAGAGCACGGCCCGGCCATGCTGGCCGACGAGCCGACCCTGGTCGAAGACGACAAGGCCGTGGTGGCTTACCTGCCGCTGGGCCCGGTTCTCGCGGTGATGCCCTGGAACTTCCCCATGTGGCAGGTGATGCGCGGCGCGGTGCCGATCATCTTCGGCGGCAACAGCTACGTGCTCAAGCATGCGCCCAACGTGATGGGCTGCGCCCGCCTGCTGGCCGCCGCCTGGGCCGAGGCCGGCCTGCCGGAAGGTGTGTTCGAACTGATCAACGTCGAGCCCGCGCTGGTCTCGGTGGCCATCGCCGACCCGCGCATCGCCGTGGTCGCGGTGACGGGCAGCGTCGGTGCGGGTGCCGCCATCGCGTCCCAGGCCGGCGCGGCGCTGAAGAAGTGCGTACTGGAGCTGGGTGGCTCCGACCCCTTCATCGTGCTGGCCGACGCGGACCTGGACCAGGCCGTCAAGGCCGCGGTCACCAGCCGCTTCAACAACGCTGGCCAGGTCTGCATCGCCGCCAAGCGCATCATCCTCGAGGCGTCCATTGCCGATGCCTTCACCGAGCGCTTCGTGGCGGCGGTCAAGGCGCTGCAGATCGGCGATCCGCAAGCCGATTCCACCTTTGTCGGCCCCATGGCCCGTTTCGACCTGCGTGACGAACTGGATGGCCAGGTCCAGGCCACTCTGGCCGAGGGCGCGACCCTGCTGCTGGGCGGCCACAAGCTGATCGGTACGGGCAACTACTACGTACCCACCGTGCTGGCGGACGTGACCCCGGAGATGACCTCCTTCCGCAAGGAGATCTTCGGCCCGGTGGCCTCGCTCATCGTCGCCCGCGACGCCGAGCACGCCATCGAACTGGCCAACGACAGCGAGTTCGGCCTGGGGGGAGCGCTCTGGACCGCAGACCAGGCCCAGGCGCAGCAACTCGCCCGGCGCATCGTCAGCGGCGCGGTGTTCATCAACGGCTTCACCGCCTCCGACCCGCGTGTGCCGATTGGCGGTGTGAAGAAGAGCGGCTATGGCCGTGAACTGTCCCACTTCGGCCTGCGCGAATTCCTCAATGTGCAGACCATTTGGCGGGACCGTCGCTGATCCGGTGACTTGAGCGAAGGAAGGGGCTGCGATGCGGCCCTTTTCTTTTCTGTGGGGGCGAATTCATTCGCTAAGGGCAGCGAAGCTGCCCCCCCTGGAACAATCAGGGCAGACCTTCGGCCTGCTTAGCGATTGAAATCGCCCCCACAATGTCTTGTGCCTGCGAGCCTCACCCAATCTGCCCCAGGATATCCCGCACCCGGTCCAGCGCCGGGTCGAGGTCCAGGGTTTCGATGGCGCCATAGCCGAGGAACAGGCCATTGCGCGGAGGGGCCTGGTAGGAAAAGCCGGCGAGGCCATAGAGCCCCACGTCCACCTTGCGCGCCAGGTCCACCAGCAGTGGAATGTCCATCGGCACTTTGGCCAGGGCGGCGATGTGGAAGCCGGCCACCGAGGGCACTAGTTCGAACCAGGGCGCCAGGTCGTCCCGGAAACGCTCGAGGATGCGTTCCCGGCGGCTCGCATAGATGCCGTGGCAGCGGCGTATGTGCTTGAGCAGGAAACCTTCGTCGATGAACTTGGCCAGGGCCCACTGGGTGAGGGTGGAGCAGTGCCAGTCGGAGAGCCGCTTGGCGGCAGTGACGGCCTCGATCAGTGCCGGCGGCAGGATGCAGTAGCCCAGGCGCAATTCCGGCTGCAGGGTCTTGGAAAAAGTACCGACGTAGGCCACTGCGCCCTGGCTGTCGAGGCTCTGCAGGGTGTCGGTGGGGCGGCCTTCGTAGCGGAACTCGCAGTCGTAGTCGTCTTCGATGACCACCGCGCCGATGCGCAGGGCCTTGTCCAGCAAGGCTTCACGCCGCGCCTGGCTCATGGCCATGCCGAGGGGGAACTGGTGCGAGGGAGTCACGTAGATCAGCCGCACATGGTCGGGAATGGCGTCGACGCAGATGCCCTCGGCGTCTACCGGCACGCCAATCACCTCGGCGCCCTGGGCCGCGAACAACTGGCGCGCCGGCGGGTAGCCGGGGTCTTCCACCGCCACGCGGCAGCCTGGCTCGATCAGCACGCGGGCGAGCAGGTCCAGCGCCTGCTGGGCGCCGTGGCAGACCAGCACGTCCTCGGCATTGCAGCGCACGCCGCGGGAGAAGGCCACGTGGCGGGCAATGGCGTCACGCAGGGCGGGCAGGCCGGCGGGCTGGCTGTAGAGGCCGCGTGACCTGGCCGTCTGGCGCAAGGCGTGCTGGACGCAACGGCGCCAGTCGTCCTGGGGGAACTGGTTCCTGGTGGTGGCGCCGCCGATGAAGTCGTAGCGCAGCACTGCGTCCATCGAGGGATGACCCATGGCGATGGAGATATTCCGCCATTTGGCGACGATCGCTGCGCTGGCCAGGGATTCGTGCCCCTGCTTGCGGCCTTGGCCGACGGCCTGGGCGTTGACGAAGGTACCGACACCCACCTTGCCAGTGAGCAGATTGTCGTAGGTGAGCAGGGCGTAGGTGTCGGCCACCGTCTTGCGTGAGATGCCCAGTTGCTCGGCCAGCAGGCGCGTCGGCGGCAGCTGGGTGCCGGCCTTGAGGCGACCCGATTCTATGGCCTCGCGCAACTGGCGATACAGTTGCCCGGACAGGTCCTTGCTGCCCCTGGATGACGACGTGCAGTTCCATGCGTGCCTCCGGCTGGGGATTGGCAAGAAAATACCGCAATTGCCGGCTGTCTTCCGTGGCGCGGCTTGTTTTTCTGCTATTGGACGGGGCCGGCTTTGGGGTTTGAAGGGGACTGCTGCGCAGCCCTTCGCAGACCGCAGGGCTGCCATCAACAGAAAGGGTCGCACAAAGCGACCCTTTCCGGTTTCGCGGGATAACGCTCAGGGAGTCATCGCGAAGCCTACGCCGAAGCGGTTCCAGGCATTGATGGTGGCGATGGCCAGGGTCAGGTTGACGATCTCGGCCTCGCTGAAGTGCTCGCGCAGGGCGTCGAACTGGTGCTGCGGCGCGTGGCGCTCGGCCAGTTGGGTCAGGCTCTCGACCCAGGCCAAGGCGGCGCGCTCGCGTTCGCTGAAGAAATTGGTTTCCTGCCATACGACGAGGGTCTGCAGGCGGGCTTCGCTCTCGCCGGCCTTGCGCGCGTCGTTGGCGTGCATATTGACGCAGTAGGCACAGCCATTGATCTGCGAGGCGCGCAGGCGAATCAGTTCGAGCAGCGAGCTTTCCAGGCCGGATTTGGCCAGGGCCTGCTCCAGGCCGACCATCGCCTTGTAGGCTTCGGGAACTTGCTTGGCCCACTCGATTCTTGCGCTCATCAACCCATCTCCAAGTTGTCCCGCAGGCTGCGGGGGATAGGTTTACGTTAGCCCAGCGCCGGTTCGCACCGAATAGCCAATTCGCCCGAAACCCGGTAGGCCTACGGGCGACCCTTGGTCGGTTGCACTGGCTCGGAAGGTTCGCTGTGCTATATCCGGAAGTGAGCAAGGTACACGCCGACCTTTAGTTGAACTTCCATGCCAAGCCCGCCGGGCCGGCCGACCCCGTGGCCCCGGGCCTTCAACGAGGTAGACCCCATGAGCACCCTGCAATGCGTCCACCGCAACCACACCATAGTCGCCGACGTCGTCGAGCATCCGGGGATTCCCACGCCCTGGGCCGCCGGCTGTCATATCACCGCGCCTGACGGCCAGACCACCGGTCGCATCGCCCTGCCGATGCAGTACGCCTTCCTCGCCGAACTGGACAAGGCCCAG
Source organism: Pseudomonas sp. BN102 (assembly GCF_029871245.1). Classification (GTDB taxonomy): domain Bacteria; phylum Pseudomonadota; class Gammaproteobacteria; order Pseudomonadales; family Pseudomonadaceae; genus Metapseudomonas. The sequence goes on along the minus strand of NZ_SSON01000059.1, from coordinate 99,613 downwards.
CACGCGTCCATCGCCCACGGCAAGTGGCTGGTCGACCAATGCCTGGACCAGGGGCGCGAACTCTTCAAGAAGACCGCCTAGCCGGCGCGGGGCAGGGAAGCCCATCGCGCTTCCGGTTGCGACGCAGCGTGTGATCAGGCGGCTTCGTCGCGAGGTGCGTGCTCGCGGCAGATCAGTTCGATGGACGAGCGGCCCAGGGGTTCCTGGGTCAGTCCGCAGAAGGGCTCGCCATCCCGTTGCTGGTGAAATCGGCAGCTCTTGCAGAGTCCGAAGCCGGGCACATCGTTCTGGCGCTGGATGCTGCGCAGCAATGCGCCCAGCAACCGCTCCAGCTCCGCCGCTTCCTGGCCCATGGCGGCTGCCGCTTCCACCAGGAAGGCCGGCGGCGTTACCGCAACGAGCAGTTCCCGTGCGCTGGGCGTCAGCTCAAGGTGCACGCTGCGCTTGTCCTTCTGATCCTGGCGCTTGGCGATCAGCCCCTTGCCTTCAAGGGCCTTCAGCGATTGCGAAACGGTCCCCTTGGTCAGCCCGAGGTACTCGGTTACCGCTAGCGGCGTGTCCGAGTAGTGGTTGCAGCGCGCCAGGTATTGCAGGGCGCTGAGCTGCACGGGCTGCAAGTCAGCCAGCAGCGGCTGCTCGCGATGCCAGATGCGCATCAGGCTGCTCAAGCGTTCGAACAGGTCGAATAGGGCCATCATCTTCACCTCCGCCGATAAATAGTATCGAGTAAAAACTATATTGACAAAGGGAGTGCCCAAGGTAACCTGATTACGGTATCGATTCGATACTAAATTAACCAGGAGACTGAAGATGACTACCGCTCGCTACTTTCACGCCGGCTGCCCCGTTTGCGTTTCCGCCGAGCAGACCCTGCTGCAGTTGCTCGCCCCTGAAGTGAAGGTCGAGGTGGTGCACCTGGGTGAAGCGCCCGCTCGTGTCGTCGAGGCCGAAGCCGCCGGTGTGCAGTCGGTTCCCGCCCTGGTGGTGGATGGCCAGGTGCTGCACATCAACTTCGGCGCCGCCATCGCCGACCTGAAGTAAGGGAGCTGACCATGCACGTCAAAATCTTCGACACCCATGTCCGTACCCGCGATGGCCGCTACCTGCACTTCGACGTGCTTACCAACGGCGGTGACCAGGCCCAGGCCCGCCAGTACGCCAACGACTGGCTTGCCAGCCGGGGCGTGCAGGATGCCGACATCGCCGCCAGCGAATGCCTGTTCTGCCACAGCGAGGTCGCCAACCCGCAGGTGGCCGAGGCCATCGGCCGGCAGGGCTATTCCATCATCCCGTTGCAAGGTTGCTGAGGAGGCCGCGATGTATCAGCCCCTGGACTGCGATCTGCACGACCTGCTGGAAATCGCCTGTCTTTACGGTTACCTGCTGCGGGTGGAGTTGGTGGACGGCGGTGGCTTCGAGGCCAGGGCGTTGACCACCCATACCAGCGCGGAGAAGGAGGAATTCTTCGTGCTGGAGGTGGAGGATGGCCCCTGTGCCGTGCGCCTCGATCGCCTGCTGGCGATCACGCCGCTGGAGCAGGGCGCGCGTTTCGGCCGGGTGGAGCTGGCGGGGAAGGTTTGCGCCCTGTAGTGGCGACGCGCCCTACCGGGGATCAGCCACGCGGGATTGGCCCCGAGGCCCGTCCTTGGGCTAGCCTTCGCAGGCCAGCCGACACCAGGAACCCTGCGTTGAACATCGATACCCGCATCAAATTCCGCCACCTGCTGTGCTTCCTCGAAGTCGCCCGCCAGGGCAGCCTGGCCCGCGCGGCGGACCAGTTGGCGGTGAGCCAGCCGGCCATTTCCAAGACCCTCAAGGAGCTGGAGGAGATCCTCGATGCCAGCCTTTTCGATCGCGGCAAGGGAGGCGCCAGCCTGACCGAGGCCGGGCTGGCCTTCATGCGCTACGCCGGCCCTTGCGTACAGGCCCTGCGCGATGGGGTGAACAGCCTGCGCGAGGGCGAATACGCCGCCGGCGCCGTGCGCCTGGGCGTGCTGTCCACGGTGGAAGGCCTGTTGCTGCCGGAAGTGGTGAAGCGCTTGCACCAGCGGCACCCCTCGCTGGTGGTCAGCGTGCTCACCGGGCCGGGCGCCTACCTGCTGTCGCAGTTGCGCGTGGGCGAGCTGGACCTGGTGGTGGGGCGCATGACCGACAGCCCGGAAATCCACGGTCTGACCTTCGAGCACCTGTACAGCGAATCCATGACCCTGGTGGTCCGTGCCGGCCATCCCTTGCTGGAGGAGGGCGCCGACCGTCGCTCCCTGGACGGTTTTCCCCTGGTACTGCCGCTGGCCGGCACCACCATCCGCAAGCATGCCGACGGCTTCTTCGTGCAGAGCGGCATCAGCCCGCCGCGCCAGCGCCTGGAGACCCTGTCCCTGGCCCTCAGCCGGCGCTACGTGCTGAACGGCGATGCCGTGTGGATCGCGCCCCTGGACGCGGTGCGCCTGGACCTGGGCAAGGGCGAGCTGGTCGAGCTGGACCTCGGCTTCAAGGAGCCCGGCGGCTCGGTGGGCATCTGCAGCAATGCTTCCCTGCCGCTGTCGCTGGCGGCCCAGTGGGCGGTGGAGACCCTGCGGGAGGCGGGCCTGGACTATCGCGAGGGGCGCCTCACATAACCAATCGGTTATGGATCGCAGGCAGGATTTCAATTTTCGATCCGCCCCCATTGGACGACACTGCGACCCACGGCCCGCTGCCCTGGCATTGACGGGCCGCCCGACAACTCCAAGAAGAGGAAACCGTGATGTCCGATGCGGAAAACAGCCGCTTCGTCATTCGTGACCGAAACTGGCACCCGAAAGCCTTCACCCCCGACTACAAGACGTCCGTCGCCCGCTCCCCGCGCCAGGCGCTGGTGAGCATCCCGCAGTCCATCTCCGAGACCAGCGGCCCGGACTTCTCCCACCTGAAGATGGGCCAGCACGACAACGACCTGCTGCTCAACTTCAACAACGGCGGGCTGCCGATCGGCGAGCGCATCATCGTTTCCGGCCGGGTCTTCGACCAGTACGGCAAGCCGGTGCCCCACACCCTGGTGGAGATGTGGCAGGCCAATGCCGGCGGCCGCTACCGTCACAAGAACGACCGCTACCTGGCCCCGCTGGACCCGAACTTCGGTGGCGTCGGCCGCGCCCTGACCGACAGCGAAGGCAACTACAGCTTCCGCACCATCAAGCCGGGCCCGTACCCCTGGCGCAACGGCCCGAACGATTGGCGCCCGGCGCATATCCACTTCTCCATCAGCGGGCCGTCCATCTCCACCCGCCTGATCACCCAACTGTACTTCGAAGGCGACCCGCTGATCCCGATGTGCCCCATCGTCAAGTCGATCGCCAACCCCGAAGCGGTGCAGACCCTGATCGCCAGGCTCGACATGAGCATGGCCAATCCCATGGATTGCCTGGCGTATCGCTTCGACATCGTCCTGCGCGGCCAGCGCAAGACCCATTTCGAAAACCGCTGAGGAGCCACGCGCATGCCTATCGAACTGCTGCCGGAAACCCCCTCGCAGACCGCCGGCCCCTACGTCCATATCGGCCTGGCCCTGGAAGCGGCCGGCAACCCGACCCGTGACCAGGAAATCTGGAACCGGATGGCCAAGGCCGACGCGCCCGGCCAGCAAATCCTGCTGATCGGCCGCGTCTACGACGGCAACGGCCACCTGGTGCGCGACTCCTTCCTGGAGTTCTGGCAGGCCAACCACGAGGGCGAATACGACGCCGCCTTCGACCTGGAAAAGCCGTTCAACTGCTTCGGCCGTACAGCGACCACCTTCGACGCCGGCGAATGGGCCTTGCACACGGTCAAGCCAGGCGTGGTGAAGAACGCCGCCGGCGTGCCCATGGCGCCGCATATCAACGTCTCGCTGTTTGCCCGTGGCATCAATATCCACCTGCAGACGCGCCTTTACTTCGACGACGAAGCCCAGGCCAACGCCGCCGACCCGGTGCTCAACCTGATCGAGCAGCCGCAGCGCCGCGAGACCCTGGTGGCTCAGCGCTGCGAGGTGGATGGCAAGCTGGCCTACCGCTTCGACATCCGCATCCAGGGAGAAGGGGAAACGGTTTTCTTTGACTTCTAGGAAGCGGGAATCCGCATTCGATGCGCTGGACGAAGCCGTCGGCCAGCGCATCGAATGGCACTTCGAGACCCTGCTGGAGGGCCGGGGCTACCGGGCCGACGCAGCGCAACGCACCGCCATTGCCCGGCTCGGGCAATGGCTGGAGTCGCTACTGGCGGGGAGAAAAGGCTGGCTGCGGAGTCCGCCCGCAGGCATCTACCTGTGGGGCGGAGTGGGGCGCGGCAAGAGCTTCCTGATGGATGCCTTTTTCGCCGCCGCGCCGCTCAAGGCCAAGCGCCGCGTGCACTTCCATGCCTTCCTCCAGGAGCTGCAGACGCGGATGCCGGCCCACAACGGCCAGCCGGACCCGCTGGCCCTGGCCGCGCGGGCGCTGGCGGCGGAAACGAGGCTGCTTTGCTTCGACGAATTCCACGTGCATGACATAGGTGATGCCGTGCTCCTCGGACGCCTGCTCAAGGTGCTGGTGGAGGAGGGCGTGGGGCTGGTCTGCACGTCCAACTACCATCCTGACGGCCTCTGCCCCAATCCGCTCTACCGCGAACGCTTCAAGCCGGCCATCGCGCTGATCGAGAAGCGCTTCGAGGTGTTCGAGGTGGATGGCGGCGAGGACTACCGCCAGCACCGTGGCGAGCTGGAATCCTGGGGTCGCTACTGCTGGCCGCTGTCGGGATTCGCCGCGAGCTGGATCGAGCGCCAGCTGGGCCTGACCGTTGCCGCCGACCGGGATGTGGAGGTGGCGGTCAACCACCATCCCCTGAATGTGCGGGCCATGGAGGGTGAGAGCGCCTGGCTGGACTTCGACGAACTGTGCCGCAGGCCGCATTCCAGTGCCGACTTCCTCTGGCTCTGCCAGCGCTTCCGCCACCTGGCCATCAGCGATGTGCCCTGCCTGGGGGAAGAGCCCATCGACGTGCAGCAACGCTTCGTCAACCTGATCGACATCGCCTACGACGCCGGCACCCGGCTGCTGCTCGGCAGCGAAGCCAGCCTGGACGACCTGTGCCGCGGCAAGCCCCATATGGATTTCTCCCGTACCCGCAGCCGGCTGCAGCAGTTGAAACCGCTGCAGCCGGGCAATGGACACTGAACACTGAAGAACCCCGAATGCTCCAGATACTTGGCATTACCGCGCCGATCTTCATCCTGATCGGCATCGGCTTCTTGTCCGCCCGCGGGCGGTTGGTGGGCCCGGAACAGGTCCTCGGCCTCGGCAAGTTCGTCATCACCTTCGCCCTGCCGGCCCTGGTGATACGTGCGCTGCTGGAAAAGCCCCTGGACGAGGTGTTCGACGCCACCTACCTGCTGGCCTACGGCATCGGCTCCCAGGCGGTGTTCTGGGGTGGCTTCCTGTTTTCCCGCCTGGTGCGCAAAGACGGCCTCAGCGGCAGCGCCCTGAGTGGCATGGGCATGTCGGTGTCCAACAGCGGCTTCATCGGCTACCCGATAGTGGTCATGGTGCTCGGTTCGCCCGCGGCAGTGGCCCTGGCCCTGGGGATGCTGGTGGAGAACCTGCTTATGATCCCCCTGGCGCTGGGCATCGCCGAACTGGGCCGGCAGAACGGAGGAAGCCTGCGCGCGGCTTTGCTGGATACCTTCATGCGCCTGCTGCGCAACCCGATCATCATCGCCATCAGCATCGGCCTGGCGCTGGCTTTGCTCGGGGTTCGCCTGCCGGCCGTACCGGCCAGGGTGGTGGAGATGCTGGCCGCGGCTTCGGCGCCCGTGGCGCTCTTTGTCATAGGGGCCAGCCTTTATGGCCTCAAGGCCGGCGGGCTGGTGAAGGACGTGGCGCAGCTCAGTATCGGCAAGCTGTTGCTGCATCCGCTGGCCGTATGGCTGAGCTTTCAACTGTTGCCGCCGGTGGAGCCGGCACTGCGGGTGGCCGGCGTGCTCTTCGCCTGCGCGCCGATGATGAGCATCTACCCCATCCTCGGCCAGCGCTTCGGCCTCGAAGGCCGCTGCGCCGCAGCCCTGGTGGTCACCACGGTGCTGGCCTTCGTCAGCATCAGCGGCTTCATTGGCGCCCTGACCTAAGGCCGGGCGCGGGCGTTGGCGCTGGCTATCCTCAAAGGGTCATCCGCACGGCCGTGCGGTCCACCCTGACTGGAGGAAGCGGTGATGAGCAAGCGATTGAGCGACGAAGGACTGGACCAGCTGTTCCGCAAGGCGCGTACCCATAGCGCCTGGTTGGAAAGGCCGGTGAGCGACGACACGCTGCGGGAACTCTACGACCTGATGAAATGGGGGCCGACCAGCGCCAACTGCTGTCCGGCGCGCATCCTCTTCCTGCGCACCCCGGAGGCCAAGCGCCGGCTGCTGCCGGCACTGGCGCCGGGCAACGTGGACAAAACCATGGCGGCGCCGGTCACGGCCATCATCGCCTACGACACGAAATTCTATGAGCAGCTGCCCAAGCTCTACCCGCATACCGACGCCCGCGCCTGGTTCGCCGATACCCCGGAGCTCGCGGGCATCACGGCACGGCGCAACAGCTCGCTGCAGGGTGCCTATTTCATGATCGCGGCACGAGCGCTGGGACTGGACTGCGGCCCCATGTCCGGCTTCGACAACGCGCTGGTCGACCATGAGTTCTTCCCGGCCGACGGCCAGGGGAATGCCTTCCAGCTGGAGCACTTCCCAGACAGCCATGTGAAGACCAACTTCATCTGTAACCTCGGCTATGGCGATCCGGCCAAGCTGCATCCGCGTTCTCCGCGCCTGGAGTTCGACGAGGCCTGCAAGTTGCTGTAGGGGCAGGAGCCGGAAAAGTGAAATTGTGGGGGCGATTTCAATCGCTAAGCAGACCGCAGGTCTGCCCTGAGGCATACCGGGGGGCAGCTGCGCTGCCCTTGGCGAATGAATTCGCCCCCACAGGGCGCGCCGGGGTATTGGCTTCTGCCGAGGGGAGGGGATTGCGGCTTCGCCTCATGAGCGAAGCCGTTGCCGGGCGCCGAGGTACCTGATCAAACCGGGGCGCCGGAAGGCCGCGCAAAAGTACGAGCCGAGGCCGGCAGGGTCAATTGCGATAATCGAACTTTGGTTCGATAATCGGCCGCAGTTGCCGTGACCGCGACCCTGCAAGGACAACAAGAATGACCGAAGAACAGCGTGCCACCCTGCCACCCCTGGCCCCGCCCATCATCGCTTCGCCGGCCAAGCGCATCGAAGCCTTCACCGGCGACCCCAACTTCATGACCTCCCTGGCCCGGGGCCTGGCGGTGATCCACGCCTTCCAGGAGCGCAAGCGCCACCTCACCATCGCGCAGATCAGCCACCGCACCGAGATTCCCCGCGCCGCCGTGCGCCGCTGCCTGCACACCCTGATGAAGCTGGGCTATGTCACCACCGACGGGCGTACCTATTCGCTGCTGCCCAAGGTGCTGACGCTGGGCCATGCCTACCTGTCGTCGACCCCGCTGGCGGTCACTGCGCAGCCAATCCTCGACCGCCTCAGCATCCAGCTTCACGAAGCCTGTTCCATGGCCACCCTGGAAGGCGACGAGATCCTCTACATCGCCCGCTCGGCAACGCCCAACCGGCTGATTTCGGTGGACCTCAGCGTCGGCAGCCGTCTACCGGCCTACTGCACTTCCATGGGTCGCATCCTCCTGGCGGCGCTGGATGATGCGGCGCTGGACGACTACCTGGAACACGCCGACCTGCAGGTGAAGACCAGCCGCACCGTACATACGCAGGAAGGCCTGCGCGCCAGCATCGAGGAGATCCGCCGCCAAGGCTGGGTGATCATCGACCAGGAATTGGAAATGGGCCTGCGTTCGGTGGCCGTGCCGGTGCGCGATTCCGCCGGCCAGGTGCTGGCCGCCCTCAACGTCGGCACCCATGTCGGCCGGGTCAGCCGGCAGGAGCTGGAAACCCGCTTCCTGCCGGCGCTGCTGGAGGCGAGCAAGGACCTGAGCACGAGGTTGTTTCACTAGGTCGGGGGCGAGTCCATCTGCAGAGCCGCGCCACTGCAGGAGCAATTGCTGGCCCCGGAAGCTGCCGCTTCTTTGTGGGGGCGAATTCATTCGCTAAGGGCAGCGCAGCTGCCCCCTGATATGTCTCAGGGCAGCCCTTCGGGCTGCTCAGCGATTGAAATCGCCCCCACTAGGAGCAGTGCCCGACAGGCATTCCGGACAAACATCGTTCGGCTATCGAACGCTTTGCCGATTATCGAATTGAACCACCCGGCGACTCTTCGTAACGTCTGCACAGCCGCGCCACCAGCCAGCGCAGCCAATAACAACAATGAGAGTCAGCCCCGGCAGCAGCCTGTCGCTTCCGGGCAAGCCCTCATTCCTGTCCAGTCCGAGTTCTCCCCGTCAGAGGCCGCATAGAACGGCCCGCATGCGGAGGAGGGCCCATAACAGGAATTCTTGCATGACCAGCCCAGCCCACGTGCCTGCTTCCGGCACCCTCGATGTCCAATCCTTCATCAATGCCCAGCCACTCTCCGCCTACCAATGGCGCATCGTGTTGCTGTGCTTCCTCATCGTTTTCCTCGACGGCCTGGATACCGCCGCCATGGGCTTCATCGCCCCGGCGCTGACCCAGGACTGGGGCATCGACCGTGCCAGCCTCGGCCCGGTGATGAGCGCCGCTTTGATCGGCATGGTCTTCGGCGCCCTGGGCTCCGGCCCCATGGCCGACCGTTTCGGGCGCAAGGGGGTGCTGGTGACGGCGGTGCTCCTGTTCGGGCTGTTCAGCCTGATCTCCGCTTTCAGCGCCAACCTCGAACAACTGCTGGTATTGCGCTTCCTCACGGGCCTGGGCCTGGGCGCCGCCATGCCCAACGCCACCACCTTGCTCTCCGAGTACACCCCGGAACGCCTCAAGTCGCTGCTGGTAACCAGCATGTTCTGCGGCTTCAACCTCGGCATGGCCTCCGGCGGCTTCGTTTCAGCAAAGATGATTCCGGCCTTCGGCTGGCACAGCCTGTTGCTGGTCGGTGGCCTGCTGCCGCTGCTGCTGGCCGTGGTGCTGCTGCTCTGGTTGCCGGAGTCGGCGCGTTTCCTGGTGGTGCGCAACAAGGGGGCGGACAAGGTGCGCCAGGTGCTTGCGCCCATCGCCCCTGGCGAGGTCGCCGTGGCCAGCGGCTTCAGCGTGCCGGAGCAGAAGACCGTGCAGAGCCGCAACGTGTTCCAGGTGATCTTCTCCGGCACTTACAGCGCCGGCACCCTGTTGCTCTGGCTGACCTATTTCATGGGCCTGGTGATCGTCTACCTGCTCACCAGCTGGCTGCCCACCCTGATGCGCGACAGCGGCGCGAGCATGGAACAGGCCGCCTTCATCGGCGCACTGTTCCAGTTCGGCGGCGTGCTCAGCGCCGTAGGTGTGGGCTGGGCCATGGACCGTTTCAACCCGCACAAGGTAATCGGCGTCTTCTACCTGCTGGCGGGTGGCTTCGCTTACTGCGTGGGCCAGAGTCTGGGTGAGGTGACCCTGCTCGCCACCTTGGTGCTGCTGGCCGGCATGTGCGTCAACGGCGCGCAATCGGCCATGCCGTCCCTGGCGGCGCGTTTCTACCCGACCCAGGGCCGCGCCACTGGGGTGTCCTGGATGCTCGGCATCGGCCGCTTCGGCGCCATTCTCGGCGCCTGGATCGGCGCGACCCTGCTGGGCCTGGGCTGGAACTTCGAGCAGGTGCTGACGGCCCTGGTGGTGCCGGCTGCCATCGCCACCACGGCGGTAGTGATCAAGGGGCTGGTCAGCCACGCGGACGCCACGTAGCGGCCGGTAGGTGATTCATAACCGTTTATCTCTACCCGGCGCACGCAGGAGAAGGGTCACATAGAATCGCGGTATCGGTCCGCCGGCGCTTGCCAGAATTGGCATGACGCCCGCGGCATACAACAACTGGAAGAGTGCCTGTTGATGGATAGTCGCCTGCTGAGTGAGCGCAGTAGGGTGTTCGAGCGTGCGGACCCCTATGCCGTGTCCGGATATGTGAACCAGCATGTCGGCTCGCATTGCATCCGGCTGCCCGCCGCCGGCCATCCCCAGGCCAGCCTCAACCACCGCAAGTTCGCCAATCTCGACCTCTGCCGCATCAGCTACGGCGGCAGCGTGCGGGTCACCTCGCCGGCGCTGGAAACCATCTACCACCTGCAGATTCTCTTAAGTGGCCATTGCCTGTGGCGTGGTCACAAGGAAGAGCACTACCTGGCACCAGGCGAGCTGTTGCTGATCAACCCCGACGACCCGGTGGACCTGACCTACTCGGACGACTGCGAGAAGTTCATCCTGAAGATGCCGACCACGCTGCTCGATTCCATCTGCGACGAGCAGCGCTGGCACCGGCCGAGCGCCGGCGTGCGCTTCCTGCAGAACAACTACCGCCTCGATGAGCTGGAGGGCTTCGTCAACCTGCTGGCCATGGTCTGCCAGGAAGCCGAGGCCAGCGAGCCGTTGTTGCGCGTGCAGGAGCATTACGCGCAGATAGTCGCGAGCAAGATGCTGACCCTGATGAAGACCAACATCAGCCGCGAAGGCCTGGGCTGCCAGGCGGCCTCGTTCGATCGCATCCTTGCTTACATCGAGCACAACCTGAAGCAGGACATCAGCAGCGAATTCCTGGCCCGCCAGGCGAGCATGAGCCTGCGCTCCCTCTACGCGCTGTTCGAGCGCCACCTGGGCACCACGCCCAAGCATTACATCCGCCAGAAGAAGCTGGAGCGCATCCGCGCCTGTCTGGCTGACCCCAGCTGCAACGTGCGCAGTGTCACCGAGCTGGCCCTGGACTACGGCTTCCTGCACCTGGGACGCTTCTCCGAGAGCTACAAGGCCCAGTTCGGCGAGTTGCCGTCGGATACGTTGAAGCGGCGGGGGCAGTAGCTCTCCGTTTTCTGTGGGGGCGAATTCATTCGCTAAGGGCAGCGCAGCTGCCCCGTTGAGGTTTCAGGGCAGACCTGCGGTCTGCTTAGCGAATGAATTCGCCCCCACAAGGAACGCCCAGGACCTCCGTGCCCTTACAGGCTTCTCCTGACAACCACCACCGCCCTGCACAAAACGGATAGCGATCTGCACAAAGCGGATATTGCCGATTCCCCCACATCCCTAACCTGACTTGGCCTGAACAAAAACAACGGAGGCCCTGGCCATGTCCCTGGGATTCGACTTTCTGCATTCCCTGCTTGATGAAGACAAGGAGAAGGGCATCTACCGCTGCAAGCGGGAGATGTTCACCGACCCGCGTCTGTTCGATCTGGAGATGAAACACATCTTCGAAGGCAACTGGCTGTATCTCGCCCACGAGAGCCAGATCCCCGAGAAGAACGACTACCTGACCCTGACCATGGGGCGCCAGCCGATTTTCATCGCGCGCAACAAGGACGGAGTGCTGAATGCCTTCCTCAACGCCTGCAGCCACCGTGGCGCGCAACTCTGCCGGCACAAGAGCGGCAACCGTTCCTCCTATACCTGCCCCTTCCACGGCTGGACCTTCAACAACTCCGGCAAGCTGCTGAAAGTCAAGGACCCGGCCGAGGCCGGCTACCCGTCCAGCTTCAACTGCGAAGGCTCCCACGACCTCACCAAGGTCGCCCGTTTCGAGTCCTATCGCGGCTTCCTCTTCGGCAGCCTGAACCCCGACGTCAAGCCGCTGGTCGAGCACCTCGGCGAGTCGGCGAAGATCATCGACATGATCGTCGACCAGTCCCCCGAGGGCCTGGAAGTGCTGCGCGGTTCCTCCAGCTACATCTACGAAGGCAACTGGAAGCTGACCGCCGAGAACGGTGCCGACGGCTATCACGTGAGCTCCGTGCACTGGAACTACGCCGCCACCCAGAACCAGCGCAAGCAGCGCGAGGCGGGTGAAGAGATCAAGACCATGAGCGCCGGCGCCTGGGCCAAGAATGGCGGCGGTTTCTACTCCTTCGACCACGGCCACCTGCTGCTCTGGACCCGCTGGGCCAACCCGGAGGATCGCCCGCTCTACGAGCGCCGCGACGAGCTGGCCCAGGACTTCGGTCGGGCCCGCGCCGACTGGATGATCGAGAATTCGCGCAACCTCTGCCTGTACCCGAACGTCTACCTGATGGACCAGTTCAGCTCGCAGATCCGCATCGCCCGGCCGATCTCGGTCAACCAGACCGAAATCACCATCTACTGCATCGCGCCCAAGGGCGAGAGTGCGGAAGCCCGTGCCAAGCGCATCCGCCAGTACGAGGATTTCTTCAACGTCAGCGGCATGGCCACGCCGGACGACCTGGAGGAGTTCCGCTCCTGCCAGCTGGGCTACCAGGGCAGCCGTGGCTGGAACGACATGTCCCGCGGTGCCGAGCACTGGGTGGAAGGTGCTGATGCCGCGGCCCAGGAGATCGACCTGCACCCGCTGCTTTCCGGCGTGCGCACCGAGGACGAAGGCCTGTTCGTGCTGCAACACAAGTACTGGCAGGAAACCATGCTCAAGGCCGCCGCGGCCGAGCAGCAGCTGATTCCCGTGGAGGCCGTGCAATGAGCATCACTTACGACGCCGTGCGCGACTTCCTCTTCCGCGAAGCGCGCTACCTGGATGACAAGGACTGGGACAACTGGCTGGAGCTGTATGCCGCCGACGCCAGCTTCTGGATGCCGTCCTGGGACGACCGCGACGAGTTGACCGAAGATCCGCAGACCGAAATCTCGCTGATCTGGTACGGCAACCGCGGTGGCCTGGAAGACCGTGTCTTCCGCATCAAGACCGACCGTTCCAGCGCGACCATGCCGGACACCCGCACCTCCCACAACATCAGCAACATCGAGCTCCTCGAAGTCGCCGATGACCTGTGCAAGGTCCGCTTCAACTGGCACACCCTGAGCTTCCGCTACAAGACCGTGGACAGCTACTTCGGCACCAGCTTCTACACCCTCGACGTGCGCGGCGAGAGCCCGCTGATCAAGGCGAAGAAGGTGGTATTGAAAAACGATTACGTGCGTCAGGTCATCGACGTCTATCACATCTAGGGTGCCCGCCATGTCCCATAAAATCGCACTGAACTTCGAAGATGGCGTCACCCGTTTCATCGACGCCAACCCCAGCGAAACCGTGGCCGATGCGGCCTATCGCCAGGGCATCAACATCCCGCTGGATTGCCGCGACGGCGCCTGCGGCACCTGCAAGTGCTTCGCCGAAGCGGGCCGCTACGACATGGGTCAGGACTACATCGAGGACGCACTGAGCGAAGAGGAAGCCGCCCAGGGCTACGTGCTCACCTGCCAGATGCGCGCCGAGAGCGACTGCGTGGTGCGGGTGCCGGCGTCCTCCGAGGTTTGCAAGACCCAGCAGGCCAGCTTCGAGGCCAGCATCAGCGCCGTGCGCCAGCTGTCTGACAGCACCATCTCGCTGTCGATCAAGGGCGAGTCCCTGAGCAAGCTGGCCTTCCTTCCGGGCCAGTATGTCAACCTCCAGGTGCCGGGCAGCGCGCAGACCCGCGCCTACTCGTTCAGCTCCCTGCAGAAGGACGGCGAGGTCAGCTTCCTGATCCGCAACGTGCCGGGTGGCCTGATGAGCAGCTTCCTCACCGGTCTCGCCAAGGCCGGCGACAGCATGACCCTGGCGGGCCCCCTGGGCAGCTTCTACCTGCGCGATATCCGCCGGCCCTTGCTGCTGCTGGCCGGCGGCACCGGCCTCGCGCCATTCACCGCGATGCTGGAGAAGATCGCCCATGAGGGCAGCGAACACCCGCTGCACCTGATCTACGGCGTGACCCACGACCATGACCTGGTGGAGATGGACAAGCTGGAAGCCTTCGCCGCGCGCATCCCCAACTTCACCTACAGCGCTTGCGTGTCCAACCCCGAGAGCAGCTACCCGCAGAAGGGCTACGTGACCCACCACATCGAGCCGAAGCACCTGAACGAGGGCGATGTGGATGTCTACCTGTGCGGCCCGCCGCCCATGGTGGAGTCGGTGAACCAGTTCATCCGTGACCAGGGCATCGCGCCGGCGAACTTCTACTACGAGAAGTTCGCCGCCAGCGCCGCCTGACGCTCCCCTCTCCCGCTTCCGGGAGAGGGGCCGGGGGAGAGGGGAGTGCTGCCACACGGAGGTCACCCTCTCCCCAACCGTCTCCCTGAAGGGAGAGGGGGCTAACCATGTGGGGTGCATTGCCATGTACAAGAGATTCCAGGACAAGGTCGCGCTGGTCACCGGCGCGGCCCAGGGTATTGGCCGCCGCGTCGCCGAGCGGCTGGTGGAGGAGGGGGCACGGGTGGTTGCCGTGGACCGCTCCGAGCTGGTCTTCGAGCTGCAGGACGAGCTGGGCGCCGGCGTTGAATTGCTGGCCCTGACCGCCGACCTCGAAAGCTTCGCCGAGTGCCATCGCGTGGCCGCCGCCGCGGTGGAGCGCTTCGGCCGGCTGGACATTCTGATCAACAACGTGGGCGGCACCATCTGGGCCAAGCCCTACGAGCACTACCAGGAACATGAGATCGAGGCCGAAGTGCGTCGCTCGCTGTTCCCCACACTCTGGTGCTGCCACGCTGCGCTGCCCTACATGCTGGAGCAGGGCGCGGGCGCCATTGTCAACGTTTCTTCCATCGCCACCCGCGGCGTGAACCGCGTGCCCTACGGCGCCGCCAAGGGTGGGGTGAACGCGCTGACCGCTTGCCTGGCCTTCGAGAACGCCGGCCGTGGCATCCGCGTCAACGCCACCGCACCGGGCGGCACCGAGGCACCGCCGCGGCGCATCCCACGCAACGCGGCTGAGCAGAGCGAGCAGGAAAAGCTCTGGTACCAGCAGATCGTCGACCAGACGGTCGACAGCAGCCTGATGAAACGCTACGGCACCATCGACGAACAGGCCGGCGCCATCCTCTTCCTCGCCTCCGACGACGCTTCCTACATCACCGGGGTAACCCTGCCTGTAGGCGGAGGTGACCTGGGTTGAATGCTCCTTGTGGGAGCGAATTCATTCGCGAATGAATTCGCTCCCACCCTTTACCTGATGGGCACCGTCACGCGCCCATCCAAGCGGTTTCTCGACAATTACAACAAGAGACAGATGCCATGCGAAAACTCGACGTACACGAGATCATCGACAATGCGCGCTTCACGCCCTTCCACTGGATGGTGATGTGCTGGTGCGCGCTCCTGCTCATCTTCGACGGTTACGACCTGTTCATCTACGGCGTGGTCCTGCCCGTACTGATGAAGGAATGGGGCCTGACACCGCTGCAAGCTGGTGCCCTGGGCAGCTACGCGCTGTTCGGCATGATGTTCGGCGCCCTGGTATTCGGTTCCCTGGCTGACAAGATCGGCCGCAAGAAGGGCATCGCCGTCTGCTTCGTGCTCTTCTCCGGTTTCACCGTCCTCAACGGCTTCGCCAGCACCCCGACCGAGTTCGGGATTTGCCGTTTCATGGCGGGCCTGGGCATAGGCGGGCTGATGCCCAACGTGGTGGCGCTGATGAACGAATACGCGCCGAAGAAACTGCGCAGCACCCTGGTGGCGATCATGTTCAGCGGCTATTCCCTGGGCGGCATGCTGTCCGCTGGCGTGGGCATCTACATGCTGCCGCGCTTTGGCTGGGAAGCCATGTTCTTCGCCGCGCTCCTTCCGCTCCTGCTGCTGCCGCTGATCCTCTGGTACCTGCCGGAGTCCGTCGGCTTCCTGCTGCGCCAGGGCCGCACCGAACAGGCCCGCGCCATCCTCAAGCGTGTGGCGCCCGAGCGCGACCTGCGGGACGACGACCACCTGGAGCTGGTCGAAACCAAGGTCCAGGGCGCCCCGGTGCTGGAACTGTTCCGCGAAGGCCGTGCGTTGCGCACCCTGATGATCTGGGTGGCGTTCTTCTGCTGCCTGCTGATGGTCTACGCGCTGAGCTCCTGGCTGCCGAAGCTGATGGCCAACGCCGGCTACAGCCTGGGATCGAGCCTGTCCTTCCTGCTGGCCCTCAACTTCGGCGGCATGTTCGGCGCCATCGCCGGTGGTTTCCTCGGCGATCGCTTCAACCTGCCGAAGGTGGTCGCGGTGTTCTTCATCGTCGCTGCGCTGTCCATCAGCCTGCTGGGCTTCAAGAGCCCGACACCGGTGCTCTACCTGCTGATCGGCATCGCCGGCGCCACCACCATCGGCACGCAGATCCTGCTGTATGCCACCGCCGCGCAGTTCTATGGGCTGGCGTTCCGCTCCACCGGCCTCGGCTGGGCATCGGGCATCGGCCGCAACGGCGCCATCGTCGGCCCGCTGTTGGGTGGCGCGCTGCTCGGCATCAACCTGCCGCTGCAGCTGAACTTCATGGCCTTCGCCATCCCGGGCGCCATCGCCGCCCTGGCCATGTGCTTCGTCCACCAGGGCCAACCCAAGGCGGCGCCGCTGGCGACCGCCGCACAGGGCTGATCCCGTTCGCGACACTGGCCTGGAGGCAGCATGCGCACATTGTTCAAGGACTGTTCATTGTCCGCCGTGGTGGCGGGCTTCATCGCCACCATGATTTCCTACGCCGGTCCCCTGGTGATCGTGTTCCAGGCGGCGGAGAGCGGCGGCATGCCGGCCGAACTGCTGTCCTCCTGGGTCTGGGCGATTTCCATCGGCAGCGGCGTGCTGGGCATCGTCCTCAGCCTGCGCTACCGGGTGCCGGTGATCATCGCCTGGTCGGCGCCGGGCTCGGCGCTGCTGGTGTCCATGCTGCCGGGCATCAGCGCCGGCGAGGCGGTGGGGGCCTATGTCATGGCCAACGCCATCATCCTGCTGGTGGGTCTGTCCGGCGCCTTCGACCGCATCGTCGGCAAGCTGCCGGCGGCCATCTCGGCGGCCATGCTGGCGGGCATCCTGTTCAGCTTCGGCACCCGCCTGTTCACCTCCCTCAAGGACCAGCCGCTGATGGTGCTGGCCATGTTCCTCAGCTACCTGCTGGTGCGGCGCCTGGCGCCGCGCTATGCGGTGATGGCGGTGCTGCTGGTGGGCTGCGCCATCGCCGCCGGCAGCGGCCAGCTCAATGCCTCGGCCCTGGTGATCGGCTTTGCCACTCCGGAATGGGTGACGCCGGCATTCACCTGGCATGGCCTGTTCAACATCGCCTTGCCGCTGGTGATGGTGGCCCTGACCGGGCAGTTCGTGCCGGGTGTGGCGGTGCTGCGCAATGCCGGCTACCCGACCCCGGCCAGCCCGATCATCTCGGCCAGCGGCCTGGGCAGCCTGCTGCTGGCGCCCTTCGGTTGCCATGGCCTGACCCTGGCGGCCATCACCGCGGCCATCTGCACCGGCCGCGAAGCCCATGAGGACCCGGCCAAGCGTTATGTCTCCGGCGTAGTGGGCGGGGTGTTCTATCTGCTGCTGGGCATCTTCGGCGCCACCCTGGTGTCGATCTTCACCGCGTTGCCCAAAGAGTTGATCGCCGCGCTGGCGGGGCTGGCGCTGTTCGGCGCCATCGCTGGCGCCCTGGCCGGTTCCATGGCGGTGCCGGAGGACCGCGAGGCGGCGCTGATCACCTTCCTGGTCACCGCGTCGGGCATGTCCTTCCTCGGGCTGTCGGCGGCGTTCTGGGGGCTGATCTTCGGCATCGTTGCCCATCTGCTGCTGACTGCGCGCAGCGCGCCCAAGGCAACCCCGGAACAGGAGGAGGTACTGGAACCCAATCCCTGACCGAACCCGGCGCCGGAGGTACTGCGGGAGCTGTCCGCAGCCGGCGCCAGGTTCTGTACGGAAACTGCCTGCGCTCGGTGATGCGTCGTTAAAAATCGGTTCGGAATGCTCATTAACAGTCGTTAACTCCGCTTCCTCACCGATTTTTGCCTCGCCTGACCTTCGCTCCGCGACTTTCCATTCAGAACCTGAGCCTCCCCCCACTTGCGTGAAGAGCCCCGACAGAGGGCCAGGGGGGAGTTTTGTCCCAATAAAAACAAGAGTGACGTCATGACCAATAACACGAGCAAGCTGTGTGTACTGCTTTCCGCCGGCGTGGGCGCTGGCTTGGCCCAGGCCGCCGAGTCGGGTTTCATCGCCGACTCCACCGCCACCCTGCAGGCACGCAATTACTACTTCAGCCGCGACTTCTCCGACATCGTCGGCCCGAACAAGCAGTCCAAGGCCGAAGAGTGGGCCCAGGGCTTCATCCTCAACTTCAAGTCCGGCTACACCCCGGGGCCCGTGGGCTTCGGCCTGGACGCCATCGGTACCCTGGGCATCAAGCTGGACAGCAGCCCCGACCGGGTCAACACCGGCCTGCTGCCGGTGCAGGATGACGGCGAGGCCGCTGACGAGTACAGCCGCCTGGGGGTGGCCGGGAAGATGCGCGTGTCGAAGACCGAGCTGAAAGTGGGTGAGCTGCAGCCCAACCTGCCGGTACTGGTGTTCAGCGACATCCGCCTGCTGCCGCCCAGCTACCAGGGCGCCAGTATCACCTCCAGCGAAATCGCCGACCTCACGCTGCAGGCCGGCCACCTGAACAGCACCAGCCTGCGCAACGAGGCCGGCGACGACAGGATCCAGGCCATGCTCGGCCACCTGCCGCAGCGCCAGGCCTCCAGCGACGCCTTCAACTACGCCGGCGGCGACTATGCCTTCAACGCCAACCGCACCACCCTGAGTGCCTGGTACGCCCAGCTGGAGGACATCTACGACCAGCGCTTCTTCGGCCTCAAGCACAGCGAACCCGTCGGCAACTGGGTGCTGGGTGCCAATATCGGTTACTTCGACTCCAGCGAAGACGGCAAGAAGCTGATCGGCGAGATCGACAACCAGGCCTTCTACTCGCTGCTCTCGGCCAAGCGCGGCGGCCACACCTTCTTCGTCGGCTACCAGGCCCTCTACGGCGACAGTTCCTTCCCGCGGGTGTTCGCCAACGTCAGCCCGCTGGGCAACGAGGTACCCACCTACGAGTTCGCCTTCGCCGACGAGCGTTCCTGGCAGGTCCGCTACGACTACGACTTCGCCGCCCTCGGCGTCCCTGGCCTGGTGGCCAGCACCCGCTACATCACCGGCGACAACGTGGATACCGGCCAGGGCTTCGAGGGCAAGGACTGGGAGCGCGACCTGGATATCGGCTACGTGGTCCAGAGCGGCTCCTTGAAGGGCCTGGGCATGCGCGTGCGCAATGTCACCGCGCGCTCCAACTACCGCTCCGACATCGACGAGAACCGGCTGATCCTCAGTTACACCTGGACACTGTTCTAGTTTCGAGCGCCGTTGCCTTGCATTGGCACGGCCTGCTCTACCTGTGGGGGCGATTTTAATCGCCAAGGGCAGCTCAGCTGCCCCATGGCGGTATGGTAGGGCAGGCCTTCGGCCTGCTTGGCGAATGAATTCGCCCCCACAAAAGCGCTCGCGGTTTCCGGGAAGAACAGTCGTTAGCTTCGTACACATCCGTTCGATAATCGCACCAATAGTCGATTATCGGATTGTTTGAGGGGCAGGGCACGGGTACTTTTTCCTCACCCGGCGCCAAAACGCCCTGGATAACAACACGAGATCTACCATGGCTGAAATCCTGTCTCTCCGCGAAGCCGTCGAACGCTTCATCAACGATGGCGACACCGTAGCCCTCGAGGGCTTCACCCACCTGATTCCCACTGCCGCTTCCCACGAAATCATTCGCCAGGGCAAGAAAGACCTGACCCTAGTGCGCATGACCCCCGACCTGGTCTATGACCTGCTGATCGGTGCCGGTTGCGCGAAGAAGCTGGTGTTCTCCTGGGGTGGCAACCCCGGCGTGGGTTCGCTGCACCGCCTGCGTGACGCGGTGGAGAAACAGTGGCCGCATGCCCTGGAGATCGAGGAGCACAGCCATGCCGACCTGGCCAACTCCTACGTGGCCGGCGCCTCGGGCCTGCCGTTCGCCGTGCTGCGTGCCTATGCCGGTTCCGACCTGCCCAAGGTCAACCCGCTGATCAAGTCAGTCACTTGCCCGTTTACCGGTGAAGTGCTGGCCGCCGTGCCTTCGGTGCGTCCGGACGTCACCGTGATCCACGCGCAGAAGGCCGACCGCAAGGGTAACGTGCTGCTCTGGGGCATCCTCGGCGTGCAGAAGGAAGCGGCCCTGGCGGCCAAGCGCTGCATCGTCACCGTGGAAGAGATCGTCGACGACCTGAACGCGCCGATGAACGCCTGCGTCCTGCCGACCTGGGCCCTGACCGCCGTTTGTCACGTACCCGGTGGCGCCCACCCGTCCTACGCCCACGGCTACTACGAGCGCGACAACCGCTTCTACCAGGCCTGGGACCCGATCGCCCGCGACCGCGAAACCTTCACTGCCTGGATCGACCAGTACATCCGTGGCACCAAGGATTTCAGCGAGTTCCAGACCAAGATTGCGGAGGCCAAGTGATGAGCGCCTACACCACCAATGAAATGATGACCGTGGCGGCCGCTCGCCGCCTGAAGAATGGCGCCGTCTGCTTCGTCGGTATCGGCCTGCCGTCCAAGGCCGCCAACCTGGCGCGCCTGACCTCGTCCCCCGACGTGGTGCTGATCTACGAATCCGGCCCCATCGGCGCCAAGCCGACCGTACTGCCGCTGTCCATCGGTGACGGCGAGCTGGCCGAGACCGCCGACACCGTGGTCCCCACCGGCGAGATCTTCCGCTACTGGCTGCAGGGTGGCCGCATCGACGTCGGCTTCCTCGGCGCCGCCCAGGTCGACCGCTTCGGCAACATCAACACCACCGTGATCGGCGACTACCACCAGCCTAAAGTGCGCCTGCCCGGCGCCGGCGGTGCCCCGGAGATCGCCGGTTCGGCCAAGGAAGTGCTGATCATCCTCAAGCAGTCCCACCGCACCTTCGTCGACAAGCTGGCCTTCATCACCTCGGTCGGCCATGGCGAAGGCGGCGACCACCGCAAGCAGCTGGGCCTTCCTGGCAAGGGCCCGGTCGGCATCATCACCGACCTCTGCATCATGGAGCCGGAGGCCGGCACCAACGAATTCGTCGTCACCTCGCTGCACCCGGGCGTGACCCGTGAGCAGGTAATCGCAGCCACAGGCTGGCCGATCCGCTTTGCCGCCGAGCTCAAGGAGACCGTCGCGCCAAACGACGAGGAACTGACCGCGCTGCGCGCCCTGGAAGCGCGCACCGCCGCCGCCCACGGCCAGCAAGGGGGTGAGGAATGAGCCGCGAGGTCTACATCTGCGACGCCATCCGCACGCCCATCGGCCGCTTCGGTGGCGCCCTGGCGCCGGTACGCGCCGACGACCTGGCCGCTGTGCCGATCAAGGCCCTGGTGGAGCGCAATCCCCAGGTCAAATGGGATCAAGTGGATGAAGTCTTCCTCGGCTGCGCCAACCAGGCTGGTGAAGACAACCGTAACGTAGCGCGCATGGCGCTGCTGCTGGCTGGCCTGCCGGACAGCATCCCCGGCGTGACCTTGAACCGTCTCTGCGCTTCCGGCATGGATGCGGTGGGCACGGCCTTCCGCGCCATCGCCTCAGGCGAGATGGAACTGGCGATTGCCGGCGGCGTGGAGTCCATGTCCCGTGCCCCCTACGTGATGGGCAAGGCCGACAGCGCCTTCGGCCGCAGCCAGAAGATCGAGGACACCACCATCGGCTGGCGCTTCATCAACCCGCTAATGAAGGCCCAGTACGGCGTCGATGCCATGCCGCAGACCGCCGACAACGTCGCCGACGACTACCAGGTTTCCCGCGCGGACCAGGACCTGTTCGCCCTGCGCAGCCAGCAGCGAGCAGGCGTTGCCCAGGCCGCCGGCTTCTTCGCTGAAGAAATCGTGCCGGTGGTGATCAAGGGCAAGAAGGGCGAGACCGTGGTCGACCAGGACGAGCACCTGCGTCCCGACACTACCCTCGAAGCCCTGGCCAAGCTGAAGCCGGTCAACGGCCCGGACAAGACCGTCACCGCTGGCAACGCTTCGGGCGTCAACGACGGTGCCGTGGCGCTGATCCTGGCGTCCGCCGAAGCGGTCAAGAAGCACGGCCTGACCCCGCGTGCGAAGGTACTCGGCATGGCCAGCGCCGGCGTTGCCCCTCGCGTGATGGGCATCGGCCCGGTCCCAGCAGTGCGCAAGCTCATGGAGCGCCTGAACCTCGCCATTGGCGACTTCGACGTGATCGAGCTGAACGAAGCCTTCGCTGCCCAGGGCCTGGCCGTGATGCGTGAACTCGGCATCGCCGATGACAGCGAGAAGGTCAATCCAAACGGCGGCGCCATCGCCCTCGGCCACCCGCTGGGCATGAGTGGCGCTCGCCTGGTGCAAACCGCATTGCACCAGCTGGAGAAATCCGGCGGCAAGATCGGCCTGGCGACCATGTGCGTTGGCGTGGGCCAAGGCCTGGCCCTGGCCATCGAGCGGGTCTGACGCCATTGGTGCGCACGGCACACCCTACCGTAGGGTGCGCTGCGCGCACCGGCCGTTCCGCGCCACAAAGGCTGGCCCCGAACGGCTGGCTGCGATAAAACGAATCACCACCCCGCATTCCGGAGCACTGGCTTGAACAGCCCGAGCAACCAACTCTTCGATGCCTACTTCACCCAACCGACCATGCGCGCGATCTTCTGCGACCAGGGCCGGGTGCAGGGCATGCTGGACTTCGAGGCCGCACTGGCTCGCGCCGAGGCGAAGGTGGGGCTGATTCCCGCCGACGCCGTCACGCCCATCGAGTCCGCCTGCAAGGCCGATTTCTACGACTATTCCGCTCTGGCCCAGGCAATCACCGCGGCGGGCAATTCCGCCATTCCGCTGGTCAAGGCGCTGGGCAAGCGGGTCGCCGCCCAAAGCGTCGAAGCCGAACGCTACGTGCATCTGGGCGCAACTAGCCAGGACGCCATGGATAGCGGCCTGGTGCTGCAACTTCGTGCCGCCACTGAACTGCTCGAACAGGACCTCACAGGTCTTGCCGAAGCCCTGGCGGTACAAGCCGAGCGCTTCGCCGATACGCCGCTCGCCGGCCGCACCTGGCTGCAGCAGGCCACGCCCGTCACCCTCGGCATGAAGCTGGCCGGGGTACTGGGCGCCGTCACCCGACATCGCCAACGCCTGGGCGAGCTGAAGCCGCGTCTGTTCTGCCTGCAGTTCGGCGGCGCCTCCGGCAGCCTGGCCGCCCTCGGCGAGCAGGCCTGGCCGGTGGCCGAGGCCCTGGCCCGCGAGCTGGACCTGGACCTGCCCGACCAGCCCTGGCACACCCAGCGCGACCGCCTGGTGGAGTTCGCCAGCCTGCTCGGCCTGATCGCCGGCAGCCTGGGCAAACTCGGCCGCGACCTCAGCCTGCTGATGCAGACCGAGGCCGGGGAAGTCTTCGAACCGTCCGCTCCCGGAAAGGGCGGTTCTTCCACCATGCCGCACAAGCGCAATCCGGTGAGCGCCGCGGTGCTGATCGGCGCCGCCACCCGCGCGCCGGGCCTGGTCTCCACCATGTTCGCCGCCATGCCCCAGGAGCACGAGCGCAGCCTCGGTCTCTGGCATGCGGAATGGGAAACCCTGCCCGAACTCTGCTGCCTGGTTTCCGGCGCGCTGCAACAGGCGCTGCTGGTCGTCCCCGGACTGGAAGTGGATGCCGCGCGTATGTGCCGCAACCTCGACCTGACCCAGGGCCTGGTGCTGGCCGAGGCGGTGAGCATCGCGCTCGCCCAGCGCATCGGCCGCGACGCCGCTCATCACCTGGTGGAGCAGTGCTGCCGCCAGGCGGTGAAGGAGGGCGCCCATCTGCGCCAGGTACTGGGCGCCAATCCGGAAGTCACTGCGCAACTTTCCGCCGCCGAGCTGGATCGCCTGCTCGACCCGGCCCATTACCTCGGACAGGCGCTTCGCTGGGTCGAACGCGCCGTTGCCGACCACAAGAATTTCTCGCGCTAGGAGCTTTACATGCCTGCCGTAACCCTCGCCGATGGCGACCTGAACTACCGACTCGAAGGCCCGGCCGGCGCGCCGGTGCTGGTACTGTCCAACTCCCTGGGCACCGACCTGCATATGTGGGACGCACAGATCCCGGCTTTCACCCAGCACTTCCAGGTGCTGCGCTATGACACCCGCGGCCATGGCCAGTCCGTGGTCAGCGAAGGCCCCTACAGCATCGAGCAGCTGGGCCGTGACGTGCTGGCCCTGCTGGACACGCTGGACATCGCCAAGGCCAGCTTCTGCGGCCTGTCCATGGGCGGCCTGATCGGCCAGTGGCTGGCCATCAACGCCCCCGAGCGCCTCCAGCGCCTGGTGCTGTGCAACACCGCTGCCAAGATCGGCAGCCCCGAAGTCTGGAACCCACGCATCGACACCGTGCTCGCCGGTGGCGCCCAGGCCATGCGCGACCTGCGCGATGCCTCCATCTCCCGCTGGTTCACCGCGGAATTCGCCGAGGCTGAGCCGGCCAAGGTCGAGCCCATCGTCGGCATGCTGGCGCAGACGTCGCCCGAGGGATACGCCGCCAACTGCGCCGCCGTGCGCGATGCGGACTATCGCGAGCAGCTTGGCAGCATCAGCGTGCCGACCCTGGTCGTCTGCGGCAGCGGCGATCCGGTGACCACCACAGAACACGGGCGCTTCATGCAGGAACGCATCCGTGGCGCCGAGCTGGTGGAGTTCCACGCCGCGCACCTGTCCAACGTCCAGGCCGGCGATGACTTCAGCCAGCGGGTTCTGGCGTTCCTGACCCAATGACCCCGCTGGTGCGCACGGCGCACCCTACATCGCCGTAGGGTGCGCTGCGCGCACCGCACATCCCGATTCGGAGTCGAAGATGGACGAAAAAGAACGCTACGAAGCCGGCATGCAGGTGCGCCGCGCAGTATTGGGCGACGCCCATGTGGACCGCAGCCTGCAGAACCTGACGCCCTTCAATGAAGAATTCCAGGAAATGATCACTCGCCATGCCTGGGGTGATATCTGGACCCGCCCGGGCCTGCCGCGCCATACCCGCAGCCTGATCACCATCGCCATGCTCATCGGCATGAACCGAGAGGGCGAACTGAAGCTGCACCTGCGCGCCGCGAAGAACAATGGCGTGACCCGCGACGAGATCAAGGAAGTGATCATGCAGAGCGCCATCTACTGCGGCATACCGGCGGCCAACGCCACCTTCCACCTGGCCGAGGCCGTGTGGGACGAGTTGGGGGTGGAATCCCTGTAGGGGCGAATTCAATCGCCAGGCAGGCCGAAGGCCTGCGCATCGACCTCGAATGGGGCCGCGCGGCGGCCCTTGGCGAATGCATTCGCCCCTACAAGGCGCCCAGCAACAACGCCGCCCGGACCACGCATCCGGGCGGCGTTTTTTTGGCTCGGGAGAAGCTTGTAGGGTGCTTATCCCTGTGGGGGCGAATTCATTCGCCAAGGGCAGCACAGCTGCCCCATTGGGACGTGTAAGGCAGACCTGCGGCCTGCTTAGCGAATGAATTCGCCCCCACAAGAAAAGCGAGATTCCGGGCGGCGATACATGCAGGGTACTTGTCCGTGTAGGGGCGAATTCATTCGCCAAGGGCAGCGCAGCTGCCCCCGGGCCAATCAGACCCCGGCCACATGCTTCCCGGCGATATAGCCGAAGGTCATCGCCGGCCCCAGGTTGATCCCGCCGGAGGGGTAGTGCCCGCCCAGCACGCTGGCCATATCCGTGCCGGCTGCATAGAGGCCGGGGATGGGCTTGCCGGCGATGTCGAGTACCCGCGCATTACCGTCGGTACGCAGGCCGGCGAAGGTACCGAAGCAGCCTGGCTGCACTTTCACCGCGTAAAAGGGGCCCTGCTCGATTGGCGCCACGCAGGGGTTGGGGCCGGTATGCAGCGCGTCGCCGTTCCTGCGGTTGAACGGCGTGCTGCCCCGGCGGAAGGCCGGGTCCTCGCCCTGGCGGGCATGCTGGTTGAACTCGGCAACGGTCCTGGCCAGGCCCACCGGATCGATGCTGCATTCGCGGGCCAGCTGCTCGATGCTGTTGCCACGCTTGAGGTAGCCATTACGCAGTTGCGGCCAGAGCGGCACGGGCGCCGGGCGGGCAAAGCCCAGCCCG
The DNA here is from genome assembly GCF_029871245.1 of Pseudomonas sp. BN102. GTDB lineage: Bacteria > Pseudomonadota > Gammaproteobacteria > Pseudomonadales > Pseudomonadaceae > Metapseudomonas. Next base: position 73,673 of record NZ_SSON01000059.1, on the reverse strand, counting down.
TAGCGGCGCTGGAAGCGGTGGTCGCAAATCAGCCAGGAGCAGGGCTCTTCGCCCTCCGGCACCGTCTCGAGCATGGCGGCGACATAGTCGTAATAACCGCCGGCCTCGTTGACGAAGCGCCTACCATTGGCGAGCACGCCGATGATCCCCGGCTTGCCGCGGTCGATGATGTGCGGGAAGTGGCCGACCGTGCCGTCGGGGTAGGGCACCCTGGATACCGGCGCCCAGGCCACCGGGGACTTGAGATCGTCGGCCACCACGCCACCCGCCGATTCTCCCAGACGCAAGCCGTCGCCGGCGCAGGCGAGCGGGGGCAGGGCGAGGTTGTCGTGGCCGCTGGCATCGCGGGGGAACATGGCCCGCCGCCGTGCCGGGTCATTGGGGAAGCCACCAGCGGCGAGCACCACGGCGCTGGCGCGGATGGCCAGTTCGGCTCCATTGTGCTCCACCACCGCGCCGCGCACCTGGCCGTCGACGATGATCAGCCGCCGCGCCGGCGCTGACTCCAGCAGCCGCACGCCCAGGTCGTCGGCGGACTTGGCCAGGCGCGCGACCAGCGCCACGCCGTTGACCAGGTGCATGGCACGGCCATGACGGGCCAAGTGGTAGAGGTGGGCAGTGAAGCGCCGGGTGACATGGATGAAGGCGCGAAGCGAGCGGGTCATGCCGAGGAATGCAGCAAGGTCGGAGCCAGCCATGATCGGCATGCCCATGAAAGAGGTTGCGCGCATTGTCTTGCGCAAGCGTGGCAGCAGGGCGCCGACTTCGCGGGCGTCATAGGGGGCGGCAATCACCTGGTGACCACCGGTGGCGGCGCCGGGCGTGTCGCCATGCATATCCGGGATGCCGTTGCCGTCGACGAACTGCAGCGCGGTGTGCTGCTCGAAGAAGCCGACCATTTCCGGACAGGCTTCGAGGAAGGCATCCACCATTTCCGGCCGGTACTGCTCACCCAGCTCATGACGCAGGTAGGTGCGTGGCTGTTCGATGTCTTCTTCGATGCCGGCGCGGCGGGCCAGGGGATTGCGCGGCACCCACATCCAGCCGCCGGACCATGCGGTGGCGCCGCCGAATACCGGATCCTTCTCCACCAGCACCACCCGCTGCCCGTGATGGGCGGCGGTGACCGCGGCGGCGAGGCCTGCCGCGCCTGAGCCTATGACCAGCAGGTCGCAATCGAGGTTGTGTTGAGTGGGACTTTCGGCAGGCATCGGGCAATTCCTTAATTAATGGAACGTGGTTCCATATTCTATGGTCGACTTGTTGATCGACCAAGGCGACAACCCAGCTAATGGCCGATTAGCGAACACCTATCTCTCGTAGGGTCGAGGTCAGCACAATAAAAAAGCCCGCCAGAAGGCGGGCCAAGATAGTCAAAGCACACTTACCAAAGGTTCAGAGCAACGAGAGCGGGTAGGAGATGATCAGCCGGTTCTCGTCGAAACTGGTGTTGCTACCCCAGTCGCGGCGCATGCTGGAGTTGCGCCACTTGAAGCTGAGAGCCTTGAAGGCGCCGGACTGCACCACGTAGGCCAGTTCGCTTTCGCGGCCCCATTCCTCGCCATCAGTGACCGTCCCGACATGCGCATTGTCGCCACTGATATAGCGGTTCATCAGCGTCAGGCCGGGCACGCCCAGGGCGGCGAAGTTGTAGTCGTGGCGCAGCTGCCAGGAGCGCTCGCCGGCGTTGTCGTAGCTGGAGTTGTAGCTGTCGTTGGCCAGGGTGCCGCCGCTGGTGCCATTGACCCGCATCCAGGCATCGTCGCCACTGACTTTCTGCAGGCCGACATAGAAGGTGTTGGCGCCGTACCTGGCGGAGAACAGGCCGGACCAGGTGTCGTTGTCCAGGTCGCCGGCCTGGGCACTGCCATCTTCCTTGCCGGTGAAGTAGCCGAGGGTGGCGCCCAGCGTCCAGTCGCCGATCGGCTGGCTGTGCACCAGTTGGACGAACTGCTGCTCGTAGATGTCCTTCAGCTGGGCGTTCCACAGGCCCACCAGGGTGCGGTCGTCATTGAAGCTGTACTCGCCACCGACGAAATTGAAACGATCGGAAGTGAAGGCGGCTCGGCCGTTCATGAACATGTCTTCCATGCTCGCGTCATTGCGTGGGCTGTTGCCGCGAAACTGGCCGCCGTAGAGGGTCAGGCCGTCGATTTCCTTGGAGGTGACCTGACCGCCCTGGAAGGTCTGCGGCAGGGAGCGGCCGTCGTCGGCGCGCAGGATCGGAAGTACCGGCATCCATTCGCCCACCTTCAGCTCGGTGTTGGAGATGCGCATCTTGCCGGCCACAGCCAGTCGGCCGAAGTCGTCGGCGGGGCGGCCGTCGTCATGCACCGGCAACAGCTGCGTGCCCTTGGTGCCACGGCCGCCATCGAGCTTGACCGAAAGCAGGCCGAGCATGTCGACGCCTAAACCCACCGTGCCTTGGGTGAATCCGGAGCGGGCGTCGAGGATGAAGCTTTGGGTCCATTCCTCGGCCTTGCCCTGGGTAGCGGAGTCGCCTACGAAATTGCGATTGATATAGAAGTTGCGCAGATTCAGGGTCGCCGTGGCGTCTTCGACGAAACCGGCCTCCTCGGTAGCCTGGGCGGGCATGGTGCCCAGCGCGACTGCGGCGGCGAGGAGGCTGGGGGCATAGCGGAGTGCCTGGCTGCTGCTGGTGGATTTCATGCTCGATCTTGCCTCTGTGATTGTTGTTTTCAGGTGCGCACAAGGCCCTTCGCGGCGTTTTGCGCGAATGTGGGTCGGTCGGGATTTCGGCGGCGCTAGCGGGCTTTGCGCAAGGCGCTCAGGCGCTGCAGGCTGCGTTGCAGGCGGTCGCAGAGGAACTCGTCGCTGGCCAGTTGGACCAGTCCGATGGAGGCGAACGGCGAGCAGCGGTCGAAGGCATACCCGGAGGCGGGTGGCGAGGCATGGGATGGTTGGGGCTGAAGCATCGCTATGGACCTTTCTTGTATTTATGGCGAAAGGCGCGAAGCGTTGCTGGGGTCGCAGGCTGGTTGCGGCAACGCTTCGAACCTGGGACCGATAGTGAAAGCTGCCGCCGCGGTGTTCAATTCATCCAGAGCGCTTCTGTTCGATAATCGAACAACAACTAACTATTCCGTACATTTTCGTGACTGAGCCGGCTAAACAGGCTGCTGGAGTTCCAGGTTTCTAAGGGGAGTGCTTGTCTTCTAGAATCGGCGAACACTCCTCAGGATCATTGCCCATGGCCGGTAGCCAGATCGAACGCGCCTTCAACCTTCTCGAACGCCTCACCAGCGACCCCCGCGGGCTGCCCATGCAGAGCCTGGCGGATGAGCTGGATATCCCCAAGAGCGCCACCCACCGCATGCTCGCTGAACTGATCCGCCTCGGTTACGTGCGGCAGAACGAGGAGAACAGCCGTTACCAGCTGTCCACTAGGCTGGTGGCCATGGCCTTCCGCTACCTCGCCAGCAGCGGCGCGGACATCGTCCAGCCGATCCTCGACCGCCTGGCCCAGGAGACCGGCGAACTGGTGCGCCTGGGGGTGATCGACGGCGACCGCCTGACCTGGATAGTCAAATCCCAGGGCGCGCGCTCCGGCCTGCGTTATGACCCCGATATGGGCCGCGATGCGCCGCTGTTCTACACGGCGTCCGGCCACGCCTGGCTGGCCAGCCTGAGCGATGCGGAAGCCCTGGTGCTGGTGGAGCGTCAGGGCGTGGCCGACCCGGCCGACTTCGGTCCCAACGCACCGCGTTCCAATATCGAACTGCTGGAGCGCCTGCGCCTGGCCCGCGAGCATGGCTATGCCTGGGTAGTCGAGAGTTCGGCGGTTGGCACGTCGGCCCTGGCCGCCGTGGTCCGCGACCCGCGCAGTGGCAAGACCATTGGCGTGCTCAGCGTCGCTGGCCCCAGCGCGCGCCTGCCGGAAGCGCGCCTGCATGACGTGGCGCCGCACCTGCTGGAGGCCGCAGCCGAGCTTTCGGCGGCGAGCCAGGCTTCCGAGTTCTTCTGAGAGTCCGTCTGTTTGTGGGGGCGAATTCATTCGCTATGGGCAGCGCAGCTGCCCCTGGCGATCGGCAGGCCTGTGGCCTGCTTAGCGGTTGATATCGCCACCACGAAATACGTCGTTTTCCTGCAAATCCTCACCACAGGGCGCGTGATCGCCCCTTGATCATTTTCTTCTTGCGATAAACTGGAACCAGGTTCTAAATATCGCAATTCCAATTATGGAACTGGATTCCGAGAAGAACATGACTGACCGCATCTTTTCCCTCGCCGCCCTGACCGTACTCGAACTCTCCCCGCCAGACATGGTGGAAGTGGCCGCTCGCACCGGCTACAGCCATGTGGGCCTGCGCCTGGTGCCGGCCACGCCCGAGGAGTACCACTTCCCGCTGGTAGCCGACGCCGGGTTGCGGCGCCAGACCCTGGAGCGCCTGAGGGATACCGGTGTGCGCGTGATGGACATCGAGATACTGCGACTGAAGCCGGAAACCCGCGTGGCGGACTTCGAGGCCGTACTGGCGGCCGGAGCCGAGTTCGGCGCCACGGACGTGCTGGTGGCCGGCAACGATGGTGACGAGACGCGCCTGACCGATAACTTCGCCGCCTTCTGCGACCTGGCCGGCCAGTACGGCATGCATCCCAGCCTGGAGTTCATGCCCTGGACCGACGCCCGCGACCTGACCCAGGCGGTACGCATCGTCGAAAATGCCCGCCGCGCCAACGGGGGCGTGCTGGTGGATGCCTTTCACTTCAATCGTTCGGCCTCGCGCCTGGAAGACCTGGCGGCGGTGGCCCCGGCGCGCCTGCGCTACGCCCAGCTCTGCGATGTGGCTGGGCCGCGCCCGGACGACATGGATGAAATCCTCCGCCAGGCACGCAACGAGCGGCGCTTCCCCGGCGATGGCGACAGCGATCTTCTCGGCCTGCTGCGCACCTTGCCGGCGGACATCCCGCTGAGCCTGGAAATCCCCACACGCCAGTTGATGGAGCAGGGCGTCAGCGCCCTCGACCGCGCCCGGATGGCAATGGACAAGGCCCGGGTCTTGCTCGGCCAACTCTGAGATTCACCCTTGCGCGGCCGGCTGGGCCGCGTTTTTTTCGAGAAGCCGATGAGCCTCAGTACCCCGCTATCCGGAGCCAACCAACCGCTGCGGGGCATCCTGCTGGTGGTCCTGGCCACCTTCCTCTTCGCCGGGCATGACGCCCTGTCCAAATACCTTGGCGGCCTGTATCCGGTGATCATGGTGATCTGGGCGCGCTACCTGGTGCACACGCTGCTGATGACCGCGATCTTCGTGCCCCAGGCGGGCTTTCGCGTTCTGCGCACCCGCCGGCCGCTGCTGCAGGTGCTGCGGGCGCTGAGCCTGCTCAGTACCAGCCTGCTGTTCACTGCCGGCCTGCAGCACATCCCGCTGGCGGAGGCCACGGCGGTCAACTTCCTCGCCCCGGTGCTGGTGACTGCACTGTCGGCACCCTTGCTGAAGGAACAGGTCAGTCTTGGCCAATGGGCCGCAGTGGTCCTGGGGTTCGTCGGCGTGCTGGTCGTCGTCCATCCTGGCGGCGCGCTGTTCACCCCGGCCATCCTGCTTCCGTTCGGTTCGGCGCTGGGCTTCTGCTTCTATCAGTTGCTCACCCGCAAGCTGGCCGCATACGACAGCCCCACCACCAGCAACTTCTTCGCCGGCCTGTGCAACACCCTGGTGATGAGCGCCCTGGTGCCGTTCTTCTGGAAGCTGCCGAGCCTGGGCCATGGCCTGCTGATGCTGGCCCTCGGCGGCGCCGGCATGGCCGCCCACCTGTTCCTCACCCAGGCCTTCCGTCTGGCCGCTCCGGCCCTGCTGGCGCCATTCGGCTACTGCCAGATCGTCTTCGCCGGGTTGCTCGGCTTCCTCCTGTTCTCCCACACCCCGGATGCGACCACGCTCGTGGGTATCGCCATCATCTGCCTCAGTGGCCTGGCGGCCGCCTGGATGCAGAAGCGGGCCTGAGATACGGCGGGATTTCTTTGTGGGGGCGAATGAATTCGCCCCCACATGGGAAGGCTGCCCATCCCGCTCCCTCCACGGGTGCTTGAGGCAAATCCAGGATCCTCAGACGTGGATGTTTACTGGCTCAGACCTGCCAAAAAGGCCTGCGAGGCAGAGCTTTCTCGTATGAATTCGCACCCACAGATGCGTGTTCTGGAGAGACCGGGGGTTAAGCGAGGGTGACGCGGAGGAGGGGGGCGGAGGCCCGGACGGGCCTCCGCGAGGGTGAATCAGCCTTCGGCCTGCTCGATCTTGCGCGGGGCCATGAAGTACAGCCAGGTGAGGGCGATGAAGTACATGGCCGGGATCATGGTGAAGAGCACGGCGTAGTTGTTATTGGTGGCCGTCAGCACGCCGCCGACTATCTGGGTCATGAACATGCCGCCGATCGCGGCGCACATGCCGCCGAAGCCGAACACGGTGCTCATCAGGTGCTTGGGCGTGTAGTCCATCACCAGGCTCCAGATGTTGGCGGTCCAGGCCTGGTGGGCACCCACTGCCAGGGCGATGGCCAGTACGGCGACCCACAGGCCGCTGGCGTTGGCGGCGAAGACCACGCCGACTATGGTGCAGGCGAAGATCAGCATTGAGGACAGGCGTGCGGTGGTGGATTTGACGCCACGGCCGATCAGCCAGGAGCTGAGGATGCCGCCCCCCACACTGCCGAAGTCGGCGGTCAGCCAGATCAGCATCAGCGGGATGCCCATCTGGGTCACGCTGATGCCCAGGTTGTACTGCTGGTTGAGGAAGGGCGGCAGCCAGTAGAGGTAGAACCAGAACACCGGCGCGGTGATCGAGTAGGCCAGGGCGAAGGCCCAGGTGCCGCGCATGCGCAGGATGCGGGAGAAGGGCACCTTGACCGGCTCGGGCTCGACGGCCTGGTTGATGTAGTCCAGTTCGGACTGCTTCACCTTCGGATGCTCGTCCGGGTTGAAGTAGTTGAGCGACCAGAACACCAGCCAGATCACGCCCAGGCAGCCCATGCCGATGAAAGCGGCCTGCCAGCCCCAGACGCTGAGGATCAGCGGCAGCAGGGCGGGGGTGACCATGGCGCCGACGTTGGTGCCGGCGTTGAAGATGCCGGCGGCCAGGGCGCGTTCGCCGGCCGGGAACCAGAGGCGGGTGGTCTTCACGCAGGCCGGGTAGTTGGCGGCTTCGGTCAGGCCGAGGATGAAGCGGCAGACCATGAAACCGGCAGCCGAGGTGGCCAGGCCGTGGGCGCCGGTGGCGAAGCTCCAGAGGAGCACGGCGAGGAAGAAGGCGCGCTTGACGCCGACCTTGTCGATAAAGCGGCCCTGCAGCACGAAGCCAATGGCGTAGCCGACCTGGAACCAGAAGTTGATGTTGGCGTAGTCCATCGCCGTCCAGCTCATCTTCTCGGCAAGGATGGGCTGCATCACGCCGAGGGCGGCACGGTCGATGTAGTTCAGGGTGGTGGCGAAGAACACCAGGGCGAGCATGCCCCAGCGCATCTTGCCGACGGCCATGGCGCTGCGGACCTTGCCGAACATGCCGCCCTGGTGGAGGGCGGGATCAGGAGCGATGCGGGCGGTTTGAGACTGGATCATTGTTGTTTTGCCTTCCGTTCTGTGACTGGTTCGCCAGTCGGTCTTCGACTCGTCTCGGGTGCCATTTCCTTCTCGCTACGCCGTTGTGGCGGTGTGCGAAGGGGCGATCTGCGCCAGGGCTGGCGGATCGTCCTTGAAGGTGGCTGGCGGCCGGTTGACCGGGTTGCTGCGCCGGAGCGCCGAGGAAGCCCGGGTTATTCGGAGTGCGGCGCGGCGGCACGCGGACTGCGCACCTGGGTCGAAATGACCGGCGACGCTGCAGAAGGAGAGCGGGAAGGGGGAGTGCAGGCTGGTAGAACGTTGAGTGCGAGCATGAGCAGGTACCCGTTTCTTGAAATTGTTATGTGTCGTGACGCTTGGCGTGCTAGCGCAGGGCCTTCCAGATGACTGGGCTGGCAGTGATGCCGTCCGGTCGGTTGCCTGCAACCTGGGGTTCATGTTGCGCAGTGATCGAAAAAGCGTCAATTCGATAACCGGCCTTTTGTTCGTTAATCGAACACAAAACTAACTGGTTCGTACATTGTGAATTGCTGCGCTGACTTTACGCGCGAATAATCAATCCAGCCACGGAAACAAGACTTTCGGGCTTCTTTTGTGGGGGCGAATTCATTCGCTGACCGGACCGAAGGTTCGGCAATCGATGTTCGTGGGGGCAGCTGCGCTGCCCTTAGCGAATGAATTCGCCCCCACAGGTTATCCGCCGCACCAACCTGTTCTTGCCGCTGACCGCAGAGCCGGCGCCCACCCACAAGGAGCTGAAGCATGCAGCGTTCCATTGCCACCGTCTCCCTGAGCGGTACCCTGCCGGAAAAACTCGAGGCCATCGCCGCCGCCGGTTTCGACGGTGTCGAGATCTTCGAGAACGACCTGCTGTACTACGACGGCAGCCCCCGCGAAATCCGCCAGATGTGCGCCGACCTCGGTATCGCCATCACACTGTTCCAGCCCTTTCGCGACTTCGAAGGCTGCCGCCGTGATCGCCTGCAGAAGAATCTCGACCGCGCCGAGCGCAAGTTCGACCTGATGCAGGAACTGGGCACCGACCTGGTGCTGGTGTGCAGCAACGTCCAGCCCGACGCCCTGGCGGATGAGGAAATCCTCGTCGATGACCTGCGCCTGCTGGCCGAGCGCGCCGGCGCGCGCAACCTGCGCATCGGCTACGAGGCCCTGGCCTGGGGCCGTCACGTGAACAGCTGGCAGCAGGTATGGAACCTGGTGCGCCAAGCCGACCATCCGGCCCTGGGCGTGCTGCTGGACAGCTTCCACACCCTGTCGATCAAGGGCGATCCGAGCGGCATCGCCGAGATTCCCGGCGACAAGATCTTCTTCGTGCAAATGGCCGACGCGCCGCTGCTGGCCATGGACGTGCTGGAGTGGAGCCGGCATTTCCGCTGCTTCCCCGGCCAGGGTGAGTTCGACCTGCCGGGCTTCCTCGCGCCCATCATCCGCAGCGGCTACAGCGGTCCACTGTCGCTGGAGATCTTCAACGACGGCTTCCGCGCCGCGCCACCGCGGGGCAATGCCGCCGACGGTCTGCGCTCGCTGCTGTACCTGGAAGAGAAGACTCGCAAGCTGCTGGCCAAGGACCCAACGCCTCCGGCCAACCTCGACATCCTCTTCTCGCCGCCGCCGGCCAGCCGCTACGACGGCGTGGAGTTCCTCGAGTTCGCCGTGGACGAGGCCCAGGGCGCCAAGCTCGCCGGCTGGCTGGAGTGTCTGGGCTTCGCCCGCGCCGGCCAGCACCGTTCCAAGGCAGTGAGCCTGCTGTGCCAGGGCGACATCAATATCGTCCTTAACGCCGAACCCTATTCCTTCGCCCATGGCTACTTCGAAGCCCATGGCCCGTCGCTCTGCGCCACGGCGCTGCGGGTGAAGGACAGCGCCAGTGCCCTGGAGCGCGCCCGCGAGTTCAAGGGCCAGCCCTATCGCGGCCTGGTGGGGCCCAACGAGCGGGAAATCCCGGCTGTGCGCGCGCCGGACGGCAGCCTGATCTACCTGGTGGAGCAGGCGCCCGCGGGCCAGACCATCTATGACAGCGACTTCATCCTCGACCCCAAGGCCAGCCAGGGCGGCAAGCTGCAGCGCATCGACCATATGGCCATGGCCCTGCCGGCCGACGGCCTGGATAACTGGGTGCTGTTCTACAAGAGCGTGCTGGACTTCGAAGCCGATGACGAAGTGGTGTTGCCCGACCCCTACGGCCTGGTGAAGAGCCGTGCCATCCGCAGCCGCTGCAGCAGCATCCGCCTGCCGCTTAACGTCTCGGAGAACCGCAACACCGCCATCTCCCACGCGCTGTCCAGCTATCGCGGCTCGGGCGCCCACCATATCGCCTTCGCCTGCGAGGACATCTTCGCCGAGGTGAGCCGCGCCAAGGATGCCGGCGTGCCACTGCTGGACATCCCGCTGAACTATTACGACGACCTGGCGGCGCGCTTCGACTTCGACGACGAGTTCCTCAGCGAACTGGCCTACTACAACGTGCTTTACGACCGCGATACCCAGGGCGGCGAACTGTTCCACGTCTATACCGAGCCGTTCGAGGGTCGCTTCTTCTTCGAGATCCTGCAGCGCAAGAACGGCTATGCCGGCTACGGCGCGGCCAACGTCGCGGTGCGCCTGGCGGCCATGGCCAAGGCGCGCAGCGGTGCCGCCGCCAAGGCCAGGCTGTAGACCGCGGGGAAGCCTGGTGCGGTGCCCGCGCCAGGCTTCCTAACGGCCGCCGCCCAGCCCATAATCGATCCAGTTTCCGCTGGCCGTGAGCCCAAGATGACCATTACCGCCGAACTCCAAGACCTGCCCGCAGAGGCTCCCCGCAAAGGGCGCAAGAACAATCCGGAGAAAACCCGCGAGAACATCCTCCAGGCGGCCGTCGCCGAGTTCGTCCAGCAGGGCCTTTCCGGCGCCCGGGTGGACGCCATCGCCGAGCGCATGCAGACCTCCAAGCGAATGATCTACTACTACTTCGGCAGCAAGGAGCAGCTCTACGTCGAAGTGCTGGAGAAGCTCTACGGCGACATCCGCAGCACCGAAGGCAAGCTGCACCTGGCCGAGCTGGAACCCCGCGAAGCCATCCGCCGCCTGGTGGAGTTCACTTTCGACCACCACGACCGCAACGTGGATTTCGTGCGCATCGTCAGCATCGAGAACATCCACCATGGCGAATACGTCAAGCAGTCCACCGCCATCCGCTCCATGAGCACCACCGTCCTCGACGCCCTCGGCGAGATCCTCCGCCGCGGCGAGGCCGAGGGGGTGTTCCGCCCCGGCCTGAACGCCCTGGACCTGCACCTGCTGATCAGCTCGTTCTGCTTCTACCGTGTCTCCAACCGCAATACCTTCGGCGAGATCTTCCAGATCGACCTCACCGACGAGCAGGTCAAGGCGCGGCACAAGGAGATGATCTGCGAGTCGGTGCTGCGTTACCTGCAGGCCTGAGGTCACCGGCGGCGAGCGCAAGGCCCACCAGGTAGCCGAAGGTCATTCCCGGCCCCAGGGTGATCCCGCCGCTGGGGTAGTGCCCACCCATGACGCTGGCCATGTCGTTGCCCACCACATACAGGCCGGGGATCACCTCGCCCTGGCTATCCAGCGCTCGCGCCGAGGCGTCGGTGCGCAGCCCGGCGAAGGTGCCGAGGCTGCCGGGCACCAGTTTCACCGCATGGAAAGGCCCTTTGCGCAGCGGCCCAAGCGACGGATTGGGGCCGTGCCGTGCTTCGCCCTGGGCGCGGTTGTAGGCCGAGGCGCCACGGCCGAACTCGGGGTCCATGCCGCGCTCGGCGTTGGCGTTGAAGGCCGCCACCGTCGCCTCCAGTTGCCGCCCATCCAGGCCGCATTGCCGGGCCAGTTCGTCCAGGTTCTCAGCTTTGTGCAGGTAGCCTTTGCGCACATAGGGCCGGTTGGGGAAGGGAAAGGGCCGGGCCCAGCCGATGCCGTAGCGGCGTTGCGCGCGGTGGTCGCAGATCAGCCAGGCAGCCGGTTCTTCCCCGGCTGGTGTCGCGTTGAACAGTGCATTCATGAAGTCATGGTAGGAATCGGCCTCGTTGGTGAAGCGTCGGCCGTTGCGGAGCACGGCGATGAATCCCGGCTTGGCGCGTTCCATCAGGTGCGGGAAGCCGCTGATGCTGCCGTCTGCCCGCGGCACCCGCGAGACCGGCGCCCAGGCGGCGGGGCTGGCGAGATCGGCGGCGACCCGGGCGCCGACCGCTTCACCCAGGCGTAGGCCGTCGCCCGTGTTGGTCGGCGGCGCGGCGGAAAGATGCCTGTGGCCGAACAGCTCGCCGATGCGTTGCGGGTCATGGGAAAAGCCGCCGCAAGCCAGCACCACGCCACGGCTCGCCCTGACCTTTGCCCGCTTGCCAGCCAGTTCCAGTTCCGCGCCCACCACCCGTTCGCCTTCGCGCAGCAGCGCCAGGGCCGGTGCATTGGCTTCCAGGCCCACGCCCAGGTCCAGGGCGCTGCGCAGCAGACGCGCCACCAGGGCATTGCCGTTGACCAGGTGCAGGCCACGGCCATGCAGCAGACGGTCGCGCCAGTGCCGCAGTAGGCGGCCGGCGACGTATAGGGCCGCGCGCGGCGAGCGGCTGGCATCGAGGAAATGTGCCAGGTCGGCGCCGCCGGCTATGCCCATGCCGCCCAGGCTGATCAGGTCCAGCGGCGGGCGCAGGGTATCGAGCCAGGCCCCGAGCTGGCGACCGTCGAAGGGCAAGGCGCAGAGGGAGCGCCCGCCATTCACAGCCCCGGGCGAGTCATGCATGTCCGGCATGCGGCTGCCCGAATAGAACTGCACATGGGTGTGGTTCTGGAAGAACTCCACCATTTCCGGGCCGCGGCGAAGGAAGGCTCGCAGGCGCTCGTCCAGTTGCTCCACGCCCAGTTCGGTACGCAGATAGCTTTCCACCGCCTGCTCCGAATCTTCCAGGCCCTCGGCCCGGGCCAGCGGGTTGCGCGGTATCCACAGCCAGCCGCCGGACCAGGCGCTGGTCCCGCCGAACTGGCCGGACTTCTCCGCCACCAGAACCTTCAGGCCCTGGTGGGCAGCGGTGACCGCCGCCGCCAGGCCGGAGGCGCCGGAGCCGATCACCAGCACGTCGCAGTGGTGTTCGGTCATGGCGCTCACTGCAGCGGCGAGAAGGCGGTGGGGCGCATCAGGCGCGACTCGAGATGCACCACGGCATCCAACTCCTTGTTCAGGCGGCCGAACTCGGCCCAGCGCGGGTCCGCCGCCATCTTCGCGCGCCGCTCGGCGCGATCGTCGAGGCTCTCGTAGGCCCAGATGTGCACCACCTGGTTGGCCTCGCCGAACTCGGTGGTGAAGAAACCTACCAGCTTGCCCAGGTGCTCAGTCTGCAGTTCCAGGCAGTGGCTGCGGTACAGCGCCAGCCAGTCGGCCAGCCTGGTGGGCTTGATGGTGTAGGTGCGCAGTTCGTAATACATGGGGATTCCTCAGCATTGGGATTGCAGGTGTTTGGCGGCATGGCAGGCGGCCAGGTAGCCGAAGGTCAGGCCCGGGCCGATGGTGATGCCGGGGCCGGGATAGGTGCCGTCCATGATCGAGTTCATGTCGTTACCGGCGGCATAGAGGCCGGCGATGGGGGCGCCCCGGCGGTCGAGCACGTTGGCGTTGGCGTCGGTCAGCAGGCCGCGCGCCGAGCCCAGGTCGCCGGTATGCAGGCGGATGGCGTACCAGGGGGCCGTGATGAGCGGCGCCAGGCAGGGGTTGGGTTGGTGATGCGGATCGCCCAGGGACTGGTTGTAGCTGGTGGCGCCCTTGCCGAACTGGCGGTCCTGGCCAGCGCGGGCATCCTCGTTGTGGCGCGCCAGGGTGGCGGCAAGGCCTTGCGGGTCGACGCCAAGGGCGCGGGCCAGCTGCTCCGGGGTATCGGCGCGGAACAGGTAGCCGGCGTCGATCAGGGCGCTGTTGTCCACCGGGCTCGGTCGCGCCAGGCCCATGCCGTAACGGCCCATGGCCTCGGCATCGCAGATCAGCCAGCAGGGCGAATTGCCTTCCCGCTGCATGGCCTGGACGAAGCTATGGTAGGAGTTCGCCTCGTTGGTGAAGCGCCGGCCCGCGCGGTTCACCGCGATGATCCCCGGCTTGGCGCGGTCGGTGACCAGGTGGGGGAAGCGCTCCAGCTCCCCGCCGGGCCGACGCAACTGCGAAACCGGCGCCCAGAAGAAGTTGGCCGCCATGCCTTGGCCGGTGGCCGCGTCGACTTCGGCGCCCAGAGCCAGGGCGGCGCCATCGTTGGTCGCCGGCGACATGGTCAGGTGGTCGCTGCCGGTGTCCGGGCGGAACTGCGCGGCCTGCTCGCCGGCGGCGAAGCCGCCCATGGCGCAGACCACGCCGGCGCGAGCGTGCAGGTGGAGCAACCGGCCTTCCTTGCGTACCCGCACGCCGCAGACGCAGCCCTGGTCGAGGATCAGCGAATCGGCGCCACAATTCAGCCACAGCTCGACGCCCTTGGCGAAGGCGGTGGTGGCCAGGCGGGCGATCAAGGCATTGCCCACGGTGAGGCGCGTGCCGCGGTCGTAGCCAAGGCGGTCCCGGCCGTAGCGGGCCAGCAGCTTCAGGCAATGCCAGAGCGACCTGGGCGAGCGACGGACGCTGAGGAAGTGCTGGATATCGACGCGGTTCACCATCATGCCGCCAAACAGCAGCATGCCTTCCGGCGGCCGGCGAAGGTCCTTGAAGCGCTCACCCAAGCGTCGGCCGTCGTACTCCACCATCTCCAGCGCGCGGCCACGGTCGGTAGCGCCTTCCTCCAGCGGGTAGTAGTCCGGCGAGAAGGGACGCAGGGCGTAGGCCAGGTCCGTGTGGGTTTCGAGAAAGTGCAGCGCCTCGCGGCCATGCTCGATGAAGGCGTCCACCAGTTCGGCGTTGTAGCCGGGACCTATGGTCTTGCGCAGGTAGGTGCGGATGGCCTTCGGACTGTCCTGGATGCCGGCGGCGCGGGCCTGGTCACTGTCGTGGATCCAGACGGCGCCACCGGATATGGCCGAGGTGCCGCCGAAGCTGGCGGCCTTCTCCACCATCAGCACCTTGAGGCTCTTGCAGGCAGCGGTGGTGGCCGCGGCGAAACCGGCGGCGCCGCTGCCGAGCACGATCAGGTCATAAGTACCCGCCACGTTCTCGGTGCGGGGTGGCTGGACGGCTGTGTTCATGGGGCTCTCCTCAGGCATCCAGGGGCATCACGCCCATATGGGCGCCGAGATTGCCCATCTGCGCGCGGGCCATCTCCGGGCCGGTCTGGATGCGGCAACCAAGGTCGCGGGCGAATTCGAGGAAGGGCGTGACGACCGGATTGGTCACCACATCGGCCACCAGGGCGCCTGGAGAAAGCGTTTCCAGCAGCAGGCCGGGCAGGGGCATCTCGCCAGTGCCACCCATGCCCACCGGCGTGGCGTTCACCACCAGGTCGAAGTTTTCAAGGCTTGGGTACCGGTTGCCGATTTCCAACTGCGGGAAGGCGCTACGCAGGAGGTCTGCGAGGGCTTCGGCGCGGGGTTTGTCGAGGTCGGCGATCACCAGCTGGCGCACGCCGCCTTCGCAGAGCGCATAGGCGATGGCCGCGCCGACGCCACCCGAACCCACCACCAGCGCCCGCTGACCGGCAGGCTGGAAGCCATGGGCGCGGGTGGCCTTGAGAAAGCCTTCGCCATCGACGTTGTCGCCCAGCAGGCGGCCATCTGCCCCGCGGCGGATCACGTTCACCGAGCACAATGCGGCGGCGCGCGGGCTGAGCGCGTCGAGTTGCCCGGCCAGCACCTGTTTGTAGGGCACAGTCACCACGCAGCCGCGCAAGTTGTTCCAGCCGCGCAGGGCGTCGATGAAGGCGGGCAGGTTCTTTTCGGCCATGTCCACGGCGATCATCGCCAGGTCCTGATCGTTGCTTGCGAACCAGGCGTTGAAGTTTTCCGGCGATTTCACCTGGGCGATGGGGCGGCCGATGATGGCCACCAGTTGGGTCGAACCACGGATCATGCTGATCTCCTGGGCTTGTTGTTGTGCCGGCAGTATTGCCAGCGGCCCAGGGCCAGCCAATGAACCAGAATGGCGTTTTGGTTGTTAATCGTAATGAGGTTGCGATAATCGCACCAGTCGGCGAAATCAGCTGGCTGGGTTCCTTGTAGGGTGCGCTGCGCGCACCGCATCTTCTGCGCGGGCTTCCGGTGCGCACGGCGCACCCTACGGAAAGGCAAATTAACCGGACAGGGGAGTAGGGAATGAAGACGCCGGTCATCCACCAGCGCGACCTGATTGCGGGGCTGCAGAAGGGCCTGGCATTGATGCAGCTGTTCAGCGAGGACCACCCGCGCCTGTCGGTGCCGCAGGCAGCCGCCATGTCGGGACTGACCCAGAGCGCTGCGCGGCGCTTCCTGCTGACCTTGGTGCACGAAGGCTTCGCCGAGACCGACGGGCGCCACTATTGGCTGACCGCCAAGGCGCTGCGCATCGGTCAGGCTTATGTGGATTCGGCGCAGCTGCCGCGCATGCTGCGGCCGATAGTCGAGCAGGTGGCGCGGACCACCCAGGAGCATGTGTCGGTGGGCCTGCGCGACGGCGACGACATCGTTCATATCGTGCGCAGCCGCTACAGCCATATCGCCTCGCTGTCCATCCGCCCCGGCTCGCGCATGCCCATGTACTGCACCGCCAGCGGGCGCATCTGGCTGGCGGCGTTTTCAGAGGAGGAGCTGGATGCCTACTTCGCGCGGGTGGAGCCGCGCCAGCGGACGCCCTTTACCCGTACCGGCATCGAGGAGTTGAAGGAAGAACTGCGCAAGGTGGGCGCCCAGGGCTATTCGGTAGTCGACCAGGAATACGAGGCGGGCATGTGTGTGCTCGGCGTGCCGCTGACCAACCGCAAGGGCGAACTCAAGGCCACCCTCACCATCACCACCCATGCTTCGCGCATGAGCGGCGACGAGATGCGCCAGCGCTACCTGACGCCCCTGTACGAGGCGCAGGCGCTCCTCAAGCCGGTGCTGGATGCCGGCGTGTAGGTTGGGCTGAGCCAAGCGAAGCCCAACGCGGAGCCGAAGCTGGAAATGTTGGGCTTCGCTGCGCTCAGCCCAACCTACGAGGTGCGGATGTGGTCAGCCATTCAGGCTGGCGAAGTGGGCCATCATCCGTGGCGCGTTCGCGGCCATACCGCTGAAGAGTTCAAAGGCCTTCACCGCCTGGAACACCGCCATGGTGCCGCCGTCCAGGGTGCGGCAGCCGAGGGCGCGGGCGTCGCGCAGCAGTTCGGTTTCCAGCGGGAAGTAGATGATTTCCGCCACCCACAGTTCAGGCCGCAGCAGTTCTGCCGGCACCGGGGTGCCTGGCAGCTTGGCCATGCCGATGGGGGTGGTGTTGACCAGGCCGTCGGCTTCCAGCATGGCGCTGGACAGGTCAGTGCCGAGTGCGGCACGGCCGGCGCCGAAGTGCTGGTTGAGGCTGTCCACCAGGGCCTGGCCACGGACGGCGTCCACTTCGAACAGGGTCAGGCGTTCGACGCCTTCGGCCAGCAGGGCGTGGGCCACGGCGGAACCTGCGCCACCGGCGCCCATCTGCACCACCTGGCGGCGTTGCACGTCGGGCAGGCCACGGCGGAAGCCCTCGCCGAATCCGAGGCAATCGGTGTTGTGGCCGACGCGTTTGCCATCCTTCAGCACCACGGTATTGACCGCGCCGATGCCAGCGGCTTCGGGAGAGAGTTCGTCCAGCAGCGGAATGATCGCCTGCTTGCAGGGAAAGGTGATGTTCAGACCGGTGTAGCCCATGCGCTCGGCGGCACTGAGCAGGTCGGGGAGGGCGGCGCTGTCCAGTTTCAGCTGGTCCAGATCGATCAGCCGGTAGAGGTAGCGCAGGCCCTGGGCGTCACCTTCATGTTCGTGCATGGCCGGGGTGCGGGAAGCCTGGATACCGGCGCCGATCAGGCCGGCGAGGACGGAGGTCTTGTTCTGGGACATGGCGCTCACCCCTTGTTGAACAGTTGGCCGAAGTGCTGCAACGCCAGGCTGTAGCCCTGGCTGCCGAGACCGCAGATCACGCCGATGGCGATGGCGGAAACGAAGGAGTGGTGCCGGAATTCCTCGCGCTTGTGCACGTTGGACAGGTGCACCTCGATCACCGGCAACTCGCTGGCCACCAGGGCGTCACGGATGGCAACCGAGGTGTGGGTCCAGGCGGCAGGGTTGATCAGGATGCCGGCGCAGCGACCGCGCGCCTGGTGGATCCAGTCGATCAGTTCGCCTTCATGGTTGGTTTGGCGGAAGTCCACCTCGAAGCCCAGCCCGGCTGCGGCGCGGCTGCACAGGGCGGAAATGTCGGCGAGGGTTTCATGGCCGTAAGTGGCGGGCTCACGAGTACCGAGCATATTCAGGTTCGGGCCGTTGAGGACCAGGACAGTGCGAGTCATTACAGCGATATCTCCATTGTTATTCTGGCCCGGCCAGGAAGCCGGGACGGGATGACAATGAAAATGTACTAACTAGTTAATTAGGTCAATTTGCCGCAGGGATTAGCGTGCGGTTATCGGACGGGAATAGGTGGGGTCGCCGAGGGCCGGCCCGGATTCGAGGCATGCCGTAGGGTGCGCTGCGCGCACCGGAACCTCTGCGCGAGTACTTTGGTGCGCGCGGCGCGCCCTACGGATGGGGTCATGCTTGGTGCTTGAACGCCAGGCGGAACCGATGCAACAGCGGCTCGGTGTAGCCGCTGGGCTGGGCGCAGCCTTCTAAGATCAGGGCGCAGGCGGCCTGGAAGGCGATGGAGGCGTCGAAGCCCGGCGCCATCGGCCGGTAGTTCGGGTCGCTGGCGTTCTGCTGGTCTACCACCTTCGCCATGCGCTGCAGCACGTCCAGCACCTGCTCGCGGCTGACCACGCCATGGCGCAGCCAGTTGGCCATGTGCTGGCTGGAGATGCGCAGGGTGGCGCGGTCTTCCATGAGGCCCACGTCGTGGATATCCGGCACCTTGGAGCAGCCGACGCCCTGTTCCACCCAACGCACCACATAGCCGAGCAGGCCCTGGGCGTTGTTTTCCAGTTCTTCGCGTATGGCGTCCGGACTCCAGTCGGGAATTTCGGCGACCGGCACCGTCAACAGGCCGTTCAGCAGCCCTTCGCGCTCGGCGGCGAGATCGATACGCTCCAGCACCTGCTGCACCGCCTGTACATCCACCTGGTGGTAGTGCAGTGCGTGCAGCGTCGCGGCGGTGGGCGAGGGCACCCAGGCGGTGTTGGCGCCGGCCCTGGGGTGGGCGATCTTCTGCTCCAGCATGGCGGCCATCAGGTCCGGCATGGCCCACATGCCCTTGCCGATCTGCGCCCGGCCGCGCAGGCCAGAGGCCAGGCCCACCAGCACGTTGTTGCGCTCATAGGCCTGAATCCAGGCAGTGGACTTCATGTCGCCCTTGCGCAGCATGGGACCGGCTTCCATGGCGCTGTGCATCTCGTCGCCGGTGCGGTCGAGGAAGCCGGTATTGATGAAGGCAACCCGTGCCGCGGCCGCGGCGATGCAAGCCTGGAGGTTGGCGCTGGTGCGTCGCTCCTCGTCCATGATGCCCATCTTCAGGGTGTGGCGGGGCAAGCCCAGCAGGTCTTCGACGCGGCCGAAGAGCTCGTCGGCGAAGGCGACTTCGGCCGGGCCATGCATCTTCGGCTTGACGATATAGATGGAGCCGCGCCGTGAGTTGCGCCGGCTCTTCAGGTCATGCAGGGATGCCAGGGTGGTGATCACGCCGTCGAGGATGCCCTCGGGGATCTCCCGGCCTTCACCGTCGAGGATCGCCGGGTTGGTCATCAGGTGGCCGACATTGCGCACGAACATCAGCGACCGGCCGGGCAGGCTAAGCGCCGAGCCGTCGGCGGCGGTGTAGCCACGATCCGGATTGAGGCTGCGGGAGAAGGTCTTGCCGCCCTTGCTGACGGCCTCGGTGAGGTCGCCCTTCATCAGGCCCAGCCAGTTGCGGTAGACCTGCACCTTGTCGGAGGCGTCCACCGCGGCCACCGAATCCTCGCAATCCATGATGGTGCTGAGGGCGGCCTCCAGTAGCAGGTCCTTGACCCCGGCAGCGTCGGTCTTGCCTATCGGGTGGGTGGCGTCGATCTGGATCTCGACGTGCAGGCCGTTGTTCTTCAGCAGGATGGCGCTTGGTGACTCGGCTGGGCCCTGGTAGCCGACGAAGCGCTGCGGATCGCGCAGGTTGCTCTGGAGGTTGCCGAGGCTGACCTGCAGCCGGCCGTCCTCCACCCGGTAGCCAGTGGCCTCGGCATGGGAGCCGGCGGCGAGCGGCGCGGCCTGGTCGAGGAAGGCGCGGGCGAAGGCGATCACCCGCGCGCCGCGCGTCGGGTTGTAACCGGCGCCTTTCTCCGCGCCGCCATCTTCGGGGATGGCGTCAGTGCCGTAGAGCGCGTCGTAAAGCGAGCCCCAGCGCGCATTGGCGGCGTTCAGCGCATAGCGCGAATTGGATACCGGCACCACCAGCTGCGGTCCGGCCTGTTCGGCGAGTTCAGGGTCGACATTGGCGGTGCTGATCCGTTCCTGCCTCGGTTGCGGCACCAGGTAGCCGATTTCGTCGAGAAAGGCACGGTATGCCGGCATGTCACGAATCGGACCGGGGTTGGCGCGGTGCCAGGTGTCCAGTTCGCTCTGCAGGCGGTCGCGTTCTGCGAGCAGGGCACGGTTCTTCGGCGCCAGGTCATGTACCAGGGCGTCGAAGCCCTGCCAGAAGGCGGCCGGTTCCAGGCCGGTGCCCGGTAGCGCTTCGTTGTCGATGAAGGCGGCCAATTCGGCTGCCACCTGCAGGCGGTGGCGGGATAGGCGTTCGGTCATGCTGTTTCTCCGATGAATGTCAGGCCAGGCACTGGGCGCCGGCACGGGCGATCTGGGCATCCTGCTCGGCCTTGACGCCGGACACGCCGACGGCGCCGACCACCTGGCCGTCCACCAGCACCGGCACGCCGCCTTCCAGGGAGGTGAGCAGTGGCGCCGAGAGGAAGGCGCTGCGCCCGCCATTGACCATGTCTTCATACGCCTTGGACTCGCGGCGGCCGAGGGCGGCCGTGCGGGCTTTCTCGGTGGCGATGTAGGCACCTATCGGCGCGCAGCCGTCGAGGCGCTCCAGGGCCAGCGGATGGCCGCCGTCATCGACCACGGCGATGGCCACGTTCCATTGGTTGGCGTCGGCCTCGGCACGGGCAGCGGCGAGGATTCGAGTGACTTCGGTGTAGCTCAGGATGGCTTTGTGCTGCATGGGGGCCTCGAAGGGTTGTTCGATCTGTTTCCCCTCTCTCACGAGCGGGGCATCGGCTTGTGCTCGTTGGGCTTCGCTCCGCTCAGCCCAACCTACAAAGGCACCGGGGTCACCCGTAGGTTGGTGCTGAGCCTGCGAAGCCCAACATTGCTGGCAGGGTCTTTCTTCAGCCCATGGCTTCGTCCACCAGTTCGATCCAGTGCCGCACCGGTGTACGGCCGGCGCCGTCCAGGTGGGTCTGGCAGCCGATATTGGCGGTGGCGATGACCTGGGGTTGGCCGCTCTCCAGGGCGTTGAGCTTGTTGTCACGCAGCTGCCGCGACAGCGCCGGCTGGGTGATGGAGTAGGTGCCGGCGGAGCCACAGCAGAGGTGCGCGTCCGGCACCGGCGTCAGGTGGAAGCCCAGACGGGTGAGAACGCTTTCCACCGCGCCGCCGAGCTTCTGCGCGTGTTGCAGGGTGCAGGGGCAGTGGAAGGCCAGGCGCAGGTCGCCGCGGATGCCGAGGCTTTCCAGCGGCGCGTCGCGCAGCACTTCCACCAGGTCGCGGGCCAGCTGGCTGACCCGCTCGGCCTTGGCGGCATAGCGCGGGTCGTCCTTGAGCAGGTGGCCGTAATCCTTGACGAAGGCGCCGCAGCCGCTGGCGGTCTGCACGATGGCTTCGGCGCCGTCCTCGATGGACGGCCACCAGGCGTCGATATTGCGCCGGGCTCGGTCGAGGCCGGCGGCCTGGGCGTTCAGGTGGTAATCCACGGCGCCGCAGCAGCCCGCCTCGCGGGCCGGTATGACGCTGATGCCCAGGCGGTCCAGCACCCGCGCGGCGGCGGCATTGGTGTTGGGGGAAAGCCCCGGCTGCACGCAGCCTTCGAGCATCAGTACATGGCGGGCGTGGCGGACAGCGGGGCGTGGACGGGCCGGGCGAACCTCACGCGGCAGCTTGGCCTTGAGCGCTTCCGGCAGCAGCGGGCGGAAGGCGTTTCCGGTGTGCACCAGCGCCTTGAACAGCCCGGCATGGGGCACCAGGGTGCGCAGCCCGGCGCGCAGCATGCGCTCGCCAAGGGGGCGTGGCACCTGTTCCTCGACCACCGCGCGGCCGATATCCAGCAGGTTGTGATACTGCACGCCGGATGGGCAGGTGGTCTCGCAGTTGCGGCAGGTCAGGCAGCGGTCCAGGTGCTGCAGGGTGCTGGCACTGGGCTCATGGCCTTCCAGCACCTGTTTCATCAGGTAGATGCGCCCGCGCGGGCCGTCCAGTTCGTCGCCGAGCAACTGATAGGTGGGGCAGGTGGCATTGCAGAAGCCGCAGTGCACACAGCTGCGCAGGATGGCTTCGGCCTCTTCGCCGCGCGGCAGGGCGCGGGCCTGTTCACTCAGATGGGTTTGCATGTTCGGCCTCAGACCTCTGCGTACATCCGCCCGGGGTTGAAGATCCCCTGCGGGTCCAGTTGCGCCTTGAGCTGGCGGTGATAGCGCAGCAGCGCGGCCGGCAGCGGCTGGAAGGGGTTGTCGCAGGCTGCGAAGCAGGTGGCGTGGCCTCCGGCGCGGCTGGCGACGGCGCGAATCTCCTCGGCCGGTGCCTCGGACTTGAGCCAGCGCTGGGCGCCACCCCAGTCCACCAGTTGGGCGCCGGGCAGGTCCAGGGCCGGGGTGTCGTTGGGCAGGGACAGGCGCCAGAGCGGGCGGGGATCGGCGAAGAAAGGCAGGCGCTGCTCCTTGAGGTCTTCCCAGAAGCCCGGCTCCACGGTTTCGCAGCCGAGACGGTCGCGGGCGGCGGCTACCGAGCCCTCGCCACCTTCCAGGCGCAAGTGCAGAAAGTCGCCATCATGGCAGGCGGCGCTGATGGGCAGCGGCTGCTGGCCCCATTCGGCAAGCTTGCGCAGGGCTTCCGCCACCTCTACCGCCAGGCGCAGATTGGCCACGGCGCGGGGCTTGGGCAGCACCTTGAGGGAAACCTCGGTGAGTACCCCGAGACAGCCGAAGCTGCCGGCCATCAGCCGCGACAGGTCGTAGCCGGCAACGTTTTTCATCACCTCGCCGCCGAAGCGCAGGTGCTTGCCGCCACCGGTGATCACGCGCGTGCCGAGGACGAAGTCCCGCACCGAACCGGCCCAGGGCCGGCGCGGCCCGGACAGCCCGGCGGCGACCATGCCGCCCACAGTGGCGCCGGCGCCCAGGTGCGGCGGCTCGCAGGCGAGCAACTGGCCCTGGGCGTCCAGCGTCTGCTCCAGCTCCACCAGCGGCGTGCCGGCGCGCACCGTCACCACCAGCTCGGTGGGGTCGTAGGTGACGATGCCGCGGTGCTCGCGAGTCTCCAGCAGTTCGCCGGCCACTGGCCGGCCGAGGCGCGCCTTGCTGCCGCCACCCTGGATACGCAGCGCACGGCGCGCGGCGATGGCGTCATTGACCTGTTCCAGCAACCGGGCGCTGGCATCGAAGGATGTCTGGCTCATCAGAAGCGCTCCAGTTCGGGGAAGGGCAGCTGTCCCGCGTGCACGTGCATGGCGCCGAACTCGGCGCAGCGGTGCAGGGTGGGGATGTTCTTGCCGGGATTGAGCAGGCCGCTGGGGTCGAAGGCCGCCTTCACGCCGTGGAAGAGGGTCAGCTCGTCGGCATTGAACTGGGCGCACATCTGGTTGATCTTCTCGCGCCCGACGCCGTGCTCGCCGGTGATACTGCCGCCCACCGCCACGCAGAGTTCGAGGATTTTCCCGCCCAGGGCCTCGGCCCGCTCCAGTTCGCCGGGCTGGTTGGCATCGAAGAGGATCAGCGGATGCATGTTGCCGTCGCCGGCATGGAACACGTTGGCCACTCGCAGCCCGTACTCGGCCGAGAGATCGGCGATTCCGCGCAGCACGCCAGGCAGCTCGCGGCGCGGGATGGTGCCGTCCATGCAGTAGTAGTCCGGTGAGATGCGCCCCACCGCCGGGAAGGCGTTCTTGCGTCCGGCCCAGAAGCGCACGCGCTCGGCTTCGTCGCGGGCCAGGCGTACCTCGGTGGCGCCGGCCGCTTCCAGCACCTCGCGCACACGCTCGCAGTCGTCGTGGACGTCCGCTTCCACGCCGTCCAGCTCGCAGAGCAGGATAGCTTCGGCGTCCACCGGGTAGCCGGCATGGATGAAGTCTTCGGCGGCGCGGATGGCCAGGTTGTCCATCATTTCCAGGCCGCCGGGGATGATGCCGGCGGCGATGATATCGCCCACCGCGCGGCCGGCTTTCTCCACCGAGTCGAAGGCCGCCAGCAGCACCTTGGCCACCTGCGGCTTGGGCAGCAGTTTCACCGTCACTTCGGTGACCACGCCGAGCAGGCCTTCCGAGCCGGTGAACAGCGCCAGCAGGTCGAAGCCGGGGCTGTCCAGGGCGTCGGAGCCCAGGGTCAGCCGCTCGCCTTCCACCGTGAGGATCTCCACCTTGAGCAGGTTGTGCACGGTCAGGCCGTATTTCAGGCAGTGCACGCCGCCGGCGTTCTCCGCCACGTTGCCGCCGATGGAGCAGGCGATCTGCGAGGACGGGTCCGGTGCGTAATAGAGGTCGAAGGGCGCCGCCGCCTGGGAAATCGCCAGGTTGCGCACGCCAGGCTGGACGCGGGCGTAGCGCCCGGAGGGGCTGACTTCGAGAATGCGGTTGAAGCGCGCCATCACCAGCAGGATCCCCTGTTCCAGCGGCAGCGCGCCGCCGGACAGGCCGGTGCCGGCGCCACGGGCCACCACCGGCACGCGGCGCTGGTGGCAGAGCCTGAGCAGCTGCTCGACCTGCTCGACGCGCTCCGGCAGCACCACCAGCATGGGCGTGGTGCGGTAGGCGGAGAGGCCGTCGCATTCGTAGGGTTTGAGGTCTTCCTCGCGGTGGAGGATGTCCAGGTCCGGCAGGCGCTCGCGCAGCTCGGCCAGCAGCGCGGCCTTGTCGACTTTCGGCAGCGCGCCGTCCACGCGCTCGTCGTAGAGGATGTTCATCGCAGGCTCGGTCTTGTTGTTCTGGCTCCGGCGGTTGCCGGGCATTCCTGAATCCATCATTGGCCCTGTTTTCGCCTGTCGTCCACCGGTTGCTCGACTGGTCCTACCAGTTTTTTCGCCGAGGGAGGCAAAGGTGCTTCATTCGTTTTCCGGCTGTATCTATGCTGTAGGGCGTTTCATACAGGTCGTGGAAATGTGGTTGGTAACTGGTCCTACCAGTTGGAGGAAAGACCGATGCCCGGCGAAAAGCCCGCTGAACGCCGCCAGGTCGCCGATGTGGTGGCCGAGCGTATCGAGCAACTGATAGTCGATGGCGTGCTCAAGACCGGGCAGGCGCTGCCTTCCGAACGGCGCCTGTGCGACAAGCTGGGCATTTCCCGCTCGGCGCTGCGTGAGGGGCTGAAGGTGCTGCGAGGGCGCGGCATCATCGAGACCCGCCAGGGCAGCGGTTCCTATGTCGCCGAGCTGACCGGCCCACGCGACGCCAGCCCGCTGATGCACCTGTTCAGCTCCCAGCCGCGCACCCTCTACGACCTGCTGGAAGTGCGCGCGCTGCTGGAGGGCGAGTCGGCCCGGCTGGCGGCGCTGCGCGGTACCGATGCGGACTTCGTGCTGATCACCCGACGCTACGAGGAAATGCTGGCGGCCCACGCCGAACCCGAGGGATTGGACTCCCAGGCCCATGCCCACCTGGACCACGCCTTCCACCTGGCCGTGTGCGAGGCCTCGCACAACCCGGTGCTGGTGCACACGCTGCAGTCCCTGACCGATCTGATGCTGAGCTCGGTGTTCGCCTCGGTGAACAACCTCTACCACCGGCCGCTCAGCCTGAAGCAACTCGACCGCCAGCACTCGCGGCTCTACCACGCGGTGATCGAGCGCCTGCCGGAACAGGCCCAGCGCGCTGCCCGCGACCACATCCACAGCATTCGCGACAGCCTCAGGGAGATCGAGCAGGAGGAGCAGCGCCTGGTGCGGGCGACCCTGCGATTAGAGGGCTGGACCTGATTCGGATCTGCTGTGCGGAAGATGGCACTTCGATCCCAAAGGAGCACAAGGCCGTGTTCGAGCCCTATATGACGAAATGGAGCCTGCAACTCGACGGCGCGCCTATCCGCACGTCCGGCAGCGATCTGCTGCCGGTGCGCCATGAGGGGCTGCCGGCCATGCTGAAGATCGCCCGCGACAGCGAGGAGAAGGTCGGCGCCTTGCTGATGTGCTGGCCTATGCCGGGCTGCCGCCGCTGAGGCGGAATGTGCCGAGGCTACCAGATTTGCGGAATATTCAGGATGGGGCTGGACAAGAGCCCGGATGAAATCCGGGGAGGGCTGCATCGAGCCTCCAGGATTCCATCCGGGCTGCGGGTGCGGCTCAGGACCGCGAGTTGCGGGTGATCACCACTTCCAGGTACTCGCTGGGCACGACCAGGGAATCCGGCCCGGCCCGATTGCTGCGCTCCAGCAGTTCGGTCAGGTCGCGCTCCAGGGCTTCGGCGCCATCGGCGGGGAGGGCGGCGAAGGCCTTGTGGACCGGGCCGTACCAGGTGCGGAAGACCTCGATGAAATGCGCGGCCGAGCGGTAGCGGAAGTTGAACTGGCGGCGGGTCACCGAGATCGACCGGGCGCTGTCACCGAACAGGCTGTGCAGGTGCTCCTCGACGCCCCAGCGCGACGGCGGTTGCACCCCGGGTGGGGGCGGCAGGTGGCGGCCGAGGGTCTTGAACACCTGGCCGATGAAGCCTTCCGGCGTCCAGTTGGCCAGGCCGATGCGCCCACCGGGGCGGCAGACCCGCGCCAGTTCGGCGGCAGCCTTGGCCTGATCGGGGGTGAACATCACGCCGAAGGTGGACAGCACCACATCGAAGCTGGCGTCGTCGAACGGCAGGGCTTCAGCGTCGGCGGCCTGGAAGTGCACATCGAGGCGCTCGGCCCGCGCGCGTTCCTGGCCACGTTCCAGCAGGGCCGGCACGTAGTCGGTGGAGGTCACCCGGCCACCGCGGCGCGCGGCGGCGAGGGTCGCGTTGCCGTTACCGGCCGCGACGTCCAGCACGCTTTCGCCGTAACGCAGGTCGCAGGCCTCGGCCAGTAGCTCGCCGACGAGTTGCAGAGTGGTGCCGATCACGGCGTAGTCGCCGCTGGCCCAGGAGGCCATCTGCCGGGTTTTCAGGGCGCTGAAATCAGTTTCGCTGGTCATTTTCTGGGCTCACTCGGCTGTAGTAGGGTCGATGATCGAGCTGATGCGGGAGATGCGATTGGCGGGGAAGCCGCCTTGTCGGGCGTGCTCCCTCACCAGCTCCTCGCTGGCGGCGATGTAGACGCAGTACAGCTTGTCGTCGGTGACGTAGCTCTGGACCCACTGCACGTCTGGTCCGAGCTGGGCGAGCGCCCGGCAGGATTTCTGCGATATGGCCTTGAGGTCTCGTTCCGTGAGTTTTCCAGCTTCCGGTATCTCTCTTTCGATGAGGAACTTGGGCATGGTGACCTCTTGATCTTGGCTTGCGGGCACGCTTCGGGTGGATTGGGCAGCAAGGGGCGTGCAGGCGAACTATCCGCCTCCGGCGTGCCGCCGTCCTGTCCGAGCGTCGGCGAGGCTTGTCCGATCGTCCGTGAGTGCGTCCATTTATCCGGCCGGCAGTCGCGTTGCGCCGCTGGCGCCCAGAATTGCAGGGTGCGGCCTGAGGTGCGGGCGGATGGACGCTCTGTCGGAAACCCTGCGCGTCGTCCATCTGGTCGGCGCCATCTTTATCAATGCCAGGTTCAGTGCGCCCTGGTGCTACCAGTCGCCCCGCGCAGACAGCGTGGCGCCGCTGCTGGAGCCCGGCGCCGAACGGCTGGTGATCTTCCACCTGATCACCGAGGGCGAAT
This sequence comes from Pseudomonas sp. BN102, assembly GCF_029871245.1. Taxonomy (GTDB): domain Bacteria; phylum Pseudomonadota; class Gammaproteobacteria; order Pseudomonadales; family Pseudomonadaceae; genus Metapseudomonas. The sequence continues at coordinate 46,046 of NZ_SSON01000059.1, read as the reverse complement.
GTTTCGTCGAGCTCGGCCGTGATGCGCCAGTGCGCCTGGTGGCTGGCGATGCGGTGATCTTTCCCCAGGGCCATGCCCATCGGATGACCTCCCAGCCCGGCCTGCCGCCGGCCACCGGCGCGCGCCTGGACGCAGTGCTGGCACGCCGGCCACGGCAGCTGTCCTACGGTGGCGGAGGCCCGATCACGCGACTGGTGTGCGGTTACCTGGCCTGCGATACGCGGCTGGCGGAGCTGCTGCTGGCCGGTCTGCCACCGCTGGTGCGGGTCAATGTGCGTGGTTCCAGCGCCGGGGCCTGGCTGGAGGCGTCGGTGCGCTATGCCCTGGCCGAGGCCAAGTCGCCGAGGCCGGGCGGCGAGGGCGTATTGGCCAAGCTGGCGGAGGTGCTCTTCATTGAGGTGCTGCGCTTGTACATGAACGAGCAGGCCGAAGGTCGCACCGGCTGGCTGGCCGGCCTTGGCGACCGCATCGTCGGCGCGGCCCTGAGCGCCTTGCACCGCAGCCCGGCCCAGGCCTGGACCCTGGAAGAGCTGGCACGTACCTCCGGCACCTCGCGTTCGGTGCTGGCCGAGCGCTTCCAGCTCTTGGTAGGCAGCTCACCGATGCAGTACCTGACCCAGTGGCGGATGCTGCTGGCGGCCAATCTGCTGTGCCGCAGCAACGCCCCGCTGGCGCGCATCGCCGAAGATGTCGGCTACCAGACCGATACCGCCTTCAGCCGGGCCTTCCGCCGCGAGTTCGGCGCGCCGCCGGCGGCCTGGCGGCGCAGCCGGGCGCAGCGCCAGCCAGCGGGATAATCCAGGCGCAATGGGTAGGGGCGCCGCGCGCACCAGCGATTGGTGCCAGCTCGGTGTCCACGGCCACTTGACCTGGTGCGCATGGCGCACCCTACGGACCGAGTCCGACTTCAATCCAGCACCACATGGGTATCGGGCGCGCCGGATGCCTTCGGCGGCCGGCGCAGGAGCAGCAAGAGGGGCAGGGCGGCGAGGGTGATGAACATCATCAGGCGGAAGTCCTGCAGGTAGGCCAGGGTCGCGGCCTGGCGGGTCACCTCGACGTTCAGCGCCGCCAGCCCGGCGGGGCTGGAAAGGTCGATGGCACCGGTTTCCGTGGCATGGGTCAGCGCCTGGTTGAAGGGGGTGATGAAATCGACGAATGCCGCATGGTTGGCCTGAGTGCGCTGGGCCAGGTAGCTGATCACCACCGAGATGCCGATGCCGCTGCCGACGTTGCGCATCAGGCTGAACAGCGCCGTACCGTCATTGCGGTAGCGCGGTGCCAGGGTGGAGAAGGTCAGGGTGGAAAGCGGCACGAAGATCAGCCCCAGGCCGAAGCCCTGGACCACCCCGGTGCGGATGATGTCGTAGGCGCTCACCTCCGCGGTGAAGTAGGTCATCTCCCACAGGGACTGGGCGGTGAGCAGCAGGCCCAGGCCGATCATCCAGCGCGGGTCGACCCGGGTGATCAGCCGGCCCACCAGCATCATCGCCAGCATGGTGCCGAAGCCCCGCGGGGCGAGCAGGTTGCCCACGTCCAACACCGGGTAGCCCATCAGGTTCTGCATGAAGGGCGGCAGCAGCGTCATGCTGGCGTACAGCATGATGCCGATCATGAAAATGAACAGCAGGCCGATGCTGAGGTTGCGGTCCCTGAACATGGCCGGTTCGATGAAGGGCTGGCGGTGGGTCAGCAGATGGACGATGAACAGATAGAGAGCGAGGCCGGCGAGCACGCCTTCGATCAGGATTTCGCGGCTGTGGAACCAGTCCTGGGACTCACCGCGATCGAGCATCAGCTGGAAGGCGCCGATGGCCAGGGCGAGCAGGGCGAAGCCGAGCAGGTCGAAGCGACGATCCCGCTCGATCGGGGTTTCCTTGAGGAAGGTCGCCAGGCCGAACCAAGCCAGCAGGCCGAAGGGCAGGTTGATGTAGAACACCCAGCGCCAGTTGTAGTACTCGGTGAGCCAGCCGCCGAGGCTGGGGCCAAGGATGGGCCCGACCATTACCCCCACGCCCCAGATGGCCATGGCCGAGCCGTGCTGCTCGGTGGGGTAGGTATCCAGAAGCACCGCCTGGGATAGCGGCACCAGGCATGCGCCGAACACGCCCTGGAGCAGGCGGAAGAGCACTATCTGCTCCAGGCTCTGGGCCGCGCCGCAGAGCATGGACGCGACGGTGAAACCGACGATGGACCACATGAACAGCCGCTTGCGGCCGAAGCGCGCGGCGACGAAGCCGGTCAGTGGCATGCAGATCGCAGCCGCGACTATGTAGGAGGTCAGCACCCAGCTGATCTGGTCCTGGGTGGTACCCATGCTCCCCTGCATGTGCGGCAGGGCGACGTTGGCGATGGTGGTGTCCAGCGCCTGCATGATGGTCGCCAGCATCACCGAAACGGTGATCAGCCAGCGGTGCGAGCCCGCGTCACGGGCGGCGGTCGCGTTCATCGCGGGCGTCCCTCAGGGCCACAGGCTGGCGAGGCTGCGCTGGTGGCCTGTGTCGATCTCGACCACCGCGCTGAGGCCGGCGCGCAGGCGCGGCAGGTCGGGGCCGGGTTGCAGGTGGATGCGCACCGGCACCCGCTGGGCCACCTTGACCCAGTTGCCGGTGGCGTTCTGCGCCGGCAGCACCGAGAACTCGGAGCCGGTGGCCGGGCTCAGGCTTTCCACCTCGCCCGGCCAGGTGCGGTCCGGGTAGATGTCGAAGCGCACGTCCACGCGCTGGCCGGGTCGCACGTAGGTCAGCTCCTTCTCCGGGAAGTTGGCTTCCACCCAGAGGTTGCCGTCGGCCACCAGGGTCATGGCGGTATTGCCGGCGCTGATGTACTGCCCCGGTTGTGGCACCTTGCTGACGCTGCCGGGCAGGGAGGCGCGCACCTCGACCCGTTGCAGGTCCAGCTTCGCCTGGTCCAGTTCGGCCTGGGCGGAGAGGTAGCTGGGGTGCTGCTCGATGGGCAGGTCGAGGCTGCCGCCGAGGTTCTCGGCGATGCGCTTGAGGTCGTGCTCACGGGCGTCGATCTCCTGCGCGGCCACTTGTGTGGCCTGGCGGGATTCGTCGAGGCGGGCAGGGGAGAGATAGCCCTTCTGCGCGAGGTTGGTCTGGCGTTGCAGGTCCTTCTCGGCAAAGGCGTGGCGGGTGCGGGCCAGCGCCAGTTCGGCGGTCTTCTCCTGGTAACCGGCCTTGAGCGCGGCGAGGTCGGTACGTACCTGGGCGAGGCGCGCCTCGGCCTTGGCCACAGCGATCCGGAAGCTGGCCGGATCGATGCGGAACAGCACCTGGCCGGCCTCCACCTGGTCGTTCTCGCGGGCCAGCACCTGGACGATGGTGCCCGAGACATCGGCGCTCACCGGTACTTTGTCGGCCTTGGCGTAGGCGTTGTCGGTCTCGACGTAGCGGCCGCCGTGGAGGTAGGCGAACAACGCCGCCACCACCACCAGCGGGGGGACGCCCAGCATCAGCACCACGCGCTTGAGGCGAGGCTGGGTGGCCACCGCTGCATCCTGCTCCGGAACTATGACGGTATGGGTGTTCATCGCATTGCCGTTCCTTGTGGAGTCAACGGGAGGACAGGTTTGCGCGCAGCTTGCGCAGCGCACTGGCAAGCACCATCGCCTCGGTTTCGCTGATGCCTTGCAGCGCCGTGACATGGATGGCGGCGCCGGCCGCGCGGATATCTTCCAGGGCCTTGTCGGCCTGCTCCCGGAGGTAGAGGCGGTAGGCGCGGCGGTCGTCCGGGTCGGCGCGGCGCTCCACCAGTCCGGCCTGCTCCAACTGGTCCAGGAGGCGGGCGAGGGTGATGGGCTTGATCTCCAGTTGCTCGGCCAGCTCCACCTGGCGGCAACCTTCGTTGCGCGCGACATGGGCCAGGGCGCGGGCCTGGCCGAGGGTCAGGGTGCTGCCGGTAATCTGTTGTTCGAAGGCGCGGCGCATCAGGCGCGAGGCGTCAGCGAGGAGGAATCCCAGGCTCTCTTCAAGGGCGGCCATGCTAAGGTCTCCATATAATAAGCATTGCTTACTATATCTCCGTGCGACGCGGCTCGTCAAAACGGGATGGATGGGCCGGTACCCTGTAGGGGCGAATTCGCCCCTACAACTGACCTTGGCCGTACCGCGCGCGGCTCGCCTGGACCACCCGGTGCGCCGGCACCCGCAACTGCGCCAGCAGGTACTCGGCGAACTCCTGCGAGAAGGGCTGCAGGGCGATGGCGCGTTCCATGCAGCCGAGCCAGGCGGCGCTGCCCGCCTCGTCGATCGGCCATTGGGCATGGAAGGTGGGGATGGAGATGGGGCCGTACTTCTCGCTGAACAGCTTCGGCCCGCCCAGCCAGCCGCTGAGGAAGCAGGCCAGCTTGTCGCGGGATTGCTCCAGGCTTTGCGGGTGCATGCGGCGCAGGTCGGCGGCTTCGGGCAATTCGTTCATCAGCCGGTAGAAGTCGTCGACCAGGCGGCGCAGGCCGTCGATGCCGCCGGCGGCCTGGTAGGAAGCGTCGCCGGTGCCGAAGGGGGGCGTGCTGCTCACGGATGGACCTCGTCGAATTTCGGGGACGGCATCATACCCGCCGTGCCACCGGATGTTCAGCCGCCAGGTCGTCGCGGTCCTCGATGAATTCGGTGGGCACCGAGCCGTCGGCGTTCAACTGGAAGATGCGCGCCGGCCGGCCCTGGGGGTCGAAGAACACCTGACCGAGGCCGGCGGAGTTCCACAGGCGCTCGCCGGCCTTGCTGTGCTCCGGCGTACGCGGCACCACCTTCATGGGCCGGCGCTTGGTGAACCAGTTCAGCGGCGAACGCGGTGAATAGAGCCACCGGTTGAGCCGGTCGAATACATCCAGCAGGCGGCGGGGGAACTCATTCTTGATGCCGCTGCTGGTGATCTGCCAGATCTTTGGGCCCTGCTGGCGATGGCGGATCAGCACTTCGTAGACGAAGGAGTAATGCACGTCGCCGGAGAGGACCACGTAGCTGCCCGGTGTGCGTGAGTGGCGGAAGATGTTGAGGATCACCTGCGCCGCGCCCCGATGTGCCATCCAGTTCTCCGCGTCCACCAGCAGCGGGTTGCCGAACCAGCTGAATACCCGCTGCACCGTTTCGATCAGCTTGACGCCGAAGATCGGCGCCGGTGACACGATGATGGCCGACGGGTGATCCAGCAACTCCTGCTGCAGCTCGCTCAGGGCCTCCCAGTCCAGCAGGCCGGACGGACGCTTCAGCTCGATTTCGCTGCGCCAGCGGCGGGTGCGGGTGTCCAGCACCACCAGTGCCGGTGTGGTGGGCAGCACGTATTGCCAGCGGTTGAAGCCCAGCAGGCGGTCGATCAGCCCGTCCTGGGGAATGCTGTCCAGGTGGCCGTCACCGGCGGCGGTGGCACTCAGGGCCTCGGCCCGGTCCAGCAGTTCGCCGAAGGCGTCCGGGTCATTGCCCCAGCCCTGGCAGAGCATGTAGGCCAGCAGCGCGTTGCCGATGATGCGTTTGGAAAAGGGATGGCCGTAGGCGGTCTGCTCCCACTGGGCGGAGAGGTTCCAGTCGTCGGTGATGTCGTGGTCATCGAAGATCATCAGCGTCGGCAGGTGGGCGAGCACCCGCGCCACGCCGGGCAGGCCGGCGCGGAAACCAGCCAGGCGGGATTCCTCCAGCCGGTAGCGCTCGATCTTGTCCGCTTCCAGGGCGGGCATCTGCGGGTCGACCAGGGTCCAGGGCACCGGCGACCAGACCAGCAGGTACATGGCCAGCACCTCGGCGAACGTCACCAGGTGGTTTTCCGCGTTGCTGCTGGTGAAGATGGGTTTGCGCGCACCGCCGAAGAAGCGCTCGCGCAGGGTTTCGTTGCTTTCCAGCGCCGGCAGCAGGTCGGCTCGGTGGTAATAGCTGGCCGGATGGGTGTAGAGCGCCGCGCTGTCGCTGACCACGGCGCCTTCCAGGCGCTCGTCGAACAGGCCGAGGCGCGCGATCAGCTGGTGGATGGCGCGCAGCATGGGGCCGGCCACATCGTCGGCGTAGACCTGGTCGCCGCTCATCAGCAACAGCGCGGGTCGATCCTCGGGCGCCGGCCCGGCAGCCAGCAGGCGATCGGCGCACAGCAGGCCGTCCGGCGCCGGATGATGAGGCTTGCGGCAGGAGCCATGGAGCAACTGGTCGATGCGTTTACGCAGTACGAAGCTCGGCTGGCGCGCCTCGCCATAGACCAGGTGTGGCGCCCAGTCGGCGATGCCTTGGCCATCGATCAGCAGGTCGTAGTCCACCTGCTGGTCCAGGGGCAGCGAGGCCTCCAGGCGCAGGTCGATCAGGTGCAGGAAGGCATGCCGCCCCAGGGCGATCACGCGGCAGGCGTCACTGTCCAGGCTGTACCCCACGCCACCGTCCAGCGACAGCCGCAGCACCGGCGACAGCGGGCGCGACGCCACCAGCCAGAGCACCAGGCGGCGGGCTTCGATGCGGCGCAGCAGGGGGCCGGCAAGGACGGAGGGGAGGTTTTCCTGGGAGGAGACTGCGGACATCGGGGCAACGGAACCTGTGCGAACGAGCGCAACAGGATACCGCGAGTGGCGCGGATGGCTCCGAAACGGCTTGAAAAAAACTCAGCCCAATAGTGCGTTTAATTCGATTGGCAGTGTGCGCGAGGGGCTTCTAGCATCCTTGGGTCCGCCCCGCGCTGGCGCCTTTGATCCGCCAGTCGCCCAGCCCTGATGGAACGGCCTGCCCACGGAGGCAACCATGCTTCAGGTTCTGCTCGATGGCCCGCTGGCCCACGACACCCCAGGCACGATTCCCGAAGCCCATTCCGGCGCTCCCTGATCCAACCCCCATCCCTTTTCCTTCCAGGGCCGCCGTATCGCCCTGGCCAACCGTAGACCGCCCGCAACGACGGGCGGCCGTCCTGATGAAAACCACTAGGAGGCGATATGGCCCTCACCCTGAAGATCAATGGCACCGAGCACAGCGTCGATGTCGACCCCGATACGCCGCTCCTCTGGGTACTGCGCGACGTGCTGGGCATGACCGGCACCAAGTTCGGCTGCGGCATGGCACTCTGCGGCGCCTGCACCGTGCACATGAATGGCGCGGCGGTCCGTTCCTGCGTGATGCCGGTGAGCAGCATGGTCGGCGCGGAAATCACCACCATCGAAGCCATCGGTGAAACCGACGCCGGCAAGCGCGTGCAGGAGGCCTGGCTGGCCACCGAAGTGGTGCAGTGCGGCTACTGCCAGTCGGGGCAGATCATGTCCGCCAGCGCGCTGCTGGCGACCAACCCGAACCCCAGCGATGCCGACATAGACGGCGCAATGTCCGGCAATATCTGCCGTTGCGGCACCTACCTGCGCATTCGCGAGGCCATCAAACTGGCCGCCCAGGCGCAACCGGCCAAGGCGGAGGATGCGGCATGAACGACCTGACCTTTTCCGGCCTCAGCCGCCGTGGTTTTCTCAAGGCCAGCGCCGCCGTGGGTGGCGGCCTGCTAATCAGCTTCAGCCTGCCCGGCCTGATGGGCGATGCGCAGGCGGCGGAGGGCGAATTCAGCCCCAACGCCTATATCCGCATTGACCGCAGCGGCAAGGTGTTCTTCATCATCCAGCCGGTGGAAATGGGGCAGGGCACCTACACCTCCATGCCGGCGCTGATCGCCGAAGAGCTGGAAATCAGCCTCGATCAGGTGGTGATCGAACACGCGCCGGCCGACGACAAGCGCTACGCCAACCCCATGCTCGGCTTCCAGGTCACCGGCGGTTCCACCTCGGTGCCGGCGAACTGGAAACCCCTGCGCCAAGCCGGTGCCACGGCACGCGTCCTGCTGGTGACGGCGGCGGCGCAACAGTGGTCGGTGCCGGTGGAGAGTTGCCAGGCCGTGAATGGCGCTGTGGTGCACGCGGAGAGCGGCCGCAAGCTGGGCTACGGAGAGCTGGTGGACGCCGCCGCCAAGTTGCCGGTGCCGGGTGAGGTGCCACTGAAGGACCCGTCCCGGTTCACCCTGATCGGCACCCCCGCCAAGCGCACGGACTCGCCGGACAAGGTGCGTGGCAAGGCGAAGTTCGGCATCGATGCCCGCCCCGAAGGGGTGAAGGTCGCCGCGCTGACCATCTGCCCGGTGATCGGTGGCACCCTGGCCGAAGTGGACGACGCCCCAGCCATGGCGGTGAAGGGCGTGCACAAAGTGGTGCGCACCAAGGATGCGGTGGCGGTCATCGCCGACCACACCGGCGCGGCGCGCAAGGGCCTGGCTGCCCTGTCGATCAAGTGGAACGAGGGCGCGAACGCCAAGGTGTCCAGCGCCGAGCTGCTGAAGAATATCGAGGAAGCCTCCAGGGGCGAAGGTGTGCAGGCCCGCGCCGAAGGCGATGTGCAGGCTGCCATGGGCAAGGCGGCGAAGAAGGTGGAGGTGACCTACCAGGTGCCCTTCCTCGCGCATGCCTGCATGGAGCCGGTCAACTGCACTGCCCATGTACGCAAGGACGGTTGCGACCTCTGGCTGGGCATCCAGGTGCCAGCCAGGGCTAAAACCCTCGCGGCGCAGCTCACCGGCCTGCCGGAAGAATCGGTGCAGGTACACAACCATCTGCTCGGCGGCGGTTTCGGCCGGCGCCTGGAAACGGACTTCGTCGGCCATGCGTTGGAGGTGGCCAAGCAGGTGGATTACCCGGTGAAGGTGATCTATTCCCGCGAGGAAGACACCCGCCACAGCACCCTGCGACCTTTCCACTACAACCACCTCGCGGCGGGCCTGGATGAGCAGGGCCGGCCCATCGCCTGGACCCACAAGGTCACCGGCGGCTCGATCATCGCGCGCTGGGCGCCGGCGCGCTTCACCAATGGCATCGACGGCGACGCGGTGCGCGACGCCTGCGGCCCCTACGGCTTCCCCAACCTGGCGGTGCACTACGTGCGCCACGAGCCGCCCAAGGGCATCACCCCCGCCTTTTGGCGCGGCGTGGGGCACACCCAGAACGCGTTCATGGTGGAGGGCTTCATGGACGAGCTGGCGGCCATGAACAAGGTCGATCCTTTCAGCTACCGCTATCCGCTGCTGGAGAAGCACCCGCGTGCGCTGAAGGTGCTGGAAACCCTGCGCGAGAAATCGGGCTGGGATTCGCCGCTGCCCGCCGGACACGGTCGCGGCCTGGCCCTGACCTACTGCTTCAGCACCTATGCCGCGCAGGTGGCGGAGGTCAGCGTGGACGCCAGCGGCGCGGTGAAGGTGCACAAGGTCACCTGCGTGGTGGACTGCGGCATCCCCATCAATCCCGACTCGGTGGTGGCGCAGATGCAGGGCGGTACCGTCTTCGGCCTGACGGCGGCGCTGTACGGCAACATCACCTACAAGGATGGCCGGGTGGAGCAGGGCAATTTCGACAGCTACCGGATGCTGCGCATCAACGAGGTGCCGCCCATTGAAACGCACATCATCAACAGTGGCGAATCCCCCGGCGGCCTTGGGGAGGTCTCCACCGTGGTCATAGCCCCGGCGGTGGTCAACGCCATCTTCGCCGCCACCGGAAAGCGGCTGCGCTCGTTGCCGATCGATCCACAGCAGCTGCGCCAGGCCTGAGTGGCGGGAGCTTGACCCGGTGAAGCTGCGCTGGGGGAGGTTGGCGACGTGAAGGGCCGGACGAGGATGCCGGCCCCGGGTCAGTCTCCCTCGGCGGTCGCCAGCTTGTGCTGGAAGCTTTCCAGGAACACGTTCTCGGCAATGGTCATCTTCTGCTCGCGGTTCCACAGCAGGAAGATATCGACATCGACTATGCCTTCCACCGGTGGCAGCCGCCACAACAGGCCGTCGTCGATGTCCTTGCTCAGCAGATGCTCCGGCAGGCAGCCGATGCCGTATCCCGCACAGACCAGGCGGTGAATTTCCTCGAAGCTCGATGAAGAGGCGACTATCCGTCCGGTAAAGCCCTGCTGGTCGCGGAACACCGCCAGGGGCGAGAGATTGCCGCCGATCTGGTCGCTGACGAAGCTGACGAAGTTCTCGCCCTGCAGCTCCTCCAGGGTCACGTCGCTACGCCCGAAGAAGCGGTGGCGCCTGCCGCAGAAGAACGCATAGCGCTGGCGCAGCAGTTGGCGCTGCTCCAGCTTCGGCTGGGCGAGGCGGCGGATCAGGTTGCTGATGTGCATGAAAGGTCTCGGTGAGGAGTGCTGGCGTCGCCGATGGCGCCACGCCTGCGGCCGCGCCGTGAATCGCCGGGTGCGGACTTTCGCTTGCGGAAAACTCAACCAGAAGTGGTCTTTATATCGTTTGTCGGGGTTCCGCCCGATGTCGACCATAGCTCCAGTCCAGAGCCGTTCGCGCGGCTTAAAACAACAGGAGGTCGACATGAACCCGCTGCCATCCCTCTGGGGGAGCGATAGCCCCCCGCGCCTGCTTGGCTCCCGTCATATCGCCAGCGGCGAGTTGGTGTTCCCGGCGTTGCCGGGGCACTCCCCACTGGCTGACCAGTACCGCATCGAAGCGCTGGCCGACGAGGGCAGCTTGTACAGCTTCAGCATCATCCACCCGAGCCCGAAGAGCGGTCTCGTGCCCTTTGCCCTGGGCTACCTGGACATGGAAGGCCCGCTGCGCCTGTTCGGCCGCATCGGCGGCAGCCAGCGCCCGGTGATCGGTGGCCGCTACCGCATCCAGCCGGATGAGACCTATGGCTATGTGTTCGAATCCGTGGAGGCCTGCCAATGAGCCAGATGCACGTAATGGGCGGGGCCATGACCCGCTTCGGCCGCCACCAGGGCGTGATGGCGCCGGAACTGGCCCAGCGGGCGATCCTCAAAGCCGTGGCTGACGCCGGCCTGGCGCTTGCGGACATCCAGGCGATCTACTGCGCCAACGTCCTCGGCGGCATGATCCTGGGGCAGGTGATCGTGCGCGACCTGGGCCTTGCCGGCATTCCCGTCTACAACGTCGAGAACGCCTGCGCCAGTGGCGCCACCGCCGTGCACCTGGCGCGCCACGCACTGCTGGCCGGACAGTACGAGCGAGTGCTGGTGTTTGGTATCGAGCAACTGACCCAGCTGGGCGGCGGCACCATCCCGATGCAACGCAATGACGAGAAGACCGACCTGTTCGCCAAGGCCGGCATGGTCCTGCCGGCGGTATATGCCATGCGCGCCACCCGCTTCCTGCATGAGCGCGGCGCCGTCCCGGCGGACCTGGCCCGGGTGGCGGTGAAGAACCGCCATCACGGCTCACTCAACGAATACGCCCAGCAGTGCAGCGAAGTGACGCTGGAAGAGGTGCTGGGCTCGCGCATGATTGCCGACCCGCTGACCCTGCTGCAGTGCTGCCCGTCCCAGGTGGATGGCGCGGCGGCCCTGGTGCTCGGCACCCGGCCCGGTCCACATGGGAAGGACGTGCGCGTGCTCGGTTCGATCGTGGTTTCCGGCCTGCGCGAAGGCGCCCGCGACGACATCCTCGATGCCGAGATCACGGCCCGCGCGGCGCGCCTGGCCTACGAGCAAGCCGGCGTAGCCCCGCAAGACGTCGGCGTGGTCGAGCTGCACGACGCCTTCACCATCGCCGAACTCCTCTACTACGAGGCCCTGAGCCTGGCGCCCCATGGCGAAGCCGTGGCGTTGCTGCAGTCCGGCGCCACCGCCCTTGGCGGCCGAGTGCCGGTGAACCCCAGCGGCGGCCTGCTGGCCAAGGGGCACCCGCTGGGCGCGACCGGCGTGGCGCAGATGGTCGAGCTGATGTGGCAACTGCAGGGGCGTGCCAGCGGTCGTCAGGCCGGCAGTCCGAAGATAGGCGTGGCCCAGTGCACCGGTGGCGGCATTGCCGGCGTCGATCACGCGGCGTCTTCCGTTCACGTGCTGGGGGTGTGAAATGAGCGTTCAACGATTCCATCGCGGCCAGGTCGCCGCCGTCACCGGCGCTGCCCGTGGCATCGGCCTGGGCATTGCCACCCGCCTGGCGCGCCAGGGTGTGACCGTCTACTTGCTGGACCGCGATGCGCCGGCCCTGCTCGATGCCGTCAATCTGCTGCAGGATCAGGGCCTCGCTGCTCACGGCATCGCCCTGGATCTCACCGACGGCGCCGCCGTCGAGCACGGCTTCGGGCAGATCCGCGAGGCCTCCGGGCGCCTGGACTTCCTGGTGAATAACGCCGGCGTGGTGCGCGACAAACGCTTCCTGAAAATGACCGAGGAGGACTGGGACCTGGTGGTGGATACCAACCTGCGGGCACAGTTCCTCTGCTGCAAGGCGGCCCTGCCGCTGATGCTCGAGCGCGGCTTCGGGCGCATCGTCAACCTGTCGTCCCGCGCCTGGCTGGGCGGTTTCGGCCAGGCCAACTACTCCGCCGCCAAGGGCGGGGTGGTGAGCCTGACCCGCAGCCTGGCCATCGAGTTCGCGTCCAAGGGCATCACGGTCAACACCATCGCTCCTGGTATCGTCGACACGCCGCTGTTCCAGGCCTTCGAACCGGAGGTGCAGGCCCGCCTGAAAGACACGGTGCCGGTCAAGCGCATCGGCACCCCGGAGGACATCGGCAACGCTGTCGAATTCTTCCTCGACCCGGCCAGCTCCTACGTCACCGGGCAAACCCTTTATGTCTGTGGCGGGCGCAGCCTGTCCTCGGCCAGCGTGTAAGGAGGCCGCCATGCCTGTCCATCTGCAAATCCATGGCGCGGTCGCCTTGCTCAGCCTCGACCGCCCGCAAGCCCTCAATGCCCTGGATATCGATTCGCTGCGCAGCTTGCGCGAACACCTGGCGGAGGTCCGTGACCGCCGCGAGATTCGCGCGGCCATCCTGATGGGAACCGGTGAACGGGCCTTCTGCGTCGGCGCCGACCTGAAGAGCACCCGCGAATCCTCGGCTTCCTATGCAGAGGCCCTGTTCCTCGGCAAGCAGCAGGCCGCCGACGCCGGGCTCTACATCCGCCTGATGGACCTGGCCGACCTCGACCTGCACAAGCCGCTGATCGCCGCCATCAACGGCCACTGCCTGGGCGGTGGCCTGGAGCTGGCGTTGCAGTGCGACCTGCGCATCGCTTCCGGCAACGCCAGCTTCGGCTTGCCGGAGGCGGTGGTGGGTTCGATACCGGCGGTGTCCGGGTTGCATCGCCTGCAAAAGGCGGTGGCGCCGGCGCACGCCATGCAGATGGCGCTGACCGGCGAGCGCATCGACGCCGCCAGGGCCTTGTCCATCGGCCTGGTCTCGGAGGTACTGGACGGCCCGGCGGCGCTGCTCGACCGCGCCTTTGCCCTGGCCGAACGAATCGCCGCCCAGGCACCGCTGGCCGTGCAGTCCCTGCAGTCGCTGGCGCGGCAGACCGCGCACCTGTCCGACGCCGACGCCCAGCGCCTCACCGAGCTCTACTGGGGCGTCCTGCGGGATACCGAGGATCGTCTCGAAGGGCGCGCGGCCTTCGCCGAGAAGCGCGCGCCGCACTACAGGGGGCGCTGACCATGGACCTGCACAATCCCTTCCTCCAGGGCCTGGGCATCGAGCTGCTGCACTGGGGGCCGGGCGAGGCGACGTTCCGCCTGGCTATCGACGACCGCCACCTCAATCGCCAGGGCGCCCTCCATGGCGGCCTGATCGCCACCCTGCTGGATGCCGCCTGCGGTTATTCCGGGCTGCATGCAGGGGAGGACGAAGAGGAGGTCCATGGCCTGACCGTGATGCTCAACATCGCCTACCTGCAAATGGCCCGCGAAGGCACAGTCACCGCCCGCGGACGGGTGCGCCGCAGCGGCCGCAGCCTGTATTTCGCCGAGGCGGAACTCAGCAATGCCAGGGGCGAGCTGCTGGCCACCGCCCAGGGCAGCTTCAAGCGGCCGTCGCCGCGTGGAGGGAACCATCATGTTGCGTGACGCCTTGCAGGGCCTGAGGGTACTGGACTTCACCCAGATCGCCGCCGGTCCCACCTGCACCATGCTGCTGGCCGACATGGGTGCGCGGGTGATCAAGGTCGAGGCGCCGGAAGGCGACCTCGGCCGCAGCCTCGGGCCCGCCTGGGTCGGTGACGACAGCGCGCTCTACCACAGCTTCAACCGTGGCAAGCTCGGCCTCTGCCTCGACCTCAAGCAGCCCACGGGGCTGGCCGTGGCGCAACGCCTGGTGGCCGAGGCCGACGTGCTGATCGAAAGCATGCGCCCGGGTGTGATGGAGCGGCTCGGCCTGGGGTACCAGGCCGTGGCGCAGCTCAACCCGGCGCTGGTCTATTGCTCGATTTCCGCCTACGGCCAGGAGGGGCCCTACGCCGACCGCGCCGGCGTGGACGGCATACTCCAGGCCGATTCCGGGCTGATGAGCCTGATCGGCACTCCCGGCGCGCCGCCCTGCAAGGTGCAGGCGCCGGTGGTGGACGTGGTGACCGGCTACATGGCCTGCATGGCGATACTTGCCAAACTGCAGGCCAGGCACCGAGACGGGCAGGGCGGGCACCTGGACGTGAACCTGATGAACTCCGCCCTGGCGTTGCAGCAGTCGTCCATCACCAGCTACCTGCGGGACGGCGAACTCCCTACCCGCATCGGCAGCGCCGCGCCCTACTCGGCACCCAACGAAGCATTCCAGACCGAGGACGGCTGGATGATGGTGGCGGCCTACAACGGCAACCGTTGGGAGCGCCTGTGCGCCGTGCTCCGTCACCCGGAATGGGCGAGCGACCCGCGCTTCGCCAGCTCCGCCCAACGAGTGGTGCACCGCGCCGAAATGCAGGAGGCGCTCACCGCCGTGTTCCGCACCGAGCCCACCGCGTACTGGTTGGATCGGCTGCGCGAGTCGGACATCCTCTGCTCCAAGGTGGCTGACTACAGCGATCTGCTTGAACATCCCCAGCTCGCCAGCAACGGCATGCTGGCGTCGATCGAGCATCCCCGCCACGGCGATCTGCGCGTGCCCGGCTTCCCGGTGAACAGCCTGGAGGCGGCGGAGTGTCCCTACCGGCCGGCGCCGGACAAGGGCGAGCATTCGCGGGAGCTGCTGCTGGAGGCAGGCTTCAGTGAAGGGGAAGTGGATGAGCTGTTTGGGTGTGGGGCGGTGATCTGAAATCGCTAACCAACTCACGAGATGAACCGTAGGGCGCACCCTACGGTCCTGTCTTGCAGATCTGGAGGGGGCTCCTATCCCAAGAATAATCCCGGCCAACTGGCCGGGATTTTTCCCTTCAGCTCATCACACCCGCTCTTCGATCCTCACCCCTGCCAGCCCCTCCAGTACCTGCACTACCTGGGTCATATCCCGGCTCGGCTCACCGGTATTCACGGCCTGGTCGAAGAACTGCTTGACCACCGCGCAGGTGAAAGCCGGCGCGCCGTTGGCCTCGGCTTCGGCGAGGAACAGGCGGATGTCCTTGCGCATCAGGTCCAGACGGAAGCCGAAGTCGAACTCGCGCCTGAGCACGGTGCCGGCGACGATATTTTCGCTGGCGTAGCTGCGCGCCGTGCTGGCGTTGAGCATTTCCAGCATTTGCTGCGGATCGAGCCCCGCCTTGATGCCGAACAGCACCGCCTCGCTGGTGGCCACCAGGGTGGCGCCGACGATCATGTTGTTGACCAGTTTGAGGGTCTGGCCCAGGCCAGCCTCGGTACCGATATGCACTACCTTGCGGCCGAACGCCGCGAACACCGGTTCGCAACGGGCATAGGCGTCGGCGTCGGCGTCACCGCCGACCATCACCGACAATGTGCCGGCTTCGGCGCCGGCGACACCGCCAGCCAGGGGCGCATCCAGGGCTTTGATGCCGCGCGCCCTGAGCGCCTGTTCCAGATGGCGAGCCATGCTCGGGCCGGTCGTCGAGTGGTCGACGAGCACGCGCACCACTTCGCCCCGGATCACGCCGTTCTCGCCCAGCACCACCTGCTCGACGATCTCCGGCGTCGGCACGCAGACCAGCACGATTTCCGCAGCATCGCCCACTTCCCGTGGCGAGCCGTGGCTGCGTGCGCCACGGGCCAACAGGGGCGCCAGGGCCCCGGGGTTGGTATCGAAGAGTTCCAGGCCGAAGCCGTGGTCCAGCAGGTGTCGCGCCATTTTCTGGCCCATGGCGCCGAGGCCGATGAAGCCGATGCGTTCGCTCATTCTTGTTGCTCCCGTTTTGCGAGGTGAGGTTCCGGCGGACGGGAGGGCGGTGCCTGGGCGCCGCCGGCAGTCAGCCGGACAGGCCCATCCTAGAAAGCGGCGAACGGCGCGGACAAAGCACTTTTTGGCGCGGAAGGCTTGAAGAAATCTCAATCGGAGTGGCGGGTCTGCCGGGCCTGTTCCAGCAGCCATTGGCGGAAGGTGGCCATGTCTTCGCTCTCCGCGCGGTGCCTGGGGGTGAGCAGGTAATAGGTGTAGGCGCCCATGTCCACGGTCTGCTCGAAGGGCCGCACCAGGGTGCCTTCGCGCAGCTCCTTTTCCACCAGGAACAGCTGGGCCATGGCAAGGCCCTGGCCGCCGGCGGCCGCCGCGTAGGCCATGGAGGAGCTCTGGTAGGTCATGCCGGCTCGCGCATCCACCGCACTGCCGACGCCGGTGGCTTGCAGCCAGTGGGCCCAGTCATCGGGGCGGGCGATGGAGTGCAGCATGGTGTAGTCGCCCACATCGGCCGGTTCGTGCAGGCCCGGGCCGGTGACGAGCAGGGCGGCGCTGCATACCGGCGCGAGGATGTTGTCGCTCAAGGTGTAGCAATTGCAGTTGGGCCAGTCGCCGGAGCCCAGGCGGATGGCCGCGTCGAGGTCTTCCTTGTAGAAATCCACCGGGTCCAGCGAGGCGGTGAGCAGCACCTCGATTTTCGGATTCTCCTGGTGGAAGCTGGCCAGCCGCGGGATCAGCCACTGCATGGCGAAGGTGGTGTAGGCGCGTACCTTGATCTGCCGGCGCTTGGTAGGACGCTTGAGTTTGCGGGTGGCGCTGCGCAGGTCCTCGATTATCCGCGCCACCGCCTTGAAGTACTGCTCGCCGGCGGGGGTGAGGGTGATCTGCCGGTGGCCGCGGAGAAACAGCGGCTGCTCCATGTAGTCCTCCAGGGCGCGGATCTGCCGCGATACGGCTCCGGGGGTGACGTTCAGTTCATCGGCGGCAAGGGTGATGCTGAGGTGCCGGGCGACGGCTTCGAAAGCCCGGACGGCATTGAGGGGCGGCAGTCTGTCCATCATCGGCAACTTCTTCTTGGAAGCCAGGAATGGCGCGGAATCTTACTCTAGTTCTGATTGAGTAAATCTCAAGCGAAAACGCTGTTTTAATCGTTTGTCGCGGCCTTCGGCGGGTTCCTAGCATCGGTTCCGGACCTATCACAACAACAAGAGAGTGCCGCTCCATGACCATCCCCAAGCGGGTCGATCATCTCGACCCTCGCGCCTTGCTTTTCCTCATCCCGATCATGACCAGCACCCCGGCCTGCGCCGAGTTCTTCAAGGACTCCAAGGCCAGCCTGGAACTGCGAAACTTCTACTTCAACCGCGACTTCCGCCAGGCCGGCGCCGCGCAGAACAAGGCCGAGGAATGGGCTCAGGGCTTCCTGCTGCGCTACGAGTCCGGCTTCACCGATGGACCGGTCGGCGTTGGTGTCGACGCCCTTGGCCTGCTGGGGGTGAAGCTCGACTCCAGCCCCGACCGCACCGGCACCGGCCTGCTCAAGTCCGACCGCGAAAGGCCCGGCCGCGCCCAGGACGAATACGGCGAACTGGGGCTGACCGCCAAGCTGCGCGCCGCCAACAGCTTGCTCAAGCTCGGCACCCTGCAGCCCAAGCTGCCCATCGCTCTGGCCAACGACAGCCGCCTGCTGCCACAGACCTTTCTCGGTACCTGGCTGACCAGCGCGGAACTGGAGAACCTGACCCTGGATCTCGGCCGGTTCAACCGCATCAACCTGCGCAACTCCTCGGATAACGAGGAGATGCAGGTATTCAATGCTGGCGCGCGCAACATTGTGCTGGGCGACACCCGGACCAGCGATGCGCTGGATTTCGCCGGCGCCACCTACAAGTGGACCTCGGCCCTGAGCACGTCCTACCACTACGCCGAGCTGGACGGCATCTACCGCCAGCACTACCTCAGCCTTGGCCATGGCCTTGACCTGGGTGCTGCCGGCAGCCTCAAGTCCGACCTGCGCTGGGCGCGCAGCCTGAAAGACGGCGGCAGCAATGTCGACAACCGTGCCCTCGGCGCCATGTTCACCTACAAGTTCGGTCCGCACGCCCTTGGGCTGGCCTACCAACGCATGTCCGGCGACACCGGTTTCGCCAACGTCAACGGCACCGACGCTTACCTGGTCAACCTGGTGCAGATCAACGACTTCGGCAACGAGGACGAACGCTCCTGGCAGGCGCGCTACGACTTCGATTTCGCCGCCCTGGGCATTCCGGGCCTGACCTTCATGACCCGCTACCTTTCCGGTAGTGACGTGGACGTGGCCGGCCGGGCGGAGGAGGGCAAGGAATGGGAACGGGACACCGACATCGCCTACGTGGTCCAGGGCGGAGCGCTGAAGAACCTCGGCATCAAGTGGCGCAATGCGAGCACGCGGAGCGACTTCGGCAGCGATATCGATGAAAACCGCCTGATCGTGACCTACACAGTGCCGCTCTGGTAACTGGCATCGGAACAAAGCAGCCGGCCCCATATGAGGCCGGTTTTTTGTGCCCGAAGCAGGGTACGTAGCGCGTGTGTAGGTTGAAAATCCACGAAGCGGATTTCCACCAGACGGAGAGCCGATGAACCGTCTTTGTGTGGGGGCGAATTCATTCGCTTAGGACAGAAAGCTGTCCCCTAGGCCTCAAGGGCAACCCTTCGGCCTGCTTGGCGAATGAATTCGCCCCCACAAGGAACGCCGGCAAAGCGCGGGATCGTTGGGCTTCGCTGCGCTCTGCCCAACCTACAAAAAAACCCCGCAGCGGAGGTGAATCCGTTGCGGGGCGCTGCTCGGTGCGATGTCAGAGCCGGATGATCACCGATTTGAGCTGGGTGTAGTGGGAGAGGGAGTCTATGCCTTGCTCGCGGCCATAACCGCTCTGCTTGAAGCCGCCGCAGGGGGTTTGCACGAAACCGCCGCTGTATTCGTTGACCACGATTCGCCCGGCTTCCAGGCCGGCGGCCATGCGGTGCACGCGGCCGATGTCGCGGCTCCAGATGCCGGCACCCAGTCCGAATTCGCTGTCATTGGCGATGCGTAGCGCGTCGGCTTCGTCCTTGAAGGGTATGACGCAGACGATGGGCCCGAAGATTTCTTCCTTGGCCAGAGTCATCTCGTTGGTCACGCCGGTGTAGACGGTGGGCTCGATGTACCAGCCGCCGCCGAGGTTGGCGCCGCTGGCCACCTTGCCGCCGATGGCAGGCTCGAGCCCCTCGCGCTCGGCGATCTCGAAGTAGCTCTGGATCTTCTCGAACTGCGCCTGGGTGGTGATGGGGCCGGAGGTGGAGTCGAAGTCGGGGCCGACCCGCAGTGCGGCGACCTGGGCCACCAGCTTTTCGACGAAGCGGTCGTGGACGTTCTCCTGCACCAGCAGGCGGCTGCCCGCGGCGCACCACTGGCCGCTGTTCCAGGTGAAGGCGGTGGTGGCGCCCTTGGCGGCGGCGTCGAGGTCGGCATCGTCGAACACGATGTTGGCGGACTTGCCGCCCAGTTCCAGGGTCAGCGGCAGGATGCGCTCGGCGGCGATGCGGCCCAGTTCCTGGCCGGCGGTGAGGCCGCCGGTGAAGGAGATCTTGCGCATCAGCGGATGGCGCGCCATCACCGGGCCGATCACGCTGCCCTTGCCCACTACCACGTTGAACACACCGGCCGGCAACCCGGCTTCTTCTACCGCGATACGTGCCAGTTCCACCAGCGAGGCGGAGGTGTGCTCGGAGGGCTTGGCCACGACGGTATTGCCGGTGGCCAGGGCCGGGGCGATGGCGCGGGCGGCCTGATGCAACGGGGCGTTCCAGGGCAGGATGGCGCCGATCACGCCGAAGGGGTCGCGGCGGGTGTAGACGTGGTAATTGGGGCCCTGGTTGATGACTTCACCGTCCATGACGTTGACCAGCCCGGCATAGAACTCGAAGTACTGGGCGGTGAGGTCCATCAGCGTGGCCATCTCGCGGCCCGGCTTGCCGGTTTCGGCGCTTTCCAGCTTGCCCAGGCGGTCTTCGCTATGGCGCACGATGCGCGCTAGCTCCAGCAGGATGCGGCCGCGCTCGGAAGGCCGCATGTCGCGCCAGGCAGGCAGCGCATCGGCGGCGGACTGGATGGCGAGCTCCACTTCCTGCGGCCCGCTGTTAGCGACCTCACCCATCTTCTCGCCGGTGCGCGGGTCGAGCTTGTCGACATAGCGGCCCTCGGCCGGAGCCAGGCAACACCCACCGATGTAGCTATCTACTTTCAAGAACATCTTCGAGTCTCCTCATTTCGTACCCCAGGCGCTCTATGGATACCGCTCTTGTTCGTCGGCCTGGGCATCGGCGGCAGGTTCGACCTTGGGCAGGGTCTCCTTCAAAGGAATTTTAGGCCGCTGGTAGTTGCGAAAAACTCAAGCGTCTAAACACCGGAACCGCGCGCCCCGCCTGGGCCGATGCTTGATTTAAAGTCAAGCGAGCCGGGCGGAAATCTCGCTTCACCGCTTGCACGGGCGGCTGCATCTTGCTCGCTAACCAGAAGAGAACGCCTTCGGGTGATCAACAACAACAAGTGTGCTCACGGGAGCGATGCGATGAATAACGACAATAGTGCGATCGGTGGTTTCATGCCTGACCCCATCCCCGCCACCGGCCCTGTCACCGAAGGGCGCAAGCTGACCTACACGGAGAAAAAGGCGATAGTCGCCGCCACGCTCGGCACCATAGTCGAGTACACCGACTGGGTGATCTACGCGACCTTCTCCTCCATTTTGGCCAAGCAATTTTTTCCCGCCGGGAACAGCCTCACGGCGTTGCTTTCGGTGCTGGCGGTGTTCGCTGTCGGTTTCCTCATGCGGCCCATCGGCGGTGCGGTGCTCGGCGCCTTCGCCGACCGCTATGGCCGCAAGAAGGGCCTGACGCTGTCCATCCTGCTGATGTCGGTAGCCTCTTTCGTCATCGGCGTCTGTCCGAACTACGAAAGCATCGGCATCGCCGCGCCCATCATCCTGGTGCTGGCGCGGCTGGTGCAGGGCTTTTCGGCGGGCGGCGAGTTCGGTTCCGCCTCGGCCTTCCTGATCGAGTCGGCGCCGGCCCATCGCCGCGCCTTCGCTGGCTCCTGGCAGTGGTTCGCGATCAACGCCGGGACCCTGGTGTCTTTCCTGCTGGGCTTTGTCCTGGCCTCGGTGGGCAGCGACACCGCACTGACCGACTGGGGTTGGCGCGTGGCCTTCATCATCGCCGCGTTCCTCGGCCTGCTGACCCTGTGGATCCGCCTTTCGGTGCGTGAAACCGAGGTGTTCAAGGCCCGCCTGGCCAAGGGGCAGGTGCCGAAGAAGCCGATCCGCGAGATTTTCACCACCCATCGCAAGGACGTCTGCCGGGTGATCGGCATCGCCATGGCCGGCAACCTGCTCAATTACGTGTGGATGGTGAGCTACCCCTCGCAGGTCCACCTGGTCACCGGCATGCCGATCCGCGAGACCCTGCTCTCGGGGGTGATCGCCGTGGGCGTGTCGTTGGTGCTGATGCCTCTGGTGGGCATGCTCGCTGACCGTGTAGGCCGCCGCCCGGTGCTGATCGCCTTCGCCGCGGCCTCCATGCTCTGGGCCTGGCCGAGCTTCGGCCTGCTGTACCAAGGCATCAGCCTGGCCGAGGTGGCGGTGCTGCAGACCATTTCCCTGGTGATCATGAGCGGCTTTGGCGCGGCCTGTGCCGTGACCATTGCCGAGCAGTTCCCGGCCGAGGTGCGCGTCACCGGGATTTCCCTGCCTTACGCCCTGTCCGTGACCCTGTTCGGCGGCACTTCGCCCTACATCATGACCGCGATGTCCGGTTGGGGTTACGGCCACCTGTTCTGGATCTACCTGGTGGCGGTGAGCTTCGTCAGCCTGGTCGTCTACCTGCGGATGCCGGAGACCAAGGGGCAGCCGCTGCGCTGATCGCTTGATGCGACGAAAAGGCCGAACTCGAATGAGTTCGGCCTTTTGCATTGCGCTTTTTGTAGGTTGGCGCCAAGCGAAGCGCGGCCCAACGCCAGAGCTGTCCCGGGCGATGAAACGTCGGGCTTCGCTTCGCTCAGCCGCAACCTGCGGAGCGATTCATTTTTCCCGCGCCGCCCGGGCGAACTCGATGAAGGCCTTGAGCGCCGCCGGCACCTGGCGGCGGCTGGGGTAGTAGAGGTGCAGGCCCGGGTAATAGGGGCACCAATCCTCCAGTACCCGGACCAGCCGGCCGGCGGCCAGGTGCTCGCTGACCATCTCTTCGAACACATAGGCCAGGCCGGTGCCGTGAAGCGCCGGGCCGAGCATCAAGCCCACGTCATCCAGGGTCAGTGGGCCATCCACCGCTATGTCCAGCTGCTTGCCATCGCGTTCGAACTCCCAGCGGTAGAGATTGCCGCCCGGAAAGCGGTGGCGGATGCAGGGCAGGCCATGCAGGTCTTCCGGCTGCTGCGGCACTGGGTGGCGCTCGAAGAACGCTGGCGCGCCTACCACCACGGAGCGCAGCTCGGGGCCGATGGGCAGGGATACCATGTCGGCCTCCAGCCGCTCGCCGAAGCGCATGCCGGCATCGAAGCCGGCGGACACGACATCCACCAGCGCGTCATTGGCGGTGATCTCGATGGCGACGTCGGGATAGGCCTCGAGGAAGCGCTCGACCAGGGGCAGCAATACCAGTTGCGCCGCCGCGCGTCCGGCATTGATGCGCAGGGTACCCGACGGCGTGTCGCGGAACTGATTGAGGTCCTCCAGGGCGTCGTCTATGTCGCGAAAGGCCGGCTTGATCCGTGCGTAGAGGCGTTCGCCGGCCTCGGTCAGGGCCACGCTGCGGGTGGTGCGGTTGAACAGGCGCACGCCCAGGCGTTCTTCCAGCGCACGAAGCGCATGACTCAGGGCGGACGGGGAAAGGCCGAGCTCAACCGCGGCGCGGCTGAAGCTGAGGTGTGCGGCGATGCTGAGGAACACCGCGAGGTCGGCTGCGGAAACGGCTTTCATTGCTGAATCCTATTCAAAAGCCCATGCCATTTTCTTGGGATTATCACAGGAGTAATCGAAGTCTAGAGTGACGTCAACTCACCAGATAACCCGCGCGGTGCGGGTTCCCCTACAGGAGGAGTTGCTATGCGTACCTGGTTCATTACTGGAGCTTCCCGTGGTTTTGGCGCCCTGATCGCAGCACAGGCCCTGGAGGCCGGCGATGCCGTCATCGCCACCGCGCGCAAACCCGAAGACGTCACCGCCCGCCTGGGCGAGCATCCCAACCTGCTGGCCGTGCGCCTGGATGTCACCCGCGAGAGCGAGGCCCAGCAGGCGGTGGCCGAGGGGGTCGAGCGCTTCGGCCGCATCGATGTGCTGGTCAATAACGCCGGCTACGGCATTCTCGGCGCGGTGGAGGAAACCAGCGCGGTGGAAGTGGAGCGCATCTACGCCACCAACGTGTTCGGCCTGCTCAGCGTGACCCGCGCGGTGCTGCCGCACATGCGCCGCCAGCGTTCCGGACATGTGATCAACATTTCCTCCCTCGGCGGTTACCAGGCCTACATGGGCTGGGGCGTCTACGGCTCCACCAAGTTCGCGGTGGAAGGCATCACCGAAGCGCTGCACCAGGAACTGGCGCCCCTGGGCATCCACGCCACGGTGGTCGAGCCGGGCTTCTTCCGCACCGACTTCCTCGATGATCAGTCCCTGGTGAAGACCGCCCTGGAGCTGCCGGACTACGAGGAAACCGTTGGCGCGATGCGCCGCTTCGCCCACGGCGCCAACCACGCCCAGCCGGGCGACCCGAGCAAGCTGGCCGGCGCCATCATTGGCCTGGTGAATGCGCCCAACCCGCCGCAACGCCTGCCGCTGGGCAGCGATGCGCTGGCACGGATCAGCGCCAAGCACAGCCTGGTGGAGGCCGAAATGGCGGTGTGGCAGCCCCTGACCCTGTCCACCGACTTCGACGCCTGAGCCAGGCCGATGACCGGCCGCCGGGCAACGCACCGGCGGCCGGTTGACGAACTACGCTGTAGGACGCATGGACATGATCTAGAGTGTGATCCCATCCCAACCGGCAAGGAGGCCACCATGCCCAGTCTTCCCATGTACTTCCCCACGGCTTTCTCCCTGTCCCAGGCGCTGCAATGCGCCAACCTGGTGGAAGCCGCCTACGACCAGTACGAGCAGTGGCTGCAGCAGGACAAGCCGCGCAAACCCCAGGACTTCAACTGGCAGCAGCCGAGCATGACCGGCTGGAGCTTCTCGGCGCCGGTCTGGAGCATCCTCAGCGAACTGCACTACATCAACGAATCCGAGCCCTTCGGTTTCGCCGCCAGCGATCCGAATGGCGAGGTCTACCTGGTGTTCCGCGGCACCGAGTCGGCCCAGGACTGGGTCGACGACCTGGACGTCAAGCAGACCACCTATCCCTGGCAGTCCAACGTCGGGCTGGTACACGCCGGTTTCCTCAAGCTCTATACCTCGCTGCGCGACCTGGCCCTGCAGGCCGTCGACGGCCTCAAGCCTGCCGGCAACCTCTGGGTCTGTGGCCACAGCCTGGGCAGCGCGCTCTCCAGCCTGGCGGTGCTCGACCTGCATGAGACCTGGCCGGACCAGCCGCTGCAGCACTACAACTTCGCCAGCCCGCGCGTAGTCGACCCAAGCTTCGCCAGCTACTACAACGGCCTGCCGGTTCCCACCTACCGGGTGGTCAACGACAGCGACCTGGTACCCGAGGTGCCGCCGGGCGTCACCGACAAGTGGGTTTACCAGCATCTGGGCCAGGCCATCACCTTCACCGCCAGCTACACCAGCGTCGAAGGCGACCACAGCATGGCGGACTGCTACCTCTATGCGCTGAACAACCCCAATGCGCCAATGAACGGCTGATCGATCACGCGACTGCCCCCGCCGCCTCCTCGATCAACGCGAAGATTTCCCTCGGCCGCGAGGCCAGCGAAGCATGGCTGGCGTCGAGGGTGATGGTCTTCCTGGCCCCGATGCGCTCGGCCATCCAGGCCTGGGTGGCGGGCGGGATCATGTGATCGCCCGACGACACCTGGTACCAGCTGGGCTTGCCGCGCCAGGCCGGGGCGCCGGCCTGGTCCTCGAAGCAGCGCGCGGCGATGGGCTTCTGCGTCACTGCCATGATCCGGGCGTCCTGTTCGGGCAGGTCGGCGCAGAAGTGCTCGCGGAAGCTGTCCCGCGCCAGCCAGAGGAATCCATCCGGGTCTGGGCGGATGCCCGCCGCGCCCGCGGGTGGATCTGTGCGGGCGAAGAGACTGCCGAGGCTGTCTCCCTCGTCCGGCGCGAAAGCCGCGATGAATACCAGGCCGGTCACGTTGGCGGCATGGCCGGCACCGGAAATCACCGCGCCACCGTAGGAGTGGCCGACCAGCAGCGTGGGGCCGCCCTGGGCTTCGGCGAGCTTGCGGGTGCGCTGGATGTCATCCGCCAGGGAGGTCAGGGGATTCTGCACGGCGCCGACGTTGTAGCCGGCATCGAGCAGCAGGGGAATCAGGTGACGCCAGTGGGATGCATCGCCCCAGGCGCCATGGACCAGCAAGATGTTCGGTTTGGCAGGCATGACCTTCTCCATCGATGAAGTGGATGCGGCACCTGCAAAGCCTAGCCAGCGCCAGTCGGGGCGCCCGGTTCCCCGTCAGATCGCCAGGCTGATCCGCATTTCGTACCGCTTTCTGCCGCTGTTTCCGCGCACCGCTGGCTCCTAGAGTCGAGGCTCAGGCCACCCCGGATGGAGTCCCCATGTACAGCTCGCTCGCCACGCCCTTCGACCCCCGCGGTTTCCAGTCGCGTGTTTACGCCGGGGATATCCTGCGCTTCGGCCAGCAGCCGGCAATGGCCGCGCTGGTGGCCTTCACCCGCGAGCTGTTGGAGACGCGCCTGCATCCCCACTGCCCGGAAGAAATCCACCTGCACCTTTCCCACGCCCGGCAGACCCAGTGCTTCGCCCAGTGTCAGCATGAGTTCGCCCGTTCGAGCGAGGTGCAGCGGCTCTGGCGCGGGCTGCTGGAGGGGCTGGGGTTCGACGCCGAATGCGTCGCCTGCGATCGCCTGCACCTGCGCTTCCAGCCGCATCAGGATGCCGGCCAGGCGCTGCCGCGCTCGCGGACCACCGCCACCATCGCCTTCCACCGGGATACCTGGGGCTCGAACCTCTACGGCCAGACGAACTGGTGGGCGCCGATCTACCCGGTCTCGTCCGAGCGCACCTTCGCCATCTATCCAGATCTCTGGCGCCAGCCGCTGCCTAACACCAGCGCGGATTTCGACATGCAGGCGATCCTCCAGCGCTCCCACAAGGACGGGCGCAACTCGGTGAATGCCGACGAGGCCATTCCCCATCTGCTCGGGCAACCGGCGGAGGAGGGCGTGCCAGTGCTGATCGAGCCGGGCGAGCTGATCGCCTTCTCTGGTGCCCATGCCCACGCGGGCGTCGGCAATAGCAGCGGCCTCACGCGCATTTCCTTCGAGACCCGCACCTTGTTGATCCAGGACCTGGCGGATGGCCGGGGCGCGCCCAATGTCGATGGCTACGCGCCCTGGATGACGCCGGGACTCTTTCGCCGCCTGAGCGACGGCAAGCGCCTGGACGATCTGCTCGGCTGCTGGTTCATCGAGCCCTACGTGGCGCCTTGAGCGGCGTCAGGTCAGTACGTAATCGACCGGCTCGAGGGCGGGGGGCAATTCGCTGTGGCCCAGGGCGTCGAGGATTTCCCGCTCCATGGTGCGCACCATGGCGTCGGTGGGCAGGTCGTTCTCGTCGTGGCCGAAGGGGTCTTCCAACTCGTCGCCGATGGCGTCCAGGCCGAAGAAGGTGTAGGCGACTATGGTGTTGAAGATGGGCGCCAGCCAGCCCAGGGGCTCGGCCATGGCGAAGGGCAGCAGCACGCAGAAGATATAGATGGTGCGGTGCAGCAGCAGGGTGTAGGGAAACGGCAGCGGCGTGGACTTGATCCGCTCGCAGGTGGCCTGGGCCTCGGTCAGGCCGTTCAGGTGCTCCTCCAGGGCAATCGCGCGCCACTCGCCGATGTCGCCGCGTCGGGCCAGCCAGGTGCACTGGTTGCCGATTTGCCTGAGGATTCCGTCGCTGAGATTCGAGCCGTGGATCTCCGGCAAATCGGCTAGCCACTTGCGCGCGGCCTCCCGTTCGTCCTCCCCGCGCAACTTGGCGTTGAGTGCATGGACGAAGCCGCACAGCTCGCGAAGCAGGGCCTCGCGTAGCCCGACATCGGTGATGGCCACGCTCTGGCGGGTGAAAGAGCGGACTTCGACGATCACCTGGCCCCAGGCCTTGCGGCCCTCCCACCAACGGTCGTAGCAGGCGTTGTTGCGAAAGCTCATGAAGATCGACAGCGACAGGCCGAGCAAGGTGAAGGGCATGGCATTGACCTTGGCGAACCAGCCGGGGTGCAGGTTTTCCACGACAACGATGAGGCAGGCCAGGAGGGTGATCATCAACGTGCGCAGGGCAATGTGGCGCGCGATGGACCCCTTCAGGGTGATCAGGATGCTGAGTGGGTTGGGTTTGGGACGGACGATCATGGTGGTAGTTGCGCCAGGCCGGTCGTTGAAGGGCCACTGGAGCGCAAACTACGGTGCAATGGCCCTTGCGTCCAATCGCTGGTTGTGACCGATTGATCGATAGCCTCTATGAGTCATGCAGCCTGCTGGCGGTTCTGCCGCTTTCCGTTCGTCAGTCAATAGAACGCATCGATCAAAAAATGTGGCACCGGAAGGGTGCCACTAGGGGAGCCGAGCCGGAGCGCCTGGACGCCCTTGTCCAGGGCGGGACTACAGGCCCAGTTCGGACAGTCCCGGATGGTCGTCCGGGCGGCGGCCCAGCGGCCAGTGGAACTTGCGCTCGGACTCCTTGATCGGCATGTCGTTGATGCAGGCGTAGCGGTTGAACATCAGGCCGTTCTCGTCGAACTCCCAGTTCTCATTGCCGTAGGAACGGAACCAATTGCCGGAGTCATCGTGCCACTCGTACGCGTAGCGCACCCCCAGGCGGTTTTCGGTAAAGGCCCAGAGTTCCTTGATCAGCCGGTACTCATGCTCTTTGGCCCACTTGCGGGTGAGGAAGGCCTTGGCTTCGGCGCGGTTGTAAGCGAACTCGGCGCGGTTACGCCATTTGGTATCCAGGGTGTAGGCCAGGGACACCTTCTCCGGGTCGCGGCTGTTCCAGCCATCTTCGGCCAGGCGAACTTTCAGGATGGCGGTTTCACGGGTGAACGGGGGAAGCGGCGGACGAACTTCATCGTTAGAGGACATGATCTGTCTCCAATGCAAATAGACGTTCAAAGTTTGAAGTTGCCCGCTCGATAACTTCCTAGGTGTTCAGCAGTTTGCGCGCTACTTCTTGCGCATTATCCGCCGCGCCGGAATCACCAAGCACATGGGCAACAGTAATGGCGCCATCGATCAGGATCAGAAACTGCCTGGCCAGGGCATCCGGATCATTGGCACCATATTCCTGGCAAATCCCCCGAACGAAGCCGAGCAACTTCTCTTTATGCTCTTTGGCAGCCAGGCGGACCGGGTCGGATGGAGCTCCCGTTTCGCCCGCGGTATTGATGAAGGCGCAGCCCCGGAAGCCTGCCGCGACGAACCAGCCTTTGAGCACGCTGAAGATGTGCAGCAGCTGTGCTTCGGGCGTTTCCGCCTTGCGGACCTCGGTCATGAACCAGTTCATCCAGCGCTCGTCACGCCGTTTCAATACCTCTGCTACCAGCTCGTCCTTGGTTCCGAAGTATTTGTAGATACTCTTTCTCGACACGCCGGAAGTCTTGACCAGAAAGTCCATGCCCGTAGCATTGATGCCATTTCTGTAGATCAGATCTTCGGCGGTTTCGAGAAGTTTCTCTCTGACATCGGAAGTTGATTTGCTGTCCATGCGAGAGATAGTAGAACGATCATTCTCCACGATCAAGCCTCATTTATGAAAAAGGTATGAATGGTCATTCTGATAGAGGTCGCAAATGACTTGATTTCGACTATCTATCATCCGGCGAGCAGAAGGCCTCGATTATCTCGCGGCATCGCCGGATGCCGGATTGTAGTCCGATCAGGCGCAGCGGAGCGCCCGGGAAAGTGCCCCGGACAGGGCCGGCTATACTTGCCTCGACCTGTGTCAGGGGGGAGATAGAGGTCGATTTTCCGCGGATGCGGAAACCGGACCGAGGGTTTCATTGCACTGCCGATGACCGTCGCACGCTCCACCAGCGCACGAGCATCTGGAACGGGATGACGGGAAAATGGCCATTGCAATCGTCTTGGTGCTCATCGTTGCTGCGTCTGTCCTGTTCCACCTCCTGGCCCCCTGGCACCTGACCCCGGCCGCGTCCAACTGGGGCTCGATCGATACCACGCTGCTCATTACCCTGATCATCACCGGCGTGTTCTTCATCGCCATCGTCGGCTTCATGGCGCTGGCGATCGTCCGCTTCCGCCATCGGGAAGGCCGCAGAGCCGCCTACGAACCCGAGAGCCGGAAGCTGGAGTGGTGGCTGATAGTGGTGACCTCCATCGGCATCGTCGGCATGCTGGCGCCGGGTCTGGTGGTTTACAACGACTTCGTCCAGGTGCCCAAGGACGCCTACTCGCTGGAGGTGGTCGCCCAGCAGTGGCGATGGGCATTCCGTTTTCCCGGTCAGGACGGCCAGCTCGGCCGCGCCAATGTGAAGTGGGTCGATGCGGCCAACCCACTCGGGCTGGACCGTGAGGATCCGGCCGGCCAGGACGATGTGCTGATCAAGCGCAACGAGGTGCGCCTGCCGCTGGATCGGCCGGTGAAGGTGCTGCTGCGCTCCAAGGACGTGCTGCACAACTTCTACATTCCGCAGATCCGCGGAAAGATGGATATGGTCCCGGGCATGGTGTCGCACTTCTGGTTCACTCCTACCGTAGCGGGCAGGTACGAAATCCTTTGCGCGGAGTTCTGCGGCGTCGGGCACTTCAACATGCGCGGGATGCTGTTCGTCGAGCCGGAGCAGGCCTTCGACCAATGGCTGGCCGCGCAACCCACCTTCGCCCAGACCCTGGCCGCCGCCAGCAAGCCCAGCCAGGGAAGCCTGATCGAGAACGGCCGCCAGCTCGCGGAAAGCCACGGCTGCCGGGCCTGCCACAGCCAGGATGGCAGCGCCAGCCTGGGGCCGGGCTGGAAGGACCTCTACGGCCGCGAGGAAAAGCTGGTGGACGGCAGCAGCGTGCCGGTGGACGACGCGTACCTGCGGGAGTCCATCACCGATCCCAAGGCGCGGCAGGTGCAGGGCTATCCGCCGGTGATGGTGCCCTATACTTTCAACCAGGACGAACTGGCCGCCCTGGTGGCCTTCATCAAATCGCTGAGCGCGGCCGGGCAGGAAGAGCAGGGCGCCGCCAGCCCGACGGGAGAGCCAGGCGATGCCACGGAGCAGGGGCAACGCCTGGCCGAGTCCCTCGGTTGCCTGGCCTGCCACAGCCTCGACGGCAGCAAGGGTGTAGGGCCCAGTTGGCAGGGGTTGTACGGCAAGACCGAGACCCTGGCCGACGGTAGCCAGGTCAAGGTGGACGATGCCTACCTCAGGGACTCCGTGCTCAAACCCGCAGATGCGCTGGTCAAGGGTTACGCACCGGTGATGCCGGCCTTCACCCTCGGTGACCAGGAACTGAACGCAGTGATCGCCTTCATCAAGTCCAGGGCGAATCCCGACGCCGCAAGGCAGGAACAGGCGCCGTAAGCTGCAGAAGGACTCCGACTCCAACCCGGAGGAAATCTGATGGCCGAAGTCGAGCATGCCGAAACCGATGTGCTGCACGAGCCGAGGAGCTTCTTTACCCGCTACATCTGGAGCCAGGACCACAAGGTCATCGCCATCCAGTACTCCCTGACCGCCATCTTCGTCGGCCTCATAGCCCTCGTGCTGTCCGGCCTGATGCGGATGCAGATCGGTTTCCCCGGCAGCCTGGAATTCATGGACCCCAGTGCCTATTACCAGGCCATGACCATGCACGGGATGATCATGGTCATCTACCTGCTGACGGCGCTGTTCCTCGGCGGGTTCGGCAATTTCCTGATTCCGCTGATGGTCGGTGCGCGGGACATGGTCTTCCCTTACGTCAACATGCTGAGCTTCTGGTTCTACCTGCTCTCGGTACTGGTGCTGCTGAGCAGCTTCTTCGTGCCAGGCGGGCCGACGGGCGCGGGGTGGACCCTCTATCCACCGCAGGCGATCACCCAGGGCACGCCGGGCACCGAATGGGGCATCGTGCTGATGCTGGTGTCCCTGGCGATCTTCATAGTCGCCGCCACCATGGGCGGCCTGAACTACGTGACCACGGTGCTGCAGGCGCGCACCCAGGGCATGACGTTGTTCCGCATGCCGCTTTCTGTCTGGGGCATCTTCATGGCCTCGATCCTCGCCTTGCTGGCGTTTCCGGCCCTGTTCGTCAGCGCGGTGATGATGCTGTTCGACCGCTTACTGGGCACCAGCTTCTTCATGCCGGCACTGATTTCGATGGGGCAGCAGCTGGACCACCAGGGCGGCAGTCCGATCCTGTTCCAGCACCTGTTCTGGTTCTTCGGCCACCCGGAGGTGTACATAGTCGCGCTGCCGGCTTTCGGCCTGGTCTCGGACCTGATCAGCACCCACGCCCGGAAGAACATCTTCGGCTACCGCATGATGGTCTGGGCCATAGTCGCCATCGGCGTGCTGAGCTTCGTGGTCTGGGCTCACCACATGTACGTCAGCGGGATGAACCCTTACTTCGGCTTCTTCTTCGCGGTCACCACCCTGGTCATCGCGGTGCCGACAGCACTCAAGGTCTACAACTGGACCCTGACCCTCTGGCATGGCGACATCCACCTGACGGTGCCGATGCTGTTCGCCCTGGCCTTCATCATCACCTTCCTGGTGGGCGGCCTGACCGGGCTATTCCTCGGCAATGTGATAGTGGACATCCCGCTGTCCGACACCTATTTCGTCGTGGCGCACTTCCATATGGTCATGGGGGTGGCGCCGATACTGGTGGTGTTCGGCTCGCTCTACCACTGGTTCCCGAAGGTCACCGGGCGGATGATGAACGACACGCTCGGCAAGTGGCATTTCTGGATCACCTTCCTCGGCACCTACGCCATCTACTTCCCCATGCACTACCTGGGCTTCCTCGGCATGCCGCGGCGTTACTACGCCTATCCCGACTACGAGTTCATCCCGCAGTCGGCCCAGGACCTGAATGCCTTCATCACCGTGGCGGCGCTGACCGTGGGTGTGGCCCAGTTCCTGTTCGTCTTCAACATGGCCTGGAGCGCCTTCAGGGGCCGGCCCGCCGGCGGCAACCCGTGGAAGGCAGTCAGCCTGGAATGGCAGACACCGGACACGCCGCCGGTGCACGGCAACTGGCGGGACAAGCTGCCGGTGGTGCATCGCTGGGCCTATGACTACAGCGTGCCGGGAGTCGAGCAGGACTACGTGCCGCAGACGGTGTCCGAAGAAGAGCTGCAGCGCATGCGCGAGGCCAATGGCAAGGCCGCTACCGCGGAGAAACACCCATGAGCGCGCAATTCTGGAAAAACGCCGGGAACTCTGATCCCGGCGGCTGGAGCGACGGCGACCGGCATGAGGCGCCGACCCGCGACAGGAGCAGGACCGCCAAGGTCGGCCTGGGGGTCTTCCTCTGTGCCGTGACCTCGCTCTTCCTGCTGTTCCTGCTGGCCTTCATCGCCCGCTCCCAGGTCTCGGACTGGCGGCCGCTGACCGATCCGCTGGCGCCCCTGGCCCATCCCTGGATGCTCTGGGTGAACACCGCGCTGCTGGCTCTGGGCAGCCTCTTCCTGCAGTGGGCGAAAGTGGCGATAGGGCGCAACCGGCAAGGCGCGGCCGCCAGGGCCTTCGTGCTCGGCGGGGCCTTCGCCATGGCCTTCCTCGGCGGGCAGCTCTGGGTCTGGCAACAATTCGTCGCCTGGGGCTATTTCGTTTCGGGCAACCCGGCCAACAGCTTCTTCTACCTGCTGACCGGGCTGCATGGCCTGCACCTCGCTGGCGGCCTGGTGGCCTGGGGTGGGGTGCTGATTCGGGTGCTGCGTCACGCGCCGCTCGCGCGGCTCAGGTCCGGCATGGAGCTGTGCGCGATCTACTGGCACTACCTGCTGGGCCTCTGGCTGGTGCTCTTCGCACTGCTGACCAGTACGCCCGAAACCTATCAGGCCATCGCGGCCTTCTGCGGGCTGAGGTGAAGCCATGGCAGCGTCCCCACGGGAACTTCAGACCCCGGTCGAATCCCCCTCCACCTGGCAGGAGATAGCCAGGGACTGGTCCTCGGATCGCGATGCCTTCAAGCAGGTGCCCTGGGGCAAGGCGATGATGTGGATCTTCCTGCTCAGCGACACCTTCATCTTCACCTGCTTCCTCACCGGCTACATGTCGGTACGCATCAGCACCACCGCCACCTGGCCCAACCCGAGCGAAGTCTTCGCCCTGAACATCGGCGGTGCGCACATCCCGCTGATCCTTATCGCCATCATGACCTTCGTGCTGATCACCAGCAGCGGCACCATGGCCATGGCGGTGAACTTCGGCTACCGCCGCGACCGCGTGCGCAGTGCGGCGCTGATGCTGACCACGGCGGCCCTCGGCGCCACCTTCGTCGGCATGCAGGCATTCGAATGGAGCAAGCTGATCGCCGAAGGCGTGCGGCCCTGGGGCAATCCCATGGGCGCGGCGCAGTTCGGCGCCTGCTTCTTCATGATCACCGGCTTCCACGGGCTGCACGTGTCGGTCGGGGTGATCTATCTGTGCACCGTGGCATTCAAGGTGCTGCGTGGCGACTACGAGAAACGCGGGAACTACCAGATCGTCGAAATCACCGGGTTGTACTGGCACTTCGTGGACCTGGTCTGGGTGTTCATCTTCGCGTTTTTCTATCTGTGGTAGAGCAGGGGAGCGATGCAGATGGCACACGTGCAAGGTCAGCAACATCCGATCGGCCTGTACCTGAAGATCTGGGGACTGCTGTTCGTCCTCAGCACCCTGTCCTACCTGGTGGACTACTTCCACTTCCAGGGTTATTTCCGTTGGTCGATGATCATCATCCTGATGCTGTTGAAGGCGGGGCTCATCGTCTCGATCTTCATGCACATGGCATGGGAACGCCTGGCGCTGGTCTACGCCATATTGGTGCCGCCGATGTGCTTGTTGGTACTGGTGGGGCTGATGGCTGCCGAGGCGGATTATGTGTTCTTCACCCGAGGCACGTTCCTCGGCCAGTAGGAGCGAGCTCTGCTCGCGAATATCCCTGCTCAGAAAGCTTCGCGGGCCGAGCTCGCTCCTACGGCATTGATACCTAGATGGTCCGCTTGAACTGATGCCAGCGATGGAGCCAGGCCACTATCCAGTGCGGCGACGCCGGGCCGGTGCCTGCGAGCCTGAGTTGCGGATGGTGGTTGATGACCCGATCGAGAATGGACTCCTGGCCGGGTTCCACATCGACGAAGAAGATATGTTCGCCGTCCTTGACCTTGTCTTTCAGGTTCCGGAAATGCGCATTGGGCACCTGGATCCCGAAGAAGCCGCCTTCCCAGATGCAGAACCCCAGGATCACCACGGCCAGAAAGACGAAGGGCACCCAACCCGCCGGCGTATCGGTCCAGCCCGCCAGCCAGGCGCCGAGGAGCACGAGTGCCGCCAGCGGAACGCCTATTGCCGCGCCTATTTCGCCGGAATGAACGACGTCCTGCTTCATGAACGAATTCACGTCGTGCAGATGGTGCTCTTCCACATCGGCATCCCTGTCGCTGAGTACGTGGATCTGCTCGGTATTTATGCCATTGGCTTCGAGCTCGGTTTCAACGGTTTCCAGATCATCAAGGTTGTTGCTGATGTAATAGTGCCGATTCATGACGCACCTCCGGACTCGTGTTCGATCTTGTTTGCCGTCTCCTGAAAACTGATGGCTTTTATTCCTGATTGTTATCGTCGAGCCCTGATTGAAAGGGCAGGGTTCTTTCACTGAAAAATTATAGCACCGGCACCTGTAACCCCTTGGCCCGCGCGGCTTTCAGTAATGTTCGTGGACTGGACCCGGCTGTGCCTTGTCTAAAATGGTGAGTGAACAGCGGGCGCAGTGACGCCAGGCGAGGAGATTGCGAGATGAACACCTTGACTATCGAAAGTTGGTACAAACCCAGCGGCGCGGAAAAGTCCATCCCGATGGGCGAGTTTCATTTCCACGTCAATGATGCTGACCATCTGCGCCTCGAAGAGGCGGAAGAGCGCCTGCAGGAAACCCATGAGCGGGAAATGTTCATCGATGCCGACATGACCAACATGGAGTTGGTGACGCCGGCCGAATGCGGGAACTTGTCGGATCTGCAGTTCCGCGTCTATCTGAGCAGAGGCGACGAACGCGGACAGTTCCACCTGGTGGGCCATCGCGAGAGCGACGGCAGCCTGATCTACACCAACTCGGTAATGATCGACCAGTTGGGGTAGGGCAGTAGACAGATTGTTCGCCAATTGACGGGGGCGGACGCCCCCGTTTGATGGGTATCGCAGGTTCCAGTGCTGAGGGTTCGTCCCTTCACACGTTTTTGGAGACGCCGCCTCAACCCTGATCGCCCCCGCCTTCCCGCCAATGCTCTTTCAGGAACTCGATGAACACCTTGACCTTGCGCGTGTTGCGCCGGTGGGCCAGGTAGAGCAGGTAGATCCAGGGCCCGAAGGCGCTGGGTTCGCGCCAGTACTCGGGCATTACTTCCACCAGCTCGCCGCGGGCGAGGTAGGGCGCGGCGCTCCATTGCGGGAGGAACTGCAGACCCTGGCCATCCAGCAGGCAAGCGAGGAGGAAGTCGTAATTGTCGCTGGCCAGGCGTGGTGTGGGCTGGGCGAGGCGGATGCGCTGGTCGCCGCGCATCACCCACCAGAAATGCCGGTTGAGCAGGGGATGGCGGAAGATCAGCCAGTCATGCTGCTGATAGTTCTCCAGTGTCACATCCTCGCCCTTGCGCGCCAGGTAGGCCGGACTCGCGCAGAGCAGGATGCGGTTTTCCACCAGCGGCTGGGCGATCACGCCCGGCTGGTCGATCGGCCCATCGCGCAGGGCGAGGTCGTAGCCGCCGTCCACCAGGTCGACGAAGGTGTCGCTCAGTTCCACCTCCAGATGCACTTGCGGATGGGCGCGCAGATAGCGGCAGCACACCTGATTGAGGAAGGCCGGACCGAAGGAGGGCGGGGCGGTGATGCGCAGGCCGCCGCGCAGTTCGTGCTGCAACTGCTCCACGCCCTCGCTGGCAAGCTGCAACTGCATCAGCGCCTGACGGGCGCCTTCCAGGTAGATCTGCCCGGCTTCGGTCAGCGCCATGCGCCGGGTGGTGCGTTCGAACAGGCGTGCGCCCAGCTCGTCTTCGAGTTGCGCGACGGCCTTGGTCAGGGCGGAGGGCGTCTTGCCGAGCTGCTCGGCGGCACGGCTGAAATTGCCGTGCTCGGCCGTGGCGACAAACATATTCAGTGCGCTCAGTTTGTCCATCAACCTATTCCTGTCGGGAAAAGAAGTTGTGCGGGATTCAGCATTCTGCCGTGCCCATGGTTTGGTTAGTCTTTGCTCCAGACTAACAAAAATCGAAGGCGCCCTCATGAAGTCGCTATTCCCCTTGGTGTTCTCTACCGCACTGGTCTGTTCCTGCCAGGAAACTATGGCTGCTGTCGACCTCATCCTCCACAACGGCAAGGTCTACACCGCCGAGCCGGGGCAAGCCCTGCAGCAGGCGGTGGCCATCGAGAACGGCAAGGTCCTGGCCGTCGGCTCCGATAGCGAGGTATTGCGCCGCAAGCAAGCCGGCACCCGCGTGCTCGACCTGGGCGGCAAGGTATTGATGCCGGGCTTCATCGACTCCCACGCCCATGTCATCAAGGGTGGCCTGCAATTGCAGCAGGCCAACCTCGATGGACAGATGCTGTCGATGGACGAACTGGAGCAGCGCCTGCGCCAATGGCGCGAAGACGGCAAGGCGAAGCATGGCGATTTCCTCAGCATCGGCGGACTGCCTTCGACCTACTGGAGCCAGGTGGAGCAGTTCGAGCAACGCTTCAACCAGGGCGAGTGGGCGGACCTGCCGATCCTCTTCGTCGGTTGGGACCTGCACACCGGCTGGGCGAACGCGGCCATGCTCGAGCGCGCCGGGATCGACACAGCCAAGGTGAAATCGCTGAAGGGTGAGGAGTTGGCCACCATCGGCCATCACCCGGATGGACGCCCCAACGGCTTCCTGGTCGACGCCGGCCTCTACCCGGTACAGGAACTGCTGCCACCACCCACCGAGGCGGAGCTGATGGCCGGCGGCCGGGCTGCCCTGGAGCACTACAAGCGCCTCGGCATCACCGGCTGGATGGAACCCATCGCCAACGAGATACCCGGGGGCGAGGTGAACAACGCGTCTGTCGGCGTCCTGCCGATCTACAAGGCGCTGGCCGAGCGGGGTGAGCTGACGGCCCACGTTGCCGCGCTGTTGATGGCCGACTCGAAAGCCGCTCCTGCCGACCTCGCTGCCCTGGACAAGGTGCGCCAGCAGTTCAAGGGCATTCCCAACCTGACGCTGCCCGGCATCAAGGTCTTCGCCGACGGCGTGGCGGAAATCCCGGCGCAGAGCGCCGCCATGCTGGAGCCCTATTCGAACTCGAAGCAGTCGGGTGAACTGCTGATCGAACCCGCGCATTTCGGCGAGCTGGTCAGCGCCGCCGATGCCCGTGGCTGGCTGGTGCACATCCACGCCATCGGCGACCGTGCGGTGCGCGAGTCGCTCAATGGCATCGAACAGGCGCGCAAGGCCCGCCAAAGCGGAATCCCGCACTCCATCACCCACCTGCAGATGGTCAACCCGAAGGAGTTCGCCCGCTTCAAGCCCCTGGATGTCATCGCCTCCATGCAGCTCTACTGGGCCAGCGCCGACGAGGCGAGCATGGACCTGGTGAAACCCTACGTCAGCGCCATGGCCTTCCAGTACTCCTACCCAGCCCGCTCGCTGCTGAAGCACGGCGCCACCATCGCCGGCGCCAGCGACTGGCCCATCACCACGGCCGATCCCTGGAAGGCCATCTACCAGGCGGTGAGCCGCACGGGGCCGAAGGGCGTGCTCAACGCCACCGAAGGCATCGACCGCGAGACCATGTTCCAGGCTTACACCCTTGATGCCGCGCGCGCCATCCGCCTGGACAGCGAGATCGGCTCGCTCAAGCCGGGCAAGCAGGCCGACATGATCCTGCTCGACCGCGACGTATTCCAGGTCGAGCCCGAAGCCCTGCGCGACACCCAGGTGCTCAAGACCTTCTTCGCCGGCCGCGAAGTCTTCTCCATAACCCCCTGACTTACCCAAGCGCACGGTTGAAGGCGCCCCCCTCACACGAGGGGTGCCTTCCGGCGGTGCATTCGCAGTGAAAATAGGAAGCTAGCAGTGAAAGTTCATTCCTTCGTGACCGACACCCTGGACCCGCACATTCGCGGACGGCAGATCGGGGAAACCTGGGCCGAGCAGATTCGCCAAACGGTGTCGCTCTATCTGGATTTCTTCTCCCAGGTGGGCGTCGCTCCCGAGCGCGTGCGCTCCCTC
The DNA here is from genome assembly GCF_029871245.1 of Pseudomonas sp. BN102. Taxonomy (GTDB): domain Bacteria; phylum Pseudomonadota; class Gammaproteobacteria; order Pseudomonadales; family Pseudomonadaceae; genus Metapseudomonas. Next base: position 7,459 of record NZ_SSON01000059.1, on the reverse strand, counting down.
GGTGAGGCCAGCCTGGGCGCGCTGGAAGCCTGGAGCCCCAGCCTTGCCCAGGAAGTCTGTGCCATCGCCGATGGCGCCCGGCTGCCGCTGTGGCAACTGGCGAGCCTGAACGCCCGCACGGAAATCCTCGCGGTGATGCCGGCGTCCACCGAAGGGGAATGCTCGACTGCGGTATTCGCGCCGGCCGGCCCTCAGGTACCCCGGACCATCCAGACCTGGGACTGGCACGACTCCCTGGTGCCACACGGCCTGATGCTGCAGCTCACGGCCAGCTCCGGCATCAGCGTCAAGCTGTTCACCGAGTTCGGCATGCTTGGCAAGATCGGGGTGAACAGCGCCGGTCTCGGGCTGCACTTCAACATTCTCCACCACGCCAGCGACAACGACAGCGGTGGCGTGCCGGTGCATGCCATCGCGCGGCGCATCCTGGAGGAGGCCACCAGCGTGGAGGAGGCCATCGCCCTGGCGCGCACCGCGCGGGTCAGTGCCTCGACTGTGCTGACGGTTTTCTCCCGCCAGGATGCGGCGCCACGGGCGGCGAGCATCGAGCTCTCCAGGGAGGCGACCGCGGTGGTGTCGCCGCGCGCGGATGGCTGGATCACCCACACCAACCATTTCCTCGACGGCGCCCTGAGCCGTGGCGAACGCACTCCGGACGTCTCCACCACCTACGCCCGTCTCGACCATGTGAACGGCGAGCTGGCCGGCATGACCGCGCTCGAACTGGCGGCCCGTGCTGACGCCATGTGCGGCGCCGCCGGCAACGACGCGCCGATCTGCTTCCACCCGGACATGAGCCAGCCGCCGAAAGAGCGCTGGGAAACCCTGCTGACCATCGGCATCGACACCCAGGACTTCGCACTGGATTACGCCGCCGGCAACCCGAAGTTTCTCGCCGGCAATGGCCATGTGCGCTTCTGAGGCCTGATTTCAAGCCGCGGGCGCGCCCTGGCGCCCCTGCGGTCCTCCAGGCCGGCCAGGTTTCGCGGCCGGCCACACGCAATCTCCCCAACAAATACAAGATGGGAAAGCCAAATGGGTAAATCAGCTCAAAGAGTGGCGGGTTCGCAATCCGCGCTGAGGACATTCTTCGTATCGGGCATGGGCACAGCGCTGGAGTTCTACGATTTCGTGATCTACGGAATCGCTGCCGCGCTGGTCTTTCCGCAGGTGTTCTTTCCGGACATGGACCCCCTCACCGGCACCCTGGTGGCCTTCGGCGCATTCGGTGCGGGCTTCTTCGCCCGCCCGCTGGGCGGCATGGTCTTCGGCCATTACGGCGACAAGGTCGGTCGGCAGAAGGTGCTCGTGGTCACGCTGTTGCTGATGGGCCTGAGCACGCTGCTGATCGGCTGCCTGCCCGGCTACGACGCCATCGGCCTGGCCGCGCCGGCGCTGCTGGTGCTGCTGCGGCTGGTCCAGGGTTTCGCGGCCGGCGGCGAGTGGGGCGGTGCCGCGCTGTTCGGCATCGAATCGGCACCGCCCGGTCGGCGCGGCCTGTGGGGCAGCTTCACGAGCATGGGGATCGGCATCGGCGGCCTGCTCGGTTCCTCGGTCTTCGCCCTGGTCAGCACAGCGTTCGACGCGGACCTGGCCAGCTTCGCCTGGCGAATTCCCTTCTGGCTGGGTGGGATCCTGGTGCTAATCGGGCTGTACGCCAGGCTGCAGAACCCACTGAAGGAAAAGCCCGAGCAAAAGGAAGAGGCGCGTATTCCACTGGTGGAGGCGCTGCGTTCCCGCCCACGGGAAATGCTGCTGTGCACGGGCATCGCCTTCGGCTACGTGACCATCGCTTACATCGGCAGCACCTTCTTCCTCGCCTATGCGACCCAGCTCGGCTACGGCAGCACCGATGCGCTCATCTTCGACCTGGCGTTGTCGATAGCCATCATCATCACCGCGCCGCTGTTCGCCCTGCTATCCGACCGGATCGGACGGCGCAAGGTGATGGTCCTCGGCTCGCTGATCATGGCCATGGGCTTCTTCCTGTTTTTCCCGCTGGTGGGCATGAAGAGCATGCTGATCTCGATCGCGGCCTACGTCGTGGTCGGCGCCTTCATGGGGGCGACCCAGGGGCCGATTCCCGCTTTCCTCGCCGAGCAGTTCCCGCAGGCGGTGCGTTACTCGGGGATGTCCGCGTCCTACCAGATCGGCGCCGCGCTGGGCGGCGGCACGGCGTCGAGCATTGCGACGGCGATCCTCATCGCTACGGGCAACAACCCGTTCGGCGTGGCCCTGTATGGCGCCTTCGCGCTGAGCATCGTGGCGATCTGTTCCCTGCTTCTCAGGGAGACCGCGCACCTCGGCATGGCCGAGATCGACGAGCAGACCTGGGCGCCCGGGGCCTGCGCGGCCGACTGAGCCGGCAGCCCCTCCCGCAGGGGAGGGGCCTTGCTGGCGCTCAGACCACCAGCGAGAGCAGCAGGATGAATACCAGGCCGACCACGGACAGGATGGTTTCCATGGCCGTCCAGGTCTTGAAGGTTTCGCTCACGCTCATATTGAAGTACTGCTTGACCAGCCAGAAGCCGGCGTCGTTCACGTGGGAGAGGATCAGCGAGCCAGCACCAGTGGCCAGGACCAGCAGCTCTCGGTTGACCCCGGGAATCAGCTCGACCACGGGCACCACGATGCCGGCGCCGGTGATGGTGGCCACCGTCGCCGAACCGGTGGCGATGCGGATCAGCGCCGCCACCAGCCAGGCGAGGAGGATCGGCGATATCTGCGCATTCACCGCCAGGTGGCCGATCACATCGCCCACGCCGCTGGACACCAGCATCTGCTTGAAGCCGCCGCCGGCGCCGATGATCAGCACGATCGCGGCGGTGGGGGCGAGGCTCTCGTCCAGCAGCTTGAGCAGGCGCTTGGAGGAGAAGCCGCGGGCATGGCCGAAGGTGTAGAGCGCCAGCAGCAGGGCGAGGAGCAGGGCGCTGATGGGGTGGCCGATCATGTCCATCCAGGCGCGAGCCATGTGCCCTTCGGGAAGCACGACGTCGGCGAAGGTCTTCAGCAGCATCAGGAACACCGGCAGCAGCACGGTGATCAGGGTCACGCCAAAGCTCGGCAGGTTGCTGGCTTCCGGTTCGTGGGCGAGTTGCTCCACCAGCTCAGGCGAGGGGCTGCCAGGGATGCGGCGTGCGATCAGGCTGCCAAACAGCGGGCCGGCAATGATGGCCGTCGGCAGGGCGACGATCAGGCCATAGAGGATGGTCTTGCCGATGTCCGCGCCGAACACGCCGATGGCCAGCAGTGGGCCCGGGTGCGGCGGCACCAGGCCGTGGACCACGGAGAGGCCGGCGAGCAGCGGGATGCCGATCTTGATCAGCGACACCCCGGTACGCCGCGCGACGATGAACACCAGGGGTATCAGCAGGACGAAACCGATCTCGAAGAACAGCGGGATCCCAACCAGGAAGGCCGCGAACATCATCGACCACTGGACGCGCTCTTTTCCGAATGCCTGGATCAGCGTGCGGGCGATCTGGTCGGCACCGCCGGATTCGGCCATCAACTTGCCGAGCATGGTGCCCAGCGCCAGGATCACGCCGACAAAGCCGAGGACGCCGCCGAAGCCTTCCTGAAAGGATTTGACGATTTTCTCTACCGGCATTCCAGACGTCAGGCCGAGGAAGATCGCAGCAATGATTAGTGCAATGAAGGGGTGAAACTTGAAGCGGGTAATCAGGACGATCAGGCCAATGATGGTGACCACTGCATCCAGCAGTAGAAAGGTGTCATGGGAGATGGCAAGCATGGAGAGTTCTCATATTGTCATTGTTGTGGACGGGCGCCGCTTGAGATAGCGCTGTCTTTGTAGGGCAAAGCTTGGCCGGTTACGCCGGAGTATGGTCGAGCCACCAATGGTGGGCGGCTTCGGCCAGCCGTTCGACATCCTGTGTCGCGTCCAGGACCAGGGTCAGAGGCTCGCCCAGCGGCGGCTCCAGGGCTTCGAACTGGCTGTCGATCATGGTCGCCGGCATGAAATGGCCCGGGCGGTGGGCGACGCGCCGGGCGGCGACCTCGGGGGTCAGTTCGAGGAATACGAAGGCGACGCCGGGGACTGCGGCGCGCAGCCGCTCCCGATAGCACAACTTCAGGGCCGAGCAGGTCAGCACCGGGCGCTGCCCGGCTTCGACGGCCAGGCGCAACTCGTCGCCCAGGCGGCTCAGCCAGCCTGCGCGGTCGTGGTCGGAGAGGGGGATTCCGGCGCTCATCTTGCGGATGTTTTCCGGGGGGTGGAAGGCGTCGCCTTCGATGGCGACAGCGCCGCTGCGCACGCACAACGCGTGGCTGACGCTGGACTTGCCGCAACCGCAAACGCCCATGATCACGAGCGCATTGATGGGTTGAACCATGTGGCACCTCTGGGCGGAGACAGCGCTATCTTTCCGAATCTAAATCACGAAAAGCAGGCCGTGTCGCCGCATTTTGTCATTTTTGTGGATTGCCGCTAATGCCGTAGGGGCATTCTCGAACTGATCAGGCGGTCAGATGTGATCAGGCAATTGCCGAATCGCCGAGACAGCGCTACCTTAATGTCTGATTTTTTGTTTGACAAGCAGGCCCATGACATCCGCCAACAACGAAAAGAATACCCGCACGACGGGGCGGCCCACCCTCAACGAGGTGGCACGGCGCGCCGGCGTCAGTCCGATCACGGCCTCCAGGGCCCTGCGCGGCATCACCACGGTTGCCGAGGACCTGGCGCTGAAAGTCCGCGAGGCCGCCCGCGAGCTGGGCTATGTGGTCAACCCCGCGGCGCGCGCCCTGGCATCCGCCCAGAGCCAGTCGGTGGTGGTGCTGGTGCCCTCGCTGTCGAACCAGCTGTTCGTCGACACCCTCGAAGCCATTCACGGAGTGCTGCGTCCCAAGGGCCTGGAAGTGCTGATCGGAAACTTCCACTACTCCCGCGACGAGGAAGAAGACCTGATCCGCAACTACCTGGCCTACCAGCCGCGCGGCTTGCTGCTCACCGGTTTCGAGCGGACCGAAAGCGCGCGGCGGATGATCGAGGCCAGCGGCACTCCCTGTGTCTACATGATGGATCTGGACGCGGGGTCAGGGCTGCATTGCGTGGGCTTCTCGCAGCTGCAGGCGGGCGCAACGGCGGCGGAACATCTGCTGTCGCGCGGGCGCAAACGCCTGGCGTTCGTCGGCGCACAGCTCGACCAGCGTACTCTGTTGCGTGGCGAAGGATTCCGCCGCGCCCTGCAGAAGGCCGGGGTCTATGACCCGAGCCTGGAGATGCTGACGCCGCGGCCATCGTCCGTCGGTCTGGGCGGGGAGATTTTCACCCAGTTGCTGACCAGCCATCCCGAGATCGACGGCATCTTCTTCGGTAACGACGACCTGGCCCAGGGTGCCTTGCTGGAGGCCATGCGCCTCGGCGTGAAGATTCCCGAGCAGGTCGCGGTACTCGGTTTCAACGACCTTCCCAGTTCTGCCTTCATGGTGCCGCGCCTCAGCAGCATCCGCACCCCGCGGGAAGCCATCGGCCGCCGTGCGGCCGAGCAGATACTCGCCCTGATCGCCGGCAAGGTGATCGAGGAGCCGGTCCAGGACATGGGCTTCGAGCTGATGGTCCGCGAGAGCAGCTAGTCGGCAATGGAAATCCTGCTCTCGTTCCAACCCACTCATTGCCAGGAGTCGATCCCATGCATCCCCGCGTATTAGAAGTCACCGAACGTGTGGTCGAGCGCAGTCGCGCCACCCGCGCGCGCTACCTGGCCATGATCCAGCAGGCCGCCAGCGACGGCCCGCAGCGCGGCAAGCTGCAGTGCGCCAACTTCGCCCACGGGGTGGCCGGCTGCGGCGGCGGCGACAAGCAGCGCCTGCGCCTGCTGGACTCGGCCAACGTGGCGATCGTCACCGCCTACAACGACATGCTCTCGGCGCACCAGCCCTACGAGGACTACCCGGAGAAGCTGCGCCAGGCCCTGCGCGAGATCGGCTCGGTGGGGCAGGTGGCCGGCGGCGTGCCGGCCATGTGCGACGGCGTCACCCAGGGCGAGCCGGGCATGGAGCTGGGCATCGCCAGCCGCGAGGTGATTGCGCTGTCCACCGCGGTGGCGCTGTCGCACAACATGTTCGACGCCGCGCTGTTCCTTGGCATCTGCGACAAGATCGTCCCCGGCCTGCTGATGGGCGCGCTGCGCTTCGGCCACCTGCCGTCGATCTTCGTCCCCGCCGGGCCGATGCCGTCCGGGCTGTCGAACAAGGACAAGGCCGAGGTGCGCCAGCGCTACGCCGAGGGCAAGGCCAGCCGCGACGAGCTGCTCGAATCCGAGATGAAGGCCTACCACAGCCCCGGCACCTGCACCTTCTACGGCACCGCCAACACCAACCAGATGCTCATGGAGATCATGGGCCTGCACCTGCCGGGCGCCTCCTTCGTCAACCCGAACACCCCGCTGCGCGAGGCGCTGACCGTGGAGACCGCGCGCCAGGTCACCCGGCTGACCAAACAGAGCGGGCAGTTCCTGCCGCTCGGCGAGCTCGTCGACGAGCGCGTGCTGATCAACGCGGTGGTGGCCCTGCACGCCACCGGCGGCTCCACCAACCACACCCTGCACCTGCCGGCGATCGCCCAGGCGGCCGGCATCCAGCTGACCTGGCAGGACATGGCCGAGCTGTCCGCGGTGGTGCCGACCCTGGCCCACGTCTATCCGAACGGCACGGCCGACATCAACCACTTCCACGCCGCCGGCGGGGTGGCCTTCCTGGTGCGCGAGCTGCTCGACGCCGGGCTGCTCCATGAGGACGTCAACACCGTGATGGGCCGCGGCCTGCGCCGCTACACCCAGGAGCCGTTCCTCGAGGACGGCCGGCTGGTCTGGCGCGAAGGTGCCGGCCAGAGCCTCGACGCGAGCATCCTGCGCCCGGTGGCGAACCCGTTCTCGGCGGAGGGCGGCCTGCGGGTGATGGTCGGCAACCTCGGCCGCGGGGTGATGAAGGTCTCCGCGGTGGCGCCCGAGCACCAGGTGGTGGAAGCGCCGGTGCGGGTGTTCCATGACCAGCAGGCGCTGGCCGAGGCGTTCCAGGCCGGCGAACTGGACCGCGACCTGGTGGCGGTGATGCGCTTCCAGGGCCCGCGCAGCAACGGCATGCCCGAGCTGCACAAGCTGACCCCCTTCCTCGGCGTGCTGCAGGACCGTGGCTACCAGGTGGCGCTGGTCACCGACGGGCGCATGTCCGGCGCCTCGGGCAAGATCCCGGCGGCGATCCACGTCTGCCCGGAAGCCTTCGACGGCGGCCCGCTGGCGCGGGTGCGCGATGGTGACATCCTCCGCGTCGACGGCCGCGCCGGGACCCTGGAGCTGCAGGTGGATGCCGCCGAGTTCGCCGCCCGCGAACCGGCACGCTGGGACCTGGAGGCCAACGTCGGCACCGGCCGCGAGCTGTTCGCCTTCATGCGCGAGGCGTTCAGCACGGCGGAGCAGGGCGCCAGTGCCTTCACCCG
>NZ_SSON01000058.1 GCF_029871245.1 Pseudomonas sp. BN102 | reverse complement strand
TCGACGGCGATGATCTCGGAGATCTGGTCGACGTCCAGCAGGGCGGCCACGCGCGGCAGGTAGTTCTTGCCGTTGGTGGTGGCCGGCGCCAGCACATGGCTGTAGCCCTTGCCCAGCTCGGCAATCAGCGGAGCGACGTTTTCCGGCAGCTGGTGCGCGTAGGCGGCGTTGTCGGCCACCAGCACCTTGGCTACGCCGGCGATCTTGGCAGCGGCTTCGGCGACGGCGCCTACGCCCTGGCCTGCGACCAGCACGTGGATATCACCACCGATCTTCTGCGCAGCGGTTACGGTGTTGAGGGTGGCGGCTGCCAGTGCGGCGTTAGTGTGTTCAGCAACAACCAGGATAGCCATCAGATTACCTTCGCCTCGTTCTTCAGTTTGTCGACCAGTTCAGCCACGGACTTGACCTTGATACCGGCCTGGCGGGCGGCCGGTGCTTCGACTTTCAGGGTCTTCACGGTGGAGGCAGTGGACACGCCCAGGGCATCCGGGGTGACCACGTCCAGCGGCTTCTTCTTGGCTTTCATGATGTTCGGCAGCGACGCGTAGCGCGGTTCGTTCAGGCGCAGGTCGGTGGTGACGATCGCCGGCAGGTTCAGCGCCACGGTCTGCAGACCACCATCGATCTCACGGGTGACGTTGACCTTGTCGCCAGCCACCTCGACCTTGGAGGCGAAGGTGCCCTGGGCATAGCCGGTCAGGGCGCCGAGCATCTGGCCGGTCTGGTTGTTGTCGCTGTCGATCGCCTGCTTGCCGAGGATGACCAGCTGCGGCTGCTCCTTCTCGACCACGGCTTTCAGCAGCTTGGCCACCGCCAGGGAGTTCAGCTCGTCGGCGGACTCGACCAGAATGGCGCGGTCGGCGCCCAGGGCCAGGGCCGTACGCAACTGCTCCTGGGCGGCGTTCGGGCCAACCGACACCACGACGATTTCGGTGGCGATGCCCTGCTCTTTCAGCCGCACCGCCTCTTCCACGGCAATCTCGCAGAAGGGGTTCAGCGCCATCTTCACATTGGCGAGGTCGACGCCGGAGTGGTCCGCCTTGACGCGGACCTTGACGTTGAAATCGACCACTCGTTTTACCGGGACCAGTACCTTCATCATGTTTTCCTGTGTCAGGTCGAATAGGGGATCAGGCGCAACGGAGCAGCTCGGCGTATGCCTGCAGGTGGTGATCGTCATCACCCAGCTGGTGGCTTAGCATCACCAGGCGCTTGGCGTGGTGGGACAGGCTGTACTCCCAGGTCATGCCGATACCGCCGTGCAGCTGGACGGCCTGTTCGGCGATAAAACGGGCGGCACGGGTGACGATGAACTTGGCCGCTGCCAGGCGCCGGCTGCGCTCCTCGCTGTCCGGATCGTCCGCCACGCAGGCGGCGAGGATGGCCATGGAGGCAGCCATCTCCAGCTCGCCGCGCATGTCGGCCATGCGGTGTTGCAGCACCTGAAACTTGCCGATGGGCGCACCGAACTGCCGGCGGGTCTTGAGGTAGTCCAGGGTCAGGCGGAAGGATTCCTGCATGCTGCCAAGGGCTTCGGCGCACTGGGCGGCGATGGCGCGGCCCTGCTGGTAGCGCAGCGCTGGCAGGGCCTTGCCGGACTCACCGAGCAGGCTGTCCTCGCCGACCACCACGCCCTCAAGATGAAGCTCACAGGCACGTGGACCATCGATGCAGGGGTAGCTTCGGCGCTTCATGCCGGAGGCAGCCGGATCCACCAGGAACAGGCTGATGCCGGCCTCGTCCCGGGCCGCGCCCGAAGTGCGCGCGGACACCAGGATCAAGCCGGCGCTATCCCCGCCGACCACCACGCATTTGGCGCCGGTCAAACGCCAGCCACCCACACAGGGCTCGGCACGGGTCTGCACATCGTGCAACTGGTAATGGCTCTGGTGTTCCTCCAGGGCGACCGCCAGCTGCAGCTCGCCCGCTGCCACGCGCGGCAGCAGCTCGGCGCGCTGGGCGTCGCTGCCCAATTGTTGCAGCAGGCCGGCACCCAGTACCTGGGAATGGAGGTAAGGCTCCAGACAGAGATTGCGCCCCAATTCGGTCATGACCAGCAGGGTGTCCACCCCGCCTCCGCCCAGACCGCCGTGCTCCTCCGCCAGGGGCACTGCGCATATGCCCAGTTCGCCGAGCTGCTGCCAAAACTCCGGGCTGAAGCCCGCGTCGCTCCGATAGAATCGCTCGCGCTGCTCGAATCCGTAGCTGTCCCGCGCCAGGCGGGCCACCGTGTCCTGCAGCATCTGCTGCTCTTCGTTGAGAGTGAAGTCCATGGGGCCTCCTTAGAGTTCGAGGATCATCTTGGCGATGATGTTCTTCTGGATTTCGTTTGAGCCGCCGTAGATGGACAGCTTGCGCAGGTTGAAGTACTGGCTGGCGGGGCCGGCGCTGTAGTCGGTGTACAGCGGCTCGGTGACCTCGGCGTGCGCCAGCTCCTCTTCCAGGAGCGGCAGCGCATGCACACCCAGCACCTTGCGCTGCAAGTGGCTGATGGCCTGGCGGATCTCCGAACCCTTGATCTTCAGGATCGAGCTTTCCGCGCCCGGCACTCCGCCGCCCTGGACAGAGGCCAGGATGCGCAGCGTGCTCATCTCGATGGCCATCAGCTGCATTTCCACTTCGGCGATCTGCACCCGCAGCAACGGGTCCTCGATCAGGGGCCGGCCGTTGCGCAATTCCTCCGACGCCACTCGCTTGAGCTGTGCCAGGGCCGCCTTGGAATGGGCGATGCCGGCCTGGCCGGTACGCTCGTGGGTGAGCAGGAACTTGGCGCAGGTCCAACCCTGGTTCTCCTCGCCCACGCAGTTGGCCACCGGCACCCGCACGTTGTCGAAGAACACCTCGTTGACTTCGTGATCGCCGTCGAGGGTGATGATCGGCCGCACGCTGATGCCGGGGGTGTCCATGTCGATCAGCAGGAAGGAAATGCCCCGTTGCTGCTGCGCGTCCGGGTCGGTACGCACCAGGCAGAAGATGCGGTTGGCGTGCTGGCCGAGGGTGGTCCAGGTCTTCTGGCCGTTGACCACATAGTGGTCCCCCTCGCGCACGGCGCGGGTCTTCAGGCTGGCCAGGTCGGACCCGGCGCCCGGCTCCGAGTAACCCTGGCACCACCAGTCCTCGCCGGAGAGGATGCGCGGCAGGTAGTGCGCCTTTTGCTCGGGCGTCCCGAACTTCATGATCACCGGGGCAACCATGTTCACGCCGAAGGAGATCAGCCGTGGCGCTCCGAAGGCGCCGCACTCCTCCTCGAAGATATGGCGCTGCACCAGGCTCCAGCCGGTGCCGCCGTGCTCCACCGGCCAGTTCGCGGCGTACCAGCCACGACCGGAAAGAATTCGCTGCCAGCGCTGGTGGTCCTCCTTGTGCAGGTGCTTGCCCAGCCGGACCTTGGCGGCGATTTCGGCGGGCAATTCGCGGGCGAGGAACTCACGAACCTCGTCGCGGAATGCCAACTCGGCAGGGGTGAACTCGATATTCATGGGGATACCCTCGATTGGTGCATCAGTGGGTCTTCTGACTGGTCGGCGGACTGGCGTCCCGCCCGCGCCACCTCGCGCTCGGCGAAGAAGCGGGCCACCAGTTGCGCGCGCTGTGGCGACTCCAGGCACTGGAGGAACAGTTCGCGCTCGCGGCGCAGCCCTTGCTCCAGCGGCAATTGGATGGCCGCCTCGATGGCGTCGATGCAGCGCGGCGGGGAGAACGCGTCGGGTTGCCGGGCAAGGACTTTGGCACGCCGGGCCGCCAGCAGGCTGGAATGATTGCCCCGCTCCGGGGCAGGCACGACGGCCTGGCCGCTGCGCCGTGGACCGGCACCGCGCGCAAGCAGCGCGGCGGTACAGGCCAACCCGGCGTCCAGCAGCTCGCCGTCGAAGAGTTGGTCGACTATCCCGTGCCGCAACGCCGCTTCAGCCGAGATGGGCTCGCCGCCGACGATCATTTCCAGGGCCAGCTCGACGCCAGCCAGGCGCGGCAGACGCTGGGTGCCGCCGGCGCCGGGCAGCAGGCCCAGCTTCACCTCGGGCAGGCCGACACGGGCGTCGCGCCGGGCAATGCGGTAATGGCAGGCCATGGCCACTTCCAGCCCGCCACCGAGGGCTGAGCCATGCAGCACGGCGAGCGTGGGCTTGGCGCAGTTCTCGATGGCCAGGGTGACATCGGGCAAAAGGGGCGCCTGGGGCGGCTGGCCGAACTCACGGATATCGGCGCCGGCGATGAAGGTTCGCCCGCTGCAATAGAGCAGGATCAGCTCTACGGCGGCATCCTGCCCGGCCTCGGCGAAGGCCTGCAGCAGGCCCGCCCGCACCGGCTGGGACAGGGCGTTGACCGGCGGATTGTCAACGCGGATGACAGCGACGCTGCCCACCCGCGACAGACTGACCAGGGATGACATCTGACCGCTCCTGCAGGCTCGCGGCCCGCGCTTGTTGTTGTATTGCGGATCGATAGGGCAAATCAGCGGTGGCGCCATTCCGGCCGGCGCTTTTCCAGGAAGGCGGCCATGCCCTCCTTGCGGTCCTCGCTACCGAAGCTGGCGTGGAGCAGGCGCCGCTCGAAGCGCACGCCCTCGGCGAGGGTGGTTTCGAAGGCGCGGTCCACCGCTTCCTTGTTCAGCTTGACCGCCACTTCCGAGAGGCCGGCGATCTGCGCCGCCACCTGCAGCGCTTCGTCCAGCACCCTTTCGGCCGGCACCACGCGACTCACCAGTCCGCAGCGCTCCGCTTCCTGCGCGTCCATCAGGCGTCCGGTCAGACACAGGTCCATGGCCTTGGCCTTGCCGATGGCGCGAGTCAGGCGCTGGGTGCCGCCAGCCCCGGGCAGGGTGCCCACCTTGACTTCCGGCTGGCCGAAGCGCGCGTCATCGGCAGCGATGATCAGGTCGCACATCATCGCCAATTCGCAGCCACCGCCCAGGGCCAGGCCCCGGACCGCCGCGATCACCGGCTTGCGGCAGCGGGTCGCCTCTTCCCAGTTGGCGGTCACGAAATCCTCCAGATAGACATCGGCGAATGCCTTGTCCCGCAGCTCGGCGATGTCGGCGCCGGCGGCGAAGGCCTTTTCGCTACCGGTGATGACCATGGCGCGAATGCCCCGGTCGCCCTCGAAGGCGCGCAGCGCCTCGCCCAGCTCCGTCATCAGTTGCCCGCTCAGGGCATTGAGCACCTGCGGACGATGGAGGGTGATGAGCCCTACCGACTCATGCCGCTCGACCAGGATGGTGCTGTAGCTCATGGCGCGTCCTCCGCGTGATTCCGTTTCCAGGCACGACCCGGGTGGGCCGATATGGGGCCGAGTCTATCCATCGATAAAAATAAAGACAACATGTTGACATAATAATTTTCAGGCGCGTATCGTCTACTCCATCGCAGCACGCTCTACGTGAAACCACGAATAACAATAGCGATGAAGGGTATGACCCATGAAAATGTGCACTGACCTGCCGCCCGAGCGGCGCCTATCAATGCTGAACTCTGGCGCCTGGAATGACATGATCATTACAGATTACCTGGACCAGGCCGTTACCAGCGCCGCCGACAAGACAGCCCTGGTCGCCTACCGCGTCAGCGATGGCCAACGCCATGCGCTGAGCTACCGAGAGCTGGACCGGGTAGTGGCCAGGATGGCGGTGGGCCTGGTTTCCCTGGGGGTGGAGAAAGGAGAGGTGGTGTCCTGCCAGCTGCCCAACTGGTGGCAGATGAGCGCCTTGCACCTGGCCTGCGTGCGCATCGGCGCCGTGCTCAACCCGCTGATGCCGATCTTCCGCGAGCGCGAGTTGCGCTTCATGCTCGGCCACGCCGAAAGCCGCGTGCTGGTGATTCCCCAGCGTTTTCGGGGCTTCGACTACGCCGCGATGATCGACGGACTGCGCGGCGAGCTGCCGGCCCTGCGCCACGTGCTGGTAATCGACGGCAGCGACGAGGCTACGGACTTCGCTCGGGTGCTGCTGGATCAGCCCTGGGAGGAGCGCCTGGACACGGGCGTCCTGTTCGCCGAACGCCGCCCAAAGGGGGACGATGTGGTGCAGTTGCTCTACACCTCGGGCACCACCGGAGAGCCCAAGGGCGTGCTGCACACCTCCAACACGCTGTTCAGCAATGTCCGCCCCTATGCCGAGCGCCTGGGGCTGGGGGCCGACGACATCGTCTTCATGGCCTCCCCCATGGCCCATCAGACGGGCTTCCTCTACGGCCTGATGATGCCCATCTACCTCAGGGGCGCTGCTGTACTCCAGGACACCTGGGACCCGCATTTCGCCGCGCGCGTCACGGAGGCCGAGCGCCCCACCTTCACCATGGCCTCGACGCCCTTCCTGGCCGACCTGGTGGAAGTGGCACCGAAATACCGCGACGCCCTCGCCTCCCTCAGGGTTTTCGTCGCCGCCGGCGCCCCCATCCCCGGCGCCCTGGTGGAGAAGGCTGGCGATTCGGTGAACGCCCGCATCGTCTCCGCCTGGGGCATGACCGAGAACGGCGCGGTGACCATGACCTGCCCGGAGGACCCGGCCGAGCGCTCGATCCACACCGACGGTCGCGCCCTGCCCTTCATGGAGGTGGCGGTGCAGGACGACCAGGGCCAGCCCCTGGCCAGTGGCCAGGAAGGCCACCTGATGGTGCGCGGCGCCAGTCTCTTCGTCGGCTACCTCAAGCGTCCCGAGCTGTACGGTGTGGACCGGCACGGCTGGTTCGCCACCGGCGACCTGGCGCGCATGGACGAGCGCGGTTACATCCGCATCACCGGGCGCACCAAGGACGTGGTGATCCGCGGCGGCGAGAACATCCCGGTGGTGGAGATCGAGAACCTGCTCTACAAGCACCCGGCGATCTCCGCCGTCGCCCTGGTCGGCTGCCCCGACCCGCGCCTGGGTGAGCGCCTGTGCGCCTACGTCACCCTGCACGACCCCGCCGCCCGCCTGTCGCTGGAGGAGGTCACCGGCTTCCTGCTGGAACAGCAACTGACCCGCAACTACCTCCCCGAATACCTCGAAGTACTGCCGGCCCTGCCCCGCACACCTTCGGGAAAGATCCAGAAATTCAAGCTGCGCGAGCAGGCCCAGGCCATCCGCCTGGAACCGGCCAAGCGTTCCTGACACCACCATCCCGAACCATCGAGAGGACTGCCCCATGAAAGGCCTGACTGGAAAGACCGTGATCGTGACCGGCGGTGGCGGCGGCATCGGCCGCGCCGTGTGCCTGCGCTTCGCCGCGGAAGGCTGCAAGGTCGCCGTGCTGGACCGTGACGCCTCCGCGGCACAGGCCACCGCCGACCTGGTGAGCGAAGTGGGCGGCAAGGCCCGCGCCTACGCCGCCGACATCACCGACTACGCCGCCATCGTAGCCACCGTGGCCGCGATCGAGCAGGAGCTCGGCACCCCCACCGTGCTGGTCAACAACGCCGGCTTCGACCGCTTCCTGCCCTTCCTCAAGACCGAGCCGCAGCAGTGGGAACAGCTGATCGCCATCAACCTCACCGGCGCCCTGAACATGCACCACGTGGTGCTGCCGAAGATGCTCGAAGCCGGCGGCGGCAAGGTCATCAACGTCGCCTCCGACGCCGCCCGCGTGGGCTCCTCCGGCGAAGCCGTGTACGCCGCCTGCAAGGCCGGCCTGATAGGCCTGTCGAAGACCCTGGCGCGCGAGCTGGCGACCAAGGGCGTGAACCTCAACGCGGTGTGCCCGGGCCCCACCGATACCGCGCTGCTGAAGAGCGTTGCGGCCACCTCGAACAACCCGGAAAAGCTGCTGGAAGCCTTCAGGAATGCCGTGCCGATGCGCCGCCTCGGCCAGCCGGAGGACTACCCCGGGATCATCGCCCTGCTGGCCAGTGACGATGCCAACTTCATCACCGGACAGGTCATCAGCGTGTCCGGCGGACTGACCATGGCCGGCTGATCGGTCGAAGAAACCAGGAGAGAACACATGAACTACGAAGACATCCTGTACGAAGAAAAGGACGGCGTCGCCACCATCACCATCAATCGTCCGGACCGCTACAACGCCTTTCGCGGCCAGACCTGCATGGAACTGATCGACGCCTTTAACCGCGCCGGCTGGAACAAGGCCATCGGCGTCATCGTCTTCACCGGCGCCGGCGACAAGGCCTTCTGCACTGGCGGCGACCAGGGCGCCCATGAAGGCCAGTACGACGGCCGCGGCCTGATCGGCCTGCCAGTGGAAGAACTGCAAGGCCTGATCCGCGAAGTGCCCAAGCCGGTCATCGCCCGGGTCAACGGCTTCGCCATCGGCGGCGGCCATGTGCTGCACGTGGTCTGCGACCTCTCCATCGCCTCCGACAAGGCGGTGTTCGGCCAGGTGGGGCCCAAGGTCGGCTCGGTGGACCCCGGCTTCGGCACCGCGTACCTGTCGCGGGTGATCGGCGAGAAGCGCGCCCGCGAGATCTGGTACTTGTGCCGCAAGTACAGCGCCCAGCAGGCCCTGGAGTGGGGCTTGGTGAATGCCGTGGTGCCCCACGAGGAGCTGGATGCGGAAGTGCAGAAGTGGTGCGACGAAATCCTCGAGAAGAGCCCCACCGCCCTGTCCATCGCCAAGCGTTCCTTCAACGCCGACAGCGAGAACATCGCCGGCATCGGCGGCCTGGGGATGCAGGCCCTGTCCCTGTACTACGACACCGAGGAATCCAAGGAAGGCGTCGCCGCGTTCAAGGAAAAGCGCAAGCCGGACTTCCGCAAGTTCTATCGCTGACCCGCTGACCCGCAGTCCCGCCCGGATGCGCTCCGGGCGGGACAACCCCTGCCTCGCGCCGAACCGGCCCGGAGAGAGACATGTACTTCGCATTCAACGAACAACAGAACGCCATCCGTGAAAGCGTCGCCCGCTTCAGCGCCGAGGTCCTGGCACCCGGTTACAAGAAGCGCGACCAGGCTGGCGAGATCGAGCGCTCGGTCATCGAGCAGATGGGCCAGATGGGCCTGCTGGGCGGCGAGCTGCCGGAAGAGTACGGCGGCAGCGGCCTGGACTGCGTCACCGCCGGCCTGATCATCGAAGAGATTTCCCGCGGCGACTTCAACGTCGGCTACATCCCACTGCTGACCTCGCTCAATGGCCAGATCATCGCCCAGCACGCCGCGCCGGACCTCGCCCGCGAGTGGCTGCACGAGATCACCGCCGGGCGCAAGATCGTCTGCATCGCACTCACCGAACCCAGCGGCGGCTCCGATGCCGCCAGCCTGCGCCTGAAGGCCGAGCGCAAGGGCGACGTCTATGTGCTGAACGGCGAGAAGACGTCCATCTCCATGGCCGACCAGGCCGACGTGGCGGTGGTCTTCGCCCGCACCGGCACCCCGGAGCAGCGCGCCAACGGCATCAGCGCCTTCCTGGTGCCCATGACCCTGCCCGGCATCAGCACCACCCGCTTTGACGATGCCGGCGAACGCGCCATCGGCCGTGGCTCGATCTTCTTCGACAACGTGGAAGTACCCGCCAGCCATCGCCTGGGCGAGGACGGCAAGGGCTTCAAGCAGGTGATGCAGGGCTTCGATTACAGCCGCGCGCTGATCGGCCTGCAGTGCCTGGCCCTGGCCCAGCAATCCCTCGACGAAACCTGGGCCTGGCTGACCGAGCGCCAGGCCTTCGGCCAGCGGCTGGCGGCCTTCCAGGGACTGACCCACCCGCTGGCGGAACTCCAGACCTACGTCCACGCCGCACGCCTGCAGTGCTACCACTCGCTGTGGCTGAAGGACAACGGCCTGCCCCATAACGCCGAAGCCGCGATGAACAAATGGTGGGCGCCGAAGCTGGCCTTCGACGTGGTCAAGCAATGCCTGCTGGCCCACGGACACACCGGCTACGGCGAGGACCTGCCCTTCGCCCAGCGCCTGCGTGACGTACTGGGCCTGCAAATCGGTGACGGAACGGCGCAGATCATGAAAAATATCATCGCGCGGGAACTCACACCGAAATAGCGCCTGGTCTGCCCGCGGCGGACAGGCTGACGCCCCAGTCACCAACTGCTCCTGGGCAACAAGGAATCCAGATGACCACGAACGAGAACAAGGGCATACCCAACCGGCTGTTCTTCCGCCTGTTCCAGACCGGCAACGTGCTGCAGCGGCAGGTACAGAACGAGATGGGCATCAGCACCGTGCAATGGGCGGTGCTGGGCGCCCTGTCCAGGTCCGGCTTCGAGACGGGCATCTCCTTCAACCAGTTGACGGAGTACCTGTTCGTCAGCCGGCAGAGCCTGGACGGTGTGCTCAAACGCATGGAGCGCGACAACCACGTGCTGCGCGTGCCCCATCCCGACGATGGACGCGCGCGCCTGGTGCGGCTGACCGAGCAGGGACGCGACTACTGGGACAGCCTGCAGGAGCGGATCTACCAGTTCTACGAACAGGGCCTGAAGGGGTTCAGTTTCGACGACAGCGTCAACTTCCTTCACTACCTGAACAAGTTGCAACACGACATGGCCCTGATCGACCTTGGCCATGGGCAGGCGGCGGACAGCGACGACCCGGCCGAGGACTAGTCCCGGCCCTTCGCTCCCGCCAGGCGCCAGCGCGCCATCCTGCCCGGCCCCGGGCGTAGTGCCGGTCGACCTGACGACCACCTGGCAGGAGCGAAATCCCCCATGCACCCGCGTTCACCCTTCCCCCGGTACCTGACCGGCCCGCCCTAGCCCCTTCCCGGCAGCCGGCCGCTCGCCCAATCACATCCACTTCTTTACCCGATCAACAGAACGGGCGCCCCACTCATGCCCGAAGGGAGCCGAGACACGACGACATCCCGCTGATTCACAAGAACCAAACCGCAACCACCGCCTCGCGACGTGCCAGACAACAAGAACCAGAAGGTAAATAGCATGCATACCGGACTTCATTCCCGACTCGGAGCCCTCACCCTCCTCGGCCTGATGCCGCTGACGGCCAGCGCCGACTTCCTCGCCGACAGCCAACTGAGCCTGGAAACCCGCAATTTCTACATGAACCGCGACTACCGCGACGCCGACAAGCCGGACACCCCGCGCTTTCGCGGCGAGCCCAAGGCCAAGTCCGAGGAGTGGGCGCAGGGGTTCATGCTGCGCTACAGCTCCGGCTTCACCGAGGGCCCACTGGGATTCGGCGTCGATGGTCTGGGCCTGCTGGGGATCAAGCTCGACGCCGGGCGCGGCACCAGCGGCACCGGCGCCCTGCAGGTGCAGCGCGACGGCGAGGTGTCCGACGAGTTCGGCTTCTTCGGCGCGACGGCCAAGGCGCGGCTGGGCAAGTCCGTGCTCACGGTCGGCACCCACGCGCCAACCCTGCCCGTGGCCTTCCGCAATGACACCCGGCTGCTGCCGCAGACCTTCCAGGGCGCGCAGATCGTCTCCAACGACCTCGACAGGTTCACCCTCACCGCCGGCCAGTTCCGCGCCACGCGCCTGCGCAACTCCAGCGACTACGAGGACATGGCCATGTTTTCCGACGGCGCGGTGGGCGGCGTCGCCAGCGACCGCTTCAACTACGCCGGCGCAACCTGGGCGCCCTCCACCGGACTGGCGGCTACCTACTACCAGGCGGAGCTGAAGGACAACTACCGGCAGCACTATGCCAACCTCCTGCATGGCCTACCGCTGGCCGAGGGGCTGACCCTGAAATCCGACATCCGCTATTTCCGCAGCACGGACGAGGGCCGCACCACGGTGGACAACCGCAACCTCGGCGCCATGTTCACCCTGATGTACAAGGGCCATGCCCTGGGCCTGGCCTATCAGGATCAGGACGGCGACACCGGTACGCCCTTCATCGCCGGCGGTACCGATCCCTGGACGTTGAACACGGTCACCTACCACCACTTCCTGCGCGCCCGGGAAGACTCCTGGCAGCTGCGCTACGACTATGACTTCGCCGCATCGGGCATCCCCGGCCTGTCGCTGATGACCCGCTACGTCTCCGGCGAAAACTTCGAGATCGGCGGGCAGGACGCGCGTGAATGGGAACGCGACCTGGACATCGCCTACGTGGTGCAGAGCGGCCCGCTCAAGGGCATGAACCTGCGCTGGCGCAACGTCGCCTATCGCGGCAGCCACACCACGGACATCGACGAGAACCGCTTCATCATCGGCTACACCTTCAAGTTCTGGTAACGCCCCGGGAGACTTCAGCATGCATATCGACGCCGCCATCCGTTCACGCAAGTCCGTCCGCCGCTTTCACCCCTGGCCGGTGCCGCGCCACATCATCCAGCACCTGCTGGAACTCGCGGCACGTGCGCCCAGCGGCAACAACATCCAGCCCTGGCAGGTGCATGTCGTCACCGGCGAGAAGAAGCAAGCCCTGTGCAAGGCGATCCTCCAGCACGCAGAGGCCGGCAACCCTGGTGCAGCGGAATACCGCTACTACCCGGATCAGTGGCACGAGCCCTACCTGGCACGACGCCGGGCGGTAGGCTTCGGTCTCTACCAGGCGCTGGGCATCGACCGCCATGACCTGGCTGCGCGCCGGGGCCAGGAGCTGCACAACTACAGCTTCTTCGATGCGCCGGTAGGCCTGCTGGTCAGCCTCGACAGACGCCTCAACACCGGCAGCTACCTGGACCTGGGGATGTTCATCCAGACCTTCATGCTCGCCGCCCGCGGCAAGGGCCTGCACACTTGCCCGCAGGCGGCGTTCGCCTGGTATCACGAGGTCGTCCGCCAACATGTTCCGCTGCCTCCGGAGCACATCCTGGTCTGCGGTATTGCCCTCGGTCACGAAGATTCCGAGGCGGCAGCGAACACCTTCGTCACGCCTCGAGAGCCGGTCCGGACGTTCGCCAGCTTCCACGGATTCCAGACGTCCTGCGAAACCTGATCCCCGGAGGTGCCCATGATCAAAGACGCCGAGCAGGCCATCCGCCAGGCGGCCATCGAGCTGATCGCCCGGCAGGGGTACGACGCCATGACCCTGCGCGGGCTCGCCGCTCACGCGGGCGTGAATACCAGCACGCTGTACCTCTACTACAAGGGCAAGCAGGATCTGCTGGCCAGCCTGGTGCTGGACTACTACGAAAGCCTCCACGAAGCCTGGCTGGAAACCAGGCCGACAGTCGCGCCGGCCGTTTCGGCCTGGGCCGCGTTCGTCGACTCCCATGTCAGCCTGCACCTCAGCGATCGCCAACAGGGCCTACTGGGGAACCTGGAGCTCCGCTGTCTGGGAGGCGCCGAGCTGCAGGCCGTCAAACGTGCTCGCCGGGGCTACCTGGACGAAATCCAGGCGCTCATCAGGCAAGGCATCGCCGAGCGAGTGTTCCAGTGCCCGGAGCCAAAGCTGTACGCCAACATTCTCTTCAACCTGTTGACCCATGCATGCTCCTGGTACCAGGAAGGGGGACGCCTCTCCCGGGAGGACGTTACTGCACACTATCTCGACCTGACGTTCAGGATGCTGGCGCCTTCAGAGGGCATAGCCCTTCGCGCTGACTGAAGCCGGGCAACATTGGGCAATCCTGGTGGAACTGCACTGGCCGGCATTTCTCCTGAACCCGGTCATGCACGGAGGAAGGAGCTGACCGCTTTCAGTTGTGGATTCAATCGATGGATGCAACAGATTGGCTAAACCGTTCAGCAGGCGTCGCATAGTCGAGCGGTTGAATCCGCAGCCATATACGGTCGTTAGCCAATGCCCACGTAGAGTTGATCAAACTCCGCCAGCTTCTTCGCTTATCCCACCTGAAGCCTCTCAGACCCAGCCTTGTCCAGAATGGCTCCAGCTATGTCGCAAGAGCGCCGTCAGGCCGACTGCAGGTTCTGGGAATGCCTAGGCAAGGCGATGGAGCTGAAGGCGGCCAGCGATACCAATGCCGTCGACACCCACAGACAGGCCTCCAGCCCATGGACCTGGAAGATCCAGCCGGACAGCAGCGTGCCGAGCAAACGGCCGAGGGCGTTGGACATGTAGTAGAAGCCCACGTCCAGCGACACCCCGTCCTCCTTGGCATAGGAGACGATCAGGTAGCTGTGCAGGGAGGAGTTCACCGCGAACAGCACGCCGAACAGCGTCAGCCCGCCCACCAGCACCCGCTGAGCCGGCCACCCCGCCCAGAGGCCGAGGGCGATGGCCGCCGGCAGCAGCGCCAGCAGGCCGGCCCAGAAGAAGGCGGCGCGGCCATCCGGCAGGCGTCCGCTGCGCTTGCCGGTGATGGCGGGCGCGACGGACTGGACGATGCCGTAGCCGATGACCCAGGCCGCGAGAAAGCCGCCCACCAGCCAGAAGTCCCAGCCGAACACCGTGCTCAGGTAGACCGGCAGCGCCACCACGAACCAGACGTCGCGGGCGCCGAAGAGGAACAACCGCGCCGCCGAAAGGATGTTGATCGCCCGGCTCTTGGAGAGGATGTCGCGGAACTTCGGCTTGGCCTTGGCCTTGCCCAGGTCCTTCTTCAGCAGCGCCAGGCTGCCGAGCCAGATCAGCGCCAGCACCGCCGCCATGGCGAGTACCGCCCCGGTGAACCCCAGCGAGGCGAGCAAGGCGCCGCCGAGGAAGAAGCCCACGCCCTTGAGCGCGTTCTTCGACCCGGTGAGGATGGCCACCCACTGGTACAGGGTGCCCTGCTGGCTGTCGGGCACCAGGAGCTTGATCGAGCTCTTGGCGCTCATCTTGTTGAGGTCCTTGGCGATGCCCGACAGCGCCTGGGCGCCCATCACCCAGGGGATGGTCAACCAGGCCGCCGGCACCGCGAGCATCAGCAGCGCGGCGACCTGCAGGCCGAGGCCGATGTTCATGGTGCGGTTGAGGCCCAGGCGCGCACCCAGGTAACCGCCCACCAGGTTGGTGATGACGCCGAAGAATTCGTAGAACAGGAACAGCGCGGCGATCTGCAGCGGCGTGTAGCCCAGGCTGTGGAAGTGCAGTACCACCAGCATGCGCAAGGCGCCGTCGGTGAGGGTGAAGGCCCAGTAGTTGCTGGTCACCAGCAGGTACTGGCGCACTGACGGGGAGAGGGCTGACAACGCGTTCATGATCGCGGCGCGTCCCTGTCAGCCCGCCAGGCCGACCAGCCGCGCCAGCTCGACGGTGCGGTTGGCGTAGCCCCACTCGTTGTCGTACCAGGCGTAGAGCTTCACCTGGGTGCCGTTGACCACCAGGGTCGACAGCGCATCGATGATCGAGGAGCGCGGATCGGTGCGGTAGTCGATGGACACCAGCGGGCGCTCCTCATAACCGAGGATGCCCTTCAGTTCGTTCTCGGCAGCCGCCTTGAGCAGTGCATTGACCTCGTCAGCCGTGGTCGTGCGCTCCACTTCGAACACGCAGTCGGTCAAGGAGGCGTTGGCCAGCGGCACCCGCACCGCATGGCCATTCAGCCGTCCGCGCAGCTCGGGGAAGATTTCCGCGATGGCGGTGGCCGAGCCGGTGGTGGTGGGGATCAGGCTCATGCCCGAGGCACGGGCGCGGCGCAGATCCTTGTGCGGCTGGTCGAGGATGCTCTGGGTGTTGGTCAGGTCATGAATGGTGGTGATCGAACCATGGCGGATACCCAGGTTCTCGTGGATCACCTTGACCACCGGCGCCAGGCAGTTGGTGGTGCAGGACGCAGCGGTGACGATGCGATGCTGCGCCGGGTCGAACAGCTGCTGGTTGACGCCCATGACGATGTTCAGCGCGCCCTGCTCCTTGACCGGCGCGCTGACCACCACGCGCTTCACGCCCTGGTCCAGGTAGGCCTGCAGCACGGCGACCGTCTTCATCCTGCCGCTGGCCTCGATCACCAGGTCGCAGCCCGACCAGTCGGTGTCCGCGATGGCCTTGTTGGCGGTGACCTGGATGCGCTTGCCGCCGATCACCACGCAGTCGCCCTCGGCA
>NZ_SSON01000057.1 GCF_029871245.1 Pseudomonas sp. BN102 | reverse complement strand
GCCAGCGCCAAGGCCGCCTTCAAGACCTGGCGCAAGACCCCGATCGGCGCCCGTGCGCGCATCTTCCTCAAGTACCAGCAGCTGATCCGCGAGAACATGAAGGAGCTGGCCGCCCTCCTCACCGCCGAACAGGGCAAGACCCTGCCGGATGCCGAGGGCGACATCTTCCGCGGCCTGGAAGTGGTGGAGCACGCCGCCAACATCGGCACCCTGCAGATGGGCGAGCTGGCCAACAACGTGGCCGGCGGCGTGGACACCTACACCCTCAACCAGCCGCTCGGCGTATGCGCCGGCATCACCCCGTTCAACTTTCCGGCGATGATTCCGCTGTGGATGTTCCCCATGGCAATCGCCACCGGCAATACCTTCATCCTCAAGCCGTCCGAGCAGGACCCGATGGTGACCATGCGCCTGGCCGAACTGGCCATGGAAGCCGGTGTGCCGGCCGGCGTGCTCAACGTCATCCATGGTGGCGCCGATGCGGTGAACCTGCTCTGCGACCACCCGGATATCAAGGCGGTATCCTTCGTCGGTTCGACCAAGGTCGGCACCCACGTCTACAACCGCGCCACCCTGAACGGCAAGCGCGCCCAGTGCATGATGGGCGCGAAGAACCACGCCATCGTTCTGCCCGACGCCCACAAGCAGCAGACCCTGAACAACCTCGCCGGCGCCGCCTTCGGCGCGGCAGGCCAGCGCTGCATGGCGCTGTCGGTGGTGATCCTGGTCGGCGAGGCGCAAACCTGGTTGCCGGACCTGGTGGAGAAGGCCAAGAGCCTGAAGATCGGCGCAGGCGTCGAGGCCGGCACCGATGTCGGCCCGGTGGTGTCCTGCGCCGCGCTGGATCGTGTCAGCAGTCTGATCGCCGCCGGCGAGAAGGAAGGCGCACAGCTGGTGCTCGACGGCCGCGACCCTCAGGTGTCCGGCTACGCCAAGGGCAACTTTGTCGGCCCGACCATTTTCGCCGGCGTCACCCCGGAGATGACCATCTACCGCGAGGAGGTCTTCGGACCGGTGCTCTGCGTCGTGAGCGCCGCCACCCTGGACGAGGCCATCGCCTTCATCAACGCCAACCCCAATGGCAACGGCACCGCTCTGTTCACCCGCTCCGGCGCCGCCGCGCGGCACTTCCAGGAAGAGATCGACGTCGGCCAGGTGGGCATCAACGTACCGATCCCGGTACCGGTGCCGCTGTTCTCCTTCACTGGTTCGCGCGCTTCCAAGCTCGGCGACCTCGGCCCGTACGGCAAGCAGGTGGTGCAGTTCTACACCCAGACCAAGACCGTCACCTCGCGCTGGTTCGACGAGGACGAAGTCGGCGGCGCGGTGAACACCACCATCACCCTGAAATAATCAGCCGACGCCGGTGTCTCGCGCACCGGCGCAACGGGAGGCTCTGTCATGCCGTTTGAAACCTTGCTTGTAGAGATCCATGGTCGCGTGGGCCTGATCACCCTGAACCGGCCCAAGGCGCTGAATGCTCTGAACTCGCAAATGATCGATGAACTGAACCAGGCGCTCGACCGCCTGGAGCGTGATCCGGAGATCGGTTGCATGGTCATCACCGGCTCGGCCAAGGCCTTCGCCGCCGGTGCCGACATCAAGGAAATGGTCGATATGACCTACCCGCAGGTGTTCCTTGATGACTTTTTCTCCGCTGCCGACCGCATTGCCGCGCGGCGCAAACCGCTACTCGCAGCGGTAGCCGGCTACGCCTTGGGTGGCGGCTGCGAACTGGCGCTGATGTGCGACGTGATTTACGCCGCCGACACCGCCCGCTTCGGCTTGCCGGAAATCACCCTCGGCGTAATGCCGGGGATCGGCGGCACCCAGCGTCTAGCTCGCGCCATCGGCAAGACCAAGGCAATGGATATGTGCCTGAGCGGCCGACAGATGGACGCCGCCGAAGCCGAACGGACCGGCCTAGTCGCGCGCGTCCTGCCTGCCGACAGCCTGCTGGAAGAAGCCCTAAAAGCCGCCAGCGCAATCGCCGAAAAATCCCTGCCGGCGGCCATGCTGATCAAAGAATCGATCAACTGCGCCTTTGAGGGAGGCCTGGCGGAAGGCGTGCGCTTCGAGCGCCGGGTATTCCACTCGACCTTCGCCAACGCTGACCAGAAGGAAGGCATGCGTGCCTTCGTGGAAAAGCGTACAGCACACTTCAAGCACTGCTAACAGCCCCCCCGTCTCGGCACAAGAGGTCTTCATCATGCACATTGGTTTTCTGGGACTCGGTAACATGGGCGGCCCGATGGCCCTGAACCTGCTCAAGGCCGGCCACAGCCTGACCGTATTCGACCTGTCGCCCACCTCAATGGCGCGCCTGGTGGAAGCCGGAGCCACAGCGGCTGCTTCGCCGACGGCCATCGCCCAGAGCGATGCCGAACTGATCATCACCATGCTGCCGGCTGCGGCGCATGTGAAATCCGTATACCTGGGCGACGACGGTCTGCTGCCCCATGTGCGGCCCGGTGTGCTCCTGATTGACTGTTCCACCATCGATCCGATGAGCGCGCGTGAAGTGGCCAAGGCCGCTGCTGAACGCGGCAGCTCGATGCTCGATGCGCCGGTTTCCGGCGGTACCGGCGGCGCCGCAGCCGGGACTCTGACGTTCATGGTCGGCGGCGCGGCCGCCGACTTTGATCGCGCGCAACCTCTGCTCGCGGCCATGGGCAAGAACATCGTGCACTGCGGTAGCAGCGGCAACGGCCAGGTGGCCAAGGTCGCCAACAACATGCTGCTCGGTATCTCCATGATTGGCGTCGCCGAAGCCATGGCGCTCGGTGTATCGCTGGGTATGGACGCCAAGGTGCTGGCCGGCATCATCAACACCTCGAGCGGCCGCTGCTGGAGTTCGGATACCTACAACCCCTTCCCCGGCGTGCTGGACAGTACCCCCGCGGCACGCGGCTACAGCGGCGGCTTCGGCAGCGACCTGATGCTCAAGGACCTCGGCCTGGCCACCGAAGCGGCCAAGCAGGCGCGCCAGCCGGTGATACTCGGATCCGTGGCCCAGCAGCTCTACCAAGGCTTCAGCCTGCAAGGCCATGGTGGCCTGGACTTCTCCGCCATCATCAAGCTGTACTGCCAGGAGGCCTGAACATGACTGCCGCCGACGCACCCGTACACGTTGCAGTGCGCAACCGCATCGGCCACCTGACTCTCAATCGCCCGAGCGGCCTTAACGCCCTGAACCTGCCCATGGTGCGTCTGCTCCTGCAGCATCTGAATGCCTGGGAACAGGATCCGGACGTCCTCGCCGTGGTGCTGCGCGCCGCCGGGGAGAAAGCCTTCTGTGCCGGCGGCGACATCCGTATGTTGTTCGACAGCCACCAGTCAGGCGACAACCAGCATGAGATCTTCCTCGAGGAGGAATATGCCCTCGACCAATACATCCATGCCTATCCAAAACCCGTACTGGCGCTGATGGATGGCTTCGTCCTCGGCGGCGGCATGGGCCTGGTGCAAGGTGCGTCGCTGCGGGTAATCACCGAACGGGTGAAGATGGGCATGCCGGAAGTGAGCATCGGCTTTTTTCCGGATGTCGGCGGCAGTTATTTCCTGCCGCGCTTGCCCGGCGAACTAGGCATCTATCTGGGCGTCACCGGCCTGCAAGTGCGCGCCGCCGACGCGCTCTATGCGCGCCTGGCCGACTGGTGCCTGCCCAGCGAGCAGATCGCCGAACTGGATCGCTGCCTAGACCAGATGAGCTGGACCACCCACCCGCACGAGGCCCTGCGCACCCTGCTCGCCACCCTCGCCAGCAACAAGCTGCCAGGCGCCGAGCTCAAGGCCTTGCGCCCAGCTATCGATGAATACTTTGCCCTACCCGACCTGCAGACCATTCGCAACGCATTACTGGCCGAGTCCCGCCCCGAATTTCAAGACTGGGCCGAGGAAACCCTCAAGGTGCTCGACAGCCGCTCGCCGCTGGCCATGAGCGTCACCCTGGAACTACTTCGTCGCGGCCGCCAGATGCCGCTGGCCAGCTGCTTCGCCCAGGAACTGCACTTGGACTACCAGTGGTTCGCCAAGGGTGACTTCATTGAGGGAGTGCGCGCCCTGATCATCGACAAAGACAAGAACCCGCGCTGGAATCCGTCCAGCCTGGCCGAGCTTTCCCGCGAGCGGGTGCAAGACTTCTTCAGCGGCTTCAAGCCGGCGGCAGTCCAATCGCGCCGTCGCGTCCTGGCCTGAGCGCCCCACAGAACAAGAGAAACGCCCGATGCACGACCTCGAACTGAGTGAAGAACAACGCATGATCCGTGAGTTGGCCCGCGATTTCGCCCGCGGCGAAGTCGCCCCCCGCGCCCAAGCCTGGGAAAAGGCTGGATGGATCGACGATGCCCTAGTGGCGCAGATGGGCGAGTTGGGCCTGCTCGGCATGGTGGTACCAGAAGAGTGGGGCGGTAGCTACATCGACTACGTGGCCTATGCCCTGGCCGTAGAGGAAATCTCTGCCGGCGATGGCGCCCTCGGCGCGCTGATGAGCATCCACAACTCGGTCGGCTGCGGCCCGCTGCTCAAGTACGGCAGCCAGGCGCAGAAGGACCGCTGGTTGCCAGAGTTGGCCAGCGGCCGCGCCATCGGCTGCTTCTGCCTGACCGAGCCGCACGCAGGCTCCGAGGCGCATAACCTGCGCACTCGCGCCGAACTGCAGGACGGCCACTGGGTGCTCAACGGCGCCAAGCAATTTGTCAGCAACGGTAAGCGCGCCAAGCTGGCCATTGTCTTCGCCGTGACCGACCCCGAACTGGGCAAGAAGGGCCTGTCCGCCTTCCTGGTGCCCACGGATACCCCCGGCTTCGCGGTCGATCGCAGCGAGCACAAGATGGGCATCCGCGCCTCCGACACCTGTGCGGTGACCTTAAGTGACTGCCGCATTCCGCAAGAGAACCTGCTGGGCGAGCGCGGCAAGGGCCTCTCGATCGCGCTGTCCAACCTCGAAGGCGGGCGCATTGGCATCGCCGCCCAGGCCCTCGGTATCGCCCGCGCAGCCTTTGAGGCCGCCTTGGCCTATGCCCGTGAGCGCGTGCAGTTCGGCAAGCCGATCGTCGAGCACCAGAGCATCGCCAACCTGCTCGCCGACATGCACACCCGCCTCAACGCCACGCGCCTACTGATCCTGCACGCCGCGCGTCTGCGCAGTGCCGGTCAACCCTGCCTGTCGGAAGCCTCGCAGGCCAAGCTGTTCGCCTCAGAGATGGCCGAGCGCGTGTGCTCCAACGCCATGCAGATCCACGGCGGCTATGGCTACCTCGAGGACTATCCGGTGGAGCGCTACTATCGCGATGCGCGCATCACCCAGATCTACGAGGGCTCCAGCGAAATCCAGCGCCTGCTGATCGCTCGCGAGCTGGCCCACTATCCGTTGTGATTTCCTTTCGCGCAAGATCACCCTCCCCAGCCGCCCTGAGCTGATGAGATGGTTACCCCGATACCCTGCGAAGGCGACCTTCGCAGGATGTTTTATTTCCGGAGGCCATCGCGATGAGCAACGCAGCAATAGTCGACATTGATTTTGGACATCCCCAGCTCCCACCTACACGCACAGGACAGCTCAGAGTGGGAGGTGTAACGCGAGAAAGCCATCTGCCTACTGGCCAATCTATTGCCTTGTCCGGTAGTCGGTGAGGCCTGTGTCGGCGCCCATTGCCTGACGCGAGAAATCAAAGCGCTGGGGGGGCATGAAGCCAAACCTATTTCACCGCAATTCGTTCTCCCCGTCGTCCAGGGCAACAAGAACGACTTCATCGATGCGCAGGCCATCTGTGACTCCGCCTGGCGCCCTGCCATGCGCATAGTGACAGCCAAGAGCGAAGCCCGACTCCTAACGGCGTTTCCAACCTACGTAACTCAAGCTGTGGGCCGGACTTGGCCATGTCCGCGCCGAGGGTGACACCCACGCCTGGGTGCCCGCTGAATTCGGCCCGGTCGGCGAGCAGCCCTGAAGCGAACGCGAAATCAGCAGGCCGCGAATAGGCCTGCCTACTCCTTTTCAACATTGAAGAGTGCGGCCAGAGTGATCTCGAGCATGGCCCTTTGCAGGGCCAGGTCTTGTGTGTCCCCGGCCTCTTCCCGGCTGACCGTGTACGTCAGCGAGCCCAATGCCCCCATCCACAGCAACTGCGCCGTCTCCCTCGGCGGATACTTCAATAGCCCCTGCGCATGGAACTGGGCCAGGTCGTCAGCCAAGCCTCGCAGGGTATCGGCGACCAGGCTCGGTGGTTCTCCAGCCATAATCTGCTGGATCACTATGCGACACATATTCGGCTCTGAGTAAGCAAACTTCAGGAAGGTTGCCCACCCATCGCGAATCCCCTTGAGCGGCCCCTTCTCTTCGGTGCCGTCGTGATAGGCCTCGGCAACCTGCAGGTAGGTTTCGTCAATCGCAGCCTTGTGCAGCCCCTGTAGATCACCATAGTGGTGGTACAGCGTTGGCGGCGTTACGCCTACCTCCGCGCAAATCGCCCGCATGGTTGCACCGTCGCGTCCCTTGGTACTCAACAGGTGCATTGCTGCACGCAGCAAGTCCTGCTTGATATCGCCATTATCGGGGTCGATCCGACCTTTTCTTTCCAGCTGGCTGGCTGTTGTCAAAGTAACTTCCTCACTACCGTGCTCTATCCAGGGCGATCTCTGCCACTCGCCCGATCAAAGCTGCTGCGAGAAGCCGGTCCGCACAATACCAGCATGAATCACAAGTCAAAACCGCACATCAACACGCAGGTTGAATATTTTTCACCGCGCATGTTGACCACTGACTCTACCGTCAATATATTCACTATATCACCGATATACGACTCAACCTGTGCCGTTGAGCACAGCGGGACGGCTTCACTGGTCCAGCCCCAAAACACAATAAAAACGAGGTGTGAGAATGCAATATGCAAGAGCAGCTGTGATGGTCGAACAAAACCGGGTCGAGACATGGGAGGTTCCGGTTTTTGATCCTGCACCAGGTGGAGCGCTGGTACGCGTGGTTCTCGGTGGCGTGTGCGGCAGTGATGTGCACATAGTTTCCGGAGAAGCAGGCACTATGCCCTTCCCGATCATTCTCGGCCACGAGGGTGTGGGCCGCATCGAAAAACTCGGGGCCGGCGTCACCACGGATTATGCAGGCGTTCCAGTCAAGCAGGGTGACATGGTGTACTGGGCGCCCATCGCCCTGTGCCATCGCTGCCACAGCTGCACTGTGTTGGATGAAACCCCCTGCGACAACTCAACCTTTTTTGAGCATGCGGAAAAGCCCAACTGGGGCAGTTACGCCGATTTTGCCTGTCTGCCCAATGGTATGGCCTTCTACCGCCTGCCCGATCATGCCCAGCCGGAAGCACTGGCCGCACTCGGCTGCGCCCTGCCAACTGTGCTGCGCGGCTATGATCGCTGTGGCCCCGTCGGCCTGGATGATACTGTCGTCGTTCAAGGTGCTGGCCCGGTCGGACTCGCAGCCGTGCTGGTTGCTGCAGCATCGGGTGCCAAGGATATCATTGCCATTGACCACTCGCCGGTTCGCCTCGAAATGGCCCGTAGCCTCGGCGCGACCGAGACCATTTCGCTCAAGGACACAACGCGGGAAGAACGCCAACGTATTGTCAGCGATCGCTTCGGCAAGCGTGGCGCCAGCGTGGTGGTGGAAGCGGCCGGCGCCCTGCCGGCATTTCCCGAGGGCGTGGATCTGACCGGCAACCATGGTCGCTACATCATTCTCGGCCTGTGGGGCGCGATCGGTACCCAACCCATCGCCCCCCGCGACCTGACCATCAAGAACATGCATGTTTCCGGGGCTACCTTCGCCAAGCCCAAGCACTTCTATCAGGCGATGCACTTTGCCGCCCGGATGCAGGGCCGCTATCCGTTGGCCGACCTGATCACGCAGCGCTTTTCCATCAACGATGCCAACAAGGCGCTTGAACTGGTCAAGACAGGTGCACTGATCAAGCCCGTGATCGATCCGACGCTCTAGCCGCCCCCTTTTCCGGAGAACAAAAATGAGTACTGAAGCCATACAGAGCAATGCCAATCTTGCGCCCCTGCCGCCCCATGTACCTGAGCACCTGGTGTTTGACTTCGACATGTACAACCCACCGAACATATCGGAAGGCGTGCAGAAAGCCTGGGCGAGTCTGCAGGGACCGAATGTACCGAATATTGTATGGACTCGATGCAATGGCGGGCACTGGATTGCCACCCGGGGACGATTGATCCGTGAGGCCTTCGAAGATCCCGCACACTTTTCGAGCGAGTGTCCGTTCATTCCCCGCGAAGCGGGCGAGGCCTACGACTTCATTCCGACTTCGATGGATCCGCCGGAGCAGCGCCAGTTCCGTGCCCTAGCCAGCAGCGTGGTTGGCATGCCGGTAGTGGATAAAATGGAAGGTCACATCAGGGAGCTGGCGTGCTCACTGATCGACAACATTCGCCTTCAGGGTCACTGCAACTTTACCGAAGATTTTGCCGAGCCCTTCCCGATTCGGATCTTCATGCTGCTCGCGGGGCTGCCGGATAAAGACATTCCGCATCTGAAATACCTCTCGGATCAGATGACTCGCCCGGATGGCAGCATGACCTTTGCTGAAGCCAGAGACGCGCTCTATGAGTATCTGATACCAATTATCGCAGAGCGCAAACTTAAGCCAGGCACTGACGCCATAAGCGTAATCGCCAATGGCCAGGTCAAGGGGCGCCCAATCACCAGCGACGAAGCCAAGAAAATGTGTGGTCTGCTGCTGGTTGGTGGCTTGGATACCGTAGTCAATTTCCTCAGCTTCAGCATGGAGTTTCTGGCCAAAAGTCCAGAGCACCGCAAAGAGTTGATCGAGCATCCAGAGCGCATTCCGGCTGCCACCGAGGAATTGCTCCGGCGCTTTTCGCTAGTAGCTGATGGCCGAATTCTCAAGTCCGACCTTGAGTTCCATGGCGTGCTACTAAAGAAGGGCGATCAGATCCTACTGCCGCAACTACTGTCGGGACTGGATGAGCGTGAAAACGCGTGCCCGATGCACGTCGACTTTGGCCGCCAGAAGGTATCGCATACAACGTTTGGTCACGGCAGTCATCTGTGCCTGGGCCAACACCTAGCCCGCCGCGAAATCGTCACCACCTTGCAGGAATGGCTAGCCAGGATTCCTGACTTTGCCATTGCCCCTGGCGCTCAAGTGCGCCACCAGAGTGGCATTGTCAGCGGCGTGCATGCACTTCCGCTGGTCTGGGATCCGGCGGCGACCAAAGCGGTATAAACACGTGGAGGTGCGTGCAGTGAACGCAAACAAAAATCTGGTCATCGTCGGTGCCGGCCACGCAGGGGTTGAGGCTGCTTTTGGTCTTCGCGCCAATGGCTGGGAAGGCAATATCTGGCTGGTGGGGGATGCAGAGGTTCTTCCCCATCATCTGCCGCCCTTGTCCAAAGCCTATCTGGCTGGCAGGGCCACACCGGAAAGCCTGTACCTGAGAACCCCGGATGCCTACGCGGCGCAGAACATCCAATTGCTCAGCGGCACAAAGGTAACGGCCATCACCCGCGGCCGACGGCAGGTCAGTCTGTCGGATGGCCAAGTACTGGACTACGAACGATTGGTGTTGGCTACCGGCGGACGTCCGAGGCTGCTACCGGTAGCTAATGGCGCAGCCGGCAAAGCGGCCAATTTTCGATACCTACGCACACTTGAGGATGCCGAGTGTATCCGCCAACAGCTGATCCCCGGCAATCGCTTGGTGGTGATTGGCGGCGGCTATGTCGGCCTTGAAGTGGCTGCAACCGCCATCAAGGCGAACGTGCAGGTCACCCTGCTCGACACAACAGACCGTGTTCTCGCGCGGGTTACCGCCCCGCCGGTATCGGCCTTTTACGAACGCCTGCACCGTGAAGCTGGCGTTGACATACGAACCAGCACGCAGGTATGCGGATTTGAGATGTCAGCCGACCAGCAAAAAGTGACCGCCGTACTATGCGAGGACGGCACACGACTGGCAGCAGATCTGGTGGTCGCCGGGATTGGCCTGGTCCCGAACTGTGAGCTGGCCAGTGCGGCCGGACTGCAGGTCGATAACGGCATCGTGGTCAACGAGCAGATGCAGACCTCTGATCCCGTGATCATGGCAATCGGCGACTGCGCCCAGTTTCACAGCAGGATCTATGGTCGCTGGGTACGTATCGAGTCGGTGCCCAATGCATTGGAGCAGGCGCGGAAAGTTGCCGCCATCGTCTGCGGCAAGCCACCGCGCAGCGAGGCTGCCCCCTGGTTCTGGTCCGACCAGTATGAAGTCGGACTGAAAATGGTCGGGCTGTCCGAGGGATATGATCGGATCATTATTCGTGGCTCTTTGGAGCAGCCCAACTTCAGCGTTTTCTACCTGCAGGGGGACCGAGTGCTGGCGGTTGATACGGTGAACCGCCCGGTGGAATTCAACCTGTCAAAGCAGATCATCACGGATCGACTTCCGGTTGAACCAAACCTACTGGATGACGAAAGCGTGTCGTTGAAAGAAATAATCGCGGCAGCCAACGCTGAATTGAATAGTGCCTGAATTTACCCGCGACCGGTACCCGCAATAGATGACCGTTTTTCCCCAAGAGTGTGAGGACAAACAAATGCCTAAAGTAGTGTATGTGTCACATGATGGAACGCGTCGCGAGTTGGATGTCGCTGACGGAGTAAGTCTTATGCAGGCTGCAGTCTCCAATGGTATCTACGATATTGTCGGCGATTGCGGCGGTAGCGCCAGCTGCGCAACATGCCATGTGTATGTTGATAATACCTTCAAGGACAAGGTACCGACTCCCAGCGAGCGGGAAACCGGCATGCTGAGTTGTGCGGCGGCCGAAGTCAGGCCGAACAGCAGGCTCTGCTGCCAGATCTTCATGACCTCAGACCTGGACGGCATCGTGGTGGATATACCCGACAAGCAATGGTGACTCGCGGTATTGATGGACAACCACCAAGGTCTGCAGAACGGGCTGCTGTCCGGCAGCCCCTTCAATTACGCCCTGATCGCCGCCGATGCACAAGGTCGCAGGCCTTGGCGTGCACCTTATTGCGGTGCTCTGCTCGCGCCTGGACGCCAACGCCTGCAAGGCAAAGGCTTCGCTCGCCTCGATCAGTTCCTGCACGGGCAGAACTTATGGCCGCATCCATTGATTGCCCTGCAAAGAGGGTCGAGGGTGCGCTTCATGCTTAACGGCCTTTGCACGGAAGGATGACGAAAAACGCACGATATCAACGAGAAAGTGCCAGCGGGTGGGGCGAGAGAAGAGTACTGGCACCGTGTATCGAGCAGTTTCATGACCTGGGGTCGAAATGCTCTCCCCTGACGGCTACAGCCACAGAACAGCGGACCGGGATATCTGACATGGCAGATCATGAATCTGACAATTGCTACTCCCGACACCATGACCAAGTTCAGCTCGTGAACCCGCTAACTTTATACGGATGACAGGTCAGGCCTTCTGCATGCCTGTAAAGAATATCTTGCAAAAGGCATTCGCCACTTCCTCGGCCGAGAACTTGCTCTTGGGGGTGTACCAGCGATACGTCCAGTTCAGCATGCCGAAGATGGTGTTGGCTGCCAGGCTAGCGGGGATGTCATCCCGAAAGCTGCCCTCGGCCACGCCCTGCTTGATCAGAGCCAGCACCGCATGCTCGAAGCCCTTGGTTTTTTCGTGCATTTCCTGCGCCCAAGGAGTCTTAGCATCAGCGATCTTGTGCATCTCTTCCTGAATATAGAGATACATATAAGGATAGCTATCGCTGTATGACTGCATCAGTAGCTGTACCAACTGCCTGAGCTTTTCCTCGGTATCGATATCCTCGCGGGCGAGCATCTTTTCGACATTCCTGGCGTTCTGCTCAACACCACCCTTAACTGCCTCACGGAAGAATTCTTCCTTGTTGCCGACGTAATAATAGACGCTGGCGCGATCCATACCAGCATAATTAGCGATGTCATTGAGGGTCGTTGTCTGATACCCCTTTTCCTTGAAAACATCAGCTGCAAGGCGAATCAACTCATCTCTCTTGGCCTTGTACTTGGCTCCCCCGTCATTCAAAGCCGACTTGCGACGCCGGGATATATTGCTACTCGGAGGTAATGGATTAGCCATGGCGTAGGTTCTTCCTTAAATCAAATATAGTGAACCAATTGATTTGATCACTTTTCAATCAACCAATGCTAACGTTTGTCAACGCATGCGTAAAGAAGAAGATATGGCCACCGGACGGCGCCAAAGCCACATGCTGTGGCGCCTGAGCGAACTACATCCTGCCGAACCGGCGTCCAACCTGGCACAGGCCGGCCTATCGTCCATACAAGGTCTTTAGGCAGGCTCAATAGCTGTAAAAGCCCTGGCCGCTCTTGCGCCCCAAATGGCCGGCTTCGACCATCTCACGCAAAAGCGGTGCGGGGCGGTACTTGGAGTCATTGAAACTGCTATAAAACACTTCCATCACCGACAACAGGGTATCCAGGCCGATCAGGTCTGCCAGCGCCAACGGCCCGATTACATGGTTGCAGCCCAGGCGCATGCCCTCATCGATCCCCCTGGCACTGGCGATCCCTTCCTGCAGAACGAATA
Organism: Pseudomonas sp. BN102; assembly: GCF_029871245.1. Taxonomy (GTDB): domain Bacteria; phylum Pseudomonadota; class Gammaproteobacteria; order Pseudomonadales; family Pseudomonadaceae; genus Metapseudomonas. The sequence continues at coordinate 42,718 of NZ_SSON01000057.1, read as the reverse complement.
CCGCCTCATTTATCATCGGTACCAGAATCCGATTCACGGCAAAGCCAGCGCTGTTCTTCACCGAGATCGCAGTCTTTTTGATATTTTCTACAAACTGCTCAGCAGCCTCATGGGTGGCATCATCGGTCTGCAGCCCGCGAATAAGTTCGACTAGTAGCATGACCGGCACTGGGTTGAAAAAGTGCATACCTATGAAACGGTTCGGCGCGCTACTGGCCGCTGCCAATTTGGTGATGGACATGGATGACGTATTGCTGGCAATAATCGCGTCCTTACGCACCGTTTTGTCTAGGGCCTGAATGATGGCCAGCTTGACCTTTTCCACCTCGGAGGCAGCTTCAATCACCAGATCTACATCCGCGAGATCGGTGTAATCGGTGGTGCTCTTGATGCGCTGCAGAGCAAATTCGCGCTCAGTCGGCGACAGCTTTTCTTTGTGCACTAAGCGCTCAAGACTGCCCGAAAGAGTATGGAGGCCTCGCTCCAGTGACTGCTGATCAATGTCCAGCATGACCACGCTGAGCCCCGCAGTGGCACATACCTGTGCAATACCGTTACCCATGGTACCGGCTCCGACAACACCAACCTTGCTGATCCGCATAACTGTCGTCCAACCTCTATAAAAAATGCTACCTATTACAAACGCTCATATATGGCGGCAATACCCTGCCCGCCGCCGATGCACATGGTGGCCAAGGCATAACGCCCACCCGTGCGTTGCAGCTCATAAATGGCTTTGATGGAAATAATTCCACCGGTGGCACCGACCGGGTGCCCGAGAGAAATACCCGAACCATTGGGGTTCACAATCTCCGGATTCAACCCCAACTCCTTGATCACCGCACAGGCCTGAGCGGCAAAGGCTTCGTTAGCCTCAATCACATCAATCTGGTCGAGCTTGATGCCAGTCTTCTCCAGCACCTGGCGAACCGCCGGCACTGGACCGATCCCCATGTAATCCGGATCGACACCGGCATAGGCATAGCCAACTAAGCGGGCCAGGGGGGTCAGGCCAAGCTTCTCTACTGCCTTGCCCTCCATGAGTACTAACGCCGCGGCACCGTCGTTCAGACTGGAGGCATTTCCTGCGGTAACCGTGCCATTCTCTTTGACAAAAATCGGCTTCATGGCTGACAGCTGCTCGATGGTCACCTCGGCGCGGACATTTTCGTCGCGGCTGAACTGGCTGGTGCCCTTTCGGGTCTTGAGTTCGACCGGCACGATCTGCTCGTCGAAATAGCCCTTGGAAATTGCCCGGGCAGCGCGGCGCTGACTTTCAACCGCCAGTTCATCTTGCGCGTCACGGTCAATTCGATAACGGACAGCCACATTCTCGGCGGTGACCCCCATGTGAATGCGCTTCCAAGGGTCATGCAGAATGCCGTTCATGTAATCAATGGCGTCGGTATTGCCGAGCCGCGCGCCCCAGCGCAGATTGCCCAAGATGAACGGACCGCGGCTCATGCTTTCCGCGCCGGCACCGATGGCAATATCCGTGTCGCCTAGCAGAATCGCCTGCGCGGCGGATACGATGGCCTGTAGAGCGGAGCCGCACAGGCGATTGACATTGAACGCTGGAGTCTCCTGCGGCACACCGGCATCGATGGCAGCAACACGGCTCAGGTAGGCGTCCTTTGGCTCGGTGGGGACCACATTCCCCATAACCACGTGCCCGACCTGCCCAGGCTCGATGCCGGCACGCTCAATTGCCGCCCGTACTGCTACGGTAGCCAGAGCGGAAAGCGGTAGATCCTTCAGGGAACCACCAAAACTGCCAATCGCGGTGCGTGCAGCCCCCACCACAAATACCTGACGCTGTGTCATGTGTAACCAGCCTATTCAGTAAATTGATAGTCGCGTTGGCGACATTGCCGTCCCTTATTTCAAAAAAAAGGGCCTGACTGACACTATCTGCCAGCGGCCCAAAAAGGAGCGTTGCCACCAACTAAACCGGAAGAAAGAGCTTCAGGATAATTACCAAAAGTTCTAGTTTCCCGTGTATGTCAACCATTCCTGTTCGGAAGCCAGCCGACCTTGCCGCTCTCGGTATTACCGATCCGCACGTTGAAACTCTCAACCGCCTGCGCCACTACACTGCCGATATCAAAGCCAGTTATGGAGGTTAAACCTCCGTCTACGGCAATGGACTGGCCGGTAACATGCGCAGACTCATCGGAGGCAAAGAACAGTACCGCGTCAGCAATATCCTTCGGTTTGCCGGCCCGGCCCAGCGGGATTAGCTTGCCGTAAGGCTCCTCAAGACTTTCCGTGAAGGCCGCGTAATGCTCGGGGGCCACATCGCAGGCGGTACCAATAATTGGCGTCAGGATTAGACCTGGCGCGACCACGTTAGATCTGATTTGCTTGGGCGCCAATTCATAGGAAGCTGAACGCGCCAGGTGCAGTACTGCGGCTTTAGCGGCATCGTAGGAAACCGATGACCAGCCGGCTTGGATACCGGCAATACTGGAAATCGAAACGATACTACCGCCCTGCCCTTGGGCAATCATCTGACGCGCAGCATGCTTGTGACCAAGCGCCGCGGAGCGAAGCAGCAGGGTTACCGTTTTGGTAAAACCGTCTGCATCAAGGTCGATCAGCGCGGTCTGATCGCCGAGGGCACCGGCGTTGTTAACCATGATGTCCAGGCGTCCGAAGCGTTCAACTGCATAGGCAACCAACGCCTCAATCTCGACATCGCTGGTCACATCCGTGCGCTTGAAGGCAACCACCTCCGCGCCAAGCTGCGATTCGAGTTCGGCAGCCTGATCATTGATGTCACCGACCACCACCTTCGCACCTCCGGCAACAAAGGTCTCGACAATGCACTTGCCAATACCCCGCGCGCCGCCGGTGACGATTGCTACCTTGCCCTGCAATCTCGACATGCTACCCCCTTCTTGTATTTGTGCATCTTAGGAATACTCTTGCATATAACCGCCAAAATAAACACAAGAGTTGATTTCTAATTTGAACCTGCCCCCTCCGAAGATCGAGCGGATCAACTCAGCCTTAGCGACGCCGCAAGCCTTCCAGCAGCTCTCTAAACTCGCGGGTAGCCATGCAGGCGATGATGGATTGCGCCTCGGCCTCCAGCTGTTGCTCCAACGAAACTGACGCCGATTGCCAGACCAGACGTTTTGTGCCGGACGCTGCTGTCGGGCTCAGTTCAGCCAGGCGCTCAGCGTATTCACGGGTTTTGGCTTCCAACTCGGCTAGCTCGACCACCCTGGACAACAAGCCGAGTTGACTGACCCCATCAGCGCTCAACTCCGGCTCGTCCAGAAATATCTGCAGGGCGCGTCGTGCCCCTAGAGCCTGCACCAGACCGATCGTGCCGCCGCCGTCAGGTGAAACCCCGATCTGCGCATAAGCGGGACGAAAACGGGCATTGGCCGCAGCAATGCAGAAGTCCCCCATGAAGGCCATGGAAAATCCGGCACCGGCGACCGCACCATGCACACTGGTCAGCACCAGCTTGTCCATGCGCCGCAGCACCAAAAGAAAGCGGTTGAAATGCGCCAGCAACTTACTAATCGGCAGTGCTAAGTCGTCGATATGGGAGAGAAACAGATTGACATCACCGCCGGCACAGAACGCCTTACCTGCACCGCGAATGACCAGTACCCGGACGCTGTGGTTTAGCTCGACAGTCAAGGCCAGCTGCTCCAGGCATACCGCCATATCTACATCTATTGCATTGAACGAGCCGGGACGGTTGAGCGTGATGATGGCAATCGCCCCAGCGATCTCCAGAAGGGCCGGCGCATCAGCTGACTGCGTATTTGTAAGCGTCATATGGCAGCGGAACCTGAGTTGATCAAAGGAAGCCAGGCCCGAGCGCCCGCCCGACCTGCGGTTAAGTTCAACTCATGGTTGCATCACCAACACCACCAAGTCAACGATCGCGTTGATCATTTCAGCAAAAATTCAACAAACATGTTGACCAGCGCATTCTTATAGCACCATCCTTTAAAGCGCCAGCGCTGCGCAGCAACCTGGCACGGCCATTTCCGAAATGGTCGGTAGGTTCGGCACGACTCCTTACACAACCTTAGGCTTAGGTACACAGCCCTTCGATCAATAAGACAGAGAACAGGAAGGCAACATGAAACAGCTAGAAGGTAAAAGAATCATCGTAACCGGCGGCGCACAAGGTATTGGTGCGTCCGTGGTGCGGGCCTACATTGCCGCGGGTGCAACTGTTGCTTCAATGGATATGAACGACACGCTTGGACAGCAGGTGGTTTCCGAAGCTGGCAAGGCCGATCCCGGCTGCAAATCCCGCTACTACCATTGCAACATTGCCGACCGCCCCGAAGTGGAAAGCGCCTTTGCTACAGCGGCTGAGGATATGGGAGGCTTGGATATCATGGTCAACGTGGCGGGAGTCCATCGCCACTCCCCGCCGGACGCCATAGCGGAAGACCTGTACGACATGCTATTCCGCATCAATGTACTTGGAACCATAAACACCAATGCGGTGGCCTACCGGCTGATGAAGGATCAAGGCACAGGCAATATCATCAACTTCGGTTCGGAATCGGGTCTGACTGGCGAAATCAACAATGCTCTGTATGCCGCCAGCAAAGCTGCGGTTCACACCTGGACACGAAATGTCGCCCGCCAATGGGGCCCTGACGGCATCCGCATCAACGCCGTTCTGCCCTACATGGTCACGCCGATGTACATGGACTTCCGCAATGCACTGTCACCGGAAGATCTTGCTGCCCATGATGCCGCCACCAAGATCGACATACCGCTGGGCGGAAAATTCGGCGATTCCGACAGGGATCTTGCCCCGGTAATGGTGTTCCTCGCCAGCGACGCCTCTCACTTCATGACCGGGCAGATGTTCCCGGTAGACGGCGGCCTGATCGCCGTACGCTAGGCGTCACGAAGGCTCCAGCCACCCGGTTGGAGCCCTCACCTTCGGTTTCAACCGCAAACGGCCCTCGGACAGGCTTCAGACCGGCAAATCAGAGAGCACCAGAATAAATCAACACACAAGTTGACCAGCATCGATTTGAGGCTAATCATTACTACAACGCCATTCCCCCCGCACCACCGCTTGTGCTGACTAATGGAGCACACCATGGGAAGTCAACGAGAACCAGCTGTACTACAAGCTTCCGAAAGCGTCTGCGAGATTGTTGCGGCCGTTCTTTCCCATAAGGGGGAACTAGCTCTGCTACGTCGGAGCAATATGGTTACAGGTGACGTCGGGCGCTGGAACTGTATTACCGGGTTTCTCGACCACGATCACGAGCCGCTGTCTCAGGCCCTGACCGAAGTGGAAGAAGAGGCCGGTATTTCAAAGCATCACCTGAAACTGCTCAGTAGCAGCGTGTTGCACCTGCTAGGGCAAGATGGTCGCACTTGGCGCGTTTACGCCTTTCATTTCCATAGCCGGACTCGGACACTGACACTCAACTGGGAAAATGACGCCTCTGTCTGGCTGGCACCACAAGAACTGGATCAGCTATCCACCGTCTCCTGGTTTGCACACATTCTGGATGCATGCGGTCTAACATCCTGAGGCATGACGGCCAACGCAAGCCGAAGTCTGTGGCCTTGGCTAGTTACAGGTAATCGCCCTGCTTGTTGACGCCGTTGCCACACATGAATAACCAAGTCGTATATGGACTCTGGCCTATTAGCTTTCCCTTGTTCCAAGCTCACGGAAGCTCGAAAATGAACTGTCCTTGGCGTGACCTCCATCAAGAACTTGCCAGGGCTATATGCCATGTTCAAAAGCCCCAGGAGGTCGCGCCGTGTGAAAACAGCGGAGTTCTGATTCCAAAGCAACAGACAGCATTAGATTGGATAGCAGATGGGGAATAATTCAGCAAAGCGCCTCTGAGTTTTTTGGCAGGCCGTGAGGCGAATTATAACGTCCTGGGATTGCCAGGTGCGTGAAAAGGCCCCATTCAGGCCTGTAGAACGGCCACCGCTCAGCTGATACCAAAGATACTCATCAGCCGGTTGAGGGTGTGCTCCAGTATATGGAGGCTCATCTCAGTGCTCCCCCTTGGCACTGTTTTCGTCAGGAAGTGCGTCTAACCCATCCAATGCTTGAGCGTGCCAGACAGGTGCTCAACGCTTGGCGGCGCACACCCATCAATTCGGGCTAGCGATCCGGCCACTGTTGCATAACATCGAAAACCGCCTCGTACCGCCAGCGCTTGAGTCGACGCTAGTTCCTGGACGTGCAATCGCTGAGCATCAGGCAGTGCAGACACGTCGGACTCCTGTAAACATCCACAGTGAGACTGACCTCAAATGTCGAAAAGCGCTTGATCGCCCTGGTCGGCGGAACAACGGTATTCGTCATCAGCAGGGAGGTAGACGAAGTTCCGCATACCGCAGCGACCTTCCGCCGTGCTGCGAAGGTCATGGGTTTGGGCACATAGGGCGTAATACCTGACTTCGCCCAAGACAGGATTCCGGGGCCCTTGAAGTAACCGCGATCAGCAACGACGGTGAGCCTTTCAGCCCCGGCGGCTTCGCGTCCTTGTTCGGCAATCGTGGTTAGCACCGTGTGGCCATGCCGACATGGGAGACTTCGTGGGCAATGATGAGGTGTTGCCAGGTATCGGTCGCGGTATGCACATTTTAGTCGACCATGCCGGTGCCTCTGCCGCTGGTGGCCATAGAATGTACATCGGGATCGTTCAGGGAGACCTGTCCGTCCGATGCATCACGTAGTTGCCGCTCCATCTCCTTGAGCGCCTGTATCTGCTGCTTGAGCAACTCGATCTTTTCCTGGAGGCGACAGGCCTTTGCGCCAGCGACATCGGACTGTGTTCGGTCGGAGGTGCCAGCTACCTACCCCCCTTTCAATCAGTAATTTCAGGAGGCCATACAAGCGGGCGCCTACAATCTCGGGGCTCCTGCGGGATTACTGAAACTCGACAAGGAGGTCGCTAGTCAGGCCTCGACTCTGGCTTACCTTCAAGACTTTCGCCTTATGATGTTCATTACCTTGCCCACCCTGCCACTCACGCGGCTCCTACGCGCCCGCAACAAGCACTTGCAACCTGCTCCTGCATTAGATTGAACGACCAGCAGCCCTTGCTCACTAGCGCCAGGCAAGGTTCCCCGAATATGTCGGAAAGCTATTCGCGACAACCAGCGAAAATAGGGTTTTACTGGAAGGTAGTGCCACGCTCTTACCGGTCGCTTAGCGATGACATCTGCACAACCCAAGGGAGGGAATCTCGGACACCGAATCGCCACTTCATTGAGCGGGAGGCGAGTCATGAATAGAAAACACTGTTCTAAACTGATAACAATCGCCGTTTGCCTGGCTGGCTGTACGTCGCTCCACGACCGCCAGGTGGCCAATATCCAGTTAACGCCCAGCATCCACAACGCTGGACAGATTGGGCAGGCAACCTTGGCATCGGCAGGAAAAGACACATCCATATCAATCTTCATCAGCGGTGTTCCAAGCGATACAACAAGGCCGGTTCACATCTACACCTTTATCTACTCCGGCACCTGTAATCAGCGCCCAGAAACGACGCCAGAATTTGAGATAAACCAGAACGTCCTGACGGACAAAGCTTACGCCAAACGCGGATGGACCATTTCCAGAAGCGCTCCTGTGGAACTCAGCACACTTCGAACCGGTGGCTATTCGATCGTGCTTCGCGTCGGCCCTGCCGATGGGAATCGAGAGATATTTTGCGGCGATATCACGTAGAGACTAAGCGCGTCAGTGTGAGGCGTATCTCGGCGCAGGCAAGGTCGAAGTCCAGAAGAGCGGCTATCCCAAAATGCAGGATCCGCGTGGCCGCAAGATCGAGCACGGGGTCATCCTGAAGGTGGTGTCCACCAACATCTGCGGCTCGGACCAGTACATGGTGCGTGGCCGCACCACCGCTCAAGTCGGCATGGCGCTCGGCCACGAGATCACCGTGAGGTGATCGAGAAGGGCCGTGACGTGGAAAACCTGAAGATCGGCGACCTGCTTTCCGTACCCTTCAACGTAGCCTGCGGCCGTTGCCGTTCCTGCAAGGAACATCACACCCGGTGTGCCTGACTGTTATCCCGGCACGTGCCGGCGATGCCTAACCTCCACACCGCCACGGTCCGACTGCACCTAGCGCCGTACACCATTCCGCTGTTTACCAACGCCTTGCCATAGCGCCATACGCCACGGGCTCGCAAGTGCCTAAATTGCTGCTTATGGAACTCGGAACAGACTTACATCGCTGCTGCAGATTTCGGCTCATGGTAAAACGCACCTTCCTGATTTCAGACCTCGTGAAAGCGGATTTCAACACGCGGTGAAAAGTATTTTTACAAGCACCTGTTTTTATTGGAAAGGGATTTCAGCACCAGTTGAAAAACTACGGGTGGATGGCGCTCTTCTCATCCACCACCCTCCGGGGCACCAGGCTCAAAGACTCAGGAGGAGTCATGTCCAATTACCGCCGCGCACGGATGACGGGCGGCACTTACTTCTTTACCGTCAACCTGCGCGACCGTCGTGACGACCTGCTGGTGCGCGAAATCGACCTGCTGCGCAACGTGGTCGGTTCGGTCAAACAACGCCATCCCTTCCATATCGATGCCTGGGTCGTATTGCCCGAGCACATGCACTGCCTCTGGACCCTGCCTCCCGGCGACATGGCGTATGCGAATCGCTGGAAGGCGATCAAGTTTGCCTTTTCCAAACGTTTGGCGAATGTTGAATCATGCACCGATGCCCAGCGTGGGCGTGGTGAACGCGGTATCTGGCAACGTCGCTATTGGGAACACCTGATCCGCGATGACTGCGATTACCAGCGGCATTTCGATTACATCCATTTCAACCCCGTAAAGCATGGTCATGTGTCGTGCGTGAGGGATTGGCCGTACTCGGGCTTTCACCGAGCGGTGCAGGATGGGATTTATCCGGTGGATTGGGCGGGAAATACATCGGAGAACGATGCCGGAAGCTGGGGCGAGTGAGCGAGCGAGGGTTGGCTCTGTTTGGTGGATGAAAAGAGCGTCATCCACCCTACGTATTGAGCTTGAAGGCTTCAACATATCCATATCGGTTTAAATATCTAAAGGATTAGCGAATGAGTACTCGCATCGAAATGACGGAAAACCCAGGAGAAGATGAGCGTTCGGCTATCCTCAGGCCTTTACGGGCTCATAACTTTTCGCAAGCGGGCGATCCAAAGCGAGAAACGATAGCCCTGCTAGTCCGCGATGAGCACACCAATGAAATCATTGGTGGCCTTTATGGTGAGATATTTTATCGTTGGTTATTCATCGAGTTGCTCGCCATACCTGAGCAAACGAGGGGACAAGGCACAGGCTCACGCCTGATGAACATGGCGGAAGACATTGCACGTGAAAAAGGCTGCGTCGGAATCTGGCTAGATACCTTTGATTTCCAAGCACCAGAGTTCTACCAAAAACATGGTTTCACGGAGTTCGGTCATCTCGACGACTTCCCCCCAACGCATAAGCGCTTCTTTTTCCAGAAACGATTAGCGCGGTAGCCCGGATGCTCCTATCGCTCCGTCTCACGTAGGGTGGATCGGCAAGGGTGAATGGGGCGGCGAGGACGGGTTTTGGGGAGCGAGGCTGTGAGCGGTGATTGGTGGATGAAAAAAGCGTCATCCACCCTACGCACACTTCCCTGCTATCAATCAGCCAAATCCCACGCCCCAACGGCATTGCCCCTCTCCTGCCCTGCCCATAGCCTCTGTCCCCGGCGCCTAAGAAACGCCCTAACCAGAGCGGTCCTCCGCACCCGACAGCTATGCGGCTTTTTTGTGCTCGCGGCATAATCGCGCCCGCAAAATCCTCTGCTCTGTCGGGAGTGGGCTAATACAAGACCCGAAAGGGAAATACGTCCGGCCCGTCTCTGGTGGGTTTCTTAGCTCCCGACTCCAATCACGCCCTAAGAAGCGATCAGAGGTAATGGATATGCCCGACTTCCCCCAGTTTCACCCCTACCCTCAGCCTGACGCTGAAGTCCTGATCCCCGCCCTCTTCACCCGCCACCGCCGCCAGCTTCGTGCCCTGTTGTTGGATGGCGAGCCCTGGTTCGCCGTGAGCGACCTGGCGCGGCTAATGAATCACGCACCGCTCAATGAACGGGCACAGCGCAATCTGGACGAGGACCAACTGCAAGCGGCCTGGCTGCGTAACAGCCACGGAGAATTCCAGCGGGAACTACTGATCAGTGAGTCTGGCGTCTATGCGGTGCTGATCCTCTATTACCACCCGGAGAACCGCTGCATCCGCCAGTGGATCACCCAGCACGTGATTCCGCGCCTGCGGGAAGAAGAGCGCTTCGACGCCCAACACCCCTATCGCGAAGTGATCCAGTGGCAGGAACGAGATATCGAGGTGCTGCATTGGCAGGGCAAGGCATGGCTGCCTTTGGACGATTGCCCGCGCCTGTTGCAAAGGCCGCCGCATGTGATCGGCTAGTTCGTAGGATGGGCCGGGCGGCGCTCCGCGAGCGGAGCGATACCCATCGCATCGTGGTTGATGGGTATCGCAAGCTCCACCCTTCCTACGAACTATGTCCGGTTCAGGGTGAGGGTGTCAGCACCGCAACCGCCAGCTCGTCCAGATCGACGGAGGCGCGATTGAGATAAAACTCGGCACCACCGCTGCCAGCGTTACCACCGCTCGCCACCTGCTGCAGTTGCGGACGTACAAACAGATAGCTGGCCCTGGCCTTCGACAACACCTCGGCATGCTCGGCATGGCGCGCCAGTAACGTCTCGAAACGCTGCTCGATCGTCTGGTCGAGCTCCTTTGCCTGATCTGGCGTCAGCGTCAGGCCGCCCTTCTGCGGAAGCGGGTAGAGACGAACCTGGTAGTCCAGCAACAGCGTGGCCAGGGCCTGGCTTTGCGCCTCCAGGTCGGCGGCGGCCGGATCGGGCCCGGCACTGGCATAAGCAGTGGAGGCCGCCTGCTGCAGCTGTTGCTGATGGCCGAGCAGTTGCTGGATCAGCTCCGGGTAACGCTCGCGCTCGGCCGGAGGCAGTCGATCGAGGGTTTCGAAAACTTCTTTCATGGCACGCAGCGGCTGCACCAACGCCTCGGGCTGCCCCAGCTGTACCATGTAGGTTTCCATAATATTGAGGTGCTCGAAGGTAGCGTTCAAACCTCGCGGGTCGGGTGTGCGTTCGGCCGGATTGAAATAGACCATCGCACTGGCACACATCAATTGGCTGCGACTGCGGATTTCACTCAACTTCCCGGCGCTTCGTCCATCTCCCCAGACCAGCGGGCAAATCAGGCACAACAGGAACAGCAGCGACTTCTTTTGCATGATCCATATCCTCAATTCTTGTTGTTATGTCGGGTTACAGCGCAAAACCATGCAGCCCATCCGGACGGCTCCCCAAGCGTCCAGCCTCCGGCGCAACGAGGTTCATCGTGGCTCGCCAAGCCTGTAACAACGGGGCATCAAGACTCCTGCACAGGTGAAAAGTTGGTCGGCTAGCTGGCGGATAGTAGTCGGGACCCAAAAGGCACGCATACTCCAAAAGGGGGGACAGATACATTTTTGTTACTCCAATCTCAATGACATCCCCAGCACCATCAGCGCGGAAAGGCTCCGGACACGGACCTGGAACCTTCTGCCCTACAAGCGTTACCGCGGTGCCGACGACGACTGATAGATCGCTGATGGAGTCGTGCATTCACGCCATCGGTGGACTGAACGACTTTCCATGCATCAGCGCTTCGTACAACCCTCAGGTCCCGTACGAGAAATACCGAGTGAAGCGATACCCATCACAACCGAGCTGATGGGTATCACAGGCTCAATCCATCCTAGGGGCGCGGCTCGGCATCAACCCAACGGATGGCAAAAGGGACGCTCATCAGTAGCCGCATCATCAAGCCCTGGTGCCTTTGCAAGTGCTGGCTATTGATCTGCCTTTCTCCCCGACCCGCCATCTCTGTCGGCCTGGCGAGCGCTCCGGCGCAGTTCTTGTGGCGTCCGCCCAACGACTCGGACGAAGCAGCGCAGCATGTGATCGGCATCGCCGAATCCGACGCCCCTGGCGATCTCCTCGAACGTCTGATGCCCGTCCTCAACCAGCGGCCTCGCTGCCTCGATGCGAAGGCGCTCGACAGCTTTCGCCGGCGTCACCCCGATGGATGCCGCGAACACGCGGCCAAACTGGCGTACGCTCATATGCGCGACGTCCGCCAAGCGCTCAACGGTCAGATCATCACGCAGATGATCGCGCGCATAACTCAGCACCGTACGGATGCGATCTGAGCCAGGGTCGAAATCCAGCAGCGACGAGAACTGATCTTGGCCACCTGGTCGCCGATAGTAGACAACCAGCATGCGTGCGGCGAAGCGCGCCACCTCCTTGCCCAGGTCCTGCTCGATCATGGCCAGGGCCATGTCGATGCCCGCCGACATGCCTGCGGACGTCCATACGTTCTCATCCTCGGTCCAGATTCGATCCCCGTCCACGCGCAGCGCCGGATAGCGTGCTTGCAATTGCGGCGCGTAGTTCCAATGCGTGGTCGCGACACGACCGTCGAGCAGGCCACTCTCGGCTAGCACGAAGGCGCCAGTACAGACGCTGGCGGTACGGCGAGAGCGCAAGGACATGTGCCGGATCGCAGCCGCCATCGGCATCATCAAGTCACCCATCGGAACGGCTGGCGCGCCGACGATGATGAGCGTGTCGACGCGGTCGACAACCTGCAATGGTTCGGTCGCGACCTGCAGTCCGCCCGAGGTGAGGATCAGTCCGCCCTCAAGCGAAGCGACTGTGAATCGATAGCCCGAAGGGTGCGCACGATTGGCGTTGGAGAAGGCTTCGAGCGGGCCACTCAGATCCAGCAACACGAAGCCCGAGTAGACCAAGAAACAGACGTGACGCGGCATGACCTGAACGCCAAGAGCCTGGCAGAAGCGTCATTAGACGCCCCTCCTGTTTGGCAGGTCAACGGGTGCGACGACGGGGTTCGGCCCTTGCCTGATGGCGAGTCCCGGCCATGCGCCGGGAAGCGGTCGACTGGCCATCCGGGCACACCCGCCTCACTCACCTTGGCTGCGCTTGTCGGCCGAAATCCAAGGATATATGTCCCATTCGTACGTTCTCCTCGCCGTACCGTAGACGCACCACCCCACTTCGAGGACATGCACATGACCTTCAACAGCACCCATCCCAGGAGAATGCTCCAAGCCACCTTGCTGGGCGCCATCCTGATGGCGCCCGGCATCGGCTTCGCCGCTGAGAACCCCTATGCCGATCCGGTCAAGCCCGCGCTCCCGGCCTCCACCTTTGAATGGGATCTGAGTCGAACCGCTCTGGTCGTGATCGACCCGCAGATCGACTTCATGAGCCCAGAGGGTGCGGGCTGGCCGGTCTTCGGTGAGAGCGTTACCGAACAAAAGCTGGTCCCGAATCTGCGCCGGCTTTTCGCGGCGTTCAAGAAGTCCGGAACGACCGTCGCGATCTCGCCGCACTACTACTATCCCCACGATCACAAATGGGAGTACGAGGCCCCGGCGGAAACCGTGCAGCACAAGCTTGGCCTCTTCGATCGCAAGGGCGCCTTGACCCTGGATGGATTCCGCAACTCGGGCGCCGACTTCATGCCGGAGTTCAAGCCCTTCATCGAAGACGGCAAGACCATCGTCGCCTCACCGCACAAGTTGTATGGCCCGCAAAGCAACGACCTGATGCTGCAGCTGCATAAGCAGCGAATCGACAAGATCGTCCTGGCCGGCATGGCCTCCAACCTGTGCGTCGAATCGCACCTTCGCGAGTTCCTGGAGCGCGGTTTCGAGGTGGTCGTCGTGCGTGACGCCGTCGCCGGCCCGAAGCTTCCTGACGGCGACGGATACGGTAGCGCACTGGTCGACTTCCGCTACATCGCCAACGATGTGGTGACCACCGACGAGGTCGTGGACAAGCTCGAAGGGCGCTGACAATGGGTAGGACCAATCTACCGACCAGACACGGGAGCCCTTGTGGCTCCCGTACTAGCTGCCTGACGCGGAGTCACGCATGAGCAATAGCAAAAGCTTCGGGCCTGCCAGCCCGGATCGGCGAGATTTTCTGGTGTTCGGCTTGAGTGCCGCGGCCCTGGCTGCCGTTTCCCCGGCGTCCTTCGCGGCACTCTCGTCCGTCCATTCTCCTTCCATCGACCGCGGAATCATGACCATGAGCACAGTGACCACCCAGGATGGCGTTGAGATCTTCTACAAGGACTGGGGGCCGAAGGACGCCCAGCCGATCGTGTTCCACCATGGCTGGCCGCTCAGCGGTGACGACTGGGATAGCCAGGCCCTGTTCTTCGTTGGCCTGGGCTATCGCGTCATCGCGCACGATCGGCGCGGTCACGGCCGGTCCGCTCAGGTGAGCGACGGCCACGACATGGACCACTACGCTGCGGACGTCGCGGCCTTGGTTCAGCACCTGGATCTGCGCAACACCGTGCATATTGGCCATTCGACCGGTGGCGGCGAGGCGACGCGCTATGTCGCCCGGTATGGGCAGGTTCAGCGGCGCGTGGCCAAGCTGGTTCTGATCGGCGCGGTGCCGCCCATCATGCTGAAGACCCCAGCCAATCCAGGTGGCCTTCCCATCGAGGTTTTCGACGACTTCCGAAAGCAACTGGCCGCCAACCGGGCGCAGTTCTATCTGGATATTGCCAGTGGCCCGTTCTACGGCTTCAACCGCCCAGGCGCCGTTGTTTCGCAAGGCATGATCCAGAACTGGTGGCGGCAAGGCATGGCCGGCGCGGCAAAAGCCCACTATGACTGCATCAAGGCCTTCTCCGAGACCGATTTCACCGATGACCTGCGGGCGATCAGCGTACCGACCCTGGTCATGCACGGTGACGACGACCAGATCGTTCCCATCGCCGACTCCGCGCTGCTGTCGAGCAAGCTGCTGAAGCATGGAACCCTGAAAGTGTTCGAGAAGTACCCGCACGGGATGTGCGCGACGCACGCCGAAGTGGTCAATCAGGAACTGTTGAAGTTCATTCGCGGCTAACGTGGACCAGTCATGGCCCTGCTCCTGCTGGCGGGCCACGGCTGGCCGCACTACTCACCGCACGCCTGCAACCAGGTGATGGATTAGCCGCCCACTAGGGCGAGCTCACTGGAAACCCCGGGCAAGCACGATGTCGAACACGCCACGACGCAGCTCACCATCCTGCTGCAGTTCGATGGTGTTGGTGGTTCGTTCAGCCGCCCAGGGGTCGCCGGCAATGAAAGGGTCGCCCTTGAAGTAGAGCTGCAGGGTCACGGGCACGTGGAGCGACTCCATCACACGGAAATGAATATGCGCGGGGCGCATCAGCCCCCCGTACTTTTCCAGACCGGGCAGGTTTGGCGGGACGGGGTAGCGACCCGGCATGACGGTCTCGATGCGGTACTTGCCCTGCTCATCGGTGTAGAGCATTCCGCGTAGGCGGAACTTGCCCTTGTCGGTGAAGTTGCCCGGCGTTTCGGTGTCGTAGAGGCCGGCGCCGTTGGCCTGCCAAATTTCGACCAGGGCACCCGGAACCGGAGTGCGGCAGTCCGAACTGAATACGGTGCCGGTCACTACCAGGCGCTCGCCCGGTTCCTCGGGCCCGGCCAGCCGCGACAGGAATGGCGCGCCGAACCGGTAGTAGGGACCGAGAATGTCGCCTTGAGTAAGCGGGCAACCCTGCTGAGCGAAGGCCCGCCCGGCCAACAGGCCGCCTCCCAGGAGGACTGCGCTTCCACCCAGGAAATGACGTCGAGATAGGCATGCTTCCTTCATTCGCTGCTTGTCCACGTCCGCCCCTCCCCGGTACAGGACCCGGTCGTAGTGATGACGGCACGCCAGACTTCCCGCCGTCAGCGAAGACGACGAGGCGTGTGCCTGATGAGTCTAGGCACTGGCCAGAATCCCGTCAGGCCGGCCCGCCAATTCAGTGTTTCGCTGAGATATGACAGTGAGAAAGAGACAGGCTCGATTCTGCGACGAGCGAGGGGCAGGCGTACCTGTCGTTCCCGTGTCGAGAAACCCAACCTCCCCTTCTTCGCTGCAACTCCACTGCCCCCCATTTGCATTCGATGTGACCAAACCTCCACAGCGTGGGAGCGCCGCCATTCGCACCTGAAATACATGCGCAAAGTGCCCGTGGGGGAAAAGCGTCAGATAGTCCATGTGGACGAGGTGGAGGATTTCCGGCTGCTTGTACTTTGAGCGCGCAAATGCAAGCCGCTCCCGCATGACAAAACCAACAAGGACCACATGCATGACAGCCGACTTCTCCGCCTCTCGTCCCTGCCGTATCCATCAGGTTCCCCAATGGGATCACGAGACCGATGTCCTCATCGTTGGATTTGGCGCTGCAGGTGCAAGTGCCGCCATTGAGGCCGCCAGCGCAGGAGCGGCTGTGACCCTGCTGGAGGCCACTTCCGGCAACGGTGGCACCAGCGCCATGTCGGGGGGCGAGATCTACCTGGGGGGCAGTGGAGGCACTCCTGCCCAGCGCGAGGCAGGCTTCAGCGACGACACCGAGGATCTGTTTCGCTACCTGATGATGGCTGGCGGTGCCGACGCGGACCAAGCGAAGGTGCGCCTTTACGCGCAGAGCAGCCTTGCCCACTATGAATGGCTGGTGGCACAGGGCGTCAGATACAAGAACACCTTCCTGCCGGAAAAAATGATGGAGCCGGTGACGGATGACTGCCTGATCTGGTCCGGTAGTGAAGAGGCCTGGCCATTCGTTGAGCAGGCCAAGCCCTGCCCTCGCGGGCACACCCCACAGTGGGTCGGCTGGGGCGGAGGACGCATGCTCATGGATGCCCTGGCCGCTCGCGTCGAAGCGCTCGGCGTGGATATTCGATACGACAGCCGAGTGCTCACGCTGATAGCAGATGACGCCAATGCCGTGCATGGCGTGGTGGTCCGCAGCGATGGCCAGATCCGTTTCATACGCGCTCGCAACGGTGTGATCCTGTGTGCCGGTGGCTTTGCGATGAACCGCGACATGGTCAGGCGCTACGCACCGCATCTGCTGCGCTCCGACGACCCCATCGGGACACCTGGCGACGATGGAACCGGCATCCTCCTGGGCAGGAGCGTGGGGGGCGCCGCCATCCATATGAACGAGGCCTTTGTCAGTCTGCCCTTCTACGCGCCGGAGTCGCTGGTGAAGGGAATCTTCGTCAATGAACGCGGCCAACGCTTCATCAATGAGGACTGCTATCACGGGCGCATCGGCCATCACATCATGCAGCAATCCGGTGACCGCATTTACCTGCTGGCTGACAACGCGATTTTCGAACGGCCGGCGGAATTCACCCGCATCGATATAGCGGCAGTCGGCGAAACCTGGGAAGAGGTCGAGCTGGAACTCGGGCTGCCGGAAGGCGCCCTGACCGACACGGTGGAAATGTATAACCGCCATGCCGCCGACGGCCGCGATCCCTTGTTCCATAAAGCCGGGAAATGGCTCAAGCCACTCAATGAGCCGCCCTTTGTCGCGCTGGATTGCCGAATCGGCTATGCGTTTTATCCCCATTTCACGCTCGGCGGCCTGGATACCCTGCCGACTGGCCAGGTCGTCACGGAGAAGCGAGAGCCGATCGGTGGCCTGTATGCGGCCGGACGTACCTCGTGTGGCTTGCCGCGCTGGAGCGGCGGCTACAGCTCGGGCCTGTCGCTGGCCGATGCCACTTTCTTCGGGCGACAGGCGGGGTTGAACGCCGCGAAAGCTGCGATCGAAACAAGTCATTAAAGACGGCCTGCCGCGCCCCTCCCCGGCTCAGAAGCTGTCGAGGGACGTGGTCATGCGTCATCGGCTCTGCCTTGAATGCTCCAGGAGTCTCTGTAGGTGCGAGGGGGACGCCGAGTCCGGTGGTGAGCCAGGCGCAGAGGTCATGTGCCGAGCGCGCGGGAACCCAATAGGGACTGACAAGGAAGGACCTGATATCCACGGCGGAGACAGGTCCTGTCCTGCACCTGTGCAATCGGCCCGATCGCGGCGACTATTGCCCTTGTTTCCATGACAAAGCGGGCCAAGCGATTCCAGAGAATGCCCGGCTGCCGTGCGTCGTCATTCACCCGGCGATTGTGAAAAGCGGCCAAGTCTATCGCCGAGGTTGCGCTCCATATCACCATCAGACTGCCCACCCTGCCCGAGCATCCAACGCACTCGACTGATCGTTTCCTGTTCATTCATGCCAGGGACAAAGCGCTGTGATTCGTCGATGAGCGCCTTTTCCGACGCCGCGCTGACGTCATCCACTACAGCCTTGATGTGGGCTATCCCACTGCCGGGGAACCCGGCGATACGGCGCGCCAGGTCGTTGCAGAAGCCGCTGAGTTGGCTCTCGGGCAGTGCGCGATTAATCCAGCCATAGCGCTCGGCGGTGCTCGCGTCGAAATCTTCGCCGCCGAGGCACACTTCCAATGCCCGCGCGCGTCCCAGCATCTGCGTGAGTCGTACTGTCCCGCCGGCCCCCGGAAGCAGTCCTACTGCGACCTCCGGTTGGCCCAGCACCGCAGTTTCAAGGGCGGCGAAACGCATATCCAGGGCCAATAGGAACTCGCTGCCGGCGCCCCGCGCGCGGCCACGCAGCTCGCCAATCGTTACCTGGTGGAGCCGGCTGAAACGTGTGAACAAGACACTGAGCGGGCTGGCTGTTCCGGGCAGCAAGGTCATTGGCGGTTGGTCGAGTTGGCTACCCAAGTCGAAGTGAGCCAGGAAGAACTCCGGATTGGCGCTTCGAAATATCACCACCCGGGTTTGAACGTCATTCTCAAGGTCTCTCACCAGCCGCATCAGGTCGATCACCATTGCGCGGTCAACCAGGTTGATCGGTGGGTGATCGAAACTCACGATTGCCACACCAGCATGATCTTGACGGGTAAAAGTCTGAAATTCGGTCATGGTCGCAAACTCGAGTTGGAAGTACCCCAGATTGCAGAGAGGCGCCCTCTTCCCCCAAGCACTATGCGTTTGGAGAATGGCGTTACCAACATCTCGCCTCATCTGGCTTCAGGATGGGCGTGGCGCATGGTCTGATCCAGGGCTGTGGACTCAGTCGACAGCAGCAAGAAGCCATCCGAATCGGTCAGCGCGAAAACCGTTTGCGATAGTCCCTCGGAGAAATAGCCAGATGCCGCTGAAAGGTCGCCCGCATCCGCTCCTCATCCCCGAAGCCGCATTGCCGGGCGATCTGTTCGATATTGCGTCCCGAGTCTTCCAGCAGTCGTCGTGCGGCTTCCAATCGGAAGATCTCGACAGCTTTTGCTGGTGAGCGGCCGGTCTTCTGTTTGTACAGGCGGGAGAAGTTTCGTGGACTCATGCGGCAACGTTCGGCCAGGGCCTCCACGCTGAGGTCTGGCTGGTCGAGGTTGCTGGCGAGCCAGCGGTGCAGTTCGTCGAAGGCGGCGGAGTCCTTGGCCTGGGCTTGCAGCAGCTGGCTGAACTGAGCCTGGCCGCCCGGCCGTTTCAGGAACACCACCAGTTCCCGCGCCACCTGCATTGCCACCTCGCGGTCACAGTCCGCTTCCACCAGGGCCAGCGCGAGGTCGATGCCGGCACTGACGCCGGCAGAGGTCCAGACCGATTCCTGCTCGACGAAGATGGCATCGTTGTCGACGTCAATCGATGGAAAACGCGCCTTGAGCATCTCGCACATGGCCCAGTGGGTGGCAGCGCGCTTGCCTTCCAGCAGTCCGGCCTCAGCCAGCAGGAAGGTGCCGCTGCAGACCGAGGCGGTGCGGCGGACCTTATGTGCGGTTTCGGTTAGCCAGGCGATCAGCTCCCCCGACTCGGCCACCGCCCGCTCGATTTCCGGTGATCCGGGCACGATCAGGGTGTCGACAGTCGCGATGTCGATGCTGTGCAGCGGCTGGGTATCCACCACCAGGCCTTCGGCCGTAGGCACCAGACCGCCGTGCAGGCTGGCAGTGAGTCGTTGGTAGCCGGGCAGGTTGCGCTCCTGCATCGCCTTGGATGCCGCCCAGAACACCGTCTGGGAGCCGGTCAGGTCAAGCAGGCCTACTTGCGGGTAGGCGATGAAGAGAATGGTACGAGGATGACTTGGCATGATTTCCGGGTTTTGTGTCGTATGAGCCGTAGTCTTCCTCTCCTAGCATGGGCCCGTCAAACGATTCCCCAAAAGCCAGGAGTACCAAATGAAACGAGAAATCCTGATTGTCGGTGGTGGTTTTGCCGGGGTCTGGAGCGCGTTGAGCGCCATGCGCCTGCTCGATCGACATGGACGAACGGATATCGCGGTGACCCTGCTCGCGCCGCAGCCGGAGCTGCACATCCGCCCCCGTTTCTATGAACCCGACGTGCAGAGCATGAAGGCACCGCTGCTGGAGCTGTTCGCGGCGGTGGGCATCCACTATGTGCAGGGCACGGCACGGCTGATCGACCCGGAGAACCAGCGGGTCGCGTACCGGGATGCGGAAGGCAACAAGGCTTCCCTGGGCTACGACCGCCTGGTGCTGGCCTCGGGCAGCCGCCTGACTCGCCCTTCAATGGCGGGCATTGACGAGCACGCCTTCGACGTGGACCAGATCGAGCAGGCGGTTCGCCTGGAGCGGCATCTCGAGGGGCTCGCCCGACGGCCGGCGTCGGCGGCGCGCAACACGGTGGTTGTGGCGGGCGGTGGCTTCACCGGCATCGAGACGGCCACGGAAATGCCTGCCCGGCTCCGGGCCGTACTGGGGGATGACGCGCCGATCAAGGTGGTGGTGGTCGACCGGGGGGCGCAGATCGCTGCCACGCTGGGCGATGGCATCCGCCCGGCGATCACCGAGGCGTCTGCCGAACTGGGCATCGAATGGCGCCTGGGCAACTCGGTCGCCGCGGTCGATGCCGGCGGCGTGGAGCTGGCCGATGGTCAGCGTATCGAGGCGAACACGGTGATCTGGACCGTGGGCTTCCGCGCCAGTGACCTGACCGAGCAGATCGCCGCTCCGCGTGATGCCCAGGGCCGTCTGCTGGTGGACCCGTATCTCAAGGTCAACGGGCAGGCCGCTGTCTATGCCGCCGGCGATACCGCCCGCGCGGCAACCGATGATGCCGGCAACTTCACGCTGATGTCCTGCCAGCACGCCATCGCCCTGGGCCGGCATGCCGGCAACAACGCCGCGGCCGATCTCATCGGCGTGGCGCCCACGACCTACAGCCAGCCCAAGTATGTGACCTGCGTCGATCTTGGGGCCTGGGGCGCGGTGTTCTCCGAAGGCTGGGACCGCCAGGTGAAACTGGTGGGCGACGAGGCCAAGGAGCTGAAACGGCAGATCAACACCCAGTGGATCTATCCCCCGGTGGCCGATCGTGCCGTCGCCCTGGCCGCTGCCGATCCGGCAATTCCCGTGGCCTGACCTTGAAGGCACGCGCCGTGACCGGCTCGTGCCTTTTTCCACCTGGGCTGGTGCGTCCTGAACCGGCGCCCAGCCCGCGTTCGAAATGGGCCGGCCGGGTGGCTGAAGCGCGGGTCCCAGGCGCCCGCTCCAGCGGCGACGGTGCACGAATAAGCGGCCGGCCGGAGCGCTCCGTGGCCAGGGTCAGGCCTCAACCCCGAACGAGATAGGCGCCTTGGGGAATCCGATTCTGCAGCTTCTTGCATTTGTCGGGCTTTGGTTGCTGTCCTGCCGGACGGTCAGGAAACCAGATCCGGCATTTGCCACGCGGCGGCATCTGGCCAAGGGGGATGCGCAGTTCTTCCTCCGCAGGCAACGTCTGCAAAGACGCGGTTTGCAAACCACCTACCTCACGGGGTTGCCGGTCAGCCGTTGGCAACTCCGTTGCGAGCGTTTCATTGGCGAGTGCGCCGAGCTGCTCAGCATTTGCGGGCGAGTCAGCCAGATCGGCCGCGGCGATTCCTGCCTCACGCCCCCTTTCCACGTCCTTGTCCAGGCCCACCCGGATATCAGCCGGCTCATCCACCTCCGCCATCGACCCGTATGCCACGCCCGGCCCCATGGCCTGCCGGGCCGTCTGGATCAGCTGGAGATTGCGCTTACGCAACTCGGCGTCGTTGCGCGCGCGCGCATTGGACCGAGTGGCCAGGGCGACGGCCTGCTCATACTGTCCCTGCTGGAGACGCACCTGCCCCAGATAATGCAAGGTCGCGGGATTGTTCGGTTCGATGCGCAAGGCACGCTCCAGCGTGTCGCCAGCCTGTTCCACCTCACCAAATTCCAGTTGCAGCGCCGCCGCTTCCAACATCGCAGCCGACGCGCTGTTGTTCTGCTGGGCGGCCATTGCCGGCAACGAAGCGGCCGTGCAAATGGCCAGCATCAGGACTGACATAAAGCTCTTGGCTTGCATCGAGGGCGTTTTCATCTGGATTCAGACCGAAATCTCAATACTGCGGGTGATGGGGCTTGCTGATTGTCCGCCGTAGCCCGGTTTCACACGCGGGAACAAAGGACCTGGAACGGCGGTGAACTCCGACCCGCAGGGCCACCCGAAGTTCCTGCAGAGCCGCAGCCAGCCATCGGCAACGAAAAATCTCCAAAAAATTGGGGACAGGCGACGATTCTCACTCCTTGCAGAGCAGCAGAATCGCGGTCTGTCCCCGCTATTGAATAGTGATCCCGATATTGATCAGGGTTGGTTATTTACTCGCCTTAACCGGCCCTTGATAGTAAGGCAAGCTGTCAATCCGTGGTTTGTAGAGACCATCCGAGACACTGTTCCTGACATGCGCGGCAATCTCATCAAGACGAGCGAACCAGACGTCGCCCTTTTCCATCATGTATTCAATCAGTTTTGTGACCTCATGCCATCGCGCCAGGCGACCGGACAGGAAGGGGTGCCAAACCGGTATGAAAAGGCCGCCGTATTCCCATGCCGCATCAAATTCTGCCTTGAACACTTCAACAGCCCGTTGAGGCGATTGAATCGGCATCTGAAAATCAAGATCGATGCTGTGCATATACTGAGGCCAGTCATCCAGAGCCCAGCTCGAGGGCAGTTCCACCAGCTCCCCGACAGAGGTACGCAACAGATAAGGAACATCGTCCCCCATCAATGATGCGTCATAGCTGAAGCCTCGTTCGATCAGCAAGTCAGCGGAGTGCTCCGACATGTTGTAGAGGGGCGCTCGCCATCCCCGTGGGGCCTGACCGGTGAAGCGCTTGATGGTCTCGCAACCGCGATCGAGCCAATACGCCTCCTCTTCTCTGCTCAACTCGTTCGGGTGCTCGTGTATATAGCCGTGATGGCCAATCTCGTGGCCGCCTTCGACAATCGCCTCAATGGCCTTTGGATATTGCTCGATGCACCAGGCCGGAATGAAAAACGTCTGCTTGATCTGGAAGCGCCTGTAGGTTTCCACAATTCTCGGGACCGCTACGTCAGGTCCGTATTGCAGCATCGAGATACTGGCAACGCGTGTCGCCGAGTCTTTAGGGTGTGCCACATGAAGGATGCTGTCGGCATCCATGTCAAAGGTAAAAGCTACTGCACAACGTGCGCCATTTGGCCAGGAAATAGGATTGCTAATCATGCTTGATCACTCCAGATCGAATAGATTTGCTCGCAAAGACAGCGGCCAGGAAAACCATCAATATTCGTGATCGATCAACCAATTGGAATAATGTTCCAACCCTTTCTCCAGGCTCCATTCCGCTCGATACCCCAACTCCCGCTCCGCAGCACTGAGATCCCACTCCCCCTGTCGATCCAGATGCCAGTAACCGCCACCGATTTCGATATCGGCGCCCGGGATCAGTTTCTTGACTACATCTACGGCCTCATGCAATTTCCAAGGACGATCGCCAGCAATATTGAACACACTTCCTTTGATATCCTTTGCCTGCGCCGCCATCAACACCGCACGCACAACGTCTTCAACATGGACATAGTGGAATCGGTGGTCGCCGCCGGAGGGGAGGAAAAATTTATCGCCACGCTGAACGGTTTTAAGGATATCCCTGAGAACCTGCGGCATCTTGTTTTCAGGACCGTACACTTCTGCAATGCGCAGGGAGACGACCTCCATGCCATAGAGTTCGTTATAGACCCGACCAAAATGTTCAGTGGCCAGTTTGGTGACACCGTAAGGCGTGGTCGGATTAACCGGAGCTTGTTCGTTGACCACACCCTCGACATGCCCATATACGGTTTCAGAGGAGAAATTGACGAGCTTCTTGATTCCCGCCAATCGCATCGCCTCAAGCAAATGGACGGTGCCATCGATATTTGCCGCCACCGTCGTAATCGGCAGATCTATGGACAGATCGGGATGCGACATTGCCGCCGTATGAATTACACGATCGATTTCAAACTCGCGAATGGTCTTTACGATCCGCGGGATGTCATATAGCTCTCCCTGCACGGGAGTCATGAATTCCGACTTTGCCTCGGAGTAGTCACGGTTGTAACTAACGACCTGGACGCCCTGTTCACTAAGCTTTTTGGTCAGGTATCGGCCGACGTATCCAAGGCCGCCGGTAATCATCACAGCGCTCATCGTATTTTCCTTTCTTATTGGTCGAATTAGAGCAATTCAGTTTTTGAGAATGGCTGACTCAATCAATTGCAGTCTCGACGAATCGGCTCAGATCGCGGCTCCGCCATTAGGACTGACAATCTGCCCAACCATGTAATCACCAGCCGGCCCCGCCAGGGCTTCAACCATGGCCGCGATCTCTTCGGCTTTACCGAAACGCTTCAATGGCAGCGCCTCACGCGTCGCATCGTTGTATTCGATGGTGTCTTTGATCAGCATGTCGGTCTCGATCGGGCCAGGGGCCACCGAGTTCACCAGGACACCGGACGGGGCAACCTCTTTGGCAACCGCTTTTGTCAGGGCGATCACCCCACCCTTGGAGGCGCAGTAAGCTGCGTATGTCGGAAATCCAATCAGACCCAACTCGGAACTGATATTGATGATTCGCCCTTCACGGCGAGCGAGCATGCCCGGCAAAACCGCCTGCATGCAGACCCAGGTCCCCCCGAGGTTGGTACTGATCATCTGCTGCCACTGTGCCCAGGTCGTCTCCGCCACTGTGGCCGACACCAGTCTCCCGGCATTGTTTACAAGGATGTCGACCCGACCATAGCGACTCTCCGCCTCACGTATGATTCCGGTTGCTTCTTCGGGATCGCTGATATCAGCTTGAACAGTAATTGCGTCTCCACCGTTTTCCCGGGCAATAGGTATCACTGCGTCAAGCTGATCACTGGAATCGAAATAATTGAGCACCAGATAGTCTCCAGCCATGGCAAAGCGCTTGGCTATCGCCAGACCGATACCCTTTCCAGCACCGGTAATTACTACAACACGCTTCATTAGTTCACCTTTTCCTGATTAAAGGCCGAGCAAATCTCCGACGCCTCACGTGGACTCCGTAGAGGCATCATCTGCGTGGATATTTGATAGCGCGGTAAAGCCGTTACGGTCAGCCCAGGCGGGCTCTGATATGAAAGGCTTACCGCACTTTCAGAATCACGACCGTACTTAAACTTGAGAAAGTTCGGCTCGCCTGGATGCGCGCGATCGCAATAGCAGGATCATTACGCCGGACAGGATCGTCAGCGCGCCAAGGTACCAGGCGGTGTACATGTCCTCCGGAGATACAGGATTCGCCCCAGCGGTATATCCAATGTACCCAAGAACAGAGATTGCGAGTGATGCGGGGATCGAGAGAGTCAACGACACCCAGAAACTTTGGCGTCGCCAGGTCATGGCAATGAACGCGGCGATAGCGGCCATGTAGGACATCACCAAGGTAATGGTCACCACATCGTAGTACCAGAGGATCTTGTCCAGTGGTTTCCACCAGAGCAGCGCAATGGCGACGGCCGAAACAATGACGCTGGCCAGCCAAGGTGATTTGGTTTTGTTTACCGACTTGAGCGCTGTTGGAAGATGCCCTTCCTCACTCATCCTGTAGAGCGTACGGGCAGCCGCGCTGGAGGAGATCTGCAGTCCCGCGCAGGCGGAGGTGATCACCACGAATAACGCGATCCAGGCCATGGCAGGCGGCAGGTAGACATTCGCTACGGCTGCGATCGGTCCACCGTTGCCATCCTCGATGATTGCAGCCAGTTCTTCTACCGGCACTGCAAACTGCCAGCCGATGGCCGCGAGGCTGTAGATGATGAATGCCGAGGTCAGTACGAGCAGCATCGAGCGTTGCACCGTCCGAATCGGAACACGCGACTCTTCGATGTAGTTGATCGCTGAATCGAAGTTGGCGAGCATCCATACACCGAACAGCACGGCTGGCCCAATGGCGGACAAGCCACCTGCCCCCTCCAGGGAGTACATGGAGGTGATCGACAGATTTTGAACCTGGGGATTGATGAGCCCCATCAGGCCCAGTCCAGCCACGACGCTTATTTCGAAAATCAGGAAGACGCTGGCTACCTTGGCTGTCGCATTGACTCCGTTACAGGAAATGACCAGGAAGCTCAGGACCATCCCGGTCCCAATCAGTTTGGCGTTCAGCGGGCCGGCCAATGCCGGGATCAGTGCCTGGACATACTCGGCGCCAATGACGGCGCACATTGCCATTACGGCCGTGCACGCAACCGCGTACGCCCAGCCGAGGACGGTTCCCATACCGGGATGCAGAAATCGCGACGTAAATGTGAAAACCCCACCGGCTGACGGCGCCTGCCGAGTGAGCGCGATCATGCAGAAGGCCATCACTAGCATCGGAAAGAAGTACGCAATCAAAATCGCCAGCGGAGCATGGTGGCCAGATATCGAGTAAAGAATCGACATCGAAGATGCAGCGATCCAACCTGGCGCATTGAAACCGAGCGCCGAAAAAGTTACATCTCTGGTATTTAGAGTCCCCTTGTTGAGGGCGGTATCCAGTTCACGAACAGCTCCATGTCGATCATAACCCAGGATTTCGTGTAGTTTCATTTTTCAGGCTCTGATTACTAGCTTCAGGAGATATTGTCGCGCCGCATGGATTGAATCCAATTGAGCGCATTTCTTGTAACCCAGCTAAACAGAATGCGAACACTTCAAACCCGAACAACTAAAAGCAAGATAACTTTCCGATAACTCGCCTTACGCAGTCTCTCCAATCTACTTTATCGCCGATACGCTCAACGCCGCGTGAAAAAGACACTCCACCCCGAGACATCCGCATGCCTTATCGAAAGTCTCGAACGAGTTGGCTCTGCAAAGGAAATATCAGGCGGTAATATTAATTGAGCGACTATCCAGAGTTAGACAGGGCTCGATCAGTCGCGGCACCCAACCCATCTGAAAGGGGAGTGGCCGAGTATAGGAGCGGAAAAAATCAACGTACCATCAACAATGGTCGATGCTTATATCGGAGCAAGCGAAGTAGAGGGTTCAATGAATAGGCGAACCAACAGGTCGCCTATTCATTGCGGCAAACAGGGATTCACCACCCCAGTGAACTGCGGCCTTAAGGTCCCGCGCACAAACCGGATGGACATCTGCAAAGCCGACGCAGGAAACCTGGCTGCAAGCTCAAACAGCCGTTCAGGCGATATGCGCCGCGAAGCCGACCCTCTCCGGCGCCACCTCGGGTTTCAGCGTGAGCGCGGGTATCTCGTATTCACCGGCGTTCTGCGGCCGGAACGGAATCGGTGCGGTCTGCCAGAGGTCGTCGAGGCGTTGGCCGAGCTCGTCGCGGATGGCCGCGAAGCGGGACTCGTCGATGCGGCTGGTGCGATGGACCACGAATGGCGGCAGCACGTCGAAGCCGGGGTAATAGAGGATGCCGTGGTGGATCGGGAACAGCACGTCATCCATGGGCCCGTTGATGCCCCGGGCACTGTAGTGGGACTCCCAGCCGCCGGTGGTGACCATCAGCATCGCCCGCTTGCCGGCCATCGAGCCTTCGCCATAGCGGCTGCCCCAGCGGACGTCGGAGTGCTCCCCCACCCCGTATGCGAAGCCATAGGCGTAGACGCGCTCCACCCAGCCCTTGAGGATCGCCGGCATTGAGAACCACCAGAGGGGAAACTGCAGGATCAGCGCATCCGCCCAGCGCAGCTTGTCCTGTTCCTGGGCGATGTCTGCGCTCTGCCGGCCGTTGGCGAACGCCCGCTTGGAGTCCAGGGATGGGTCGAAGCGCGCACCGGGCTCGTAGTCCAGGCTGTCGCCGGCGTCGAGCGGGGCTTTCCAGTTCATCGCATACAGGTCCGAGACCTGGACGGCGTGCCCCGCCGCCTGGAGGCGCTCGACCGCGAAGTCCTTCAGTGCGCCATTGAGCGAGCCGGGTTCGGGATGGGCGTGGACGATCAGTACATTCATGGTGGAAACCTCCGTTGCAAGATGGGCGCAGGATGGATTCCCCCCAGGTATATTGGAAATGAATATCCAATATTCCAGGTATACGGATGAATAATCTCAGACGTTTGGATCTCAACCTGCTGGTGACGCTGGACGTGTTGCTCTCGGAGCACAACGTGACCCGCGCGGCGGAGCGCCTGAACTTCTCCCAGCCGGCGGTGAGCGTCCACCTCGCCAAGCTGCGCGAACTCTTCGACGACCCGCTGTTGCTGCCGGGCCCCAGGGGCATGCGCCCGACCGCGCGGGCCGAGGAGCTGCGCGAACCGCTGCGCCAGGCGCTCAAGGCCCTGGAAAGCGCCGTCTCCCCGGCCAGCCCGTTCGACCCGGCCGAGGCCCGTCATACCTGGCGCATCGCTGCCACCGACTACGGCGAATCGGCGATCCTGCTGCCCGCGCTGGACGGGCTGCGCGCGGCGGCGCCGGGCACCCGGTTGGCCGTGGTCGAGATGGTGCCGTCACGCATCGCCAGGCAGGCGGAACAGGGCGAGATCGACCTCGCCTTCCATACCAGCGAGGGCTCGCCACCCGGCCTGCGCCACCGCACGCTGTTCACCGAGCGCTATGTGCTGGCCGCCCGTGCCGGCCATCCGCGCCTAAAGAGGCGCCCGACCCTGGCGCAGTTCTGCAAGCTCGACCAGGTGATCGTCTCGCCGGATGGCGGCGGGTTCCGCGGCATCACCGATGAAGCCTTGGCGGAGCGCGGCCTGGAGCGCCGGGTGGTGCTGTCGGTGCCGCACTTCCTGTTCCTGCGCGCGGTGCTGGAGAGCACCGACCTGGTGGCGATGCTGCCCGAGCGCCTGGTACGCGATAACGGCAACCTGCGCGTGGTGGACGCGCCGATCGAGGTGCCGGGCTACGAGATGGCCATGCTATGGCATGAGCGCTCCCATCGCGACCCCGCCCACCAGTGGCTGCGCGAGCAGATCGTTCGTTCGCTGTGAGGTGCGGGACGGTAAGCCCGATCACACGCCGCTCATGCGCCGGGGCCCTCCTCCCGCCCGTTGCCTGACGGAACGCAACGCAGCGCGCGGGCACGGCTCGCTAGGGAGATGACCAGGGCGACGATGATCAACACGGCGGCAACGGCGAAGGTGACGTGCATGCCGGCCGCAACCGCCT
Organism: Pseudomonas sp. BN102; assembly: GCF_029871245.1. GTDB lineage: Bacteria > Pseudomonadota > Gammaproteobacteria > Pseudomonadales > Pseudomonadaceae > Metapseudomonas. The sequence continues at coordinate 13,344 of NZ_SSON01000057.1, read as the reverse complement.
GGGGATGCTCCGGATTGAGGGCGGTCGCCGCCGCCCCGAGGGCGAACACCGCGCCCATGGCCGATGCGCCGGTGATGAGCCCGAGATTACGCGACAGGTTGAGCAGGCCCGAAACGACGCCCCGCTGGTCCGGCCGAGCATCCGCCATCACGGCGGTGTTGTTGGCTGCCTGGAACAGGGCATAGCCGGCGGTGATGACGACGAGCGGGGCGATGTAGCCGAACACGCCGAGGCTGGCCGGCAGCATGGGCAGGGTGGACGAGCCGGCCGTCATGGCGATGAGCCCGGCGCCAACCATGCGCTGGGCACCGAAACGGTCCACCAGACGCCCGGCCGGCACGCCCGCCAGCGCGGCGACTACAGGGCCGGTCGACATGGCGAGGCCGACGCCCGCCGCGTCCAGCGCCAGCGCGCCGGAGAGGTAGAACGGGCCGACCACCAGCGTCGCCATCATCACCGTCATGACCAGGGCGCTCATGGCGAAGCCTCCGCTGAGCACGGGATTGCGGAACATCTCCAACCGCACCAGGGGCGACTCGGCTTTCTTCTCGGCCAGCACGAAGAGGCCCACGCCTGCCGCGGCCGCGATCAACAGCGCGGCATTGAGCGGGCCGAAATCGCCGCGTCCCATGGTCATGGCGAGCGCATAGGCAGCCAGCGTCAAGGCGAGCAGCAAGGTTCCCAGATGGTCGAGCCGGACGCGATCAGCCTTGGCGATCCGGCGATCGGCGGGCAGGTAGCGCCAGGCCAGGAACGCCGCCAGCAGGCCCAGCGGCAAGTTGATGAAGAAGATCGCACGCCAGCCCGGGCCGGCGATCAGGAGGCCACCAAGGGTGGGGCCGAGCGCGGTGCCGAGCGCCGACAGGGTGCCGAGCAGGCCCATGGCACTTCCGGTCTTCTCCTTCGGCACCGTGTCACCCACGAAGGCCATCGTCAGCGCCATCATGATGGCGGCGCCGAGCCCCTGTACCGCACGGGCGGCGATCAGCAGCCATAGCGTCGGGGCCACGCCGCAGAGGAGCGATGCGGCCATAAACAGGACGACGCCTGCCAGCAGCAGCCGCCGGCGTCCGACCCTGTCACCGAGGCGCCCGACGCTGACCACCAGTGTGGTGATGGCAAGGAGGTAGGCAAGGACGATCCACTGCACGTCCTGGAAGGAAGCGTTGAACGCCTGGGCCATGGTCGGCAACGCGACATTGGCGATGCTGGTGCCCAGCGAGGACAGCAGCATGGTGAGCGCAAGGGCGGCCAGCGCCCATCCTGGCGCCAGCTCGCCTCTGCCAATTCCGATCACCCGCGGGATTATTGTGCCTTTCATGTTTTTCCCCTTTGACCTGCTCTGAAGGGCCGTTTTCAACAGCCTGCCAGTTCAAGTCGACTTGAGGTCAAGCATGAAAGAGATGGGGATTGGAAAATCGTCGCGGTGGTCCGATCTCCCTCTGCCAGTGGTTGCGGTGCGACAGGTCAGAAGCTATCGGATAGCGCGACTCAGGCCGGCCGCCTTGGACCGAACGGCCATTCCGGGAAGCCAATGGAGCCCGCTGTCAGTTCGGACGAGACATCACTACCAAGCGGATTGCCAACAGCCCGAAGACGCTCGCCAGCCCCCATTTCTGCACGCTGAAAAACCTGCCACGACCAGCAATGGCTCGGCCTACCGTGCCGCCGAAGAACCCGAGGCCCGCATGAAAGATGAATGCCAACAACGTCAGCACGCCGCCTAGCAGCAGGAGTTGTTCCGCGATCATGCCTTTGGCAGGCGTTACAAACTGCGGGAGAAAGACGATGAAGAACAGTAGCGCCTTGGGGTTGAGCAGGCTGTTCAGCGTGGCGCTGATAAACACGGCCTTCAACGGGGCTTTTTCACAGGTAGCCTTTTCAGGCATGCCGTTGCTCTTGAGCGTCCTGTACGCCATCCACAGCAAATAGACCGCGCCGCAGTATCGAATGATGTCGAAGGATGGCGGCCAAGCGGCAATCAGCCCGGTAACACCCGCAACGGTGAGCAAGGTCAGGAGCAGGTCCGCCAAACTGATCCCCAGCGCGGCGGCCAAACCTCCACGCCAGCCGTAATGCATGCCGTGGCTCAAGACAAAAACCATGTTGGGCCCCGGCGAAATCAGCAGCAGGACGACGGCACCGGCAAACACCACGAGCATTTCAGGATCGACCATTTTCGACGTCTCGGTTGAAGTCCCCGGGCCAGGTTCGGACTACCCCGCAAGCGCAGCCCCACTCACCTGAACAGTAATCAAGGGCTGGCCGAAACTTGCGCTACAGCTGTGCTGTTTTTTGCAGGTGCACTCTGTCGAGACCCCGCATCGAAACGATGCCGTAGTCGGGGGCCGGACAGACCTGTGCAGTCGACAAGGGGCCAAAGCGTAAACAGGCTTGCGATGAGGGGCGTCCATTCACGAACAACTGCGCTCCCTCCGGTGCCATCCGCGTGGTTGCCGGCCCGGGTCCCCGTCCCCAGTGTCGCGCCAACGTCGATCCCGATCACATGCAAAGCCACCTCGACTATCATGCAAGGCGCTTTTCGCCTGCCTGCCAGTTCAAGTCGACTTGAGGCCAAACATGAAAGAGATGGATATCGGACAAGTGTCGCGGTGGTCCGGTTTGCCGGCCTCCACGCTGCGCTATTACGAGGAGAAGGGGCTGATTCGCTCCATCGGCCGCCATGGGCTCAAGCGAGTGTTCAATGAGTCGGTGATCCAGCGCTTGTCGTTGATCGCACTCGGACGGACCGCCGGATTTTCCCTCGACGCTATCGCCGAGATGCTGGTGGCCGAGGGTGGGCCGGCCATCGATAGGGCCCGGCTGCAGGAGAAGGCGGATGAGGTGGATCGCACCATCAAGCAACTGTGCGCGATACGCGATGGCCTGCGCCACGCGGCGTCCTGCCCCGAAGCCAACCACCTGGACTGCCCGAAGTTCCAGCGGCTGATGGGGATCGCGGCCAGGAATGCCGCCAAGCACAAGCATCGCTTGCCGAAGGAGATCTAGGGCGACGTTCGGCCGGTATCAGGCCAATTGACGGCGCTGCCTCAGTCCCATGCAGTTGCCCCACGGGTCCTTGACCTGGCAAATACGGTCCCCGCCATCGATAACCAGCGGGCCACGAAACAGGAAAGATCTGCATGCTGCGCAGGTTGGGGCGCGCGATACACCGGCCCTTCACTGCGCGCCGAACAGCGCTGTCCAGTAGATGCCAGCATCGCTCTTCGGGTCGATCGCATAGGCCGCGCCCAGTTCGCGGAACTGCGGGTTCATCAGGTTGGCGCAGTGGCCGGGGCTGGCCAGCCAGCCGTCGAGCACCTTGCGAACGGTGTCCTGCCCGGCGGCGATATTCTCGCCGATCTGCAGGCCGACATAGCCGGCCAGTTCTGCCCGGTCGCTCGGGGTCCGGCCATCGCGGTCCCGGTGGCCGAAGTAGTTCTGATTGGCCATCGCCCGGGTGTGGGTTTCCGCCGCCGTGGCCAGTGTGTCGTTCCAGGTCAGCGGCGGCGCAGCTGCGAGGGACTGGGCGCCGCACTGGCGCGATTGCGCGCGGGCGGCGTTGATCTGCTCCAGCAACTTCTGCCCTTCCGTCTGCCAGGTGCCCAGGCCCCTGGTCAGCAGCGGGCGGGCCAGCACGATGCGCCAGTCGAGCCCCTCGCGGCTCACGCCGATATCGACGAATTGCGGATCGAGCACGACCTGGCAAAAGCTTTCCTGCAATGCCTTCATGGCCGCCTGCGCATCTCGCGGCCCGGTCAGGCTGATTGCCTGGACGTTGACCATTGGATAAGCCGAGCGCGCCAGCGCTTCCTGCAAGTCCCCCATGCCACTGGCCTGCAGGATCAGGCGAGGATCGGCCGACAGCGGCGGCAGCTCCTCGGACGCCTGGGCCCCACAGCGCTGCACCTGGCTGCGATAGGCGTTGATCGATTCGATCAGCTGCGTTTCCTCGGTCGCCATGGCGACGGTGGCGAGCACCAGCCCCAGCGACAATGCGGCAAGACGCACAACGAATGACAGAACGCGCATGGCAACCTCCCTTGAGCCGAATGCACCCATGATGCGCGATTCGACCCCATCCTGTGCAATGCCGTTCGACTTCGCGTTTCAACCGCAGGGCTTATTCGAACTTGAGAAACCAGATCCTTGGGACCTGTCCGACTCTATTGGTTACGACTCGGAGCGACTGGAGTCGCCGAGGAACCAAGTGCCTGCCCAGGAATGGGGAGTCCTCCCCTTCGACTTATCCCCAGTTCAATACCCCGTCAGCTCCAGATAACCCACGCCCTGGTGGCTGCCGCTGAACCGTATCGGCCCTTCCCAGTACGGGAAGCGGGTGTCCATCCAAGCCATCTCCTGCACTGGCTCGCTGGTGATGTCGAAGCCCTCTTTGGCGATGCGCAGCGACCACCGGGTCGGCAGCTCGCGGCCGGCGACGCGGCTGTACTGCAAGGGGGTCATGACGATGTCCTCGTTGCCCAACGCACGGGGCTCGCCGGTAGCGCTGATCCAGGTGCCGGCGCGGTAGTGCTGGCCGTCGGCATGGCGCAACTGGAACAGCATGAGCTTCTCGCCGCTGGCCAGGTGCAGGGAAAACCAGTCCCAGCCGTGCTGGTCGGGCGCCAGGGGCTGGCTGCTCCATTCGCGATCCAGCCAGGCCTGGCCCTTGACCTGGTAGGCCTGGCCCTCCAGCCGCACCGAGCCCTGGGCCTGGAAGAACGGCTGGCTGTAATAGTAGGAGGCCTGCCCCTGGGCGGATTTGCGGCTGAAACCCTGCTCGCCATGCAGCACCAGGGGGCGGTTGCTGGTCAGCTGCAGGCGATAGCCGAAGCTGCCGCCGTTGGCCTGCAGCTCCAGGTCGTCCAGCCCCGCGTTCGCCGGTGTTCGGCTGCTGAAGCGCCAGTCGTCGATCCAGGCCTTGAAGGGCAAGGCGTCGACGCCGGCCTGGCCGATGCCGCCACGGGCCAGGCGCTCCGCCGAACGGTGGCCATGGGGGCCCGTCAAGGCGGCGTGGCCCATCCACAGGTTCTGGTTGCTCCAGCCCGCTTTCCTGGAGCCGGGCTGCAGCGCACTGCGGAACAGGGTCCATTGCAGGCCCCAGGCGCGGCCCTGTTCGTCTTCCAGGTTGGCAGTGACGTACCACCATTCGATGCGGTAGTCCGGGTGCGCACCGTGGTCGGCCGGAAAGCTGAAGGCCTTGCCCGGCGTCACTTGGGCAAAGCGCGCCGAGGCTTCGCCCAGCCCGGCGAAGCCCTCCGCCGAGGGCGGCTCGGCATCGCAGCCCACCAGCAGCAATGCTGCGAACACCACCACCCGCACGCTAGGGCTCATGGGTAAAAGTCCTCAGCAACTCGGCCGGGGTGCAGCGGCGCAGCTTCCACAATGGCCAGACAGCCGCCAGCAGCGTGACGAACAGGGCCATGGCCGACAGTTGCAGCAGCTGCCAGGGAAAGACATGCAGCGGCAGGCGCCAACCGAACGCGCGTACGTTGATCACCGCCACCAGGCACCAGGCCAGCAGCAGCCCCAGGGGCACCGCGAGCAGCAGGGTGAGCAGGGCCAGCAGCAGGGTCTGGCCGAGGCTGAGCAGCGTCAGCTGCGGCCGCCCCACTCCCAGCGCCCAGAGCGGCGCCAACTGGCTGAGGCGCGTCTGGCCGAGGGTCAGCAGGCTGATGAACAACGCCACGCCAGCCACACCCAGGGTCAGGCTGTTGAGTGCGGCGGTGGCGGCGAAGGTGCGCTCGAAGACTCGGGTCGACCAGGCCTTGAGCTCGCTCTGGTCGATGAGCCGGCCGCTGCCCAGGGCGAACTCCGCGTGCACCGCCTGCATCAGCGTGGAAACCTCGGCGGCAGGCAGGTGCAGGCTGTAGCTGGCGGGCTCGATCCCCGGCCAGTGACGCTGAAATCCCGCGACATTGACCAGCAGGTGACCTTTCGGATTGCCGTAATCGGCATAGATACCGACGATTTCCAGCGGCCATTCACCCTGGGGCGTGGCCAGGTTCAGGCGCTGCCCCAGGCGCAGCTTCAGCCGGCGCGCCAGTTGCTCGCTGAGCATCACCGCATCCTGCCGGGCCAACCGGCTCCAGGCATCGGGGCTGGCGCTGAGCAGCGGCCAGTGGGCGCGATAGGCCGGGTGATCGAGTACGCCGCTGAGCTGCGCCGGCCAGCCCTGCAGCCGCAGCTCGACGCGCCAGCTCGGCAGCACGGCGCGGATCTGCGGCTGGCGGCTCAGCCAGGTCCCCATGGCAGCCGACTGCTGCGGGTCCCGCGGAGTCAGGTAGAGCTCGGCGGCCAGGCGCTGGTCGAGCCAGCCGGAGAAGGTTCTGCGAAAACCTTCGGTCATGCTGCCGACGCCGATATTCGCCGCCAGCGCCAGAAGCAAGGCCATCAGCGCCAATGCCAGGCCGGGCAGCTGCTGGCGGCTGTCGGCGATGAACCAGTGCGCCAAGGGCCCGCGACAGTGGGGCAACAGGCACTCCAGCAACAGGTTCAGGCACAGCGGCAGGCACAGGGCTGCGGCCAGCAGCATGGCGGCGAGCAGGACGAAGCCGGCGATCAGACTGTCACCGACGTTCAGGGCGATCACCGCAAGCACGCCGAGCGCGCCGGCGAACACGGCCTGCCGACGCAACCAGAGGGCCTGGGCGCGATGCCAGGCCTCGGGCTGGGCCAGGGCCAGCAGCGGCAACTGCGCGGCCCTGGCCAGGCTGCTGGCGCCGGCGAGCAAGGCACCCAGCAGGCTGATGGCCAGGCCGCCCAGCCACCACGTAGGGCCGAGGCGTAGCTGCCCGGCCACCTCGGCGCCATACAGGCCGCGCAGGCTGGCCACCACATCGGGCAGCAGCAGGCTGGCCAGCCAGTAGCCGCTGAGCACGCCGGCCAGGCCGCCGAGCAGGGCCAGGGCACCGAGCTCCAGGGCCAGGGCCGCAATCAGCAGGCGCAGGCTCACCCCGCAGGCCCGCAGGGTGCGCAACAGGGCGCGGCGCTGTTCCAGGGCCAGGCCGATGGAGGCGTGGACGATGAACAGCCCGACGACGAAGGCCAGCAGGCCGAGGGCGGTGAGGTTGAGGTGGAAGCTCTCGCTGAGCCGGGCCAGGTCGGTGCCCTCGCTACGGCGCTCGAGCACCAGCTGTGTGGCCAGCGGTGGCGGCAGGCGCGGCTCACCGCGGGCGAAGTCGCCGGGCAGCAGCAGCCAAGAGAGTTTTTCCGACGCGTCGAGCAACCGTTGCGCAACACCTATGTCCACCAGCAGCACGCCGGGCGCCACTTGCTGGCGCACCTCCAGCGGCGGCAAGGCCTGCCCGGACTCGTTCAGCGGCTGCGCGCCGACGGCGAGGCCGAGGTCCGCCAGGGTGTCGGCGGCGATCCAGGTGCGTCCTGGCTGGCCGAGAAAGCCTGGCAGGTCCAGGGCTTCCAGCGTCTGCCCGGCCAGCGCGGTGCCGGCCGGCAGGGTCAGGGGCTCGATACCGACCAGTCGCAGGCGTTGCCCGCCCTGCCCTTGCAGGCTCAACCGGCCCTGCAGGATCGGCGATACCGGCCAGCCGGCCTGCCGCAGCTCGATAAAGGTGCGCTGTTCGATCAGCCCGCCATTGCGGGGGACGAGCAGGTACTGCTCCTCGCCGAACAGGTGGCCGACCCGCGCATAGCTTTCCCGTGCCTGGCTGTTCAGCGCCTGCACGCCGGTCCAGAGCGCGGTGGCCAGCCACAGGCCGGTCAGCACACTGAAGAACTGCACGGGATGCCGGCGCCAGTGACTGACCAGGCTGTGCAGGGTCCAGCGGAATACCTGCATATCAGGCCTCGCCCCGCTCCAGCAGACGGCCGCCGTGCAAGGTCATGCGCCGTTCCAGGCGCGTAGCCATGCGCGGGCTGTGGGTCACCATCAGGAGGCTGGTCGGGCTGCCGTCGAGCAGGTGCAGGAGCAGCTCCAGCACCTCGTCGCTGCTGGCTTCGTCGAGGCTGCCGGTGGGTTCGTCAGCCAGCAGCAAGGGGGGCCTGGCAGCCAGTGCCCGGCCCAGGGCCACCCGCTGCTGCTGCCCGCAGGAGAGCTGTTCAGGATAGCGCTGCAGCAGTTCGCCCAGGCCGAGCCGCCGGACCAGTTCGGCCTGCCAGCGCGGATCATGACGGCCGGCCAGGCGGGCTTGGAAAGCCAGGTTGTCCTCGATACGCAGGCTGGGAATCAGGTTGAACTGCTGGAAGACCAGGCCGATGCCCATGCGCCGCCAAGCCGCCAGCTGGTGCTCGTCGAGCGCGGCCAGTGAGCGCCCGCCAACCTGGATACTGCCGGCGTCGAAGCGGTCGAGCCCTGCCACCAGGTGCAGCAGGGTGCTCTTGCCGCTGCCAGACTCGCCCATCAGCGCCAGGCTGTGACCCTCCTCCAGTTCGAGGTCGATGCCGCGCAGTACCGCCAGCGGCCCTTGGGGCGTCGGGTAACTCTTGTGCAAGCCCTGGATCTTCAGCATCGGCGTGCGCCCTTCGCGGCGGTGACAGCGATGGTTGCGGCAAAGGGCCGAACCAGCACACCTGGCACGGCCGGATCCCCTCGACTCAGCAGTAGCGCGCCACCGCTTCGGCCAGATCCGCGGCCTGCCAGGCGGTGGGCGCCTGCAACTCGTCGCCGGCGCGGTACTTGCCGGTCCGTACCAGGCAGGCCAGCAGGCCGGCCGCCTGGGCGCCCTGAATATCGGCGGCCACGTCGTCACCAATCATCAGTGTGGAGTCCGCGCTGGCGCCGAGGTCGTCCAGGGCGCTGGCGAAGAAGGCTGCGGACGGTTTGCCGAGCACCAGCGCCGAAGTGCCCGCGGCGTATTCCAGGGCGCGGACGAAGGGGCCGGCGTCCAGGTGCAGCTTGCCCTCGCCACGGAAGTAGCGGTTGTCCCCCATGGCGATCAAGGGCGCGCCTTCGATCAGCAGCTGGAAGGCACGGTCGAGGTGCGCATAGTCGAAACGCCCTTCCGCATCGCCGAGCACCACGGCATTGGGCTCCGGCTCATCGAGCAGCCCGGCGAACTCCTCTTCCAGCCCCGGGTGGATCAGGCAATAGGGCCTTAGACCTTGCGCCCGCACATGGCGCAGCACGGCCTGCGGCGCACTGAATATCTGCTCGGGCTGCACGGCGAAGCCCATGGCGGTCAATTTTCGGTGGATGGCCGCCTTGCCCTGGCGCGAGGTATTGGTGACCAGGCGCAGGGGCAAGCCCTTGTCCTGCAGCAGGCGCACCGCTTGCAGCGCGCCCGGCAAGGGCCGGTCGTCCTCGTAGAGCACTCCACTGATATCGAGCAGCACTGCCCGCAGCATGGCCGACTCCTCCGCAGCGCGAACCGGACTCCCTCTACCCTAGGCCCTGTCCGGCCGCATGCAAGGTTGCGCTATCGGATCCTTCGCTCCCGGCTCAGTGGCATTCGATGCGGTTGCGGCCGCCTCGCTTGGCGCGGTACAGGGCCATGTCGCTTCGCGACAGGGTGGCCTCGGCGGTCTGATCGGTGGCATGGATGGCGGCGATGCCGACGCTGACGGCCAGGGGAATGTGCTCATCGGCGTGCAGCACCGGCGCCCTGGCGAGCTCGCCCTGGATGCGCCGGGCGAAGTTGATGGCCTGATCAAGGGTGGTATCGCTCAGCACCACCGCAAACTCCTCGCCGCCCATGCGCCCGGCGGCGTCGGTCTTGCGCAGCCCGGCACAGAGGATAGCCGCGAAATGCCGCAGCGCCTGGTCGCCCACGGAATGGCCCCAACGGTCGTTGATCGCCTTGAAGTAGTCCAGGTCGAACATCAGGATTGTCGCGCAATGGCTCGCAGAGCGCTGCACCCGCGCCAACTCGGTTTCGAGCTGCTGCATGAAGTGCCGACGGTTGGACAGCTGGGTCAGGGAGTCGGTGGTGGCGAAGACCTGCAGCTCGGCTTCGATCTGCTTGCGCTCGGTGATATCGGTAATGAAGCCGTGCCACAGCACGCTGCCATCATCCAGCCGCCGCGGGCGTGCATCGCCCTGGCGCCAGGAGATCCCGCGCTCCGGCAGCTGCACTCGGTACTCCAGGTGCCAGGGCCGCAGGTCGCGCGCGCAGGCGTCGAGGGAAGCGAGGTACGGGGCCAGGTCGTCCGGGTGGATGATCGCGTGCAGCGTATCCGTGTTCGCCATCAGTTGCTCCGGGGTGAGCCCGTAGATATCCCGCACCCCGGCGCTGGCGTAAGTGAAGAACGACCTGCCGTACGCCAGGTGCCGGTACTGGAAGACCATGCCGGGAATCTCGTTGGTCAGGTCGGTCATGAGTTCGGCGGTCTGCTTCACCTGCTCGGACATGACGCGCATGGCGGTGATGTCCGTGGTGGTCCCGATCATGCGCAGCGGCATGCCGGCGGCATCGCGCTCGACCACCTTGCCGCGGCTGCAGACCCACTTGTAGCTGCCGTCCCGGCAACGCAGGCGATGCTCCACCTCGTACGCCGCGGTTCGCTGCTCGAAGTGGGCCTGGATGGTTGCCTTGACATAGCCCAGGTCCGCCGGATGGACCCGGGTGTAGCTCTCCTCGATACGATTGCCGACTTCGTGCTCGGCATAACCCAGCAGCGCTTTCCAGCCCTTGGAGTAGTGCATCTCGCCGGTGGCCACGTTGCGGTCCCAGATGCCGGTGCCGCTGCCGTCGATGGCCAGTGCCATGCGGCTTTCGGACTCGCGCAGCGTATCCAGATCGCGCCGCAGGCGGGCGTCCGCCTCCTCCCGCGCCAGCAGGCCGGCCGCAACCTCGGCCAGCTCTCGCAACACATGCTGTTGAGTCAGGTCCAGGTCGCGCGGTTGGTCGTGCAGCAGGTACAGCATGCCGAACACCGCGCCATCCGGTGCCAGCAGCGGGCAGGCGGCCAGAAAGCGCACATGGGGCGCGGCGACCACCAGGTCGTGATCACGGAAACGCTCGTCGCAATGCACATCGGGCACCACCAGCAGCGCTTCGGCGCCGCCCCGGGGTTCGCCGAAGCTGCCGAGCCGCAGGGTATTGCCGGCCGCCAGACCGTCGCAGGTGCGGACCTGCTGCCGGTCCTCGGTACCCGTCGTCACCAGGGCGGCCATGACACCGAAGTGTCGCCTGGCCAGGCGGGCGAGACCATCGAATCGCTCATCGTTGGCGCTCTCTGGCGCCTGGAGAGAACACAGCGGCTGCATTTGGACTCCGCCTCGCCAGGACTGAAGACGGCACCTGGCGTTGATCGGCCATAGGGAATTGCAGTCTACCCATAATGGCAATCTGGCGTCACACCCCCCGGCGCAACGAAGGGGGGCTCATCGCTTCGGCATGCCTCGGCAAGGCGATGGAGATGAAGGCGGCCAGCGATACCAATGCCGTCGACACCCACAGACAGGCCTCCAGCCCATGGACCTGGAAGATCCAGCCGGACAGCAGCGTGCCGAGCAAACGGCCGAGGGCGTTGGACATGTAGTAGAAGCCCACGTCCAGCGACACCCCGTCCTCCTTGGCATAGGAGACGATCAGGTAGCTGTGCAGGGAGGAGTTCACCGCGAACAGCACGCCGAACAGCGTCAGCCCGCCCACCAGCACCCGCTGAGCCGGCCACCCCGCCCAGAGGCCGAGGGCGATGGCCGCCGGCAGCAGCGCCAGCAGGCCGGCCCAGAAGAAGGCGGCGCGGCCATCCGGCAGGCGTCCGCTGCGCTTGCCGGTGATGGCGGGCGCGACGGACTGGACGATGCCGTAGCCGATGACCCAGGCCGCGAGAAAGCCGCCCACCAGCCAGAAGTCCCAGCCGAACACCGTGCTCAGGTAGACCGGCAGCGCCACCACGAACCAGACGTCGCGGGCGCCGAAGAGGAACAACCGCGCCGCCGAAAGGATGTTGATCGCCCGGCTCTTGGAGAGGATGTCGCGGAACTTCGGCTTGGCCTTGGCCTTGCCCAGGTCCTTCTTCAGCAGCGCCAGGCTGCCGAGCCAGATCAGCGCCAGCACCGCCGCCATGGCGAGTACCGCCCCGGTGAACCCCAGCGAGGCGAGCAAGGCGCCGCCGAGGAAGAAGCCCACGCCCTTGAGCGCGTTCTTCGACCCGGTGAGGATGGCCACCCACTGGTACAGGGTGCCCTGCTGGCTGTCGGGCACCAGGAGCTTGATCGAGCTCTTGGCGCTCATCTTGTTGAGGTCCTTGGCGATGCCCGACAGCGCCTGGGCGCCCATCACCCAGGGGATGGTCAACCAGGCCGCCGGCACCGCGAGCATCAGCAGCGCGGCGACCTGCAGGCCGAGGCCGATGTTCATGGTGCGGTTGAGGCCCAGGCGCGCACCCAGGTAACCGCCCACCAGGTTGGTGATGACGCCGAAGAATTCGTAGAACAGGAACAGCGCGGCGATCTGCAGCGGCGTGTAGCCCAGGCTGTGGAAGTGCAGTACCACCAGCATGCGCAAGGCGCCGTCGGTGAGGGTGAAGGCCCAGTAGTTGCTGGTCACCAGCAGGTACTGGCGCACTGACGGGGAGAGGGCTGACAACGCGTTCATGATCGCGGCGCGTCCCTGTCAGCCCGCCAGGCCGACCAGCCGCGCCAGCTCGACGGTGCGGTTGGCGTAGCCCCACTCGTTGTCGTACCAGGCGTAGAGCTTCACCTGGGTGCCGTTGACCACCAGGGTCGACAGCGCATCGATGATCGAGGAGCGCGGATCGGTGCGGTAGTCGATGGACACCAGCGGGCGCTCCTCATAACCGAGGATGCCCTTCAGTTCGTTCTCGGCAGCCGCCTTGAGCAGTGCATTGACCTCGTCAGCCGTGGTCGTGCGCTCCACTTCGAACACGCAGTCGGTCAAGGAGGCGTTGGCCAGCGGCACCCGCACCGCATGGCCATTCAGCCGTCCGCGCAGCTCGGGGAAGATTTCCGCGATGGCGGTGGCCGAGCCGGTGGTGGTGGGGATCAGGCTCATGCCCGAGGCACGGGCGCGGCGCAGATCCTTGTGCGGCTGGTCGAGGATGCTCTGGGTGTTGGTCAGGTCATGAATGGTGGTGATCGAACCATGGCGGATACCCAGGTTCTCGTGGATCACCTTGACCACCGGCGCCAGGCAGTTGGTGGTGCAGGACGCAGCGGTGACGATGCGATGCTGCGCCGGGTCGAACAGCTGCTGGTTGACGCCCATGACGATGTTCAGCGCGCCCTGCTCCTTGACCGGCGCGCTGACCACCACGCGCTTCACGCCCTGGTCCAGGTAGGCCTGCAGCACGGCGACCGTCTTCATCCTGCCGCTGGCCTCGATCACCAGGTCGCAGCCCGACCAGTCGGTGTCCGCGATGGCCTTGTTGGCGGTGACCTGGATGCGCTTGCCGCCGATCACCACGCAGTCGCCCTCGGCA
>NZ_SSON01000056.1 GCF_029871245.1 Pseudomonas sp. BN102 | reverse complement strand
TGGGTCCCCTCGTAGGTGTTGACCACTTCCAGGTTGACCAGGTGACGGGCCACGCCGAACTCGTCGGAGATGCCGTTGCCGCCCAGCATGTCGCGGGCCATGCGCGCGATATCCAGGGCCTTGCCGCAGGAGTTGCGCTTCATGATCGAGGTGATCTCCACCGCGGCAGTGCCTTCGTCCTTCATCCGGCCCAGGCGCAGGCAGCCTTGCAGGGCCAGGGTGATCTCGGTCTGCATGTCGGCCAGCTTCTTCTGGATCAGCTGGTTGGCGGCCAGCGGACGACCGAACTGGTTGCGGTCCAGCACGTACTGGCGCGCGGTGTGCCAGCAGGCTTCGGCGGCACCCAGGGCGCCCCAGGAGATGCCATAGCGGGCGGAGTTCAGGCAGGTGAAGGGGCCACGCAGGCCGCGCACCTCAGGGAAGGCGTTCTCTTCCGGGACGAAGACGTTGTCCATCACGATCTCGCCGGTGATGGAGGCGCGCAGGCCGACCTTGCCGTGGATCGCCGGGGCGGAGAGGCCCTGCCAGCCCTTCTCGAGGACGAAGCCACGGATCTCGCCGGCGTCATCCTTGGCCCAGACCACGAACACATCGGCGATCGGGCTGTTGGTGATCCACATCTTGTTGCCGGTCAGGCGGTAGCCGCCGTCGACCTTCTTCGCGCGGGTGATCATCGAGCCCGGGTCGGAACCGTGGTTCGGCTCGGTCAGGCCAAAGCAGCCGATGTATTCGCCGCTGGCCAGCTTGGGCAGGTACTTCTGCTTGGTGGCTTCGTTGCCGAACTCGTAGATCGGCACCATCACCAGAGAGGACTGCACGCTCATCATCGAGCGGTAGCCGGAGTCCACCCGCTCGACTTCACGGGCGATCAGACCGTAGCACACGTAGTTCAGGCCGCTGCCGCCGTACTCGGCGGGGATGGTGGCGCCGAGCAGGCCGGTCTCGCCCATCTCGCGGAAGATTGCCGGGTCGGTCTGTTCATGGCGGAAGGCTTCGAGGACGCGCGGGGCCAGCTTGTCGGCGGCGAACTGCTCGGCGCTGTCACGCACCATGCGCTCTTCTTCGGTGAGTTGCTGGTCCAGCAGCAGCGGGTCGATCCAGTTGAAGCTTGCTTTGTTGGCCATGGGGAAGTTCTCCGAATTCATGATTGTTGTGGGGCGTTCGGTTCAGTCGAGACGCTCGATGACGCAGGCGATGCCCTGACCCAGGCCGATGCACAGGCTGACCAGGGCATAGCGGCCGCCCGTGCGCTCGAGCTGGCGCACTGCGGTCCAGGCCAGGCGGGCGCCGGAAGCACCGAGCGGGTGGCCAACGGCGATGGCGCCACCATTGGGATTCAGTCGTGGATCGTCGAAGGCCAGACCCAGTTGCCTGGCGCAACCCAGAACCTGAGCGGCAAAGGCCTCGTTGATCTCTATCAGGTCCATATCCTCCAAGCGCAGGCCGGCGCGTTGCAGCGCCTTGCCGCTGGCCGGCACCGGTCCCAGGCCCATCAGCCGGGGCTCGACGCCAGCCACCGCACCCGCGAGAATGCGGGCGCGCGGCTTGATGCCATACCGCTCACCCACGGCTCGCGAGCCGACCAGCAGCGCGGCAGCACCGTCGTTCACTCCCGAGGCGTTGCCGGCGGTAACCACTCCGCCCGCGAAGAGTGGCTTGAGTCGAGACAGCACTTCGAAGGTACTTTCTGGACGCGGATGCTCGTCGCGTACAACCAGCAGCGGTGCTTGCTTGCGCCCCTGCGGCACCTCGATCGGCACGATCTCCCCCGCGAAGAAACCACTCTGCTCCGCCGCGTTGAACAGCGCCTGGCTGCGCGCAGCATAGGCGTCGGCCTGCTCGCGCCTGATGGCCAACTCAAAGGCGACGTTATCCGCCGTCTCTGGCATGGAGTCCGCACCGAACCCGGCTTCCACCCTCGGGTTGGGGAAGCGCGCCCCGATGGTGCTGTCGAAGACCCGGAAATCGCGGGAGTAGGCACTTTCCGCCTTGGCCACGACAAAGGGCGCGCGGCTCATGCTTTCCGCGCCGCCGACGATGAACAACTCACCCTCGTCGGCCAGCACGGCACGCGCGGCATCCAGCACCGCCGCCAGGCCGGAGCCGCACAGACGATTGACGGTCAGGCCGCCAACCACCATTGGCAGTCCGGCGAGCAACGCGACATGGCGAGCCAGGTTGCGCCCGTCCTCGCCGGCCTGGCTGGCGCAGCCGGCGATCAGGTCTTCGTAGTCCTCTGCGGCGAACGGATTGCGCGCCACCAGGGCACGCACCACCGTCGCCAGCAGGTCATCCGGGCGCACACTGGCCAAGACGCCGGCATGTCGGCCGAAGGGCGAACGCAAACCATCGTAGATATAGGCTGTCATGCTCATTCCTCCGGGGTGCACAGCGGCAAGCCGAGCTGTACGCGCCGGCGCAACCAGGGACTGATCCGATAGCGCGGCTCCTGATACAGGTCATGCAGCTCGCGGAGGATCTGCGCGATCTTCTGCGCCCCATAGTGATCACCGAAGCCCAATGGGCCATGGGGATACCCCAGCGCCAGTTGCACCGCGCGATCCAGGACGGCGGGGTCGGCGATGCGCCGCTGGGCGATCTCGCAACCGAGGTTGACGATCCCGGCCAGTACGCGCTGGGCAATGAAGCCCGGCGAGTCGTTGATCACCTCCACCGGCACGCCATCGGCGCCCAGCGCCTGGCGCGCCTGCGCCAACACCTCGGGGTCCAACGCCGGCTGGCGCATCAGCACGCGGCGCCTGTCGAAACCGGCGAAGGTCTCCAGCGCGAGGCTGCGACGGGGTGGCAGCTGCTTGCGGGCGATCACGCTGCTGGCATCCTCGCCCAGGGGCGTAACCAGGCAGATCGCGTTTGGGCTGGGTTGCCCACCCTGCTCCAGCCCCACACCGGCGGCAGCCAATACGGCCGCCACCTGGTCACGGACCGCCGCCTCCCGAGAGTCGAGCCAGAACGGCCGGTCGATCGCGACGGGCACCGGCAACGCCGGCTCTTCAAGCTCCGGCTTGCCCTCCACATAGCGGTAGAAACCCTGGCCGCTCTTGCGCCCCAGCAGGCCGCTGGCCAGGCGCGCCGGCACCAGCGCCGATGGGGTATAACGCGGGTCCTGGTAGAACTGGCCATGGATCGACTCCATCACCGCATGGGAAACGTCCAGCCCTGTCAGGTCGAACAGCTCGAAGGGGCCCATGCGAAAGCCCAGGCAGTCCTTGAGGATGCGGTCGATCTGGGCCGGAGTGGCGATCCCTTCGGCGAGGATACGCAAGGCTTCCGGGCCGTAGGCGCGGCCGGCATGGTTGACCAGGAAGCCGGGCGAGTCCGGGGTAACGGCGGCGAAATGCCCGGCCTGCCCGGTCAGCGTCACCAGGCGCTCGATCACCTGTGGATCGGTGAGCTCGCCGCGCACCACCTCGACGACCTTCATCAAGGGCACCGGATTGAAGAAGTGGAAGCCGGCAACCCTCTGCGGGCGCTGGCAGGCACTGGCGATCAGGCTGATCGATAGCGACGAGGTGTTGCTCGCCAGGACCGCGTCGGCGCCCACCAGCTGCTCCAGCTCACGGAACAGCGACTGCTTGGCTTCCAGGTTCTCGACTATGGCCTCGATCAGCAGGTCGCACTCCGCCAGCTCCCCCAGGCTTTGCGCCGGTCGCATGCGCGCCAGGGTCGCAGCCAGCGCCTCGGCGCTCAGCTTGCCCTTGGCCGCCGCCCGTTCCAGCAGGTCGCGGTTGTAGGCCAGCGCCTGTTCGATGGCCTCGGCGTGGCTGTCATGCAGCAGCACCTCCACCCCGGCGCTGGCGAACAACTGGGCGATGCCTCGGCCCATGGCGCCACTGCCGATGACGCCGATTCGCTTGAATGTACTCATGGGCGGCTCCTCACAGGGCTTTTTCCAGCTCCGGCACGATCTCGAACAGATCGCCCACCAAGCCGTAGTCGGCCACCTGGAAGATCGGCGCTTCTTCGTCCTTGTTGATCGCGACGATCACCTTGGAGTCCTTCATGCCCGCCAGGTGCTGGATGGCACCGGAGATGCCCACGGCGATGTACAGCTGCGGCGCGACGATCTTGCCGGTCTGGCCGACCTGCATGTCGTTCGGCACGAAGCCGGCGTCGACCGCGGCACGGGAAGCACCGACAGCGGCGCCCAGCTTGTCGGCCAGGGCGTAGAGGTGCTTGAAGTTCTCGCCGTTCTGCATGCCACGACCGCCGGAAACGACGATCTTGGCCGCGGTCAGTTCCGGACGGTCGGACTTGGCCAGCTCTTCGCCGACGAAGGCGGACTTGCCGGCGTCAGTGACGGTGCCCACGGCTTCGATGGCAGCGGAGCCGCCTTCGGCAGCGGCGGCATCGAAACCGGTGCCACGCACGGTGATCACTTTCACGGCAGCGGAGGACTGCACGGTGGCGATGGCGTTACCGGCGTAGATCGGGCGCTTGAAGGTGTCGGCGCT
>NZ_SSON01000055.1 GCF_029871245.1 Pseudomonas sp. BN102 | reverse complement strand
CGCCAAGAGCTGGCTGACCGAAGCGCCGCTGCGCATGCTGATGAACAACCTCGACCCCGAGGTGGCGGAAAACCCGAAGGAACTGGTGGTGTACGGCGGCATCGGCCGCGCCGCACGCAACTGGGAGTGCTACGACAAGATCGTCGAGACCCTGAAGGAACTGAACGAGGACGAGACCCTGCTGGTGCAGTCCGGCAAGCCGGTCGGCGTGTTCAAGACCCACGCCAACGCCCCGCGCGTGCTGATTGCCAACTCCAACCTGGTGCCGCACTGGGCCAACTGGGAACACTTCAACGAACTGGACGCCAAGGGCCTGGCCATGTACGGCCAGATGACCGCCGGCAGCTGGATCTACATCGGCAGCCAGGGCATCGTCCAGGGCACCTATGAAACCTTCGTCGAGGCTGGCCGCCAGCATTACGACGGCAACCTCAAGGGCAAGTGGGTGCTGACCGCCGGCCTCGGCGGCATGGGCGGCGCCCAGCCGCTGGCCGCGACCCTGGCCGGCGCCTGCTCGCTGAACATCGAATGCCAGCAGAGCCGCATCGACTTCCGCCTGAGCAGCCGCTACGTCGACGAGCAGGCCAAGGACCTCGACGACGCCCTGGCGCGTATCGCCCAGTACACCCGCGAAGGCAAGGCCATCTCCATCGCCCTGCTCGGCAACGCCGCCGAGATCCTGCCGGAGCTGATCAAGCGCGGCGTGCGCCCGGACATGGTCACCGACCAGACCAGCGCCCACGACCCGCTCAATGGTTACCTGCCGATCGGCTGGACCTGGGAGCAGTACCGCGACCGCGCGCAGACCGAACCGGCCGCGGTGGTCAAGGCCGCCAAGCAGTCCATGGCCGTGCACGTGCAGGCCATGCTGGAGTTCCAGAAGCAAGGCATCCCGACCTTCGACTACGGCAACAACATCCGCCAGATGGCCAAGGAAGAAGGCGTGGCCAACGCCTTCGACTTCCCCGGCTTCGTCCCGGCCTATATCCGTCCGTTGTTCTGCCGCGGCATCGGCCCGTTCCGCTGGGCCGCGCTGTCGGGTAATGCCGAAGACATCTACAAGACCGACGCCAAGGTCAAGGAGCTGATTCCGGACGACGCCCACCTGCACAACTGGCTGGACATGGCCCGCGAGCGCATCAGCTTCCAGGGCCTGCCGGCGCGGATCTGCTGGGTCGGCCTGGGCCAGCGCGCCAAGCTCGGCCTGGCCTTCAACGAAATGGTCCGTAGCGGCGAGCTGTCCGCACCGATCGTCATCGGCCGCGACCACCTGGACTCCGGCTCGGTCTCCAGCCCGAACCGCGAGACCGAAGCCATGCAGGACGGCTCCGACGCCGTCTCCGACTGGCCGCTGCTCAACGCCCTGCTGAACACCGCCAGCGGCGCCACCTGGGTGTCGCTGCACCACGGCGGCGGCGTGGGCATGGGCTTCTCCCAGCATTCGGGCATGGTCATCGTCTGCGACGGCACCGACGAGGCGGCCGCGCGGATCGCCCGCGTGCTGACCAACGACCCGGGCACCGGGGTGATGCGCCATGCCGATGCCGGTTACCAGATCGCCATCGACTGCGCCCATGAGCAGGGCCTGAACCTGCCGATGATCACCGGCAAACGCTGAGGCCCGAGACCATGACAAACCCAAACCAGAAACCCGCAGTACAACCGCTGCGGGGCGTTCGAGTACTCGATCTCAGCCGTGTGCTGGCCGGCCCGCATTGCACGGCGATGCTGGCCGACCTGGGCGCGGAGGTCATCAAGTTCGAGGTGCCCGGACATGGCGACGACAGTCGTCACCTGGGCCCCTTCGGCGACGATGGCGAGAGCGTCTACTTCGGCCTGATCAATCGCGGCAAGCGCAGCGTGGAGCTGGACTTCAAGGTGCCCGCCGATCTGGAACGCTTCTATCAGCTGGTGTCGGACGCTGACGTGGTCGTCGAAAACTTCCGCCCCGGCGTGACCCAGCGCCTGGGCATCGACTTCGAGTCGCTGAAGGCGCACAACCCGAGGCTGATCTACGCCAGCATTTCCGGCTTCGGCCAGAACGGGCCGCTGTCGAAACGCCCCGCGTACGACATCGTCGCCCAGGCCATGTCCGGACTGATGAGCGTGACCGGCTTCCCCGAAACCGGCCCGACCCGCAGCGGCGAAGCCTTGGGCGACCTGTGCGCCGGCGTCTACGCCGCCTGGGCGATCAGCACGGCACTCTTTGCCCGCGAACGCCAGGACGAAGGCGCGCAGTACATCGATGTCGCGATGTTCGACGTGCTCGTCAGCCTGCAGATGACCGGCCTCGCCAATCTGTTCGCCAAGGGAACCGCGCCAGGCCTGGTGGGCAACCGCCACCCGGTCTCGACCCCGTTCGATACCTACAAGGCCGCCGACGGCCTGGTGGTGATCGCCGTGGCGAGCGACAAGCTGTTCCGCCGTTTCTGCGAAAGCATGGAGCGCCCTGCCCTTGCGGACGATCCACGCTTCTCCGACGACACCTCGCGCACAGCCAACGAATGCGCCTTGCGCAGCGAGATCGAGGGCTGGACCAGCTCCCGCACCGTCGAGCAGATCTGCGACCTGCTGCTGGATGCCGGCGTGCCCTCCTCCCCGGTCTGGAACCTGGCGGAAGCGACCCGCTGCGAACAAGCCCAGGCGCGACAGCTGCTCGTCCAACCCGATGACCACCGCCCCCCGCTCGTGCCCCAACCGGTCTTTTTCAACGGCAGCAAACCCCTTGCCGCGGTGCGCGCCCCGCGCCTTGGCGAAGCGAACGCCCTCTTTGGCCTGAACCATCACGGAGACACCCATGAACTTTGAGCTCGATTCCACTGAACTGGCCGTTGTCGAGTCCGCCGAGCGGGTCTCCCGGGACGTGCTCCAGGCCAACGCCCAAGGCTACGACGAAGCCGAAGCCTTCTGCGGGGATAGCCTGAAAGCCTTGGGCGACCTGGGCTTCATGGGCATCAATCTGCCGGAGACCTACGGTGGTTTCGGCGTCGGCAGCCTCGCCATGAGCCGTGTCGTCGAAGCGGTCGCGGCGGCGTGCGCCTCCACGGCTTCGGCCCTGACGGCGCACTTCCTCGCCACCGACTCCATCCTCATCGGCGGCACCGAAGAACAACGCCAGGAATGGCTGCCACGCGCCGCCACCGGCGAGTTGCTGGGCGCCTTCGGCCTGACCGAACCGGCCGCCGGCTCCAACCCCGCCGACATGCGCACCCGCGCCGTGCGGGAAGACTTCGGCTGGCGCATCCGTGGTAGCAAGCACTACATCACCAACGCCCGTGAGGCCGACTTCATCGTCTTGTACGCCAAGACCGACGCCGATGCCGGGCACCGTGGCATCAGCGCCTTCATGATCCCGAAAGGCACCGCTGGTGTGACCTTCTCCAATCCGGAAAAGACCATGGGCCTGCGCGCCAGCACCATCTATGAGCTGGCGCTGGATTGCTGGCTGCCTGAATCGGCGCTGCTGGGTGAGGAAGGACAAGGCTTCCGCACCGCCATGGAAGTGCTGGACCGCGGCCGGGTCGAGGTGGCCGCCATGTCCCTGGGCATCGCCCGCGCCGCCATGGAGTACAGCCTCAAGTGGGTCGACGAGCGCCAGATCGGGCCCAAGCCGCTGGCGGCCTACCAGGGCACCCAATGGCGCCTGGCCGACATGTACACCCAACTCGAAGCGGCACGCCTGCTGACCATGCAGGCAGCGGTACGCCGTGACAGTGGCGAACGCTTCAGCCTCGAATCGGCCACCGCAAAACTCTTCGCTGCCGAAGCGGCTGGCTTCATCACCGACGCGGCCCTGCAGCTGCACGGAGGCTACGGCTACATCCGCGACCTGCCCTTGGAGCGCTTCGTTCGCGATGCCCGGATCCTGAGGATTTTCGAAGGCACCTCCGAAGTCCAGAAGATCATCATCTCTCGCGCCGTACTGGACGCTGCCCGCAAGTAAGCGAAAGCGGCCTGGACGGCACCCGCCATCCAGGCCCGCAGGGAATAGCTATGCATAACAACAATACCGGCGCCATCGCCAATGGCGCCGCACGAGGAGAACCTCATGGCTGGTAAGTCCCTTATCGAAACTCGCTCCATCGATTACATCCCCGAATCTGAGCGCCACGGCCGGTTATTCAGTCAGTTCACCCTATGGTTCGGCGCCAACCTCCAGATCACCGCGATAGTGACCGGTGCCTTGGCCGTCGTGCTGGGCGGTGACGTGTTCTGGTCCCTGATCGGTCTGCTGATCGGCCAGGTGTTCGGCGGCATCGTCATGGCCCTGCACGGCGCACAAGGGCCGAAGCTCGGCCTGCCGCAGATGATCTCCAGCCGCGTGCAGTTCGGCGTGCTCGGCGCGGTGATACCGCTGGTACTGGTCTGCCTCATGTACATCGGCTTCAATGCCACCGGCACCGTGCTCGCCGGCCAGGCCATCGGCCAGATGGCCAATGTCAGCGACACGACCGGCATCCTCATCTTCGCCGGCGTGATCGTCGTCCTGACCTTCTGCGGATATCGGGTGATCCACTCACTCGGGCGTGTCGCCAGCGTGGTCGGAATAGTCGCTTTCGCCTACCTGTTCGTACGCCTGCTCTCGGTCAACGATATCGGCACCTTGCTAGACAACCGGCACTTCAGCTGGAGCACCTTCCTCCTGGCGGTGTCCCTGTCGGCGTCGTGGCAGATCGCATTCGGTCCCTACGTGGCGGACTACTCGCGCTACCTGCCAAGCGGCACATCGCCTTTCAGGACATTCCTCGCCGTCGGCCTGGGCTCCATCATCGGCTCGCAGACCTCCATGGTGCTCGGCGTCTTCGCCGCCGCGCTGGCTGGCGATGCGTTCTCGGGCCATGAGGTCGCCTACATAGTCGGGCTGGGGGCCAGCGGTGTGATGGCTGGCTTGCTGTTCTTCAGTGTGGCGTTCGGCAAGGTGACCATCGCCACGCTCAATGCCTACGGCAGCTTCATGTGCATCGCGACCATCATCAGCGGCCTTCGCGGCAACCTGAAGGTCTCCCATGCCCAGCGCCTGCTCTTCGTCCTGTGCATCGTCGGCGTCTCCACGACCCTGGCGCTGATCGGCCAACACTCCTTCCTCAGCGCGTTCAAGTCGTTCCTGCTGTTCCTGCTGGCCTTCTTCACGCCCTGGAGCGCCATCAACCTGGTCGACTACTACTTCATCACCAAGGAGCGTTATGACATCCCGGCACTGGCGGATCCGGATGGCCGTTATGGCCGCTGGAACTGGATCGGCATCGGCGTCTACCTGTTCGGCGTGATCGTGCAGATGCCCTTCATCGCCACCGGCTTCTACACCGGCCCCCTGGTCGCGCACCTGGGTGAAACCGATATCTCGTGGCTGGTCGGCCTGATCATTCCGGCCATCCTCTACTACCCCTTGGCGCGCCGCGGTCTTCGCGATATCCCAACCGGCCTGGTATCCCCTGCCGAAATGGCCTCCCAGGGACATCGCTGAACATTGCCGGCGGGTGTGCCTCGCTCCCATGCGGAGTGAGGCTCACCGGAATCGTGCCCATGTCTGTAACACCCAAGCACACCCCAGATGAAAGCCGCATGAACATCGCCCGCACCGCACAGAATCGAGCCAGTACGCACGACCGCTTGCGCCAGGCCGCGCTGGATCTATTCACGGAAAATGGATATCAATCGACAAGCCTGCGCGACCTGGCCGCGCGCCTCGGCGTCCAGGCAGGGTCGCTGTACAACCACATCGAGGACAAGCAGAGCCTGCTGTTCGAGCTCATGGAAGACTGCATGAGCGACCTGATCAGCAGCACCCATTACAGCCTGAGACGCGTCAGGGGCAAGCAATCAGGGCTGCACGCCTTCATCAGCGCTTTCGTCGAGTTCCAGGCCAGCGAAAAGAAAAAGGTACTGCTGTTCATTCGAGAGCGAAGCAACCTTTCCCCCGAGCAGCGCCAGCGACTGTCGGCGCTCAGAAGTACCTATGCAAGCAGCCTCAAAACGATAATCAAGATGGAATGCCACAAAACGACGCTTGACGAGGCAAGGCTGAAATTTCTGGCGAACGGGATAATCGGCATGCTGGAGAGCATTCCGACCTGGGACGAAGGCGATAGGGACCTGCCCACCCAACAGCTTGTCGAGCAACTGACCGACATTGTTTCGGCGGCCATCTCCCGCATGGGAAAGCCATCGGCAGGTTGAACGAGGCCTCCCAATCGTCATGGTTCACCCCGATCAGCTGCACCTACCCCAGTCGAATCTCCAGGATTTCGTCGCCGGCATCGTCCAGTTCCCCAGTAGAGACCCAGCCCAGATGCCGATAGAAGCCGTAGGAACGAACTGCTGCATCGGTCGAGCACCCGAGAAAGAGCCTCGAGAATCCTGCCGCCCTGAAGTCATCCACCACCAACTGCAGCAGCGCCCTGCCTATCCCCTTCCCTTCGTATTCAGGAAGTAGCGCCAGCACTACGATTTCCCCGGTATCCCTATCACCGAAGCAGTAGCCGATCATTCGATCGTCCATACAGCAGACATACCCTGGGAGACTGCCGTCCCGAATCCCTTCGCTCCAGCTTTCGACGGTAATTCCCAGCTCCCTCAGTTGCTCTTCGGAGAAGGCGTTTTCCCGGGTTCGGGCACGTATATCGATGCACGCCGGAGCGTCTCCGGGGGCAGCCTTGCGGTAAGTTCTGGTGCTCACTCCGTTACCTACTCATCTTGAAAATTGGCGCGCTGCAGAAATGCTGGCGTCAATGGGCGTTCCCTTTCGTTGACTGCTTACCATAGGTGGCGACCTTCCCAGCGCAGCATCAAGCCTTCAGCCGAGCCTCCGCGCAGGATTCCGCCAGTACGCAGAGCATCTCGAACATCAGCGTCGCCGCGTTGAGCGCGGTAATGCCTGTCGGATCCAGGTCCGGCGCGACCTCGACTATGTCGCCCCCAATCAGGTTGAGCCCCCGCAGCCCCTTGATCAGCCGCAAGGCCTCACGCATGGAGATTCCACCAGCCTCCGGCGTTCCGGTACCCGGAGCGAATGCCGGGTCGAGTCCATCGACATCGAATGAAATGTAGGTTGGTCCGTCGCCTACCACGCGCCGCACTTCCTGCAGCACGCCCTCCACCCCGAGCTCGTCGAACTCTTCGATGAAGATCACGCGCATGCCGCATTCAAGGCTGAAGTTTGGCGTTCCCGAATGCTCGGACCCACGAATGCCTATCTGGATGGTGCGTCGCGGATCGAGCAGGCCGTCCTCCACCGCTCTCCTGAAGGGGGCGCCGTGGAAGAACTTCGAACCGTAGAGGCTATCCCACGTATCGGTATGCGCATCGATATGGATCATCCCGATCGGAGCGCGCTTCGCCAGCGCCTTGAAGATGGGATAGGTAATGGAATGGTCGCCGCCGACGGTCAGCGGGACGATGTTTTTCGCACACACCTCCTGGTAGTACCGCTCGATGCAGGCATGGGCGCTTTCGATGTCATACATCTTCTCGATGAACACATCGCCAAGGTCCTTTATACGGCAAGCTTCGAATGGAGCGACGCCAGTGGCGTGATTGCGGGTCCGCATCAGACAGGACTGCTGGCGAATACCGCGTGGTCCCAGGCGCGCACCGGGCCTGAATGAGGTTCCGCCATCGAATGGCACGCCGATCAAGCCGATATCGATGTCGTCCAGACTTTCAGCCAAAGGCGCCCGCATGAAAGTCGCAATCTCATTGAAGCGTGGGCGCTTCTGTGGATCGTAAGCAGTACCGTCCACAGGACTCGTTCTCAACCTGTTATGAGGCATGTTTCACCCTGGTTATCCATGAACATCAAAACCCGGCACCCGCAACGGGTATGCGGCGAGTGCAACCAACCACCCAGCGCATCGCCCATCAGCGCCACGCACCAGGCTCGTGAATTCGCGATTCGAACAAGTCCGCAAGCTTTGCCTTGTCAGCGCTTCATGCACTTGTGCCGCCAGGCGTAGAGACAAACCATTTCCATCGCGAGCGTTGCACCTGCGAGGGCGGTCATTTCCGCGTGGTCATACGGCGGCGAGACTTCGACCAGGTCCATCCCGATGATATTGATACCCCTGAGCTCCCGAAGAATCTCCAGGGCCTGGTAGCTCGACAGGCCACCCGCGACTGGCGTTCCGGTACCCGGAGCAAAGGCCGGGTCCAGGCAGTCGATGTCGAAGGTCAAGTAGACAGGATGATCGCCAACGCGCTGGCGAATTTGCCTGGCGATCTTCACTGGCGACGCTTCATGCACCCTGCGGGCATCGACGATGTCGAACCCCATTGGGTCGTCATTGGTCGTACGTATCCCGACCTGAATCGAACGCTCCGGAGCGACGAGCCCTTCTCTGACCGCGTGATAGAACATCGTCCCATGCTCGATTCTCTTGGCTTCATGGTCCGGCCAGGTGTCGGTATGAGCGTCGAAGTGCACGAGCGACAAGGGGCCATGTACCTTGGCGTGCGCTTTCAGCAACGGGTAGGTGATGAAATGATCGCCACCCAGAGTCAGCATTCCGCATCCGCTTTTCAGTATCTCGTCCGCGTGCCGCTCGATGGCCGCCGGCACCGACTCCGGCATCCCTGAATCAAAGGCGCAATCGCCATAATCGACAGCAGCCAGAACCTCGAACGGATCGAACTCCCACGGCCAATGGCGCGCCCAGGCAATCCCCGTCGAGGCAGTTCGAAGCCCCCTGGGTCCGAAGCGCGTTCCGGGGCGGTGGGTAGTCGCCGTGTCGAAGGGCACCCCCGTGATCGCCAGATCCACACCGCTGAGATCGCGGCTGTAGCGTCGACGCATGAAGCTCGTGGCACCGGCAAAGGTGCTCTCGGCCTGAGTTCCGTGCAGGCTGGAGCGGGTAAATGCCAGATCGTTTTGACTCATCGGTCTTGCACCTCAGAAGAGACATTCGGCAGACGCCCTGGAGCGTCGTTGGCGAATTCTGCAGCGCCTACATACAACGTAAAATATGAAATATCCTAATCTGACATTAACCAATCGTGATGTATCGCCATGCTCACTCAACTCAGGGATATGGACCTGCAGCTGCTGCGGATTTTCGTGACCATCGTCGAGAACGGAGGCTTCAGTGCGGCTCAGGGCAAACTCGGAATCGCCCAGTCCACCATCAGCACACAGATGTCCAAGCTCGAGACCCGTCTGGGGTTTCGCCTTTGCGAGAGAGGGAAAAGCGGCTTTCGCCTGACACCAAAGGGCGAACGGGTACTGCAGTCAGCCAAGCGCCTGCTGGAGGCGCTGAATGCCTTCACCCGTGAAACCCAGGACGTTTCGCAAGTCCTGCTTGGCGAACTCCATATCGGGATATCCGAGCTGCTGGCCCCTGCGGTGATCGAGTCCATTGCCAGAGCCGTTGGCAACTTTCGCCGGCGCGCCCCGGAAGTCATCATCGAAATAATTTCCGTGACGCCAGCCGAACTGGAGCGGCAGCTGCTCAACAACGAGATCCAGCTCGCAATCGGCTACTTCTCGGAGGACCAGGCGGGCCTGAACTACGAGCCGCTATTCGTCGAGAAGCAGGCGCTGTTCTGTGGAACGCAGCATCCCCTCTTCGCAAAAAAGTCGGTCAACCTCGACGACCTGACAACCGCGAACAAGGTCGCCCACCTCTACAAAACCAACTCCGTCGGCTCCCGGCTGCGAAGCAAGCGGCAGACCGCAGTCTCGGAACAAGCGGATGCCGACCTGATTTTCACGCTCTCCGGCGCACACATCAGCTTCCTGCCCGAACACATCGCGGAGCCGTGGGAATCCGCCGGAAAGCTGCGCAAGCTTCTGCCAGAGGAATTGAGTTACGACGTCAGCTTTCACCTCGCGACAGCGAAGAACAGAGAGGCCAGCGAGGTACTCGAGATATTCAAGGAACACCTGCTCGCCCAGTTCAGCTAGCCATCCCATCGACCGACAAGACTCACTAGGCGACTTGTTCGGCTCATCATCACCGGTCCCGCCTGGTTGGACCTGGCCGCAGCCCCGTTATCGGATCAACTCGGGAACAGCGGCCCTGCCCCCCGATGCAAACATTGGAAATCCCGTGCGCCGCCAGCTGACGCTTCTGCTCAACCCCGTTTGGTCGGCCATTTCCACCATGCACCGCCGATGAAAACCAGCGGCAGAAATAGCAGGAAAAGGCGTTCGGAAAATGCCTGTGCGGCCAGGAATACCACCACTGCAACAATCAGCCCCAGCAGGAGCAAATTGGCATTCGGGCTGCGCATCAGGCTACCCCCTCCTCTGTCCTCCAGAACGAACTCCGGCTCAACAGATAGAGTACGCCCCTACTCCGCCCTTATTCGCACTCAGGCTGCCCACAAGAGGGGGACTTGCGCACTTCGCTCGGAGTGCACCCATAACGCGCCTTGCAGCTGATCACACCGCCGGTGCAACAGAAAAAAGGATGGCAATGGATTCAGCATAACTGGCTGATGAGCCGATTAGCCGGCATAATCGGCTCATCATATGAGCCGAATAAATGGGTTATTCGGCTCACCGCCAGTTGAGACAACCATGCAAGACGCATTCTGGATCTGGCAGCAACCCGACTGGCCAAGCTTTCGCTGGGATGCCGAGCGCCTGGCATCCTTGCTGCGCGCTTGCGCCCAGGCCCAGGGCCGCCTGATCGGCATGACCGTCGCGGTGGACGCCAATACCGAAGCCCAGAACAACCTGGATGCCCTGCTGCAGAACATCGTGACCTCTTCGGCAATCGAGGGCGAACAACTCAATGTCGGCTCCGTACGCTCTTCCCTCGCCCGTCGCCTCGGTCTGGCCGCTGAAGGCCGCCCCAATGAACGCAGCGAAGGGCTAGCCGAACTGCAGCTCGATGCCACCCGCAACCTTGACCCGCCGCTCAGCATGGAACGTCTCTTCGCCTGGCATCGCTGGCTGTTTCCCATAGATGATAGAGCGCTACCGAATCCTATCCGCATGGGGCAACTGCGTGGCGACGAGCCAATGCAGGTGGTATCGGGCCGACTCGATCGGCCCACCGTGCATTTCGAGGCGCCACCAAGGGAAGGGCTGGAACAGCAACTCGACGCTTTTCTGCAGTGGTTCAACGCCTACCAACAGGATGTCGGTTTCGATCCGCTGCTACGGGCCGGAATCGCCCATTTCTGGTTTGTCACCCTGCACCCCTTCGACGATGGCAATGGCCGGCTGACCCGCGCCATTACGGACCTCGCGCTCGCCCAGGGCGACCGGCAGTCCATTCGCTTCCATGCCATGTCCGCCAGCATCCTCAAGGACCGCACCGGCTACTACCGCATCCTGGAAAACAGCCAGAAAGGCGGACTGGACATCACCGCCTGGCTCGAATGGTTCCTGCGGACCCTGCTGCGCAGCCTGGAACAGGCCTTGATCCATATCGACCGTGTCTTGGCCAAGGCACGCTTCTGGCAGACCCATCGTGAAAGCCAGCTATCAGCGGAGCAGATCAAGGTACTCAATCGCCTGCTCGATGGTGGCGAGCGCGGCTTCGAAGAGGGTATCAGCGCCGCTCAATACCAGGCGGTGGCCCAGGTCTCCAAGGCCACCGCCACACGTCACCTGGGCGACCTGCTTGCCAAGGGCTGCCTGACCCGCCTGGCTGGCGGAGGGCGCAGTACCCGTTACCAAATTAGATGGCCAGGCGAAAACGACCGCTGACCTCATACCCGAAAGCTAAGCAGTCTCCCGGTCACCACCAAAGCGGTTATCCGTGGTAGCTGTCATGACCAAAAGAGGACGACCAAAAGGGTCCCTTTCCCGTGATCCCCCTCGAAACGCTTGGACCAGGTTTCGCGAGATCAAATATGGTCTCTGCGGGTGACCATTTTTAGCGATGCGCAAACTACCCAATCCATTTCCGACAGGATTCACGGATAGTCGGGGTTGAGCAGATCCTGATCCAACTCGCCTCGCACTCCTTACACTTACTCGGACTCTCGCTGCAGCCATTGCTCGAACAGGCAGCTCTCAGGCTTCCCCTCCTGCGCTGCGTAGTAGACCAGCCGCAGGTGACGATCCTCGTCGATGGTCATAGTGGTGTGCTGGAAAACCACGTCTCCTATCTCTCCAAGGTGAATATGGCGAATGCCTTGGCACTGACCATGGATATCCTGCTGCTGCCACCACCCATTGAAATCGGGATCAATCCTTTCGAGGTCTCTCACTAGTGCTGCAATGCTCGGGTCCTGGGTGGCCCGCACGAAGTCCCGCCTGAAGCTCGACAGAATCTGCCGCGCTTGCTCTTCCCAGGGAGCGAACAACGTACGCATCGCCGGGTCGGCGAACAGCATCCAGAGCAAGTTGCGCCGCTCCGCTAGTTGAGCGGAGAAACCAAATACCCGATCCGCCGCGTTGTTCCAGGCCAGCACATCCCAGCGCAGATTCAGCACGTAGGCCGGGCGCGTTGGCAAGTCCGCCAACAGGCGATGCACTAGCGGCGGCACTATGCACCAGGTCTTGCCGGGCTCAGGCGGCAGACGTTGATGAGCAAGCAGAAACAGGTGCCGGCGTTCGGTGGCATCCAGCTTGAGTGCACGCGAAAGGTTGTCGAGGAACGTTGCCGATACGCTGATATCCCGCCCCTGCTCCAGCCAGGTGTACCAGGACAGGCCGACGCCAGCCAATGCCGCCACTTCCTCGCGACGCAGCCCAGGTGTGCGCCGACGACTGCCTGCGGGCAATCCCACCTCTTCCGGCCCGATGCGCTCCCGGCGACTACGCAGGAACTCGGCCAACTCCATCCGCGTTCGTTCGAGAGGGCGTGAAGCGCTCATCCGATTACCTCCAGTAATAGCATAAGCAACCAAATTGTAACCCCCATAAATCCGCAGAAGAATGACTGTTCCTGGCTAAACGGGCCCTGAATGCCACTCCCGAATCGGAAGTGGCCCTGACGCGAGTCCACCCCCCCTTCCCCATGCGAAGCAACCGGAGAGCAATGAACATGCATGCCCATACCCCATCTTCCATCTACCTGATCGCCTTGGGCGCCTTCGCCCTGGGCATGGCGTCCTATGTCACTGCTGGGTTGATTCCGATGATCGAAGCGGCGTTCTCCGTCCCCGTTGCAGTGGCCGCTCAACTGGTCACCGCATTCACTCTCGCTTATGGAATCGGCTCGCCCATCTTTGTTGCCCTGCTGCCTGCAGATAACCAGCGCTGGGGGTTGCTTGTAGCGCTGACCTTGTTCGTCATCGCCAACGCCGCAAGTGCGCTCGCCGAGAGTTTTACGACCCTAGTGACCTGGAGGGCAGTCGCTGGCATAGGCGCCGGCGTCTACCTTGCCATGGGTATTGGAGCATCGGCCGCGATGTGTAGACCCGATCATCGCGGCAAGGCCATTGCGATCATCATGGGAGGCATGGCCAGTGGTGTTGTGCTGGGTGTGCCGCTCAGTTTGCTGATTGCCGGACAGTTCGGCTGGCAGGCTGCCTTGTGGCTGGTTACCGCCCTTGGCTTCATTGCTCTGGTCGGTCTGCTGCTGAAACTACCCGCGCTACCAGCCGCAGCCGCCACTTCAGTGAGGGAGAAACTGGCAATCCTGGCAGACGGCCATGTCGTCGCGATTCTCCTAGTGTCGCTGCTGGGCGCAATCGCCAGCCTGGGCATGTACACCTTCATCGCGCCATTGCTCGCGACTGCCGAGTATGGCGGCGTTCGCTCCGTGACACCGTTCCTGTGGGTTTGGGGCATTGGCGGTGTGCTCGGAAGCTTCCTCATCGGCCCGCTAGTGGATCGAATCAAAGGCCCGAGACTGACGTTCGCCATTATGCTGATTCTTGCCGGCTCGCTCTTCGCGCTACCGTTTTCCGCTGCAATCAGTAAGTGGTTGGTCATGCTGCCCATCGCCCTGTGGGGAGCGGTGGGCTGGGCGCTTCAAGTGCCGCAGAACAACGAACTGATACAGGTCCGCCAAGCGCAGGGGGATGCAAACCTCGCCATCGCTCTTAACGAATCGGCCCTCTACCTCGGCAGCGCCATCGGCGCCGCGGCAGGCGGATTCATGCTGCTTCTGCAGCTCCCCATCTGGTCTCTGGTAGTCGCAGCGGGAGCAGTGGCTGCCTTCGGCGCCATGCTGCAGATCGTTAACCTGCGTCGCCTTTCGAGATGGAATGACCAATCCGAAGTGGAGCCCAATAGCTGAGAGCCGAAAGGCAAATCCAACGTGGACATGGAGCAGAGCTCGCTCATACAGTCCTCCCCGATCCTGGACGCGAGATGGCACCAAACCTGCGAGGTCCCACCCAAGGCAAGATCAAGTGCCGCCTGTGGGGCTCCGCCGCGCTCAGCGCCAACCCTGGAGTTACAACCGCCTGAAAATGATCCTCAGTGAGCGAGGGCCTTGCGAGCAGCGTTCATCGCCTAGTCCAGCCCCACTGCGCCTGCCGCCGACATTGCATTGGTCGCCTGTCAGTTCGTAACGTCCTTCACCGACTCCACCTCCTTGCGCCCGCGCACGGTGCGCATGCGGATGTTCAGCGCCTCCACGGCCAGGGAGAAGGCCATGGCGAAGTAGACGTAACCCTTGGGCACATGGACGTCGAAGGCTTCGGCGATCAGCACCGTGCCGACCACCACCAGGAATGACAGCGCCAGCATCTTCAGGCTCGGATGGCGGTCGATGAAGCTGCTGATGGTGCCGGCGGCCAGCATCATCACCAGCACGGCGACGATGATCGCGGCGACCATCACCGGCACGTTGGAGACCATGCCGACGGCAGTGATCACCGAATCCAGGGAGAACACGATATCGATGAGGGCGATCTGGATGATGGTGCCAATGAATCCGCCAGCCATGCTTCTGGGTTCATCGGCTACTTCGTCCTCGCCTTCCAGGCCGCGGTACATCTCGGTGCTGCTCTTCCACAGCAGGAACAGGCCACCAAAGAAGAGGATCAGGTCACGGCCGGAGATGCCCTGGCCGAACAGTTCGAACAGGTCGGTGGTAAGCCGCATGATCCACGTGATGGAGAGCAGCAGCAGGATGCGGGTGACCATCGCCAGCGCCAGGCCAAAGAAGCGGGTGCGCGCCTGCAGGTGCGGCGGCATGCGCCCCACGAGGATGGCGATCATGATGATGTTGTCGATGCCGAGGACGATTTCCAGGGCGGTCAGGGTGAAGAAGGCGACCCAGATTTCCGGGCCAAGCAGCCATTCCATTACAGACTCCCAAGGGGCGGGCCAAGCATACGAGGGATGTGCAAGCGCCCCACCGCTCGTGGCGGAAAGGCGCTCGCACTGGGATCAAGCATAGGTGAGGTCGCTGCCGGAAGAGTCGGCGAGCGGGAAGACCGGCCCGGAATGGACCGGAGTGGCGGGGCCATCAGGCGGCCGCATATGGGCCCACCGGCTCAGCCACAACCAATACTGGAGGTCGAGGCCGACCGGGAAGGAACGATGCATCACCCCGGCGCAGTTCAGCCAGGCTCGTGAACAGGCCCTGGAGCATGGAATGGAGATTTCCCCAGCCCTGTGGCAACGCCTGAACCTGCTGGCCGAAGCGGTACTGGTAGAGAACTCCGAGCGCTCGCGCGGCGGTGCCGGCGGGCGCTGACCGCGATGGAGAGTGACGTCAGGGCGACGACCAGATAGCCGCACGACTGCGCGGCGATTCGAACGAGCATCAAGCCGGCGTTCAGGCCTTCACGATACCGGTAACGGTGATGCCGTACTGACACAGCAACAGTTCCGCCGGCTCGTTGCTGAGCTTGTCCTGACTGTCACCGAATTCGCCTTTTTTCAGATGGCCGTGAGCCCATTGCAGCAGATGCCGCACCACCTCCTCCATGCTCGGCTTGTGGTCGGCCTTCATGTCCAGCGCGTTGGTGTTGTAGTTCTTGCGGTAGTGGATGGTCCAAGTAGCCATACCAATCTCCACTGACGATCGATCCTGAAATGCTTGAAGCGGGAAAAACACTCGGTCGCCAAACACCGGCCCTCCCAGGCTGGCCGGAACGGCTTCCGAGTTCCCGCGCCTGTCATGAACTCGCTACCGCGAGCCTCATTTATTCATGGACCCGCTGAACCTCGTTTCCATTCCAACTTTTTCGGCTTGCTGCCAAAGGAAAAGGGGACGGGCGGCGTTTCGCGAGAAAAGGGCGAGGCGACAACGGCTGACCCAAGTTGACAAATTAGCAACCAACCCCCAGGGTTGCTAAAACGTCAACAAGGACGGACATGCACGTTTTCAAGAAGAAAGCCTTTGCCGACGCATGTGCGCAGTACCCCGTGAAGGCAACGAGCATCATGGAAATCTATAAGGTCCTGGACAAGTCCACCGCCCGCACCTCGCTGGAGCTCAAGGCGACCTTGTCATCGCTGGACAACTTCACCGACCGACGCGGCTGGTGGGTGATCGATATAGGCAGCAACGAACTGCGCCTGATCGCCGCGATCGATTTCGAGAAACAACGGGTTTTCGTCAAACACATCTTCAATCACGCCGAGTACGACAAGGCCAACAAGTGGTACCGAAACCCCAAGAACACAGGAGTCATGCCATGAGCGCAGTTGCAATCGACCACGCGCCGACTGCCGGCATCCACGAACTGGCAGAGCGCCTGAAGGAATTCCAGCGCAGCCTGGAGCGCGCCGGCGGCACCATCATCCAGACCATCACCAGCGAAGCCGAGTACGACCGCGCCCTGGCCCTGCTGGACGAACTCACCGAGAACACCGAAGAAACCCCGGAAATCGAGCGCCTGGTCGACCAGCTCTGCCGCGCCATCAAACGCTACGAGGACAGCGCGCCTCAGTTCGCCGAACTTAACGCCGGAGTCGAAGCCATCACCGGCGTGCAGATGCTCAAGTTCCTCATGGCGCAGAACCACCTCACCGGCTCCGACCTGCCGGAGATCGGCGACAAGTCCGTGGTCTCGCGCACCCTCAACGGCAAGCGCACCCTGAGCAGCGCGGACATCCAGGCCCTGTCACGTCGCTTCCATGTGGACCCCAGCCTGTTCTTTCCGGTGGCCTGAGCCCCCTCCCCACCACTCCGCGTCAGACCTGAAACCTGATGCGGAGTAACCCGGCCAACGGCAGCACCGAGCAGAACACCATAAAAGGCTCCCCCAAACTGCTTCAACAGAGGTGGCCTGGTGACAAGGACGGATACGGATTCACGCATTTGAACGTGGGAAACCGCGTCCTTGGGTCAATTTGTCTGGCTAGAGCGACGGAGCTGACCAGGTAGGGTGCGCCGTGCGCACCACGGGTTGAGCGAGGCGCCGGGGCTGATCTTGCGATCGGTGCGCATGGCGCACCCTACGGTGGGGCAAGTGCGGGCAAAAAACTCCACCGTCACTCGTATGAGTTGATGATTTACAAGGCTTGAACGCGCACCGGCATCGGTGATTGCTTGGCGCTCGATGCAGAGCTGCATCCACCGCTGGGCGACTACATACGACTCAAGTTGTCTGGCTAGAGCGACGGAGCTGACCAGGTAGGGTGCGCCG
>NZ_SSON01000054.1 GCF_029871245.1 Pseudomonas sp. BN102 | reverse complement strand
CAAAGCAAGCTTCAACTGGATCGACCCGCTGCTGCTGGACCAGCAACTCACCGAAGAAGAGCGCATGGTGCGTGACAGCGCCGAGCAGTTCGCCGCCGACAAGCTGGCCCCGCGCGTCCTCGAAGCCTTCCGCCATGAACAGACCGACCCGGCAATCTTCCGCGAGATGGGCGAGACCGGCCTGCTCGGCGCCACCATCCCCGCCGAGTACGGCGGCAGCGGCCTGAACTACGTGTGCTACGGTCTGATCGCCCGTGAAGTCGAGCGGGTGGACTCCGGCTACCGCTCGATGATGAGCGTGCAGTCCTCTCTGGTGATGGTGCCGATCTACGAGTTCGGCAACGAAGCCACCAAGCAGAAGTACCTGCCCAAGCTGGCCAGCGGCGAATACATCGGCTGCTTTGGCCTGACCGAGCCGAACCACGGTTCCGACCCGGGCTCGATGATCACCCGCGCGAAGAAGGTCGACGGCGGCTACCGCCTGACCGGCAACAAGATGTGGATCACCAACAGCCCGATCGCCGATGTGTTCGTGGTCTGGGCCAAGGATGACGCCGGCGAGATCCGTGGCTTCGTCCTCGAGAAGGGCTGGCAGGGCCTCTCCGCCCCGGCGATCCACGGCAAGGTCGGCCTGCGCGCCTCCATCACCGGCGAGATCGTGATGGACAACGTCTTCGTCCCGGAAGAGAACGCCTTCCCTGAGGTGCGCGGCCTGCGTGGCCCCTTCACCTGCCTGAACTCCGCCCGCTATGGCATCTCCTGGGGCGCCCTGGGTGCCGCCGAAGCCTGCTGGCACACCGCGCGCCAGTACGTGCTGGACCGCAACCAGTTCGGTCGTCCGCTGGCCGCCAACCAGCTGATCCAGAAGAAGCTGGCCGACATGCAGACCGAGATCACCCTGGCCCTGCAAGGCTGCCTGCGCCTGGGCCGGATGAAGGACGAAGGCACTGCCGCGGTGGAGATCACCTCGATCATGAAGCGCAACTCCTGCGGCAAGGCCCTGGATATCGCGCGCATGGCCCGCGACATGCTGGGCGGCAACGGCATCTCCGACGAGTTCGGCGTGGCCCGTCACCTGGTCAACCTGGAAGTGGTCAACACCTACGAGGGGACCCATGACGTCCATGCGCTGATCCTCGGTCGCGCGCAGACCGGCATCCAGGCGTTCTTCTGATCCCCCGACCGGGCCTTCTCCTCCTCTATATAGAGAAGGGGCGGCCCGGGCTCACTTTTCCATCCCAGGTGATCCCATGGCTGGCGCTCTCTCCCATATCCGTGTGCTCGACCTCTCCCGCGTGCTGGCCGGCCCCTGGTCCGGGCAGATCCTCGCGGACCTGGGGGCCGAGGTAATCAAGGTCGAGCGGCCGGGCTCCGGCGACGACACCCGCGCCTGGGGGCCGCCTTACCTCAAGGGCTCCGACGGCCGGGACACCAGCGAGGCGGCTTACTTCCTCTCGGCCAACCGTAATAAGCAGTCGGTGACCATCGACTTCACCCGACCCGAGGGCAAGAAGCTGGTTCGCGAACTGGCGATGAAGTCCGACATCCTCATCGAGAACTTCAAAGTGGGCGGCCTTGCGGCCTATGGCCTGGACTACGAGTCGCTGAAGGCCATCAACCCGCGCCTCATCTATTGCTCCATCACCGGCTTCGGCCAGTTCGGCCCCTATGCCAAGCGTGCCGGCTACGACTTCATGATCCAGGGCCTGGGCGGCCTGATGAGCATCACGGGCCGCTCCGACCAGGAAGAAGGTGCCGGGCCGGTCAAGGTGGGCGTGGCGCTGACCGACATCCTCACCGGGCTCTACTCCTCCGTCGCCATGCTCGCGGCCCTGGCTTCCCGAGAGATCAGCGGCAAGGGGCAGCACATCGACATGGCGCTGCTGGATGTACAGGTCGCCTGCCTGGCCAACCAGGCCATGAACTACCTGACCACGGGCAACGCGCCCCGCCGCCTGGGCAATGCCCATCCAAACATAGTCCCCTACCAGGACTTCCCCACGGCGGATGGTGATTTCATCCTCACCGTCGGCAACGACAGCCAATTCCGCAAGTTTTGCGAGGTCGCCGGTCATCGGGAGTGGGCGGACGACCCGCGTTTTACAACCAACAAGGCGCGGGTGGCCCATCGCGCCGAGCTGATCCCCATGATCCGCCAGTCAACGGTCTTCAAGACCACCGCCGAGTGGGTCGCCGCGCTGGAAGAAGTAGGCGTGCCCTGCGGACCGATCAACGACCTGGCCGCGGTCTTCGCCGATCCCCAGGTGCAGGCGCGGGGGCTGCGGGTCGAACTGGACCACCCCCTGGCCGGCATGGTGCCGCAGGTGGCCAGCCCCTTGCGTCTATCCGATACCCCCGTGGAGTACCGGATGCCGCCGCCACTGCTGGGTGAGCACACCCGGGAAGTGCTCCAGCAGGTGCTGGGGCTCGCGGCGGAGCAGGTCGATGCATTGCGCAAGGCGGAAGTTATCTAGGCTTCTTATATAGAGGCCCGCAAAGTGATTTGAAGATAATTTCAAAAGGGGGGTTTACAGCCCCCTTGGCTCATGTAGAATGCGCCCCTCGCTGACGGGGGCCGAGGTTCTCGAAAGCGGTAAGCTGTTGAAATGAAAAGAAATTTTCAAAATACAGCTTGACGGAAAGGTGGGGTGATGTAGAATGCGCCCCTCGCTGAAGCGACCAGGTCGCAGAAGCAGCAAGCGGTTGAGTAGAAAAGAAATTTTCGAAAAACAGCTTGACAGAAAGAAAGGCTAGCGTAGAATGCGCGGCCTCGGTTGAGACGAAAGACTCGGTCGAAACGCTCTTTAACAACTGAATCAAGCAATTCGTGTGGGTGCTTGTGAAGTAAGACTGGTAGTCGACTGATTATCAGCAACACAAGTAACACTCGTGAATTCGAGAGTTTATTTGCGATTGCTGAGCCAAGTTTAGGGTTTTCTCAAAACCCAAGCAGTATTGAACTGAAGAGTTTGATCATGGCTCAGATTGAACGCTGGCGGCAGGCCTAACACATGCAAGTCGAGCGGCAGCGGGTCCTTCGGGATGCCGGCGAGCGGCGGACGGGTGAGTAATGCCTAGGAATCTGCCTGGTAGTGGGGGATAACGTTCGGAAACGGACGCTAATACCGCATACGTCCTACGGGAGAAAGCGGGGGATCTTCGGACCTCGCGCTATCAGATGAGCCTAGGTCGGATTAGCTAGTTGGTGGGGTAATGGCTCACCAAGGCGACGATCCGTAACTGGTCTGAGAGGATGATCAGTCACACTGGAACTGAGACACGGTCCAGACTCCTACGGGAGGCAGCAGTGGGGAATATTGGACAATGGGCGAAAGCCTGATCCAGCCATGCCGCGTGTGTGAAGAAGGTCTTCGGATTGTAAAGCACTTTAAGTTGGGAGGAAGGGCATTAACCTAATACGTTAGTGTTTTGACGTTACCAACAGAATAAGCACCGGCTAACTTCGTGCCAGCAGCCGCGGTAATACGAAGGGTGCAAGCGTTAATCGGAATTACTGGGCGTAAAGCGCGCGTAGGTGGTTCAGCAAGTTGGATGTGAAAGCCCCGGGCTCAACCTGGGAACTGCATCCAAAACTACTGAGCTAGAGTACGGTAGAGGGTGGTGGAATTTCCTGTGTAGCGGTGAAATGCGTAGATATAGGAAGGAACACCAGTGGCGAAGGCGACCACCTGGACTGATACTGACACTGAGGTGCGAAAGCGTGGGGAGCAAACAGGATTAGATACCCTGGTAGTCCACGCCGTAAACGATGTCGACTAGCCGTTGGGATCCTTGAGATCTTAGTGGCGCAGCTAACGCGATAAGTCGACCGCCTGGGGAGTACGGCCGCAAGGTTAAAACTCAAATGAATTGACGGGGGCCCGCACAAGCGGTGGAGCATGTGGTTTAATTCGAAGCAACGCGAAGAACCTTACCTGGCCTTGACATGCTGAGAACTTTCCAGAGATGGATTGGTGCCTTCGGGAACTCAGACACAGGTGCTGCATGGCTGTCGTCAGCTCGTGTCGTGAGATGTTGGGTTAAGTCCCGTAACGAGCGCAACCCTTGTCCTTAGTTACCAGCACGTTATGGTGGGCACTCTAAGGAGACTGCCGGTGACAAACCGGAGGAAGGTGGGGATGACGTCAAGTCATCATGGCCCTTACGGCCAGGGCTACACACGTGCTACAATGGTCGGTACAAAGGGTTGCCAAGCCGCGAGGTGGAGCTAATCCCATAAAACCGATCGTAGTCCGGATCGCAGTCTGCAACTCGACTGCGTGAAGTCGGAATCGCTAGTAATCGTGAATCAGAATGTCACGGTGAATACGTTCCCGGGCCTTGTACACACCGCCCGTCACACCATGGGAGTGGGTTGCTCCAGAAGTAGCTAGTCTAACCGCAAGGGGGACGGTTACCACGGAGTGATTCATGACTGGGGTGAAGTCGTAACAAGGTAGCCGTAGGGGAACCTGCGGCTGGATCACCTCCTTAATCGAAGACTTCAGCTTCTTCATAAGTTCCCACACGAATTGCTTGATTCAATTGCGAAGGCGATTGGGTCTGTAGCTCAGTTGGTTAGAGCGCACCCCTGATAAGGGTGAGGTCGGCAGTTCGAATCTGCCCAGACCCACCAATTGTCGCGGGGTCGTATGACCGGTTGACATTGGGGCCATAGCTCAGCTGGGAGAGCGCCTGCTTTGCACGCAGGAGGTCAGGAGTTCGATCCTCCTTGGCTCCACCACTCTCAGCGAAGTAGACCAAGAGTCCAGAATTGAATATCCGTGAATGGATATTGAATTCTGAACTTTGCTTCAGAATCGTTCTTTAAAAATTCGGGTATGTGATAGAAGTGACTGATTGATCGTTATCACTGGCGATCAGTTAGCTCAAGGTAAAATTTGCGAGTTCAAGCGCGAATTTTCGGCGAATGTCGTCTTCACGTTCGAGACAGATAACCAGATTGCTTGGGGTTATATGGTCAAGTGAAGAAGCGCATACGGTGGATGCCTTGGCAGTCAGAGGCGATGAAAGACGTGGTAGCCTGCGATAAGCTTCGGGGAGTCGGCAAACAGACTTTGATCCGGAGATCTCTGAATGGGGGAACCCACCTAGGATAACCTAGGTATCTTGTACTGAATCCATAGGTGCAAGAGGCGAACCAGGGGAACTGAAACATCTAAGTACCCTGAGGAAAAGAAATCAACCGAGATTCCCTTAGTAGTGGCGAGCGAACGGGGATTAGCCCTTAAGCTTCTTGGATTTTAGCGGAACGCTCTGGAAAGTGCGGCCATAGTGGGTGATAGCCCCGTACGCGAAAGGGTCCAGGAAGTGAAATCGAGTAGGACGGAGCACGTGAAACTTTGTCTGAATATGGGGGGACCATCCTCCAAGGCTAAATACTACTGACTGACCGATAGTGAACCAGTACCGTGAGGGAAAGGCGAAAAGAACCCCGGAGAGGGGAGTGAAATAGAACCTGAAACCGTATGCGTACAAGCAGTGGGAGCCTACTTTGTTAGGTGACTGCGTACCTTTTGTATAATGGGTCAGCGACTTATTTTCAGTGGCGAGCTTAACCGAATAGGGGAGGCGTAGCGAAAGCGAGTCTTAATAGGGCGTCTAGTCGCTGGGAATAGACCCGAAACCGGGCGATCTATCCATGGGCAGGTTGAAGGTTAGGTAACACTGACTGGAGGACCGAACCGACTACCGTTGAAAAGTTAGCGGATGACCTGTGGATCGGAGTGAAAGGCTAATCAAGCTCGGAGATAGCTGGTTCTCCTCGAAAGCTATTTAGGTAGCGCCTCACGTATCACTCCAGGGGGTAGAGCACTGTTTCGGCTAGGGGGTCATCCCGACTTACCAAACCGATGCAAACTCCGAATACCTGGAAGTGTCAGCGTGGGAGACACACGGCGGGTGCTAACGTCCGTCGTGAAAAGGGAAACAACCCAGACCGTCAGCTAAGGTCCCAAAGTTCTAGTTAAGTGGGAAACGATGTGGGAAGGCTTAGACAGCTAGGAGGTTGGCTTAGAAGCAGCCACCCTTTAAAGAAAGCGTAATAGCTCACTAGTCGAGTCGGCCTGCGCGGAAGATGTAACGGGGCTCAAACTAGACACCGAAGCTACGGGTTCGTCGCAAGACGAGCGGTAGAGGAGCGTTCTGTAAGCCTGTGAAGGTGAGTTGAGAAGCTTGCTGGAGGTATCAGAAGTGCGAATGCTGACATGAGTAACGACAATGGGTGTGAAAAACACCCACGCCGAAAGACCAAGGGTTCCTGCGCAACGTTAATCGACGCAGGGTGAGTCGGTCCCTAAGGCGAGGCAGAAATGCGTAGTCGATGGGAAACGGGTTAATATTCCCGTACTTCTAGTTACTGCGATGGGGGGACGGAGAAGGCTAGGCCAGCTTGGCGTTGGTTGTCCAAGTTTAAGGTGGTAGGCCGAACACTTAGGCAAATCCGGGTGTTCAAGGCCGAGAGCTGATGACGAGTGTTCCTTTGGGAACAC
The DNA here is from genome assembly GCF_029871245.1 of Pseudomonas sp. BN102. Classification (GTDB taxonomy): domain Bacteria; phylum Pseudomonadota; class Gammaproteobacteria; order Pseudomonadales; family Pseudomonadaceae; genus Metapseudomonas. The sequence goes on along the minus strand of NZ_SSON01000054.1, from coordinate 1,378 downwards.
GAAGTGGTTGATGCCATGCTTCCAGGAAAAGCCTCTAAGCTTCAGGTAACTAGGAACCGTACCCCAAACCGACACAGGTGGTCGGGTAGAGAATACCAAGGCGCTTGAGAGAACTCGGGTGAAGGAACTAGGCAAAATGGCACCGTAACTTCGGGAGAAGGTGCGCCGGTGAGGGTGAAGCATTTACTGCGTAAGCCCATGCCGGTCGAAGATACCAGGCCGCTGCGACTGTTTATTAAAAACACAGCACTCTGCAAACACGAAAGTGGACGTATAGGGTGTGACGCCTGCCCGGTGCCGGAAGGTTAATTGATGGGGTTAGCGCAAGCGAAGCTCTTGATCGAAGCCCCGGTAAACGGCGGCCGTAACTATAACGGTCCTAAGGTAGCGAAATTCCTTGTCGGGTAAGTTCCGACCTGCACGAATGGCGTAACGATGGCGGCGCTGTCTCCACCCGAGACTCAGTGAAATTGAAATCGCTGTGAAGATGCAGTGTATCCGCGGCTAGACGGAAAGACCCCGTGAACCTTTACTGTAGCTTTGCACTGGACTTTGAGCCTGCTTGTGTAGGATAGGTGGGAGGCTTTGAAGCGAGGACGCCAGTTCTCGTGGAGCCATCCTTGAAATACCACCCTGGCATGCTTGAGGTTCTAACTCTGGTCCGTCATCCGGATCGAGGACAGTGTATGGTGGGCAGTTTGACTGGGGCGGTCTCCTCCTAAAGAGTAACGGAGGAGTACGAAGGTGCGCTCAGACCGGTCGGAAATCGGTCGCAGAGTATAAAGGCAAAAGCGCGCTTGACTGCGAGACAGACACGTCGAGCAGGTACGAAAGTAGGTCTTAGTGATCCGGTGGTTCTGTATGGAAGGGCCATCGCTCAACGGATAAAAGGTACTCCGGGGATAACAGGCTGATACCGCCCAAGAGTTCATATCGACGGCGGTGTTTGGCACCTCGATGTCGGCTCATCACATCCTGGGGCTGAAGCCGGTCCCAAGGGTATGGCTGTTCGCCATTTAAAGTGGTACGCGAGCTGGGTTTAGAACGTCGTGAGACAGTTCGGTCCCTATCTGCCGTGGACGTTTGAGATTTGAGAGGGGCTGCTCCTAGTACGAGAGGACCGGAGTGGACGAACCTCTGGTGTTCCGGTTGTCACGCCAGTGGCACTGCCGGGTAGCTATGTTCGGAAGAGATAACCGCTGAAAGCATCTAAGCGGGAAACTCGCCTCAAGATGAGATCTCACTGGGATCTTGAATCCCCTGAAGGGCCGTCGAAGACTACGACGTTGATAGGTGGGGTGTGTAAGCGCTGTGAGGCGTTGAGCTAACCCATACTAATTGCCCGTGAGGCTTGACCATATAACACCCAAACAATCTG
>NZ_SSON01000053.1 GCF_029871245.1 Pseudomonas sp. BN102 | reverse complement strand
TCCGCCGACAGCGCCGCGAGATCGGCCAACTGGCCCACCTTGATCTGGCCCTTCTTGCCCTGCTCGCTGGAGAACCAGGCGCTGCCGTGGGTGAACAGCTGCAGCGCGGTCTCGCGGGAAAGGCCCTGGGGGTACAGCTCCATCCCGCCGACAGTGCGGCCGCTGACCAGCCAGTAGAGCGAGGTCCAGGGGTTGTAGCTGGACACCCGGGTGGCGTCGGTGCCGGCGCCCACCGGCACGCCTTCGGCCAACATGCGCTGGATCGGCGGGGTCTGCTCGGCGGCCTTGGCGCCGTAGCGGTCGACGAAGTACTCGCCCTGGAAGGCCATGCGGTCCTGGATGGCGATGCCGCCGCCGAGGGCGCGAACGCGCTCGATGTTCTTCGGCGAGATGGTTTCGGCATGGTCGAAGAACCAGGGCAGGCCGTTGAACGGGATGTCGCGGTTGACCTTCTCGAACACGTCCAGCATGCGCGAGATGGATTCGTCGTAGGTGGCGTGCAGGCGGAAGGGCCAGCGCTGCTCCACCAGGTGACGCACCACCGGCTCCAGTTCCTGCTCCATGGTCTGCGGCAGGTCCGGGCGCGGTTCGAGGAAGTCCTCGAAGTCGGCGGCGGAGAACACCAGCATCTCGCCGGCGCCGTTGTGGCGCAGGAAGTCGTCGCCCTGGCCGGGCTTGACCAACTTGCTCCAGGCCTGGAAGTCGGCCAGCTCTTCCTTGGGCTTCTGGGTGAACAGGTTGTAGGCGATGCGCACGCTGAGCTGGCCCTGCTTGGCCAGTTCCTCGATCACCTGGTAGTCGTCCGGGTAGTTCTGGTAGCCGCCGCCGGCATCGATGGCGCTGGTGAGGCCCAGGCGATTGAGCTCGCGCATGAACTGGCGAGTGGAGTTGACCTGGTACTCCAGCGGCAGCTTCGGCCCCTTGCTCAGCGTCGAGTAGAGGATCATCGCGTTGGGCCGGGCGACCAGCATGCCGGTGGGCTCGCCATTGGCGTCGCGCTGGATCTCGCCGCCGGGCGGATTGGGGGTGTCCTTGGTGTAGCCGACCACCTTGAGTGCGGCGCGGTTGAGCAGGGCGCGGTCGTAGAGGTGGAGGACGAACACCGGAGTGTCCGGCGCGGCCTTGTTGAGCTCGTCCAGCGTGGGCATGCGTTTCTCGGCGAACTGGAACTCGTTCCAGCCGCCGACCACCCGCACCCACTGCGGCGAGGGTGTGCGCTCGGCCTGCGCCTTGAGCATGCGCAGGGCGTCGGCCAGGGAGGGCACGCCTTCCCAGCGTAGCTCCAGGTTGTAGTTGAGGCCGCCGCGGATCAGGTGCAGATGGGAGTCGTTGAGGCCGGGGATGACGGTGCGCTGCTTGAGGTCGATGACCTGGGTGGCGTCACCGCGCAGGGCCATGGCCTCGGCATCAGTGCCAACGGCGAGGAATTTGCCGTCCTTGATCGCCACGGCGCTGGCGGTGGGCTTCTCGCGGTCGACCGTGTGCAGACGGCCATTGAATAGGATCAGATCGGCGCTCATGGCACTCCCCTTGGGGTTGGTAGGTGATAGGCCGGCAGCAGCGGCAAAAGGTAAGGCGGACCATAGGGCGCCTGTCACACCGAGCACGGAGCTGCTGGCGAGGAACTTACGGCGCCCAGGGTTGGTGTCATCATGGTTCATGGATTGCTCCCTTTCTCAGCGCGAGTTCAGCCAGGCGGAGAACAGCCTCGTGACCTTGGGCATGAACAGGTACACAACCATTACAACGATGCTCAGGGTGATCAGCACGTTGCTCGGAACATAGCCGCCTAGCCAGGGCAGCCGGGCGAACACTGGTTGCCACAGTAGCGGCACCAACAGGCTCAGGGGCAGGATCACCAAGAAGGTGATGCAAGCCTGCTTCCAGCGCGGTGGTTGCGGCGCAGAACTCGGGGTGAACCAAAACTCGCGGCTGGCCTCGGTTTCGGTCTGGTCGCCTTCGACTAGCAGTGGCGCCACCTCGTCGATCAGGTGCCGCCGCTCGCTGGAGTCCAGCCAGCACTGCAGCTCACGAGTACCGACGAAGCGCAGCACGCAGACGAACCGCTCCGTATCGCGCATCACGTTCACCCCCAGATGACCCGGGTAGGTACTGGCGATGCGGGTGGTACGCCGCAGCCATTGCTCGTAGGCAGCTTCCTGCCCCGCTTTGACCCGGTGCCGCACGATCAATGTAACTACGTCGAGCTCGTCCATTAGAAAGTCCTGTGGTAGTCCACGCCTCAATAGAGCCTGATCGCCCTGCCCAGTGGACCGGCAACGCGCCGACCGAGAGCAATGGCACCCGGCCCAGAGATCGCCAGGGTTATGAAGATGATCAGCAGCAGCCAGCCGAACTGACCCTCTGCCAGGCTCCACTGCGGGTGCACCAGCAGCAGCGACACCAGCAGCAGCACCAGAATCGGCAGGCAGGCCAGGCGAGTGAACACGCCTAGCAGGATCAGCAGCGGGCATAGCACCTCGGCGAATATGGCCAGGCACAGCGTCAGCCCCGCCCCCAGTCCCAGGGGGTCCTCGATCCGTTGCAGCTCCTCGCTGAACTGCAGCAATTTGGGCATGCCATGCACCTGCAGCAACAGCAACGAGCCACTGCTCCTGAGGAACAGCAGGGCCCAGTCAACGGGATGGTGCATGCTCGTGGCTCCGTCGAACGTTCGAGGAAAGCGCCGCACGGCGGACGTGCGGCACCGACGCTTAGTGGCCTTCGGAGGCGTTGAACATGGTCTTGGCGTAGATCAGCCCCAGGCCGTAGGCCCCACCGTGTTCGATGGATGTCTTCACCGTCTGCTCGTAGGTCTCGCCGCGCGCCCAGTCACGCTGCAGTTCCAGCAGGTACTGCAACGAGGTCATGGGCCGGGCGCCGAGCTGGATCATGCGCTGCATGGCCATCTCGTGGGCTTCATCGGAGACATCACCGCAGGCATCGGCGATCACGTACACCTCAAAACCTTGGTCGAGGGCCGACAGCGCCGGGCCGACGATGCACACCGAGGTCCACAGGCCGGCCAGGACGATCTTCTGCTTGCCCGCCGCGTTCACCTCGACGGCGATACGCTCGTCTTCCCAGGTATTCATGCTCGTCCGGTCGATGACGTTGTAGTCGGGGAAGACCGCTTTGATCTCATCGAAGATCGGCCCGGAGAAGCTCTTTTCCGCAACGGTGGTGAGGATGGTCGATACCGCGAACTCCTTGGCGGCCTTGGCCACCAGCGCGGCGTTGTTGCGCAGGGTAACGGCATCGATCGACTTGGTGGCGAAAGACATCTGCGACTGGTGATCGATCATGATCAGGGTGTGATTGGTCGGGTCGAGCAGGGTCTTGCCTGGAGCTGCTTTGGCGATTGCCATGGTGGTTTCCTCGTGGTTTAAGCGGGTGGTGTATGTGAGTGTCACCGGACTACGCGTTAAACGACCGGCGTCTGATGGACGGAACGAGAGCGACACTGCACCGCCAAGCTCAGCCCGAGCTCAGATTTAGGCACCGTCGCGGCGTGGTATTGGGGCTCATGTGTGCAGCCCCCGATTGGTCCGTATCGGGTGGCTTACTGCAGGTGCTTCTTCAGCTCCACCCCGGCCTGCAACATGGCCGACTGCGTAGCGTTGATATGCGCCAGCGGGTTGAGCAGGCCGAAGTCGTGAATCATTCCGTTGTAACGAGTAGCGGTCACCGCGACGCCGGCCGCGTCGAGCCGGCGCGCGTAGGCTTCGCCCTCGTCGCGCAACACGTCGAACTCGGCCGTCTGAATCAGAGCGGGCGGCAGCCCCTGGAGTTGCTCAAGCGAAGCGCGCAACGGCGAGGCATGGATCTGCGCGCGCTGCTTATCGTCGGTGGTGTAGTTGTTCCAGAACCACTTCATCAGCGGTTTGGTCAAGAAGTGACCTTGGGCGAACTGGTTATAGGAGGGAGTTTCCAGGTTGGCGTCCGTGACCGGCCACAGCAGCGCCTGGAAACGGATCTGCGGGGTTCCCTGCTCCTTGGCCATCAGGCTGACCACCGCCGCCATGTTGCCTCCCACGCTATTGCCAGCAACCGCCAACCGGGAGGAATCGACACCAATCTCGTCACCATGCGTGGCTACCCATTGGGTTGCGGCATAGGCCTGATTTATCGCTGTCGGGTATTGCGCCTCCGGAGAGCGGGTGTAGTCGACGTAGACAGCCACCGCCCCGGAATTGACCACCAAATCGCGAATCAGACGCGCATGGGTTGGGTAATCACCCAGCACCCAGCCTCCACCATGGAAGAACATGAACACTGGCAACACGCCCCCAGCGCCATCAGGGCGAACGATAGTCAGCTTGATCGACTGACCGCCCGCCTGGATGGTCTTTTCCTCGGTGCGGGTTCCGGAGAAGTCGACCTTGACTGAGGCCTGCGCGCCCACCAGAACGGAGCGTGCTTCCTGTGCGGTCATCTGCTCAAGCGGCTTGCCGCCAGCTGCCTCCAGGGCGTCGAGAAACCTTTTCGTGTCCTGTTCCACTCCCGGACTGACGGCGGCAAAGGCAACACCGCCAGCCAGGCCAAGTACAGCGGCAATAAGGCTTTTCTGCAGATTCATGCTGCATGTCCCCTGATGGATTGAGTGAGGTGCCGCCCTGAGAGCGGCGCCTGATGACTGACACCGCAGGTAGCCCGATGGCGTCCGGTCAATGGCGTCTGGTCGTTAGTTTTGGCCTTGCCTGGCGACTAGGCGAGTTAATGGTTGTTAATCCTCGCTGCTTCGCCGATTAGTTGTCCGTTTGGCAACACACCGTTGCACCAAAGGAAAAGTCCTTGCAAAATTTCTGAAAACTAGCGGCACGGACCTATGCCCCTTCACCCGTCAAAGACGAGGATTCGCGCATGGATTTGGACGGAGTTGCCGCCGTGGTTGAACCGGCTCCAGTCGGAGGAAACGACCAGCAGGTGCAATCGCTCTTTGCCACTGATCGAGTGGCCCGAATTGGAAACCTCCAGATTCTCCCGCACAAGCGCTTGGTGCGGGCCAACGGCCTTCCCCTGCATCTGGGCAGTCGTGCTTTGGATATCCTCCTGGTACTGCTGGAGCACGCCGGCAATGTGGTCAGTAAGGAGCAACTAATCGCTCGGGTGTGGCCTCGCAGCGTGGTGGAAGACATCAACCTGCGGGTGCATATCGCCGCCCTGCGCAAGGCACTTGGTGAGGATCGAGACGGCCGGCGCTATATCGCCACCATCCCCCTGCGCGGCTACAGCCTGGTCGCATCGGTCTCCTGGCACGCGCCTGCAGACTCGCACAATGCGCACACGCACAATCTCCCCCGCCGGCTGAACCCCGTGATCGGTCGCGGAAAAATGGTCGACAGTTTGGCCCGGAAGATACGTCAGCAGCGGTTCGTCACCCTGGTGGGCCCAGGAGGCATTGGCAAGACCACTTTGGCGCTGCACGTCGCTGAACGGCTGCTGGCAAACTACCCGCAGGGCGTCCGACTACTCGACCTGGCCCCGCTCGACAAGGCTGCGCAACTACCTCAAACCCTTGCTGCGGCGTTCGACCTGACCCTGCAGGGCGATGAGCCGATAGGCGAACTGGCCCATTACTTGCGCGATAGGCAGATCCTGCTAATTCTGGACAACTGCGAACACTTGGTTGAATCGGTGGCCGGGTTGGCAGAAACCCTGCTCAAGGCGGCCCCGCTCATCGACATCCTGGCCACCAGCCGTGAGGTCCTGCGTGCCGAAGGCGAACATGTTCAACGCGTGGGGCCACTTACCTGTCCACCACCCGCGCCGGCTATGGCTATGTCCCAGGCGCTTGGCTTCCCGGCACTACAGCTGCTGGTGGAGCGGGCAATCGCCAACGAGGGCCGGTTTGAACTGACGGAGAGTGAATTGCCGGCGGCCGCCGAGCTGTGTCGTCGACTGGACGGTATACCCCTGGCGATCGAAATGGCCGCTGCGCAGATTGGCGCCTTGGGCGTGGCCGAAGTGCTGTCGCAATTGGCCGACAGCTTTCGTCTGCTCAACAGAGGGCGGCGCACTGCCCCCGCTCGCCAGCAGACACTTCGCGCCACGCTCGACTGGAGCTATGAGCTGCTGCCGGCGTTAGAAAAGGCCAGCCTGCGTCGGCTCAGCGTATTCCCTGCAAGCTTCTCCCTGGACGCCGCAGCTGCCCTGATTGGAACCGACGAACCAATGGTCCGACCGTGCCTCACGATTAGCCAACTGGTGGCCAAATCACTGGTGAGTACAGAGGTGACCGACGAACAGGTGCATTACCGACTGCTGGATACGACTCGCACATACGCGCTCGAGAAGCTGCGTGAAGCAGCAGAGGAGCAGCAAGTACGCCGGCGTCACGCACAGTACTGCCTGACACTGATGAACCAGGCTCAGCGGGAGTGGGAAGTCACCCCTACCCAGCACTGGATCAAGCGCTTCGCACCGCGCGTGGACGATCTGCGCGCCGCGCTCGACTGGGGTTTCTCGGCGCAAGGCGATGAAGAGGTCGCCATTCGCCTCACCGCCTGCTCGACGCCGCTCTGGCAGGAGTTGTCGCTGCTCAAGGAGCACGGCCACTATGCGGCCACGGCCCTCGCCATGCTGCAAGCCTGCGACCAGCCCTGCCCGACACTCCAGATGACGCTCACGCTGGTGCTGGGCAGCATCTGGTACCACACCCGCGGCGGTACCCCGGAGACGATCGATGCCTTCGTCAACGCGGGGCGACTGGCCGAGCGCTGCCAAAACGTGGCCGGGCAGCTCAAGGCCACTTCGGGACTAATGGCAGTCAACCTGAGCCGCGCCGACTATACAGCGGCGCTGGAGCAGACTCGGCACTTCGACCGACTTTGCCGGTGTGACGCCCCTGAACTGTCGCTCAGCTTGCAGCGCATGGGCGGCCTGGCCCAGCACTTCGCCGGCAATCAGCTGCAGGCCAGACAGTATGCCGACTACGCGCTGACGAATATTGCCTGTAACCCGCCAGCCGGCCATTTCACTAACGGCTTCGGCGTACAGTACGACCAAAAGGTCGCCGCACTGACCCTGCTGGCCCGCGTCCTCTGGCTGCAAGGCTTCCCGGAGCAAGCGTGGCACCATGCGATGCAGGCGCTAGACCTGGCCCAGCGCATTGAGCACGGCACCTCGCTCTGTTACACGCTGGCGCTGTCGGCCTGGGCGATCGCCCGCTACAACGGCCATGTCGTAGCCAGCCGCGAGCTGCTCACGTTGCTGCTGGAGCAGACCCGCAAGCTGTCCATGAATATGTTCCACGGCTGGGCCCAGCACTACGAACGCGAAACCCTGACGCCGGGGGCGCCCCCCGGGAGCGAACCCGCCCTACCAGGCGAAGGGATGATCAAGGACATCATGGCCACCCTGAACCCGGCCTATGTCGATGACGCGCTGCTTGCTCGCGCGCAATCCGGCCAGGCCGGGTGGGTCACCGCGGAAGTGCTCCGCGCCGGGGCCGTGGACCTGCTGGCCCGCGAGACTCCCGAATTGAATCGCGCGGAGTCGCTCCTAGGGGAGGCGCTGACCATCGCCCGTCACCAAGGCGCCCTGGCCTGGGAGCTGCGTGCGGCCTGCAGCCTCGCACGGCTGTGGCAGCAACAAGGCCGCCAGCAGGAAGCCCACGCGCTGCTCAAGCAGGTGTATGGCCGCTTCACCGAGGGTTTTGCCACCCCGGACCTGCTCAGCGCCCGGCAACTGCTCGACGAATGCTCGGCCTAGCTTGCCGCTTCCGCCTGAGTCTGCGCTCAGGGCAGTTTTTTTAGCCCTGGATCACTCGCATGTTCCTGTGCTGGGCATAACGCTGCTGGCCCTGCCGATACTCGTCAGCGGCCCTGAGCTTCTCTAGCGCATAGGCACGCGAGGTGTTCAGCAGGCGGTAATGCACCACGGAATCGATCAGTTCCACCGACAGCCAGGATTTGGCCACCAGTTGCGTAATAGCCTCGAACACCTGCGCTTCGTCGATTGCCCTGCAGGCGGTGAGCCTGACCGCCTTGTCCAGTGAGAGCGCCACCTTGAACACCGCTAATCGGTGCAGCACGGTTTGCTCCAGCGGACTCAACAGGGCATGGCTCCAATCCAGCACCGCCCGCAGCGACTGGTGGCGGGGCGCTGCCGTCCTTCGCCCATGAGTCAGCAGCTGCAGACAGTGCTCCAGCTGCCCCAGCAGACCATGCAGTCCCAGCACCTCGATCTGCGCGGCGGCCAACTCGATCGCCAGTGGCATGCCATCCAGCCGACGACAGATCTCCGCGACCACGGCGACATCCTGGGCGCGCAGGACAAAACCGGGGAGGTATGCTGCCACCCGGGTGACGAACAGGCGCACGGCCGAATAGGTTAGCGCCATCTCGCTGGGCAACGACGTCGCGGGCGCGGGGATGGTCAGCGCCTCCAACCGTTGCACACACTCGCCCTCCGTCAGCAGTGGCTCGCGGCTGGTCGCCAGAATGGCCAGGCGCGGGGCGCTCATGAGCAGGCCCACAGCCAGCGCGGCGCAGCTATCGATCAGGTGCTCGCAGTTGTCGAGCACCAACAGCATGTGGCGATGAAGCAAGTAGTAGTCCAGGCCACACAAGGCGCCCTCGCCGGGCAGCGCAAGGCCCAGGGTGCTGGCGACCTTGGCTGCGACCAGCGCCGGGTCGGCCAGGGTGCTGAGGTCGATGAAGTAGACGCCGTCCTCGTAGTGCGGCAACACCAGTTCGGCCACTCGCAGGGCGATGGTCGTCTTGCCCATCCCCCCCGGCCCGACCAGCGTCATCAGACGCCGCGCTGGCATCTTGCGCACCAGATCGTCGACGATGGCATCCCGCCCGATGATCGGCGACAAGCGCCCGGGCAGATTGTGCAGTATCTCGCCGGACGGCCCGGCCGGGACGATTTCGGCGGCTTCGTTCAGCTGCACGTCGGCGACGAAGCTGTAGCCACGCTGCGGGATGTTGGCGATGTAGCGCTGACCACCCTTGCCGTCGGACAGGGCGCGGCGCAAGGCGGCGATATGCACCCGCAGGTTGATCTCCTCGACCACCGTCGTCGGCCACACCCGCGCCAGGATGGTTTCCTTACTGACCACGCTGCCGGCGTGTTCGAGCAGCAGGTGGAGGATTTCCAGGGCCCGGCTGCCCACCCGTAGCGGTCTCTCGCCGTGCAGGATCAGCCGGCGCTGCACGTAGTAGCGGAAAGGGCCGAATTTCAACACCACATCGGCACGGATCGTTCTGAGTTCGTTCACGCAATCACAGGCGCAGAAACACCCAGCCAGGTTCACCGCAGCCAACTACAGGCAATGCAATCTCCCGCCCGAGGTCGAGCACCTCTCCAAATCGAGGCTTCACGCATAGCATGTCAGTCATTCACGACCGGACAACCTCGACACGGAGACGAAGACAGCCAAACAAAGGCGCTATACGGACATCGTTTGCCTAGCTGAACTGGCGCCGGTATTGCGCGGGCGTGAGCCCAAGCTTGTTGCTGAACAGCTCGCGCATCTGCCGCACACTGCCGAAACCACTGCGATAGGCCACCGTCTTCAGCGGGATATCGGTGGCTTCCAGCAGGTTCCGGGCACGATCAATACGCGCGCGCTGGACGAACTCCATGGGCGTCATATTCACATCGCGGATAAACACCCGGGAGAAATGACGCGAACTCATGGCCGCAAGGCCGGCCAATCGCTCGACACTGAAGTCCTCGGTCACATTGTCCAGAACGTAGTTCTGCACTTTGGCGATGGGCGAATCCTCCTTGGCCACAGCGGCAACCAGAGGACTGAACTGCATCTGCCCGCCCTGACGCTTCATCACCACCAGCAGTACTTTGGCAACCGCCAGCGCAATCTCCTTCCCGTGATCTTCAGCCACGATGGACAGTGCCAGATCGATCCCGGTGGTGACTCCACCGGAGGTGATCAGGTTTCCGTCTCTCACGAACACTTGGTCCGTTTCGACTTCGGCCTTGGGGAAGCGTTTAGCCAGCCTTTCGGTGTAGTTCCAATGTGTTGTGACGCGACGACCATCGAGCAGTTCAGCCTGCCCCAGGATGAAGGCGCCAGTACAGATGGAGGCCAGGCACCTGACCTGGGGGGCCACGGTGCGCAACCAGCCCTGCAGTCGCGGGAACACCTGGTTGTATGCACCCGGACCGCCCGGCACCAGTAATACGTCGTAGGTCCCGGGCGCATGTTCAATGTGCGTGTCAGCAGTGAGCGCTATCCCATTGGAGGCGCGCACACGCAGCTCATCCGAGCCAATCGTCGTTATCTCGTAGCAATCCGCCGGATCGAGGAAACGATTAGCGATAGAGAACACCTCTACCGGCCCGGCTACATCGAGCAGAAGAAGGTCTTGAAACAACACAACTGCGACGCTTTTCATGGACTACAACCAACGGGGATACAAAAGGACGTAGCTTGCGCCCGGGGCCGTGGATCGATCAACCAAGCTCGGGCTCTCTGCACACAAAGGCGACCAGGGCGATGACCGGCTACACGCCCCCACAAGCATGACCGCAGGCCAGCCAGCTGCCTCGTAGAGTGGACCGGCCAGCGCGGAACCGATGGCGCCGCCGATGAAGATGCTGATCATGTACAGCGCATGACGCCGAGCGCGGCTGGCCGGATCGAGCGCGTACACCGCGCGCTGGCCTAGCACCATGTTCATCTGCACGGCGAAATCCAGCAGGATTCCGGTGAGGGCAAGTCCCGCCGCGCTGGCATCGGGGCCGGTCCATTCAATCAACAAAGCATCCGAGGCGATTGCCATCGAGATCAAAGACATCTTGCGCGCATGCCCGGCGTCGAGTAGCGCTCAGCCACTGGTCCAGCTAGGGCGCGGATATCCTCCACCAAAGGTGAAAAGCGCAATTTGGGTCTGCGACAAACCATGGTGCCGAGCTAGTGCGATTGGTACCACGGTCCAGAACAAGCTGAAGCTGGCGAAGATCAATCACTGGTAGTAGGCCCGTTGGCGCGGCGCTGGTTGCTTGCGCATCGAGGTCAGCAGTGAATCGCCTGTAATCTCGTAGACATTTTCGAACGGCCGCGAAGGGGCCGATGCCGCCGTTACCGAATGGCAGCTCTTGGCCCAGGCTGTGTAAAAACGCAGCGGGTGATGGATAGCTGGATATTGAAGGTTCTAGCAGCCTCCAGCGGCCCCGTGGGCGCTTGGCGTGTCGATCCGAGGCATTCAGCTGATTCGGGCAAGTGCGGCTTCCACGATGCTGTGCGTCGAGTTCTGTGGGCAGCCAACGGGGTTTCAGGTCTTCATTGCCGCCATCAGCGCGCTATTGCCCAACAGGTTCAGCACCCGTTTGAAGTTGTAGACGAGCACATGCAGGCTCATTTCCGTGCTCACCCGCTCGAGCGTTCGGGTGAGGAAATGGGTGGCGCCCATCCAGGCCTTCAACGTGCCGAACGGATGCTCCACCGTCTGGCGGCGGATGCGCATCATCTCCGGTGCCTGATCCAGGCGGGACTGCATCGCGTCGAGCACCGACTCATGTTCCCAGCGACTCACCCGCCGCTGTGCGCTCGGTGTGCACTGATCTTTCAACGCACAACCTTGGCAATGCGAACTCCAGTAACGGTGCAGCTTTAGCCCTTTCTCAACCGTCGAAAAACGCCAGATCAGGCGTTCTCCGGCTGGGCAGCGGTACTCGTTGTGGGCCGCGTCGTAGATGAAATCATCGCGGCCCAAGCAACCCGCTGCGGCGGCGGCCGAGCTCTTGGCCTTGGGTACGAAGGCGGTGATGCCCGCCTCGTGGCAGGCGAGGATTTCCTCGCTCTTGAAGTACCCCCGGTCGGCGACCACCGAGAGTGACTCCACGCCCATGGCTTCGCGCGCTTGCTTGGCCATGGCACTCAATTGATCACGGTCGACGCCGTCGTTGGTGACTTCGTGCGTCACGATCAGATGATGTTTGGTGTCGACCGCGGCCTGGACGTTGTAACCAACCAGGCCGGTGCCGCGCGTCATCATCGAGCGGGCATCGGGATCGGTCAGGGAGATCTGTTTGTCCGGTGCGGCCTCAAGCCGGCCCTCGATATCCCGAAGTTCCTGCATCTTGGTTTTCAGGGCGGCGATCTTGCTGTGCAGACGTTCGGCCTTGGCCTGTGCCACCGCAGGCTCCTGGCGGTCGGCAGTGTCGAGCGCAGTCAGGTAGCGGCTGATGCTGGACTCGATCTCCTCCATCCGACGTTGCAGCTTGGCACTGGTGAAGTTGCGGTCGCGATTGTTGACCGCCTTGAACTTGCTGCCGTCGATGGCTACCAGCGCTTCGGAAAACAAACCGAGCTGCTGGCACAGCACCACGAACTGCCGGCAGACCCGACGAATTGCCGTGCCGTTGTCCTTGCGGAAGTTGGCGAAGGTCTTGAAGTCCGGCATCAGGCGGCCGGTCAGCCACATCAGCTCGACATTGCGTTGGGCCTCGCGTTCGAGGCGACGGCTGGACTGGATGCGGTTGAGGTAACCGTAGATGTAGATCTTCAGGAGATCGGCAGGATGGTAGGCCGGTCTGCCCGTTTCCGCCGGGACCACCCCTTCGAAACCTAGTCGGCCAAGGTCGAGTTCATCGACGAACACATCGACTACCCGCACCGGGTTGGTGTCCGCCACGTAATCATCCAGGCTCTCGGGCAGCAGTGTGCTTTGGCCTCGACACTCGCCCTGGATGAAACGCTTCATTGACCGCTCCTGCGATGAAACTTGCCGGCAGCATTGCAAGGATGCCAGCCACGTTTTTAAACAGCCTGGGCCAGAAGCGGCCGGTCACACATAGCCCAAACCGAATCAAGAAGTGCAGTGGATACATGCAGGAATGATCAAGTCGGCTGGATGCGCCGCATCAAAGCGGCAGTGCTGCGCGGCCAACTCGCGCGGCCGAACCACGCACCACCGGCTATCGTGGCAGTGATGACGAGGCCATACACCACGAACGCCACGCCCTGAGCAACGAATACGTGCATCAGGTTGCCGCCCCAGCGCAAGGCAAGCCAGCCTCCAAGGCCAGCCACAACCAGACGTGCGAGGTTGCCAATCACAGGCCAGAACAGACGCCCCGCGCCTTGCGATGCGAAATGCAACACCTGTCCCAGGCCGAAGAAGCCGTACAACGGACCGACCACTTGCAGGTATTGGGCGCCAGCCTCAAGCATTGCCGGCTCATTGCCAAACAACATTAGCCAGGGGCGCGGGAAGATTGCCGCTGCCAAACCGATCGTTTCGGTGATCGCAAAGGTTATCGCGGCGCCAACCCACGCGGCCTTGAGGGCGCGTGCTCTGTCACCGGCACCGATACAGGTACTGACCATGGCCAGCAGCGGTGCGCCAAAGCCGAATGCCAGCGGCACCAGCAAGTATTCAAGACGTGCGGCGGTGCCGTAGCCAGCAATCGCGTCCGGGCCGAATTGCCCCGACAGCGCCGTCGCGATGCCGATTGACAGGTTAGTGGCCACCGTTGCAATCAGGCCGACCAGGCCAATCCACAGGATGTCGCGAAACAGAGGCCAGCGAAGCCGTACGCTCATCAGCTTCGGCTTGAGTAGGCTGCGCGGCGTGCGCAGGTACATCCAGAGCACGACCGTACCGCCGAGGTAGTACAGGAGCAGGGCCGCCGCGCCACCGGCAATGCCCATGCCGGGTACCGGCCCCCAGCCGAAGATGAGCAAGGGTGACAGCGGGATAAGCACTACAGCACCTGCGACCGTCACATTGGCGGGCACTGCCATGTTGCCGGTGCCCCGGATTACCGCAGACAGCACGTTGAACAGCCACACCAGCACGGAACCTGCAAATACCCAGTGCGAGTAGACCAACGCTGCCTCCAGCGACGCCCCGGTGCCCCCCATCTGCGCATACAACCACCGCCCCCCCAGTAGGAGTGTCACCGTGAATGCAAGGCCGAAACCGAGCGCAATGACCATCGCGTGCAACACCAGAGCATCGGCATCTTCCCGGCGTTGCGCGCCAAGGGCTCGCGCGATCGACGAGGCGATGCCACCTCCTATCGCACCAGCGGAGCTCATCTGCATCAGCATGACAATCGGAAATACCAGCGCCATTGCGGCCAGCGCGTCGCTGCCAAGCTTGCCGACGAAATAGGTTTCGATGAGGCCAACAGAGGCCTGGACGATCATTACCAATACGTTGGGAGCCGCCAATCGCAAGACGGTCGGCACGATGGGCGCTTCCAATAGGAGACGCGTGCGCGGATCAATGGCAGTCATGGTTGTCCCTGTGGGTTTTATTGTTGGGGCTGACCTCCATTGGATTGGTAGTAATGCAATGAGTAAAATGAATCCTTGAAATTTCACATATGCAAAGTATGCATATCGATATCCGCCTCAGCCCAGCAATGACTTAAAACCGTGCCTAGGCTGAGCCGCTCAGGGGAGCTGAACCGCACAGCTCTTCACCTGTTCGCGCAACCACTGCAAACCCGGATCGGCATCGAACCGCGAGTGCCAGTACGCCACCAGCTCGGGCGCCGGGAAGTCGACTGGCGGCTCGTGGCAACTGAGACCGAAGGTTGCAGCGAACGCCTCGGCGATGGGCCCCGGGAGGTTGCAGATGTAGCCGGTCTGCGAGGCGATCACCGGCATCGCCATGAAGTTCTGCACCAGTACGCCAATGCGCCGCGCCAACCCT
Organism: Pseudomonas sp. BN102; assembly: GCF_029871245.1. Lineage (GTDB taxonomy): Bacteria > Pseudomonadota > Gammaproteobacteria > Pseudomonadales > Pseudomonadaceae > Metapseudomonas. Next base: position 9,067 of record NZ_SSON01000053.1, on the reverse strand, counting down.
TGGGCCTGTAGCGTCTGGTCGATAATGTTGCCATCCCGTTGATGCATTTCGATCATCACCTGCGGCCTTTCCAGGTAGAGGTCGAGCGGGAAGCGCCCAGGCGGAAGGCCTTCACGCTGCCAGATCAGGGTGAGCAACGAAACGGTGGTGATTGGCTCATGGCGCAGGCCTGCGCCAAGCGTCATCGGCGTGCTGATGACCAGGTCGATCTCGCCGCTTTCCAGCAGCGCTGAAACCCTACTGCTCGGCGGCAGCGGCACCACCTCGATCATCACCCCTGGTGCCTCCCGCGCGATGTGCTGGATCAGGCGCGGCAGGATCAGGAACTCGACGAAGTCGCCGGAGGCGATGCGGAACTTGCGCTGCACCGCTGCCGGCACGAAGGGCGCAGAACCTTGCAGAACGTCGTCCAGACGGGACAGCGCGTCGCGCACCGGACCGATCAGTTCGGCCGCGCGTGCCGTCGGCACCAGGCCGCCGCGCCCGATCACGAACAGCTCGTCGCCAAGACGCTCACGCAAGCGGCGCAGCGCATGGCTAACAGCCGATTGGCTGAGCGACAGGCGCTCGCTGGCGCGGGTGACGTTCTGGGTTTCCCACAGAGTGGCAAAGACCACCAGCAGGTTCAGGTCGAGGGTTCTGGTATTAATATTGTGCATTCCTCGAATGCTACATATTCACTTCCTTCATCGCAAAGGCTTTGTTGTAGTGGTTCCACAGTTCCACTGCGCGAGAGCCCCACCATGAACAACAAGAAACCCCTGCAGATGGGTTGGTTCATTCCAACCATTGGCGATACCACTACCTTCAGCGATCCGAGCAAAAGCATTCCCCAGTCCCTCGAGCATTTCGAGCGGGTAGCCGTCGCCGCCGAACAGGCCGGGTTCGATTACGTGCTGGTCCCAGTTACGCCCTTCTGCTGGGATGCCTGGGTGACCGCCTCGTTCGTGATCGCCCGTACCCAGAAGCTCAAAGCCCTTGTGGCGGTGAAGCCCGGCTTCATCCACCCGGTCGCCCAGGCCAAGATGTTCGCCACCTTCGATCAACTGTCCAAGGGGCGCATCTACATCAACCTGATTGCCGGCCTCAGCGAGAAAGACGCCTACGCCGAGGGCCAGATCGCTTCCAAGGAAGGGCGCTACGAACAGCTGGAGGAAGAAGTCGAGCTGATGAAGCGCCTGTGGATCGAGGAAGGCGTGGAATACGAAGGCAAGTACCACCAGGCACACGGCCCGAAAGTCATACCAGCCCCCTTCCAGCAACCGCACCCGCCGTTCTTCCTCGGCGGTGGTTCGGAGCATGCAGCAGAAATTTCTGCCAAGCACTCCGCCGTACACCTGTTCTGGGGCGACTACCCGGAGCGCATCGGCGAACAGATCAAGGAAATGCGCGAACGCGCCGCCAAGTACGGCCGCGGCGAAGATATCGAGTTCGCCATGCGCCTGCAGATCATCTGCCGGGAAACCGAAGAGGAAGCCTGGGCCGCGGCCGATACGCTGGTCAACGGCGCTGATCCGGCCTGGACCGAACAGGTCAAGACCATGATGGCCGAGTCCGTTGCCAACCAACGGATGAAAGAGCTCTCCAAAACCGTCGGCCGCAAGATGACTCCGCACCTGTGGACCGGTATCACCGAAGTGCGCCCCGGTGCCGGTATTGCTGTGGTGGGCAACCCGCAGCAGGTCGCCGACCAGTTGCTGGCGTTCGTCGATGCCGGTTGCAGCGGTTTCTGCCTTTCCGGCTACCCACACCACGAAGAAGCCGAGCGCTTCGGCCGTCTGGTCATGCCGCTGCTCAACCGCTGAGCCACTCCGATCCAACAACAATCAGCCGCCGCCGGCCCGTCCGGTGGCGGTGGAGTACCCGTCGATGAACACTTCCCCCTTCGACCCCAAGCAATTCCGCCAGGCGCTCGGCGCCTTCACCACCGGCGTGACCATCGTCACCACCCGAGGTCCGGACGGCCAGGACTATGGGCTGACCGCCAACAGCTTCAACTCGGTGTCGATCGACCCGCCGATGGTGTTGTGGAGCATCAACAAGGATTCCTCGTCGGCACACGCCTTCACCGAAGGTTCGCACTTCGCCGTGCACATCCTGGCGACCGATCAGGAGCCACTGTCCAACCGCTTCGCCAAAAGCGGCGCTGACAAGTTCACCGGTCTCGACCTGCAACGCGGCCCCAGCGAAATTCCGCTGCTGGATGGCTGCTCGGCGCGCTTCCAGTGCAAGACCACCTATCAGTACGAGGGTGGTGACCACATCATCCTGGTCGGTGAAGTGCTGGCGTTCGACCGCTTCGACAAAGCGCCGCTGGTGTTCCACAGCGGCGGCTACCGACGCCTGGTGCCACCAGCCCCACGTGGCCAGGAAAGCGTGATCTACGGCGAAAACTGGCTGGGCTTTCTGCTCGGTCGCGCCTATTACCAACTGCAACTGCCGATTCGCCAGCAACTGAAGGCTATGGGCATGCAGGACAGCGACTTCGAGCTGCTCGGCATCCTCAGCTTCAGCGAAGGGCGGACCCTGGACGAGCTGCGCCAACTGTTCGAATTCACCGGCAAGGCGCTGGCCCCGGAGCAACTGGCCACCTGGCTGCACAACGACCTGCTGACCCTGCACGAACAGCGCGTGCTGTTCACCGACAAGGGCCGTCAGTTGGCGATCCAGTGGCTGGCCTTCGCCAAGGCCGCCGAGATGAGTGCCCTGGAAGCGCTGTCCTACGACGAAGCGCAGCAACTCAAGCTGCTGATCGGCCGCGTCATCCAGCACACCGGTGCCGAGCTGCCGGCGCACTGGCGCAAGGAAAACATCTGGCAGGACAACAACCTCTGGCAGCAGGCCGACGCCATCCCGGCGGCGCGCTAACGCAGCACCGCGGCGGCGGCCTGCCCGCCGCGCGGCCTCGATTACAAAAACAAGCCATTGAGGTGAACTGCCGATGTCCAGCACCACGACTATCCAGGCTCCGGTCACGACCAGCTCGGCGCCCTACCTGCCGAGCCGCGGCCAGGCCAACTACGCCCTTGGCGTACTGCTGCTCGCCTACGTCTTCTCGATCATGGACCGCCAGGTGCTCAGCCTGCTGGTCGGGCCGATCCAGCAATCGCTGCACGTCAACGACACCTGGATGGGCATGCTCCATGGCTTCACCTTCGCCGCCTTCTACTCCTTGGCCGGCCTGCCGATCGCCCGCCTGATCGACCGCGGCAACCGCCGAATGATCATCGCTACCGGCATCGGCCTGTGGTGCCTGGCCACGGCCGCCAGCGGCCTGGCCACGGAATTCTGGCACCTGCTGCTGGCACGCGTCGGTGTGGCGGTCGGCGAGGCGGTGCTGCTGCCGGGTGCCGTGTCGCTGATCAGCGACCTGTTCGTGCCGGAGAAACGCGGCCGCGCCCTCGGCGTGTTTGGCGCCGGCGGCCCGGTCGGCGTTGGCGGCGGTCTACTCGCCACCGGCCTGGTACTCGGCTACTTCAGCGCCCATCCACTGACTCTGCCCTTGCTCGGCACCCTGGCGCCCTGGCAGACCACGCTGATGTCGATCGGCCTGCCGGGCCTGTTCATTCTGCTGCTGATGTTCGGCGTGCCAGAGCCGCGACTGAATCGCGCCGGGCGGATTACCCCGGCTTCTGCCCCGCCGGCGGTGCCGCTGGGCGAAGTGCTGGCTTTCCTGCGCACAAATCGGCGCACCTTCGTCGCCATCGTGGTCGGTATGGGCTGCTACAACGCCGCGGTGTATGGCGGCGGCGCCTGGGTACCCAGCTACCTGGTCCGCGAGTTCGGTTGGAGTTACGCCAAGGCCGGCACTGTCATGGGGCTGATCATGTGCGTCAGCTCGCCGCTCGGTGTGCTCGGCGCCAGCTGGTTGGGTGAATACTGGCGCCGCCGCGGCGTGACCAATGGCAACCTGCGCGTCGCGATCATCGCCAGCATCGTCCTGCCGCTGTGCGCCACGCCGCTACTGCTGGCGCCCAGCGCCCCTCTGGCGCTGCCGTGCCTGGCCCTCACCGCTGCCCTCTGGGTCTGCCTGTTCGGCGTCGGCCCGGCGTTGATCGTCGAAATAGCGCCTACACCGATGCGCGGACAGTTCATCGCCCTGTTCACCGGCCTGCTCAATCTGCTCGGTGTTGGCATCGGCCCGGTCGCGGTGGGTGTGATCACCGACTACCTGCTGGTCGACCCCGCCGCCATTCGCTACTCGATCCTGATCGTCACGCTGATCGCCTGCGCCCTGGCGTGCCCGCTGCTGCTTCTCGCCCGGCACAGCTTCCGCAAAACCAGCCAGCAGGCCCGCGACTGGCAGCCCGCCGCAGCGGCTGCGGCATAACCCTTCCAACTACGAGAACGCTCATGAACACCATCCAAGGCAGCTGCCTGTGCGGCGCCATCCACTACTCCACCCCCCTCGCCCCGCTGACCACCGCTGTCTGCCATTGCAGCGACTGCCAGAAACAGTCCGGCAGCGCCTTCTCGGTCAACCTGCTGGTGCCGGCTGAAGGCTTCCTGGTCGAGGGCGCGAGCCTCGGCTGCTACGCCAAGTCCGGCGGTAGCGGCCTACCGGTCAAGCGTTACTTCTGCACCTGCTGTGGCTCGGCGTTGTACTCCGAAATCGCCGCGATGCCCGGCGTGTTCGCAGTCAAGGCCGGCACCCTGGCCGATGCTGCGATCGCCACGCCCAACCTGCACCTGTGGTGCGCCTCGGCGCAGCCCTGGGTGGCCATCGACCGCAGCCTGCCGTGCTTCGAGCACGCGGCAACCGAGTGAAAACAGCGACCCGGCTAACGGCCTGCCGCAGCCGGGCGAGCACGAGATACCCACGATGATCAAAGACGCGCACTGCGCCGGCCCCGTCAGCGTCCCCCGGCAACTGCTGGGCCGCGTGCAAACCCTCTGCCCCGGAGTGATGGTCAGCCTGGCGATCGCCATGGCCTCGGCTTTCATTGCCGATCATTACGGCGGGCCCACGCTCCTCTACGCCTTGCTTTTCGGTATGGCTTGCCATTTTCTGAGCGAGGACAGCCGCTGCCTTCCGGGCATAGAGTTCACCTCACGGACGATTCTGCGCATAGGTGTAGCCCTGCTGGGGGCGCGTATTACGCTGGAACAGATCGGTTCGCTGGGTTTGGAAACGGTTCTGGCCGCAGTGTGTGCAGTCACTGCGACCATTTTTGTCGGCTGGGTAAGTGCTCGCCTGCTGAACCTGCGTGCCGACTTCGGCGTGCTAACCGGTGGCGCCGTCGCCATTTGTGGCGCTTCGGCGGCCCTGGCGATTTCCGCCGTGCTGCCCAAGCATGAGAACAGCGAGCGCGATACGTTGCTGACAGTGGTGGGTGTCACCGGACTCTCGACCGTGGCGATGATCACTTATCCAATCATCAGCAAACTGCTGGGTCTGTCGCCTGAACACACCGGGATCTTTCTGGGTGGCACCATTCATGACGTGGCGCAGGTGGTCGGTGCCGGCTACATGATTTCTCCGGCCACCGGCGATATCGCCACAGTTGTGAAGCTGCTGCGAGTGGCACTCCTTGTGCCCGCCGTCGTAGTGATTGCCTGGTTGTTTCGCCGACAGCAGAGCACGCAAGCGGACAGCGGGCGGCGGATACCTCTAATCCCAGGATTCCTGGTGGCTTTCATCTGCCTGGTCGCGGTCAACAGCAGTGGCTTTCTGCCCCCCTCATTGGCCGGCGCAATGAGTGAAACGTCGCGTGGATGCCTGGTGATCGCCATCGCCGCCCTAGGGTTGAAAACTTCGCTGCAAAAACTCGCTTCAGTTGGCTGGCGCCCGATCGCCTTACTGGTGGGCGAGACGCTGTTCCTCGCAGCACTGATGATTGGCCTGCTTTACCTGGGTCGATGAATTGACCCAGCCCTGCACTTGATTCTTCGGCAGTACCCACAACCCCCCCAACCGATCGTGACTCTGTTGCGCTCGCGCAGGTGTGCATTCCCAAGCGGTTCCAAAACTTGAGAGCGACTACATGAAAACAACAAAAATACTTGTGCAAACCGGCGCCCTGGCGTTTTCGCTTTTGGCCACGGCCGTTATGGCCAAGGTCTCTCCCGAGGAGGCCGCACAGCTGGGCAATACGCTGACGCCAATAGGGGGACTCAAAGCCGCGAACGCCGACGGCAGTATTCCGGCCTGGACCGGAGGCCTGCCAACAACGGCGGGCACTGTGGACAGCAAAGGATTTTTGAGTGACCCGTTTGCCAACGAAAAACCCTTGTTCGTCATCACGGCAGCCACCGCCGAAAAGTACAAGGACAAGCTGTCTGCAGGCCAATTGGCGATGTTCAAGCGTTACCCGGACAGCTACAAAATCCCGGTCTACCCCACACATCGCACCGCTGCGGTGCCAACAGACATCTACTCGGTCATCAAGGCCAGCGCGGTAAAGACTGAAGAAGTTGATGGCGGTAACGGCCTGACCGGTTTTTCCGATACCCGTTACTACGCTTTCCCTGTGCCCAAAAATGGCATCGAAGTGCTCTGGAACCACCTGACTCGCTATCGGGGCGGCAACCTCAACCGCTTGGCAACCCGCGTCCAACCGCAAGCTGACGGGTCTTTCAGCATGGTCCAACTGGAAGACGAGATCTCCTACCCGCGTGAACTGCCTGACCTGGACAAGAGCAAAGCCGAAAACATCCTGTTTTACTTCATCCAGCGAGTGACAGGGCCGGCCCGCCTGGCCGGTAACGTGTTGTTGATCCACGAAACCATCGACCAGGTCAAGGAACCCCGTGACGCTTGGCTCTATAACGCCGGACAGCGCCGCGTGCGCCGTGCGCCACAGGTTTCCTATGACGGCCCAGCTACTGCCGCCGATGGCCTGGCCACGACGGACAACTACGACATGTTCAACGGCGCACCTGACCGGTACACCTGGGAACTTGTCGGGAAAAAGGAACTGTACATCCCTTACAACAGTTACAAGCTCGACTCACCGAACCTCAAGTACGCCGACATCCTCAAGGCCGGGCATATCAATCAGGACCTGACCCGCTACGAACTGCACCGTGTCTGGGAGGTGGTGGCCAAGGTCAAGCCAGGCCAACGTCACATCTACGCGACACGACACATGTACTTCGATGAGGACACCTGGCAACTGGCAGAAGTGGACCATTACGACGGGCGCGGCCAACTGTGGCGCGTGGGTGAAGGGCATGCCCAGCAGTACTACCACAAGCAAGTGCCTGGCTATACCGCTGAAGCCCTCTATGACCTGCAGTCCGGCCGCTATTCGGTACTGGGCTTGAAAAACGAAGAAAATCGCAGCATTGAATTCGGCGCCGTAGCTTCGGCGAACAATTACACCCCGGCCGCGTTACGCCAGGCGGGCGTCCGTTAGTTTACTAATCTACGTTGCACTGGGTGTTGTTTTTGGCGGCTATCCAGCCGCCTTTTTTCTTTTAATGGTGACCTTGCTGAACCTGCCGGAGATGTCGCAGCTGCACGCGTCGGTCCAGAAACTGTTCCGCCTGCCGGACAGCACCCGCGTCTTTGTCGGCCATGACTACAAGGCGCCGGGGCGCGACGAGTACCAGTGCGAGACCACGATCGGTGTTCAACGACGGCACAACCTGCATATCCGTGAAGGCATTTCCGAGGACGATTTTGTCTGCCTGCGCAATGCGCGCGATATCAACCTCAACATGCCCGCGCTGATGCTGCCGGCGATCCAGACGAACATACGGGCCGGGCATTTCCCCGCAGCAGAAAGCAATGGCGTGAGCTATCTGAAGATCCCTTTGGACGTCTTTTAAATCATCATTCAGGCTTCGGTACTCGCTGCGCTGAACAGGTTTCTTACCTGAGCGCCCCGTCGAACAAGCGCGGTTAATTGCCAACTCCTGCTTTGGGTTGTGGACTCAACCGGTCGACAGCAGCCCTTCGTGACCGGCCGCTATCGGCCGATTCTGTTGAAAAAGTAGCTGTACGCCCATGCCACCGGCAGAGGATATGCGAGCAGGCGGCATGATGGGACAGGTACCGGGAGGACAGGCGCGCCTGTTCTACTCGTTCAATCTGGAAGAGCACGTCCCGCCCCAACACCTCCTGCGCAGCATTGACCAGTGCCTGGACCTCAGTGATCTGCGCCCACCTGGCCGACTTCTACAGCCTCATCGGGCGACCCTCGATTGATCCGGAGTTGATGGTGCGCATGCTGGTGGTCGGCTACTGCTACGGCATCCGTTCCGAGCGACGGTTGTGCGAAGAGGTGCACCTGAACCTGGCCTATCGCTGGTTCTGCCGGCTGGGCCTGGAGGATGAAGTGCCCAATCACTCGACCTTCTCGAAGAATCGCCACGGCCGCTTTCGTGACAGCGGCCTGTTCCGCTGGTTGTTCAATGAGGTGCTGCGGCGCTGCATGGCGGCCGGCCTGGTCAAGGGTGAAGGCTTCGCCGTCGACGCCAGCATCATCAAGGCGGATGCCAGCCGGCAACGTGGGGTGGCGGGCGATGAGGTCGACTGGCGCGATCCGGCGCTCAGCACCCGCGCCGTGCGCGAGTACCTCGAAGCCCTCGATGAGGAAGCGCTGGCCGAAGCCCTGCCCAAGAAGATTTCGCTCACCGATCCGCAGGCACGGTGGACCGCCGCGCCAGGTGGCCCGGCCTTCTTTGCCTACGCTACCAACTACTTGATCGACACCGAGCACGGCGTGATCCTGGATGTGGAAGCCACCCCGGCGCATCGGACTGCCGAGGTCGAGTCGACCAAAACGATGGTGGAGCGCGTCGAAGCGCAGTTCGACCTCACGCCAGAACGCCTCATCGGCGATACCGCCTATGGCACAGCTCCAATGCTGGCCTGGATGGTCGAGGAGAAGGACATCGAGCCGCATGTGCCGGTGTGGGACAAGACCGAGCGCAAGGACGACAGCCTCTCCAGTAACGACTTCCACTGGAATCAGGAGGCCAACGAATACCGCTGCCCAGCCGGCAAACCGCTACGCAGTGAATGGCGCGCCTTCACCCAACCAAGATCGCGGGTGACCAAGGCCAACACCATCATCTACCGCTCCAGCCAAGCCGACTGCGCCACCTGCCCACTGAAAGC
>NZ_SSON01000052.1 GCF_029871245.1 Pseudomonas sp. BN102 | reverse complement strand
GTGGCATTGCGCCATTTGATGCCGAAGTTCTTCAGCGGGCCGTCCTGGAACACGTAGGCGATGTCGGTGTTGCGTTCCCATTCCTTGCCGTCTTCGCGGTTGGCGCCGAGGTCGACGTTGTCGCCGGACAGGTAGCGGGTCATGAAGGTCAGGCCGGGAATGCCGAGGCTGGCGAAGTTGTAGTCGTAGCGGGCCTGCCAGGATTTCTCGTCCTTGTTGGCGAAGTCGCCGATCTGTACGTAGTTGACCAGGAAGGGGTCGGTGCCGTTGATGTAGGCGAAGCCGGTGTCGCCGCTCATGCTCTGGTAGCCGAGGCCGAAGGCATGGCCGCCGAGGGCGTAGGTGAACATGGCGCCGAAGGCCTTGTTGTCGACGTTGCTGGTGCCCTCGTCGGTGGAGCGGGCGAAGCGCAGGTCGCTCTTCAGCGACTGCTTGTCGCCCAGCGGCAGCAGGTGCACGGCGCTGACATAGTGTTGCTTGTAGAAGTCGTCCAGCTCGCCGTAGTGGTAGCCGGTGCTGAGGCTGTCGTTCCACTTGTAGCTGGCGCCGGCGAAGTTGAAGGCATCGCTGGTGGTGCCGCGGCGGAAGCTGATACCGCGGGCGCCGCCGTTGGCGATGGTCATGTCCTCGTAGTCGGAGGAGTCGCGCTGGTTGACCTGCTTGAGCTGGCCGGCGTCGAAGGTCAGGCCGTCGAGTTCCAGGGAGTTCAGGTGGCCGCCCTGGAAGGTCTGCGGCAGCAGGCGCGAGTCGTTGTACTGGACCACCGGCAGCTTGGGCAACAGGGTGCCGACCTTGAGCACGCTCTTCGAGGCGCGCAGCTTGGCGGTGAGGCCGAGTTCGCCGTATTCGTCCTGGGCGCGGCCGGTTTCGCGGTCGCGTTTCAGCAGGCCGGTGCCGCTGCGGTCGGGGCTGGAGTCGAGCTTGACGCCGAGCAGGCCGAGGGCATCGACGCCGACGCCGACCGTGCCTTCGGTGAAGCCGGATTCATAGCGCAGGAGGAAGCCCTGGGCCCACTCCTCGGCCTTGGCCTGGGGCGCATTGTCCTGGCGGAAGTCGCGGTTGAAGTAGAAATTGCGCAGTTCCAGGCTGGCCTTGCTGTCCTTGATGAACTCGGCCTGGGCGGGTGAAGCCGCACCAAGGGCGGTGCCGGTCAGCAGGAGCAGGGAAGAATAGAGACGGGTATGACGGGGCATGTTCATATCTCTTGTTATTGTGGAAGCGGGTGAGCTGGCGAGCCGCAGCGGGGGCCAGCACAGCCGCGCAACTATTCACGGGCTAGCCGCCCATTGATATGCGCTGTTCTACCGACACCGGATGCGTAGAACTACCGAGTTCCGGCTCGGCCGCGCGATGAAGTGAGTGACCATGCAACTCAAATACAAGATCGTGACGCTCAGCGTCCTGCCGCTCATCGTTTCCGTGCTGTTCATCTGCGTCCTGGTCTTCGCCCAGAGCCAGAAGCTGGAAGAAGAGCAGGCCAAGCTGGTGGAGAGCAGCATCATGGCGGCCAAGAAGGCCGAGCTGAAGAACTACCTGGGACTGGCCCTGAGCCTGATCGCCCCGCTGTATGACAGCGGCCGGGACGACGAGGGCGCCCGGCAGCAGGCGCTGAACATGCTGGCTCGGGCGAACTTCGGCCTGGATGGCTACTTCTTCGTCTACGACCGCCACGGCAAGAACCTGATGCACCCCCGGCAGGCGAACCTGGTGGGCAAGGAACTCATCGGCATGAAGGACAAGAACGGCCTGCCGGTGATCCAGGCGCTGCTGGACAGCGCCCAGAAGGGTGACGGTTACCAGCTCTACACCTGGGAGAAGCCGTCTTCCGGGCAGGTGACCGAAAAGCTTTCCTACGTGGTGATGTTGGATCGTTGGGGCTGGATGCTGGGCACTGGCATCTACATCGACGATGTCGAAGTGGCCACCCTCAAGTCCCGCCAGGAGGTGGCGTCGGGGGTGCTGACCACGGTGCTGGCGATCGCCTCCTTCTCGCTGATTGCGGTGCTGGTGGTGTTCACCGGTGGCCTGATGCTCAACTTCACCGAGCATCGCCTGGCCGACCGCAAGCTCTCCGCCCTCAATCAGCGCATCGTCCACCTGCAGGAAGAGGAGCGTTCGCGGGTATCCCGCGAGCTGCACGACGGCATCAGCCAGCAGTTGGTGTCCATCAAGTTCCAGTTCGAACTGGCCAACCTGGAGCTGCAGAATGGGCAGGGCAAGGGAATGGACAACCTGCGCGCGGGCACGGCGCGCCTGGGCGAGGCCATCGGTGAGATCCGTCGCATCTCCCACGACCTGCGGCCGTCGCTGCTGGACACACTCGGCCTGTCGCCGGCCATCGACCAACTGGTGCGCGAGTTCGAGCAGCGCACCACCATCCGCACCCAGTACGAACGCGAGCTGGACGACGCACAGGTGGACAAGGATGTATCCGTCACGCTGTTCCGCATCATTCAGGAGGCGCTGGGCAACATCGAACGCCACTCGCGGGCCAGCGCCGCTATAATCTCGCTCTCCACATCGAAGCGCGCGATCGCCCTGCGCGTGGAAGACAACGGGGTCGGATTCGACCCCGGCCTGATGGACAGGAGCCAGGGAATCGGTTTGCGCAACATCAGGGAACGGGTCGACCACCATCGTGGGACCTTCAGCATTTCTTCCTATCACGGCCGCACGGAGCTACAGGTCGAGATACCCGTGCAAAGCGCTTGAGCGCTAGAACTCCGAGGCCGTGATGAGCTTTCCCCACCCCATCAGAATCGCCCTGATCGACGACCACGTGCTGGTGCGCGACGGCGTGAAAGCCCTGCTGTCGGCGATGCCGCGTTTCGAGGTGGTGGCCCAGGCCGAGTCCGGCGCGGAGGCGCTGGAGCTGGTGGCCTCCACCGAACTGGACCTGCTGCTGGTGGACGTCGGCCTGAAGGACATGAACGGCCTGGAGCTGACGCGCAAGCTGTGCAGCCTCCATCCGGGCATCAAGATCCTCATCCTCAGCATGTACGACAACCAGGAGTACGTGCGCACTTCCATCAACGCCGGTGCCTTCGGCTACGTGCTGAAGAACGCGCCGTCCACCGAGCTGATCGCCGCCATCGAGGCGATAGTCGCCGGCGGCAGCTTCTATAGCCCGGAGATCGCCCGCAAGCTGGCCACCAACAGTCGCGACGAGAACGAGCTGACTCCCCGCGAACTGCAGGTGCTGTCGATGATCGCCAAGGGCCTGAACAACAAGGAAGTAGCCCGCGAGCTGGATATCAGCGTGCGCACGGTGGAAACCTACCGCCTCAGCATCCGCCGCAAGCTCAACATCGACACCCCCGCCGCCCTGGTGAAGTACGCGCTGGAGCATGGGCTGATCTCCATCTGAGGACTGGCCCGCTTTTCGAGGCTCGGCTGGACACCGATGGTGGATGAAAGAGCGCCATCCACCCTAGGGCAGGACTGCGTCCTGCATTCCCGAAGCCCCCCGACCAGCTGCCTAGAACAGCGCCATCTGCTTGTCGATCAATGAGCCGAAGTCATCGCCCACGAAGGGCAGGATGGCGTCGGCCACCGGTTGCAGCTGGCGGGTCAGGTAATGGTCGTAGTCGATGGCCGAGCGGCGGGTTTCCAGCGGCTCGGGGCCGTTCACGGTGATCAGGTAGCTGATCCAGCCGCCGTTCTGGTACTGGCGCGGACGGCCCTGGCGGTCGTTGAATTCGTCGGCCATGCGCGCGGCGCGGACGTGGGGCGGCACGTTGCGGGTGTAGTCGTCCAGTTGTCGGCGCAGGCGCTTGCGGTACACCAGCAGCTCGTCCAGTTCGCCGGCCAGGGTCTGTTGCACGTAATCGCGCACGTAATCCTGATAGGGCTGGCGATTGAAGATGCGCTGGTAGAGCTCCTGCTGGAACTGCTGGGCCAGGGGCGACCAGTCGGTGCGTACCGTCTCCAGGCCCTTGAAGACCATTTCCCGGCTGCCGTCCGCACGTACCACCAGCCCGGCGTAGCGTTTCTTGCTGCCTTCCTCGGCGCCGCGGATGGTGGGCATCAGGAAGCGCTGGTAGTGGGTCTCGAACTGTAGCTCCAGCGCGGATTCAAGGCCGTACTCCTGCTGCAGGTGCCCGCGCCACCATTGGTTGACCTTCTGCACCAGGCTGCGGCCGATACGCGCGGCGTCATCCTCGCCGTGAAGGCGTTTGAGCCAGACGAAGGTTGAGTCGGTGTCGCCGTAGATCACGCTGTAGCCTTCGGCTTCGATCAGCTCGCGGGTGCGGCGCATGATCTCGTGACCACGCATGGTGATGGAGGAGGCCAGGCGCGGGTCGAAGAAGCGGCAGCCGCTGGAGCCGAGCACGCCGTAGAAGGCGTTCATGATGATCTTCAGGGCTTGAGACAGCGGCTGGTTGTGTTCGCGCTTGGCGGTCTCGCGACCCTGCCAGACGCGCTCGACTATGGACGGCAGGCAATGCCGCGTGCGGGAGAAGCGTGCGCCGCGGAAACCCGGCACCGAATCGCTGTCATCGGGGTGGCGCAGGCCTTCCACCAGGCCGATCGGGTCGATCAGGAAGCTGCGGATGATCGAGGGGTAAAGGCTCTTGTAGTCGAGCACCAGCACCGATTCGTAGAGGCCGGGGCGCGAGTCCATGACGAAGCCGCCGGGGCTGGCTTCGGGCTGCTTCTCGCCGAGGTTGGGCGCGACGAAACCCTGGCGGTGCATCAGCGGCATGTACAGGTGGGTGAAGGCCGCGACCGAACCGCCGCTGCGGTCGGCGGGCAGGCCGGTGACGGTGGCGCGCTCCAGCAGGAAGGTGAGCAGTTCGGTTTTCTCGAAGATGCGCGTCACCAGCTCGCAGTCCTTGAGGTTGTAGCGCGCCAGGGCGGGCTTGTCCTCGGCGAACATGCGGTTGATCTCGTCCATGCGCTGGTAGGGCGTGTCGATCGCCTTGCCTTCGCCGAGCAGGGTCTGGGCCACGCTTTCCAGGCTGAAGGAGGGGAAGCTCCAGGTGGCCGAGCGCAACGCCTCGATGCCGTCGATGATCAGCCGCCCGGCGGCCTCCGCGAAGAAATGGTTGTTGCCGCTGCCATGCTCGCGCCAGCCCATGGGGTCGCCGCCGCGGCCAAGGCACAGCGGCACCTTCAGCTTCTCGGCGTGTGTCTGCAGCACGCGCAGGTCGAACTGCACCAGGTTCCAGCCGATGATGGCGTCCGGGTCGTGCTCGGCCAGCCACTGGTTGAGGGCTTCCAGCAGCTCGGCGCGGCTGTCGCGGTAGTCGAGCTGGAAGTCCAGGGTGCCGGCCTCGCCATTGGCCGGACCGAGCATGTATACCTGGCGCTGGCCGCAGCCTTCCAGGGCGATGGAATAGAGCTCGCCGTGTTCGGTGGTTTCGATGTCCAGGGACACCAGCCGGAGGCGTGGGCGGTAGTCCGGCGCGGGTTTGAGCTGGGCGTCCAGCAACAGGCCGTTGGCGTCCGCGGTGCCGCCGAAGGCGACCGGTGCGGTGATGAAGCGCTCCATCAGGTAGCGTTCCGGCGGGCGGACATCGGCTTCGAAGACGTCGATGCCGGCCTTGCGCAGGGCCTTGTCCAGGCGCATCAGCTGGCGGTGCTGCTTGCAGTACAGGCCGAGCACCGGGCGGTGCTGGAAGTCGCAGAGCGCCAGCGGGCGAAGCTCTGCATCGCGTTCGCCACGCAGCAGGGCTTCGGCGCGTTCGCGTTGCTCGGCGGGAATGAAGGCTACGGAGGGTTGGCAGGGCAGGCGGACCTTTCGCGGGCCGGCGTCGGTGGCCAGCCAGAATTCGACTTCCGTCCCCTCGGGCGTATCCCGCCAATGCCGGGTCAGGACGAAACCCTGCTGTAACTCCACCGCTGCAACCCCGGATGTTTGTTTCATCGCGCGATTCTACCTGTCATCGGCATCCCGCGCGCATTGGGCAAGGTGCTGGCCATACTGTCCAAATGGCATGAGGAAAATAATCTAAGCCATTGAATTGACAGCATACATTTTGTCCGAAGAGTCCGATTTTTCCTGGCCAGGACTAGGCTTTATTCTTTATCCTCCGCGGCCTTTCCCCCGGCTCCGGAGACGACCATGCTGGATACCACCCTCGTACAACTTGAAGAGCTCGTCAGCGAGCTGCTGCAACAGAACCAGGCCATTGCCGACGACAACGCCCGCATTCGTGCCGAACTACGCAAGGCCCGTGAAGAGAACGACAGCCTGCAACTGGCCGTGATGGAGCAGGAAGAGAAGAACAACGTCACTGCCGAGCGCCTGCAGGCCCTGGTCCGCCGCGTTAGCGACACCCGCGCCAGCGCATGAGTAACGACAGCGTCCGCGTGCTGAACATTCTGGGGCGCGAGTACAGCATCAAGGCCCCTCGCGGCGAAGAGCGCGTACTGCAGGACGCGGCAGCGGTGCTGCAGGCGGAGATCGCCGCCAACAAGAAGAAATTCCCCTACGTCACCAGCAACGAGCTGGTGGTGCTTTCCGCGCTCAATCTTTGTGCGCGTCAGCTGAGTGCCGGCGACAAGCCCCAGGATCCTGCCGATGTCGCCCAGCGCATTGCGGTGATCAACCGGCGCATTCGCGAGCAGCTGGAGTCCCAGGATTCCTGAGGAACTGCGCGCTTCGCGTTGGGTGGATAGACGAGTGCTACCCGCCTACGTAAGCAGCCCAGCATCCGGCACCGCAAACTGAACGGGCCTTTCCCTGTGGGGAAAGGCCCGTTTGTCATACAAGTGAGCTCGTCGGGTGGATTTCCACCAGCGGGATCAGCGGATGACGCGGAGGATGTCGGTGCGGTTGATTTCCGTCCGGCATTCTTCGTACCACACCGGAATGGCTTCCTTCAGCAGTTCCTTGTCGCCGTCCAGCTTGAAGGGCATGGCGTAGCGCTTCTTGCGGTAGGCGTAGATGTAGTACATGCCGTCGCGGTAGAGGATGCGGTCGAAGGTGTAGAAGCCGATGTGCGAGCCGTTACAGCGTGCGGTCAGCACCACGTCACCTTCTTCGTAGGGCAG
This sequence comes from Pseudomonas sp. BN102, assembly GCF_029871245.1. Classification (GTDB taxonomy): domain Bacteria; phylum Pseudomonadota; class Gammaproteobacteria; order Pseudomonadales; family Pseudomonadaceae; genus Metapseudomonas. Next base: position 82,053 of record NZ_SSON01000052.1, on the reverse strand, counting down.
GGCGCCCTCGGCGCACTCATAGGTGAAGAACTCGCGGACATCGTCCCAGGCCACGCCATCGCTGCTGGACTTGAGGTACTTGCGCGCCTCGTCCTCGGACTGCTGCGAGTGGTCGCTGTACCAGATGAACAGCGGGATGCTCTGGTTGGTGTCGTCCTCCAGCCAGCTTTCGCTATCCAGGTAATGCGCGGTGCGGGTCAAGCCCGCCTGCATGCGGCGGTGGTGCTCCCGGTAGCTTTCCAGGGCGTCCTCGAAGGCCTGGGCGTTGCTGCACGCCAGTACGCCGTCGGTGCCCTTGAGCGCCTGGACTTTGGCCAGGTAGGCCTCATAGAGGGTGGCATCGGCGATCACCACGCAGGTGTCGCGAACCAGGCTGACGCCCACCTGAGTCAGGTTGGCGCTGCCGACGATGACGATGTCCGGCTCGATCAGGTAGAGCTTCCAGTTGACGCTCGCCTGGTAGCGGAAGTCGACCGACAGGGCCAGGGCCGGGTTGGCCTCGTTGACGCAGTGCTCGATGAAATCGGGGGAGGTCAGCGAGTTGATGGTCCCGACGACAATATCCAGCTGGTTGTCGTTCTCGATCAGGGTATCGATCAGGGGTTCGGTGCCGCTGGCGAAGGCGGAAACCATCGTGATCTTCCTTCCGCTCAGCTCGCCAAGATAGGTTTCCAGGCTGTCTTCGTAATCCAGAATTTCCATACAGTCTCCAGCGACATCATTTCAGCAATGGCAGCATTTTCGCACAGGCAAGGTATTTGAGCAGTGCCTTGATCTGCGCGCGGGCACGCCAACCATCACTGTGACGCTTCGAGCGCGTTCCGAAGCACGGGGCTTCGGGGCTGGAGAGGATGGAATGGATGGAATGGATGGAGAAGAGCGCCGGGTCAGTCGCTACTGTCGGCGAACTCCCGCAGGGCGTCGCCCTCCAGGCGGTAGCGCACCCATTCGTCCTGGGGCAGGGCGCCCAGAGAGCGGTAGAAGTCGATGGCCGGCTGGTTCCAGTCGAGCACGCTCCATTCCAGGCGGCCGCAGTCGTTGGCGCGCGCCTCGCGGGCGAGTTCGCGCAGCAGCTGGCGGCCGGCGCCTATGCCGCGTTGTTCCGGAGTGATGTAGAGGTCTTCCAGGTAGATGCCGTTGCGTCCCAGCCAGGTGGAATAGCTGTAGAAGTACACCGCGTAGCCGATCGGCTGGCCGCCCTGCAGGCACATCAGGGCCCGGGCGGGTGCGTTATCGGCGAAGAGGCTGCGACGGATGTCTTCGACGCTGGCGATGACCTCATGGCCGGCCCGCTCATAGACCGCAAGCTCGGTGATGAAATCCAGGATCTGTTGGGCATCGGCGGGCTGGGCGGGGCGGATCTCGATCTTCACTGTATTTCTCCGTTGGCGGTTGAGGCCGCCATGCTAGTGGCTTTGGTAGAGTGCATGAAGTGCATTTGTCTCAGTAGAAAGTGAACGCTATGCATTCAGTGCTGCGCCGCCTCGATCTCAACCTGCTCCTGGTCTTCGATGCCCTTTACCGCCACCGCAGCGTCACCACGGCCGCTGCCGAGCTGGCCATCAGCGCCTCGGCCTTCAGCCATGCCCTGGGCCGGTTGCGCGAAGCGCTGAATGACGAACTGTTCATCCGCCAGGGCAACCGGATGCACCCGACCCACCGCGCCGAACTGCTGGTTGAGCCGCTGACCGTCGCCCTCAAGGCGCTGGCCGAGGGTTTAGGACAGTGGGAGCCCTTCGTTCCGGCCAGCAGTCAGCGGACCTTCACCTTCGCCGCCACCGACTACACCGCCTTCGCCCTGTTGCCGGCGCTGATGCGGCGCCTGCAACGGCAGGCGCCGGGTATTCGCGTGCGCCTTGTGCAGTCCGAGCGCAAGGTGTCGATCGAGGACCTGGCCAGCGGCCGCATCGACTTCGCCCTGGGCTACAGCGAGGGGCGTGACCGGTTGCCCAGCGGGGTCGAGACCTTGGACTGGCTGACGGACCAATACCTGGTGATCGCCAGCCGGGACCACCCTCGGGTTCGCAATCAACTGGACCTGGCCGGCTACCTGCACGAGCGCCATGTGGTGGTGACGCCCTGGAACGAGACCAGTGGCGCCATCGACCACGTACTGGACGGCATGGGATTGCAGCGGGAGGTGGCGGTGCAACTGCCGACGGTGATGGCGGCGCCTTTCATCGTAGGGGCGACCGAGCTGCTGATGACGGTGCCCGGGCACGCCGCCCGCACCTTGCAGCAGGTGGCCGGCGTCGAGCTCTATCCTGCACCCTTCGAGATCCCGCCCTATGCGTTGCGTCTCTACAGCCACGCCAAGTACGCCCGCAGCGATGCTCATGCCTGGATGCTCGAACAGCTGCGCGCCCTGCGCGAAGGCTAGCCTTCGCACCAGCCGCTAAGCTTGGCGGATGACGCGGATTGCGGAGGGGCAGAGTGTGATCCTGCTGGCGAGCGTGATCCTGGCGTTGCTGATGGGCTTTGCCGTCCAGCGCGGTGGCACCTGCCTGGTGGCCGCGCTTGAGGAAGCGGTGCAGAAGCGCCGCTGGATGCGCCTTCGCGCGTTGCTGGAAACCTCCCTCTGGGTGCTCGGCGGTTTCGTCCTGTTGCGCGCCTTCAACCGCCTGCCCGAAGTGCCCATGGGCTATCCGCTGCACTGGCACGCTGCGCTGGGCGGCGCGTTGCTCGGCGTGGGCGCCTTCATCAATGGCGGTTGCGCGTTCGGCGTGGTGGCGCGGATCGGCTCCGGGCAATGGGCCTGGCTGGCGACTCCGCCAGGCTTTCTCGCCGGCTTCGCCCTGGCCGGCCGGAGCCTGGGCATGACGTCGGCCATGCCGCTGGCGATTCCGGTCTGGCTGCAGCAGGTACCCATCGCACTGGTGCCCTTGATCATCGCTCTGCTCGTCGCACGCCTGGGCTGGCTGGCCTGGAACCGATACAACGGCACGACTGCGACCACCATCTGGTCCCCGCACCACGCCACCATCGTCCTCGGCGTCGCCTTCCTGTTGCTGTTCGTCTGCGTGGGCGCCTGGGCCTACACCGATATCCTCGCCGAGCTGGCCACCGGCCGCTTCATGGAGCTGGGCCTGCGCGGCCTGCTGCTGCCAGCGATGTTCGCCGGGGCTCTGCTCGGTGGCTGGTCGGCGGGAATCTGGCAGCACCGCTGGCCAAGCCTGCGCACGTTGCTGCGCTGTTTCGTTGGCGGGGTGCTGATGGGCGTTGGCTCCACATTGGTGCCGGGTGGCAATGACAGCCTGATCCTGTTCGGCATGCCGCTGCTCTGGCCCAACGCCTGGTTGGCATTCGGCTGCATGTGCCTGGTGGCGGTCGTGGCGATCTGGGTGGTGGACCGGATAAGGAGGGCCTGATCCCGAGACTCGACTTCGCTAATTTCCAGGGGCCGGATTGGCGATCATGTGGGCCGGCCGTTGCCAGGAGGCCGATGCTGGAGCACGAGTCCGCGTAGCACCAGAGGCTGCCGGTGCGCACGGCGCACCCTACCAGTGCCAGATCCAATCCCCAAAGAAAAGCCCGGCAATTGCCGGGCTCTTTCTAACGACTGTCACTGCCTCAGGCGGCGGTGTCGAACTTCTTGCCTGTCGCTTTCCTCTGGACCTGCTGGCGGCATGCTTCGCCAAAAGCCTGGAAGATCTTCACCGAATCGGGGTTCTGCGCAGCCTGCCATTCCGGGTGCCACTGCACCGCGAAGAGGAAGGGCGAGAGGTTCGGTGCGTGGATGGCTTCGACCAGGCCGTCCTCGGCGTGGGCGATGGCTTCGATGCCCTTGCCGAGGTTTTTCAGGCCCTGGCCATGCAGCGAGTTGACGCGAATCTCGTCGGTCTCCAGCACCTTGTGCAGCCAGCTGCCTTGCTGGACGCGTACGCTGTGCACGGCGCTGTATTGCACGTCCACCGGGTCTTCCGGGTTTTCCCTGTGGTCGTTGAAGCCGGGTTCGGCGTAGACCTTCTGGTACATGTCGCCGCCCAGGGCGACGTTGATTTCCTGCATGCCGCGGCAGATGCCGAAGATCGGCAGGCCGCGCTCGAGTGCCGCGCGGATCAGGGGCAGGTCGAAGTTGTCGCGATCCTTGTCCTGGCCCTTGCCGGGAGTCTCGTTCTCCTGGCCGTAGAGCGACGGGTCGATGTTGCTGCCGGCGCCGGTCAGATAAACGCCGTCGGCCATATCAAGGTATTGCTCGAGGTCTTCAGTGCCGCAGCAGGTGGGCACCAGGATAGGTACGCACTCGGACAGCTCTACCAAGGGAACGATGTATTTGTGGGTCATCACCTGGTAGTCATGGCCCTTGCGTTCCTGGGCGCCCATGGACATCAGGACGACGGGTTTGCGGAGGTTCTGTTTCTTATTGCCAATGTTGCTGTTGGACATATTTCACCTTGGGACAGGCTCAGCCTATCGTTGCTGTGCAGGCGCGCCGGTAAGGCCTGGCGCTACCTGAGATCTCGAGCACTGCCGGCAATCGTCGGGGCGATTTCCGGTCGAGACCTGCCATATAGCCTGCCAGAGCCGTTAAATATGTCAAACGATCTGGGCGGAAAACGTAAAAAATAATATCCGATTTTTATCGATTTTTAATAGATAAAGCATTGATATTTATAGATATTCTTTTGAAGTAAAAAATATTTTTCAGCTCAGCATTCAAAACGAGTGTTCAGAATGCTGGACTTTGCCGCCGATTGTGCTGGTGGCGAAAAGCAGTAGGGCGCGCCACGCGCACCGAGGCACCAGGGCTGGCTGTCCAGTGCGCACGGCTGGCCCGACCGCCCCTTTCATGCCATGTTCTGCGCGCATCAACTGCATGGCAGCTCATATGAACGACCCCGCAATGCGCCTTTTCACCCGTCTCACGACCATTGCCGCGCTGCTCGCCCTGGCCGCCTGCGGCACCCAGCGCCCGGAGGAGCCGGTCCTGCGGCCGGCCGAGGTGCGCGCCAAGGTGGTCCGCCTGCTGCCGGCGAAGACTCCCGACCGCAAGGGCTGGGCCGCCGATATCCAGGCGGCCTTCGCCGCCCAGGACATCTCGCCGAGCGATAGCAACCTCTGTGCGGTGCTGGCGGTTACCGAGCAGGAGTCCACCTACCAGGTGGACCCGCCGGTGCCGGGGCTGGCGAAGATCGCCCGGCAGGAGATCCTGCGCCGCGCCGGCAGTCTGCATGTCCCGGCGTTCGTGGTGAACTCCGCTCTGCAGATCGATTCGCCCACGGGCAAGACCTACAGCCATCGGCTCAATTCCGCGCGTACCGAGAAGGAACTGAGCGCGATCTTCGACGATTTCATCGACATCGTGCCCCTGGGCCGGAAACTCTTCGGCAACTTCAACCCGGTGCATACCGGCGGGCCCATGCAGGTCAGCATCGCTTTCGCGGAAGCCAATGCGAAGGATTACCCCTACCCGGTGGACGGTTCCATCCGCCAGGAAGTCTTCACCCGGCGCGGCGGCATGTATTTCGGCATCGCTCACCTGCTGGGCTATCCGGTCAGCTATCCGAAACCCCTGTATCGCTTCGCCGACTTCAACGCCGGCTGGTACGCCAGCCGTAATGCGGCCTTCCAGAACGCCGTGAGCCTGGCCTCGGGCATTCCCCTGGCGCTGGACGGCGACCTGGTCATCCACGGATCGAGCAAGGCCGGCTCCACGGAGCTCGCGGTGCGCGCATTGCAGAAGCGACTGGACCTCAGCGATTCCGCCATCCGCCGCGACCTGCTGAAAGGCGACAGCCAGGAGTTCGAGGAAACCGACCTCTATGAGCGCGTCTTCGCCCTGGCCGACAAGGTCGAGCGGCGCAAGCTGCCTCGCTCGGTGATGCCCGGCATCGACCTGAAGAGCCCGAAGATCACCCGCAAGCTCACCACTGAGTGGTTCGCCAAGAGGGTGGACGAGCGTTACCAGCGTTGCATGAAGCGGGCTTCCGGGGGCTGATCGGGGCGCGCCACTGCCTGCCGCCGAGAAGCCTCGTTAGAGAAACGCCTTGGCGTAGGTGCCGCGGTCCATGTCCTGCACCTGGACGCTCAGTTGCACGTCCAGTCCTTCGGGCTTCCTGAAGGTCTCTTCCAGTACCGCGAGGAGGCCCCGGGACAGCACCTGCTTGCCTGCCTCCGGTCGCCCCGAGAGCAGCCACAGGGTGGCGTGCACAAAGCCCCGGCCCGCAACCGCCGTCCCCACCGCGAAGTGCTCGTGGCGCACGGCGCGGCTCTTGATGTCCGCTTCGGAGAATTCGCCGCTGTTGGCAAGGAAGCCGTTGCAGCCGGCCAGGGTGCTGGCGGGGTCGAAGCCTGTGAGGTTGGCACTGTATTCGATTATCAGGTGAGGCATGGTCATATCCCTGTGTTCAAGTCCCGGGCGGGACGGCAGCCGGATTCTAGGGGCCGGCCGGCCGCCCTGGCCAGGGCTCAGGGCGCGGCTGGCGGGGCGCCTTCGGCCTCCAGCTCGTTCCAGAGCAGGCGTGCCGGCGCCGACCCCGGCGCACCACCACGGAGAAGGGCTCGCTACTCCACCGAACGTGGTCGGGCTGAACCCCGATGGTGGACCGGTGAAGCCTGGTCCACCCTGCGAAAGCCCCCGCACCTGGCACCGCTTCGCGGCTAGACCAGCACCTGGCGGGTGCTGGCGATCAGGTCGTGAACCTGGTCAACGACCTGCGGCTCCGTCGGCGTTTCCGGGCCGCGGCCTCGCGGGCATGGCAGGCTCGGGGTGGTTCCGAACAGGCGGCAGATCAGCGGGCGCTGGTCATAGACTTCGCAGCCCTGCGGGCCAAGGTGCACGCAGTTCCAATGGGCAAGAGCGGCGTCGTGTTCGGCGTCGCTTTTGACCGGTAGCCGCGACATTTCCTCCGACGAGGCCGTCACCGGCCCGCAGCAATCGTGACAGCCGGGCACGCAGGCGAAATTCGGGATCTGCCGGCGCAGTTGGTCGATCTTTCGGCTGGTACAGCTCATTTGCTAGGCCTGGGCATGTCGGTGCTTCCTTGGAGCGGCGTCAGCTCGTTCATCATCTTATCCACGGCTACCCGGGTGGCTTCGCGCAGCACCGGCCGGCTGACCTTGTATTCCTCGCAGAGCGTCGCCTCCAGCGGCAGCTTCTCTTCGGGTTTGAAGCGGCCGGAAACGATGTGCATCCCCAATGCCCGGACAATGCGGGCGTGCAGGCTCTTGCGGGGCTTGGGTGTCTGGTAATCCATGGAAAAAGCGCTGGCCCGTGATGATGCCGCGCATCATAGCATCGCTCCCTTGCCGATTCCGGAGAGCCGGCGAGAGGCCGGGCGGGGCGCCGGGCCGGCCGGCGGCCAGGAAGACATGATCGTCGACGTGGCGCCGGACCTGCAGCGGCGCGCAGCAACTGAGGCCCGGCACGAGCCTGTAGGGGCGAATTCATACGCCAAGGGCAGCGACGCTGCCCCCCTCCAATGGTGGGCTGAAGCCCTCCCTACGCCCGGCTTGCAAACACCTGGGTCGCGCCCTGCACCTTGCTGGTGTACCAGATCACCCGGCTGACGCCTCGGGTAATGGCCACGTAGGCCAGGCGCAGGCTTTCGTCCTGCATGGCCTGGTCGTAGCTGTTGCGGAAGAAGCCGGAGTGGGCGTAGAGCGCGTTGCGCAGCGGGTGTTTCTCCGGCGGCGTGCAGTCGTCGACAATGACCGCCACTTCCGCCTGCAAGCCCTTGGCGCGGTGGATGCTGTAGGCGCGCACCGGCAGCTTCGGGTCCAGCTGCGCCTGGATCTGCCGCAGCGGCTCGTTGCGGCGGCTGAGCAGCAGCACTGCGTTGCGGTCGGCGCTGGGCCGCGTGGCAACGTGCTCGCACTGGGTCTGGATTTCCCTGGTCAGTTCCGGAAGGCGCGTCTTCAGGTCGAAGCGGTTGACCAGCCTTACCCCGTGGTCGCCTGGCTGCATGGCCTTGAACGCCTTGCTCGTCTTGGTCTGCTTGAAGGCGACCCCGGCCAGTACCGCCTCGCCGTCGCGCAGCACCGGCTCGATGGAGCGGTAGTTGGTTTCCAGCATCAGCACTGCGCTTTTCTTCGTCTTGCCCTTGCTGGGGAAATGCTTGTCGAAGTCCATGAACAGCTCCGGCGAGCTGCCGCGCCAGCCATAGATGGACTGCCAGTCGTCGCCGATGGCCATCAGGCTGACCGCTTCGCCCTTGCGCGCCAGGCCACGGTGCAGGGCCTGCAGCCACTGGACGATCTGGGGCGAGACGTCCTGAAACTCATCGATCAGCAGATGATTGAAGGGCGCCAGGGCCTGGGCGGGCACGCCATCGCCGTTGGGCAGGATCTGGCCGAGGCGCTGGAAGGCGGCATTGAAGGTCATCAGCCCCTGTTGCTGGAGCAGGGCTTCGAAGTGCTTCCAGAACTGCACCAGGGCCTCGACGAAGGTGCGCTCCCGCGCCGAGCAGTTCAGCTCGCGGGCCTGCAACCGGTCGAGGCGGATACCGATGCTCTCCATGAAGCCGGCCTGCATATGGAAGGCCTCGAACAGCGGCACCGGGGTGAACTCGCCGGCCAGCTTGAACCCATCCATCGGCGCCTTGGGTATCCGGACCGGCTTGCCTTCGGCGGGCTCCGGCAGGGGCGGCAAGTCCAGCAGGCTGTGCACCTTCTCGCGAAAATCCGCCTCGGCGGCGTAGCAGGCCTGGTAGGCCTGCTGCAGCAGGCGCTGCTGCGCCGGGCGCAGGCGGCCGGCAAGCAGGGGGTTGTCCAGTTCGCCGGCGCCGGCATCGTCCAGCTGCTCGAACCAGCGCGGGTTGTTCAGCACTTCCTTGGCCAGGGTGCCCATGGCCGAGTGGAAGGTACGCACGCACTGGCGTGCCTGGGCGGCATCGAAGGGGAATTGCCAGAACGCCAGGACCTTCAGCAACTGGTCACGCAGCTGGGCGCAGGACGCATTGGTGAAGGAAATGACCGTGAGCCGCTCCGGCGGGATGCCCATGTGGCAGAGCATGAACACCACCCGCAGTACCAGGGTGGTGGACTTGCCGGAGCCGGCGCCGGCGAAGATGCGGGTGAGCGGGGCGCGGCTGAGGATCATTGCCCACTGCTCGTCGGACGGCGGGCTGACCACCCCGGCGGCGACGGCCTGGCCGACGCGTTCGCGCATGGCCTCGACCTGCGCGTCATCGACGCGCATCTGCGCGCCGCTGTAGATACCCTCTACGGCAGGCTTGCGGGGCTTGGCGGGGCCCTCGCCGGCGGAATTCTTCGCACTGCTGGTCTTGGCCTTGCCGGTGGCGGCTTTCTTCGCCCGAGACTTGGGCTTCTTCAGTTGCGCAGCCGCTTCGCTCTCGGCGCGCAGGTACTCGGTGGTTCGAGGGAAGTAACGCGCCAAGGCCCCGGACAGCAGCGACTTGTAGCGTTTCATGGAAGACAGCATTGGTTGGTCCCTGTACCCACGGCAAAGCGCTGAATCATAAGCGCTTTTGCATGAAGACAGGATGATGCCGGTTTGATGCCAGGGGCCAGGAGGTCAGGCCGGCGCGTGCTGCTGCCACCACTGATGAATGGTCCTGGCCAGGCTGTCCACCGATTGGGCGGCGTCGAGCACCAGTGTCAGCGGCTCGTCCAGGGGCGGTTCGAGATCGGCGAACTGGCTGTCCAGCAGGCTGGCTGGCATGAAGTGCCCGCGACGCCTGGCCATACGCTCGGCAGCGGCCTCGGGAGACAGCTGGAGGTAGGCGAACCCCAGCCCTGGCATGGCCTGGCGCAGGCCCTCGCGGTAGCTGCGCTTGAGGGCCGAGCAGGTGAGTATTGAATGCTCACCAGCGGCGTAGGCCTGGCGCAGCTGCTTTTCCAGGGCGCGCAGCCAGCCGGCGCGATCCTTGTCGGTCAGAGGCTGGCCGGTGCTCATCTTCTGGATGTTGCGGTCGGGATGGAAGGCATCGCCCTCGATCAGCCGCGCTCCGCAACGCAGCTCCAAAGCCCGCCCAACGGCCGACTTGCCGCATCCGGCAACGCCCATGATCACCACCGCGTTGATCGGTTGGTACATGGCCCTACCTCCATTCGCCCGCAGTTAAAGGGTAGGCCATGGAGGAGAGCGAGTGGTTCGCCGTGTTCGACTGAAGAGTTCTGGCCCGGCCGCTTCAATCGTAGTCACGCCCGCGGCATTTCACTTCCTTGCGGTACACCTCCCGCGAGGCTTCGATCCTCACCCGGCAGGGGCCATCGCGGAACTCGCGCTCCCAACGGCCACGGCGCCAGGTCTTGCCGCGCCCGTCGGGGCACCTGATCACTTTCTGGTAGTCACCATCGTCGGAGACTTCCCTGACCCGGCAAGGGCCATCCCGGTATTCGTCCACCCAGTCACGGTCGCCCCAGTCCCGCCGATGGTCGGCCAAGGCGCTTCCCGTGGTGCCGACAACGGCTGCGATAACCAAGAACATGCCCAGTAGCGGACCTACCTTCATTGCACAACCTCGTTTCGGGACGCCAGGATTCAGCGGGCGCGCCAACCTGCGTCCAGAACAGCAGGCGGCCCGGCGCATCCTGAGACAACCGGCGGAGCGATTTTGCTCAATGCTGAAACTGAGGGGCTTCGGGTCCGTGGGCCTGTCCTTTCAGCCACCCCCGTCGGGCGCCGCTGCGCTCGATCATCGCCCCCGTAGGAGCGAGCTTGCTCGCGAAATGAGCCCTTTCGCCAGCAAGCTGGTTCTTACAAGCGTTCCGGGCAGTTGCAACGCCCCAGAGTTCGGCTAATGCGCAGGCTGCTTCTGCGCCAGCTGGCCAATGAGTTGGGCCAGTATCTTCACCGGTTCGCTCAGGTTCTGCTTTGCCCGATGCACCAGCCCGATGTCACGGTGGAAAGTGTGCTGCCCCAGATTCACCGCCCGTACCGCTGCAGGCCAGCGGCGGTGGGCCGCTGTCTGGGGCACCAGGGCCACGCCCACGCCGTTGGCCACCAGCTTGACGATTGCATCCAGTTCATCCAACTCGCTCACTTCACGCAGGGTGAAGTGCATTTGCCGCAGGAAGCGATCGACCTGGCGGCCGCCGAACGAGGAGCGGTCGTAGCGGATGAATGGCTGGCTGGACAGCAGTTCAGCCCAATCATCCCCTGGAATATCGCGCGGCACGATCAGGCGATATGGCTCGCGTGCCAGCGTTGTCCAGCGCAAGTCGCTCTGAAGCGAGAAAGGCGGGCGGATGATGGCCGCCATGTCGATCTCGCCAGCGTCCACCTGATTGACCAGCTCCATCGATAACCCGGGAATGATCCGGGTGCGGCACTCCGGGCATTGCCGGTGAAACCTGGCCAGTGCATCCGGCAGCAGCGAGCGTTGCACCGAGGCGATTGCGCCGATGTTCACCAGGACCGTTGCCGGCAGGCCGGGCGTCGTGGAGCCCAGGTTGTTGTAAAGCCGGATCAGCTCCTGCGCCTGCAGGAGTATCTGCTGGCCCATCTTGTTCAGGTGCGCCGAACGCCCCTTGCGGTCGAACAGCTCGAAGCCGAGCTCGGCTTCGAGCCTCTGCATCTGGGCGCTCACGGCCGCTTGCGTCAGGCCGATCCTGTTCCCCGCAGCGGCAAAGGTGCCTTCCCGCGCGACGGCGATGAGCGTCTTCAGTTCACGGATCATTCATAAATATCCTTTGTATTTCTAAGAAAAATATATTGATTTTTTTGTTCCTATGCGAGCCCTACGATCTGGCCATCAACGCTCACAACCGCCGGCGCCAGCGATCCGCTGCCCGGTACCCGAGACCATAAGAACCCACCAACCTGGAGCATCCGATGAGCCTTTCTCCCTTCCACCTCGCGATTCCCGTCTACGACCTTCCGGCTGCTCGCGCCTTCTACGGCACCGTGTTCGGCCTGGAGGAGGGCCGTTCCAGCACCCAGTGGGTCGACTTCAATTTTTTCGGCCACCAACTGGTTATCCATGAGCATCCGAAGACGTCCTCGCAGGAGAGCGTCCATAGCAATCCGGTGGATGGCCATGACGTACCGGTGCCGCACTTCGGCGTGGTCCTGGAGTGGGACCAGTGGGAGGCACTGGCCGAGCGCCTGAAGTCGTTCGACACCAGGTTCGTGATCGAACCCTACATCCGCTTCAAGGGCCAGGTGGGCGAGCAGGCGACCATGTTCCTCTTCGACCCGTGCGGCAATGCCCTGGAATTCAAGGCCTTCAAGGATATCGGCCAGCTCTTCGCCAAATGAGAAGTAACGGCACGGCCAGGTCGTGCCGTTTCACGCCTTGTGAGCTGCAAGCTCATGAATCTAGCAACTGCCTTGCATATGCAGCATCGCTAATCCAACAAAAAGGCTAGACATGAAAAAGATCCCCCTGGTTTGGCAAATAGTTGCCGGGCTCGCCCTCGGCATCCTCGTCGGTTGGTATTTCAATACCCATCCGGACTATCAGCAGTGGGTCAGTGCGGAAATCCTCAAGCCCCTGGGTGACATCTTCATCAAGATGATGAAGATGGTCGTCGTCCCCATCGTGTTCTGCTGCATGGTGCTGGGCATCGCCGGAGGCGGCGACAACAAGTCCTTCGGGCGCATGGGTGTAAAGTCCATCGGCTACTTCTTCGCGATCACCACCCTGGCCATCATCCTGGGCCTGGTGCTGGCGAACCTGTTCGAGCCCGGCGCCGGGACCGATATCGCCGGGATGTCGCACGCCGGTGCCGCAGTGAATATGGAGCCGTCCAAAGGGGCGCTGGTCATCCTGCAGAACATAGTGCCGGACAACATCTTCGTTTCGCTGTCCGAAGGTAAGCTGCTTTCCGTTCTGTTCTTCGCCGTCCTCTTCGGCATGGCGCTCAATTGTCTGCCGCGCGAGAAAAGCGTGCCGGTCGTGGCCGTGCTCCAAGGGGCTTCGGATGCCATGTTCAAAGTCGTGGCATTCGTCATGGCATACGCGCCGATTGGCGTCTTCGGCATGATCGGTTCCACGGTGTCCACCTTCGGTTTTGCCTCGTTGCTGCCACTGCTCAAACTGATCGGCGTCGTCTACCTGTCGCTCATCGTCTTCGCGGTAGTCGTGCTTGGCGGCATCTGCTACCTGCTGGGCGAGAACCTGTTCAAGCTGGTCAGGTACTTCAAGGACGAGCTGATCCTGGCTTTCTCCAGTGCGGCCTCGGCAGCGGTGATGCCCCAGCTGATGAACAAGCTGGAGCACTATGGCGTACCGCGGCGGATCGTCAGCTTCGTGGTTCCCGTGGGGTACGCGTTCAATCTGGATGGCGCCTCGATCTTCCTTGGCGTGGCCACCATCTTCATCGCCCAGCTGTATGGAATCGACCTGTCGATCACCCAGCAGATCCTGCTTGTCGTGACCATGGTCCTGACCTCCAAGGGCGCGGCGGGCGTTCCGGGCTTCGCCATCATCATCCTCTCTGCCACGCTGGCTTCGGCCGGCCTGCCACTGGAAGGCGTCGCGCTGATCGCCGGCATCTTCCGGGTCATCGACAGCGGAACCACGACGTTGAACGTCCTGGGTAATGCGGTAGCCCCATTGGTGATCGCACGCTGGGAGCAAGCGACTGCTGAGGACTCCCAAGCCAACCAGGCGGCTCGGCACCTGTAAACAGGTGCAGGTGAGTCATCAGCCGAGGCGGCTGATGACTCCCGGCCTTCCGGGGGAGGTGAAGATGACTCTCAATGATGCGGTTCTGGCCCTGTTGCTGTCGTTCGAAATCCACGAAACCGACACGGCAATCAGGAACACAGCGGCACGGTGTGCGAAGCAGCTCCCCAGGAGCAAGCGCCACCTGATGTATTCGATTGCCAGTAGTCCTTCGCCAAGGGTGGTTGTCGACCATCTCAAGCGCAACCTGGATCGAGTGCGGTGGAGCTGAGCGGCCAGCAGAAAACAATCCGGCAGTCGAGCCCTTGGGCTCTGGCTGCCATCGAGGGTACGGCCTGACCGGCAGACCTCCATCCCGTTCCCGCGCGATTGCGCGGGAGCAAATCCCTAGCAGGAGTCATGCAATGAGCAATCCCACCCATGTTCAGGAATACAACGCCATCGTCGAAGTGCTGAACAAGTACTGCGAAGGCGGCGTGAAGGCCAACAGCGCCCTCATGCAGCCCGCCTTCAACGAGAAGGCCACTATGTTCGGCGTCGATGACAACGACCAGCTGGTCGGCGGCGCGATCCAGGGCCTCTACGACATCATCGACACCTCGTTCAAGCCTTCGCCGGAAGCCAAGGCCGCCATCGTCCGAATCGACATAGTCGGCACCGCGGCCAGTGCGCGCGTGGATACCGATAATATCTCCGGCTTCCGCTTCACCGACTTCTTCAACCTGCTGAAGGTCGAGGGCAAGTGGACCATCGTCAGCAAGATCTACCACACGCACGCGAACGCCTGATCCCCGAACCGGAGCACCTTTGCCGTTGGACGTTCAGGTGGCGAAGCGTGAGACTGTCGCGCGGCCCCTCATGGCCGCGCAGCATCGCCCGTAACATCGAGGTTTCAGCATGAATGACCCTATCGCTCCAGTGGATCTCGCCAAGGCTTACCGGCTGCTCAATCACGGTCCGACCGTGTTGGTGTCGGCTGGCCATGATGGCGTGGAAAACGTCATGGCCGCGGCCTGGTCCTGCGCCCTGGACTTCTCGCCACCGAAACTGACAGTGGTGCTGGACAAGATTGCGAAGACCCGCCAACTCGTCGAGCAGAGCGGCACCTTCGTGATCCAGGTGCCCACGGCGGCGCAGCTGCAACTGACGCACGAGGTCGGTACCCGGACTCTGCTCGAAGACCCGGCCAAGCTGGAGCGTGCGGGGGTAGAGCTGTTCTGCATGGAGGGGTACGACCTTCCGTTCGTAGCCGGATGCGCGGCCTGGCTTGCCTGCAGGCTGATCCCTGAGCCGCACAACCAGCAGACCTATGACCTGTTCATCGGCGAGGTTGTTGGCGCCTGGTCCGATACCCGCGTATTCCACGACGGCCACTGGGATTTCGAGCATGCAGGTCCCGAATGGCGGAGCCTGCACTACATCGCAGGTGGACATTTCTACGCCATCGGCGACGCCCTGATCGTCCCGACCGACGAGAAAGGCTGACCGGCCAGGGTGCTCAGGTATCGCCCGCTATTCAAGGCGCTTCGATCCTGGCAGCTGCGGTCGGAGTTTCAGGGGTATCGCGCAAAAACGCCCCTCTCATATCGATGAGAGGGGCGGGCTGTTGATAGGTCCGGCGGCCGGTTCGACGAGTACGGATGATGTCGAATCGGCCGCGCGGCGCATCAGGCGGTGACGTTCAGGCTCACGTCGATATTGCCTTTGGTGGCTTTGGAGTAGGGGCAGATTTCGTGCGCTTCGTTCGCTAGCGCCTCGGCGACTTCACGCTCCAGGCCCGGCGCGCTGACGTTGATCCGCGCCTGGAGGAAGTAGGCGCCAGCGGTCTGGCCCAGATCCACCTCGATTTCGACGGCCAGATCGGCCGGCAGCACGACCTTCCTCTGATTGGCCACGAGCCCGACTGCAGCGATGAAGCAGGCCGACCATGCGCCGGCGAACAGTTGCTCTGCCGTCGGATGCGGCGCCACCGCCGCGAACAGCTGCTCCGAATGGGTGCCTGCGCTACCAGTCGACGACAGCTTGATATCGAGGCGGCCGTGGTCACCACGCGGGGCGCCGTCACGGTGGTTTACGGAGGTGTGAGTCTTGCCGGTGAACAGTACTTTTTCGATCTTGGTCATGGGAGGTTCCTCATTGTTTCGTGTGTTTCAAAAGTCGCCGGGGGGCGTAGGGTGTCAGCAGGTATCGTATTCGATTAAATCGTATGCGATGGATGAATGTTTGCGTACAAGCCAATCGATGTCAAGGAATATTCTTCGGCGTGCTTTTCAACGAAGCGGGTGACTTTGGTGTCCTTTGATGGACGGACTGGATGGCCCCGCCAACGGTGTAGGCACCGCCGTTACTGAGTTTCAAAGCGGTACCGAGTAACTCGCATCCGATGTATGCTGGCCGCTCGACGGACACAGGTCCGACCCTGACCAGAGGAAAACCGATGAAAGGTGCACAGACGAAATCGAATGAGCGGACCGATTCCGCGGACCCGAAACTGGCCGACTTCCTGTGCTTTGCGGTGTATTCGGCGAATCTCGCGTTCGGCAAGGTCTACAGGCCAGTCCTCGAGGCGCTCGGTCTCACCTACACCCAATACGTCACGATCGTCGCGCTGTGGGAGGAGGACGATCAAACAGTCGGCGGCCTCGGCGAAAAGCTCTTTCTCGAATCGAATACGCTCACACCGATCCTCAAGAAGCTCGAAGCATCGGGCTACCTGGAGCGCGCGCGCGACAAGGCCAACGAGCGCCAGGTACGGGTCAGCCTGACGGACAGCGGGAGGCAGCTGCGCGAAAGGGCTATGAGCATCAGCCTGAAAGACGCTTGCGGCCTCACATCGGAGGAGTTCGTGAAGTTGCAGAAAGAGGTCGTCACGCTGCGCGACAATCTCATCAAGGCTTCGCGCAGCTAGGCCCGCACGTAGAACGCCACGTCCTTGGGGGCCGGCCGGGCAGGGTGTGCCGTATGCACGAGCGGATGGGCATGGCGCAAGGGCTGGTCCTGGGCAAGCTGTGGGCTGGCACACCCTGCGACGGACCCGTGCCGGAGCAATCTCTAGGCTGGATGCATGAACGTGCGGCCATCTGCAGCCATTGGCGCTTGCACACCACCTGTCCCGCCAACATTCCCCAAGTGAACTCAAGCCGGCTACCTGCTGTCTGTCTGCTGTCGGCCCACCGGGTGGATTGCACGGCCTTTCGCCATCTGGGCGTTCGCTGTCCTTCAGTCCCCTGACCGCGTTCCTCTCTACAACCATTTGCCTGGCCGGCTTTTATCGCGCCCGAATGCGGGTTTTGTCCTATTGCCACGTGAAGATTGCCCATGTCCCTATTCCGTCATTTCTCCGCCTGTGTTTCCCCGCTCCAGACCCGCGCCCTCGGTGCCTGCCTGCTAGGCGGCCTGCTGACGATCGGTGCCCCGGTGCAGGCCGAGGAGGCCGCCGGCAATGCGCGCTGGGTGAGCGATAGCCTGACGACTTATGTGCGTAGCGGCCCGACCGATGGCTATCGCATCGTCGGTACGCTCGGCTCCGGGCAGAAGGTCGAGCTGCTGAGCACCCAGGGGGATTACAGCCAGGTGCGTGGCGAGAGCGGTAACACCGTGTGGATTCCCAGCCGCGACCTGCAGGAGGTGCCCGGCCAGGCCGAGCGCCTACCGCAATTGGAGCAGAAGGTGGCCGAGCTCAGCGCTGAGCTGAAAGGCATCGATGACACCTGGAAGACCCGCGTTCAGGGCATGCAGGAGACGCTGGATTCGCGCAAGAAGCTGATCGACGAACTGCAGGCGGCGCGCACGGCGCTGGACAGCGAGCTGAGCGAGGCCCGTGCCGAGTTGCGCGACGTGCAGGCGCAGTTGGGCGAGGAGAACCAGCAGGTGCTGATGCGCTACATGGTCTACGGCGGCAGCATTGCCGGTGCAGGGCTGCTCGCCGGGCTGATCCTGCCGACCATGCTGCGGGTGCGGCGCAAGCGCAACGACCAGTGGGTCTGATGACCTGGCGCTCCTTTCACCCCGATGGGCGCGATGCCCAATGCACGATGTCTTCGGCCTGGCTGCGGCAGCCTGTGATGCGCGTGGCCAGGGCCGCCGGTTTACGCTGAAAACCGAGGTGGGTCAGGCTAATGGTTTCATATCCGTTTTCAGCATGGTCTGAATGAGCGCCAGTGCCGCGTCGAAATCCAGTCGATCCATGGCCACGTCCAGCGCGATCAACTTATCGCTGCCCAATTCGGCGAGCAGGCCAGGTCGCATGCGGTCGTAGTGTTGGCAGGCATCCAGATTCTGTTGCTGCAGCAGGGTGCAAAGCTCTTCCAGCCGGGCGGGTGCGATATCCGCGGGAGCAGGTGTGCTGGTTGCCGACCTTCCTTCCCGTGCGAGCCACCGTTCTGCGGCAGCCAGTGTGGCGTGCAGATCCTCTTCGACCCGCGGGAGCAACGCATCGACACGTGCATGGTCGTTGTCCTGGATGGCCTGTTCGATCTGCAGGGCCGTGGCGGCGAAACGCTGTGCACCGAAATAACCCAAGGATCCACGCAAGGTGTGAAACGACCTGGCCGCATCGCGAAGCCGACCTTCCTGCCAGGCGAGTTGCGCGTCGGCGATCGGGCCGATGCCGTTGCTCACGATCTTCCTGATCAAGGCAATGAGGGTGTCGACGTAGTTCTGGTCGTCACTGCCGGCGCTGAGTAACGGGCCGACGTCAAAGACTGCAAGGTCGTCGATCACGGGCGTCGAGGCCGCTTGCACCTTGGGCGATGCTGGCGCAGCGGGGGCGGGGAGGGCGGCAGGCAGGTGCTGGCGGATGGTGGCCAGCATCTGATCGGCATCGATGGGTTTGGCGATGAAGCCGTCCATCCCGGCCGATAGGCACTGCTCACGTTCGTAGCTCAATACTCCCGCGGAAATGGCCAGCACCGGCAGCTCCAGTTGCAGTTCACTACGGATGGCCCGGGTGGCGGAAATGCCATCCATCACCGGCATGTGCACATCCATGAGCACCAGCTGGTAACGCGCCGGATCGGCTCGCAACCTGTCGAAGGCCTGCTGGCCATTCTCGCTGACTTCCACGCTTGCGCCGGCGTGTTCCAGTATGCCCTTGGCGACGAACTGGTTCAGGGCGTTGTCTTCCACCAGCAGCAGATGGACGCCTTGCAATGGTTTGCCTGATTCGGGAGCCACGATTTCGTCGCGGCGGGACGGCTTCAGTTCGGCGCGTGCGGCCTGCGCCTCGTGCAGAGTGTCGAACAGGTTGGAGCTGGTCACGGGCTTGACCAGTACGGCATCCATTTCTGCCGCCTCGGGGGCCTGCATGAGCGTGCTGTGATCATAGGCGCTGACCATGATGACAGTGGCGACGGTTCGGCCTGGGAGCTGCGCCCGAATCGCCTGCAGCGTGCACAAGCCGTCCATTTCGGGCATCTGCCAATCGGCAATGACCACATCGAAGAACTCGCCGCGCTGGGCCAGTGCGCGTACCCGCTCCAGCGCTTCCTTGCCTGAGGCCACGCCATCGGCGTGCCAGTGCCAGGCGGCGATCGCCTTGCCCAGGTAGTCGCGGCTGGTGGGGTTGTCGTCGATGACCAGGATACGCAGATCGCCGAGGGAGCTTCGCGACCGGGTGGTGATGTCGCTGACCAGGCCAGTCTGCCGCGCGAACGGGAGCACCACCTGGAACTCGCTGCCGGTGCCAACCTTGCTTTCGAGGCTGATGGTTCCGCCCATGAGGGATACCAACCGCTTCGAAATCGCCAGCCCCAGGCCCGTGCCACCAAAGCGGCGGGCAATGGAGCTGTCGGCCTGGGTAAAGGGCGCGAACAGGTGCGCCTGCTGCTCGGCGGTTATGCCGATGCCGGTATCGCGAACGCGGAAGCACAGTTGGACCGTCTCGCCCTCGCAGCCCACCCGATGCACCAATAGAGCGACTTCCCCCTGTTCAGTGAACTTGATGGCGTTGCCGACCAGGTTGACCAGCACCTGCTGCAAGCGCTGGGCGTCACCGATAAAGGCGAGCGGCACATCGGGCTCGACCCCGATCACCAGCTCCAGGTCCTTGTGCGCGGCGTTGACGGACATTACCGTGGCCAGCGCGCTGAGCACATCGTCCAGGCGGAACGGGGCTGGTGAGATCGCCAGATGCCCGGCTTCCAGCTTGGAAAAGTCCAGTACGTCATTGAGAATCACCAGCAGGGATTCGCCTGCACCCCGGAGCATCTGCAGGTACTTGCGCTGGTCGGTGGAGAGGACCGTGCTCGACAGCAGCTGGGTGATGCCCAGCACGGCGTTCATCGGAGTGCGGATCTCGTGGCTCATGCTGGCGACGAATTCGCTTTTCGCGCGGCTGGCCACTTCCGCGCGTTCCATGGCATTGCGCAGTTGCTGTGCCGCTTCCTTCTCCTGGCTGATGTCCTTGGCGATGCCGAGAAAGCCGACGATCTCCTCGGCAGAGTCTCGTACGGCGGTGACCGTGAGCTGCACCGGAAGCCGCGAACCATCCTGGCGCACGTAAGTCCATTCGCGTGTTTCGGCACGAGTTCGACGGGCGATGGCGACCAGCGCGTCGAAGCCATTAACCGGAGCATCCAGCTGCTGGCTCAACTCGGCGGCGCGAGCGTCCACCTCCTCGCGAATATGCAGCACGGACAGACTCTGGCGATTGACGAGGTCGGCGTCGCGATAGCCGAGCATTCGCTCCGCCCCGGTGTTGAAGATCTTGATGGTCCCGCTGACATCGGTCGCGATGATCGCGAACTCGCTCGCCGCATCGACCAGGGTGCCAAAGCGGATCTCGGATTCGGTGAACGCGACGGTCAACTGCTCGGCGAGGGCCTTAGCGTCTTCTCGCAATGTGGTCAGGTTCCGCACCACGAAGAAAAGCAGCAGGCTGATGAGCGAGCCGCCGATCAGCACCACAATCGATTTCTGGCGGTCTATCGACGCTTCGAAGGCCGGCAGCGTCGTGGCCTCGAGCGTCCATTGGTGCTCGGCCAGCGGGATGGTGGTCTGGCGGGTGAGCGGGTTGGGATACTCAGCCTGCTGCTTGGCCGACAGCGTGCCGTTGGAGTACATCCGGGCGGACTCGTCGGTCGTCTCGCCATCGAAGATCCGCAAGGCGAGTTCGACGTTCCTTCTGCCGAGCGTGCCGGCCATGAAATCGTTGATCCGGAACGCGCTATAGACGAAGCCCTGCAAGGCCGCGCTGCGTTCGGCCGGCGTCTCCAGCGGCAGTCCCGCGCGGTAGATCGGCAGATATAGCAGGGCACCGTTCTGCACGTCGTCATCGGTTTCCTGCACCAGCCTGACCTTTCCCGAGAGGGTGGCCCGGCCGGATTCCCTTGCGTGGACCAAGGCGACGCGTCGCACCGACTCGGTGAGCATGTCGAAACCGAACGCGCGCAGGTTGCGCCCGGTGAACGGCTCGAGATACATGACCGGGATGTATTCCGCGCGCTCGCCGACGGGCCATACTCGAAAGTCCGGGAAACCTTCGTTTCGTACTCTGTTCTCCACCCCTGCCTTGCGCTCTGCGATGAAGTGTTCGGCGAATCCGATGCCCTGGATGCCGGGATAGGTCTGTGTGACTTCCTGGGCCATCACGAATTGCCGCCATTCCTCTCGCGTGACCGAGCTGGATGCGCGGAACAGGCCCTGGCCGCTGCGGAGCACCTGTTCATAGGTTTTCAGGCGTTCGCCGATTCGCTGCTGGATGTCGTTCACCAGGAAGCTGAACCGCTCCTGGGCCTGGGCCTGAGTTGCTGACGCCACGAAATGCCACGCCATTACCGTCAGGCTGAGGCTGACCAGCAGCGCCACCCATTGCTGGCGGACCTGACGAAATGGCACTGCAGTCAATGGCCCCTGCATGGCCCTTGCCCGCTCGGCGAGGTCGGCGGCCAATAGCAGGCCGGTGACGCTGGCGAGGGCGATGAATACTTCGAGGATCAGCAGGGACTGGTTCAGCGTGCCGGTGGCGAAGGGGCCGTAACCCTGCGTCGTGCTCAAGACGGCACTACCGGTGACCAGCAACAGGACCACCGTGACCCCGCGCAGTCCGTAGCGATAGGCGGTCCAGGCCATGGCCGGCAAGAGCAGATACACCAGGGCCCTTTGCCCGGCATCGCTGGGGAGCTGCTCGCCGAACAAGGCCAGAAGTGCCAGTGCGAGCACCAGGACCGACACTGTGATTTCGGCGAGGGACCTCGTGGGCCCGGCCGGCCCGGATCGGCTGGCCCAGCAAAGCAGCAGGGGCGCCAGCGTGATGATGCCGGCTGTGTCGCCCATCCACCAGGTGGTGAAGATGACCGACTGCGCGGCCTCTGGCGCGATGCCGCCGAGGACCAGGCTACTGGTGCCGATGCCGGCACCGACCATGCACATCAGCAGAGCGATCAGCACGAACTTGGCAACTGCCAATGGTGAGGCCAGGAGTTCGCCGGACTTCACCCAGGCGCGCAGGAGATGACAGCCCAGCACCGCTTCGAGGGTGTTGCCGATGGCAATGGCCGAAGAGACCACGATCGCGGTGTTGCCAGTGGCGACCTGATTCGCGGCGAACTCGGCATAGTTGGCGGCAAAGGCGCCAATGGCGATCCCCGGCAGCAGGCGATAACCAAACAGCAGCAGAGCGGCCAAGGCGATGCCCGAGGGTGGCCAGACCGGCGACGCATTGGTATCGGCAAAAGCCAGCAGGAGCCCGAGCCGGGCTGCTGCGTAGTAAATCGCGGCCAGGGCAAGGACGGTGAACAGCCATTTGAGGCTTGTTGCCAGGTGCAGCGCGCTATGCCGCATGGAGTGCGTCCCTTTCGATCCGTATGGCGATCATGGCCACTGGTATACCGTGGCGCGGTCGCGGCCATCGGTTTTCGCCTGGTAGAGCGCCTTGTCGGTCGCCTCGATCAGCTGCTGCATGGAACCCTGCACGGGCGGCGCCAATGAGGCTATGCCGACGCTGATGGTCACCATGGGCGCGGTAGCCGAATATTGATGGTCGATTCGTAGCTCCCGTACGAGGTCGCAGAGCCACCCACCGTACTTTTCGGCGCCAAGGGCGTCGGTATGGGGCAGGATGATTGCAAACTCTTCGCCACCGTAGCGCGCCACCAGTTCACCCGGACGGCGGGAGACGGTATTGATGGCCTTGGCCACGCTTTGCAGGCAGACATCGCCCTGCGGGTGGCCGTAGTGATCGTTGTAGGCCTTGAAATGGTCGACGTCGATGAGCGCCACGGCCAAGGGCAATCGCTGCCGTCGGTGCCGCTCGAACTCCAGCGACAGGGCTTCATCGAAGTAGCGGCGGTTGTACAACCCGGTCAAACCGTCACGGTTGGCAAGCTGGCGCATCAGGGTTGTCTGTCGTTGCAACCGCAGGTGCGTCTGAACCCGAGCCCGCACCACGGGCGGATTGAACGGCTTGGTGATGAAATCCACCGCACCGGCCTCCAGCGCCTTGATCTCGTACTCCATGCCGGTGTTGGCGGTGACGATGATGACAGCGCAATCCTGGGTGGCTGGATCGTTTTTCAGTGCGGCACAGACCTCGTAGCCGTTCATGCCGGACATTTCGACATCCAGCAGGATCAAGGTCGGCTGCTGCTGTTGCGCCAGCCGTATACCCGTTTCCCCGCTGGTGGCGAACAGGATCTGTCCCTGATCCTTGAGCATGCTGCTCAGCAGGCGAATGCTATCGGCGCTGTCGTCGATGATCAGGATCACGCTCGGTCCATCGTCAAGCCCAGGCATAAGGGCGTCCCTATTGCGAAGTTTGCTGGCGGTTTCGACTGAATTGCCAGGCGCATTGTAGTTGTTGTTCTGTGGGTGCAGAGACCGGCTTCATACCCTTTGCCACTGCCGCCTGACCCGCCCCCAGCAGGGTAATGCTTGCCGGAATGCCCTGGTAGAGCTCGTGAGGCGGTATTCACAAGGTAGCAAAGAAGGGGCTGGTCCATCATTCCCGCTCCTCGAGCCCCCCGCAAGCCAACTGGAGGTGCAACCGCTTCGTGGACGAGCGCCGCGTTCGATGTATCGCTGTGTATCCGGCCCCGGCGCACGGCGACTGGCTTACAAATGCTCCTGGCGGCGGATACGTCGGGGATACATGGCTGCGGCGAAATGGCCACACCCGATCGAGGGCCGCCCAGGCGCCTCGCTCCAGGGTTCCAAGGCCCTTGTGGCATGACCCGCGCGGTCTGGCCGCGCCCAGTATCCGGAGAAACACCATGTCCCGTTCCCAAATCTCGAGCAAGACCCGTATCGGCCTGATCGCTGTCGCCCTGGCCGGCGGCATCAACCTGGCCTCGTCCACCGCTTTCGCCGTGGAGGCGCTGCCGCAGGGCTACCTGCTGGCCGCTGCCGACAAAGCCGGTGAGGGCAAGTGTGGCGAAGGCAAATGTGGCGCAGCCGAGGCCAGCGACAAGGCCACCAACGCTGAAGGCAAGTGTGGTGAAGGCAAGTGCGGTGCCGCCGAAGCCGGTAGCGCCAAGGCGGCCGAAGGCAAGTGCGGGGAAGGCAAGTGTGGCGATGCCTCCTTCGCCCGCACCGACACCGATGACGACGGCCGCGTTTCGCTCAAGGAACTCCTGGCCGTGGCCCCGAAGGGTGGTGCGGAATTCAAGGCGATGGACACCAACGCAGACGGTTTCCTCTCCGAAGGCGAGGTCTACAAATTCCGCAGCAATCAGTACACCTCCAACGGCAAGAAAGTGCCCACCGAGCTGTTCACCAAGCTGAGCCAGGCCAAGAACTGATTCGCGGCGCTTGTGCCTCCCTCCCTGCGCCCGTGGCCGGGGAGGGTTCCACTCCTCTGGAGAATTACCATGACCACTGCGTCTTTCCCCCATGGTGCGGGCCTCGGCTTGCGCCGCGCATTGCTGCCCGAACTGTTGGCGATGGATGCCGGCGCCGTGGATTTCCTGGAATGCACACCGGACAACTGGATCAAGGTCGGTGGCCGCCAGGGTGACGGTCTGGCCAGTATCGCCGAGCGCTTTCCGCTGGCCTGCCACGGCCTGTCGCTGTCCCTTGGCGGTCCGGCACCGCTGGACCGCGAGCTACTGCGGCGCACCCGTGAATTCCTCGACCAGCACAAGGTGGCGTTCTTCAGCGAGCACCTGAGCTACTGCTCGGACGACGGACAGCTCTACGACCTGCTGCCGCTGCCCTTCACCGAAGAGGCGGTGCTTCATGTCGCCGCGCGCATCCGCCAGGCACAGGACGCCCTGGAGCGGCGCATCGCGGTGGAGAACATTTCCTACTACGCGGCTCCCTACCAGGCACTGAGAGAGATCGACTTTCTCCGCGCGGTACTGGAGGAGGCCGACTGCGACCTGCTGCTGGACGTCAACAACCTCTTCGTCAACTCGATCAACCACGGTTACGACGCCGCCGAGTACCTGGCTGCGCTGCCGGTGGAGCGGGTCGTGTACATGCATGTGGCCGGCCATTACGACGAAGCGCCGGACCTGAAGATTGATACCCATGGCGCCCGGGTGAAGGGTGACGTTTGGGCCTTGCTGGAACAGGCCTACCAGCGCTTCGGTGCGCTGCCCACCCTGCTGGAGCGCGACTTCAACTTCCCGCCGCTGGCGGAACTGCTGGGTGAGGTCGAGCAGATCCGCGTGCGGCAGCAAGCTGCCATTGCCTGGCTGGAGGTGCGTCATGCATGAGGTACTGCATGACCAGCTGATGAGCATGGCGCGCTACGTGCGTGACCCGCAGCACAACGCGCCGCCGCCCGGTATCGAGGCGCGGCGCCTGGCGGTGTACCGACAGTTGTTCTTCGGCAATGTGGAGTCCCTGCTGGCAGGTGGCTTCCCGGTCATGCGCGCCAGCCTCGGGGCGAAGAGATGGCAGGCGTTGATCGAGTCCTTCTACGCCGACTATCGCTGCCAGACGCCCTTGTTCACCGAGATCTCCGGGGAGTTCGTCGACTATCTGGCGGAGGGTGGAGGGGATGCCCTGGACCTGCCGCCCTGGGTGGTGGAACTGGCTCACTATGAGTGGGTGGAGGCCGCGCTGCTCCTGAGCGACAGGCGCGAGCCCGCCCACGACCCGGAGGCCGACCTGCTCGAAGGGGTTCCGCTGCTGTCGAACCTGGCCTGGCCGCTGGCCTACCAGTGGCCGGTGAGCGAAATCGGTCCCGACTACCTGCCGCAGGAAGCGCCCGAGCAGCCGACCCTGCTGCTGGCCCGGCGTGGCGCGGACATGAAAGTGCATTTCTCGCGCCTGGCGCCGCTGGCCCATGCGCTGCTCGACTCGCTGCAGACACAGTGCTGGACCGGTCGCCAGCACCTGCAGGCACTGGCCGAAGCCCTCGGCGTCGACAGCGCCAGCATCCTGCCGCAGGGCCTGGCTTTGCTGGAAAACCTGCGCGCTCAGGGCGTGGTGCTCGGCACCCGCGTCCAACGCGCAACCTGACGCCGGTTCCCGCCGGCACTATCCCGTACTCCCCAAGGAGACTCAGCGTGACAGATACCCTGGAAAACATCATTTACACCGGCAAGACCCGCACCACCGGTGGCCGCGATGGACGCGGCGCATCCTCGGACGGCGAGTTGGATGTACGCCTGAGCAAGCCCGGCTCGGGGCATCCGGGCAGCAATCCCGAGCAGTTGTTGGGCGTTGGCTGGTCGGCCTGCTTCATCGGTGCCCTGCATCGCGCCGGGCAGAGCTTGGAGATCCGCCTGCCGGAAGATGTGGCGGTGGCCGCCGAGGTGTCACTGGGCACCGCCGTCGGCGGCGGTTTTGCCCTCGCGGCCAAGCTGACCGTGGAGCTCCCCGGGCTGGCGACCGAGGACAAGGCGCGGCTGGTGGAGGCGGCGCACCAGCTCTGCCCGTACTCCAAGTCCACGCGCGGCAATATCGAGGTGACGTTCGATATTCCCTGATTGGCTTGCACAGAGGCCAAAGCCCGCGCGCCCTTCCAGGCGCGCGGGCTTTTTGGTTCTCGTGCGAATTCATTCGCGAAGGGCAGCGCAGCTGCCCCCTGAGAGTCCGATGGGCGAACCTGCGGTCCGCTTTCGCAATTGAAATCGCCCCCACAATGGTCGGTGCCACCCCATGGAAGACGGCTCGACCCCGCGCTTTTTGCTCTTCGTGGGGGCGAATTCATTCGCCAAGGGCGGCGCAGCTGCCCCCTGAGCGGCCGAAGGGCGAACCTGCGGTCCGCTTTCGCGATTTAAATCGCTTCCACAATGATCGCCTGGAGTCATCGGGCACGGGGCTTGGTGGATGGAAGAGCGCAGAACGAAGGCCAACTTTTTGGGACCAATGAAAAAGCCCGCGCCTCCGTTGGGAGGCGCGGGCGTTTCCTGCTTGCCGGGATCAGGCCTTGCGGCGCAGCAGGGCATCCAGGCTGAAGCGTCCGGCGCCCTTGAGCAGCAGGGGCAGCAGCGCCACCAGGTAGATCAGCGGCAGCTTGTAATTGCCGTAGCCCTTGTCGCTGATGGAGTAGCCCAGGGCGAGCTCCGACAGGCTCGACCAGTGCGCCGGCCAGTGCACGGCGGCGATGGCCACCAGGGTCAGCACCATCAGCACCAGGCTGGCGAAGCGGGTACCGAGGCCGAGCAGCAAGAGCAGGGGCGCGATCAACTCGGCCCACATCGACAACTGCCAGCTCAGCTCGGCCGGGAGCAGGTTGAACGGGAATGGGAAGGCGGACTGGATATCAACGAACCAGTTCTGGCCGTTCCATTTCTCCAGGCCGGATTCGAAGAATTCCCAGGCGAGGAACAGGCGCAGCGGCAGGTCGGCGCTCCAGGCGCCCAGGCGGTCGAGTTGGTGGTGGGCGTACTTGAACGGGGATAAGGCGAGCGTGGTCATGGGCGGGCTCCTTCGACTGGGGCGCATCGGCGGGATGCCGTTGCTCTTGTGCCCATGCTGGCAGGGGGCCTTGTCCTGGATGTGTCCGCCGCAACCCGTCGTGTATTCCTGTGTACGGCGCATCAGGCCGTGGTGCCGAATTCAAGTTGCGCGCACAGGCCACCGCTTTCACGATTGCGAAGAGTCAGGCGAGCGCCAAGGGCCTGGCTCAGCTGCTGGGCGATGGCCAGCCCCAGACCGGTTCCGCCGGTGCTGCGGTTGCGCGAGCTCTCCACTCGGTAGAAAGGCTTGAACACCTCGGCCAGTTCTTCTTCAGCGATGCCCGGCCCGTTGTCCAGCACCTGCACCTGTACATTGCCTTGCACATTGCGTTGCACCGCCAGCTGAGCGCTGCCGCCGAACTTCAGGGCGTTGTCGATCAGGTTGCTCAATACCCGGCGCAGGGCGTGGGGGCGGGTTTCCAGCAATGCGCTGCTGGTGCCGTCAAGGCTCACCGCCTGGCCACTGTCCTGGTAGTCGCAGACCAGACTGTCGAGGAAGGCGTCAAGATCCACCCGGCAGGGGGCCTCGCTGCTGCTGTCCATGCTGCGCGCGTAGGCCACGCCTTCGCGCACCAGGTGCTGCATTTCGTTCAGGTCGCTCCACAGGCGTTCCCGTTCCGGCGAGGCGTCCATCTGCTCGACGCGCAGCTTCATGCGGGTGATGGGCGTCTGCAGGTCGTGGGATATCGCCGCCAGCAGTTGCATGCGCTCCTTCAGGTAGTCGGCGATGCGGCCCTGCAGGGCATTGAAGGCGCGGGCGGCGTAGGCCACTTCGCGTGGTCCGCTCTCGTCCAGGTCCGGGCCGGGGGCATCTGGGTCGAGATGGTCGACGGCCTGGGCCAGGCGGGTCAGCGGACGGACTGCCAGTCGCACTGCCAGCCAGGTGCAGGCCAGCAGCAGCGCCAATTGCAGGATCAGGACTACCGGCAGCCACTGAGCCACCGGGATGGGCCCGGGGGTGACGTCCACTGTCAGCGGGCGGCCGTCGCTCAGAACCAGGTGCGCCTGGAAGTGCGGGTGCGGTCCAGGAATGGTCTCGAAGCGCAGGGCGTAGCGCTGGCCGATGGCCCGTTGGATGGAGGTCGCGGCCATGTGTGGTTGGGCCATGTCCATCGACTCGCCGGGCAGGCCCCCATCAAGACGGTAGCGGTAGTTGCGCCGCTCCAGGAGTGAAAGCCAGGTGGCACGTTCCTCTGCCGGCAGGCGATCGATCAGCGCCACGGCGGTGCTCACGTCGTGCTCCAGGTTGCCGAGCATGACATTGCGCCCGGTCTGGTAACGCTCGTAGAACTGCGAAGCGAAGGACAGCCCGTAGGCCAGTATCAGGCCGGTGAGGAAGATCAGCGCCAGGCGGGCGGCCAGTGTGCGCGGCCAGAGGGACAGGGGCATCACGTCCTCGGCTCGAGCAGTTGCACGGGTAGGGCGAAGACGTAGCCCTCGTTGCGCACGGTCTTGATGCAGGCCGGCTCGCGGGCGTCGTCCTGCAGGCGCTGGCGCAGCCGGCTCACCAGCAGGTCGATGGAGCGGTCGAAGACGTCCGCTTCGCGACCCTGGGTCAGGTTCAGCAACTGCTCGCGGCTGAGCACCCGTTGCGGATGGTCGAGGAACACCCGCAACAGGCGGTATTCGGCGCCGCTCAGGGCGACCAGGGTGTCGTCGGTGTCCAGCAAGTGCCGCGCGGTGGTGTCCAGGCGCCACTTGCCGAAGCCGATCAGCCGGCTGCTGTCGCTGATCTGCAGGTTCGGCGGCAGCATGCGCGTGCGCCGCAGCACGGCGTTGATCCGCGCCAGTAGCTCGCGGGCCGAGAAGGGTTTGGTCAGATAGTCGTCGGCGCCCATTTCCAGGCCGATGATGCGGTCGGTCTCCTCGTTTCGGGCGGTGAGCATCAGCACTGGCGTGGCCTTGTGCTTGCCCACGCGCAACTCGCGGCACAGGCGCAGGCCATCGTCGCCGGGCATCATGATGTCGAGGACGATCAGGTCGACCACGTTGGCTTCGAGAAAGGCACGCATCTGCCGGCCGTCCGCGGCCAAGCTGACGCGCAGGCCGTTCTTCTTCAGGTAATTACCGACCAGCTCGCGGATTTCCCGGTCGTCGTCGACGATCAGGATGTGATCGATATGTTCCATGGGAGGTCCTCGCTCAGGTATCCGAGGCTAGTGTATCGGGCCCGCCCACGCTTGCCCGCTGCCCTTTGTATTGCAGTGTATCCAGCGTCGGCCTGATACCTGCGCTTGCACGGCCGGCGCGCGTATCAGCCTGTATCCGGGACAGCCGCCGACACTTTGCGCGGCAATGGCCGCTGACGCCGGACATATCGGCGATACCTCCTGCCACTGAAATGGGCAGCCTGCGGATGCCATGGCGCATCCGTTCGCTTACTCATCGATCAGGAGAGCCACATGAAATACGCAATGCTTGGTGCCGCCTGTGTCCTGGCGGCCATCAGCCTCGGCAGCATTCCCGCACAGGCCGCGGACGCCACCAGAGTCGAACGCTACCACTACGGCATGCACCTGGACGTGCAGAAGCTAGTGGCGCTGCACGAAGCGCCAGCGCAGCTGTGCCAGCTGGTCGAAGCGCGCATGGATTACCTGGACTCCCAGGGAAAGCTTCGCAGCCTGGCTTACCTGAAGCACTCCGCCACCTGCCGTGACAGCAATTGAGACTGCGCAGCCCTGAACCGCGTGGCCAGTCCGTCGCCCGGCGACAGCCGGGACGCCCATAGTAATTTGCCCATACGAGGTGCCTCATGCTGCTCGTCGCCTTTCTCGGCGGGGTGCTGACCCTGCTCAGCCCCTGCATCCTTCCCGTACTGCCGCTGTTGCTATCGCGTGCCGGTGGTCCGGCCTGGTCGCCACTCATGACTCTGGCCGGCCTGGCCTCGGGCTTTGCCGTGCTGGCAAGCTTGGCGGTGGTTTCCAGTGCGTGGGTGATCGAGGCCAGCCAATGGGGCCGCTTCCTGGCCCTGGGTCTGCTGGCCGTATCTGCGCTGGCCTTGCTCTCCGCTCGTTTCGGTACCTGGGTATCGCGGCCCTGGCTGTGGCTGGGCGACCGGCTGCAGGGTGATGCCCGCCGGCTGTCCCCGGCACTGTCGGCCTGGTTGATGGGGTTCGCCGCAGGTCTGCTGTGGGCGCCCTGTGCCGGTCCCATCCTCGGGCTGATCCTCTCCGGCGCCATGCTCAACGGGCCGAGCGCCTCCACCAGTCTCTTGCTGCTCAGCTACGGCCTCGGCAGTGCCGTGGCGCTAGGGGCCCTGGTCTTCCTGGGCCGTGGTGTGTTCCAAAGGGCCAAGTTGTCGCTGCGTGCGGTGGAATGGCTGCGGCGCGGCGCCGGCGCCCTGGCGTTGCTGGCGGTCGTCGGTATTGCCAGCGGGACCAGCGCCCAACTGGCCGGCCTCGGCTCCTCGCGGCTGGTCACCGGGTTGGAGCGCCACGTGGTCGAGGGTGTGCCGGCCTTGCTGGAACAGTTGGTGGGCAGTGCCCGCGCCGACAGCATGGAGCTGCCGGACCTGGGCGCGATGCCGTCGCTGGAGGGGGCCACCCAGTGGCTCAACGGCCCGTCGCTCAGCAACGAAGACCTGCGCGGCAAGGTGGTGCTGGTGGACTTCTGGACCTACGACTGCATCAACTGCCGCAACAGCCTGCCGTACGTGAACCAGTGGGCCGAGCGCTACGCCGACCAGGGCCTGGTGGTGATCGGCGTGCACACGCCCGAATACCCCTTCGAGCGGATCATCGACAACGTTCGCGAGGCGACCGTTCGCCTGGGCGTCAAGCACCCGGTGGCCATCGATAACCAGTACCGCATCT
Source organism: Pseudomonas sp. BN102 (assembly GCF_029871245.1). Lineage (GTDB taxonomy): Bacteria > Pseudomonadota > Gammaproteobacteria > Pseudomonadales > Pseudomonadaceae > Metapseudomonas. Next base: position 50,856 of record NZ_SSON01000052.1, on the reverse strand, counting down.
GGAATGCCTTCACCAACCAGTACTGGCCGGCGCATTACTTCATCGATGCCAAGGGACGAGTCCGCCATCTGCACATAGGCGAGGGCGATTACGACGAGCAGGAGGCCATCATCCAGCAACTGCTGCGGGAGGCCGGGGAGGGTGGCGGCAACCGTTGATCGTCTGCGGATGGACGCGCGGCGCGCCGGGTGCCGCGCTTCATCCTGGTGAGGAAGGCTTTGGAACCCTTTGCCCGAGATGCTAGGTTCTTCCACCCCATTCACCAGTAAAGGACGACCTCGATGCGCCCGATAGGAACATTCTGCGCACGGCTGCTCCTGCTTGCCTGTGCTTCTGCGCTCGGCAGCTTCGCAACGGCGAGTGCCAAACCGCATGATATCGACGCCACCGTGCAGCAGGCCGCCCAAGCAGTCATGCAGCAGTACGGCATTCCAGGCCTGGCCATTGCGGTGACCGCCAATGGCGAGCCGCGCTTCTACAATTTTGGCGTTGCGTCCAGGGAAACCCGGCAAGCCGTCACGGCCGATACGCTTTTCGAAGTCGGCTCGGTCAGCAAGACGCTGACCGCCACCCTGGCCACCTATGCCGAGGCCAGTGGGCGGTTGTCCCTCACCGACAGCCCCGGCAAGTACCTGCCACAGCTCCAGGGGAGCAAGCTCGACCAGGTGACGCTGATCAACCTGGCGACCCATACCGCCGGGGGCTTTCCCCTGCAGGTTCCGGAAGACATCCGCAACGACCAGCAGCTGATGGATTACTTCAGGTCCTGGCAGCCGCAATTCGCCCCGGGCACCCACAGGACCTATGCCAACCCCAGCATCGGATTACTCGGGGTGGTCGCGGCGAAGAGCCTGGACATGCCGTTTGTAACGGCGATGGAAGCCGAGCTTTTCCCGAAGCTCGGCATGCGCAGCAGCTATATCGAGGTGCCGGCCAGCGCAATGCCGCGCTACGCCCAGGGCTACAACAAGGAAGATGCTCCGGTCAGGCTGAATCCCGGCATCCTCGCCGCTGAAGCCTACGGGGTCAGGACCAGCAGCAAGGACCTGCTTCGCTTCATCGAGGCCAACCTGGGCCTCGTCGATACCGACGCCACACTGAAACGCGCCATCGCCGCCACCCGGACGGGGTACTTCAAGCTGGGCCCGATGACGCAGGACCTGATCTGGGAACAGTACGGCTACCCGGTGGAATTGGAGGCGCTGCTGGAAGGCAATGGCAGCAAGATGGCCTACGAGAGCCATGCCGTCACGGCGCTGACGCCACCGACACCGGCCCAGGATGCCGCCTGGGTGAACAAGACCGGCTCGACCAACGGCTTCGGTGCCTACCTGGCCTTCGTGCCGGCGAAGAAGCTCGGCATCGTGGTGCTGGCCAACAAGAACTATCCGAACGAGGACAGGGTTCGGCTGGCCCATAAAATCCTTAGCGAACTGGACTGAATTCGACTGGATGAATTTCGGTTCTTCACGAATGGCGGGGGAGGGTCGCACCGGATTGGCAAACCGGTGCGATGGGGCTTTAGGTTCTGTTGTTCAGCTCATTGCCGAGTCGGCTTCGAGTCTCTGTTTCGCCTTATCGGCCGCCCAGCAGCAGCGTCCAGTAGATGCCGGCATCGCTGCGCGGATTGGTCGCGTAGGCGGCGCCCATCTCCGTGAACATCGGGTTCATCAGGTTGGCGCAGTGTCCGGGGCTGGCCAGCCAGCCTCGCACCGCGCTGTCCGGCGAGCCGTGCCCGGCGGCGATGTTCTCGCCCAGTTTTCGGCCGCTGTAGCCGGCGGCCCGCGCGCGATCCTTAAGGCTGCGCCCGTCGCTGTCGCGGTGGGCGAAGAAATTGTCCCTGGCCATCGCCCGGCTGTGCCCTTCGGCCGCCTCGCCGAGGTCGCCATTCCAGCGCAACGGCGCCGCTGCGGCGAAGGACCGGGCACCGCAGCGCCTTGGCCGCGCCCGTGCCGCGTTCACCTGTGCCAGTACCTCGCGCACGTTGCTACGGCCAGTCCCGGCTCCGCCTTGCGGTTGCGGTCGCGCCAGCACGACGAGCCAGTCGCGCCCTGATTGGCTCACGCCGATATCGACGAACTCTTCCTCCAGCAGCGAGCGGCAGTAGCGGTCCGTCAATTGCGCCAGCGCCGCCCGCGCCTCTCGCGGCCCGGTCAGGCGGATGGCCTGCACGTTGGTAGCGCGGTAGCCGGAGCGCTTGAGCGCCGACCGCCAGTCACGGCCAGCGCTCGTCGGCAACGCCAGGCGGCGCTCGGCCTTTAGAGGCGGCCGCGCCCGCACCGTGCGCCCCTCGCAGCGCGCCGGCTGGCTGCGGTAGTCGTTGATGGCGCGGACCAGCCGGTTGGCCTCGTCGGCCATGGTGGTAGCGGGGAGTGCCAGGATGGATAGCAGGGGGAGGGCAGCCAACTTCAAGGTGAAAGAGCACAGGCGCGAGCGAAACGGCGACATGGAAAGCAGAGGTCCCTTGCAGGTGAGAGGAGTGAGCCGGCGTTGGACAGGGCGCCACTGAAAGGGTTCGCCACCTGCCCGGCACGATCGGACTTTCATTAGAACTTGGGAAACCAGGTCCTCAGGACGTGGTCATGAGTCACCCGCTCCGCCGCAATGTGTCTAGGCGCTGAGAGGTAGGGTGCGCCGTGCGCACCAAGGATTGAGCGGGGCGCAGGGGCTGAGCCCGCGATCGGTGCGCAGGGCGCACCCTACGGTGGGGCAAGTGCAGGAGTTTCGCCCCAGGTGTGTAGGTAGACCCCGCTCCCTTGTGAGTGGCGACGGGACCCTACGTGGAGAGGCGCGGCAGCAATGCGCCCTGGAAGTTTCCATCCAGCCAGGAGCGGTTCACCTTGCCTGCGTTCGGCGCATCGAGCACCGTAGGGTTCAGCCCTGGCGCTGGCGCAACTGGATGAACAAGGCCTCGACCTTCTCTCGTGCCCAGGGCGTCTTGCGCAGGAAGGTCAGGCTGGACTTGATGCTGGGGTCGCTCTTGAAACAGCGGATATCGATGCGCTGGGCCAGTCCGTCCCAGCCGTAGTGGGCTACCAGTTCGTTGAGCAGCTTTTCCAGGGTGACGCCATGCAGCGGGTTGTTCGGTGTCTGGGTCATGGCGTGCCTCGATCGATGCTTCGGAAGAAGGCGGCAGCTTAGTGCAGCGACCGCGGCAAGGCCATTCCCGGATTTCATCCGGGCTACGGACTCGATCCGCGCAAGGTCGGCAAGACCGTATTCCTCTTCGATTCCGTCGACGAAAAGCCTGTCGGCCCATAAGCCGGAATGGCCCGCCGAAAGAATCGGCGGGCCATTCGGGCAGTCCGCGTCCGCAGCCTCAGGCCACCGGGATCCGCGGGTCGGCAGCGGCCAGGGCGGTGGCTCGATCGGCCGCCGGGGGATAGATCCACAGGGTGTTGATCTGTGTCTTGAGCGCCTTGGCTTCCTGCTTGACCAGTTTGAGCTGGCGGTCCCAGCCCTCGGTGAACACCGCGCCCCAGGCGCCCAGGTCCAGGCAGGTCACGTACTTGGGTTGGCGGTAGGGCATTGGCGGAACGCCCAGCAGTGCTGCCGCGGCGTTGTTCCCCGCATGCCGGCCGAGTGAGATCGCGTGCTGGCAGGACATCACCGCGAAGTTCCCGAGCTCGTCGGTGGCGGCATAGGCGACGTCTCCGGCGGCGAATACCCGGTCCTGGCCGAGCACCTTGAGGTGCTGATCGACGTGCAGCCTGCCCTGGGCGTCGCGCTCGCCGGTCAGTTGCGCGGTCAGCGGGCTGGCGCGGAAACCGACCGTCCAGATCACCGTCCCCGCCTCGATGCGTCGCCCATCGGCCAGGGTTACACCGTTGGCGTCCACCGCCGCCACGGTGGCATCGAGCACCCATTCAATGCCCAGGTGGTCCGAGGCTTCGGTGATCGAGGGACGAATCCCGTCGCCCATGGCTGCGGCGATCTGCGGACCGCGGTCAACCACTATCACGCGGATCTCCTCGTCATCACCGAGCACGGCTCTCAAGCGCGCCGGCATCTCGGTTGCGGTCTCGATGCCGGTGAATCCACCGCCGGCAACCACCACGGTATTGCGGGTGCGGCTGTAGGGGCGGTCCTTGAGGGACGTGAGGTGGTTCTCCAGGCGCACGGCGGCTTCGATCTGGTCGACATCGAAGGCGTAGGCGTCCATGCCAGGCACAGTCGGGCGGACGAGCTGACTCCCGCTCGCCAGTACCAGTCGGTCGTAACCCAGTTCCCCTTGCCGGCCCGCCTCGTCGGTGTAGCCGACGGTCTGCGCCTGCTCATCGATGTGGCTGGCCGTGCCCTGGACGAAGCGGACGCCCACCGAGTCGAACAACTCGTTCAGCGGTGCGTACATCCGGTGAACGTCCGGCTCGTAGAAGCGCGGGCGTATCCTCAGCTCCGCCTGGGGCGCCAGCAGGGTGATCTCCACGTCTTCACAATCGTACTTGTCCAGCAGGCGAGCGGCGCTCAAGGCGCTCCAGACCCCTGCGAATCCTGCACCGACAATCAGAATATTTTTCATGGTCTGCTCCGGAAACGAGGTTGGGTGATGTCCACGACAGCAAGTTCGAGAGAACTGCGAGTTTCGGGGCGCACCTGGGCACTCCCCGGATCTTCAGGTCAGGTGGTTGCGGGTAACGCGAGGGAGCCCCGGGAGGCTACGGCGCTTGCGAGTGAAGGGAGGGTTCGGTCGTTGGCACTGCGACAGGCGCTTGATGCGGGGGTCGAGATTTTCATTGGATCCGTCCCGTACTGTTCTGGGTGATGCGGGGTGGCCTTGGCGGCTCACGAGCAGATCTTCAGTTCCGTCCCGGAACTCCACTACTCGATTCGATTGATAGTTGGTCTTGGGCGAAATGATGGTTCGGCGGGCGATGCGTGCTATGGGCTGAAACCATAAAGGAGGCGCTGCGCATCGCCCCGGCGCTCCTGGCGGCCTGTATCAACCGCCGGGGAGAGGTGATGCCCGACATGGAGATCGGCAGTGGCGGCTACTTCGTGGATTTCACACAGCCGTATCGCACCTCCTTGGATGGGGAGTACCCATAGAAGGCGGCGTAGCATTTGCTGAAGTGGCTGGCGGAGGCAAAGCCACAGGCAACGCTGACCTCGGAAATAGGAAGGTCCGAGTATTGGAGCAAACGGCGGCTCTCGGTAATGCGCAGTTCCAGGTAGAAGCGAACCGGAGTAGTTCCGAGTTGCTGCTGGAAGAGCCTCTCCATTTGCCGCTTGGAGCGACCGACATAGCGGGAAAGCTGGTCTTGGGTCAGCGGCTCTTCGATGTTCGCGCCCATCAGCGTGATGGCATCCCGGACAGGCTCGCTCATTTTCTCGTGCAGCGATGGATGCACTCTTCGATAGCGAGACTCCTCAAAGGCGAGGATATCGACTATGGCATCGACCAACCCGCGACCGTGGATCGTCTCGATCCAGGCCAGAACCATGTTGAAGGCACCCGTAGGACTCGCGGAGGTCAGCCGATTGCGATCGACCACATAGCTCTCGCATGTCACCTGGCTGTTCTTGGCAATTTCAGCGAGAGCGGCCCGATTCTCTGGATGCACAGCGCACTTGTAGCCATCAAGCAACCCCGCTTGCCCCAAGAACCATGCGCCATTCCAAAGCCCGGCCAGGGCGACGCCCTTTTCACCCGCAACTTGCAGCAAGTGCGTCAGCTCGGGTGCAGAACGCAACGTCGTTCGAAGACCACTACACACCACAAGAAGATCAAGCTCGTGCAAGAGCTCGCCGTGAAGTGCCGAGCTCGGGGAAATGACCAGACCGAGGTCGCTGGCTACCGAGGTACCATCCAGGGTGAGGGTCCTGGTTGCAAAAGCTTCCGCTCGAATCAGGTTCGCGGTAACCAGGGTGTCGAGTGCTTGTGTGAAGGCTGGAAGAGAAAAATGCTCGAGCAGGACGAAGCCCACTCGAGCCTGAGGTAATCGCTCATCCTTGTGTTCACCAACAAACCGGAGGTTCCGTCCCTGCAAGCCGTCGCTGAATAACCTCCGCTCTCTCAATCTCTTTCTCTTTCAATTTCAACGGGTTCAAAAAACTCAGTGTCTGGGCCGACCGGGGTCATCAGGCCAGACATCTTCGTGGAATCAGGAAGCGCCGGAGCGTAATCGCCCAGGCGCTTCGTGTCCGATCAGGGGGGAAGCCCTAGGGACTTCCCGGTCGTTCAGATCAAGCTGTTTTCCCTACGGCGCCGACACGCTCAGGTTGAAGATGCTGTCGTTTGGTCGTGAGACCGATAATCAGGATCACCACGGCCAGCCCCAGGGTTGAGGTCACTTCAAGCCGGTGTTGAGGCATGACGAACATCACTCCCAAGGCAAAGACGATGAATGCGATCACGGCCCAGGTCAGCCAGGGGAACAGCCACATCTTGAAGGCGATTTCGGCGTTCTGTTTTTGCAGCATCGAGCGCATGCGCAGCTGGGAGAAGGCGATGACCAGGTAGACCAGCAGGGCGATCGACCCGGAGCTGGCCAGCAGGAATGCGAACACCTGGGAAGGCGCGAAGAAGTTCAAGGCGGTCGTCAGCATGCCGATGAGGGTGCTGGCGATAACGGCAGCCCGGGGCACGCCCGCTGCAGACGTCCGCTGGATGAAGGCCGGCGCATCGGAACGCTTGCTCAGCGAGTAGATCATGCGCGAGGAAATGTAGATCGAGGAGTTCAGGCAGCTGGCAACCGCCACCAGCACCACCATGTCGACCAGGAACTTCGCATAAGGGATGTTCATGATTTCCAGTGCACGCTGATAGGAGCCCTGGATCGGAAGCAGGGGGTCATTCCAGGGCACGACGGAAATGATCACGAAGATCGACAGCAGATAGAAAACACTGATCCGCCAGATCACGGAACGGGTGGCCTTGGCGATGTTCTTGGCAGGGTTGCTCGACTCGGACGCAGCAATGGTTACCGCCTCTGTACCCATGTAGCTGAACATTGTCGTCAGCAGGGCACCGATGATCGCCGTCCAGCCATTGGGCATGAACCCGCCGTGTTCCACTATCAGGCGCTGCAGGCCGCTTACCTCACGATCCGGCAGGGCTCCGAGAAGGGCAGAAGTGCCGAGCGCGATGAATGCCACGATCGCGATGATCTTGAGCATCGCGAACCAGAACTCGAACTCGCCGTATTTCGCCACGCTGAAGAGGTTCGTGGCCGTCAGTAGCACGGTCACCGTCAGTGCAAAGAACCAGGTCTCGACCTGCGGGAACCAGTTGTTCAGCACAACGCCTGCGGCTATCGCTTCGATGGGAATGACCAGTACCCAGAACCACCAGTACAGCCAGCCAATGGTGAAGCCCGCCCAGCGGCCGATGGCCCGATCCGCATAGGTGGAGAAGGAACCGGTGTCGGGGCTCGCCACCGCCATTTCCCCCAACATGCGCATCACCAGTACCACGAGGGTCCCGGCCAATGCATACGCCACAATGGCTGCAGGGCCGGCTGATGCGATGGCATGTCCGGAGCCGACGAACAATCCTGCGCCAATGATGCCGGCGATCGAGAGCATGGTTATATGCCGAGGCTTGAAGCCTTGCGCCAGCTCGCTGCTTGCGCTTTCCGCTCTGGTGATGGTCATTCTGATCTCTTCTCTTGGACTTGTTATGGAGGCGCGAAGCTGCCATCGGGTCGCTGGACGACCTGGAGCCGGTATTCCGGGCTACTTTCCGTTTCGCCAATCGGCGCATCGGTAAACCGGCAATGGAACTCAGTCCTGGCAGGCATCACGCGACGCCAACATAGTCCACGTCGATTGGAGGTCGGTTGGCCCTACTCGCCACCGCGTTGAGGAAAAGCGACATCGACTTGTGTGCTCGCGGCATGCTGTGTACAGACCGTCAGGTGGAAGGGGAGGGCTCGGAAGACTTGCTCCGCGCCGACAGAACCGTGGCCACGATGATCAAGGCCGCTCCGGCAACCATCAGCAGCGAGGGCCGCTCCCCGAAAAGCCACCAGGCACAGGCAATGGCATACACCGGTTCCAGTGCGATGATCATTCCAGCGCTGCGTGCATCGAGTCCGTCCAGGCTCTTCACGAACAAGTACTGCGACAGACCTGTGCAGAACACGCCCAGGAGGCCGAGGTGGATCCAATCGGCCGTCGCCAAGCCGTCGTTTACGAAGCCTTCCAGGGAAAACGGTGAGATCAGCAATGCGACGGTGACGTTCTGCCAGAAAGCAACCTGCATGGCGTCCATCCCCCGCGTGGCGCGGCGGTTGGTCATCGCCAGCATGGCGAAGGACAGGCCGGAAGCCAGGCCCCAGAGCAGGCCGATGGTGCCTTGGTCTCCCAGGTCGAACGAAGGTGCAACAAGCACCAGTCCGGTGCTGACCAGCGCCAGGAGGACCGCCTCACGTGCTCCGATTCGCTCACGGAAAACCAGCAGATCCAGCAGGGCGATGAAAGCGGGGAAACTGGCGAAGCCCAGCGTCGCCATCGCGACTCCACCAACCTTGATGGCGATGAAGAAGGTGACCCAGTGGGCCGTGAGCATTGCCCCGGACAGGAACAGTATCGCCAGTTTCCGCCAGCTCAGACCGCGAAACAGGGGGCGTCGCTGTACGTGTGCGAAGACAAGCAGTGCAAGAACCGCAAAGGCAGCGCGACCATAGGTGATGACCGTTGCATCGGCGTTGATCAACGCACCAAAAATACCGGTCAAGCCGAAGAGAACCGCTGCAATGTGGGCAACGGTCAAGGAAGCACGATGGGTGCTCGAAGGAGCAACCTGAGTTACGTCTACAGAAAGCATGGGCAGTTGGTCTTTACGAAAAAGCGTGGCCGACACACTCCCCTGTGGCCGTGCGCACTGGTTTCGATGACGAATGGGGATATGGGATGACATCCGGACTTGGCGGATGCCTGGTGCGGCAGCATTGGTGGCGCTCTTCCATGAGCTACTGGCTGCTTGAGGGCGGGTAAAGCAAAAAAATCTCCGACTCGACCACCGCACAGACGGCGGTGGCGAATCGGGTCAATCAACGCATCAGTTATGCAGACGCGTTGATCCAGATGGTCTTCAGCTCGGTGTACTGGTCATGTGCCCAGATCGACTTGTCACGCCCACCGAAGCCAGACTCCTTGTAGCCACCGAACGGCGTCGAGGCATCGCCTTCGCCGAAGCAGTTGACTGTCACCACGCCCGCGCGGATCTCCCGCGACAGGCGCAGGGCATTGCGCAGGCTGCCGGTGTAGGCCGACGCGGCCAGGCCGTAGACGGTGTCGTTGGCCAGCTCGATCGCCTCATCGATGGTCGCGAAGCTGGTGACGCTCAGCACCGGGCCAAAGATCTCCTCGACGAACAGGCGGTTGTCGCGGGCCACGCCGTCGACGATGGTCGGCTGCACGAACACGCCCGACTCAGTTTCGCCACCCTGCACCACATTGAGCTTCTGCTCGGCGGCGTATTCCAGGTAGGAGCGGACCTTCTCGAAGTGCGACTTGCTGACCATTGCGCCCAGACGGTTGTCCGGGTCTAGCGGGTCCCCCAGTTTCCAGTCCTTGAGGTGTTTGGCGATCAGCGACAGCAACTCGTCCTTGACGTCCTTATGGACGATCAGACGCGAGGATGCCGAGCAGTTCTCGCCCATGTTCCAGAATGCACCGGCGGTGACGAACTGGGCGACTTCGTCCAGGTCCTCGCAGTCGTTCATGACCACCGCCGGGTTCTTGCCACCCAGTTCCAGCACGATGCGCTTGAGGTTGGACTCGGCGGCGTACTTCAGGAACAGGCGGCCGGTGTCGGTCGAGCCGGTGAAGCTGACCATGGGGATGTCCATGTGGCGGCCGATGGCCTCGCCCACTTCACGCCCACCTCCCGGGATGAGGTTGAACACACCCGCAGGAATGCCCGCCTCATAGGCTAGCTCCACCACGCGCAGGGCGCTCAGGGTGGTTTCCTTGGCCGGCTTGACCACGATCGAGCAACCGGCTGCCAGCGAAGGGGCTATCTTCCAGGCCAGCATCAGCAGCGGGAAGTTCCACGGCAGCACCAGGCCGACCACGCCAATAGCTTCGCGCACCACCATGGTCACGGCCGCGTTGCCGGTCGGGGCGGTGTTGTCGTAGATCTTGTCGATCAGCTCGGCGTGCCAGCGGATGGTGTGGATGGTTTCCGGCACGTCGACGTTCTGGCACTCGCTGACCGGCTTGCCGCTGTCCAGCGATTCGAGCACCGCCAGTTCATGGGCGTTGTCTTCCAGCAGCTGGGCGAACCTAAGCAGGATGTGCTTGCGCTCGCCGGGCTGCAGCTTCGACCAGCGGCCGTCGTCGAAAGCCTGCTTGGCGGCGGCCACGGCCACATTGACATCCTGCACGTCGCAAGCGGCGATCTCGGCCAGTAGCTTGCCGGTGGCCGGGTTGGTGGTGACAAAGGTACGGCCCGACAGCGCATCACGGAATTCACCGTCGATAAACGCCTGGGTACGGAATTCCACTTTGGCGGCAAGCGCCGCGTACTCCGCTTTGCTCAGCAACTCAGCCATTGTTGGAACCCTCGGTGATTTTTGCGATGTTGCGCTTGAGCACGGCGAGGACGTCTTTCAGCGCCTGCTTCTGTTCGCTTTCGAGCGGTTGCATTGGTGCGCGCACGCCGCCGGCACGCAGGCCGCTCAGCTCGCAGCCGTGCTTGATGGATTGCACGAATTTGCCGCTTTCGAGGAAGTCCATCAGCGGCATCAGCTCGGCCATGATGCGGCGGCCCTTGTCGAAGTCCTTCTCGAGTACGCAGGCCTCGTACAGGGCCACGTGTTCGCGGGGAATGAAGTTGGAGCCGGCGCACACCCAGCTACGGGCGCCCCAGGCGAAGAACTCCAGGGCCAGGTCATCCCAGCCGCAGGACAGGGCGATATGGGGGTGTTGCACGGCCAGGCGATGCAGGCGGGCCGTATCACCCGAGCTTTCCTTGATGGCGACGATGTTCTTGCAATCGGCCACTTCAGCGAAGAACTCGTCGCCCATGCCGACGCCCATGCGGGCGGGGTAGTTGTACAGCATGATCGGCAGGCCAGCCGCGCGGTCGACGGCCAGCACGTGGGTGGCGATTTCCTTCTGGGTCGGCAGGGCGTAGGGTGGCGAGCCGACCAGGATCGCATCGGCCTTGATGGCCTTGGCGGCTTCGGCATAGGCGACCGACTCCTCGGTACGGACGGCGCCAGTGCCTACCACCAGGGGCAGGCGGCCATTGATCACATCCTTGGCCTGAGCGGCGAGATCGAAGCGCTCCTGGGCGGTGTGGGCGTAGTACTCGCCGGTGGAACCGCCAATGACGATGCCGTGAACCTTGGACTCGATCAGGTGTTCCAGCACTTGCGCGAAGGCCGACTTATCGATGGCTCCCTCTGCGGTCAGGGGAGTGATTGCCGGGGTGAAGATACCGTCAAAGTTCATCTTGGATTCTCCTTGGGTGAGGGTCTTGTCTATTCACCGCGCCGCTGCGTTGTGCAGCGGCTGGGCATGTTCAGTTTTCAGGCAAGCGACGCTGCTTGTTGCAGGTTGAGCGAACGGGTTTCCGGGGCCAGGGCCCAGGCGACCAGCAGGCCGATGAAGGTCACGACGGCGGCGGCAACCATGGTCTGGGCGATGCCGAGGGTCTCGAGCGAGATGGGCACGAGGTAAGTGCCTACCGCAGCTCCAACCCGCGACAAGGAGGTGCCCACGCCGACTGCAAACGCGCGAATCTCGGTGGGGAACAACTCGTTGGGGTAGACCAGTTGAAGCACCTGGGCACCGCCGATGAACAGGGCATAGGTGCCGAACAGGAACAGGATCAGAACTTCCGAGCCGGTGTGGAACGCACTCAGCCCCAGCAGGGCCAGACCGGACCAGAGGAAGCTGTGGATCAACATGCTGCGGCGGCCGACGGTGTTGATCAGTCGAGTGGCGATGATGCAGCCCACGACGAAGAGGAAGGTGATCGCGACCGAGCCGAATGAGGCCCAGTCGCCCTTCAGGTTGAGCGCCTGCAGGACCTTGGGTGCGAAGGCGTAGACCGCAAATACCGGAATGATCGAGCAGGTCCAGAACACGGTGACGAACAACATGCGCTTGCCGTAACCGGAGTGCAGGAGATTCCACACGGAAAGCTTCTTCACTTCCGCTTGTTCGGGCAGGTTCTTCAGCGAGAACTCAGGCCCGTAAACCTGCTTGATGATGCTTTCAGCCTCCGCTGCGCGTCCCTTGCTCAGCAGCCAGCGGGGCGATTCCGGCGTGCCCATGCGCAGGGCAAACAAGATCGCGCCGATCACGGCGGGGCTGGCCAGGACGAGGCGCCAGGCTTCGTCGCCACCGACCCGCAGGATGAAGTCGCCGGCAACGTAGGCGAGGGCGGCACCGGCGAACCAGAGAATGGTCAGGGTGGCCAGGCGCGGTCCGCGATACTTCTTCGGCAGGAACTCCACCAGTAGGGAAGTCGCCACCGGGTACTCGATGCCGACGGCCATGCCGATCAGGAAGCGCAGCAGGAACAGCGCCGCGGCCGATTCGACCCAGTACTGCGCCAGGGATCCGAGGATGAACAGAGTCGGGCCAACGAAGAAGACTTTCTTGCGGCCCAGTCTGTCGGTCAGCCAACCGCCAAGGAAACCACCACAGAAGATGCCGATCAGTGCCGAGGCGGCGATAAGGCCTTGCCAGAAATCGCTGAGGTTCAGGCCAGTGGTCAGTTGCAACATGGCAACGCCAATGATGCTCAGAACATAGCCATCAACGAAGGACCCGCCGCCGGAACGGAGGGTCAACAGCTTATGGAAGCTGTTCAGAGGGACATCCTCTACTGATCTAGGAATTGTCATTGTTATTTCCCGCTTATAGGGTTTCGGTTGAATCTGGACTGCATGACATCGCGAGGCTCGAACTCGAACGAGCCTCGAAAGTTTCGAGAGACCGCCTGAATCATTGTCTGCAGGCAATCAGGTCCGCGGGCCTGTTGGTGATCGGCCCTGGTATTTGCCCTGAGCCATGAAATCAAACGTACTCAGCTCTCTTTACCTGCCCGGTACTGTCCCCACTTGAGGTTGAGATTCACCCCTGCAGAAAGGAAAGGTTCCGGCGGATTTCTGTTGGGTCCGGAGGTGCGTAGCAGGAAATCGATCAACTCGCTTCGATCGCTTGCCAGCCAATCAGCCAGTAGCTTTCCCGTGGCCGTGCCACGTGTTACACCAAGCCCGTTGCAGCAGAGTGCGCCGTAGACATTGGGCGCCAGCTCGCCGAAATGCCCCATGTGGTTTCTCGACAAGGCCAATGAGCCGCCCCAGGTATATTCGAACTCGACTTCGGGCAGCATCGGGAAGCGACGCTCGAACGAAGTGCGATGCCTCTTCACGAAGCGATCCAGGTACTTGGTGTTGCTGCGACCATCCGGGTTGAAGCTGAAACTGTTGCGAATCAGCAGGCGGTTGTCCGGCGTGCGGCGTACCGTGGTGCCAAATGGATCGGCCGGTATCAATCCCCAGAAGGGCTTGCCGCCAAGACGCGCTTGTTCATCCGCAGTGAGTTGGCGAGTGATGCTGGCGTAGGTGAAGACGGGGAGCATCCTGCCCTTGAGGAAGCCGAAACTCATGCCGAAGGCGTTGTTGGTGAGGATGAGCTTGTCGGCGGTGATGCTGCCGTAGGCGTGGGTGAGGACGGTCTTCTCACCGTACTCGACTCCGGTGATGGGCGTGTTTTCGTAGAGGCTGACGTTGGCCGGGAGGCTGTCGGCCAAGCCCTTGACCAGCGCAGAGGGCTGGATGAGCACCGTCCCCGGGGTGAACAGGGCCTTGCGGTAGAAGTGCGTGCCGATGTGCGCAGGGAGGTCGTCGGCGTCGATCATTTCATAGGCCTGGCCGAGCTTGTCCAGACCACGCCGGTAGGCATCCAGCACGGCGATGCCACGATCTTCGATGGCAGCCTGGTACTTGCCGCAGGCTTTCATCTGACAATCAATGTTGTGCCGCTCTACCAGCTCCTTGAGCAAGGACTGGCCGGTGAGATTCAGTTTCAGGCTGATCTTCGCGGTGTCGATATCGCCGATGTAGTCATCGGCCCCGATATCGTGGGGCAGGTCAATGGCAAAACCGGCATTTCGGCCGGAGGTACCGAACCCAACTTCCTGCGCTTCGACAAGAACTATTTCATCATTGGGAAAGTTGAGCGCCAACTGTCGGGCGGCGGCGAGGCCGGTGAAACCAGCACCTACTACAACCCAGCGAGCCGAGCTTTTGCCGTAATGGCTAGGCCTTGGTTGCCGAGGTTTGCTGAGGTGATACCAACCACAGCTCTTGTCATCGGCAGGTAAAGACGTGATTTTTGTCATTTCATAGACCTGGCTTTTTTATTTCAGCTTGATAAGCATCCCTTGCGGGCGAAGTCTCACTGGACCAAGAGCGCTCGGTTATTACCTGATACTTGGTTGGCAAGTGCCACCTTGACCCGTGCGTCGCGAAATCAGCTCGCTCGATGGTGGCTCTCAGGCCCCGTTATATGGGGGGATGTCGGGATGAAGATTAATGACAGGATCAAGTCGCCAACAAGCAACATTTAGGGGCGGCAATCAATGATCAGAGGTTATGGTTTTCCGATGGGGGTATTGGAAATAAAAAAACCTGCGCAGGGCAGGTTCTTTTGGGTTGGATTAAAAATTAACTTTTTATGCTAGCAATATTGTGTTGGCGAAATAAGCAACAAAATATGGAGGATATTAATAACGCCAGGTCATCAGAGCTGCGCGAGCAGCCAGTCGCGCAGGCGACAACAGGCGTCGTCATCCTCTTTATCTTCGTTGAATGTCAGGTAGTGCAGGGTGTCCTTGAGCACCAGTTCCTGTTCGACGGGCCTGATAAGCAGTCCCTGGTCGACCAGACGGGCTACCAGATGATTCCAGCCCAAGGCGACGCCCTGATGATTGAGGACCATCTGAATCAACAGGATGTAGTCGTTGGCATTGAAGAAATGCGGGGCGTTGGCCGTGCGTGCCTCGAGATCGATGTCGTGGAATGCCAGCCAGACCTTCCAGTCGACATGCTCGGCAACCTGTGAGCGGCCGTAGGGGCTGAGGTTCAGCAGCACGGTGTCGCGCAGGCCCTCCAGCGTGCGAATTTCCGGGTGTTCCTCGAGGTACTTCGGCGTGCATACCGGGTAGATCACATCGTGCATCAGGGGGTAGCTGCGATATCCCTCGCGGATCTTGGCGATCTTGGTGACGAAGATGTCCGGCCGCACGCCAGGTTCCATGGACAGGAAATTCTGCGTGGTGATCAGGTTGAGGTCGACGTCCGGGTTCGCGCCAAAAAAGCTTGGCAACCGAGGGGCGAGCCAGTGCGCGGAGAAAGCCGGCGAGCAGCAAAGGGTGAGCACGCGTTTGGTGGCGCTCTTGTTGCGGATGCGCTCAGCGGCCTGGGAAATGTTGACGAAGGACAACTGCACCGCATCGAAGAAAATCGAGCCGGCGGCAGTGAGTTCCACGGCGCGTCCCTCGCGTTTGAACAGTTCGGCGCCCAGATAGATTTCCAGCTCGCGAATCTGCCGACTGATCGCAGCCTGGGTCACGCACAAGGCTTCGGCCGCTCGCGTGAAGTTCTGATACTTGGCTGCCGCGACGAAGGACTTCACGGCGCGTAAGGACGGCATCTTGATCAGGGTCTGATCGGGTTCGGTGTGCTTGACCATAACTACAAGTAATCAAAATCCTGAATAAAAAGTCGGTTCTGTCGACCGGCGACCGCACCCTAGACTGCGACCTGCTGCAATTGCGGCAGGAAGGCTTCGCTGAGGTTATCCGAAAGGGCACTCATGCAGATAGCCCTGACCTTGGAAAGCGCGAGCCGATGAGTCCATGACTCCATTTTTCGCCGATTCAAGCAAGCACCGACAATTTCCCGTGCCTGTTCTGGAGTGCCTATAACAATGGATAAGAACACTGCAGTTTTAGCCCTGATTCGCCAACGCAAAGAGCGTCATGCACTTCCTCGTGCTGTTTACAGTGACGTGGAGGTGTATCGCCAGGATCTTGAACATATCTGGCACAAGGAATGGATCTTTGCCGGACATACGTTCGAGCTGGAGAAGCCCGGCCAGTACCTGACGCTGCAGATTGGCGACTACCCGGTTGCGGTAGTGCGTGGCGGCGATGGCCAGGTGCGGGCGTTCCACAATGCGTGCCGGCACCGGGGCTCCAAGGTCTGCACCGAGAACAGCGGCAAAGTTGCCAAGTTGGTTTGCCCCTACCACAAATGGGTTTTCGACCTGGACGGCAAATTGCTGTTCGCCGGTAACATGGGGCCGGATTTCAACGTTGCCGACTATGGCCTCAAGCCGGCGCATTGCGAAGTGGTGAACAGCTACATCTACGTTTGCGTGGCCGACAAGGCGCCGGATTTCCAGCCATTCCGCAACGCCGTTTCCCCCTTCATCAGCCCGCACAACCTGGATGATTGCAAGGTGGCGTTCGAGTCCAACCTGATCGAGCGCGGCAACTGGAAGCTGGTCTTCGAGAACAACCGCGAGTGCTACCACTGCGACGGCACCCATCCGGAGTTGCTCAATTCCTACGTCGAGAACCTTTCGGTGGCAGGTGTGGCTGGCGAGGATGACCCCGAGCTGGTGGCGCACTGGAATCGTTGTGAAGCAGCCGGCCTGCCCAGCCGCCTGGTGATGGACGAAGGCGGGCAGTTCCGCATGACGCGTATCCCGCTTTCCGCTGGCGCCGTGAGCTACACCATGGACGGCAAGCCCGCAGTGGCCGGGCGCCTCGATCGCAGCGGCGAGGACAATATCGGCGCGCTGCTGTACTTCAACTATCCCTCCACCTGGAACCATTTCCTCGGTGACCACGCGCTGAGTTTCCGTGTGTTGCCGCAAGGCCCCAACGAAACCCTGGTGACGACCAAGTGGCTGGTGCGGAAGGATGCGCAGGAAGGCCTCGACTACGACCTCGATCGCCTGACCCGGGTCTGGATTGCCACCAACGACCAGGATCGTCGCCTGGTCGAGGGGGCTCAGGCGGGCGTCAGCTCACCGGCGTATGAACCAGGGCCCTACTCGTCGATTGCCGAGAACGGCGTCTGCCAGTTCGTAGATTGGTACTGCGCGACCATGGCCAGCCGGCTGGCCGACTGAGCCACGTACAGCTTCGACCTGGCCCCGTTTCACCCGTTTGGTGAAACGGGGCCTTTTTTATTCTGGACGGCCCTGTGGCCAACAACCTGGTGATGCAACTCATGAATACCCTTACGCGCCGGAATGGCCATGCCAAGGGCTTCTTTCTCGTACTGCTGGCGGCATTCTGTTACGGCCTGCAGCCTCTGTTCGCCCAGTATGCCTACGCTGGCGGCGCCGATCCGGTGGGGCTCCTTCTGGCGCGCTTTTCGATTGCCGCTGGCGTGTTGCTGGTGTTCCTGCGCTGGCGCGGAATACCTCTTCCCGTGGGCCGCCTGGCGCGACAGAACCTGCTGCTCGGAATCGGCTATGGACTCGCAGCGTTGGGGTACTACAGCGCTGCTCGATCCACATCGGTCAGCCTGGCGATCATCCTGGTGTACAGCTTTCCGGCCTTCGTCACGGCGGTATCCATAACCTGCCTGGGGGAGCGGACCAGCGCCCTCAAGCTGGCCAGCCTGGCATTGGCCTTGGGTGGGGTAGTGATGGCCACGGGGCTCAGCCTGACTGGCGCATCGATGGGGGCGCTATGGGCGCTGTTCGCCGCGCTGTGCTACGGGGCGTCGATCATCTACGGCACCCATCGGATCATCCATGAGAATCCCCTGGCATCGGCCGCCATGCTGCTTGTGGGGTGCGCACTGACCTTCGCCGTGGCAGCCCTCCTGCAAGGCGCTTCCTTGCCTTCGACCCCCTTCGCGTGGGGGGCGACCCTGGGGCTGGCACTGTTCGCCACCCTGGTACCGGTGGTGGCATTCCTTGCGGGCTCTCCGCGCATAGGTCCGTCGGTGGCCGCGACCCTGTCGACCGTGGAGCCGGTGGTGGCCGTGACCATCGCGGTATTGCTCATGGGCGAGCAAATCACATTCGCCATGCTGGGTGGCGGACTGATGGTGCTGCTCGCGGCGGTTTTCCTGTCGCGTCAGGGGCCTGTGGAGCCGGAATGCGCTTCGCTGCAAGGCGGCGCCACAGGCGATCAATAACATGAAGTTATGGTTATGGGCGAACAAATGTCGTTGGACGCTGTGATAGGCAAATTCTAATTTGGAGTTGCAACGCGGCATCCCAAATCGATGTCCGCATTTATGGAGCAGGAATTTCTGCACGCCGGTTAACCGGCCATTTTTCCTCCGCTCTTGTCACGCCCGAATGGGTGACAGTGCGAAGTTACTTATTGGTTATAAGCATAAGAATGAGGGTTGTATGAGCCAGGCCGATGAGATTCTTTCGGTAAAGAACATCTTCAAGGTTTTCGGGCCCCATCCGGAAGTTGCCATGGAGATGTTGCGCAAGGGCGCCGACAAGAACGAAATCTTCCGCAAGACCGGTCATGTCGTCGGTGTGTTCGACGCCAGCTTTTCGGTCAAACGCGGAGAAATCTTCGTGATCATGGGGCTGTCGGGGTCGGGCAAGTCGACCATGGTGCGGCTGTTCAATCGCCTGATCGAGCCCACATCCGGCAGCATCCACCTGAACGGGCGCGAGATCACCGGCCTGTCCGACAAGGAACTGCTCGACGTCCGCCGCAAGGACATGGGTATGGTGTTCCAGTCCTTCGCGCTGATGCCCCACATGAGCGTCCTGGAAAATACCGCCTTCGGCCTGGAAATCTCCGGCGTGGGCGAGGGCGAGCGCCATGCCCGCGCCAGCGAGGCCCTGCGTCAGGTGGGCTTGGCCGGGCATGAGCACAGCTACCCGCACCAGTTGTCTGGCGGGATGCAGCAGCGTGTCGGCCTGGCCCGGGCGCTTGCCAACGACCCCACCATCCTCCTCATGGACGAAGCCTTCTCCGCCCTCGACCCGCTGATCCGCAGCGAGATGCAGGGCGAGCTGATACGCCTGCAGGCCGAGCAGCAGCGCACCATCATCTTCATCTCCCACGACATCGAGGAGGCGATCCGCATCGGTCATCGCATCGCGATCATGGAAGGCGGCCGGGTGGTGCAGATCGGCACGCCACAGGAGCTGCTGAACAAGCCCGCCAACGAATATGTCGAGACCTTCTTCAAGGGCTTCGACAGCTCCCGGGTACTCAAGGCCGGCGATGTGGCGCAGCTCGACCCGGCGATGGTCTGCCGGGTGAACGGCAAGGCCCCGCAATTCCAGGCCGGGATACCCTACGGCTACCTGATCGACGAGAGCGACCAACTGCTGGCCGTAGTGGGCGCGGACGAATCCGGCAGCGTGGCGGCCGGGCAGCCGGAGGCGCAGTTCAGCCTGCACGAGAAGAATCCCGTCTACACCGACACGCCCCTGCATGACGTGCTGGGTATCGTCGCGGCACTACCGTATCCCGTGCCCGTCCTGGATCACAGCGGTGCTCTGAAGGGCACCATTTCCAAGAATCTGCTGTTGCAAACCCTGAGCCGCCACTGAGCGTCATCGATCACGCAACAGCCGCAACTTCGGAGAATAGGTAGCCAGCATGTCAGAGTTCAGTCTTCTCGATCCTTTCCAGAGCGCCATCATCCCGCTGGGTGACTGGGTGGAAACCACCCTCAATTACCTGGTGCACAATTTCCGCGATGTGTTCCGTGCCATCCGCTGGCCCATCGACCAGGTGCTCAACGGGTTCGAATACGTCCTGCAGAGCATTCCGCCGACCATCGGCATCATCCTGTCCTCCTTGCTTGGCTGGCAGCTGGCCGGCAAGCGCATGGCACTGCTTTGCTTCGTCACCCTGACTCTGCTCGGCCTGATCGGCGTATGGTCGGAGTCCATGACCACCCTGGCGCTGGTGCTGACCTCGGTGTTCTTCTGCGCCGTGATCGGCATTCCGCTGGGTATTCTCTGCGCCCGCAGCGACCACCTGGAGCGATTGGTGCGGCCGGTGCTCGACGCCATGCAGACCCTGCCGGCATTCGTCTACCTGGTGCCCGTGGTGATGCTATTCGGCATCGGCAACGTGCCAGGCGTGCTGGTGACCATCGTGTTCGCCTTGCCACCGCTGGTGCGCCTGACCAACCTGGGCATCCGCCAAGTGCCCGAAGACAAGATCGAGGCCGCCCGCGCCTTTGGCTGCACCTCACGGCAGATGCTGACCCGTGTGCAATTGCCGCTGGCCACCTCGACCATCATGGCCGGCATGAACCAGACCCTGATGCTGTCACTGTCGATGGTGGTAATCGCCTCGATGATCTCGGTTGGCGGCCTTGGGCAGATGGTCCTGCGCGGCATCGGTCGCCTGGACATGGGACTGGCCACCGTCGGCGGGGTAGGGCTGGTGTTGCTGGCCATCTTCCTCGACCGCCTTACCCAGGCCATGGGGGCGCGCACCAGCGCCGACCCGAGCCTGCATTGGTACCACACCGGCCCCGTTGGCGCGCTGCTGCGTCTGTGCGGTGCCGGGCAAGCCTCCGGGCGGCGCAAGACCGCCTGAGCCGACTGATTCGATCTGCCGAACCCGACAAGAAGCCACAATAAAGGTACGAGACAATGCATCTTTCCAAGTTCTCCCGCAGCCTCCTGCAATGCGCCACCGCGCTGTCCCTGACGGTCGCCGCCCTGAGTGCCAGCGCTTCGGCCGACAAGCCCGGCGACGGCGTCGAGGTCACGCCGATCTTCCCCTCCATCGCCGAAGAGCGCTTCCGCGGCGAGGTGGCAATGGAAGGCCTGCGCGAACTGGGCTACGACGTCCAGGAGCCGGAGGAAACCGAGTACGGCGTGATGATGGTGGCCCTTGCCAATGGCGATGCCGATTTCACCGTGCACCTGTGGGAAAAGCTGCACGACAAGTTCTACCAGCAAGCCGGCGGTGACGAGGTGATGGTCAAGACCGGCAACATCCTGCCGGGTGTCAGCCAGGGCTACCTGATCGACAAGAAAACCGCGGACCAATACAACATCAAGTACATCACCGACCTGAAAAAACCGGAGGTCGCCAAGCTGTTCGACACCGACGGCGACGGCAAGGCCGATCTGACGGGCTGCAACCCGGGCTGGGGTTGCGAGTTGGTCATCTCCCACCACATGAAGGCGTATGACCTGGACAAGAGCGTGCACGTCAACCAGGGCTCGTACTTCGCCCTGATGGCCGACACCATCACCCGCTACAAGGAAGGCAAGCCGATCCTGTACTTCACTTGGGTGCCGCAGTGGATCGCCAGCGTGCTGGTCGAGAACACGGACGTGGTCTGGCTGGAAGTGCCGAAGACCGACCTGCCGGACGGCAACAACGACGTGGACACCATGTACAAGGGCAAGAATCTCGGGTTTGCCGTGGACAAGGTGGTGGCCGTGCTGAATAAGGACTTCGCCGAGGAGAACCCGGCGGCTGTGAAGTTCCTCTCGTTGGTGCAGATCAGCACTGACGACGAGAGTGCACAGAACCTGAAGATGCAGCAGGGCGAGAAGAAGTCTGCCGACATCCAGCGTCATGCCAAGGAGTGGGTCGCCGCGCATCGCCAGCAGTTCGACGCCTGGCTGCAGGCATCGCGAGCCGCTGCCGCGAACCAGGTCAGCCAGACCCAGCAGTAAACGTCTCGGGTGCCCGTATTGCGGGCACCTTCATTCCTCCTACCCGACCTCGTCTGTGGAGTGTCCACATGTCGCTCTATTCGTTCGTCCGCGATTTCCGTTTCCGCGACGCACCGTCCCATACCCGCGAGCTGTTGCAGACCTGTTTGCTGGATATCCTGGGCGTGGCGGCCGGTGCGCGCGACAACACCACCAGCCAGGCACTCAAGCATTACGCGCTGAGCCATTACCCGGCTGGAAAACTGGCCAGCCGCCTGCTGTTCGATGGCCGCCCGGTGCACCCCCTGGGGGCGGCTTGGGCGGGGGGCTTCAGCGTTGACAGCCTGGATGCCCATGAAGGGCATTTCACCTCCAAGGGACACGCTGGAGCGACTGTAGTGCCCGCGTTGCTGGCGCTGGTCGATGCTTGCCGCGAACAGGGCAGGACCATCAGCGGCGAGGAACTGCTCAGCGCCCTCTGCATCGGCTACGAGACGGCGCTGCGGGCTGGCGCCGCGCTGATGGCAACCGCGCCCGACTACCATGCCTCCGGGGCTTTCTCGGGCGTCGGCGTGGTGTGTGGCGGGGCACGACTGCTGGCGCTGGACGAGCAGCGGTTCCGTCATGCCCTGGGCATCGCGGAGTACTTTGGCCCGCGCTGTCCGATGATGCGGCTTGTCGATCATCCCTCGATGCTGCGTGATGCCCATGGCGCAGGGGCCTACGCCGGGCTCAATGCCCTGTTGCTGGCCGAGGCCGGTGTCACCGGGGCGCCGGCTGAGACGGTGGAAGACGAGAGGGTGGCCGCCCACTGGCGCGATCTCGGCGAGCGCTGGGAGATCGACGCGCAATACTTCAAGCCCTGGCCTGTCTGTCGCTGGGCCCAGCCGGCGCTGACGGCCATGTCCGCCCTGATGGTCGAGTACCCGCAGATCCGTGGCGAGAACATCGAGCAGATCCAGGTGCAGACTTTCCATGAATCCATGCGCCTGCAGGGGCATACGCCGGCCAATGCCGACGAGGCCCAATACGCGCTGGCCTTCCCGCTTGCGGCGCTGGTGGTGCGTGGTCAAGTCGGTCCGCTGGAGGTGACGGGGAAGGCGATCCATGCCCCCGACATCCTCGCAGTGAGTCAGCGTATTGAAATCGTCGAGAGTGATGAGCTCTCCGCGCGCTTCCCCAACGAAATCCTGTCGAGAGTCTCCGTCGCGCTCAAGGACGGCCAGGTGATTACGAGTCCGATCACCCCCGCCAAGGGCGACCCCGAGACGGCCATGGCCCGCGCGGAATTCCTGGCCAAGTTCAACTTGCTGGCCGGAATCAGCCTGGGTGAAATGCAGCGGCGCGAAATCGAACAGGCGATTGCGGGATTACCGGGGAGTCCCAGCTGCGAGAAGCTGTTTGCCTTGTTGTTCGGGCAAGCAGGTGCGGCTTGATGACTGATTGCGGGCTGTTGATCGGCCCGCATGCAGAGGGCGCCTTTGCCCGATGGGGGCTGTCCGGCACTTCAAGCCGGGGGATGGGCCGCGACCAGGAGTGGGGTGGCTTCGATGTGATTCCTGAACAGCTGTGAGTCGAGAGATGAGAACGTCATTCGAGAGTGTATTGAAGTGCAAGAATCTGGCCCATCTGGACAGGGCCAGCCGTGCAGGACTGACGACGCCCGTACGGCGTGTAGCCTTCATCCTGCGTGAACATTTCTCGATGATGGCCTTCACCGGTGCGGTGGATGCCCTGGTGACGGCCAACCTCATGAGTTCGACACCGGTGTTCGAGGTTCTGGTCGTCGGCGGCGAAGGCAGTCTGGTCACAAGCGACCTGGGAATTGCCATCTCGACCGATTGCACGCTGGCCGAACTGGACGAGAAGCACCAGGACATAGTTGTCGTATGTGGCGGGTTCCGTGTTCGTCTCCAGGGCGAGCCGCAGCTGAGGACGAAGCTGCGTCACGCCGACGCGGCGGGTGCCGTGCTTGGCGGTCTCTGGAATGGTGCTTACTTCCTGGCTGAGGCCGGTCTGCTGGATGGCCATGAGTGTGCTTTTCACCCGGACGGCCGGGCGATGATGTCCGAGCTCTTTCCCAAGGTGAGCGTGACCAGTCATTCCCACGTGCTGGACCGCAAGCGAATGAGTTGCGCCGGCGCGAACAGCTCGCTGGGCATGATGTTGGAAGTGGTGGGACACAGCGCTGGCCAGGAACTGCTGGATGCGGTGGAGGAGGTCCTGGGGTGCGACAAGATGCGGGAAACCGTCGATGTTTCAGTCGTGTCGATCGACTTCGATCCCACCTTGCCGCGAACCCTCAAACTCGCTTTGGAGCTGATGCACACCAATATCGAGGATCCGATAGAGATAGTTGAGATCGCACGATATGCGCGTATTTCCAGACGACACCTGGAACGGTTGTTCCGGCGATACGTCAAGGCGACACCGCCGCGCTACTACATGGAGCTGCGGCTCACGCACGCGCGTCAACTCTTGCAGCACACCAACAAGTCCTTGACCGAAATTTCTGTGGCGAGCGGATTTGCGACTCTTCCGCATTTCAGTCGCTGCTTTCGCGAGAAATTCGATGTAGCTCCCGGTCAATTTCGTGCTCGGTCTCAGTTTCGGGTCGGATGAGTACCAATCCCTGGGATGGTGCGCAATCGCGCACGGGTGAACTCGGCGTCCCCCTCGATCCTACAAACGGTGAGGCTGCGGCCGCTCTCTCAACGCCTGCGTCTGCTCCACCAGCCAATCGCGGAGCATCTGCATTTCCCTCGACCCGGCCAGATCGCGGCGGCAGACGAAATAGTGCTTGCGATCGTCGGCAAGAAAGGTCTCGCCGGTCGGCCTTACCAGCTTGCCCGCGTCCAGTTGTGGCTGCACCAGGTGGCGCCAGGCCAGACCGACGCCCACGTCTTCCTGGACCGCATCCAGCAGCATCGAAAAATGGCTGAAATCCATTGTTTCCTTGCACATGGCGGCATCGAACCCGAACTGTTTCAGCCAGAACGACCAATCGACAGGTGCCCAGAGCCTGGCTTTCCAGTGGCTGGCACTGAGGTTCAGCAGCGTGACGCTCATCAGTCCTTCCAGGGTCCTGATCTGGGGGTGCTGTTCGAGAAAACCGGGTGTGCAGACCGGAAATATCTCTTCGGAGAAGAGGTACTCGGCCAGATAGTGCGGATGCTCCTCGAGCCCCAGGGTCACTGCGGCACTGAAGCGCTCGTGATAGTCCGGATTCGCCTCCGAGCTGATCAGGTGCAACTGGAGTTCGGGATGCTGGGCTCGCAGTTGCTTCAGCCTCGGCATCAGCCATAGCTGGGCGAAGGCGGTCGTGGTGATCAGGGCCAGGTAATCCAGGCTATTGCGTCGCAGCAATTCGCGGGACGCGGTGGCTATGTGCTGCAGGGCGGAGGAGGCCGCCAGGTACAACGCATGCCCGTCGCTGGTGAGTTGGACCTTGCGATTGCCGCGCAGGAACAACTTCAGGCCATAGAAGTCTTCAAGCGTCTGGATCTGGCGACTGATCGCCGCCTGGGTCACGCAGAGTTCCTCCGCCGCCATCTTGAAACTGCCATGGCGGGCCGCCGCTTCGAAGGTACGCAGCGCGTTCAATGGAGGGAGTAGCTGTCTGAGGTTGCTCATTGGGCAAAGGTGCTGAGTCGGACACTGCGAACAGTTAACCAAAGCTCAATCGGGAATGACAGGCTCCGGTCGGTTTACCGACGAATTGTGCGCCAGAGGTCTGCAGCCCACTTAACCAAAAGCTAAGCGAAGACCGCGCAAAACTCGTTTGTCAGCGGTTTTTGGCCCGTCGATCATCGACCTCGGATCACCCACCCCGAGGAAGCAAACCATGCGGTTCGAAAACAAGGTTGTCGTGATTACCGGAGGCGCCGGTGGCGTCGGTCAGGCCCTGGTCCGGCTGTTTGCCGCCGAAGGTGCACGCCTGATGATCTCGGACATCAATGCCGACGGCTGTCAGGCGATGGTCGACCACGCCCGCGAGCTGGGCGCCGAGGCAGATTGCCTGGCAGGCAATCTGCGGGAGAAGGAATATTGTGAAGCGGTCATTGCCCGGACAGTCGAACGCTTCGGCGGCGTCGACATCCTGCTCAACAACGCCGGCATCATTCCACGAGGCACCATCGAGGAAACCACTGACGAGATGTGGTTTACGGCGATGGACGTCAACCTGAACGCGGTGTTCTTCCTCTGCCGCGCCGCCATCCCCCACATGAAACAGCGTGGCGGCGGTGCCATCGTCAACACGTCCTCGGTCTGGGGTACCTATCCGGGACCTGGCCATGTCGCCTATTGCACCAGCAAGGGAGCAGTGGCGGCGCTGTCCAAGAACCTGGGCCGCGATTGCGCGCCGTTGGGAATCCGCGTCAATGCCGTCTGCCCGCACGAAATCAACACGCCGATGATTCGCAGCGGCTTCGAGCGCCGCGGGCTGGATCCCGACAAGGCGATCGAGGAGCTGAACAAGACCGTGCCGCTGGGACGCATCGCCGAGCCGGAGGACATCGCCGATGTGATCGCCTTCCTGGCTTCCGACCAGGCCCGCTACATTGCCGGCGAGACGGTGGAAGTCACCGGCGCCAAACCGGTTTCAGGCTGAGGAACGCAGATGATGCTGAACAACAAGGTGGCCGTCGTTACCGGCGGCGGGCGTGGAATCGGTCGCGGAATCACCGAAAAACTCCTGGAAGCCGGCGCGCGGGTGCTGGTCGCGCAGCGCCAGGCACTGGATGAAAGCCTGGATGCCAACCCGCAGGTGGCCTGGGTTGAGGCCGATCTGGCCGAGCGCGATGCGCCCTATGCCATCGCACGGGCAGTCGAGGAGCGCTTCGGCGGAGCCGATCTACTGGTCAACAACGCCGGCTTCATGTTCGAACGCTCGCTCGAAGAGATGAGCGAGGACGACTGGGACCGGATGATGGCCGTCAACCTGCGCGCCCCGGTCTATCTGGCCAAGGCCCTGCTGCCGCAGTTGCGCGAGCGTGGCGGCAGTATCGTCAACATCGGCTCGATCGAAGGCATAGGCGCCAACCCCTGGCATACCGCCTACTGCGGCTCCAAGGCCGGCGTCCACGGTTTCACCCGTGCGTTGGCCGTCGATCTGGGGCGCGACGGCATCCGCTGTAATGCCATCGCCCCGGGGTGGATCAACTCGGACCTGAGCCACGCCTATATCGACGCTCAGCCCGATCCTGTGCAGGCCCGCGCCGGCCTGCTCAAGCTGCATCCCGTCGGGCGTACCGGTGAGCCGCAGGACATTGGCAACGTCGTCGTCTTTCTGGCGAGTGAGGCTGCGGCCTTCATCACCGGCCAGGTGATCGTCGTCGACGGCGGTCGGACTGCCAAGCTGCCGTTACCGTTCTGAGTCTGCGTTGCTTCGGGCGATTCTTTCCGAATCTCCAGACTGCTTGCCGAGCCTCCTCCGCATTGCCGGCATTGCGGAGGAGGCTGCCTGTTCAGGGCTGCCTTGGGCCTGCGTTGACCAAAATCCGCGCCGGCATCTTCTGACCGGCCGCGGGCGCGACGTCGCTTCGGGAAATGGAAGCGGCGATTGCGGCACTGTCCGGAAGTCCCAACTGTGAGAAGCTGCTTGCGCTGGTACCGGCGTACGGACCGACATCTGAGTATCAGCAAGGGGATTGTCGATTCGTACCCTGAGTGCCCGTGAGTCGAGACATGAGAGCGTCCTTCGAGAGCGTGTTGAAGAGCAAGAACCTGGCGCATCTGGACAAGGCCCGCCGCGCAGGTCTGACGAACCCGGTTCGACGTGTGTCCTTCATCCTCCGCGAACATTTCTCGATGATGGCCTTCACCGGGGCGGTGGATGCCCTGGTCACGGCCAACCTCATGAGCTCTTCACCGGTGTTCGAAGTTCAAGTGGTGGGAGAGGACAGCAACCTGGTCGAGAGTGACCTGGGAATTTCCATTTCCACGGACTGCACCCTGGCCGAGCTGGAAGAGAAGCGCCAGGACATTATCGTTGTCTGTGGCGGTTTCCGCGTTCACCTCGAAGGTGAGGCCCTGTTGCGGGCGAAGCTGCGATC
Source organism: Pseudomonas sp. BN102 (assembly GCF_029871245.1). Lineage (GTDB taxonomy): Bacteria > Pseudomonadota > Gammaproteobacteria > Pseudomonadales > Pseudomonadaceae > Metapseudomonas. The sequence continues at coordinate 23,197 of NZ_SSON01000052.1, read as the reverse complement.
AGCCGATGCGGCTGGGGCAGTGCTAGGGGGACTCTGGAATGGCGCCTATTTTCTTGCCGAGGCCGGATTGCTGGATGGTCATGACTGCGCCTTTCATCCAGATGGTCGGGCGATGATGGCGGAACTCTTTCCCAAGGTCAGGGTGACAAGTCATTCCCAGGTGCTCGACCGCAAGCGAATCAGCTGCGCGGGTGCAAACAGCTCCTTGGGCATGATGCTGGAAGTGGTGCGCCACAGTGCCGGCCAGGAGCTGGTGAGTGCGGTGGAGGAGGTTCTCAGCTGCGACAAGATGCGCGACGTTGTCGACGTATCCGTCGTCTCGATCGATTTCGATCCCACCTTGCCGCAGACCCTCAAGCTCGCTTTGGAGCTGATGCACAGCAACATTGAAGATCCCATCGAGATCGAAGAGATCGCGCGATATGTCGGCATCTCCAGGCGACACCTGGAACGCCTCTTCCGACGTCATGTGAATGCAACGCCTCCGCGCTACTACCTCGAATTGCGGCTCACTCGTGCCCGCCAACTGTTGCAGCAGACCAACAAGTCATTGATCGAGATCGCCGTAGCGAGTGGGTTCGTCACCCTTCCGCATTTCCAGCGTTGCTTCCGAGCGATGTTCGATATGGCCCCTGGGCAGTTCCGCAAGCGTAACCATTTCAAGGTCTGAAGCGCCTCGCTCGCACCGTTCAATTGAACGTGGGAAGCCACGTCCTTAGGGCATGGTCATGAGTAACCGGCCCTGCCTGGTACGACTCAAGTGGCTTGGATAGAGCGACGTAAACGGCAGGTAGGGAGGGAGGCCGTGCGCGCGGCTGGGAGTTCGAATAGCCCGCATCCATGGCAAGTCCTGATGTTCGGTCGTTGACACTTGGGCTGACAGTACTAGCCTTAATTGTGTGGGAAAATTTCCCACGTAAATACGCTAACTGGCCCAGAGGGATCGTGCGGAAACCGCAGTTGCTCATTGATGCTGCAGATATATGGCCGCGCCGGTTGGCTGGCCGCTCCAGTGGGCGGCTGGGAACTCACTGGTCATTTCGTTCGATACGGAGATGACTACGCAACTCCAAGCGGAGGTGCATCATGCTGCTCAAGAAATGTTTGTTGGCTCTGGCCATTGGCGGAGTCCTGTCTGCATCGACTGTTCTGGTGCCCGATTACGTCAGTAGTTTCTCCAGCGTGTATGCCAAAGATGGCGGTGACGGTGGTGGTGGCGGAGGCGGCCACGGTGGCGGCGGTAGCGGAGGGGGAGGCGGTGGTCACGGTGGCGGCCACGGTGGTGGCAACGGCGGTGGCGGTGGTCACGGCGGTGATGGCGGAGGCGGCCACGGTGGTGACGGCGGTGGCGGTCACGGTGGTGACGGCGGTGGCGGTCACGGTGGCGGCCATGGGGGAGATGGGCATGGAGGTGATGGTGATGGTCATGGCGGCGGTCATGGTGAAGCGGGCCATGACGGTGACGGTCATGACGGTGACGGTCATGGAGGCCCGGGACGCGGCGACGCCGACCATGATGGTATGGCTGGGAACAGAGGCCCAGGCGATGCCCATGACAACGACGCCGACAACGATGCCGCAGATGCGGCCAGAGACGCTGCCAAAGCTGACGCGGATGCAGCCAGAGATGCTGCCAGGGACGCTGCGGATGCAGCCAGGGACGCTGCCCGGGCTGAAGCTGATGCAGCCAGGGACGCTGCCAAGGCGGCTGGCGTAGAGGGCGCGGATGCAGCCAGAGATGCTGCCAGGGCAGCGGCGGATGCCGCCAGGGATGCTGCCAAAGCCGAGGCGGATGCAGCCAGGGATGCTGCCAGAGCTGAGGCAGATGCGGCCAGGGACGCTGCCAAAGATGAGGCAGATGCAGCCCGGGACGCTGCCAAGGATGCTGACGATGATGCCGCAGATGCAGCCAGAGAGGCTGCTGAAGATGCTGCAGATGCAGCCAGGGAAGCTGCTGAAGACGCCGAGGATGCAGCCCGAGAAGCTGCCGAGGACGCCCCTGACGCCCCTGACGCCCCTGACGCGCCCGATGCACCGGATGTCGACGTGGTCGAGGTGCAGAACTAGGCCAGCGAGTTCGGCGATGAACGCGCAGGCATTTCAGTAGAAGACGTCCCGGGAGCTTGAGGGGCGGATCAGCTAGGAGTCGCAAGCCCTGAAGAGTCGCGGGGCCTGCGGCTCCCTTTGCTAATCCTGTCGCACGGCCCACGTACCTCGTCTGTGCACGGAAATGGAGGTCCGGGTTTGGGGCTTTCACCCGCTTGACCTGGCGTTCCATCACCGCTCCGTGCCTGCTCCAGACTGAGAATCAGCGCGCCCTGGCCCGTGCGTGGAATTTTTCCTTCGGCCTCTCAATATCGTGATCGCGCCATGACATCCGGGAGAGGCTGGATATGTTGCGCATCGTGCAGTGCCGGCAAGCCGTGGACCAACGTCGCCGACTATGAATAGGGCGTTTTGGATGCTTCGGGTGGAACCGGCTGCGGACGTTTCGCCAGGATGATCTTGCGGGCCGTATCAACAAAGGGGGTGACGATCAGGCTGTAGATCGTCAGGTACCGGTCGTGATCTCGTTCTCGGGTACCGAATCGAATGCTCTCGGGCTTCGCGGTGGTGACATAGAGCGTACCGAACATCCAGTCCCAGAGTGACAGGTTGGTACCGAAGTTCTTGTTGAAGTGCCGGGGCGCGTCACTGTGGTGAATCTGGTGCTGGGCCGGGCTGTTCAGCACATGCTCGATTACAGGACCGAACGAAAGCCATACATGGCTGTGACGCAGGTTTGCCGCCAATCCATTGAAGATGAACACCAGATAGGTCACGCCGAACAGGGTATAGCGGCTGATTTCCCCACCACAGGCATACCAGAAGACACCTGCGTAGAAGCCGAGGCAAACGGCGGTGGTCAGTTTCTCGACGATCTTTTCCACGAAGTGAACCCGGCTCGCCGTCGCCGGCACCAGGACAGGCGCGGAATGATGGACTTTGTGAAACGCCCATAGCCATCGGGAATGAAAGGCTCGATGAGCCCAGTAATGCACGAAGTCTTTCACCAGAAACACCCCCAGCCCGTAGACCAGCGAGAGTGAGAGGTTCTCACCTGGTTGCGGGCGCGCGCCCCACAGGTTGGTGAAAAAGGCGATGTAATCCCCGGAACGCAGGATGAAAGGATCGACCAGGCCGACGATGGGCAGAACCAGGGTGATTTTCAGGATGGCCCGCACGAAGTAGTACCGGTAGTCCAGCAACGCCGAGCGATGGAAATTGACCCGGTTGCCGCCGATGAACTGCCAGAACGAAAGTGCGTCGGTCAGGCCACGATGTTTCCTGAATCGAAACAAGCAGTAAGCGACTGTGTAGGAGACGAAGAGAAACAGCACGCCAAGGCGACCGTTCAGATCGAAAATGCCTGAGAACTGCCTGGTGACCGGATCGATCACCAAATCGGTCAGGTGGCTGTAGATAAGCGGGAGAACGTCCACGGCGAGCGAGTCTTCGTCAAAGGACAGTGGAGTTGGCCGGTTGCCTGCCAGCCGCCGGGTACTGAATCGACCCGAAAGGCACGCATCGGCCCTGTTTCGGTTCGAACCTGGAGTTGGCGCTGCGCTCCTGGGGGAATGAGGTCCACTGAGCCGTATGCGGAGGCGTACAAATCGCAGTCGAAGACGGTGTGCCGATGCAGCGCCATGTCCCACGTCGGCCAGGTTCAGTAATAGGCACGATATTATTTGCCAATGATTCTTACTGTCAAAAAAAGAAACGGATACAGCAGGCCCCTTCGACAGGATGTCGATAGGCGGTTTCCACCAGCATGAACACCCGAGGAATTCGAGGTCCCGTCCTATTCTTTGGACCGAGTGGGGGGCTTGGCCTGTCCCTGGCGAGGTGGGCACGGGACCGAAGCATAGGAGCAAAAGACGCAGCAATGCTCCTGCTGGATGAACTGTTCGAACGAGCTGCCGCTGAACTGGAAGCCAATGGCCTTGCGAGAGAGAGCATCAGGCTCCCGAAGCCTACCCCTGAGCGGATTTGTCTTGCGGGGGAGTTTCTGGTGGAGGTTCCCGTCACTTGATCCTTACGTCTCATCAAGTGCCGATGGAACCATTAGAAGCCCCTCGTGCCGGGTTTCTTCGTCACGGAAGGTTTCCTCCCTGTCCGGGCAGCCTCGGGGTAATGCGATTCTCCGGCGGCACCGGGAATGGGAAGCCGAGTACGGCGAACGCGGCTCTGCGCACTGCAATGGCAGGTGCGATCGGTCGGTGGTGGCGCGACTTCCACGGCGTCTTCGCCGGGGCCTGTGTTTCAAGTCGCCCACATCTGCCACGAGTCTGATATTCGGTCGTTGACACTCGGGCTGGCAGAACTAGCCTCAAATTGTGGGAAAAATTCCCACGCATAGATTCTGACTGGCCTGCAAGGATAGTGCGGCAACCGCAGTTGCCTTTTCATGCTGCAAATAGAGAGCTTTCCCGCTCGGTACTGTTCTTGAGGAATGCCTTGAATGCAATTACCCACTTTGCCTCCGTCTCTATTACCGGCGCTGAAACACGTCATGCGCCCATTGGTGAGGCTGATGCTCAAGAAGGGGGTCACCTATTCCAGCTTTGCCGATCTGCTCAAGGAGGTATTCGTTGATGTCGCCGAGCGCGAGTTTCGCCTCGACGACAAGCCGCCGACCGACAGCAGGATCAGCCTGCTGACGGGGGTGCACCGCAAGGACGTCAGACGCTTGCGGGCCATGGCGGCGGGGCGGGCGGCCGTCCTGCCCGAGGATATTTCGTTTGGGGCGCACCTGGTCAGTGTCTGGCTGAACAACTCGCCGTTCTGCGCGGAGCCCGGCCGGCCGCTGCCCCTGGCTCGCCTGGCCAGCGTTGGTGGCGAGTGCTCGTTCGATGGGCTGGTGGCCCAGGTCAGCAAGGATATCCGTGCCCGCGTCGTGCTGGACGAGTGGCTGCGTCTGGGCATTGTGCGAACGGACGATCAGGACCAGATCCACCTGGAGACGATGGCGTTCATTCCGCAACGGGGGTTTGACGAGAAGGCAGCCTATTTCCGGCACAACCTTCACGACCATGCCTGCGCCGCGGTGCACAACCTGACCGAAGACGGGACGCCTTTCTTCGAACGCAGTGTCCACTACGACAGCTTGTCGGCCGCCGCTGTCGACCAATTGCGCGAAGCCGTCAAGGTAGACGGCATGCAGGTGCTGATCGGCTTCAACCAGTTGGCAGCCGAGTTGGAGGAACGAGACATTCCGCCTCCCGATGCCAGGCAGCGCATCACCATCGGCCTTTATTTCTACACTGAATCCAATCCGCCAGAAGTACCCGACGACTCGACAACGGCCAGTTCGTCATGAGCACTGCCACGCGCTTGTTGTGTGCCTTCGCTTTCCTTTGCGGCCCGTTGCTGCTGGCTTCTCCCACGCTGAGCGCCGCACCGGTTTGCCTTGAGCCGGGCGGCATGGGAGGAACGGGCGCCGTTGCGACTGGCGGTATCGGCGGTACGGGCGCACCAGCCGATAACGGCGGCATAGGTGGCACCGGCGCACCAGCCAACAACGGTGGAATGGGCGGTACCGGTGCACCTGCCGATGAAGGTGGAATCGGTGGTACGGGCATTGTGGGAACCATTACCGGGTTCGGCTCCATCTGCGTGAACGGCGTGGAAGTGCACTTCGATGACAAGGCTTCGCTGACTGAGAACGGCGTACCCGCCAGCAGCAACCAATTGGCCATTGGCCAAGTCGTGGCGGTAGAAGCGAGAAAATCGCCACGCGGCCTCGAGGCGCGGAGCATCGCGATCCTCCATGCCTATGAAGGTCCGATCACCGATGTGGCAACGGGCGCTGCTCCGATGCGAGTGATGGGACAGCCCGTTCGCGTTGCCGCACGGGCCCGTGTGGCGGAAGGTCTGCGCATCGGTGAGCCGGTACGGGTCAGTGGATTGCGCAATGCCCTGGGCGAAGTGGTCGCCAGCCGGATCGAGCGGGCACCGAAGCTGGCTCAGGTCAGCGCCATTGGTGCGATCGAGCGACCCGGTAACCTGCAAGGTCTGGCCCTCAGCAAGCCGTTGGCGCCTAGCGGCGAGGTCCTGGTGCGCGGCACCTGGAATGGCAGGCAACTGAACGTCGTCCAGACGCGGAGCGATCCTGGCATTCCCTTCGCCGGACGGGTGCGTAACGCGCTGGTGGAAGGCCTGGTGCGCGGACAGAAGGGCAATCGCATCGAGTTCGGCGGATTCACGGCCCATGTGGACAGCGATACGTCCTATCTCGACGGGCAGATTGCCGATCTTGCAGTCGACAAGCGCATCCGGGTGTCCGGCGTGTTTGAGAAGGGGCGTGAAATCCGGGCCGTGCGCATCGAATTCTCCCGGGAGCAGCCCGCGGCCTCCATCCGCGAGGGTTCCGGCCACCAGGGCTCGTCTACGGAAGATACCGAGGAACACGAGAATAGCGGTTCCGGTCGGGATGGCATCGAGTCTGAGACCCGCGAGCGCAGCAGCGATGGCGAGACGCGGGAGAGAATCGAACGGAGCGACGATGGCGAGACCCGGGAGCGAATCGAGCGCAGAGTGGAATCCCCTACCGGTGAACTGGAACGTCGTGAGCGGATAGAAATACGCGATTCCGGTGACCGCCTGGAAACCCGGGAGCGGATCGAAATTTTCGAGAACGGTGTGCGGGTCGAGCGGATCGAGAGAATCGAGCGAATCGAACGGCCGGACCCTATCGATAAACCGGAGCGGGTTGAACGCGTCGAGCGTGTCGAGAGGGTGGACAAGCCTGAACGCGTCGAACGACCAGAGCAGGTTGAGCGACCAGACCATGTTGAACGGGTGGAGCGGGTCGATAAGGTGGATCGGTCCGGGCAGCACTAGAGGCGTGATCCAGCGCTGTTGCAGGCGGGCATATGCCCAAGCGGGCAGCAGTTGGCCGGCTAAGCTAAGCAGGGTCAGCGTCCTGACGTGAACCGGGTAACCGGGCTCCCTGTAGTTTCCGCCAGGGCCAAGGCTTTGATCGTGGTGTGAACTTCGATGTCCGGATTGCAACGAGGTAAACATGAGAGCTGCTCGCCTGATCATGCCGGGCCTTCTGGCGTCCCTGGCCTTGCCGACCCTTGCCGATGCGCTCACGGTTTCTTCAGGGCTTGATTACTCACGGGGAAGATATGGGACACCGACGACCAGCGAGACCTGGTATGTCCCGGTGGTCGCCAAGTACGAAACCGGCCTCATGATCTACAAGTTGACCATCCCGTACCTGCGCATCACCAACCCCTCGGTGGGGCCGGATGGTGAACCATTGCCAGGGGATTGCGGCAGCGTTGAAAAGGGCCTGGGGGACACAGTAGCGAGCGCGAACTACGCGCTGTTGGACGGCAGTCGAGGTGATGGGCTGATCCTGGAGCTGATCGGCAAGGTCAAGCTACCGACGGCCGATGAAGACAACTGCCTCGGAACCGGCAAGACTGACTTCTCCGCCCAGTTCGACGTCACGCAGGCCTTCGGTGCCGTCAGCGGCTTCGCCACTTTGGGCTGGAAGAAGTTCGGCGATCCCTCGGAAACCAACCTCCACGATCCGATTTTTGCTTCGCTCGGCTTCGTGACTGGGCTAGCGCCCGGAACCTCCGCGGGCGCAGCCTATGACTGGCGACAGAAAGTGACCTCCGATGGCGATGAGATCCAGGAATTCACCCTGTTCCTGACACAAAGGCTCAGCCCGTCCTGGAGGGTCCAGCTGTATGCCCTCAAAGGATTTTCCGATGCCAGCCCCGACTCTGGCGGTGGCTTGATGCTCAGCCACTCGTTCTGAATCGCTTGCCTGTGGTCTAGCCAGGCCAGGTCCGTGATTCGTCTCCTTTCCCGGAGCGCGAGTCTTCTACTCCCCCGCAAAGCATGTCTTTCCTGGTCGAGCGGCTGAGTCCGCAGCCGAAAGCAGAGGTTCGGGACCGTCTGCCTTCGACCTGGACCACCATCCTCCTGGCCCGGTGGCTCCAGTCAATTCACCGGAATCAGCGGGGGCTTTTTCACATCCTTCAGTAGGAACACCAGGAACTTGGCGGGCTTCTCCTTGCTGGCGTTGCGCCCAACGGTGTGCACGTCTTCCGGACCTTCATGGAAGCTCTCTCCGGGCATCAGCGTGACCTCCTTGCCGCCGGCCACGCCCATGACGACGGAGCCCTCGAGTACGTAGATGAAACCATGCGCGTCATGACGATGAACCGGATCGGCGCCACCGGGCGGATACTCCACCGTGATCATCAGCACTTCCTTGCCGGGGTACTCGGGAAGCGGTTTGACCATCACGGTCTCGACGACCGGGGGCGGCGGGGTGGCAGGCTTGTCCTGGGCCATGGCGACCCCGGCGCACAACAGGGAAAGCAGGGCGAAGAGATGATGGATTTGCATGAGGCTCTCCTCATCTGGAGTTCCTGGGATACGTCTGATTGCGTCGAATGGGATGTCGAGGGCTGGCAGGCGGCGATCCGCAAATCGCGGTCACCACCTGTCGGCGGGGACACTTCATCGGTCTGCCCGTCAGCGCGGAGGGGCGGAGTTCTTGAGCCAGGTCTCGTAGTGGTTGGTTCCGATGAGCGGATTGGCGCCGGGGGTCAGCGACCGATCGTCGATCGGTGCGCCAAAGTAAGTGGCCTGGGCGTCCGAAATCACCGCCCGCGGGTCGCCGTTGTGCTGAAGGTAGGCTCTGACGAACGAGGCGATCGGCTGCCGGTCAGGTCCAGCCACCTCTACCGTCTGGTTGCTGGGTGGTTGCTCGGCGATTTTCGCCAGTGCCGCCGCGACGTCGGCCGAGGCGATCGGCTGCAGTGAGGCCGCGGGCAGGCGAACGGTATCGCCCTGGGTTCCGGAGTGGGCGATGGCGCCGATGAACTCGAAGAACTGCGTGGCCCGCAGGATGGAATAGGGAACTCCCGACTCCTTGATCAGCTTCTCCTGGGCCATCTTGGCCCGGAAGTAGCCACTTTCCAGCATCCGCTCAGTGCCTACGACGGAGAGGGCAACGTGATGCCTGATCCCGGCGGCCTTTTCCGCAGCGGAGAGGTTACGTCCGGATTTCTCGAAGAAGTCCAGCACGGCAGCATCCTCGAACGACGGTGAGTTCGCGACGTCGACGACGACATCGGCACCTTCAAGCGCCTTCTGCAGGCCTTCACCGGTGACAGCGTTGACTCCCGATTTCGGCGAGGCCGCGAGGACATCATGTCCCTGTTGGCGCAGGTTCGCGCAGAGCTGGGTTCCGACCAGGCCGGTTCCCCCAATGACTACGATCTTCATGAGTGTGCCTCCCTAGGGATGGACGCCGCGGAGGACATCGGGCGGCATGGGAGAAGCGCCCGACTGGCGTAGCAGGGCGCTCCCGGTTGCAGGGCGACTTTGAGTGTAGCCCCCTGACGCAAGCTGCAAGCTCTGGAAAAGCGCCAGTGCAGTGATCCCGTGGGCTCAGTCCACAGGCTGACGAACGTCTGTGTATGGAGGCGTCACCTGAAGCCCAGGAAGGAAAGGCGGAGAACCCGGGAACAGGTTCTCCGCCGCGGCTTCGACTCAGGCGGCCTCTGCGGCCTCGGTCGCGGTGTTGCGGCTGACGCGCAGGGCCACGATGGCGCCGACCACGGTCAGGCCGGCGAGGGAGTAGAGCGCGACATCGGTGGAACCGGTCTGGTCCTTGATCCAGCCGACGATGTAGGGGCTGAGAAAACCGGCCATCTGGCCAATCGAGTTGATCAGGGCCAGGCCTCCGGCCGCCACGCTGGCGCTGAGGAAGGCGGTGGGCAGCGGCCAGAACATTGGCAGGCCGGTGAGGGCGCCCATGGTGGCGATGGTCAGGCCGAGAATGGCGATGGCCGGGGTGCCGGCGAAGTTGGCGGCGATGATCAGCCCGCCGGCGCCCATCAGCATCGGCACCACCAGGTGCCAGCGCCGTTCGTTGTGCAGGTCCGCCGAGCGGCCGACCAGCACCATGAACACACCCGCCAGCAAGTAGGGGATGGCGCTGATCCAGCCGATCACCAGGGCGTCGCTGAAGCCTAGCCCCTTGATGATCGAGGGCAGCCAGAAGTTGATGGCGTAGACCCCGGCCTGGATGCAGAAGTAGATGAACCCCAGCACCCAGATGAAGGGCATGGTGAGAATGGCGCCGATGGAGGTTTTCTCTACTTGCGGCCGGGCGCGCTCATCGGCGGCAATGTCCGACGCGACCAGCTGGCGCTCCCGAGGCGACAGCCAGCGGGCATCGCCGACCTTGTCGCACAGCAGCATGAAGGCCAGAAGGCCAAGCACCACAGTCGGCAGCCCCTGGATCAGGAACATCCACTGCCAGGCGGCGAGGCCACCCTGGCCGACTGCGAAATGGTTGAGGATCCAGCCGGAGAAGGGGCCGCCCAGCAGGCCGGAGACGGGAATGGCGGACATGAACAGCGCCATGATCCGGCCACGGCGATGACTCGGATACCACTGCGAAAGGTAGAGCACGATGCCGGGGAAGAAGCCGGCCTCGGCGGCGCCGGTGAGCAGGCGCAGCGCATAGAACTGGGTCGGGGTGGTGACGAACAGCAGGCAAGTGGAGAGGGTGCCCCAGGCGATCATCATCACGCCGATCCAGCGCCGTGGGCCGAAGCGGCTCAGCGCCAGGTTGCTGGGCAGGCCGCAGAGTACATAGCCGATGAAGAAGATGCCGGCGCCGAGGCCGTAGACGGTCTCGCTGAATTTCAGCGCGTCGAGCATCTGCAGCTTGGCGAAGCCGACGTTGACGCGGTCCAGGTAGTTGAACAGGTAGCAGATGAAGATGAAGGGGATCAGATGCAGGGTGATGCGGCGGTAGACGCTGTTGCCGTCCAGTGCACCGGCTTCGTGGGTCGAGGGATTCATGTCGATCGGTTCCTCAGGACTTGTTGTTCTTATGGGGGTTCGCTGGGGCGACAGCTTGGTTGAAGCGAGTCGGCGTGGTCATCGGGTATTTGCACGCCTTTACCCGGCGAAAACTGTGCTTTTGCACAAAAAAGCCCCGGCGCCGTACAGCGCGCCGGGACGGATGGTCAGATGGCCTTGTGCAGGCCGCTTGCGTCATAGCGGGCAGCGGCGCCGAGCGCTTCCTCGATGCGGAGCAGGCGTCGGCCGATCTCGCCGTTGACGTTGGCCACCGCCTGCAGCACGCCCTTGCCCCCGTAGCGCGGCCCGTCATCACGGAATTCGAGGGCTTCCCGCGAGCCGGTGGAGGCTCCGGACGGCACGCTGGCGGTGCCCCGGCTGCCGTCCTCGAGCCTGACCACGGCTTCGACCGTGGGGTTGCCACGGGAGTCGAGGATTTCGCGGGCGGTAACCTGCTGGATCGCTGCGGTCCGGGTCATGGCGCTTCACCTTGTTCTGTTTGTTGGTGATTGGGGGGAGGGGCGAGCAGCTCCTGCTGCTCGGCGCGACTGGCGCGGACGTCGAAGTCCCGGGGCCACGCCGTGTGGGGTAGGGTTTCGTGCTCGTCGTGCGGGTGCATCGCTGGGCTCCGGATTCAGAGGATGGGTTGGCCGACCTGCAGCAGCTTCATGCCATTGGTGCCGCCGGAAGCGCTGTAGCTGTCGCCCTTGGTCAGCACCAGCCAGTCGCCGGCGCCGAGCAGGCCGCGCTCCACCAGGGCTTCCACGGCGGCGCGGCTGACTCCATTGGGCGCGTGGGCGGACGGGTCGAAGGGCACCGGATACACCCCGCGCAGGAGGCAGGTGCGGGCCTGGGTGGAAGCGTGGGGCGAGAGGGCGAAGATGGGCACGGCGGAGCGGATGCGTGACATCACCAGCGGCGTGTAGCCACTTTCAGTGAGGGCGATGATGGCTTTCACATCCTGGAAGTGGTTGGCGGCGTACATGGCTGCCAAGGCGATGCTCTCGTCGCAGCGAACGAAGCGGTTGCCCAGGCGGTGGCCGGACTTTTCGCTGATGGGGTGTTTCTCGGCACCGACGCAGATGCGCGCCATGGCCTCGACGGCCTCCACCGGGTAGCTGCCGGCCGCGCTTTCGGCCGAGAGCATCACGGCATCGGCGCAGTCCAGCACCGCGTTGGCGACATCCGACACCTCCGCGCGGGTCGGCATGGGGCTGCCGATCATGGATTCCATCATCTGGGTGGCGACTATCACCGCCTTGTCGTGCTGGCGCGCGTGAAGAATGATCTTCTTCTGGATGCCCACCAGCTCGGCGTCGCCGATCTCCACGCCAAGGTCGCCACGGGCGACCATCACGCCATCGCAGGCCTCGATCAGCCGATCCAGGGTTTCGTCGCAGGCCACGGCTTCGGCACGCTCGATCTTGGCGATCAGCCAGGCGTCGCTGCCGGCCTCGTCGCGTAGCCTCCGGGCGTACTCCATGTCGGCGGCGTCGCGGGGGAAGGATACCGCCAGGTAGTCGAGGCCCATGGCGGCGGCGAGGCGGATGTCGGCTTTGTCCTTGTCGGTCAGCGCGGGAGCGGTCAGGCCGCCGCCGCGGCGGTTGATGCCCTTGTGGTCGGACAGCGGCCCGCCCACCAGCACGCGGCAATGCAGGGCGTCGGCGGATTTCGCCTCCACCAGCATTACCACGCGGCCATCGTCCAGCAGCAGCTCGTCGCCCACCTGGCAGTCGCCTACCAGTTCGGGGTAGTCGATGCCCACCACCTCCTGGTTGCCTTCCGCCAGCGGGTGGCTGACCGACAGGCTGAAGCGGTCGCCCACGGTCAGCTGGATGCGTTTGCCGCTGAATTTGGCAATGCGGATCTTCGGCCCCTGCAGATCGCCCAGCAGGGCGACATGGCGGCCATGGCGGGCGGCGGTCTCGCGAATCAGCTGCGCACGGGTGATGTGCTCTTCCGGCGAGCCGTGGGAGAAGTTGAGCCGGGCGACATCCATCCCGGCGAGGATCATCCGCTCTATCACTTCCGGGCTGCTGCTGGCGGGGCCAATGGTGGCGACGATCTTGGTTCGGCGTTTGCGCATGACGACTTCCTGTTGGCGGTCGGGGTGGTGGGTCCCCAGGGAGTCTATGGCGCAGGCATGGTGGATCATTTGGGCGGAATGACAACGCTCCGGAAGACTTGTTGTATGTTTGAACAAGTCCGTCACCTGGATCCGCCCGCATGTTCGAACTCACCCACCAGCTCGCCCAGGACATCGTCGACCGCACGATGGCGATCCTGCCGTACAACGTGAACGTCATGGACAGCCAGGGGCTGATCCTCGGCAGCGGCGAGAAGAATCGCATCAACACCCGCCACGAAGGCGCCCAACTGGTGCTGGCCAACCGGCGCATCGTCGAGATCGACGAGCAGGCCGCGCGCAACCTCAAGGGGGTGCTGCCGGGCATCAATCTGCCGCTGATGCACGACGACGAACTGATCGGCGTGCTCGGCATCTCGGGCGAGCCCCAGACCCTGCGTACCTACGCCGAACTTGTGCGAATGACCGCCGAGATGCTGGTGGACCAGAGCCACATGCAGGCCGAGCGGCAGTGGCGCAAGCAACGCAGCGACGACCTGCTGGCGGTGTTGCTCGGGGAGACCGGCGGCTCCCAGCGGCTGATCGACGAAGCCCAGCAGCTGGGCCTGAAGCCCAATCTGGGACGCACGCCCTACCTGATCGACATAGGCGAAGGCCCCTCCGCGGCGACCCTGGCCGAGTGGCTGGGTGCGCGCTATGCGGACAGCTGGTGCATCATGCCGTCGTCCCACACCGTGCTCTGGTGCTGCCCGTCGAACCCGGGTATCGACCCGCTGCGCCTCATCGAACGGCTGAAGAACCATGGCTGGAAGGTGGCGCGTATCGCCTCGGGGGTGCCCGCCGACGATGTCCACGGCTTGCGCCGGGGCTGCCACCGGGTCGCCGAGTTGCTGGCCTACGGGCAAGCGGTGAAGCCGGACCGCCAGCACCTTTCCTTGGCCCGCTGCCGCCTGCATACCTTGCTCTGGACCCACCGCGAGGAAGATGCGATCGGCGAACTCCTGGCGCCGCTCCTGGAGATCCAGTCCCGCGACAGCAACGGCCAGCTGATGCGCACGCTGCGCAGCTGGTGCGAGCATGACGGCCAGCCCCAGGCCTGCGCCGACGCCCTGGGCATCCACCGCAACAGCCTGCGTTACCGCATGGAGCGGATCGCCGAGCTGAGCGGCAAGGACGTGACCCGGCTGAACGACCTCGTGGAGCTCTATCTCGGCGTGCAGCTGCTGGCCGTCGATGCCGACTTCTGAGCTTTGTCAGGTTGCACAGTGCCTGCGATGGCGCCTTGTTCATTTGAACAAGGCGACGCGCTGGGTGGCATGACAGCATGGAGCCTCGCCGGAGTTGGAGTGATCCATGAAAATCGTCATAGCCCCCGATTCGTTCAAGGACAGCCTGAGCGCTGCCGAAGTGGCCCGCGCCATCGAACTGGGCCTGCAAGAAGTGTTTCCCGAAGCCGAGCTGGTCAAGTGCCCGATGGCCGATGGTGGAGAAGGTACGGTCGATGCCATCCTCGCGGCGCTGGCCGGCGAGCGTCGCAGCAGCCGGGTCAGCGGGCCGATGGGCGAGCCCGTGGAAGCACGCTGGGGCTGGCTGCCGGAATCCCGCACGGCGATCATTGAAATGGCCGAAGCCAGTGGCCTGCAACTGGTCGCCCTGGATCGCCGCGATGCCTGCGTCAGCTCCACCCAGGGCACGGGCGAGCTGATCCGAGAGGCACTGGAGCTTGGCGTGCGTAAAGTCATACTCACCGTCGGTGGCAGTGCGACCAACGATGGCGGCGCCGGCATGCTGAAGGCTCTCGGTGCACGCTTCCTCGATGCGGCCGGTGCGGAGCTGCCACCCGGCGGCCTGCCGCTGGCCGGCCTGGCACGGATCGATATCGACGGCCTGGACCCGCGTCTGGCGGATGTGCAATTCGAGCTCGCCGCCGACGTCGACAACCCGCTCTGCGGGCCCCATGGGGCGTCCAATACCTTCGGCCGGCAGAAGGGCGCCAGCGAAGAACAGGTGCTGCTGCTGGACGCGGCCCTCGGCCATTTCGCCAACCTGTGCCAGGCCTTGCTGGGCGAAGACCACCGAGACTTCCCCGGCAGTGGCGCGGCGGGTGGCATCGGCTTCGCGGCGCGGGCCTTCCTCAAGGCCGGCTTCCGCCCCGGTATCGAAATGGTGGCGGAGCTGACCGGGCTCGCGCGCCATACGCAGGGTGCGGACCTGGTGATCACCGGGGAAGGGCGCTTCGATGCCCAGACCCTGCGCGGCAAGACGCCCCTGGGTGTCGCCCGCATCGCCCGGCAGCAACAGGTGCCGGTGATCGTCCTGGCCGGCACCCTCGGCGAGGGTTATGCGGACATCTACGAGCAGGGCATAGAGGCCGCTTTCTCTCTGGCCTCCGGCCCCATGACGCTGGACCAGGCCTGCCGCCAGGCGCCGACCCTGCTGCGTGAGCGCGCCCGCGATATCGCGCGGGTGCTCAGGCTGGCCGGGCGAAAATAACCGCGCAACTGGAGGGGCGATTTCAATCGCCAAGCAGGCCGCAGGTCTGCCCTGCGAATTCCCGTGGGGCAACTGCGTTGCCCTTGGCGAATGAATTCGCCCCTACACGACAGGCTTGACCAATTCCCGAGCAGCGTCGCATCAGCCCGCCCGGCTGCTCATCAACCGCCGGTACTGCCGCGCGCGGTGCAGGGTCTTCCATTGCTCCTGCAGCAGTGCCCGCAGTGGCGAGGCATTCGGGTCGGGCTGGTTGCCGTGTGCCAGGCGGAGCATCTGGAACTTCACCAGGGACATGTAGGCCAGCGCGGCCAGGGCCTTGCGCTTCCAGCGGATCGGCGGCAGCTCGGCGCTGGCGTGGGCCTGGCCCGCTTGCCAGAGGCCCGGCAGCGTCGGGTCGACCGCCAGGGCAGTGGCGATGCCGGCCATGGCCACGCCGCTGGCTAGCACCTGTTCCACCACCGGCAGACGGCGGATGCCGCCGGTGACCATCACAGGCATGGGCGCGATGGCGGCGATCTCCCGGGCGAACTCGAGGAAGTAGGCCTCGCGGGCCAGGGTGCGGCCATCACGGGCATCGCCCTGCATGGCGGGCGCCTCGTAGCTGCCGCCGGAAAGCTCCACCAGGTCCACCGAAAGTTCGCTGAGCCAGAGCACGACCTGGCGCGCGTCGCTCGGCTCGAACCCGCCGCGCTGAAAGTCCGCCGAGTTCAGCTTCACCGCCACGCAGAGGCCTGGCGACACCTGGGCGCGCACCGCCTTCACCACTTCCAGCAGCAGGCGCGCGCGGTTCTCCAGGGAGCCACCCCAACGGTCCTCGCGGCGGTTGCTCAGGGGCGAGAGGAACTGGCTCAGCAGGTAGCCGTGGGCGGCATGCACCTGCACCCCGCTGAAGCCGGCCTGTTCGGCCAGCGCCGCGGTGCGGGCGAAGCGTTGGATCAGGGCGGCGATCTCCGCCTCGTCCAGCGCCTTGGGTACCGGGAACATCTTCGACAGCCCGCCCATGTCCAGCGCAATGGCGGAAGGGGCCACGGTGGACTGGCCGAGGTTGGCCTGCATCTGCCGGCCGGGGTGGTTGATCTGCATCCAGAACTGCGCCCCCTGCGCCCGGCCGATGCGCGCCCACTCGCGGAAGCGCTCAAGCCGCTGTCCTTCCTCCAGCACGACGCCGCCGGGGCCGGTCATGGCGCGGGCATCCACCATCACGTTGCCGGTCAGCAGCAGCCCGGAGCCACCTTCGGCCCAGGCCCGGTAGAGGCGCAGCAGTTGGTCCGATGGGGTCTGGTCTTGATTGGCGAGGTTCTCTTCCATCGCCGCCTTGGCGATGCGGTTGGGAATGACGGCGCCATTGGGCAATTGCAGGGGTTGGAAGGGCGACATGAGGCTCTCCGGAGGCTGGGTGCCGTGCGTCGGTTTGTGGCTGACCGGGCGACGGCGGGGCTGTGTCGCGACAAAGCCTAAGGTTAAAGTCAGCTTCAAGGTCAATAGGGGAGCCCCAATTAAATGAAGATCGGCGAACTTGCCCGGCGCAGCGGCCTGACCGCCTCGCGCATCCGCTTCTACGAAGCCAGCGGCCTGATCAGCGCCCAGCGCCTGGGCAATGGCTATCGCGACTATCCCGAGCAGACGCTGCACGCCCTGGAGATCATCGCCTGTGGCCAACAGGCCGGGTTCAGCCTGGAGGAGATGCGCAACCTCATGCCCGATCCGGCCCGGCGTACCGACAACCACGATCTGCTGCTGGAAAGCCTCCAGCGCAAGGTCACCGAGATCGACGCCATGCAGCAGCGCTTGGCACAGAGTCGCGCGCGTCTGCTGGAAATCATCGGCGGTATCGAAGGTAAACCCGAAGGCATGGGTTGCGAGGAAAACGCCCAGCGGATGTTGGCCGGGTGGCGGGAGCAGGGAGGGAAGGGCGCCACCCGAAAAGACTCCAGGCTCTGATCGGGGCCTCGATACATCACCCCGGCACCTGGCTCGTCGTAAGGATCGCGGGATCGGCCGTCGCACGCGACGCTCAACCGCTGGTGCGCGGCGCACCCTACCAGCTGGCGCCGGCGCACTTGCGGTCGCGAATGGTCAGGCTGTCACTTCGCCGCCGGCGCATCGAGAAATCCGCCGATCATCGGCGCCAGCCAACCGGTGCGCGCCGTTACCTGCATGTGATCGGTGCCGGGGAGCACGGCGAGCTGTGCGTGCGGAAGGAGCCGAAACATCTCTACCGCATGTTCGGGGCGGATGACGTCGGCATCGCCGACTACCACGAGGGTCGGCGCGGTGATGCTTTTGATCGCATCGGCCGGGATGTCCTTGAAGTCGCGCACGCGCCGGGCCGCCTTGTCATGCATCATCCGCAGGTTCTTGGGCTGGGGCGCGACCTTGAGATACGCCTGCTGCAGTTCCTGTGGCATGTTCTCCAGTTTGGCGTTGTCCATCGCGTCCCAGAGCCATGGATAAGCGCCAGCGCGGTTGACGAGGGCCGACGCCAGCACCAGCTTGCGTACGACATTCGGATGCCGGATAGCCACCTGCAATGCGATGGTGCCGCCGTTGCTGAACCCGAAGAGATCCGCTTTCTCGATGTGCAGATACTCCAGCAGCGCCGCCGTGTCGTCCGCGGACTGCTCGAAGCTGAACGGCCGGTCGGCGATATCCGCCGTGTGTCCATAGCCCTGCTGCTCGAAGGCGATGACCTGGCGCCCATCCGCCAGCACCGGCAAGATCTGGCCGAACGACGTCTGGATGGTATCGCCGCCGCCATGCAGCAGTACGAGCGGCGGTTGTGTGGGGTTGGCGACGCCGTGAATCTCGAAATAGAGGCGCAGGCCGTTGACGGGGGCGTAGCCAGTCCGGGCAGCTTGGTCGTTCCGATTCATGTCTGGTTCCTCAGAGGTTTGTGCTGCCGTTTGCAGGACGATGCCCGATGTGAGGAGCAAAGCCGCTGTGGCCAACGGCAGAAGTAGTGCGACGACGCGCTTGTTCATGATTCGAGTGAAATGTGCCATGAGACCCTCAGGGTAGCGGGGCGACGCCTCTGCTCGATGCTGGCGGGCACGATCTGCGCCCCATTCACATCGTCGAACGAGGTGGCATGAAATCGACAGTACCGGTGGCTGAATTGGCCCACGCCTTATTCAAGCTGAAGTTCAGACGGTGGCCGCCCGTAAGCGACACGCTTCGCATGACATTCCGCACGTCCGAAAAGCCGCTCCAATCGCGTCGTCCTGGGTCTGAGTGGTGTGGCGAGTGGATATCCGCGGGATGGTGATTATTCTTCACAGGGACCTTGCAGCGATGCGAGGCCAGCTTGTTTCCATGCTTCGCGCAATCCGCAATCCGCAATCCGATGACATCAGCCCCAGGGCCTGGGTGCGGCAACGGTAGTGGGGTACTCCGGCCTACAACAAGACGGAGAAGACTCATGGCGGCAATCGACGAAACATCCACGGGCAGCGCGCCCAACCGCGGGATAACCAGGGAGGAGCGCAAGGTCATCTTCGCTTCGTCCCTGGGCACCGTGTTCGAGTGGTCGGCGACCAGGTGTTCCAGAGCTTCGAGGGCACCGGCATGCCGGCCGCCGACTTCAAGGCCCAGAACGAGGCCTTCACCGCCACCCTCGGTGCCGCCCTCAAGGACGCCGGTTACCCCGCGAAGGCCGACCCGTCCAAGACCAACTACCCGATGGTGCTGTTGCTCCTGACCATCCTGGTGATCTACGTGACCATGGTCTACGGCCCGATCGCCGCCTGGCTGGTGGAGCTCTTTCCGACGCACATCCGCTACACCTCGATGTCGCTCCCTTACCACATCGGCAATGGCTGGTTCGGCGGCTTCCTGCCCACGGTGGCGTTCGCCATGGTGGCGGCCACGGGGGATATCTACTACGGGCTGTGGTACCCCATCGTCATCGCCGTGATGACGGCCATTCTTGGCACCTTCTTCCTGCCGGAAACCAAGGATCGGGAAATCCATAACATATAAGGTTGGCACTTGCCTTCTCCCGTGCGGGAGAGGGCAATCCACCGTCTGCTGACTGGCACTGAAGTACATCGCCATCCAGTCTGAAGCGGTCGTGAAGGAATGATGAATGCGTCCTTTCATCCAAAAGGAGGCCGCCGAAGCTTCGCGAGTCATCGCGGATGGGGAAGGTGCTACGACGGCCAGGGACCCTTCTCCGCGGGGCCTTACTGAAATTCTAGTTCGCAGGATGGTCGTTGGTCATGGCAGCTTCCGCTGCAGGTGGGCGGATCGCGCCGTCCCGGTCGCGTGGCCATGGCAGTCAGCCCAATGCCCAACGGTTACGCAGCGTTGCAGGGTGGGCGGGGCGGCGATCCGCTTTAGCCCACGCTGATCTCCGATGGAGGGCTGAAGCCCACCCCACGGGCGCGTCTCCCGGTGCCAAGGGCGGATGGCACGAAGGGCCGCCCTCCGTGGGGCGGAAATTAGCGCGGGTGGCCTCCTCGTTCCGCCAGCGCATTGCCTATGTCACTTCACCTTGACGACATCATCCGGTTTCCAGGTCTGATCGTAGAAAGCATCTTCCGCGCCATACAGGCGCAAGGCGACCAGGAAGTTTCGACCCGGAATGGTCTGAATGAAGGCGGCGTCAGCCACATCCGTGGGCTTGTCCGGGCCGAACCAGATCTCGATGGAGCCGTCCGGCTGCTTGGGAATGTCGTAGTAGCCGTTGGTGGAGGGCAACAGCTGCTTGGTTTCCGGCATGGTGCCATCGGTGATGTTGTAGGCGCTTACCGCCCAGAACAATGCGGCTGGAGCGTTCGGTGGCAAGCGCAGCTTGTAGGTGTGGCTGCCCTCGAGGAATTTGCCGTCGGCGTCACGTGCGGTGAAGGGATACTTCGATCCCGCTCCGGTGGTGTGCATCACCATGGCCGGCGCAGATGAGTAGGCGAACTGGAAGAAGTTGGCGCGCTGGTTCACGTCCAGGTAGCTGTCCTGCATCCATTCGGCCGTGCCGCCGGCCCAGGCGTTCTCGTACTGGCGATCCGGGTAGTAGAGATGGCGGCCGTCCTCTCGACCCAGCTGGCGATTTGCCAGAATCATCTTCGGCGCCGTTTCCACGGCCTTTTTCAGCAGTTCCTGCTGCCGGTCGGTGGGCTGGAACGGTTGCCCCTTGATGATGCCGATGGACGCCAGCACGCCGCGCAGCTCCGGATCGATTGCCTCCACGGGCTCGTAGTCGACGAACATCTTCAGCTTCGTCCAGTACTCGTTGTCCGTTGGGTACATCATGTTCAGCGGCTTGCCGCTGGCGTCAGGGAATTCCATCGGTTTGGCGTCCTTCTCGGTCGCCCACAGCGGGTACACGCGCGTGCTTTCCGCCGCCTTCACCGCTGGCGCCGGGTCTGGCTTGCCTCCGCCCTTGGCCATGATCGTGCGGAAGAACAGGAACACGTTGTAGGTAGGCGACTTGAACGCAAAGTAGCTGGCGGGTACGGGGCCGTTGTAGTCCGGCGGCAACAACAGGTAGAGCCCGCCCCGCGCGCGGTCGGGCCCGATGGCGCCAACGTCGGTGATGGTGCGCTGGAAGAAGTCGGTGAACATGCCGATCACGTTCGGCGGCGCCTTCACCACTAACGGGCCGGTTTTCTTCAGGTCCAGGTAGCTCATGGCGTAGATCACGTCGGCGTCCGGCGAGGGCACCATGGTTCGCGAATCCATGCGCTGTTTCCAGATCGGCAGGACGTTGTAGCCGGCGCTGAACTCCCTCTCCGATCCGTCGCGCATGCCGATGACGTTCAGCGCCGGCAGCATGGTCATATAGGCATGGATGGCACGCTGGTAGTACAGCTCATCGCGCAGGCTCTCGGCTTCTTTCGGGTCTAGCCAGTTGCCGTTGTTGATCTGATTGATCAGCGGTGAGGCCGGAGCCTGGTCTGCTGCATGGGCAACAGACACGAACGCCATCGCGGCAGCCAGCGCCGATACGGCGAACGTCCTTTGCATTGAAACCATCTGGTTTCTCCTGATTGGACGCAGCGGCGCACTGATGGCCAAGCCCAGGACGCCAGCGGACAGCAGTTTCAGCGAGTGAGGCATCGTCGACATCATCGCGTGTGAGTCGCGCTCGGGAGACGAACCTGCGAACTGCCGTGAGCATCTGGCCGAAGCTCACGCTCAACATTCCTCGCTGCAGGACGGTAGGTAGTCTAGATCGTGGCAAGCACACAACAAGATGTGGAGGGGGCGGTATCCATCGATTGAATCCACAGCCGAAAGTGGACATTCGGCTCTGCGCAAGAACTGGCCGGAAGAATACAAACCAGCCAGCCTGATTCCTGTACCGATCAGACGCTGACCACGACCTTGCCGATCTGCTGGTTGGCTTCGAGGAAGCGGTGCGCCTCCTGGATGTCGTCCAGGACGAAGGTCCTGGCAATGATCGGGCGCAGCGCTCCCGACTCCAGCCCCTGCAGGATGAACGTCTTGGCCCGCGACAGGGCGGCCGGGTCGGAGACGATTTCCGAGTACAGGTAGCCTTTAAGTGTCAGGCTCTTGCCCAGTACGGTGAACAGCGGGAACGGCGTCGGCTCCGGGCTCAGCGCCCCGTATTCCAGCAGGATGCCACCACGGGCCATACTTTGCGTGAGGGGTTCAAAGGACGGTCCACCTACAGGGTCGAACACCACGCGGGCGCCTTGCCCGCCAGTCAGCGCCATGACACGCTCGACGATATCCTCCTCATCACTGACGATCACGTGAGCGGCGCCGGCGTCCAGAAGTGCCTGCTGCTTGGCCCGGGTGCGGGTAATCGCGATAGCTGTGGCGCCGACCATGCGTGCCATCTGGAAAGCGGCCAGACCTACACTACTCGACGCGGCGGTGACCAGTACGAAGTCGCCCTGCCGGAGCTCGGCCTGCTCGATCAGTGCGCCCCAGGCGGTGACGTACTGCATCCTTCTTGCGTTCACAGCGAGAGCGGAGGTACTCCGGCGTCTTCGCGATGCACCGCGCCACGTCGCGGGCGGCTTCATGGATGCTACGGACGATCTTGCGGTTCGGCGTTTTGGGACAGCACTTCGCTTTCAGTGGGCAGGTGGCGCAGTCGGCTTGGCTGGAGCGGTAGATGATGGTGTTGGCCTTGGTCACCCGCGATCTTGGTTGGGTGAAGGCGCGCCATTCACTGCGTAGCGGTTTGCCGGCTGGGCAGCGGTATTCGTTGGCCTCCTGATTCCAGTGGAAGTCGTTACTGGAGAGGCTGTCGTCCTTGCGCTCGGTCTTGTCCCACACCGGCACATGCGGCTCGATGTCCTTCTCCTCGACCATCCAGGCCAGCATTGGAGCTGTGCCATAGGCGGTATCGCCGATGAGGCGTTCTGGCGTGAGGTCGAACTGCGCTTCGACGCGCTCCACCATCGTTTTGGTCGACTCGACCTCGGCAGTCCGATGCGCCGGGGTGGCTTCCACATCCAGGATCACGCCGTGCTCGGTGTCGATCAAGTAGTTGGTAGCGTAGGCAAAGAAGGCCGGGCCACCTGGCGCGGCGGTCCACCGTGCCTGCGGATCGGTGAGCGAAATCTTCTTGGGCAGGGCTTCGGCCAGCGCTTCCTCATCGAGGGCTTCGAGGTACTCGCGCACGGCGCGGGTGCTGAGCGCCGGATCGCGCCAGTCGACCTCATCGCCCGCCACCCCACGTTGCCGGCTGGCATCCGCCTTGATGATGCTGGCGTCGACGGCGAAGCCTTCACCCTTGACCAGGCCGGCCGCCATGCAGCG
>NZ_SSON01000051.1 GCF_029871245.1 Pseudomonas sp. BN102 | reverse complement strand
CAATAAAAGGGGACAGATTTATTTTCCTTACTCTAATTTCGGTCGCCCCTGCTTGCGCCGTTCAATCCGTACGCCCGCAATACGCTCAACCTCATCCACGAAGCGATTGCTCCCCGTCAGTTGGCCGCGTTGAATGGCTTCCCGAATCAGGCTCAGTTCCTCGGCGGGCACTGCTTGCCTGACGAACTCGGCATACCGGCGGCGCCGTTCTTCATCCCTAACGCCGAGCGCTTTGAAACACGGGTCGTCGTCCAACCAGCTCTGCTCAGGTGCGGCCCCCATACGCAGGGCGTAGCTCGACCAGGGATAATCCCCTACCTCAGCCACCATGCACGCCCGCACCGGGTTCAGTTCGATGTAACGACTACAGGCCAACAAGTAGGCATCGGACTGCACGATGCTCGACTTGAAGCGGCTTTCCCACAGAGTGCCGGAGCGCCCTTCCAAGCGATTGCGGTAGCGCGTCGCGCGGGCCGCCAAGGTCTTCATCAACTGGCTGAGCCCTGCCAGCGAATCATCCGGGGCCAACAGCAGGTGCACATGGTTGGTCATCAGGCAGTACGCATAGACCTTGACCCCGAAGGCATCCTTCAACTCGCGCAAGTCGGACAGGTAGCGCTCGAAATCAGCGTCCTCGGCAAACACGACCTGTCGGTTATGGCCACGCTGGACGATGTGATGCGGATAGTTTGGTAACAGGACTCGCCCCACCCTGGCCATGGTTTCTTCCTCCATGAAGACCTAGAACCTGCTCTCCCTTCCTAACGAATTAGAGTAGAAAAAATTAATCTGTCCCCTTTTTGTCCTTGTCCTTTTCGTTGTCCCCTTTTCGTTGTCCCCTTTTCGTTAGTCCCCTTTTCGTTACTCGCTTTTTCGCCTTGAGTTATCCCCCCTTAATCAGCAAGGCCGCCATTAAATCTTCCCTCGAAGGAACAACTAAAAAGAACTTCCCATCTAAAAGCATGGGCAACTCATCCAGCGCATAGCATTGATACGTCTCAGAGAGAACTCTAACCATGCTAGCGAGCAACAATTCATCCAACTCCATACCTTCTCCATCCAACTCCAAGACCAACACAACCTCTGCACTAGACACTTCACAACCTGACAAGCGAACCTCCCTACAAAACTCCGCCAATCTTTCATCACGCAAAAAATCGATCCTAATACACGGCTCAACCTCCTGCAAAGTTGACCACTCCTGACTCACCTCCCACTTATTCACTTTCACATCCAGATATGATGCCTTTGAAAGAAATTCATCATCCTGAAAGAATGAAACAGGCAAATCACCCCAAGCCTTTTCGATAAACTCTTCGCGACAAGGAAATCCTTCTAGATCCTCACAAACAACAAAATACTTTCTATACATTACATATTTCCTGTTTTTTGAAGCCGTTCCAGACCCTTTTCTGCATTTTTAATCAGCTCATTTCTAACTGACTGCGGCAAGCGTTTAAAATAGCTGTTGATCTGGGGAGCTAACGGCTTAGACAAATCTGGCCTAAAGTCTATAATTGAATTCTTGCCAATGCCTGCTTGTATCTGAAGCTTTCCATTAGGCTCAATATCGACTCTCAACAGTTGCTTTCTTCCATTGATTACTGCTTCTACAGGCCTCCCAATAGTTTCACTGGATTTAATTACTCCTTTTGCACCAGCTAGTGACTCCGCACCGTATTTTATCTCAAGCGCCTTCAGCGTCTCAGGCGAAACCTTACCTTTGATCGTCCTTACAGCCGCAGCTTTGCTTGAAGGAGTCGGGAAGACAAGGTCAATAGCAACCGAGGTGTAGATTTCCCAATTTTCTGGCTCAAACAGCGTATCCCGTAACCCTGCCGGGCTGAACTCGGTATTCAGGAAGCGGAGAACCTCAGGATTGAGTTCTGCCGTGCTGGTGATATTCCCGTCAGCGATCTTCCGGAGGTCCGTTAGGACTGTTTCGGCATCGAGGTTCTGATACTTGCCTTGCCCGTGAAGTGCTTCTCAATAAAAGGGGACAGATTTATTTTCCTTACTCTAATTTCGGTCGCCCCTGCTTGCGCCGTTCAATCCGTACGCCCGCAATACGCTCAACCTCATCCACGAAGCGATTGCTCCCCGTCAGTTGGCCGCGTTGAATGGCTTCCCGAATCAGGCTCAGTTCCTCGGCGGGCACTGCTTGCCTGACGAACTCGGCATACCGGCGGCGCCGTTCTTCATCCCTAACGCCGAGCGCTTTGAAACACGGGTCGTCGTCCAACCAGCTCTGCTCAGGTGCGGCCCCCATACGCAGGGCGTAGCTCGACCAGGGATAATCCCCTACCTCAGCCACCATGCACGCCCGCACCGGGTTCAGTTCGATGTAACGACTACAGGCCAACAAGTAGGCATCGGACTGCACGATGCTCGACTTGAAGCGGCTTTCCCACAGAGTGCCGGAGCGCCCTTCCAAGCGATTGCGGTAGCGCGTCGCGCGGGCCGCCAAGGTCTTCATCAACTGGCTGAGCCCTGCCAGCGAATCATCCGGGGCCAACAGCAGGTGCACATGGTTGGTCATCAGGCAGTACGCATAGACCTTGACCCCGAAGGCATCCTTCAACTCGCGCAAGTCGG
>NZ_SSON01000050.1 GCF_029871245.1 Pseudomonas sp. BN102 | reverse complement strand
GGAGCTTCTCCATGTGAGAGTAGGTCATCGTCAAGCTTCTATCCCAAACCCCCGATACGCTAAGGCGTATCGGGGGTTTGTCTTTTAGTGAAGACTCTCGAAATGAGTGCTTCGAGCAGTAACCGAAAAATACTGCTGAGCTGAGTCCCTGATGGAGCCAGCTCGAGCTTGCAGGCGGATGAGTCGATAGACCGAAAGTCGCTCTGAACCCGCAAAAGCAGGCTGTCATGTACCTGATTCGGGGTCGCGTTCCAGACGAGACTCCAACCGAATTGCTTGACGATCATAGAGCGTTGGAACCACCTGATCCCATCCCGAACTCAGTAGTGAAACGACGCATCGCCGATGGTAGTGTGGAGCTTCTCCATGTGAGAGTAGGTCATCGTCAAGCTTCTATCCCAAACCCCCGATACGCTAACGCGTATCGGGGGTTTGTCTTTGCGCGCAGGAAAAGCCTTCCGGGAGTCGGCGAATGAACGCGCGCTCTGGCGCAATTGTTGGGTAGGCCGTGCTTCATCGGTCCACCATCGGAGCCAGGCCAGGCCGCGGATGGTGGACATGAAAAGCAATGTTCACGCTACAAGGCTTGAGGCTGCGTTATTCGGTGCGCACGGCGCACCAATCGACATCCCGGGCCGAACCTGACGGTCCGGTTGAATAATGAATTCGCCCCTACGGCAATCCATAAAAAAGGCCACCCTTGGGTGGCCTTTTGCATTTGTGGCGATGTCAGTCGCCGCGGTACTCGCAACCACTGGTGCAGGTCTCGTGGATGCGAATGCGGGAGAGTTCCGGGAGCAGGGGTTTGAGTTGCTGCCAGATCCACTTGGAGAGCACTTCGCTGGTGGGGTTTTCCAAGCCGGGAATCTCGTTGAGGTAGTTGTGGTCGAGCTGTTCGTAGAGCGGCTTGAAGATTTCCTTGATCTCGGAGAAGTCGCGGATCCAGCCGGTATAAGGGTCGACCTCACCCTCGATGTAGATGGCGACGCGGAAGGAGTGCCCGTGCAGGCGGCCGCATTTGTGCCCGGCGGGCACATGGGGGAGGCGGTGCGCGGCTTCGAAGATGAATTCTTTGAACAGTTCCACTTGAGTAACGCTCTTGAAGTGACGGCCAGGCTCTGGCCAAAGCAGGAAAGCCTTGATTTTACCAGCTCTGAGGCAGCCTGACCGAAAAGACAGGTGCAGTCGGACGAACTCCTCCCCTCACTTGATGCCCAGCCGCTTAGCCAGCCGCAGCAGGTTGGCGCGGTCCAGGCCGAGTTCACGGGCCGCCGCCGCCCAGTTCTGCTGCTGGCGCTCCAGGCAGGCAGTGATCAGCCGGCGCTGATAGTGGTCCACGGCTTCACGCAGGTCGCCTGCCGCGACAACAGGCGGAGTCTCGGATGGGCTTGCGACCGCCGTAGGCTGGTTGCTCGGCAAGGGCAGGGCAAGATCATTGGCCGCCAGGGTGAGGATGCGTGGTCGCTCCGGACTGGCTGCCAGGGCCTTGAGGGCGGCACGGCCGATCAGGTGTTCGAGTTCCCGCACATTGCCCGGCCAGTCATAGCCGAGCAGTGCGGCCTGGGCGTCCTGGCTGAGGCGCAGGCTGCGCAGCCCGAGGCGGGCGCGATTCTCCTCGAGGAAGTAGCCGGTCAGCAGCAACACATCGCGGCCACGCTCCCGCAGCGGCGGAACACGCAGGGGATAGACGCTGAGGCGATGGTAGAGATCGGCGCGGAAGCGGCCGGCGCGCACTTCCTCGGCCAGGTCGCGGTTGGTCGCCGCGATGACGCGCACGTCGACCCTGTGCTCGCGGTCCGAGCCGACGCGCTGCAGCTGTCCGCTCTGCAGCACCCGCAGCAACTTGGCCTGGATCGCCAATGGCAGCTCGCCCACCTCATCCAGGAAGAGGGTACCTTCATGGGCCAATTCGAACTTGCCCTTGCGCTCGTTCACTGCGCCGGAGAAGGCGCCGCGCACATGGCCGAATAGCTCGCTCTCCACCAGGGTGTCGGGCAGGGCGGCGCAGTTGAGGCTGATCAGCGGATGCTTGGCGCGCAGCGAGCGGCCATGGATGGACTGGGCCACCAGTTCCTTGCCGACGCCGGTTTCGCCGCTGATCAGCACGGTGAGCTCGCTGCTGCCCACCAGGGTGATCTCTTCGAGCAATGCCTTGTGGGCCGAGCTTTGCCCGATCATTTCCCGAGGGCGGACCTGGCCGGCCGCCTGGCGATAGACCTCCGCCAGCTGCTGCTCGTCCTGGGCGCGACGACTGAGGCTGTCCATGCGCTCGACGGCTTTCACCGTGGCCGCCGCCAGGCTGGCGAAGCCTTCCAGCATCTCCAGGTCCTGGCCGTCGAAGCGTGCAGGGTCCATGGCATCCAGAGTCAGCAGTCCCCAGGGGCGATCGTCGAGGTAGAGGGAGCAACCCAGGCAGTCGTGCACTTCCAGGTGTTCCTGGTGACCTTCTACCAGCCCGTCGTAGGGGTCGGGCAGCCCGCAGTCCGCGGCGAAATGGGTGACGCCACGGCGCTCCATCAGTGCCTGCAGCCGAGGGTGCTCGGAGACCTTGAAGCGCCGCCCCAGGGTGTCCTGGCTCAGGCCGTCCACCGCCAGGGGCACCAACTGGTCGCCGTCCAGGCGCAGCAGGGCAGTGGCATCGCAGGGCAGGAGTCCGCGCAAGGCTTCGAGCAGGCGTCGATAACGTTCGCGCTCGGGTAGTTCGCGGGAGAGATCGCTGACCAGCGGGATCAGCGTCTGCAGCAAGGGGTGCGTTGTCATTATGACTCCACAGTGTCGATATGACCTGCTCGGCAGTGTAGTCAAAAAAACACTTAAAATTATAAGTTATTGATTTATATGGGATAAAATGTTGGCACGAAAGCTGGATTAGTAAAGGCAGAAAGACCCAACCCATAACGGAGTCCCTATGCTGTCCAGCCAACAACGTGCCATCGTCAAATCCACCGTGCCCCTGCTGGAAACCGGCGGGGAGGCGCTGACCAGCCACTTCTATAAGATCATGCTGGGTGAGTACCCGGAAGTGCGGCCGCTGTTCAACCAGGCTCACCAGGCCAGCGGCGACCAGCCGCGCGCCCTGGCGAACGGCGTGCTGATGTACGCCCGACACATCGACCAGCTGGAGACCCTCGGCCCGCTGGTGAGCAAGATCGTCAACAAGCACGTGGCCCTGCAAGTACTACCCGAGCAATACCCCATTGTTGGCGCCTGCCTGCTGCGCGCCATCCGTGAAGTGCTGGGCGCCGAGATCGCCACCGACGAGGTGATAGAGGCCTGGGCCGCTGCCTACCAGCAACTGGCAGACCTGCTGATCGGCGCCGAAGAGGAAGTCTACGCCGCCAGCGCAGCTGCTGTCGGGGGCTGGCGTGGTGCGCGCTGGTTCCGCCTGGTACGCAAGGAAGTGGAAAGCGCGGAGATCACCTCCTTCTACTTCGCTCCGGAAGACGGCGGTGAGCTGATGGAATTCACCCCTGGCCAGTACATCGGGCTGCGCCTGTTCCTGGATGGCGAGGAAGTCCGCCGCAACTATTCGCTCTCGGCCCTCGCTAATGGCCGCGAGTACCGCATCAGCGTCAAACGCGAGGAGGGCGGCCGGGTTTCCAATTACCTGCACGACCAGTTCGACGTGGGCCAGCGCATCGAGTTGTTCGCCCCGGCCGGTGACTTCGTCCTGCGCCCGGGCAGCAAGCCCCTGGTGCTGATCACCGCCGGCGTCGGCATTACCCCGGCGTTGGCCATGCTGGAGGCTGCGCAGGACAGCGGGCGGCCGATCCATTTCATCCATTGCGCACGCAATGGTGCGGTCCATGCCTTCCGCGACTGGATCGAGGAGAAAGTTGCCGCCATTCCGCAGCTCAGCCGGTTCTTCTGCTACAGCGAGCCGCACCCCCAAGACCAGGCTGACGCCTCCGGCTTCCTGACCCGCGATCAACTGGCGCAATGGCTGCCCGCCGAGCGTGATTTGGATGCCTACTTCCTCGGGCCCAAGCCCTTCATGGCCCAGGTGAAGAAGCATCTGCGCGAGCTGGGCGTACCCGATCGCCAATGCCACTACGAGTTCTTTGGACCGGCCAGCGCCCTGGAGGCCTGACCACAGCGGCCCGGCGCCCAGCGCGCCGGGCCTTCAACCGAGGAGAGCAAGATCATGACTGGTTTGTTCGGTTGCCCCCAACGCCTGCTGCGACTCTCTCATCTGTTTCTCTGGACGGGCCTGGCCCAGCTGTTGCTGGGCATAGCCGGTGCCTACTACCTCGATGCCCATCTCGAACTGCTGACGCTGGTCGGCGCCCACGGCATGGTCATTCTCGGGCCCACCCTGATCAAGCTTGGCTACGTGATGCGCCTCACCGCCCTCTACCAGATGCGCAAGGCTGCGCAGGAGTTCTGCTGTGCAATTGCTTGATGCCTCGCGTGAACTGGCCATCCGCCCGATCTGGCGCCTGGGCTTCAGGCCTTTCTTCCTCTTCGGCACGGCGTTCGCCCTGGTGGCCGTGCTGATCTGGCTGGCAGCGCTCCACGGCCACGCCGGCGCCTGGCAGCCTGCGGGCGGCTGGCTCGCCTGGCATCGTCACGAGATGGTCTTCGGCTTCGGCGGCGCGATCATCGCCGGCTTCCTGCTCACGGCGGTGCAGAACTGGACAGGTAATCCGGGACTGCGTGGCCGCTCCCTGGCCTTGTTGGCAATGCTCTGGCTGGCCGCACGCCTGGCCTGGCTGCTTGGTGCGCCCCTGGCGCTGCTGATTCCCCTTGAAATCTCTTTCCTGCCGGCGGTTGCACTGGCGATGGGTTGCAGCCTCTGGCGCGTGCGCCAGCGCGGCAACTACCCGGTAGTGGCAGTGCTGATGCTCCTGGCCGCTGCCGATGCCCTGGTGCTATGGGGCCTGGCTTTCGCCGACGACGGCCTGCAGCGCCAGGGCGTGCTGGCCGCGCTCTGGCTGGTGGCCGCGCTGATGGGGCTGATCGGTGGCCGGGTCATTCCGTTTTTCACCCAGCGCGGGTTGGGGCGTACCCAGCAGGTCAAGGCCTGGCCCTGGCTGGACTGGATCATGCTGCTGGCCGGCGTCCTGCTGGCTGTCGTTTTCGCCAGCGGCGTTGGCCTGCAAGCCAATCCCTGGTTGGCGCCGCTCTGTGCCGTGCTCGGCCTGGGTAACCTGCTGCGCCTGGCGCGCTGGTACGACGCCGGCATCTGGCGCGTGACACTGCTCTGGCCGCTGCATCTGGCCTTCGCCTGGCTGGCAGCGGCTCCCTTGGGACTGGCGGCCTGGCATCTGGGCATGCTGGGCAATTCGAGCCTGGCGCAGCATGCGCTCGGTGTGGGCGCCATGGGCGGGCTGATCCTGGCGATGATCGCTCGGGTCAGCCTGGGCCACAGCGGCCGACCGCTGGAGGCGCCGCGGGCGATGGGGCTGGCCTTCGCCTTGCTGAATCTGGGCGCGCTGGCCCGGGTGGTCCTGGTGTCGTGGTTGCCCGGTACTGCGTTATGGCTTGCCGCTCTCTGTTGGGGGCTGGCGTTCGCGCTGTTCCTGCGGCATTACGCGGTGCTGTTGTGCACGCCGCGACTGGATGGCAGGCCGGGCTGATCGCCCGTTGAAGCCTCTGCCTGGCGAATTGGCTCGCCGGGGCAGGCGCGCAGTAGTTCGCCGATGTGCCGGGCCAGGTAGTCCTGGAAGCCCCTATCGTCCCAATACTCCAGGTGGGTCAGGGGCGTGTGCCGCTTGTACCAGGGGCCCACGGACATGGCCTTGTCTTCGTGCACCACGCCGGCATAGCCCTGCACCGGGCGCAGTGGGTAGCCCAGCAGGTCGGCCGGTGCATAGACGTTCAGCCAGCGCGCCGCGCGGCTCAGACGCTCATCGAGGCAGTGCCCGGGAAAGCGGATCGGCTGCACCGGGTCGTAGGCGAAGGTGAAGAGCGGGATATTGCAGCCGAAGGTGACGAGGCCGGCGAGGGTTTCCATGGCGAGGAAGGGATCGCGCGGGCAGCTCGGCGTGACGTTGAGCTTCTGCTGGTCCCAGACGTAGTTGGAGATGATGTGCCCGCCCAGGGAGTGGGCCAGCACCACCAGAGGGGTGGTCGGCCCGACCTTGGAGCGCAGCGCATTGAGGCCGTTGCGCACGCTCTGGTGCACTTGCTCGTAGGTGGTGTCGTAGGCCTGGCTGACCTTGCGGTAGCCGCTGGCATCGCCGAGGAAGAGGGTGACCAGGCGGCGCATCCAGCGCCAGCGCACCGGCTCCCGCTCGAGCTTCTCCAGGTAGGCCAACTCGCGCTTGTCCAGCACGCTGGCCCAGTACAGCGACTGGAAGGCGATGTCTTCCGACGCCACGCCCAGGCGCCTGCGCAGTCCGCGGATGAGGCTCTGGGCAAAGGCGTGCTGGCCTTCGGTGTCCCGTGAATCCGGCTGATTGCCGATGCCATGAATGATGGCGACTGCGAGCTTCATCCCTGTACTCCCTGCTTGGCTCGCGCGGCAGCCTACCCGTTGGCTGTCGCTCCTTCAATCAGAGGTTCAAGAGACGCTCGCCGAGCTTGCCGCCATCTACCAGTTCGAGGAATTCGTCGCCCAGGCGCTGGCTCTCGGCCATGGCCTTGCGCCAATAGCGTTCGCGCCCGGCATCGTCGCCGAGGTAGCGCTTGAAGTCCTTGCGGTCGGGCAGCTTGCCGTGGGGCAGGGTGGCCAGGTACTGGCGTGACGGGGCGAGCAGCAGCACGTCCTGCAGGCGCTCGGCATCCCCCTTGCGCCAGGGCAGGCCCTTGTCGAACCAGCCTGGCACCACCTTGTCGGTAAAGTGCGGATAGAGCACCACGCCGCCCGGGTTGTAGGGCAGGTCCAGGTGGTAGTCGAGCAGGCCGCCATCGCGGTAGGTGCCGGGGCCGGCGCCGGGAATGTCGCGCACGCCTTCCATCACCATGGGTATCGAACCCGAGGCGAGCAGGGCATGACGCAGGTTGCCCAGGTCGAGGGCGTGGAAGCGCGAGGGGAAGTCGGACAGTGCCGCCAGCGGCGGGGCCAGGCGGGCGTCGTGGAGGATGACCCGCTCGAAATGCCGGGCCAGGCGCGAGCGGCCCAGCAGGTTGCTGCCGATGACCGAGGACAAACCCAGGCCCAGGGCGCCGCGGCGGTCATGGGCGAGCAGGCCGTGGCTCTTCACCACCACCACGTTCAGGCGGTAGTGCGGGTTGGCCAACACCTGGGCGTCCTGGTCCTGCAGCAGTTCGTCCAGCATCAGGCCACAGAGGCGACTGACCTCCGCCATGCTCACGCCCTTGGGGAAACGCTGGCTGGTGTAGAGATCGCCCAGGCGACGGATGCCGGCCGCGGCGTCCGGCAGGCAGGCGCTGGCGAAACGCCAGGAGCCGATGGAGGCGCCGATCAGCGAGCGTTCCCGGGGCGCTCTCGGCAGCCAGTTGCCGAACAGCACCAGGTCCAGGCCCTGGATGCCCAGCGCCTTGGGGCCGCCCGCGGCGCCGGGCAGGATGCCGACGTCTGCGGGCTTGAGGCCTTGTTCATGGATACGCGCCATGGCGCGGCGTCCTGCGCGCAGGGTGAGGGCGGGAAACTTGATCTGAATGGCGCTCATGCAGGCCTCCTGAATGCAAGGCAGCGATTATAGTGGCGCCCCTGCCAGTACCAAGTCGCTTCAGCGGATGAATGATGCTTTCCAAGTCCGGCGGCAAATTCAGCTTGGATTAAGTCGTGCCGGGTATCTTGCACCCATCGAAAGCACACAACTCCCAAGGAAATGACTCATGAAGAAACTCACTGCCCTGTTCGCCGCTGCTGCCCTCGCCACCACCGCCGGTCTCGCCCAGGCGCGCGACCTTGGCCCGGACGAAGCCCTGAAGCTGCGCGACGCCGGCACCATCCAATCGTTCGAGAAGCTCAACGCCGCGGCCATCGCCAAGCACCCCGGCGGCACCATCAATGAAACCGAGCTGGAAGAAGAGTACGGCCGCCATATCTACCAGGTCGAACTGCGCGACGCCCAGGGCGTGCAGTGGGATCTCGAGCTTGATGCCACCAACGGCCAGATCCTCAAGGATCACCAGGACGACTGATGCGCTGGATCTTTCGCTACAGCGGGATCATCGCCCTGATCCTGGCCATCTTCGCCCTCGAGGCGGTGGCCAGGGACCTGGATCAGGACGAGGCCCTGAAGCTCCGTGAAGAGGGTGTGATCCTGCCCCTCGAGCAACTCCTGAGCAGCGCCCTGGGGCTTTACCCCGGGGCGCGATTGCTGGAGGCCGAGCTGGAGGAAGAGGATGACGTCTACATTTACGAAGTGGAGCTGATCACCGCCGATGGTACGGTGCGTGAGCTGGAACTGGATGCCCGCGACGGGCGAATTCTGAAGGACGAGGAAGACGACTGATGCGGTTGTTGCTGGTAGAGGACCATGTACCCCTGGCCGATGAGCTGACCACCAGCCTCGGTCGTCAAGGCTATGCCGTGGACTGGCTGGCCGACGGGCGTGACGCATTGCACCAGGGGGCCAGCGAACCTTACGACCTGATCATTCTTGACCTCGGCCTGCCCGGCAAGCCGGGGCTCGAGGTGCTACAGGAGTGGCGTGCCGGTGGGCTGGCGACGCCGGTACTGGTGCTCACCGCGCGCGGCTCCTGGGCCGAGCGCATCGACGGCCTCAAGGCCGGCGCCGACGATTACCTGACCAAGCCCTTCCATCCCGAGGAGCTGGCCCTGCGGATCCAGGCGCTGCTGCGCCGTGCCCACGGCCTGGCCAACCAGCCCAGGCTGGAAGCGGCCGGCCTGCACCTGGACGAGGGCCGCCAGTGCGTCAGCCGCAACGGCGAGGACGTGCAGCTGACCGCTGCGGAATTCCGTCTGTTGCGCTACTTCATGCTGCATCCCGGCCAGCTCCTGTCGAAGAGCCACCTGGCCGAGCATCTCTACGACGGCGAGACCGAGCGGGATTCCAATGTGATCGAGGTGCACGTCAATCACCTGCGCCGCAAGCTCGGCCGTGAGGTGATCGAGACCCGACGCGGCCAGGGTTACCGCTTTACCGGTGAGAGCCGGTGAGGTCGATCCAGCGCCGGCTCAGCCTCGGGCTGGCCGGCGCCCTGCTTCTGGTCGGGCTGGTGCTGGCGCAAACCAGCCTCTGGTTATTCGACATTGGCCTGCGGCGCTACCTGGCCGAGGGGCTGCGCAGCGAGGCCGAGTTGCTACTCGGCGCCCTGGTGCGCGGTCCCAATGGCATCCAGCTGGACGAACAGCGCCTCAACCCCGTCCATCAGCAGCCCTATTCCGGCCGCTACTTCATCATCGAACTCGGCGAGCAACCCTGGCGCTCACGCTCCCTCTGGGACAGCGAGCTGGCCATGCCGGCGCAAAAGGGGTTGGCGCCCGGCCTGCTTCCGGGGCCCGGCGACCAGGAGCTGCTGGCCTGGCGTGGCGACTACCGCCGCTTCGGCCGCCAGGTTCGGATAGCCGTGGCCCAGGACTACACGCCGCTGCTGGAAAGCTTCCGCCGCGCGCAGTGGACGGGCTTTGCCCTGGGCGTGGCCGGGCTGTTGCTGATCCTCGCCCTGCAACGCTTCACCGTGCGCCGTGCGCTGCGTCCATTGGAGGAGGTCCGCCAGCAGATCGCCCAGCTGCAGCAAGGGCAGCGTAGCGAGCTGGATAGCCGGGTGCCCGAGGAGCTGGAATCCCTGGTGGCGCAGATCAATCACCTGCTCAGCCACACCGAAGACACCCTGATGCGCTCGCGCAATGCCCTAGGCAACCTCGGCCATGCCCTGAAGACGCCGCTCGCCGTGCTGGTCAGCCTGGCCGAACGCGAGGAGCTGCGTGCCAACCCAGAGTTGCGCGCGACACTGCGTGAACAACTGGAGCAGATCGAACAGCGCCTTGGCCGCGAACTGGGCCGTGCGCGCCTGGCCGGGGAGGCGTTGCCGGGGGCGCATTTCGACTGCGCCGAGGAACTCCCCGGCCTGTTCTCCACCCTGGCGATGATCCATGACCGTGGTCTCGACCTGGACTGGTCTGCGCCCGAAGGCCTGCGGCTGCCCTGGGATCGCGAGGACCTGCTGGAACTGCTTGGCAACCTGCTGGACAACGCCTGCAAATGGGCGGAAAGCCAGGTCAACCTGACCATCCGTACGGGAGATGAGGGCTACAGCCTGATGGTCGACGATGACGGTCCCGGCATTGCCGAAGACCAGCGCGAGTCGGTGATCGGCCGTGGCACGCGCCTGGACGAGCAGGTGGCAGGTCACGGCCTGGGCCTTGGCATAGTGCGTGACATAGTCGAAGCCTGGGGCGGCCGCCTGAGCCTGCAGGACAGTCCCCTCGGCGGCCTGCGGGTAAGCATCGAACTTCCCGCCGCAACGCCTTCGTAGGTAAATCCGCAGGCGATTGAAGTGGCTCTGTCCGCATTGGCTGTTGCCAGGCTTCGACCGACGAGCCTTGAACCCCGCAGGAGCGAGCTTGCTCGCGAAATGAGCCCCTTCGCCAGCAGGCTGGCTCCTACAAGAGTCCCGACCTGTTAGGACATATCCATTGAAATCGCTCCCGCCGTGGGTGCGGTGCCCCGGGTCAGCGCAGCCAACATTCAACCCGTTTCACGACATACCGTCGCCGGGCTTCCCAATCCCCCTCGATCAACTCATAGGCCTGGCCGGTACCTTCCAGCCAGGCGCGGCAATCTTCGAAGAAGGCGCGCCGTTCCGACAGCTCCGGTTGGCAGCGCTGGCCATCGTCTACCCAGGCCACCTGGTCCGGGCTCAGCAGTAGATGCAGGTCGTAGCGCCGGGCCAGTAGCTCGGCTTCCAGCCAGGCGGGGCAGGCGCCGAACAGCTTCTGGCTCCAGAGCATGTTGCTGAGCAGGTGCGTATCGAGGATCAGCAGGTGAGGGCACTTGGCGCGGGCGTCGTCTTCCCAGGCAAGCTGGCCACGGGCTATGGCGGGAATGTCGGCATAGCAGGTGTCCCGCTGTTCGCGGTCGATGAAGTGGCGAACGTATTCGCCCACCAGCAATCCGCCGAATTCCGCCTGGAGTTCGGCCGCCAGCCAGCTCTTGCCGCTGGACTCCGGCCCGGTCAGTACCAGGACTTTCATGCCGCGACCGGCGCCAGATCACGCCGCCAGGTGCGCCACCCCTGCACCGCCAGCAGGGTGAAGAGTCCGTAGAGCGCCGCCGTTAGGTACAGGCCCTTGCTGAGGAACAGCAGCACGAACAGCAGGTCCACGGCTATCCAGAGCAACCAGCATTCCAGACGCTTCTGCGCCATCCACCACTGGGCCACCAGGCTGAAAGCGGTGAGCGCGGCGTCCCACCAGGGCGCCGCAGCGTCGGTCCAGGTTGCCATGGCATAGCCCAGGGCCAGGCTGACCAGACCACCGGCCAGCAGGCCCAGGCCCATTTGCTGCGATTCCAGGCGGCTCACTTGGCGCCCGTCGTCACGCTCGCCGCCGCGTGTCCACTGCCACCAGCCGTACAACTGCAGCACGGCGTAGGCCAGTTGCAGGAGCATGTCCGAGTAGAGCTTCACCTCGAAGAAGATCCAGCTGTACATCAGCACCATGACCAGGCCGATCGGCCAGCACCAGGGGTTCTGCCTGACGGTGAGCCATACGGCCAGCACGCCGAGGGTGGCGGCGATGAGTTCGAGCGGTGACACGGCGTAGTTCTCGCGGAGGAAAGCCGGCGATTGTAGCGGCTCGAGGCCGGGGGGGGGGCGCTGCGGGCTCAGCAGGCCAGGTTGTCAGCTTCGCGATAGAGCATCAGCAGCTTGCGGATGATGGCCTGCTGGATATCGCTGCGTTCGAAGGCGGAGAGCCGGGTGAGCTTGTGCACCTGCAGGCGGTGCAGATGGATATAGGGCAGTTGCTGGCCGAACTCGCGCAGGTCGCCCTTCATCAGGATCGGCAGGAAGACGTCGCCGATCTTCTTCTGGTTGCTGATGATCTGCGCCAGGGCCGGCTTGAACGCCATGGTCCTGGGCGCGGGCCCGCCTTCGCGGACCTGGGTGCTCATCAGCAGGCCGGGCTTGCCCAGCACGGCGCCGGGAAGCACGCACAGGCCGGTGCGGCGGACGGCGCTGGGGTCGATGCCGTGAAGGGTGTCGTGGAACGCATAGGGCGCGGGCAGGACCACCATCTTGCGGCCGAGGTCGTTGGGAAAATGCACGCTGTAGTTGGTGTACAGCTGGCGCACCGATTCGGAGTAGACGCACAGCCGGTTCTCGAACAGCCGGATGAAGCGCTCGGCCAGTTCGCGCCGGGCGATGCTGTGCAGATCCCAGATCAGGTCGACGTTCTGTGGCTGGCTGAGGTCGACTTCCTGGTGCTGCATATCGTTCATGCTGGTTCCATACATGAAGTTGCCCGAACAGGCGGTTGAGTTGTTCTGCCAATTGACCGAGGCGCCAGCTGGCGCTGTAGTTTCGTTCGGCCGCAGTGGCGCTGTCGTGGGTCAGTCCGGCAGTCTGCGTCACATTATGGCTGATGCCTGTGACAACGTGTGATTATCGCAGCCGCCCTGGCGATGGTGGCGGGCAGCGGCAAGCAGTCTTTGGCCGCGCTTTCCGGCCGGCTCTCTGTTAGCATTTCGGCCCTCCGGGGCAAAGCTGAAGCTCAATCGACCCCGGAACCTGCTCGCTGGCACCCGGTCTCAACGCCGTTCGGCACTCCTGCGGTGCCAGCTACCTGCACATTCGAATGCAAAGACCGCACGACAGGCGTGTCTCGGGGGATAGTTTCGATGGATTTGTGGACGGCCATGCAGGCCATCATTCTGGGGGTTGTCGAGGGCCTGACGGAGTTCCTGCCGATCTCCAGCACCGGCCACCAGATCGTGGTCGCGGACCTGCTGGGATTTTCCGGAGAGCGAGCGATCGCTTTCAACATCATCATCCAGCTGGCGGCCATCCTCGCCGTGGTCTGGGAGTATCGGCGGAAGATCTTCGACGTCGTGGTCGGCCTGCCCACCCAGCGCAGCGCCCAGCGCTTCACGGTCAACCTGCTGGTGGCGTTCTTCCCGGCGGTGATCTTGGGCGTGGCCTTCGCCGA
Organism: Pseudomonas sp. BN102; assembly: GCF_029871245.1. Taxonomy (GTDB): domain Bacteria; phylum Pseudomonadota; class Gammaproteobacteria; order Pseudomonadales; family Pseudomonadaceae; genus Metapseudomonas. The sequence continues at coordinate 97,243 of NZ_SSON01000050.1, read as the reverse complement.
CCTGATCCACCATTACTTGTTCAACCCCATCACGGTGGCCAGTGCCCTGGTGGTGGGCGGCGTGGTCATGCTCTGGGCCGAACAGCGCCAGCACAAGATCCAGGCCGAAAGCGTCGACGAAATGACCTGGAAGCATGCCCTCAAGGTCGGCTGCGCCCAGTGCCTGGCGCTGGTGCCGGGCACCTCGCGCTCCGGCGCCACCATCATCGGCGGCCTGCTGTTCGGCCTGTCGCGCAAGGCGGCCACCGAGTTCTCCTTCTTCCTCGCCATGCCCACCATGGTCGGCGCGGCGGTGTACTCGGGCTACAAGTACCGCGATCTGTTCCAGCCCAGCGACCTGCCGGTGTTCGCCGTGGGCTTCGTGGTGTCGTTCATCTTCGCGATGATCGCTGTGCGCAGCCTGCTGAAGTTCATCGGCAGCCATAGCTATGCGGCCTTCGCCTGGTATCGTATCGGTTTCGGCCTGCTGATCCTGGCGACCTGGCAGTTCGGCATGATCGACTGGTCCACCGCCCAGGGCTGATCCAGCCGTTTGCCGAGAAGGCGCGCCCAATGGCGCGCCTTTCGCGTTTCAGGGGGCGGGAAAGTCGAGGATGAAGCGGGTCCAGCCATTGGCGGACTCGCAGCGGACGTCGCCGCCGTGGGCGCGGACGATGGAGCGCGTGATGGCCAGGCCCAGGCCGGCATGCTCGCGGCCCTCGCGGCCCTCGCGGCCCTCGCGGCGGGCGGGGTCGGCGCGGAAGAAGCGGTCGAACAACCGGGGCAGCAGTTCGGCGGGAATCTCCGCACCACTGTTGGCGACGACCAGGCGCAGGCCGCGGGCATCGCTGGCCAGGCTCAGCTCGATGTGGCCGCACTCCGGGGTGAAGCGCAGGGCGTTGTCCAGCAGGTTGGAAAGGGCGCGACGCAACATGCCGCGGTCGGCGGCGAAGTGCGCCTCGCCAGTGCGGCTCATGGTCACCTGCCGGTCCTCGGCCAGGGGGCTGAAGTACTCCAGCAGGGCATCCAGCTCGCTGGCGAGATCCAGGGGCTCGCGGCGGGTGGCCAGCAGGCCGTGCTCGGCCTTGGCCAGGAACAGCATGTCGCCGACCATCTGCGCCAGGCGCTGGAGTTCCTCCAGGTTGGAATGCAGGGCCTCGCGGTAGTCGTCGATCGCGCGCTCCTGGCTGAGGATCACCTGGGTCTGGGTCAGGAGGTTGGACAGCGGTGTGCGCAGCTCATGGGCTATGTCGGCGGAGAAGGCCGAAAGCCGCTGGAAGGCGTCGTCGAGCCGCGCCAGCATGGCATTGAAGGCGCGCACGAGTTCCACCAGTTCCAGGGGCACCTGGTCGTCCGCCAGGCGGGTGGTGAGGGAGCTGGCGGAAACGCCGGCAGCGACTACGGCCATGCGGTGCAGGGGCCGCAGGCCGCTGCGTGCGGCCCAGGCGCCGAGCAGGGCGGTGGCCAGGGCCGAAAGCCCCACGGTGAGCCAGATCAGCCGCTGCATGCGCTCGAGGAAGTGCTGGTGGTGGGTGATATCCAGCGCCAGGGTGAGGCGCGGCGAGGCCGGGTCTTCCGGCCGTAGTGGTGCGCCAAAGGTCCGGTAGTCGGTGCCGTCCTGCTGCCATTCGTGCAGGCCGTCGCGCCCCGGGGCGCGGAGTCCTTCGGCGCTGTTGAACCAGTACTGGCCTTCGCTGCCCTCCAGGCGCAGGGCGAGGTCAGGGTGCAGGCGCAGTTCGGCCTGCAAGGCTTCCAGGCGCGGCGCCAGGCTGGCGGGGCTGTCCGCTTCGCGCACCAGCGCGCGGAAGGATGCCAGCCGGCTTTCCAGCAGTTGCTGGTCGAGTTCGACGAAGTGGGCCTGGCTGGCGCGACTGAAGAGCACGCCGGCGGTCAGCGAGACGGCGGCCGTGCAGGCGGCGAACAGCAGGCCGAGGCGGGCGGTAAGGGAGAGACCGCGCATCAGCCTTCGCGCGCCTCCAGCACATAGCCCAGGCCACGCACTGTATGGATCAGCTTGGTGGGGAAGTCGTCGTCCAGCTTGGCTCGCAGGCGGCGGATGGCGACTTCGATCACGTTGGTTTCGCTGTCGAAGTGCATGTCCCAGACTTCCGAAGCGATCAGCGCCTTGGGCAGCACTTCGCCCTGGCGGCGCAGGAGGAATTCCAGCAGGGCGAACTCCTTGGCGGTGAGGTCGATGCGCCGGCCGCTGCGCTCCACCCGCCGGCTCAACAGGTCCAGGCGCAGGTCGGCCAGTTCCAGGCTGGTTTCCTGCGGGCTGGTGGCGCCGCGGCGCAGCAGGGTGCGGACGCGGGCGAGGAGCTCGGCGAAGGCGAAGGGCTTGATCAGGTAGTCATCGGCGCCCAGTTCCAGGCCGTGGACGCGCTCTTCCACGGCGTCCCGCGCGGTGAGGAACAGCACCGGAACCAGCACGCCGGCCTCGCGCAGGCTGCGCAGTACCTGCCAGCCGTCGAGGCCGGGGAGCATCACATCGAGGATGACCAGGTCGTACTCGCCGGAAAGGGCCAGTGCGCGGCCTTCGAGGCCGTCGGTGGCGAGGTCGGCGGCAAGTCCGGCCTCGGCCATGCCCTGGCGCAGGTACTGGCCAGTCTTGGGTTCGTCTTCGACTATCAGTAATTTCATGCTGGCAGTGGTTTCATGCTGGGCTCATCGCGTTGGCTGCTGCTTTATACCGTGCCGGCTGGCCGGACAGGGAAAGCTGACATAGTTGTAATGCGGCAGCGCCGTTGGTGCCGCGGATTTTCCAGCGGCGGCGCGACTGTATACAATTGCCCGGTTTTCGCATTCTCAGGTCCGCGCCATGCATCATCCCGCCGAACATTCACCGCTGGGCAAATCCAGCGAGTACGTCAGCACCTACAATCCGGAGCTGCTCTTCCCGATTTCCCGCGTGACCAAGTGGAACGAGCTGGGACTGACCGCTGCGACCCTGCCGTACGTTGGCGTGGACTACTGGAATTGCTACGAGCTGTCCTGGCTGACGCCGTCCGGAAAGCCGGTGGTGGCCATCGGCGAATTCGCCATTCCGGCCGATTCGCCGAACATCATTGAATCCAAGTCCTTCAAGCTGTACCTGAACTCGCTGAACCAGTCCGTCTATGCCGGCCCCCGGGAGCTCGAGCAGGTGCTCAAACGGGACCTGAGCGCTGCGGCGGGCGCTCCGGTGAAGGTGCGGGTGCGCAGCCTGGCGGAGGTGGAGGCCGAGGGTGTGGCCAGACTGCCGGGCCAGTGCATCGACGAGCTGGATGTGCGCATCGACAACTACGAGCATCCGCAGCCCGAGCTGCTGCGCGCGGACGCCGGCCAGCAGGTGACGGAGGCGCTGCACAGCCATCTGCTGAAGTCCAACTGCCCGGTCACCGGTCAGCCGGACTGGGGCACCGTGGTCGTGGAATACCGCGGGGCGAAGCTGGATCACGCCAGCTTCCTGGCCTACCTGGTGAGCTTCCGCCAGCATGCCGATTTCCATGAACAGTGCGTGGAACGTATCTTCCTCGACCTCAAGCGCCTGTTGCAGCCCGAGCAGCTGACAGTCTATGCCCGTTACGTTCGCCGCGGCGGCCTGGATATCAACCCCTATCGCAGTACCCATGAACGCCAGGTGGACAATCGCCGGCTGGTGCGGCAGTAGCGCAAGGGCGCTTCAGGGCCCGGAGCCCAGGCCGGCTGAATGACGAAAACCCCGACTCGAAGTCGGGGTTTTTGCTTTTCGTGGGCTAGATGCCCATGTTCGCCAGGCTCTGCATGATGTTGCGCAGGGTGCCAGCGAGGGTGGGGTGGCGGGTCTCGAATCGTTCCACGGCCAGATTGACGCCGTCCACCAGGCTCGCGTCCGGTGCGCTGGCGGCGTCTTGGGCCAGGCGCAGTTCGATTTCCTGCATCAACTCGATCAGCGATGCGCGCTCCTCTGCATCCAGCGGCGGCTCCTGGGCCAGCTGTTCGCGCAGTTGTTGCAGTTGCTGCTGCAGGCGTTCAGGCATGACTTTCTCCCTTTGCGAATGACTCAGGAGTGGACCCCTGCCGCTGGGGCAAAGGTCCCTCATGCCTTAGAGATTAATCCAGGCTGCCCGGGCCTGCCTGATCAGGATCAAGGCTGTAACAAAACAGCCTCGACTCAGGGCTTCTCGCCTTTCTCCCGGCGCGACGCCAGATCGGCCAGGCAGGGGCCCAGTTCGCCCAGGTGGTCGATCACCGAGTGGGCGCCGAGGCGGTAGAGCTCCAGCGTCGCGGTGGCGCGCAGGCGGTCGCGTTCGGCGCTGTCCAGGGCTTGCCAGTCGGCGGGTGCGAGGCCGCACAGCGGGCCACTGGCGGCCAGGCCTATGGTCCAGAGCCCGGCATTCAGGCCTGCCTGCAAAAGACGCGGATTGGCGCTGACCAGCACACAGCCGTCGAGGCGCGATACACCCAGCCCCGCCAGGGCCTGCCAGCAGCTGTCCGGCGCGGGCCAGGGGCGGGCGCCGTTGAGTTCGCTGGGGCGCAGCCAGGCGGGCAGGGGAGCGGCCAGGCGCCAACTGGCGGGGGCCGGCAAGTCGTCGAGCCAGGCGCAGGGCACCTTGCTGCCGTCTACCAGGCTGGCCAGCGTATCGAGGTCGGCCACGACTTCGGCATGCTCGCTCGCGGCGTCGAGCAACTGCTGCTGGAAGGCCTGCAGTTGCGCTTCGCTGGCGGAGGCGCCCAAGGCGTGGTCGAGGGCTGCCAGCGGCTCCAGGCCGGTGGTTTCGGCCAGGCGTTCTACCGGGCAATCCGGCAGCAGTCGGGTCAGCGCCAGGGGCAGGGTACGGGAACCGAAGTCCACCAAGCAGCCGGAGAGGCCGAAGAGGATGGCGGTGAAGGCGGGCGGTTGGCTCTGGGGCATCGGCGTCGTCCTGACGAGGTCTGGCGCAGGCTAACCGCCCTGGATGACAACGGCGTTACGAACGCTTGTCGGTCCCCAGGGCCTGGCGCAGGGCATCGGGCACCGGTACCGACCTGTTGGTATCGTGATCGATCCAGACTAGCTTGCAATGGCCTTCTCCGTAGAGCGTTTCCGGGTCTTCCAGGGTGCTCAGGCGGTGCTCCAGCACCAAGCTGCTGTTGCCCACCGGGCCGGCGTACAGTTCGATGACCACAGTGGCCGGATGCACCACGGGCTTGAGGTAGGTATGCAGGGTCTGCAGTACTACCGGGCCCTGGGGCACGTTGTTCATGTTGATGCCGAGACGCTCGAAGCAGGCCACCCGGGCTTCTTCCAGGTACTGGATGTAGAGGGTGTTGTTGACGTGACCATAGCTGTCCATGTCGCCCCAGCGAACGGGGATATGTGCAACATGAAGCAAGGTTTTTTCCGGCATGATGGCTGTCCGCTATGCTGCCCTGATGGAGCGATGGCCTTATACTGCGCGCCGTCGGTGGGGCGGCAGGGCCGCCACACTACTTTTCTCAAGGAGAGTCTGCAATGCAATTGATCGGTGCTCAGTGGCTCGGCCGCCTGGGTCGCGCGCTGGCCTGCCTGAGCCTGGCGATACTCCCTATCGCCGCGCACGCTGCGGAGGATGACCCCTGGGAGGGCTTCAACCGCGCGATATTCCGCTTCAACGATACCCTCGATACCTATGCGCTGAAGCCCGTCGCCAAGGGCTACCAGGCGGTGACCCCGCAGTTCCTGGAAGATGGCATCCACAATGTCTTCGGCAATATCGGCGATGTGGGTAACCTGGCCAACGACCTGTTCCAGGCCAAGTTCCACGATGCCGGCGTCGACACCAGCCGCCTGATCTTCAACACCAGTTTCGGCCTGCTCGGCTTCTTCGACGTCGCTACCCAGATGGGGCTGCAGCGCAACGACGAGGACTTCGGCCAGACCATGGGCTACTGGGGCGTAGGCAGCGGCCCCTACCTGGTGCTGCCGTTCTTCGGCCCCAGCACCGTGCGCGATGCCGGCGGTATGGTCCCGGACAGCTTCCTCGGTCCTTACCCCTATATCGACCATGTACCGACCCGCAACGTGACCCGCGCGGTGGATGTGGTGGATACCCGCGCCAACCTGTTGTCGGCCGAGAAGCTGATCACCGGCGACAAGTACATCTTCATTCGCAATGCCTACCTGCAGAACCGCGAGTTCAAGGTGAAGGACGGCGAGGTCGAAGACGACTTCTAAGCGACAGCCCCATGAAAAGGCGACCTCGGGGTCGCCTTTTTCGTTTCAGGCCTTTACCGCCTGGGACATTTCCAGGATGACCAGGCCAAGGGTCTGGCCGCCGCTTGGGAGCTCGCCGACGCGCACGACTTCGGCCTCGGCCTCCAGTCCCTTGAGTGCGCTGTGCTCGGGCGGGATGAGCACGCGGACGCGGTCGCCGACCGCGAGGTTCACGTCCGCTTCCAGCTGTATGCCGCTGCTGGAGAGGTCCAGGCAGAGGGTGGGATACTGCCGGCCGGCGTGCTCCAGGATGGCCTGGGTCTGCACCTGCATCCGGATGAAATCGCGCTTGTCGCTGTCGTTGCGGTCGTCCAGGCTCACGTACTGGTCCTCTTGTTGTCATGGAGTCGCCTTGAACCACTTATAACTTCCAGCGATTTCAGGTGTAAAGGCAGAGTTCGACGCGCGCTGCAAGCTTGAATCGCCCTGCGGATGGGAGTACCGTCTGCGCCGTAAAGCGAACCCCCGTACTCGTGCTCGGGCCTTAGATCGGGTGCTAAAACCAACCCATCCCTGGCGCCGTTTGCCTGGATACTCCATGCACAATCCCAGTGCCAAGCTGCTGATTATTGACGACGACGAGGTCGTGCGCGCGAGCCTCGCGGCCTATCTGGAAGACAGTGGTTTCAGCGTTCGGCAGGCCAGCAACGGCCTGCAGGGGCTGCAGGTTTTCGAGCGGGATCGCCCTGATCTGGTGATCTGCGACCTGCGCATGCCCCAGGTCGATGGCCTGGAACTGATTCGCCGAATTTCCGAGCTTGAATCAGAAACCCCGGTGATAGTGGTTTCCGGCGCCGGCGTGATGAGCGACGCGGTCGAAGCCCTGCGCCTTGGTGCGGCGGACTACCTGATCAAGCCCCTGGAGGACCTGGCCGTTCTCGAGCACTCGGTGCGCCGTGCCCTCGATCGCTCGGCCCTGCGCCTGGAAAACCGCCGCTACCGGGAGAAGCTCGAAGCCGCCAACCGCGAGCTGCAGGCCAGCCTGCATCTGCTGCAGGAGGACCAGAACGCTGGCCGCCAGGTGCAGATGAACATGCTGCCGGTGACGCCTTGGATGGTGGATGGCCTGCGCTTCGCCCACCAGATCATTCCGTCGCTGTACCTTTCGGGGGACTTCGTCGATTACTTCCGTGTCGATGAGCGCCGGGTGGCGTTCTATCTGGCAGACGTTTCCGGCCACGGCGCTTCTTCGGCCTTCGTCACCGTGCTGCTCAAGTTCATGACCACGCGCCTGCTCTACGAGTCCCGGCGCAACGGCACCTTGCCCGAGTTCAAGCCTTCCGAGGTGCTCGGGCACATCAACCGTGGCCTGATCAACTGCAAGCTGGGCAAGCACGTGACCATGCTGGGCGGTGTGATAGACGAGCAGAGCGGCAAACTGACTTACAGCATCGGCGGGCATCTGCCCTTGCCGGTGCTCTACAGTGAGGGCAAGGCCTCTTACCTGGCCGGCAAGGGCCTGCCGGTGGGGCTGTTCGACGAGGCGAGCTATGATGATCATGTCATCGAGCTGCCACCGGCCTTCAGCCTGACCTTGCTCTCCGACGGTATCCTGGACCTTTTGCCCGGGAATACTCTCAAAGATAAGGAAGCCGCGCTGCCGGATCTGGTGTGCGAGGCAGGTGGCAGTCTGGATGGCTTGCGACAAGTATTTGGGCTGGCCAGCCTGGGCGAGATGCCGGATGATATCGCCTTGCTGGTGTTGAGCAGGAACCTTGCATGAGTACCGGTAAAATCCAGTTTGCCGAGCAGGACGGGACATTCGTCCTCAAGTTTGTCGGAGAAATCCGCCTGACCCTGTGTTCGGCCCTGGATTCAACCATCGAAAAGATCTTCACGGCGCTGAATTTCTCGGCGATCGTCATCGATCTCACGGAAACCCGAAGCATCGACAGTACGACGCTGGGCCTTCTGGCCAAGCTGTCGATCCTCTCGCGGCAGAAAGTGGGCCTGCTGCCCACGGTAGTGACCACCCACCCCGATATCACCCGACTGTTGCAGTCGATGGGATTCGATCAGGTGTTCAATATCGTCGGTACGCCGATTCCCTGCCCTGAATGCCTGGAAGACCTGCCGCCGCAGGACCAGACGGAGGAGGTGGTCCGCACCAAGGTGCTGGAAGCCCACCGCATCCTCATGGGGCTCAACGAGTCGAACCGCGAAGCCTTCCACGACCTGGTCAGCGCCCTCGAGCGCAGCTGACCCGTCGTTTCCGCCTGACCATTACGCGCGCAGCCCGCAAAGGCTGCGCGCGTTTGCATTTCAGCGGCGGGAAGCGAGCAGAGCTTCCAGCTTCTCCTGGTCACGGGCGAACAGGCGGATGCCCTCGGCCAGCTTCTCGGTCGCCATGGCGTCCTCGTTCAGCTGCCAGCGGTAGGCTGTCTCATCCAGCACCACGCGAGCTTCGGCATCGCTGCCGGGGGCCAGGTTGCGCGTCAGCGAACCCTGATCTTCGGCCAGTTTCTGCAGGAGTTCGGGGCTGATGGTGAGGCGGTCGCAGCCGGCCAGCGCCTCGATCTGCCCGAGATTCCGGAAGCTCGCACCCATCACCACCGTCCGGTAGCCGTTGGCCTTGTAGTAGCGATAGATGCGTGAAACTGACTGCACGCCCGGGTCTTCATTGCCGACGAAATCGCGGCCTTCGGCTTTCTTGTACCAGTCGTAGATCCGGCCGACGAAGGGGGAAATCAGGAATACCCCGGCATCCGCGCAGGCAGCCGCCTGGGCGAAGTTGAACAGCAGGGTCAGGTTGGTCTGGACGCCCTCGCGCTCCAGCTGCTCCGCCGCGCGGATACCCTCCCAGGTGGAGGCGATCTTGATCAGCACGCGGTCACGGCCGATGCCGGCTTCTTCATAGAGGCCGATCAGGCGCTCGGCGCGGCGCAAGGTGGCGTCGGTATCGAAGGACAGGCGCGCATCCACCTCAGTGGAGATGCGCCCCGGAATCACCTTGAGGATCTCCTGGCCAACGGCCACGCCGAAACGGTCGCAGGCCAGGCCCAGGTCATTGCCGCTGGCGGCCACGGCGCTGTCGAGGAGGTCGGCATAGCGCGGCATAGCGGCGGCTTTGAGCAGCAGCGAGGGGTTGGTTGTGGCGTCCACCGGCTTGAGGCGGGAAATCGCGTCCAGATCGCCGGTGTCGGCAACGACGGTGGTGTACTGCTTGAGTTGGTCCAGCTTGGAGGTCATGGCGAAACCTTGTCGTGGCGGATGAAGTGACCTTACCCGAGCCGCCTGGGCTGCTCAACGGGGGCGTAAGGGCTTTTTTACAGGCTGCTCGCCTGCCCATCCTTACTGACCGGGGGAGGGGGGATGCAGGTTCCGCTGGTCCGACGAAGAAAAAGATTTCGCATTTTTATTGCGGTTTTTCCGCGCTCGTCCGTCTTCTTCTATGAGAGCCCAGAAATTCTGGGGCAACAGGCTGACAGGAGATTCAGCCAGAGGCCTCGCGTCACGCGAGCCATTGATCAACAAGGAGAATCTGATGCGAGTACATGCCTTGCCACGGGCCAAGCCCGTTGCCCAGCAGCCAGTCTGCCTGATGGTCGAGGAGAGCCTGTCGGGCGTGGATCACCGCCAGCTGCGCCGAATGCTGCAGCAGGCAGGGTTGAAGACCAGCATGCCGCGCCTCAAGGTGCTGGAAATCCTCTGCCTGGCCGCGCTCCAGGGGGGCGGTTTATCCAGCCGTCTTCTGCATGAGCACTTGGTGGAGGCCGGCGAACCGCTGTCCCTGGCCAGCGTGCGCCAAGTGCTGGGGCGGATGGTGGAAGGTGGCCTGGTGGTCGCCCAGGGCGGCAGCCGTTTCTGCCTGGCGCCGGCCTGGGAAGCGGCGATCTCGCCTCAGCGGCCGCGCAACAGCTCCGCAGCCTGATCCAGTAGCGCCAGCGGGTCGGCGGCCTTGTGCACGTCGACCGACAACAACTGGCGGAAGCGCCTGGCGCCTGGGAACCCCTGGGCCAGGCCGAGGACGTGGCGGGTGATGTGATGCATCACCCCACCTTCCTGCAGATGACGCGCGATATAGGGGCGTATGGCCTCCAGCGCTTCGGCGCGACCGATCTGCGGAGCGGCACCGCCGAACAGCGCGGCGTCCACCTCTGCCAGCAGATAGGGGTTGTGGTAGGCCTCGCGACCCAGCATTACGCCATCGAAGATCTGCAGGTGCTCCCGGCACTCGTCGAGGGTCTTGATACCGCCATTGAGGATGAGCTCCAGGTCCGGGAAGTCCCGCTTCAGCTGCGCCGCCACGTCGTAGCGCAGAGGGGGTACCTCGCGATTTTCCTTGGGAGACAAGCCCTCGAGGATGGCGATGCGCGCATGCACGGTGAAACTGCGGCAACCGGCCTCGCGCACCTGCCCGACGAAATCGCAGAGCTCGGCATAACTGTCACGGCCATTGATGCCAATCCGGTGCTTCACCGTCACCGGAATGTCCACTGCATCCAGCATCGCCTTGACGCAATCGGCCACCAGCGCCGGATGTCCCATCAGGCAGGCGCCGATCATGTTGTTCTGTACCCGGTCGCTGGGGCAGCCGACGTTCAGGTTCACCTCGTCGTACCCCGCGTCCTGCGCCATTCGCGCGCAGGCCGCCAGGTCCGCCGGCACACTGCCGCCCAGCTGCAACGCGAGCGGATGCTCCGCCTCGTCATGGCGCAGAAACCGCGCCCGATCCCCATGCAGCAGGGCACCGGTGGTCACCATTTCGGTGTAGAGCAGGGCATGCTGCGACAGCTGGCGCAGGAAGAAGCGGCAGTGACGGTCAGTCCAATCCATCATCGGCGCCACGGAGAAGCGGCGGGACAGGGCGGGGCGGGCGGCGGTGACGAGGTGGCGTTGCGGTTGGTTCATCTGCGGTGACTATTGCGTTGCGGCGCCGGCTGGCATGAAAGGGGCGTAGTTTATCAGGAAGCGGCATTGCCTGCCCCGACCGCCCCTCGCCAAGGCATAATCGCCATTTTCGTCCCGCCGGAGCTTTTCGATGCAGCTCGATTTCACCCAGCTAGCCCCGCTGGATGCCTACCGCTGGCTCGCCTCTACCGTTACGCCGCGTCCCATCGCCTGGGTGTCTACCCTGTCGAAGGACGGGGTCAGCAACCTGGCACCTTTCAGCTTTTTCCAGGTGATCAGCGACGATCCGCCGACCCTGATGGTGAACGTCACTACCCGCGATGGTGGTGAGTTGAAAGACACCCTGCGCAATGTGCAGGAGACTGGCGAGCTGGTGATCCAGCTGGTGTCCTTCGGCAAGGCCGAGGCGATGAATGCCAGCGCGGCCTGGTTGCCCCATGGCGTCAGTGAGTTCGAGAACTGTGGCATCGCCTGCGAGCCTTCGCTGCGGGTGGGGGCGCCCAGAGTCAAGGGCGTGCCCGTGGCCTTCGAGTGCCGGCTGGTGGAAGTGCAGCCTTACCCCCGCGCTAATCCCAATTGCCACATGGTGTTCGCCGAGGTGCTGCTGGCGCATATTGACGACGAGGTGCTGACCGAGGCCGGACGGGTGGATCCCCAGCGCCTGGACCTGGTGGGGCGCCTGGGCGGAAGTGCCTATGCGCGGACCCGCGAGACCTTCAGCATGGCGCGGCCCGGCTGAGCAGCACCATGCCCCGGTCGGAGGATTGCGGCTGACTAGCGCTGCTCCCTTCCAGCGAAGTAGCGGCGCAGCTTCTTGTCGACTTCGACGACGGCGCAGGTGACCACTGCTGTGCCCAGGCACCAGGTCCAGCCCGCCAGGCCCAGCCCGCTGGTGCCAAACAGCGCCTGGAACGCCGGCACGTAGGTGAAGCCCAACTGCAGCAGTACCATCAGGCCGACCATGCCCCAGACCATGGGGTTGTCACGCAGGCTGAAGCGCGCCGGGCCGTTCAGGCGCCGACTGCTGAACAGGTAGCCGATCTCGCCGAATACCAAGGCGTTCACCGCCAGGGTGCGGCTGGCTTCCATGCTCCAGCCGAGTTGCTGGGCATGGATGAACAGGCCGAGGCTGGCCAGGGTCAGCAGCACCGATACCAACAGGATCAGCCACAGCAGTTCGCCCGACAGCAGCGGCGCCTTCGGGTCCCTGGGCGGGCGCTGCATGAGGTCGTCCTCAGCGGGCTCGAAAGCCAGCGCCAGGGCGAGGGTGACGGCGGTGATCATGTTCACCCAGAGGATCTGCAGCGGGGTGATGGGTAGCGTCAGGCCAAGCAGGATGGCTGTCAGCAGGACGAAGGCCTGGGCGCCATTGGTGGGCAGGATGAAGAGGATGGATTTTTTCAGGTTGTCGTAGACGGTGCGGCCTTCTTCCACCGCGTGGGCGATGGTGGCGAAGTTGTCGTCGGCCAGGACCATCTGCGCCGCCTCCTTGGCCGCCTCGGTTCCCTTGATGCCCATGGCGATGCCGATGTCGGCGCGCTTGAGAGCGGGAGAGTCGTTGACCCCATCGCCGGTCATTGCCACCCGTTCGCCAATGGCTTGCAGGCGCTCCACCAGGCGCAGCTTGTGGCTCGGGCTGGTGCGGGCGAACACGCTGGTTTCCTTCAGTCGGGCGTCCAGTTCGGCGTCGCTGAGGTCATCCAGGTCGGCGCCGGTCAGCGGGTTGCCGCCTGGCAGGCCGAGGCGCTCGGCGATGGCAGCGGCAGTGGCGGCATGGTCACCGGTGATCATCTTTACGTGGATGCCGGCGCTGTGGCATTCCTCGATGGCGAGGATGGCTTCTTCCCGCGGCGGGTCGAGCATGCCCACCAGGCCGAGGAGAATGAAGCCGCTGTCGAGGTCGGCATGATCCAGTTCATGCTGGTGCTCCCCGGCCGCGCGCCGGGCCAGGCCGATCATGCGCAGGCCAGCCGCTGCACCTTCGCCCAGCACCTCGTCCCAGACCCGCGGGTCCAGCGGCTCGACGGCGCCATCGCGCCATTGCTGGTCGCAGACTTCGAGCAAGCGTTCCGGCGCACCTACCAGGTAGATGACGCCGCTGCCATCGGTATCCCGGTGCAGGCTGGCCAGGTAGCGGCGTTCGGAGCTGAAGGGAATGGCGTCCACCCGTGGCAGGCGGGCGGATTCGTCCTCGGCATCCAGCTGCAGCTTGCCGGCCAGGGTGAGCAGGGCCGCTTCGGTGGGGTCGCCGGTGATGCACCACTGGCTGTCCACCTCGCACAGGCTGGCGCTGTTGGCCAGCAGGCCGGCGCGAGCCAGTTCATGGAGGTCATGGGCCAGGTCGCCGGTGGGCGTCACATCGCCCTGCGGGGCGTATCCCACGCCTGCCACTTCGAAGCGGCGGGCAGCGGTGTAGATGCGCTGCACGGTCATTTCGTTGCGGGTCAGGGTGCCGGTCTTGTCCGAGCAGACCACGGTCACTGCGCCGAGGCTTTCCACCGCCGGCAGCCGACGGATGATGGATCGGCGACGGGCCATGCGCTGCACGCCCAGGGCCAGGATGATGGTCAGTACCGCCGGCAGGCCTTCGGGGATGGCAGCCACGGCCAGGCCCACGGCGGCCATCAGCATGTCTTCGGCGCTGTAGCCGCGCAGCAGGATGCCAAAGGCGAAGGTGGCCACCGCTAGCACCAGGATGATCAGGGTGAGCTGGCGGGCGAAGCGCGCCATGTCCGCCAGCAATGGCGTCTGCAATTGCTCCACCGTGCCCAGCAGGTGGCTGATGCGTCCGAGTTCGGTCTCGCCGGCGGTGGCGACCACCAGGCCGACGCCGCTGCCCGCGCTCACCAGGGTGCCGGAGTAGGCCATGCTGTGGCGGTCGCCCAGGCTGGCGTCCTGGGTGACGGGTTGGCTGCCCTTGTCGGTGGGCACGGATTCGCCGGTGAGCGCCGCTTCTTCGATACGCAGGTCGCGGGTCTCCAGCAGGCGCAGGTCCGCCGGCACCCGATCGCCGGCCTCCAGCAGCACCAGGTCGCCCGGCACCAGTTCTTCGGCGGGCACCTGGCGCACTTCGCCACTGCGCTTGACCCGGCTGTCCAGGGTGAGCAGCTTCTGGATCGCGCGCATGGCGTGTTCGGCTTTGCCTTCCTGGATGAAGCCGACCACGGCGTTGATCAGCACCACACCGAAGATCACCGCGGAATCGAGCCATTCGCCCAGGACCAGGGTGACCAGAGTGGACGCCAGCAGCACATAGATCAGCAGGTTGTGGAACTGCAGCAGGAAGCGCTTCAGCGGCCCGGCGCTGGCTCGCTCCGGCAGGCGGTTGGGGCCGAAGCTGGCCAGGCGGCGTTCGGCCTCTTCCGGATCCAGGCCGGCGGGCCCGCTGTCCAGCTGCTGCAGGCTGCTTTCGATGGACTGGGCGTGCCAATGGGTGGGGGATGGGGCGCTCATGTCGTCCTCCATGGCGAATCCAAGGGCAAGCCTAGTTCTTTCAGTCGACTCCGTTATTGGCCTGGGTCAGTTCCTAGACTCCTGTAGGAAAGCTGGAAAGCATTCAAAAGCGACCTCCAGTTAACCAAAAACAGCATCGGTGGGTGCGGCGGCGCGACTATGGCTTGTCGCCAGTATTGCGCTGCTCCTATGGTCGACGCTTCCGGGAAGCGGATCGCGTCCATGCGGTAGTCGCCTTGTGGGGAGGTTGGAGCATGTGGACTGTCTTGCAACGTAGGCTGGCCAGCCTGAGCACCGCCAACAAGCTGATGCTGGGCTTTGGCATCGTGCTGGCGCTGACCCTGGTGGTGGCGGCAACCGGCTTCACCGCACTGCGCGCGGTGGACGCCCGGGCCAGCCTGCTGGAGGAAATGCGCGCCATCAGCAGCGATGTGCTAATGATCCGGCACACGGAGAAGGACTATGCCCTCACCGCCGATGCCAAGCGGGCCGAAGCGCTGCGCCAGCAGGCCGAGGCCATAGTCGCGCGCAGCGAAACCCTTGCCGCGCAGTTGTCCGGCCCCGGTCGCGTGGCCCTGGGCGAGGTCACCCAGGCCATGGCCGAGTATCGCGGCGCCTTCGACCGCTATGTGGAGCTCAGCGATAACCAGCGCCTCGCCCTGGAGGCGGCCAACTGGTTGGTGGTGAGCGCGTCCAACAGCCTCGACGTACTGCAGAGCGGCCTGAACGAAGATGGCGTCGACCTGCTGAAAAGCTCGCAAGGTGCCGAGGGCGCGGACCTGGTGACTCAGGGCGGACAGATCGGCCGTGTCTACCAGCTGCTCCTGCAGGCCCTGAACCAGGCCCGCCTGCGCCTCGAGCAGAGCCGCAGCGCCAGTGAAGCGGGCACGCCGAAGATCCAGGAAGCCCGGGATGCGCAGAAGCTCGCCGCCGAACTGCGCGATGCCATGCAGGACCCCGGCTACGCCGCCGTGCTCACCGAGGTGATCGGCAACGTCGACTCCTTCAACGAGCGCCTCAAGGAATACACCGCCATCCTGGAGCAGCAGCGCCAGGAATATGCGCACCTGGCCGCCGCGGCCGAGCGCGTGGTGCGGTCGGTGGAGCGGGCCTACGAAATTCAGAAGGCTGATATGCGTGCCCAGCAGGACGCGAGTTCGCTGCTGATATTGCTGGCGGCGGCCCTGGCCCTGCTGATCGGCCTTGCCGCCACGGCGCTGATCAGCCTGTTGATCGTCCGGCCCCTGCGCCGGGTGATCGGCTTGGCGCGGCAGATAGCCGAGGGTGATCTCAGCGCCAGCATCGAGGTGCAGCGCCGCGACGAGATCGGCCAACTGATGGAGGCCATGCAGGGCATGTCCGGCAATCTGCGGGACATGGTCGGCCGCCTGCAGGGCGGGGTGGCGCAGATTTCCGCCTCGGCCCAGGCGCTGTCCAGCGTCACCGAGCAGACCCGCATCGGTGTGAATGGTCAGAAGGAGGAAACCGATCAGGTGGCCACCGCCATGAGCCAGATGGCCGCCACCGTCCAGGAGGTGGCGCGCAATGCCGAGGCCGCGGCAGCTTCCACCGAGTCCGCGGACCGGCGCGTTGGCACGGGCGGCCAGGTGGTGCGCCAGACCCTGGAACGGGTCAATCAGTTGGCTCACGCCATGGAGGAGGCTACCAGCAGCATCCAGCGCCTCAGCCAGGACACCCAGAGCATCGGCACCGTGCTGGACGTGATCAAGAATGTGGCCGAGCAGACCAACCTGCTGGCGCTCAATGCCGCCATCGAAGCGGCCCGCGCCGGCGAGCAGGGGCGTGGCTTTGCGGTGGTGGCCGATGAAGTCCGGGCGCTTGCCAGGCGGACCCAGCAGTCCACTGCCGAGATCGAACGGCTGATCGCGACCCTGCGCGAAGGCGTGCGCAGCTCGGTGGAGCACATGCAGCAAAGCGGCAGCCTGGTGGACATGACGGTGCAGGACGCCAACCAGACGGAAGAAGCCCTGGCCGGTATCGCCGAAGCCGTGACCCTGATCCACCAGATGAACCAGCAGATCGCCGCGGCGGCCGAGCAGCAGAGCGCGGTGGCCGAGGAGATCAACCGCAGCGTCACCAATATCCGCGACATCGCCGACCAGTCGGCCACCGCCATGGACGAGACCGCCTCGTCGAGTATCCAGCTGGCCCGCCTGGGGCAGGAACTGCAGGGGATGGCGGGGCATTTTCGGTTGTAGGGCCGCGGCACCTATTTTCCGCGCGGAGCAGTCCCAGGCCCTTTCTCCGTCCTAGGACCTGTCCCACAGTTTTCATAAGTAAAGTTTGCCGGGCGCTATGCCATTGCCCGGCCGGCCAGTAGCATCGGCGCATTGCACAGGGAGCGACGAATGCGAACCAAACTGGATGCCTGCCTGCACGCCGTGAACCAAGTATTGCTGGGCAAGGAGCCGCAAGTACGCCTGGCCGTGACCTGCCTGCTGGCCCGCGGGCACTTGCTGATCGAAGACCTGCCCGGCATGGGCAAGACCACCCTCGGCCATGCCCTGGCCAAGGTGCTGGGGCTGAGCTTCCAGCGCATCCAGTTCACCTCCGACCTGTTGCCTGGGGACATTCTCGGCACCTCGGTGTTCGACAAGAACAGCAGCCAGTTCGTCTTCCACCCCGGCCCGGTATTCGCCGAGCTGGTGCTGGCCGACGAGATCAACCGCGCCACGCCCAAGAGCCAGAGCGCGCTGCTGGAAGCCATGGAAGAAGGCCAGGTGACCATCGAAGGCGCTACTCGCCCGCTACCGGAGCCCTTTTTCGTCATCGCAACACAGAACCCGGTCAGCCAGGGCGGCACCTTCGCCCTGCCCGAGTCCCAGCTGGATCGTTTCCTCATGCGCCTGTCCCTCGGCTATCCGGCGCGAGCGGCAGAGAAGGCACTGCTCCAGGGCGAGGCGCGTCGCGAGCTGCTGCCGCGCCTGGAACCTGTCTTCAGCCATGCTGAACTTGGCCTGATCCAGGCTGAGGTGCCCAAGGTGGTCGCCAGGGATGCCCTGGTGGACTACGTGCTGCGGCTGGTGGACGCCACGCGCAGCCAGCCGCAGTTCGCCTGGGGCCTGTCACCGCGTGCCAGCCTGGCATTGCTATCGGCCGCTCGCGCCTGGGCCCTGTTGGCCGGTCGCGACTACGTGATCCCGGAGGACGTCCAGGCCGTGCTGCCTTCGGTGGTCGGCCACCGCTTGCGCGAGCGCGCCGACCCGTCCGGCCACGGCGGCGGGGCGCTGGTGCAGTGGCTGCTGCGCGAAGTTCCGGCGCTCTGATGCTGGAGGTCCAGGTCGACCGCTGGCTAGCCAGGCGCATTCCGCCGGCCAGCCAGGTGCGCCTCGATCAGCGGCGGATCTTCATCCTGCCGACCCGCGCCGGTGTCGCCTTCGGCGTCGCGCTGGTGCCCATGCTACTGGTGGCCATCAACTACCAGAACAGCCTGGCCTACGCGCTGACCTTCCTGCTGCTGTCGGTGTTCCTGGTGGCCATCCTGCACACCTTCCGCAACCTGTCCGGATTGAACCTGAAGGCGGCAGGCGGCGCGCCGGTGTTCCTCGGCGAGCAGGCGCATTTCCACGTCACATTGGAAAGTGGCGGGCGCGGGCACCAGGCCGTCGCCCTGGGCTGGCCGCCGCAGGCCCTGCAGCTGCTGGACGTGCCGGCCGATGGTGCCTGTTCGGTCGAGCTGCACCTGCCCACCCAGCGCCGTGGCTGGCTGCGGCCCAGGCGCTTGCGCGTGGAGAGCCGCTATCCCCTTGGCTTGCTGGTGGCCTGGAGCTGGGTCGACCTGGACCAGGCCCTGCTGGTCTATCCGCGCCCGCGGGCGGGGGACCTGCCGCTGCTGGCCGGGCATGGCGAAGACGACAGTGACGAAGGCCGGCATGTACTCGGCCCCGGGGCCGACGACTACCAGGGTCTGCGCGCCTACCAGCCGGGGGATTCACGCCGGCGCCTGCACTGGAAGGCCTATTCCCGGGGCCAGGGCTTGTTCGTCAAGGATTTCGCCGCACTGGCCGGGCGTGACATCTGGCTCGATCTGGAGCAACTGGATGGTGACCTGGAACAGCGCCTGGGTCTGCTTTGCCATTGGGTACTGCAGTTAACCTCCCGAGGCCAGCCCTTCGGCCTGCGCCTGGGTGCCCAGCAGCTGGGGCCGGATACCGGCGACGCCCACCGTGAGGGCTGCCTGCGCGCCCTGGCGCTGTTCGGGGAGTCGCGATGAAGAGCGGCCTGCCGATCACCCGGATCGGCCTGACCTGGCTGCTGGTGGCCCAGGTGCTGGTGATACTGCCGCACCTGCCGCACCTGCCGCTGTGGATCATCGCCATGTGGCTGGGCTGCGCCGGCTGGCGCATCCAGATCTTCCGCATGCGCGCGCGGTATCCCGGAGGCCTGGTCAAGGCAGCGCTGATCCTGGCCACCGCCCTGGGGGTATTCCTCTCCCGCGGCAGCCTGGTGGGACTGGATGCCGCCGTGGTGCTGCTGGTGGCGATATTTATCCTCAAGCTGGTGGAGATGCGCAGCCAGCGCGACGCCCTGGTGCTGATCCTGTTGGGCTTCTTCACCCAGGTCACCGCCTACCTGTTCAGCGACGGCATGCTCGCTGCCCTATACAGCCTGCTGCCCCTCTGCGCGCTGCTGGCGGCCCTGGTGGGGTTGCAGCAGAGCCGCTTCGCCGAGCGCCCCCTGGTGCCGCTGAAGGCCGCCGGCAGCCTGCTGCTGCAAGCGGTGCCGCTGATGCTGCTGCTGTTCCTGTTCTTTCCGCGGCTGGGGCCGCTTTGGTCGCTGCCGTTGCCCAATGACAAGGGCGTGACCGGCCTGTCCGACAGCATGAGCCCGGCGGATATCGCCGAACTCAGCCGCTCCGGTGAACTGGCTTTCCGCGCCAGCTTCGACGGCCCGATGCCGCCCGCGAGCCAGCTCTACTGGCGCGCCCTGACCCTGGAACGCTTCGACGGTCGCCGCTGGTCGCAGTCCGTGGGCACCCAGCAGAGCCCGCCGGCGGACTGGCGCAAGGAGGGCGAGCCGCTGCGCTACAGCATCGTCATGCAGCCCAGCGGCAAGTCCTGGCTCTTCGCTCTGGACGTGGCCGAGACGAGCGAGGAGGGCGTGCGGCCCATGGCCGACTTCCGCCTGGAGCGGCGCGGCGAGATCATCCGGCCGCTGCTCTACCAGGTCACCTCCTGGCCCCAAGCGTTGCGCGAGCCCCAGGGCAATCCGGAGTCGCTGCGCCGTGCCCTGCAGCTGCCCCCTGAGGGCGACCCGCGCACCCGCGCCTGGGCGAATGAGCTCAAGCAGCGCCATGCCGACCCGCAGCAACTGGTAGACGCCGTGCTGCAACACTTCAATCGCCAGCCCTACGTCTACACCCTGCGACCGCCGCCCCTGGGGGCGGACAATATCGATGCCTTCCTCTTCGATACACGCCGTGGTTTTTGCGCCCACTACGCCGGGGCGATGACCTTCGTGCTGCGCGCAGCCGGCATTCCGGCGCGGGTGGTGGCCGGCTACCAGGGCGGCGAGCTGAATCCGGCTGGCAACTACCTGCTGGTGCACCAGTTCGACGCCCATGCCTGGGTAGAGTATTGGCGCCCGGGGCGCGGCTGGGTCAGTATCGACCCCACTTACCAGGTGGCGCCCAACCGTATCGAGCTCGGCCTGGAAGATGCCCTGGCCAGCGAACGGAGCTTCCTCGAGGGTTCGCCCCTGTCGCCCCTGCGCTTCCGCCAGTTGGCCTGGTTGAACCAGATGCGGCTGGCCTGGGACGAGCTCAACTACGGTTGGCAGCGCTGGGTGCTCGGCTATCAGGGCGAGGTGCAGGTGCAGCTGGTGCGGCGCTGGTTCGGTGCGATCGACAGCCGGTTGCTCGGCGTCGGCCTGGTGGCGGCCGGCGCAGTGCTGCTCGCCTTCCTGGCGCTCTTCCTGTTCGCCCCCTGGCGGCGCGAGCGCGATCCGCAGCTGCGCCAGTACCAGGCCTTCGAACGTTTGCTGGCGCGCCTTGGTGTGCTACGCGGCCGAGGCGAAGGGCCGCGCGACTTCGCCGAGCGCGCCTGTCGCGAGCTGCCGCAACAGGCGGCGCAAATCCGCGCCTTCCTGGTCGCCTTCGAGGCCAGTCGTTACGCCGGCCAGCAGAGGGTCGACGCCGCCGGTCCTCTGCGCGCCTTGCGCAAGGCATTGCCTTGGCATCTGCGGGCGCTGCTTTGATGAGCCATGCTTGAATAACGCCGCCCACGTCCCCTGATGTCTGGAGAGCCTGAAGATGGCCAGATTGCTGGACGACCTGATCGCTCAGGTCATTGGTCTCGAAGTGCGCCTGCACGCCTGCGTCGAACGTCTGGCCGCCGGTACCGATGACGAGGCCCTGCATGACCTGCGGGTAGCGACGCGACGTCTGCGCAGCCTGCTACGGCCACTGCGCGGTATGCCCGTGGCGGACGTGCTGAGGCAGGCCGCCGCCGACCCGGCCACCCTGAGCGGGCCGCTGCGCGACCTGGAAGTGCTGATCATCGAATTGCGCAGCCACGACCTGGATCGCCTGACTGTGGATCGCGAAAAGGCGCGACACCTCGGCTATGCCCAGTTCCTCCTGGCGCCGGAGCTGGTGCGACTGTTCCAGGTGCTGGAGGCCTGGCCGCACCTGATGCGGGTGTCCGACCGCGAAGGGCTGTTGAAGGGGCTGCGCCAACGAGTCGACAAGTCCTTGGCGAAGAACCGTGACCGCCTGGAAAAGGCACTACGCGATCCGGCCCATGACCGCCATCGCCTGCGGCTGCTGATCAAGCGCATGCGTTACAGCCTGGAAGCCTACCCGGACTTCATGGAGCTGCCGCCCAAGACCCTGCGCCTGCTGGTGGGGGCGCAATCGGCACTGGGCAAGTGGCACGACAACTTCCAATGGCTTGCGCGAGCCGAGCACGAAACGGACCTGCGGCCGCGGGTGCGCGGCTGGCAAGTGGCGCTGCACGCCGCCGAGGTGCGCTCGGACCGGGTGCTGGAGAAGTTGCTGCGACGCCTGTCCTGAATGCCGGCTTGGCCGTTCTCCCCTCCGCCTTGGCGCTGCAGTGCTGCCCTGCGGCTTTCGAGTGGCCAGGGCAATATCCTAAGATCGCCGGCTGAGCGTTTGACTACAGGGAATCCAGATGAACTTTTCCGAGATGATCCAGGCGGCACGCAGCAACCCCACTGAACTGGTGGTGCCGTCTACCTGGGGCCAGGGGCGAGCGGTGTTCGGCGGTGTGGTGGCGGCGCTGGCCTTCGAGGCCATGCGTGCCAAGGTGGAGCCGGGCAGGCCGGTGCGGTCCCTGGCGACTACCTTCGTCGGGCCACTGGAGCCGGAAGTGCCGGCGAGCTTCGAGGCCGAGCTGCTGCGCGAGGGCAAGGCGGTGAGCCAGGTATTCTGCCGGGTGGTGCAGAAAGGGCAGACGGTGGCACTGGTGCAGGGCAGCTTCGGCGGCTCGCGTCAGTCGGTCGTGCAGATGCAGGCCGAACCCGCACCGGAAATGAAGGCGCCCGAGGATTGCTTTGAGCTGCCCTTCATCCAGGGCGTGACTCCGGAATTCACCCGCCACCTGGCCATGCGCTGGAGCATCGGTGGTCTGCCGTTCTCCAATAGCCGCGAGCGCGACATGGGCGGCTGGGTGCGCTTTCGTGGCGCGGTGGAGCGGGAGCCGCTGACCGAGGCCCATCTGCTGGCCCTGGTGGACGCCTGGCCACCGGCAACGGTGCCGCACCTGCCTTCGCCCGCGCCGGGCAGCACGCTGACCTGGACCATCGAATTCGTCCAGCCGCTGGCGCCGCTGGATACCCATGACTGGTGCAAGTACCGCGCGCGCATCGAGCACGCCCGCGACGGTTACGGCCATGCCGCGGCGGCCCTGTGGACGCCCACCGGCGAGCTGGTGGCCTTGAGCCGGCAGACGGTGGTGGTGTTCGGCTGAGGCCTGTGGGGCTCGGCATGACCGCGATGGTGGATAGGAAAAGCGCTATCGACCCAACGGAAGCCGTCAGTGCTTCTTGCGCCAGTTGCGCCACCAGCGGCCGCTGAGCAGGAAGCGCGGGAAGGTGATGAACTGCTCCACCAGCAGCCGGCCGATGGCGTCCTTGCGGTCGCTGAAGGGTTCCGGTTGCACGGCTTCGAGCTTGTGGCCGCGGCCCTGCAGGGCCAGGGAGGCGACTATGCCGATCACCCCCAGGACCAGTGGCCGGAAGCTGAGGCTGAACAGGCCGTAGACCAGGGTCAGCGCCGCCACGATGAACAGTGGTACGGCGATCACGTGCAGGATCAGGTTGGTCGGGTGTTGGTGATTGTCGGCGTAGGTACGCCATTGCCAGGCGTGCAGGTTGGGAAGTCGTTTGCCCATGGTCAGCTCCTTCAGGGAATGGCCGCAGTCTAGTCCGGCCCTCGCGGGCCGGCGAATGGGATGTCCCTATGGAGCGGATAGCCTGCTAGGCGGGCAGCCTGAGCTGGCGGATGGCCTGGGACAGCTCGCTGGCCAGGCCCGCCAGTTCGCTGCTGGTGGCGGCGGACTCCACCGTCTGGCTAACGGTCAGTTCGGTGACATCGCGGATCCCGACCACGGCGCGGGTCATCTCTTCGGCCACCTGGCTCTGCTGCTCGGCGGCCACGGCGATCTGGGTATTGCTCTCGCGCATCTGCGCCACCGCGCCGGTGATGGCTGCGAGGGCCGCACCGGCCTCATGGGCCGCTTGCACGCAGTCGTCGGCCTTGAGCGAGCTTTCCCGCATGAATTCCACCGCATCACGGGTGCCGGACTGGAGCGCGTTGATCATGTTGGTGATCTCGTCGGTGGAGTCCTGTACCCGCTTGGCCAGATTGCGGACTTCGTCCGCCACCACGGCGAAGCCCCGGCCCATCTCGCCGGCACGGGCTGCCTCGATGGCGGCGTTGAGCGCCAGCAGGTTGGTCTGCTCGGCAATGCCATGGATGACGTTGACCACGCCGCTGATCTTCCGGCTGTCCTCGGCCAGGCGCTGGATCATCTCGGCGGTCTGCTGTACGCCAGAGGAGAGCCCGGCGATGGACTGCTCGACGCGCTCCACCACCAACTGCCCGGCACCGGCCAGCTTGTCGGCGTTCTGCGACTGGTCGCGGGTATCCGCGGCGTGCTGGGCGATGTGGTGGACGGTGGCCGACATCTCGTTGATGGCGGTGGCGGCCTGGTCGGTTTCGCTCTGCTGGCCGAGCATGCCCTGGCGCACCTCGCCCATGCTGCCGGCAAGCCGGGCGGCGCCTTCGTCGAGGCGGGCGACGGCCTGGGCCACTGTGCCGACCACACGCTGGTAGCCGCCCTGCATGGCGTTGAAGGCACTGGCCATCTGGCCCACTTCGTCGCGGCTGTCCAGCGGCACGCGGGCGGAGAGGTCGCCGCTGCGCTCGACGTGGAGCATCACGTCCTTGAGGGTGTTGAGGTGGCTGAGCAAGAAGCGGATCAGCAGCTGCGAGGCCGCCAGCAGGGCGACCATCAGCAGGAACACCGAAACCGCGTACTCGAAGGCGCGCTCGCCAAGCAGCTGGATCAGGCTCGGGCTGCTGGCCAGTATGGCGGCGCGCTCACCGTTGCCACGGTCGAGCACCTGGGCGCCGATCAGCGGGTCGCTGCCGAACAGGCTGTTGTGGGCCAGGTCCACCCAGCCACTGGCCTTGGCCAGGGCCTGGCCGCCGGGCAATTGCGCCGCGCCGCCATCGTCGAGGGCAATGATTCTCAGTGAGGAGGGCAGGGGCTGGTCCGCGGGCCAGGAGCGGAGCAACTGCGCCTGGGCCTCGGCGGCGCTACGGGCGCCTTCGGCGCGCCCCTGTTGCTCCAGATAGAGCGCGTTCAGGACCAGCAGGAGGGTGGTGAAGAAGGCCACCGCGTTGACGGCCCAGAACTTGTACTTCAGTGAGATATCGCGAATCCAGGTGCCCATGATGTTCTTCTTGTGTGCTCGATCGGTATTGGCAAGGTGCCAGTATTTTCTGACGGGAATTTCCGGCAGAACTTGATCCGAATCAAGAGGGGCGCTGGGTTGTCCGGCTCAGTCGATGGCCGGCAGACCGAAGAAGGCGCGGGCGCTGGCGCTGCTGTGCCGGGCCAGATCTTCCTGGCTTTCTCCACGGTGCAGGGCGACCTCCCGCAGCACTTCGGTGAGGAAGGCCGGTTCGTTGCGCCCGTGCTTGGGCTTCGGCTTGAGGCTGCGCGGCAGCAGGTAGGGCGCGTCGCTTTCCAGCATCAGCCGGCCGCGCGGAATGTCGCGCACCAGAGCGTGCAGGTGGGTGCCGCGGCGCTCGTCGCAGATCCACCCCGTGATGCCGATGTGCAGGTCGAGGTCCAGATAGCCGTAGAGCGCGCGTTTCTCGCCGGTGAAGCAGTGCACGACTGCGGCGGGCAGCCGGTCGCGGAACTCCCGCACGATGGCCAGCAGGCGTTCGTCAGCATCGCGCTCGTGGAGGAACACCGGCTTGCCCAGCTCGGCCGCCAGGGCCAACTGATCTTCCAGGGCTTTCTCCTGCTGCGGTCGCGGCGAGAAATCACGGTTGAAGTCCAGGCCGCATTCGCCCACGGCGCGCACCCGCGCGTCTCCCAACAGGTCACGCAACTGACGCTGGCTGTCGCTGTTCCAGCCGCTCGCTTCGTGGGGGTGGACGCCGGCGGTGCTGAATAGGCGCAGGCCGGTTTCGTCCAACTGTTCGGCCGCCAGCAGCGCTTTCTCGCTGTCATCCAGGCTGGTTCCGGTCAGCACCAGTTGGCAGACGCCTGCAGCATAGGCGCGCTCCAGCAGCGCGCGCGGTGCGGCGGCAAGGCTGGGGTGGGTCAGATTGACGCCGATGTCGATGAGTTGCATGGTGCTACCTCGAGTTGGAGCAGGGCAGCATATCAAAGCTCGAAATAATTCAATAAAACCAATAATTACAGGAACTTGGCGGCACATGTTGAAGTCAATGACGCGCTTTGACTGGCATGACGTGCGCAGCTGTGACACTCTCCGCGACCCTCGCTCGCCAGGCAAGGATCCGCGGCGCGGCAGTTTCATGCCTGCGCTGACGCCCGGCCAGTTCCTGGAGAACCGATGACGCGACCGCTGCTGTTCCTGCTCTGCCTGCTGGCGTTGCTGCCGTTTTCGGCCAGCGCGCGCCTGGCGGCTCCGCCGGAAGCCTGGCAGCGGCCGGCGGAAGCCCGCGACCTGGCGCAGATCCGCCGTAGCGGCGTGCTCAAGGTGCTGGTGAACCAGAGCCGCAACAGCTCGGGCGAGATCAAGGGAGAGTCGGTCGGGGTCGAGTACCACCGGATCCGTGCTTTCGAGCAGTACCTCAACCGCAATGCCCGCGACGGGCGTGAAATCAGGCTGAAGATAGTTCCCAAGGCCAAGGACCAGTTAATGGTCGCGTTGCAGCGCGGCGAAGGCGACCTGGTGGCGCCTGGCGAGCTGGTCAGCCAGGGCGGCGGAAATGTTAGCGCCAGCGCCCCCTTGCGCAAAGATGTGCCGCTGCTCCTGGTAAGCCGCCACGGGCAACGACGTTACCTGCGCCTCGAGCAGGTCTCCGGCCGCAGCATCGCGTTGCCGGCGGGCAGTGCCGCCGGTGAGGCTCTGCGTCAGGTCAACGAGAAGCTGGCCGCGCGCAAATTGGCGCCCATCGTCATCGAGTGGGCCGATCCGTCCCTGGCGGTGGAAGATGTGCTGGAGATGGTCCAGGCCGGCATCTACCCATTGACGGCGGTGGAGCAACCGATTGCCGAGCGCTGGTCCAAGGTGATGCCCAAGTTGCGCCTGGACCGGCACCTGGTGCTGGATCGCCAGGGTGACATGACCTGGTTCGTGCGGCGCGACGCGCCCATGCTGCGGGCCAGCGTCGACCGATTCATTGCCGGTTACCGCGCGCCGGATGACCAGGATGCCGCCTTCCAGCGCGTCTACCGCCGCCTCTATAAGGTGCACAACCCGCTGGCGCGCCGGGAGCGCCAACGCCTGGAGCGGGTCCGTTCGGTGCTGCAGCGCTATGCCGAGCAACATCGCTTCGACTGGTTGAGCCTGGCCGCGCTGGCCTACAAGGAGTCCAGCCTCAACCCCACGGCCAGGGGCGCCAGCGGCGCCACCGGACTGATGCAGATCACCCCCGGCGCGGCGCGCAGCGTTGGGGTAGGGAATATCCAGAAGCTCGACAACAACGTGCAGGCCTCGGCCAAATACCTGGCCATGCTGCGCCGCAGCTTCTTCTCCAGTGCCCAGCTCAACGAGCGCGAGCGCATGGCCTTTGTCCTCGCGGCCTACAACCTCGGTCCGCAGCGGGTCCAGGGCATGCGCGCCGAGGCCCGGCGCCGCGGCCTCAATCCCAACCAGTGGTTCTTCCAGGTGGAGCGCATCGCCGCCGAACAGGCCGGCATGGGGGTGGTGAGTTACGTCAGCAGCGTGAACAAGTACTACCTGGCCTTCGATCGCGAACGTTATCTATTGGAACCCTCGAAAAAGCCGGGTAAGGCGCGCGAATAATCGATTTTATAGATTATTGAGCTGAGAATTTTGCGATTTTAATATCGAAAATATCAACTAAGCTTTGCTTATCGACTCCCCACACAAGGAACACCTCGATGAGCAACCCGATCAAATCCGTTCTCGCCACCAACGCCGGCTACGGAATCACCCTGCTGCGGATCGTCACCGGCCTGACCTTCATGGCCCATGGCTCGCAGAAACTCTTCGGCATGTTCGGCGGCTATGGCCTGGCGGGTACAGGCCAGTGGATGGAAAGCATCGGCCTGGCCCCCGGTTACCTCATGGCCCTGATGGCTGGCAGCGCCGAGTTCTTCGGTGGCCTGGCCCTGGTGATAGGCCTGCTGGTACGCCCGGCCGCCGCGGCCTTGACCGTGGCCATGGTGGTGGCGGTGTTCAGCGTGCACTGGGCCAACGGCTTCTTCATCCAGGCCAATGGCATCGAATATTCGATGACCCTTGCACTGATCAGCGCCACCCTGTTGATCGAAGGCGCCGGAAAGCTCTCGCTGGACCGCAATATCGCCAGCTGATGCCCTGTTGCCCGAAAGGCCCGCTTCGGCGGGCCTTTTTGCGTTTCAGGGCTTTTGCTTGCGCGCGGCTGCGAGCTCGGCGGCGGCCTGCAGGCGCAAGCGTTCCTGTGGGTTGAACCCTTCCTCTCGCAGACGGCTGATGGCCGCCGCCTTGTCGCTGGCGCTGAGGCCCTGGTTGGCCTCGATCCGGGCCTTTTCCCTGAGGTAGACCTGCAGCCTTTGCTGCCATTGCAGGCGTTGCTGGTCCAGGTTTTCCAGTCGAGCCGTGGCTTCGGCGCCCACCAGTTGCTGGCGCAATTGGCGGATCTGCTCGGGGCCGGCGCCCGAAGCCTGCAGCGCGCTCACCTGGGCCCTGAGTTCGGCCTGGAGCTGGTTTGCGACCGCGGCTTGCAGTTCCTCCGGCAGGGTGCTGCGCAACTGGTCGATGGCAGCGGCTTTTGCCGCCGGGTCCAGGGTTGAGTCCTGCTGGATGGCCAGGCGCTGCAGGGTGAAGGCGTTATAGGCCTCTTCGTTGGCGAAGAAGGCCTGATGGGCTTCGGCGCTGAAGATCCGTGCCCGCAACGCCTGTACCGCCGCTTCGCGCTGGCGCAGGGCGGAAAGGTCGGAGAGAAGCGGCAGGTCCCGCTCGAGTTGCACCAGTTGGCGCTTGTAGTCGAGATATTGGTCGAGCAGGGCTAAAGCCTGGCTTTCGGCCGGCCCATCCAGTTGCTCGGTGATATAGCCGCGCAGGCGCTGCACGCTGCCGGCCAGGGGCTCCTCGCCCTGGGCGCTGAGGAAGTAGTCGAAGATGCGCCGGATATCCCCGCTGACCAGCAGGTTGCCGGCCGCGTCGAGGTGGAAGCTGCCGTCCACCTGGGTACCCGCCAAAGAGTTGGGCAGGGATTTTGGCTTGGCGGCTTGGGGCGGCGAGCTGTCCGGGACGAGAAGCTTGTCGGCGGCGACTGGAGCGAGCGTAGTGCTTGCCGGGATCGGCGTAGCGCGGGTCGTGGCCGCTGGCGCCGGCTTTCCCCCTGACTGCAGGAGGATCGCGAGGGCGGCGGCGAAGGCGATGGGCAGAAGCAGCAGGAGTCGTTTCACTGGGGCGCTCGGCAGGCGTGAGGGGAGCGGGGCACCGAGGCCCCGCGGGCAGGGCTCAGAGCCCGTCGTTCTTCAGCCGGTTGGCCTGTTGACGATAGACGGTTACCGGGTCCGTTTCGAACAGGCTGGTCAGGCCCAGGGTCTGGTTGACCTCATCCAGGTGGTTCATCCGGTAGTCGTCGCGAATGACCTTGCCCAGGTGCGAACTGCAGCGTCCCACCAGGCCGTCATTGGCTTCGCCATTGAAGGGGAGGGAGCTGGCGCCCAGGAAAGCATCGCTAATATCCAGGACGTTGGTCAGCGGGCTGGTGCCGCTCCAGGAGTAGTAGCGCACGCCATTGACCTGGTAGGCGCCCTCACCGCAACTGGTCGTGGGCAGGCCCTGGGGGAAGCGCGCATTGAAGGCCGCGGCGCCCTGGCTATTGAGGGATTCCAGGGAGCCGAGGGCGTTCTGCTCCAGTTCGCTGCTGCTGCCGGAAAGGAAGTTGATCAGAGCACCAAGGCCGTTGACGATGCCGGCCAGCACGACTTCACCGGCCGAACCCGGCGGCACCTGGCGAATGAAGTCGGCGGTAGCCGAACCCTTGTGCGGGGCCCCGACGCTGGTGGCGGAGGCGACCAGGTCCGGGCGCACGGCGGCCACGTAGCGGATGGTCGGACCGCCATGGCTATGGCCGATCAGGTTGACCTTGGGGCTGCCGCTGATGGCGACTATCTCTTCCACCTGTTCCAGCAGCTCCTCGCCACGGGCTTCGGTGGTGTTCAGCTGGCTGACCTCGGTGACGTAGACGCGCGCGCCGTCCTGACGCAGGGCCGAGGGGATGCCGTACCAGTAGTCGACGCCCAGGATGCTGTCGAAACCGAGCATGCCGTGGGTGAGGACGATCGGGTAGCGGGTCTGGGTATAGCCGCTGGAGCCGAACCAGAGGGCCTGGGCCTGCCCGGAGGCGGCGAGCCCGGAAGCAAGGCAGAGGGCGGCGATCAGGGTCTTGTTTTTCTTCATGTGCGCTCTCGTCTGTTGTGCGTAGGAGGGCCTGGCTGCATTCCGTCGCTTGGCCACGCCCGTCCTGGGCGTGCACTACAAGCAGGGCGGATGGCAGGAACCATGCCATTTTCTGCACGTTGGGGATAAGCGCTCTGGACTGGGCTTTTCGCAGATGTTTACACACGTTCACTGAACGATGCCCGCCAGTTCCCTGTTACGCGGCGAAACGTCAGGATGGGGCCGGAGGCCGCATCGGCCACTGCCCGAGCGCCCGATATCGGGTGCCCTTGATGGTGTTTTCCGAGGCGAAAAGGGTGAATTCGGTGGCCGGCCAATCGAAGGTTGGGGTCGGCGCGGCGGGCAGTCTCGGACAGTGCCGAGCCAGGGTCAGGTGCGGCTTGAACGGGCGGCTTTCCAGCTCGTAGCCGGAGGCCAGCAGCCGTTCGCGCAGGTCGCGCTCGAAGTCGCAAAGGGCTTGCGGCACGTTGCTTGGCGCCAGGTACAGCAGGCCGTTCTTCCAGCGCGCCAGGCGATCCAGGTGCAGGGTGAAGCCGACCGGCTCGAGGCCATTGGCCAGCGCCTCCAGCGCTTCCACTTGTCCACGGGGCAGGGAACCGAGGAAGGCGATGGTCATGTGTAGGTTTTCGGGCGCCACCGCCTTGCCGTCGAGAGGATGCTGGGCGCGCCATTCGGCGATGTCGCGGGCCAGTTGCGGGCAGCAGGGAATGGCGAAGAACAGGCGCAGCGGCGGAGTGCTCATGGGGAGCCTCGCAGGGCATGGTGGTCGCCTTGACAGTATTGCGCGGGCTTCTCTAGGATGTCGCCCCATGCGCCGATTTAGTCAGCTACTTGCGGGGCGCGGAGGTCTTCAAGGACCTCGAAATACCGCTAAAACGCTGGTTCGGTGTCGCCTCTCACCGCTGCCCAGCGGGACCCCGACGAGGCGGAGACATGACACCATGACCTGTCCCCAACCCACGCTACGCCTGGCCCCGATCACCAGCGGCCTGGTTCAGCGCAATCCGCGAATCCTGCTCGGCGGCTCCCACCAGCCGACACTCCTGCGTTACCTCGAAGGCTGGCCCAAACGCTGGGACCGTCCGCGCAACTTCCTCATCCAGTTCGTCCGCGATGGCGAGTCGCTGGCCCGGTTCGCCAGGGACAGCTTCGATATGGCGGTGATCCAGGCGCCGTCTGCCGAGGAACTGCCGGCAGTGGTCGGTGAATTGGTGCGGGTCGCCCGGCAAGGGTTGATCACCCTGCGCTGACTCTCGGTCGCAGGCTGGCGTTCTACGGATAGTCGATCTCGACGACATACCAGGTCTTCTCCCCGGTGGGGGCGTTCACCCGCACCTCGGCGTCCAGCGCCTTGCCCACCAGGGCGCGGGCCAGGGGAGAGTCGATGCTGATCAGGTTCTGCTTCAGGTCGAATTCGTCCGGCCCGACTATGCGGTAGCGGGCCTGATCGCCGTCTTCGTCTTCCAGGGTCACCCAGGCACCGAAGTAGACCTTGCCAGGATCGGCCGGGCGCTCGCGCACCACCTTGAGATTCTCCAGCCGCTTGGTGAGGAAGCGCACGCGGCTGTCGATTTCCCGCAGCATCTTCTTGCCGTAGGTGTACTCGGCGTTCTCCGAACGGTCGCCCTGGGCGGCCGCTTCGCTCACCGCCTGAGTCACCTTGGGCCGGCGTACGTGCCACAGCTCGTGGAGCTCGGCGCGCAGGCGGGCTTCGCCCTCCGGGGTGATCAAGGGGGTTCCGGCAGTACGGGGCGGGCGATAGCGGCTCATGACGGTCCTGTGGAAGTGGGGGAGGCCAAGCCTATCAAGCTTCGCGCAGGACCGTCAGCGGGCTGGCGTTGAGCGCGCGACGGGTGCCTATCAATCCGGCTCCGCCCACCAGCAGTGCGCCCACCAGCGGCAACAGCAGCAGCCAGGGATGGGGTTGCCAGTGCAGGTCGAAGGCAAAGCGGTAGAGCAGGGCGCTGACCAGCTCGCAGCCGAGGGCGGCGAGCAGACCGCTGCAGGCACCGAGCAGGGCGAATTCGGCACGACGGGCGCTCAGCAACAGCCGGCGTTCTGCGCCCAGGGCGCGGAGCAGCGCGCCCTGGCGGATACGTTCGTCGAGGGTGGACTGGAGTCCGGCGAAGAGCACAGCCAGTCCGGCGGCGAGCACGAACAGCAGGACGAACTCCACCGCCAGGGTGACCTGGGCGAGGATGCTGCGCAGCTGCGCCAGGATCGCTTCGACCTGCAGCAGCGTGACCGCCGGGAAGGCGCGGGACAGTTCCACCAGCTCCCGGTCGTGGCGCGGCGGCAGATAGAAGCTGGTGAGGTAGGTGACGGGCAGGTCGGCCAGGGTGTCCGGGGCGAAGATCATGTAGAAGTTCGGCTGGAAGCTGTCCCAGTCCACCTCACGCAGGCTGGTCACCTGGGCGTCGCGCTGCAGGCCGCCGACACTGAAGCCGAGCTTGTCGCCCAGCTTGAGGCCGAGGCTTTCGGCGAGCTTGGTTTCCACCGAGACACCGGGCAGCCCGGATTTCGGCAGGTCGCTCCACCAGTGGCCGGCCACCAGGCGGTTGTCGCTTGGCAGCTGGGCCGACCAGGTCAGGCTGAGGTCGCGCTGCACGGCGCGTTCGCCCTGGGAGTCCTTGCTCACCAGTTGCCGCACCGCCTCGCCGTTGATGGTGGTGAGGCGGCCGGGCACCACCGGGTACAGCGGCGTGGGATGGGGCGAAAGACTGGCCAGGCGGCTGGCGAAGGCGTCCTTTTCGGCGGGCAGTACATTCAGGGCGAAATGGTTAGGCGCGTTCTCCGGCAGCTGGTTCTGCCAGGTGTCCAGCAGCTCGCCACGGAGCAGGGCGATCAGCGCCATGGCCAGGAGGATCAGGCCGAACGCCAGGGATTGCCCGGCCGCCGCCAGGGGGTGGCGCAGCAGTTGGCCGAGGCCCAGGCGCCAGGGCAGTGTGGCGCCGGCAAGGAGCCGGCGCAGGGCTTTGAGACCCGACAGCAGCAGACCGCCCAGCACCACGGCGGCGATCAGACCGCCGCCGAGCAGGGCGAGGGTCAGTTTCAGGTCCAGGCTCAGGCGCCACATGATCAGGCCCAGCGCCAGCAGCGCGGCGCCATACACCAGCCAGGCGCTGGGCGGCAGCGGCAGCAGGTCGCGGCGCAACACCCGCAGCGGCGGTACCCGTCCCAGCGCGGCCAGGGGCGGCAGGGCGAAGCCGGCGAGGGCGAGCAGGCCGGTGGCGATGCCGGCGAGCGCTGGCACCAGCCCGCCCGTGGGGATCACCGCGGGCAGCAAGCCGCCCAGCAGTTGGAACAGAACCGTCTGGGCCAGCCAGCCGAGCAGGGCGCCGAGGGTGCTGGCGAGCAGTCCTAGCAGCGCCAGTTGCAGGCCGAAGAGCAGCAGGGTTTCGCGGCGGGACAGGCCAAGGCAGCGCAGCAGGGCGCTGGCGTCATAGCGGCGGGCGGCGAAGCGTGCGGCGGAAAGGGCCACGGCGACGCCGGCGAGCAGCACCGCGGCAAGGCTGGCCAGGTTCAGGTAGCGTTCGGCGCGGCCCAGCGCGCCGCCGATTTGCCGATTGCCCTGGCGGGCGTCTTCCAGGCGCTGGTTGGCGGCCAGGCCCGGCTCGACCGCGGCGCGGTAGCGGCTGAGAGTTTCGTTCGGTCCGCTCCAGAGCTCGCGGTAGCGCACCCGGCTGCCGGGCTGCACTATGCCCGTGGCCTCCAGGTCGTCCAGGTTCATCATTACCCGTGGGGTCAGGCTGTAGAAGTCGCCGGCGCGGTCGGGCTCGTAGGTCAGTACGCGGGTGAGGCGCAGGGTCTTCTGCCCCACGTCGATGCTGTCGCCGGGTTTCAGCCCGAGGGTGGCGAACAGGCGTGCCTCGGCCCAGGCCTCGCCGGCCTTGGGGCCGCTGCCGGCTTGTTCGTCGCCATAGGGTTGCGCCGCGCTCCTGAGTTCGCCGCGCAGCGGATAGGCCGCGTCGGTGGCCTTGACGCTGGCCAGCTGAATGCCACTGTCGGCGGCGATTACGCTGGAGAATTCCACCGCGCGGGCATGCTTCAGCCCAAGGCGCAGGCCGCTGTCGACCTGTTCGGCATTGGCCGGGGAGGAGCCACTGAGCAGCAGGTCGGCGCCGAGGAATTCCGTGGCGCGCAGCAACATGGCGGCATTCAGCCGGGCGCTGAAATAGCCGATGGCGCTGCTGGCGGCGACGGCCACCAGCAGGGAGAAGAACAGCACCCGCAGTTCGCCGCCGTGGGCATCCCGCAGCAGTTGGCGGGCGGCCATGGACAGCAGCCGGACGATGGGCAGGCGCCGCATCAGGGCTCCACCTGGTCGACCAGGCGGCCGCCCTCGAGGCGGATCAGGCGTCGGCAGCGGTGTGCCAGGCGCTCGTCGTGGGTCACCAGCACCAGGGTGGTGCCGCGCTCCTGGTTGAGCTGGAACAGCAGGTCGCTGATGCGCTCGCCGGTGTGGCTGTCGAGGTTGCCGGTGGGCTCGTCGGCGAAGAGCACGTCGGGCTCGGCGGCGAAAGCTCGGGCGATGGCCACGCGCTGCTGTTCACCGCCGGAGAGCTGGCGCGGGTAATGGCTGAGACGTTGGCCCAGGCCGACCCGGTCGAGCAGGTGGCGCGCGTGGGCGCGGGCGTCCCGCTGGCCTTCCAGCTCCAGCGGCAGCATGACGTTCTCCAGGGCGTTGAGGTTGTCGAGCAACTGGAACGACTGGAAGACGAAGCCGACGTGCTCCGCGCGAACCCGTGCGCGCTCGTCTTCGTCGAGGTTGGACAGGCTGCGGCCGGCCAGGCTCACGTCGCCGTTACTGGGCAGGTCGAGGCCGGCGAGCAGGCCGAGTAGGGTGGATTTGCCTGAGCCCGAGCTGCCGACTATGGCCAGGCTGTCGCCCTTGGCGAGGCTGAAGGAGAGATCGTGAAGGATGGTCAGCTCGCCTTCCGCGCTGGGAACCACTTTGCTAAGGTTCCGCGCATCGAGAATGCTTGCGCTCATGGAGATTCCAATGCGTGCCTGGTTGTTGGGCGGATGCCTGTCCCTGATGCTGCTGGCGCAGCAGGCCATGGCGGGGACCTTGCTGGTCGTCGGCGATAGTATCAGCGCTGCTCTTGGGCTGGAAACCAGCCAGGGCTGGGTCTCGCTGCTGGAAAAACGCCTTGCCGAGAAGGGATACCAGCAGCGGGTGGTGAACGCCTCCATCAGCGGCGACACCAGTGCTGGCGGGCTTGCCAGGCTTCCCGCCCTGCTCGCCGAACACAAGCCGGAACTGGTGATCATCGAGCTTGGCGGCAACGATGGTCTGCGTGGTCAGCCCCCTGCGCAATTGCAACAGAATCTTGCCGGCATGATCGACAGCGCCCGGGGTCAGGGCGCTACGGTGCTCCTGCTCGGCATGCGCCTGCCGCCCAACTATGGCGCCCGCTACACCACGGCCTTCGCCAACGTCTATAGCACCCTGGCGACAGAGAAGCAGGTGCCGTTGGTGCCGTTCTTTCTGGAGGGGGTGGGTGGGGTGCCGGACATGATGCAGCCCGATGGCATCCATCCCCAGGCCAAGGCCCAGCCGCGGCTGCTCGACAACCTCTGGCCGACCCTCGAACCCATGCTCTGACGCTTTTCCCGAGGCCCGCTTTCGGCTAATGTTGCGCACCCTCCCTGGAGTCCTCCATGCCGCGCACCGCCTGGTCCCTGTTTGGCTACAAAGTGATAGAGCCCGACGAGCAACTCGACCTGTTCGCTTGCCGCGAAGTGCGCTTGCACCTGGTAGTGCGCCAGCTCGAGTTGGGCGGCTTCGCCGACCGGACCCTGTGCGGTGGCCTGCTGCCAGCGCAGCCGCGCTGGAGTAATCTGGAGCAAGGTCTTTTGCGTGACCGGCGCCTGTGCTCCAACTGCCGCTCCACCCTGGAGTCGCAGCGCCATGGGCAGCACTCGGTCTGGTCGGAAGCCTGAGGGCTCCCGGCAGGGCCCGCGCCAGTGTAGAATTCCGAGTCTTTTATTCAGTCAATTTGCCAAGGATTCCCGGATGTTGCCGCGCTTTCCAGCCGTCGCCCGCTCCCTGTCATTAGCGTCCCTGCTGGTGGCAGGCCCCGTCGCAGCCCTGGAGCTGCCTCTGCCCCCGCCCGGCGAAGACATCGTCGGCCAGGTTCAGGTGATCAAGGCCAACTACGAAGACACCTTCGCCGACATCGGCGTCGCCCATGACCTGGGCTACCTGGAAATGGTCGCCGCCAACCCCGGTGTCGACCCCTGGCTGCCGGGTGCCGGCACCGAGATTATCCTGCCGACCCGTTATATCCTGCCGCCGGGCCCGCGCGAAGGCATTGTGATCAACCTCGCCGAGTACCGCATGTACTACTACCCGAAAGGGCAGAACGTCGTGCATACCTATCCGCTCGGTATCGGCCGTGAAGGCTGGGGTTCACCCATCGCGGCCACCACCATCACCGCCAAGTTTCCCAATCCGGCCTGGTACCCGCCCAAGTCCATCCGCGAAGAGCACGCCGCCGACGGCGATCCGCTGCCCACCATGGTGCCGCCGGGTCCGGACAACCCGCTGGGTCCGTTCAAGTTCAAGCTGGGCGTGCCGGGCTACCTGATCCACGGCTCGAACAAAAAGTTCGGCATCGGCATGCGCGTCAGCCACGGCTGCTTCCGCATGCTCAACAACAACGTGCTGGCGCTGGCGGCCATGGCCCCGGTGGGTACCCCGGTGCACATCATGAACGAGCCCTACAAGTTCGGCGTGAGTGGCGGCAAGGTCTACCTGGAAGCCCACGCGCCACTGGACGATAATGGCGACCCGTCGGTGGTGGACAAGCACACCGCGGTGATCAACGCACTGCTCAAGCGTGAGGAGCTGGTCAACACCATCCGCCTGGACTGGGACGTGGTGCGTGAAGTGGTTGCCGCCGAAGACGGACTGCCGGTGGAAATCGCCGAGCCCAATTCGGCGGTGGCGGCCAGCACGCCGAACACCGAACTCTAAGCAGCGCCGGGTTCCAGGAAAAGCCCGCTGAGCGCCATGCGCCAGCGGGCTTTTCTTTTGCCTGTCTTTCGGCACTCCCTGCAAGTTGCAGCGCCGATCGAGCTAACGCAGTCGGCCAACTCGTGGAAGAGGGCGGAGAGAAATCGCGGGCAATAAAAAAGCCGACCCAGCAAGCTGGATCGGCTCGATAGCCTGGAAGGCTATTACTTGCGGCTGGCTTTTTCCAGCATGCGCAGGGCGCGCTCGTTAGCCTCGTCAGCGGTCTGCTGGGCTTTCTGAGCTGCGGCCAGAGCTTCGTCAGCCTTGCGGTAGGCTTCGTCAGCACGGGCTTGAGCGCGAGCAGCTGCATCTTCAGTTGCAGTCAGACGGGCTTCAGTTTCTTTGGATACGCTGCTGCAACCGGTGGCCAGAACTGCGGCCAGAGCCAGAGCAGAGAATTTCAGAACGTTGTTCATCGTGTTCCCCTTAAGGTGGACATTTCCATAAAGCAATTCCCCGAGCTTGGGAAATTAGCCGGCGTACATACTACCCATAACTTGTAGTAAGTAAACTGACCTTGTGCAAGGCAAGCACATTTTTTTCAGCTTGCCGGCTAGTTCACGAGCAAACAGCGAGGTCGCTGGTCAAAAAACAGCCAGTCTGACTGTTCTTTGATCAGTCGAAACTGCAAGTGTAGGCCCGTGCCAGCGCCGTGGCGGGATTCTGCTCCATATTCTGACAAGCGTTGCTGAGCCGGGTTGGCAAGGATAGTGTCGGTGCGGTAATTCGTCATAAAAGTGGAACTTTCTTCAGAGAACCGAGAAATATCTTCGCCTATACAAAGAGCTGCCATGGTTGTGCCAGCAGGGCGCTGATAAGCTTGCGCCGCTTCCGATATCCGTAGCGAAGCGCAGACTTCAAGGACGTCACTATGTCGAAGATTCTCAAGTGGGGATTGCTGTCGGTTCTGGCCGTGGGCCTGATCATCAAGTTGTCGCTCTGGTGGTCGGTCAGATCCATCATGGACGATGCGATCAGCAAGTTGTCGCCGGTGATGGATATCACTTACGGCGGCATAACTTCTTCCTTCGATGGCCGGGTCGGTCTCGAGAACCTGCAACTTCGAGTACCGGCGATGGGCGATAGCCTGCAGGTGCGGCAGGCCGAACTGAAGTTCAAGAGCCTGGGCGAACTCCTCAGCTTCAAGGAGCGCCTGGCCGAGGGCAAGTTCCCCGAGCAGATGTCGGTCAGCCTGAAGGGCGTCGCCCTGGAAGTACACGGCCCCTTCATGCAGCAGCTATATGACACCCCGGCCGAGCGCAGTGTCTTCACTTCGATGAGCGAGGTGGCTTGCGGCCCGGTGCGTAACATTGGCACCAGCGAGTTGCTGGAGATGGGCTACCGCACCCTGGAGACGGACGCGGAGTTCTCTTACCTGTTCCAGCCGGGTGCGCAGAAGCTCAGCCTGAACCTCACGTCCGATACCCGGGACATGGGCGAGGTGCGCCTCAGCCTGTCCTTGTCTAACATGTCGGAGAAACCGGGTGACCTGCGGGCCAATCCGCCGCACCTGTCCAGCGTGATCTTCGAACTGAACGACAACCAATATCAGCGCAAGCTCCAGCAGTTCTGCGCCGGCAAGCTCGGGCAGTCTGCCGATGCCTATCTGCAGACTGCGATGCAGCGGTTCGATAGCGTGTTGCGCAGCCAACGGATCGCACTGGGCCAGCCGATGCTCGACGCCTACGGCCGTTACCTGAAGGATCCGCAGTCATTGCGGGTGGAGCTGACGCCGAGCGAAGGCATGGCCTGGGACGGTCTGCAGTTCTTCGACGCCAAGGATGTGGTGGCCATGCTGAAGCCGGCAGTGCTGGTGAACCAGGAGCTGGTGCAACCGGTCGAATTCGCCTGGGTCGACCCGGCGGCGCGCAACGAACCGGCGGCGCTGGAGAAGATCACCGCGGCGCAAGAGAATGAGGAAGCTGTACGTGCCGTGCAGCAGTATGAGTTCGTCAATGTTGCCGACCTGCCGAGCTATGCCGGCAAACGGCTGCAGTTCATCACCTTCGATGGCGCCTATTACCAGGGTGTATTACACAAGGTGGAGAGCGGGAAGGCCTATCTCAGCGTCCAATTCGGTTCAGGCACGGCTGAGATGTTCCTTCGGCTGGAAAAGATAGATAAGGTACGGGTAAGGTTTTAAGGCCCACTGAGGAGAAGTGATGAGCGAGGCATTGTCCATCCACCATGACCAGGCAGGTCATCAGTTCGAGACCACCGTGGACGGTCATCGTGCATACCTGGCCTATATGGACTTGGGTAAACAGACGTTGGACATCTATCGCACCTTCGTGCCGAATGTCCTGCGCGGTCGCGGAATCGCCGCGAAGCTGACCGAAACCGCGCTGGAATACGCCGAAGATCATGGCTACACCGTGATCCCATCCTGCTCGTACGTGGAACGCTACATCGAGCGTCGCCAGCGTCAGGTCCAGCGCAACGGCTGAGACGGGGCGCAAAGAAAAACGCCGGGCAATCGCCCGGCGTTTTCGTTTCTGCGTCTGCTTCAGCCGCGCTGGCGCTTGGGCAGGACGTCCTTGAGTTTGGCGTGCATGCTGCGCAGGGCTTTCTCGGTGGTGTCCCAGTCGATGCAGGCATCGGTGACGGACACGCCGTACTTCAGCTGGTCGAGGTCCTTCGGGATCGACTGGCTGCCCCAGCCCAGGTGGCTTTCCACCATCAGGCCGACGATGGAGTTGTTGCCTTCCAGGATCTGGTTGGCGACGTTGTCCATGACCAGCGGCTGCAGGGCCGGGTCCTTGTTGGAGTTGGCGTGGCTGCAGTCGACCATGATGTTCGGGCGGATGCCCGCCTTTGTCAGTTCCTGCTCGCAAATGGCAACGCTGACCGAATCGTAGTTGGGCTTGCCATTGCCGCCGCGCAGCACCACGTGGCCATAGGCGTTGCCCTTGGTGGTGACGATAGAGACGCCGCCTTCCTGGTTGATACCGAGGAAACGGTGCGGGCTGGAAACCGACTGCAGGGCGTTGATCGCCACGGTCAGGCTGCCGTCTGTGCCGTTCTTGAAGCCGACCGCGGAGGACAGGCCGGACGCCATTTCGCGGTGGGTCTGGGATTCGGTGGTGCGGGCGCCGATGGCCGACCAGCTGATCAGGTCCTGCAGGTACTGCGGGGAGATCGGGTCCAGCGCTTCGGTGGCGGTGGGCAGGCCTTTTTCGGCCAGGTCGCGCAGCAACTGGCGGCCGATGTGCAGGCCGTCCTGGATCTTGAAGGAGTCGTCCAGGTAGGGGTCGTTGATCAGGCCTTTCCAGCCGACGGTGGTGCGCGGCTTCTCGAAGTACACGCGCATGACCAGGACGAGAGTGTCGGACAGCTCGGCGGCCAGGCCCTTGAGGCGGTCGGCATACTCGTGGGCGGCCTTGATGTCGTGGATGGAGCAAGGGCCCACGACCACGAACAGGCGATGGTCCTTGCCATCGAGGATGTTGCGGACCACCTGGCGACCGTTGACTACGGTGCCCAGGGCTTCATCGGTCAGGGGAATCTCGCGTTTCAACTGCTCCGGCGTGATCAGGGTCTCGTTGGAGGCAACGTTAAGGTCGTCGATCTGTAAATCAGCCATCGTGCTTTTCATCGGTCAGGGTCGTCAGGTCACGGGTGCCGGCCGCCAGCGATCCCCGTACGGCGGAGAGCACAGCAGTAATAACGCGGCGGGGTGGGGAACCTTAACGCTTTCCACGCGGCCTCGACAATGGCGAATGCGCGCGCCGGACGGGGAATTTGCATGATTTCAGACGGGGGCGAAGTCCGCCGCGTGCAGGGCGATCCATTCCTGCGCCACCGCCTCCGGAGCCAGAGCGTGGCCAATGGCCTCCTCGCGCTGCTTGCGGTACTGCTCGATCAGGCAGATCTGCTCCACCATCCGTGCGCGGAACATGTTCTCCTCATCGGTGAAGGCCACGCCGATCATGTAGTCCTCGGCCTCCTTGCGGCACCAGGCGACCGTCCCGGAGAAGCGCGCCTGCTCTCCCAGCAGGGGAATGCACAACTCTATGGCGGTGCCGCGGCGAAAGGCCCGCACGGAGTTGCACGCAACCCCACCCAGGCTGATATCGTGCAGCCGCTGCAGGGGCATATGCCTGCCCTTGCGCGGAACCAGCTCCACGGGCATCTCCGTGGGGTGACGCAGGAACTGACGCATGACCGCGAACTCCCGATGCCAGGAAATCGGCATCGCACAAGACACTATAGTGGCCGAGCTGGAGCTGACCGACTTCGACGCCGATCACCGCCTGCTCGACCTGCAGGGCACATCCCTGGTGGTATTCACTAGCACGGGCTGTGCCAGCTGCCGCTGGGCCCGCCAGCATCTGCCGGGCGCCGCGCTGCCAGTGGAACGATTGTGCTGGATAGATGCCGGCAATAATGGTGGGCTGGTCCAGCGTTATGAGGTATTTCACCTGCCTGCGTTATTCGTGGTCCGCAATGGCCGTTTCCATGGCGCGCTGCATTCCAGCCTGCGGCGCGACGATCTGATTCAAGCCCTGGACCGGGCACTGGCCCGGCCAGCAGAGGAGCTTCCCTAGATGAGTTCAAGCAAACCGCGCATCGGCATCATCGGCACCGGCGCCATCGGCGGCTTTTATGGCGTGATGCTGGCCCGTGCCGGCTTCGATGTGCATTTCCTGCTGCGCAGCGAGTTCGACGCCGTGGCCGCCCGTGGCCTGCAGCTGAACAGTATGGTTCATGGCGCCCAGGCGCTGTTCCCGGTGCAGGCCTATCGTGAGGCCGTCGAGATGCCGCCCTGCGACTGGCTGCTGGTGGGCGCCAAGACCACCAGCAACGCCGCCCTGGCGCCGGTCATCGCCCAGGCCGCGGCGC
The DNA here is from genome assembly GCF_029871245.1 of Pseudomonas sp. BN102. GTDB lineage: Bacteria > Pseudomonadota > Gammaproteobacteria > Pseudomonadales > Pseudomonadaceae > Metapseudomonas. Next base: position 55,793 of record NZ_SSON01000050.1, on the reverse strand, counting down.
CGGGCGCCAAGGTGGTGCTGCTGCAGAACGGCCTGGCCGTGGAGGACGGGCTGCGTCCGCTGCTGCCCGACTCCCTGCACCTGCTCGGCGGCCTCTGCTACATCTGCGTGCACCGATCGGCGCCCGGGGTCATCGAGCACCAGTCCCTGGGCGCGGTGAACCTCGGTTACCACTCCGGGCCGGCTCGCGACGACGCGGAGCGCCAGGCGCTGGCAGAGGAGGGCTCGGCCCTGTTCAAGGCCGCCGGTATCGACTCGGCGGCCATGGCCAACCTGGAGCAGGCGCGCTGGCAAAAGCTGGTCTGGAACGTGCCCTACAACGGCTTGTCGGTGCTGCTGAATGCCGGCACTACTGCGCTGATGGGCAATCCGGATAGCCGCGAGCTGATCCAGGCGATCATGCAGGAAGTGGTGGACGCCGCCACCGCCTGCGGCCACCGCATCCCGGAAAACTTCGCCGCCAAGCTGCTGAGCTCCACCGACCGCATGCCCGACTACCTGCCGAGCATGTACCACGACTTCGTGCAGAAGCGTCCGCTGGAACTCGGGGCCATCTACGAAGCGCCACTCGCTGCGGCTGCTGCGGCTGGCTTCGAGATGCCGCGCATCCGCGCGCTCTACCAGGCGCTACGCTTCATCGATGCACGCAACCAAGACTGAGGCGGGACTAAATGGGCGCAGGACTGGGTGACAAGCTGGTACTGGCGATTTCGTCGCGGGCGCTGTTCGACCTGGACGAGAGCCACAGGGTCTATGAGGCGGAAGGCATCGAGGCCTACCGCCAGTACCAGATCGACCACGAGGACGAGGTGCTGGCCCCCGGCGATGCCTATCCCCTGGTGGAAAAGCTGCTGCGCCTGAACGAGGCGCTGGACCAGCCGCGGGTGGAAGTCATCCTGGTCTCGCGCAACAGCGCCGACACCGGCCTGCGCGCCTTCAACTCCATCCAGCACTACGGCCTGGGCATCTCCCGCGCGGCCTTTGTCGGCGGCCGCAGCCCGGAGCCCTACCTGCGCGCCTTCGGCTGTCATCTCTTCCTTTCCACTCATGCCGAGGATGTGCGCCGGGCGCTGCAGAGCGGCTATGCCGCCGCGACCATCCTCTCCGGCGGGCCGCGTCGGGCGGCGAGCAATGAGCTGCGCATCGCCTTCGACGGCGACGCCGTGCTCTTCTCCGACCACTCCGAGCGCATCTACCAGAGCGGCGGCCTCGAAGCCTTCCAGGCCCACGAGCGCGATTCCGCTCGCGAACCGCTGGACGGCGGCCCCTTCAAGCCCTTCCTGTCGGCCCTCAACAGGCTGCAGCAGGAGTTCCCGCCGGATGCCTGCCCGATCCGCACGGCGCTGGTCACCGCACGTTCCGCGCCGGCCCACGAGCGGGTCATCCGCACCCTGCGCGACTGGGATATCCGCCTGGACGAGTCCTTCTTCCTCGGCGGGCTGGAAAAGGCCGCCATTCTCGAGACCTTCGGCGCCGACGTGTTCTTCGACGACCAGGCTGGGCACTGCGAAAAAGCCCGCGACGTGGTGGCCACCGGGCACGTTCCCCATGGTGTGAGCAACGAGCCACAGTTCTGACTAAGCTCATTTGAGGCCAGCCAAGCATGGCGGTAGGAGGCCTCATGATCCGCTCCATTCTGTATGCCACGGACCTCGGTCTCTATGCTCCCTATGTATTGCAACACGCCCTTTCCCTCGCCCGGGCCTTCAACGCCCAGCTTTATGTGGTGCACGCGGTCGAGCCCCTCGGCCTGTTCGCCGAGTCGGTGCTGCAGACCTACCTTGATGACGACACGCTGAAGGAGCTGCGCGCCAAGGGCCTTGGCACCGTCATGTCGAGCATCGAACAGCGAGTGCTGGAAGGCTTTCGCGACGAGATGGGCGAAGCTCTCCATGACCTCGACATGATCCGCGCCGTGCGCGTGGTTCAGGGAGATCCACCGCTGGTCATCCTGGAAGAAGTGCAGAAACTCTCGGTGGACCTGCTCGTGGTGGGGAGCCACAGCCATGGCACATCGCTGGACACCCCGCTCGGCCGGACGGCGGCGCGTCTGGTGCAGTTGTCGGAAGTGCCGGTGTACCTGGTCCCCATGCTCCAGCATCGCGGACGTGGCGACTTCTGATCGCCGCTGGTCGTGCCACGTGCAAAGCAGAAAAAAACGTCTAGTTTTATTCAGCAAACCATTAATATGGTTATAAACGCCGTCGACCTCCTGCGGCGTCATTGCTTTGAGGATTGCCTATGAAGCTCCAGCAATTGCGCTACATCTGGGAAGTGGCGCACCACGACCTGAACGTGTCCGCCACTGCACAAAGTCTCTACACCTCGCAGCCGGGCATCAGCAAGCAGATCCGCCTGCTGGAAGACGAACTCGGCGTCGAAGTTTTCGCCCGTAGCGGCAAGCACCTCACTCGCGTGACGCCGGCCGGGGAGCGCATCATCACCACGGCTGGGGAAATCCTGCGCAAGGTCGAAAGCATCAAGCAGATCGCCCAGGAGTTCTCCAACGAGAAGAAGGGCACCCTCTCCATCGCCACCACCCACACCCAGGCGCGCTACGCACTGCCACCGGTGATTGGCGGCTTCATCAAGCAGTACCCGGACGTCTCCCTGCACATGCACCAGGGCACGCCGATGCAGATCGCCGAGATGGCCGCCGACGGCACCGTCGATTTCGCCATCGCCACCGAGGCCCTGGAGCTGTTCGGCGACCTGGTGATGATGCCCTGCTACCGCTGGAACCGCTGCGTGATCGTGCCCCAGGGGCACCCCCTGGCCAAGCTGCCGAAGCTGACCCTCGAAGCCCTGGCCGAACACCCGATTGTGACCTATGTCTTCGGTTTCACCGGCCGCTCCAAACTGGACGAAGCCTTCAGCCATCGAGGCCTGACGCCGAAAGTGGTGTTCACCGCCGCCGACGCCGACGTGATCAAGACCTATGTGCGCCTGGGGCTGGGCGTGGGCATCGTGGCCAAGATGGCAGTGGACGCCAAGCTCGACAGCGACCTCGTGGTGCTGGATGCCAGCGAGCTGTTCGAGGCCAGCGTGACCAAGATCGGTTTCCGCCGCGGCACCTTCCTCCGCGGTTTCATGTGCGACTTCATCGAGAAATTCGCCCCGCACCTGACCCGCGACGTCCAGGCCAAGGCCGTGCAGTGCCACAACAAGGCGGAACTGGACGAGCTCTTTCATGGTGTTGAACTGCCCACGTACTGAGTGCGGTTTGCATAGGAAAGCCCGGCGATTGCCGGGCTTTTTCATTGGGGCCGTTCATAGGATGGGCGGGCGGCGGTCCGCGAGCGGAGCGTTATCCATAGCTCAGGGCTGATGGGATCGCGTTTCGCGGTCCTGCGCACATTCGCTGGGCTTCGCGTAGCTCAGCCACAACCTACGGGGCATACCGGCGCGTCGAAGATTGGTCTGAGTTCGACGAAGCCCCCCGATATCCGTGCCCAGGCGTCAGCTAGAGCCTGTCCAGTCCATCGAGGTTGGCCAGATCCTTGAGTCCTTCGACTTCCTCGGCGCTGGCAGCCGGAGCGGGCGAGGGCGATTGCAGCACCTCGTGGAGAAAGGCGAGGAAGACGGTGTAGACCTGCTCCCGCCCATCGTCATGGCGCACCACGAAGAAGGGTGCGGTATCCACGCCGTAGTGTTGCGCGGCCATCCAGCCGGCGCTGGCCGGGTTGCGCTCGTCGGCCACCAGGATGCGGTCGATCCGTCCTAGGTGGCCGCCGCGCTCCAGGCGCTCCATCACATCCCGGCACTTGCGGCAGTCCTGGCCGTCGGCCAGGACCTTCTTCACCAGGGTGATGCGCATGGCCTCAGGCCTTGCTGATCAGGTTGCCGGCGTGCAGCCCGCATTCCTTCTGGGTGGCTTCCTCCCACCACCAGCGGCCTTCGCGCTCGTGCTGGTTCGGCAGCACTGGGCGGGTGCAGGGCTCGCAGCCGATGCTGACGAAACCGCGCTCGTGCAGCGGGTTGTAGGGAATCTCCAGCATGCGGATATAGGCCCAGACTTCCTCGCTGGTCATCTGCGCCAGGGGGTTGAACTTGTACAGCGGCTTGTCCGGCGTGGAGAAGGCGCCGTCCACTTCCAGCACGGCGACCTGGGAGCGGGTGCCCGGGCTCTGGTCGCGGCGCTGGCCGGTGGCCCAGGCCTTGACCGTGGACAGTTTGCGCCGCAGCGGTTCGATCTTGCGGATGCCGCAGCACTCGCCATGGCCGTCCTTGTAGAAGCTGAACAGGCCCTTTTCCTTGACCAGGGGCTCCAGCAGGCGCGGGTCCGGCGACAGCACCTCGATGGCGATGCCGTAGTGCTCGCGGACCTGCTCGATGAAACGGTAGGTCTCGGGATGCAGGCGGCCGGTGTCGAGGCTGAAGACCTTGACGTTCTTGTTCAGTTTCCAGGCCATGTCCACCAGCACCACGTCCTCGGCGCCGCTGAAGGAGATCCACAGCTCGTCGCCGAAATGCTCGAACGCGAGCTTGAGGATGTCCTGGGGGGACTTGCTGGCGTAGGCCGTCGCCAGTTCGGTGACGTCGAAGGGGTGGCTCATCAGGCAGGCTTCCTATTATGGGATGGCGCTGGGCGCGCTCTATGGCGCGCATCTTAACAAAGGGGAGTTATGCCACTAAATAACCATCAGGAAGTAGCGCTGCCATATTCGGCTATAAGGGCCGCGTTGCGCCGCCAGGGGCGAGCGGATAGAGTGCCGCCTCCAATCAAAAATGCCATGCGGGGAAACTGCTCGTGGAAATCGCCTGTCTCGACCTTGAAGGTGTACTGGTTCCGGAAATCTGGATTGCCTTCGCGGAAAAAACCGGAATCGAAGCGCTCAAGGCGACCACCCGTGACATCCCGGACTACGACGTCCTGATGAAACAGCGCCTGCGCATCCTCGACGAACATGGCCTGAAGCTTTCCGACATCCAGGAAGTGATCGCCACGCTCAAGCCGCTGGAAGGCGCCGTCGAGTTCGTCGACTGGCTGCGTGAGCGCTTCCAGGTGGTCATCCTCTCCGACACCTTCTACGAGTTCTCCCAGCCGCTGATGCGCCAGCTGGGCTTCCCGACGCTGCTCTGCCACCGTCTGATCACCGACGAGACCGATCGTGTCGTCGGCTACCAGCTGCGCCAGAAGGACCCCAAGCGCCAGTCCGTGATCGCCTTCAAGAGCCTCTACTACCGCGTGATCGCGGCCGGCGACTCCTACAACGACACCACCATGCTCAGCGAAGCCCACGCCGGCATCCTCTTCCATGCCCCGGAAAACGTGATTCGCGAGTTCCCACAGTTCCCGGCGGTGCACACCTACGAAGACCTCAAGCGCGAGTTCATCAAGGCCTCCGACCGCCAGCTGAGCCTCTGAGTCACCGCCCATGAAAAAGCCCGCGAAAGCGGGCTTTTTCGTTTCTGGGGGAAGGGTGAGGGGGCAATCCTGTGGGGGCGATTTCAATCGCTAAACAGACCGCAGGTCTGTCCAGCAGAGTCTCCACGGGGGCAGCTGAGCTGCCCTTAGCGAATGAATTCGCCCCCACAAAAGAGGAAACCGCTCAATTCTCAAGACCCTCCAGCGTCTCCATCAACACCTTCACCTTGGTGATGGATTCCCGGTACTCCTCCTGCCAGTCGGAGTCGGCGACTATGCCGCCGCCGCCCCAGCAGCTGGCCTGGCCATCCTTCACCAGCACGGTGCGGATGGCGATGGAGCTGTCCAGTTCGCCACGCACGTCCAGATAGAGCAGGGAGCCGCAGTAGATCGAACGGCGGGTCGGTTCCAGCTCATCGATGATCTGCATGGCGCGGATCTTCGGGGCGCCGGTGATGGAGCCGCCGGGGAAGCTGCCGGTGATCAGGTCCAGGGCGTCCTTGTCCGCGGCCAGGCGGCCGGTGATGGCGCTGACCAGGTGGTGCACGTTGGGGTAGCTCTCCAGGGCGAAGAGCTCAGGCACCCGCACCGAACCTATGGCGCAGCTGCGTCCCAGGTCGTTGCGCAGGAGATCGACGATCATCAGGTTTTCGGCGCGGTCCTTGCGGCTGGCCAGCAGTTCATCCGCCTGGGCGCGGTCTTCCTCCGGCGTGCCCCCGCGTGGCCGGGTGCCCTTGATCGGGCGGGTTTCCACCTGCCCCTGGCTGACCTTGATGAAGCGCTCCGGCGACAGGCTGAGGATCGCGCCACCACCGGCCAGCGCCTGGTAGCCGGCGAAGGGTGTCGGGCAGGCAGTGCGCAGGGCCTGGTAGGCCGTCCAGGGGTCGCCCTCGCAGGGTGCCTGGAAGCGCTGGGTGAAGTTCACCTGATAGCAGTCGCCGGCCTGGATATAGGTTTGTACCCGCTCGATCGCCTTTCGGTAGGTGCTTTCCGCCAGGTTGGCGGCAAAGGGGGCTCGCAGGCGGAAGGGGCCGGCGGGCGCGCTGCCGGGCTCATTGAACAGGGCGATCAGGCGCTGCCGCTCCCCTTCGTCCAGGCTCGGGTGGAACACCAGCTGACTGGTGCGCGCCTGATGGTCGCTGATCAGCGCCCAGGCATAGAGGCCGAGCTGCGCATCCGGCAATTGCAGGTCGTCGATGGCCTGCTCCGGCAGGTGCTCCACGCGGCGACCGAAGTCATAGGCCAGGTAACCGATGAGTCCGCCGACGAACGGTAGCTCGATTCCAGCAGGCAACTCGGCCTTGCCAAGCCCTGCCAGAGCCTCCCGAAGGCGCTGGGCGAAGTCGTTGGCCGATTCGCCCGGCTCCGCCGCAAACGCTGCCAATGGCCAGGCGCTGAATAGGTCATAGCGTCCACGGTTGGCGACCGGGCGGCCGGCATCCAGCAACACGGCGCCGGGCGCCTGGCGGAGCAGGGCGAAGCGTTCGCCGGGAGATTCGTGGTAGGGCAGGGCGTGCAGATGGCAGTCAGGCATAGGGGGACGCGGGCAGGATGCAAGCGCGGATTCTAGTCTGCCGGCAGTGTTGATCCTAGAGCCATTTCCGAAGTTTACTGAGGAAAAGCATTCTGATAATTATGGATAAATCCCACGGAGATGTACCTCCGTTCCACAACGATAACGACATAGGGATTCAGGCAGTGGACGCAGTTCTCAACCCCGCAGCCGGTAGCCGTCAGCGCTCCAAACTCGTAACCCCCCAGGCATCAGCCGATTACTTGCCCAGGCCCCAGGTCCAGGCCGCACTGGCCGCCCATCCCCATGCTCGTCTTCTGCTGTTCTCGGCCCCGGCCGGATTCGGCAAGACCACCGCCCTGGCGGCCCTGGCCGAACAGCGCCGTGCCGCCGGCAGCGCCGTCGCCTGGTTCTCCCTGGAAGCCGAGGACGACGACCCGGCGCGCTTCTTCCAGCAACTGATCAAGACCCTCGGCGAAGCCGTGCCCGGATTGGGCGACTACGCCCGGGGTTACCTGCAGAACACCATGCAGGTGCCGGTCAACGCCGTGCTGGAAAGCCTGCTGGTGGATCTTGCCCGGCACAGCGGCCCGCTCCTGCTGGTGCTGGACGACCTGCACCTGATCAAGGACCCGGAACTCTACGCCGCCCTCGGCCGGCTGGTGCGCCTGGCCCCGGCCAGCTTCAGCCTGGCGGTCGGCAGCCGTTCGTTGCCGCCGCTCAGCCTGGCCACCCTACGGGCCAAGGGCTGGCTGCTGGAGATCGGCCTCGACGAGCTGCGCCTTTCCGCCGAAGAAACCCGTGACTACCTGGCCCGCTCCGGCCTGCAACTGGATGATGCTGTATTGGCGGCGCTGCACAGCCATACCGAAGGGTGGGCGATTGGGGTGCAGTTGGCGAGCCTCTGGTTGCGCCACCAGCCCCAGGCCGCCGAGCAGATGGAACGCCTGGGCTGCGACCAGGCCACGGTCGGCCAGTACCTGCTGGCGAGCGTCTTCGAACAATTGCCCGCCGAACTGCAGGACGCCCTGCTGGCGCTCGGCATCGCCAGCCAGCTCAGCGGCGACCTGGCCAATGCCCTGATCGGCCGCCACGACGGCCAGGCCTTGTTGGAGCAGTTGGAAACCATGCAGCTGTTCCTCCTGCCGCTCGACCGTGAGCGCCAGTGGTACCGCTTCCACCACTTGTTCGCCGACTTCCTCCGCGGCCGCCTCAAGGCCAGCGACCCGGAGCGCCTCAAGCAGCTGCACTTCAACGCCAGCCTGTGGTTCACCAACCACCACATGCAGAACCTCGCCATCGAGCACGCAAGCCTCGCCGAAGACCCGGAGATGCTCGCCGCCCTGGTGGACGGCTGCGGCCTGGACCTGATCAACCGCGGCCAGCTGAACAAGATCTACCGCTGGCGGCAGAAGGTGCCGGACGAGATCGCCGAGCGTTACCCGACCCTGATACTGGCCGATGTCTGGAACCGCGCTACGGAAATGGCCCTGCCGGAAGCCAACCGGATGCTCGACGAGCTGCTGGAGCGCTGGGGCGGGGCCCGTGCCGAAACCCAACTGAGCGACAAGTACCTGGCCACCCTGGCGGTCAAGGCCGCCATCGCCCTGCAGAAGGACGACCTGGACCTCTGCGTGACCATCGCCCGCCGGGTGGAGGCCCAGCTCGGCCGCAACCAGGCCTTCCTCGAAGTGGCCATCCTGGTGATCGGCGCCATGGCCCAGGTGGCCCTTGTCCAGCCGGGGCAAGCCCGACGCCTGCTGGCCCTGGCCCAGCAGCGCAACCACTTTCTCGAAGGCCGCTACCTGGACATGCAACTGGCCAACGTGGAAATCCTCCTGGCGCTGGAGCAGGGGCAGGTCAAGCAGGCGCAGAAGCTCTATGAGCAGATGCGCGCCCAGGTCATGCCTGCACTCGGCGAGAAGTCCCGGGCCATGGCGCTGCCGGTGATAGTCGAATCCCTGATCGCCTACCAGCAGGGCCGCCTCGCCGGCCTGGAAGAACGCCTGGCCGCCGCCCTGACCCATATCGACGTCATCCGTCCCATCGACATCTACGCCCGGGGCATGCTCTTCCTCGCGCGCATCCAGCGCATGCACGACAAGCCCAAGGAAGCCCAGGCCACCCTGGTGCTGATGCAGAATCTCGCCGCGCGCAACCAGTCCTGGCGCTACTACGCGCGGGCGGTGGCCGACGAGATATCGCTGATCCTCCAGGAACCGGGCGCCGATCGCGTCAAGCGCGCCGAGCAGCGTTTCAAGGGCGTGGACTGGAACAAGCTGGCCGGAGGTGGCAGCCAGCACGGCGCCAACTCGGCGCTCTGGGTGCAGGGCTTGATCCGCGTGCGTCTGCAGCAGGCCCGCGGCCATTTCAGCGAAGCGCTGCACGAGATCAGCCAGTTGCGCGGCAAGCTGCAACCCAACTGGCACGGCCTGCTGCGTCTGCGCCTCGACCTGCTGGCGGCCCTCAGCTACCAGCGCCTGGGCTACCAGGAGCGGGCCCAGAGCCTGCTGGTGCAGTGCCTGCTCAGCGCCGAGCGCGAAGGGGTGCGCAGCCTCTTCATCGAAGAGGGCGACGCCATTCGCCAGTTGCTCCAGCAACTGGAGGCGGCCGAGCGGCAGCCGGCGTTGCAGGGTTTCATCCGCGACCTGCTGGCGGCCTGGCCGGGGCAGGACGCGCGCAAGTCCCAGGATGTGCTCGAGGAAGGCCTCACCGACCGCGAGCGCGAGGTGGTCTGCCTCGCCGCCAAGGGGCTGTCCAACGAAGAGATAGGTCACCAGCTCGCCCTGGCGCTGGGGACCGTGAAGTGGCACCTGCACAACATCTACGAAAAGCTCAAGGTACGTAACCGGACCCAGGCGATCCGGCGTGCCCGCGAGCTGGGGCTGCTCGAACCATGACCGATCTCTGCCTGTCCCGTCCGCACCAGATTCCCTTGCTGCGCACCAAACTGTTCCCGGCCGATGCAGGGGGCCGCCCGCTGCTGCCGCGCCGCGCCCTGATCGAGCGCCTGCTCGCCGCCCGTGACCGCCGCGTGCTGATCCTCAGCGCCCCGGCCGGCTTCGGCAAGAGCACGGTGCTCAGTCTGTTCCGCCAGCACCTGCAGGCCGAGGGCGCGCACGTCGCCTGGCTGTCCTGCGACGAGGCCGACAGCGAGCCGCAGCGCCTGCTGCAGTACCTGGTGGCCGCGGTGGATGCGGCCCTGCCGGGGTTCGGCGGGAATACCGTGGGGCTGTTGCAGGGCGATGTGAACTGGCCCATCGAAGCCGTGATCGATGCCTTCGTCGGCGACCTCAAGCGCATCGAGGGCGAGCTCTACCTGATGCTCGACGACTTCCACCGCATCCGCCATGTCGCCCTGGACCAGGGCGCGCGCTACCTGATCGAGAACCTGCCGCCGCGGGTGCACCTGGTCAGCAGCACGCGCTACACCCCCCGTCTGCTGTTCAGCGAGGCCGAGTCGCTGCTGTTCAAGGCCGAAGACCTGCGTCTGACCCTGGAGGAAGCCGAAGCCTACTTCCGCGAGGTCCGCCAGTTGCAGCTGTCCGCTGGCGAGATTCGCCAGTTGCACACCCGTACCGAGGGCTGGATCACCGCCCTGCACCTGGCCAGCCTGGCGCTGGCGCGACATCCCGACCGCGCGGCGTTCCTCGCCAGCCTCAGCGGCACCGAGCGCGACATCGCCGACTACCTGACCGAGGACGTGCTCGACAGCCTGCCGCAACCGCTGCAGCAGTTCCTCGAGCAGACCTCGGTGCTGGACGAGTTTTGCGCCGACCTGTGCAATGCCCTGACCGGCCGCCGCGATGGCCTCGACATGCTGATGCGCCTGCAGCGCGAGCAGCTCTTTGTCATTCCCCTGGACGAGCAGGGCGACTGGTTCCGTTACCACCACCTGTTCGCCGAATTCCTCCAGGGTCGGTTGCTGCGCCGGACCGACGCGACGCCGCTGCTGCATGCCGCCGCGCGCTGGTGCGAAGGCCGCGACCTGCCGGACCGTGCCATCAAGTACGCCCTGCGCGGCCGCGACTTTGCCTTCGCCGCCGAGCTGCTGGAGCGCCAGGGCGCGCGGCTGATCGCCGGCAACCGGGTCTACGGCATCCTCTCCATGCTCAAGGCGGTACCGGCCGAGGTTATCCGCGAGCATCCGGTGTTCCAGATCTTCTATGCCTGGCAGCTGGCCTTCGAGCAGCGCTTCGCTGAGTCCGAGGCGCTGATCGAGGAAGTCAATACGCGCCTCCTGCAGGGACGCGGCAAAGTGATCCATTTCGGCCTCGGCGAACTGCTGGCCGCGTCCCAGGTGCTCAAGGCGCTGGTGATGCTCTACCAGGACAAGCTGGAGGCCTGCCTCAAGGTCGCCCGCCAGTGGCTCGGCATGGTGCCGGACAGCCAGCCGGTGTTCCGTGCCAGCCTGGCCTGCGTGCAGGCCGCGGCCTATGCGCTGATGGGCGAATTCGGCGAAGCGGCCAAGGCCATAGCCGTGGCCCGCGACAACCTCAAGCTGGTGGACAGCGAATACCTGCACGTAATGACCAGCCTGATCGAGGCGCTGATCTGCAAGGAAAGCGGCGAGCTGGAGCGCGGCCGTGCCATCGCCGAAACCGCGCGGGCGCGGGTCGAGCGGGTGTTCGGCCGGCGCAGCCGGGTGGGCGGGCCCTTGGCCCTGGCCTATGCCGACCTGCTCTACGAACAGGATCGCCACGCGGCGATTCTCGCCGAGCTGCCCTTGGCCACCACCTGGCGCGATGTGGCGACGCCGGTAGAGCTGATCAGCCGCGGCCAGCTGGTGATGGCGCGGGCGCGCTTCTTCGCCGGCGAGCCGGAGCAGGCCCTGGCCCAGCTCGACGAATGGTTGGCTGGCTTGCAGGGTGCCGGCTACGAACGGGTGTTCGCCCATGGCATGGCCTGCAAGGTGCAGTTCCTGCTCTGGCTGCGGCGGCCCAACGAGGCCGAGCGCATCTGCCTGCAATTGCAGCAGCACCTGGCCGTGTTGCCGCTGGCGCGCTACGCCGATGCCCATACCGCCTTGGCCCTGACCGAAGCCCACCTGGCCCTCAGCGAGCGGCGCCCGGAGCGGGCCCAGGCCAGTCTGGAAAACTGCCTGGCGCGACAGCAGGACGAGCATCAACGCGACCGGCGGCTACGCCTGTCGCTGTTACTTTCTGTGGCGTATTGGCGCAGAGGTAACAGCGAGAAAGCCTTCGCCTTGTTCCAGAACACCCTGGAAGAAGCCTGGAACCGTGGTTACCGCCGGCTGTTCCAGGACGACGCACTTTGGCTGCTGCCGTTTTGGGACGCCTGGCGCGCCGCCGAGCCGAAGCGCGCCAGCGCCTGGCAGGGGGTGGCCGAAAGCCTTCGCGAACAGTGCCGCCGGCTCTCGGTTGATCCGGATACTTTCGATGAAAATCAAGACGTTAGCCATCGTGAGCGGGAGATCCTGCGCTATGTCGCAGCCGGTCTTTCCAACCGCGATATCGCCCAGGCGGTGCACCTGTCGGAAGCCACCATCAAGTGGCACCTGCACAACCTGTTCGCCAAGCTCGGCGTGCGCAGCCGCACCCAGGCGGTACTGAAAGGGAAGAGCCTGGGTCTTCTGAGTGAGGCCTGAGGTGGGGTGACCCCGCTGGCCTCCATCCCTTGGATGGGCTGGCAGGCGGGGAGGGGGTCAGTAGCTTTGTTCCCAGGTCGAGAAGCCCGGTGCTTCACGAATCCTCGCCGGATGCGCCTAGGGAAGCAGTGTCCGGCCTGGAGATCGGCGTCAGCCGGTCCGACTGCCACTGACAGGAGTCGACGGCAGGCCCTGGGGCAACCCTCCTGTGAACTTTGGAGATAAGAAAAATATGAAAAGCTTCAAACAACTGGCTCTGGCTGCTGCTGTACTCGCTGCTCCCTTCATGGCCCAGGCCGACCTTCGGGCCATGGACGATTCCGCGCTGTCCGGTGTGACCGGCCAGGACGGCATCAGCATCTCCGGCAGCTTCAACGGCAGCATCGGCAGCGTGGTCTACACCGACTCCGAAACCACCGGTGGCACCACCACCTCCGGCACCTTGCGCCTGGAAACCATTTCCTTCACCGGCTTCGACATCCTCGACAGCGACCCGCTGAAGATCGACGTCATCGACGGTGGCGCCGGCGGCAACGACAAGCTGCAGATCAGTTTGCCGGCCATCACCGGCCAGCTCGCCGTCGGCGCCATCCGCGTCGGCGACGCGAGCGCCGCCAGCATCGGTTCCCTGGCCGTCAACAACATGAACATGTCCGGTTCCACCATCAAGGTCTGGGGCCACTGATAGCCGCGTTCATCCTGTAACCCGGAAAACCTCGTCGGCTCCTGCCGACGGGGTCTTTCCCCGCAAGCCCTGTAGTCGGAACGGCAATGATCGAAATCCTGGTTGGCAGTTTGCTGGGTCTGTTCGGCTTCACCCAGGCGGTGGATACCAAGCCGCAGCCGCAAGGCGCGGTGAATATCAGCCAGCCGCTTTCACCCAACGGGCCCTATCGCGAAACGGCGGTGGTCGAGCCCATGAGCCAGTTGCAATTCCGCAACGTCATCCGCCAGGCCTATGACTACAGCTGTGGCTCCGCCGCGCTGACCACGATGCTGGACTACTACCTGGGCCGCAACCTGGAAGAGCGCCAGGTGATGGAAGGCCTGCTGCGTTACGGCGAGGCCGACAAGATCGTCGAGCGCCGTGGTTTCTCGCTGCTCGACATGAAGCGCTTCGTCAGTGCCCTGGGCTACAAGAGCGGCGGCTTCCGTGCCGAGTTCGGCGACCTCGACGCCCTGGAGCACCCGGCCATCGTTCCGATCCACTATGGCGGCTTCAAACATTTCGTGGTGGTGCGCGATGTCTACAACGACCATGTGTTCGTCGCCGACCCCGCCCTTGGCAACATCAGTTTCACCCGTGCCCGTTTCGGGGAAATCTGGGACCAGAACGTCCTCTTCGTGATCTTCCCTTCGGGCAACGAACCACAGAACGCCATGGCCCTGACCGAGCGCGACCTGCGCCTGGTGGACGATCGCACCGTCAGCCTGCTGGCGTTCCAGACATTTCCGCAGATCACCAAATTCACCGAGAACGAAATCGATGAACTCGGCTCGGGGGGCGATATCCGCTACATCCGCCGCAAGTGACACCCGCACATAACAAGAAAGGCCTGGGGATAGCACCATGGGACCAAGGGAATACGCATGGCTGGCCATGCTGGTGCTCTGTACCAGTCTGCCGCTGCAAGCCGAGGAAGCCTCGGTGGAAGACGCGCGTGACGCGCTGAGCAAGAAGGAGGACGACGCCGACAGCGCCAAGGCGTTGGAGGAAGTCTTCCAGGCATCGGAGAAGAGCTACACGCTGCTGAAGAAGGGCGAGCGCACGCTCACCTACGGCTTCGACTACTCGCAGGTGCGCGACACCCAGATCGAGACCTTCCGCACCGGCAGCAACGTCTACAGCGTGCTCAGCCAAAGTGAGGCCCAGCACACCTTCACCAACTCCTTCACCTTCGACTACGGGGTGTGGGACAACCTGACCTTCAGCGTGCGCCTGCCCTTCGTCGCCAAGTACGACACCGAGCGCGACCTCAACGTCTACAGCCTCGGCGACATCTCCGCCTCCCTGCGCTGGCAGCCCTGGTCCTCCACCCGCGGGCGCCCGGTCACCACGCTCTTCGCCACCCTCGGTCTGCCCACCGGCGAGAGCCCGTACGACATCAACTCCGAGAATGACCTGTCCACCGGCAGCGGCTATTACAGCCTGGGCGTCGGCGCCAACATGTCCTACGTGATCGACCCGGTCGTGCTGTTCGGCTCGGTCGGGTACACCTACAACATGCCGGTGCACGACATCCACCAGATGCGCGGCGGGCGCATCCTGGAAGACGTGGAGCCGGGCGACACGATCAACTTCAGCATGGGCTTCGCTTACGCGCTGTCCTACGACGTGTCCCTGGCCACCTCCTACCAGATGGCCTACAGCATGGCGCCTACCTACAGGTTCGAGAACGACAACCTGGAGGGCACCGAACAGACCAGTTCGATCATGAACTTCTCCCTCGGCCTGCGGACGTCGCCTGACTACATCGTCAACGTCAACGCCGGCTTCGGCATGACCGAGGATTCACCGGACGTACTCCTGGGGCTCTCCGTGCCTCTCGACATCAAGGGCCTCAAGGCCCAGTAACCGGCGAGCGAGTACCTCATGAGCATGCAACTGTCGCCGCTTGCGCGGGCGATTGCCGGGGTCGGCTTGTGCTGGGCGGGCCTGGCCCAGGCGCAACTGGCCAACGACCTGACCATCGGCAACCCCAAGGCCATGGCAATGGCCAACGCCGTCACGGCAGATTCCTCCGGGATCGACGCCGTGCACTACAACCCGGCCGCCCTGACCAAGCTCAAGGGTCGCCAGAGCACGGTGAAGCTCCTCACCGGGGTGATGGATATCCGCGCCCGATTCGAGGCGCCGGAGGACTACGGCTTCCTCGGCTACGACGACGATCCGGTGAAGAACTCCAGCAGCCGCACCATGACCCCGGCCATGTACCTGCCCGGCATGGGCGGCATGACCGAGGTGCCGGTGCTCTTCGCGCCGCTGGCCGGGCTCTCGATCAACCCGCCGGGCTCCAAGTTCACCTTCGCCACCAACGTCTACGCGCCCATGGCCCTGGGCTACTCGCGGGACTCGGACAGCGACCCGGCGCGTTACCAGGGACGTGAAGTGGCCCTGCAGCGCATCACCTACTTCTCGCCCTCGGTGGGCTACCAGATGAACGACGAGCTGGCGCTGGGCCTGTCGATCGGTTTCTCCCACCAGGCCATGGCGCTCAACCAGGACTTCCGCAACCCGGGCTTCCTCACCGGCCTGACCCGGCTATTCAACGAGTTCCTCTGCCTGCCGGGGATGGGCGAAGTAGTGTCCGGCCTGATCAACGTCTGCGGCGGCAAGATCGGCCCCTTCGACAGCCTCGCCAATATGGATCTCGACCTGCAGCAGTCGCTGTCGCCTACCTACAACATCGGCGTGCTCTGGGAGCCCACCGACTGGTTCGCCTGGGGCGCCACCTACCAGAGCGAGGCGCGCATGCACCTGCAGGGCAAGTACCGGGTCGACTACAGCCAGCAATGGCAGGGCTTCTGGTCCGGCCTGCAATCCTCGTTGTTCGGCCAGGTGCTGAGCCCGATATTCCCTTACGGCAATGTCGACGAAGAATCTGGCAACGCCTCCCTCGACATGACCTATCCGGACAACTTCTCCACCGGCATCAAGCTCAAGCCTTCCGAACGCTGGCAGGTCAACGTCGACCTGAAGTGGAGCGGCTACAGCGACTGGAACGAGTTCGAGATCGAGTTCGACCGCGAGCTGGACCTGCTGCGCATCGCCAAGACCTTCGGTGGCGGCAAGGCCACCGATACCAGCATCATCCTCGACCGTGGCTACCGCGATACCTGGAGTTGGGCCCTGGGCGTGCAGTACCAGTGGAACGACCGGCTGGCCCTGCGCGCCGGCTACGAATGGCGCCCCTCGGCCATCCCCGACGACAAGGCCGATGTGCTCGCGCCCATAGGCGATGCCCACCTCTACGGCCTGGGTCTCGGTTACCGCTGGGACAAGGACACCAACATCGACATCGGCTTCAACTACTTCACCTCCAGGCAGAGCACCAAGGCCGACAGCAGCTGCAACCTCAACTGCACCGGCATCGACAACCTGGTCTACAACCCCTACGCGGGCCAGAACGTCGAGACCTCGGTGAAGGCCTACATCCTCGCCCTGACCTACCAGACGACCTTCTGATGATGAAAGCGCCCATCCTGCTCATCGCCCTGACCCTTACCGGCGCCGCCCAGGCCACCAGCGGTCGCTACCTGACCTGGATCGACGACCAGGGCCGGGTACACAACACCTTCGTCGACGGCCGCTACAGCGAGCAGCAGCGCCAGGCCGCCAAGCGCATCGCGCAGAGCGACCAGGCGCGCCTGCAGGATGACGACGGCACCCGCTGGCCCGGCAGCCAAACCAGTGGCGAGAGCAAGCGGCGCTACTTCACCTGGGTGGACGCCAGCGGCAACCTGCAGAACAGCTTCTACGCCGCCGGCCAGGTGGAGTCGGGCCAGCGCGATTTCGTCCTGCCCAATGGCCAGCGTTCGGCCGAGTACATAGACGCCGACGTGCTGGAAGGGCGCGGCTATTCCCGACCGGAACAGGGGCCGGCCTATTTCACCTGGGTCGATGAACAGGGCCGCACCCACAACTCACCGGTGCCGGCGCGTGGCCGGGAGCAGGGCAGCGACGCTCAAGGACCGGGCCCCATCGCCTACACCGAGAGCCGCGAACTGGAGTTCAAGCGCAAGGCCGCACTGCTGCCTTCCCTGGACGGCCAACCCAGCGCCGCCATGAAGGCTTTGCTCGAAGGCAGCGAGGAGCGTGGCGAGGCCCTCTACCAGAGCCTGGTGGACCGCTGCTGCGGCCAACTGGCGGACGACGCCTTCACTGAGGTCTCGGCCGAGGAGCCGCGCTTCGAGGAGTTGAACAACCTGTCCCCCAGCTTCGATTTCCCCATGGGCCGGAGTTACTACAGCGCCCTCAAGCTGCCGCGCTCGCAGCATAGCTACGGCTTGCGCATTCGCAGCTTCGCCAACCGCCAGGTGGTTTATCCCTCGCTGCTGTTCCTCGACGACGCCAAGCGCCCGACCCGCCTGGTGAGCGACGCCGTCTACCAACTGCACGGCGAAACCTGGTATCGCTACGCCTATATCGAAGGCACGGTGCAGGTCCGCGCCAACCAGGGCGAACGCTATGTGCTGCTGCTCACCACCAACGAGGACCGCAGCCTGCAGACCCTGGACAACAAGCCCTTCAAACGCCCCCTGCAGGACCTGGCCCTGAGCGAGTCGGGCATGCAGGTGCACGAGCACGCCGACCAGGGTTCCTTCGAGCTGGCCATCGTGAAGTAGGTGTAGGGGCGAATTCATTTGCCAAGGGCGGCGAAGCCGCCCCCTGACAGTCCGATGGGTAAACTCTCGGTCTGCCAGGCTGCTACGCTCGCCCAGCAGGAAGGGCAGGACGCCGGCGGCGGCGGACCATGTTAGGAAGGAGCGCCGATGGTTGTCGTCGAGGGAACGTGGCCTTCTGGGTATCGGGTATCGCCGGCGCCGCAAAGCCTTTTCGATTGCAAGCCGCTGTAAATTTGACGGAACTGGAGAGCACTCATGCAGCAGATTTCACGCTTCGCCGTGATCGAAGGCCTGGACGCGGAGCGCCACTTGCTGGACCGCGTCCAGCAGGGCGAATTGGAATGCGGGCTGCTGCTCTGGCGGCCTACCGAGGCGGCACTGGTGATGCCGCAGCGGATGAGCCGGCTGGCCGGTTTCGCCGCCGCCGAAGCCGAATGCGTGGCCCTCGGCTGGCCGATTGCGCTGCGAGACAGCGGCGGCGAGCCCGTGCCCCAGTCACCCGCGGTGCTCAACGTGGCCCTGGCTTATGCCTTGCCTCCCCACGAAGGGGAACTGACCCGCATCGAAACCGCCTACCTGCGTCTTTGCCAGCCCATGCTCAACTGGCTCGCCGACCTGGACCTGGAAGGTGGGCTGGGCGAGGTAGACGGCGCCTTCTGCGATGGTCGCTACAACGTCAACCTGGAGGCGCGCAAGCTGGTGGGCACCGCCCAGCGCTGGCGGCGCCGCCGCGCGGACAGCCGGCACGTGGTGCTGGCCCACGCCGCGGTGCTGATGGAGAACCAGCGCGAGCCCATGGTCGAGGTGGTGAACGCCTTCTATCAGGGCTGCGGCCTGGAGGCCCGCTGCCGCGCCAGCAGCCATATCGCCTTGGATGAATGCGCGGGGCAGGTCTGGAGTCGCGTGGACTCATTGTACGAGTGCTATCGCCGCACTCTGGCCGAGGCGGGGATGACGCTGGATTGAGTGGGCTGGAGGAGAGCAGGTGAGGTTGAGCGACAGGCGAATGCCATTGATTTCTCAGAATCTGCAAAATCGCGCTTGACTAAGAAATGAGAATCGTTATTATTCAAATCACTGGCCTCGCGGCCAGCTGGATAAGCTGACAAGCCCAGATTTCGGACTCATCAGATTATCTCCTCATCAGGCTAATCACGGTTATTGACCCGGCACTTTGCCGGGTCTTTTTTTGCCTGGGATTTGTCGAATTGCGGGCGCAGGAAACTTGTGGGGGCGAATTCATTCGCTATGGGCAGCGAAGCTGCCCCTGTGATCAAGGCAGGTCTGCGACCTGCTCAGCGATTGAAATCGCCCCCACAGGAAAAGCGCGATCAATGCCGCTTCGCCTTCCTGATGCGCAGGAAGATCCCGCCAAGAATCAGCACCACCACAGGCGTCATCACCAGGATCGCGGTCTTCGCCGAGACATCCAGCCCGAGGGTGTGCAGGCCACCGTAGAACAGCTTGAACAGGCTCAGCAGGTAGTAGCTGATGGCGATGATGGACAGGCCTTCCACCGCCTTCTGGATCTTGATCTGGGTGTCGGCGCGGGCATTCAGGCTGCGCAGGATCTCGGAGTTCTGCTCCTCCACTTCCACCTGCACCCGCGCCTGCAGCAGGTCGCCCAGGTTGGCGACGCTCTGGCCCAGACGCACCAGGCGCTGGTCGGTGGCGGCGCAGTAACGCACGGTGGGACGGAAGCGCCGTTCGATGAACACACCTAGGCGCTGGCAGTCGCCAACATGGGATTCGCGCAACTCGTTGATGCGTTCGAAGACGATCTGCGCATAGGCCTCGGTGGCGCTGAAACGCTGCCGGGTGCGAGCGGTGCTGCGCACGATGCGCGCAGAAAGCGCGGCGATATCGGCCGAGACTGCCTTGGCGCTGCTCTTGCCCTCGGCATTGCGGTCGGAAAGCTGGGTCAGTTCCTTGTCGTAGTCCTTCAGTTGCACGCTCACCGCCTGGGCCACCGGCAGGGTGAGGGAGGCCATCATCCGGTAGGTCTCGATCTCCAGCAGGCGACGGATCATCCGGCCGAGGCGGTACGCATTGAGCCGGCGGTTGACCAGGAGGATGCGGTTCACCCCTTCCTCGGTCAGGCGGAAGTCCGACCAGGCGGCGGCATCGCCACCGCCCAGGTTGGAGCCTGAAGGGTCCTTGAAGCCATAGGCGCTGGGGTCACCGGTCCAGTCCGCTTCGGATTCCACCAGCACCTGGTCGGCGTTGATCAGCAGATGGCGATGGTCGGTCACCAGGCTTTCCAGCGCGGGGGGCAGAGGCGGCCAGTATTCGCCGCCGGCATTGCGTGGCACCACCAGGGTGAGGGTGAAGAACTCGGTATGGCGTTCCCATTTCAGGGTGTTCTCGCCAAGGCGTAACAGACCCTGGGAGCCGTTGGTGGCCAGGGGCGCATCGGCGGCCTGGTTGAGGCGATCGACCAGGGCATCGCAGACGTCTTCGGTATCGGCGAAGGCGAAGTGGTAGACGTGGGCCGGATCGCGGAAATAGATCGACGGGCGCGAGTGAAGCTCGTTGTGCAGGGCTTTGCGAAGTGTATGCATGGAGGCTTCTGCGAACAGGGAGGTTTTTCTGGATGACGCGGCCTGCCCGGGCGTCGGTCACACCTTTGTGGCGGAAGGCTGGGGTGCCACCGATCAGTCGGGGCGGGTAACCCTTCAGATCGGTGGCGACGGGGAGTGGCAGCGAGGCTGCCCTTGGACACGACGAGACCTTGTGGGTCTCAGACGCGAAACTGCTGCATCAGCCCTTGCTGATGGTTGGCCAGCTCATTGAGTTGGCGACTGGCCCGGGCCGACTGCTCGGCCTGGCCGGAGAGCGACCCGGTGACGTCGCGGATGGCCTCGACATTTCGATTGATCTCTTCTGCGACGCTGCTTTGCTCCTCGGCGGCACTGGCAATCTGCAAATTCATTTCGCTGGTCTGGCGGGCGATCAGCGCCGACTGGTCGGCGCCGCCCCGGGCAGGGTTAGAACATGCTGACGAACACCAGCTGGCTATAGAGGTTGCTGTCGTCGCCACCGATCTGGGTGCCGCCTTCGTCCGCGCTCCTGTCCGGCTGGTAGAGGCCGACCACAGGCATGACGATCAGGTGGTCGCTCACCGCCCATTCGGCGTAGAGGTCCAGCTCGCGGCCATCGAAGTTGCCGAGGTCGCGGTCCAGGGTGTTGAAGTCGAACCAGAGCGCGCCGACGCTGAGGTTCTCCAGCGGCGAGACCTTGAAGGCGACGTGGTGGACCTGGGTATTGGTGTTGAAGGGGCCGGCGTAGTTGGCCGCCACCTCACCTTGGAACCAGGTGCCGTAGCCACGGCTGAAACCGGTGAACAGCGGGTCGAAACCTTCCGAGAAGCGGCTGTAGCGGTAGCTGAGGTTCGGGCTCCAGGCCACGTCGGCAAAGGTCCAGCCGGCTTCCAGGTACCAGGCGTTCTCGTCGTCGACGTCCTTCTTGTCCTGCCAGGCGTATTCGCCGGAGAGGAACAGGTTCTCCACGCCGGCATTGCCCTGGCCGCGCACGCTGTAGGTCTTCATGCCGTCGCGCTCGGCCTGGAAGGGCGAGGCGAACTCTTCGTCGATGTCGCGAATGTCGATGGCGGTCAGGCCCAGGGTGCCGGCCTCGGAGACGTGCTCCAGGTTGCCCACCAGCAGCTCGGGCTTGGCCTGGGCGCGGTTGTCGGACTTCAGCCACATCAGGTCGCCGCGCAGGCCGTCCTTGCCACCCAGGCGCAGCACGGCGGTCTGGTCGAACGCCTTGCGCGCGGCCAGCCAGTAGGCGCCGCCACGGTTGAATTCGCCGTCGGCGAGGCCCTTGCCGAGGTTCAGGGCGTCGCCGTTGATGAGGAAACCGTCGCCGATCATGACGTTCTGCCGGCCGAAGGAGACGTCCACGCCATCTTCGCCCAGGGCCTCGACCAGACTGCCGGAGCGCCAGCCGAGGTAGGCGTCCTCGATCTTGGTGGTGCGCTCGGAACCGTCGGTGAAGCCCGCCGCGTCGCCATCGCCCCAGGTGCCGGAGCTGAGCAGGTTGAACTTGCCGTAGCCGGTGCCGGCACCCGCCAGGCCCTGGTCGAAGCTGATGCCGTACTTGGCGTAGCCCTCGCGCCAGGACGACGAGCCCTCGCTCTTGGAACCGGTGATGGCGTAGTTCTCCTCGCTGTGGAAGAAGCCGAACACGGCCTCCAGGTCAGCGTTCAGATGGGTGTCGTCATCGGCGTAAAGCTCGAAGGCACCGACCTGCGCGGTGGCGCCGATCAGTAGCGCGAGGGTGGAAAGACGAAACAGCGGGGACCGGAGCATGCGTGGCTTCCTTCTTGTAGGTATTGGCTGCGGAGCGTTTCTGCGTCCGGATACTAAGGAGTTGCAGGCAGCTGGCCTTGTGCCTGCTTGCCAACGCCTTGATGCTGCGTGCCAGATTCGCGGGGTGCGGAAAGCCCGGCGTGCTGGCGGGTTCCAGGGCTTTCGGAGGGAGAAGGAAGGTGCGGTTGGAACCCTAGCGTTCCGGCCTAGCTGCGGCGGTTGATCAGCGAGGGCTGTTCGGCATACAGCCGTTTGTACAGCGAGGAGAAGTGGCTGGAACTGGCGAAGCCGAGGTCGAGCGCCAGGGTGGTGATGCTCTGCTGCGGGGCGAGCTTCAGGCGCCGTCTTGCCTCGGCCAGGCGCAGCGAGAGGAAAAACTGCATCGGCGTGGCCTGGCAGATCTGTCGGAAGCAGTACTGCAGGGTGCGATGGCTGGTGTTGAGGACCTGGCAGAGCTCCATGATGGACAGCGGTCTGGCCAGCCGAGAACGCCTTGTTTGAGCATATTTGTTTCCTCGCCTTTTCTTGTTGTTGGGTGCACCCACCGGCATGGCTGCCAGGCAAGGCGACGTTACGGCGGGGAGGAGGGGGTGATAAGCGGCGTGCCGGTCAGGCGCGGAGGTTCAATACTGGTGGAGCGGGCAATCTTAACGGCGGTACTTCGGGCGAAGGATTCTCAGCGCATGCGTACATTCCCAATCAAGAATGAGGCCGACACGACCTATGCCTTCGAGATAGAGAATGCCTACATCTCGGTTACGGACGTTGTTTCCACCCTGGCGCGGGTCGACGGTGTGTCGGAGGTATTGCGCCGGAATCCCTCCGGCTCCGCGAAATACCTGGTTTCCTTTCAATTCAGGGGTAAGGGCTGCGTGGTTTGGGAGCCCTTCGGCCTCAAAAGCCGTTACTGGTTCGGTCCGCAGGAAGCGGAGCGGGATATGGACTTCGCGGATGTTGAAAGGGCATTCAAGCAGTACCAGCCAGCTTTTCTGAGACGGTTGCTGGGGGACCTTCGCAGCTTGAGGTTTCTGCGGCGACCGTAGCCGGGATGAAGTTGCCTCCGGGCGCCCCCATGGATTGGGCGCCTACTTCGTAGGTTGGGCAGAGCGCAGCGAAGCCCAACGACCATGGCTCGTGCGCTCGGGTTTGTTGGGCTTCGCTGTGCTCAGCGCCAACCTACGGGAGCCTGGGGTGAGTGCCGCCGTGCCGCGAGGCAAAAAAAGACCGGCCCAAGGGCCGGTCGAAAACTCACGCAGCGACTCGGTTCACACGGTTTCCGGGCGTTTCAGCACCAGGGTGAGGATGTCGTAGCTGGCCACCAGTTCGCCGTGCTGGTTGGTGACTTCCACGTCCCACGCCACCACGCCTTGCGGCTCGCCCTTCGGGCTCTTCTTGCCCTGGTCGATCTTGCGCTTGCAGGTCAGGCGCGCCTGGATGGTGTCGCCGATGCCCACCGGGGTGATGAAGCGCAGGGTGTCCAGGCCGTAGTTGGCCAGTACCGGGCCGACGCCCGGGGAAACGAACAGGCCGGCGGCGGCCGAGAGCACGAAGTAGCCGTGGGCGATGCGCTTGCCAAACTGCGAGTCGCGGGCGGCCTGCTCATCGAAGTGCATGTAGAAGTGGTCGCCCGACAGGCAACCGAAGTTGACGATGTCGGCCTCGGTGACGGTGCGACGGTGGGTCAGCAGGGATTCGCCGATCTGCAGCTCGTCGAAGTAGCGGCGGAACGGGTGTACCTCGGTCTCGATCACCTTGGCGCCGCGCACGTGCTCGCGGGTCACCGCGGCCAGCATGGTGGGCGAACCCTGCACGGCGGCGCGCTGCAGGTAGTGCTTCACGGCGCGCAGGCCACCCAGCTCTTCGCCACCACCGGCGCGGCCGGGGCCGCCGTGCTTGAGCACCGGCAGCGGCGAGCCGTGGCCAGTGGATTCGGCGGCGGATTCGCGATCCAGGATGTGCAGACGGCCGTGCAGGGCGGCGGCTTGCGGCACCACGCGGGCGGCCACCTGCGGGTCCTTGGTGACCAGGCTGGCTACCAGGCTGCCCTTGCCACGGGCGGCCAGGGCGATGGCTTCGTCGATGTCGTCGTAGGCCATCAGGGTGCTGACCGGGCCGAAGGCCTCGATATCGTGGGCGCCGCCCTCGGCATGCGGGTCGCGGGCACGCAGCAGGGTGGGGGCGAAGAAGGCGCCTTCGTTGACGCCTTCGCCGCGTGGGGCGAAACCGTCGCGGGCGCCGAACAGCAGCTCGCTGCTCGCCAGCAGGGCGTCGAGGCGCTCGGCCACGTCGGCCTGCTGGGCGTGGGAAGCCAGGGCGCCCATCTTCACGCCTTCTACGGCCGGATCACCGACCACCACCTTGGAGAGGCGCTCGCGCAGGCGCTCGGCCACGGCGTCGATGTGTTTCGCCGGGACGATGGCACGGCGGATGGCGGTGCACTTCTGCCCGGCCTTGACTGTCATCTCGCGGGCGACTTCCTTGACGAAGAGGTCGAACTCCGGATCGTCCGGCGTGATTTCCGGGGCGAGGATGGCGCAGTTCAGCGAGTCCGCCTCGGCATTGAAGGGGATGGAGTTGCGCACCAGATTGGCGTTCACCCGAAGCTTGGCGGCGGTGTCGGCGGAGCCGGTGAAGGTCACCACGTCCTGGCCCTGCAGGCGGTCCAGCAGGTCGCCGGTGCCGCCGATGATCAGCTGCAGGCTGCCCTCGGGTAGCAGGCCGGATTCGTGCATCAGGCGCACGGCGGCCTCGGTCAGGTAGCTGGTGGCGGTGGCCGGTTTGACGATGCAGGGCATGCCGGCGAGGAAGCTCGGGGCGAACTTCTCCAGCATTCCCCAGATGGGGAAGTTGAAGGCGTTGATGTGCACCGCCAGGCCTCCGCGCGGCACCAGGATATGGGTGCCGGCGAAGGTGCCCTGCTTGCCCAGCGGCATGGCCGGGCCTTCATGGACGATGTTGCCGGACGGCAGTTCGCGGGCGCCGAGGCCGGCGTAGCTGAACAGGGTGCTGCTGCCGCCTTCGATGTCGATCCAGCTGTCGGCGCGGGTGGCGCCGCTGTGGCGGGACAGGGTGTAGAGCTGCTCCTTGTGCTCGTTCAGGTAGAGCGCCAGGGCCTTGAGGCGCGCCGCACGCTGCTGGAAGTCCAGGGCCATGAGGCTGGCGATGCCACGTTTGCGGCCGTGTTCGACCGCTTCGGAGAAGTCCAGGGCTTCCTCGTGGGCGCGGAAGAGGGGGCTGCCGTCGATGGCGCTGCGCAGTGCCTGGGCGCCTTGCTGGCCGATCCAGCGACCGCCGATGAAGCTTTGCAGCGTGAGGGCATTGTTCATGAGGATTTCTCCGTGAAGGGTTGGGGCCGGCGCCGCCTTCGCGACGGCCGGCCTGTGGTTTCGTCTGCCTTACCAGAGGGCCAGGGTGTAGCCGAGGATGAGGCGGTTCTCGTCGAGGTCGGTGGTCAGGCCATTGCCGGAACGGAAGGTGACGTTGCGCCAGCGCAGGCTCAGGCCCTTGAGGGTGCCGCTCTGGATCACGTAGGCGAGGTCGCTGTCGCGCTCCCATTCCTCGCCGTCGTCGCCGGTCGCGGTCTTGACGTTACGGCCGTCGACATAGCGGGTCATGAAGGTCAGGCCGGGGATGCCGAGGGCAGCGAAGTCGTAGTCGTAGCGCAGTTGCCAGGAGTCCTCTTCGGCGCGGGTGAAGGTGTTGAAGGTCACCAGGTTGACCACGTAGGGGTCGCCGCCATTGAGGAAGGGGAAGGCGCTGTCGCCCGATAGCTGCTGCCAGGCCGCGCTGACGCGGTGCGGCCCCTTGGTCAGGCTGAACATGCCGTTGAAGTTGCGGTTGTCGATCTTGCCGGCGCGCTCCACGCCGTCGCCGCGGCTATCGAAGTAGCGGACGTCGCTCTTCAGGCTGAAGCCGCCAGGCAGCGGCAGCGTGTGCAGCAGCCCGGCGAACTGCTGGCGGTAGATCTCGTCCAGCGTGCCGTAGTAGTAACTGAGCGCCAGTTGCGGGTTGATCGCGTAGGTGCCACCGGCGAAGTCGAAGGCATCGCTGGTGGCGGCGCCCAGGCCGATATCGTCGCGGCCGGAGGAGTCGCGCAGGTTGGTCCGCGTCAGGCGGCCGCCGTTGAAGGTCAGGCCGTCCAGTTCCTGGCTGGTCAGCATGCCGCCCTGGAAGGTGGAGGAGAGCAGCCGGGTGTCGTTGTAGGTGGCCACTGGCAGCAGCGGCTGCAGGGTGCCGAGGCGCAGCACGCTCTTCGACGCGCGCAGCTTGGCGGTCACGCCCAGCTCGCTGTAGTCGTCCACCGGCTCCTTGCTGGTGGGGCCGAAGGGCAGCAGGCCGGTGCCGCGACGGTCGCGGCTGGAGTCGAGCTTCACGCCCAGCTCGCCGATGGCGTCCAGGCCGACGCCGACCGTGCCTTCGGTGAAGCCGGACTCGATCCGCGCGGTAAAGCCCTGGCCCCATTCCTCGGCCTTGGACTGGGGCGCTCCGTCCTGGCGGAAGTCGCGGTTGATGTAGTGGTTGCGCAGCTCCAGGCTGCCCTTGCTGTCTTCGATGAAACCCGCCAGGGCCGAGGTGGCGAAGGGCAGGGTGAGCGCCGCAAGGAGCGGCGCGCAGGTACGGCTGTGGGTCATTGTTCTTGTATCCATCATCCGGTTCGTCTGGGCTCAGTGGCGGCTGGCAGCGGCTGCGCCGATGCCGGTCATGGAGCGAATGAACTGCGCCAGGTAGCGGCCGCGTTCTTCCTTGGCACGCTCGGAGGCGTCGGTCACCGAGAACAGCCAGGCACTGAAGAAGGCCAGGCCCATGGAGAACAGCGCCGGGTTGGAGTAGGGGAAGAGCGCCTTGTCGTGGTGCAGCACGTTGACCCAGACCGCCGGGCTCAGCACCAGCAGGACGATGGCCGAGAGCAGGCCCATCACGCTGCCGGCCACGGCGCCCCGGGTGGTCAGGCCTTTCCAGAACATGGAGAGGAACAGCACCGGGAAGTTGACCGAGGCGGCGATGGCCAGCACCAGGCCGGAGAGGAAGGCGATGTTCTGCGACTCGAACAGCAGGCCGAGGATCACCGCCAGCACGCCGATGCCGAGGGTGGCGATGCGCGACACGCGCATTTCCTCGCGCTCGGTCGCCTTTCCCTTGCGGATCACGCAGGCATAGAGGTCGTGGGACACCGCCGAAGCGCCGGAGAGTGCCAGGCCCGCGACCACGGCGAGGATGGTGGCGAAGGCCACGGCGGAGATGAAGCCGAGGAACAGGCTGCCGCCCACGGCGTGGGACAGGTGCACGGCGACCATGTTGCCGCCGCCGATGATGGCGCCGGCCGCGTCGCGGAAGTCCGGGTTGGTGCCGACCATGACGATGGAACCGAAGCCGACCACGATCAGCAGCAGGTAGAAGTAGCCGATGAAACCGGTGGCGTAGAACACGCTCTTGCGCGCTTCCTTGGCGTTGCTGACGGTGAAGAAGCGCATCAGGATGTGCGGCAGGCCGGCGGTGCCGAACATCATGCCCAGCCCCAGGGAAATCGCATCGATGGGGTTCGACAGCAGGCCGCCAGGCGCCATGATGGCGGTGCCCTTGGCATGCACCGAGGTGGCGGCGACGAACATGGCTTCGGTGCTGAAGCCGAAATGCTTGAGCACCATGAAGGCCATGAAGGTGGTGCCGGACAGCAGCAGGATCGCCTTGATGATCTGCACCCAGGTGGTGGCCAGCATGCCGCCGAAGGTCACGTAGCAGACCATCAGCGCGCCCACCAGCATGACGGCCTGGAAGTAGGAGAGGCCGAACAGCAGCTCGATCAGCTTGCCGGCGCCGACCATCTGCGCCACCAGGTACATCAGCGCCACGGTCAGGGTGCCGAAGGCCGCGGTGATGCGGATCGGGCTCTGTTCCAGGCGATAG
This sequence comes from Pseudomonas sp. BN102, assembly GCF_029871245.1. GTDB lineage: Bacteria > Pseudomonadota > Gammaproteobacteria > Pseudomonadales > Pseudomonadaceae > Metapseudomonas. Next base: position 27,742 of record NZ_SSON01000050.1, on the reverse strand, counting down.
GAGACCACGTCGGCGAAGGTGTACTTGCCGAGGTTGCGCAGGCGTTCGGCGATCAGGAACAGGATGATCGGCCAGCCGGCGAGCACGCCCAGGGCGTAGAGCAGGCCGTCGTAGCCGTTCATGAACATCATCGCGGAGATGCCGAGGAAGGAGGCCGCGCTGATCATGTCGCCGGCGATAGCCAGGCCGTTCTGGAAGCCGGTGAGGCCGCCGCCGGCGGTGTAGAAGTCGGCGGCCGAGCGGGTGCGCAGGGCGGCCCAGCGGGTGATGCCGAGGGTGAAGAGTACGAACAGCAGGAACATGCCGATGGCGTTCCAGTTCAGCGGGCGCGCGGCGGCGTCGGCGGCCAGGGCGTTTTCGGCGGCCAGCAGGCCGGCGGCGAGGAGCAGATTGCGCAGGGTCTTCATTGGCCGCACTCCTGCTTCAGTTTGTCATTCAGCGGGTCGAGCACGGCGTTGGTGCGTTGCACGTAGAGGCCGGTCAGGGCGAAGGAAAGCAGGACGATGACCACGCCCACCAGCATGCCGACGCTGGTGACACCACCGTTCAGGGTCTGGCCGAGCACGCCGGGGGCGAAGGCCACCAGCAGCACGAAGCCGTAGTAGATCACCAGCATGGCCAGGGTCAGGGACCAGGTCAGGCGCTGCTTGCGCCGGACCAGCTGGATGAAGTCCGGGTGTTGCCGGATGCGATCGAGGTCTTGCGGGGTCATGGTTGCTCTCTCTTTTTGTGATTGTCGAGGCGGTGCTTCAAGGGGCCGACGGCAAGGCCCGGGTGTTGCTCTGGTTTTTGTAGGAGCCAGCTTGCTGGCGAACGGGGTCTGTCAAACAGCTTCGCGAGCAAGCTTGCTCCTACGGGTTTTGCTTAGAGCTGGTCGAAATCGAGGACCACTTTTTCGCTGATGGGGAAGGTCTGGCAGGACAGCACGTACCCGGCGGCCACTTCGTAGTCCTCCAGGGCGAAGTTGCTGTCCATCTCCACCTCGCCTTCGATCACCTTGCATTTGCAGGTGGAGCAGACGCCGGCCTTGCAGGAGTAGGGCAGCTCGAGGCCCTGGGCGTTGCCGGCGTCGAGCACGCTCTGGCTGTTGCGCGGCAGCTCGAAGGACAGTTCGCGGCCATCGCTGATCACGGTGACCTGGCTCACGGCGCTGTCGGTTTCACGGGCGGCCTCGCGGGCTTCGCGCTTCTGGGCGCTGCCGGCGGCGGCGAACAGCTCGAAGTGGATGCGCTCGGCGGCCATGCCGTTGGCTTTCAACTGGTCACGTACGGTCTCGGTCATGGCCTGGGGGCCGCAGATGAAGGCGGCGTCCAGGGACTTCACATCGATCCAGCGGGAGAACAGCTGGCCGCACTTGTCGGCGTCGATACGGCCGTTGTAGAGGTCCACGTCCTGCTGTTCGCGGCTGAACACGAAGATCAGGTTGAGGCGCTGCAGGTAGCGGTTCTTCAGGTCTTCCAGCTGCTCGCGGAACAGCGCCGAGCCGCTGGAACGGTTGCCGTAGAGCAGGGTGACGCTGCTGTGGGGCTCGGCTTCCAGGGTGGTCTTGATGATCGACAGGATCGGCGTGATGCCGCTGCCGGCGGCCACAGCCAGGTAGTTGCCGTGGCGCGCGGCATCCAGCTCCACGAAGAAGTGGCCGGACGGCGGCATGACTTCGAGGCTCTGGCCGGCCTTCAGGCTGTCGTTGGCATAGGCGGAGAAACGGCCGCCGGCCACGCGCTTGATCGCCACGCGCAGTTCGCCGTCGTTGACGCCGGTGCAGATGGAATAGGAGCGGCGCACTTCCTCGCCGTCCAACTGGGTGCGCATCACCAGGTGCTGGCCCTGGGTGAAGCGGAAGCTGTCGGCGAGATCAGCGGGAATGTCGAAGGCGATGGACACCGCGTCACGGGTTTCCGGGCGCACTTCCTTGATCGTCAGGCTATGGAATTTGCTCATTGTCGTCGTCTCCGGTGGCAAGCCACTCAGATGCACTTGAAATAGTCGAAAGGTTCCAGGCAGTCGCGGCAGCGGTACAGCGCCTTGCAGGCCGTGGAGCCGAACTGGCTGAGCAGCTCGGTGTGCGCGCTGCCGCATTGCGGGCAGCAGACATCACCGGAGTCGCCCAGCAGGCTGCGCTTGCTGGTGCTGCCGGCCGGCGGGGCGATGCCGTAGGCGCGCAGGCGTTCGCGGCCGTCCTCGCTGATCCAGTCGGTGGTCCAGGCCGGGGTCAGGCGGCGCTCCAGCTGCGGCGCGGCGAAACCGGCGCCTTGCAGGGCCTGCTCGATGTCGTGCTCGATCACCTCGGTGGCCGGGCAGCCGGAGTAGGTCGGGGTGACCACCACGTGGAGGTGCCCGTCCTGCCAGTCGAGGCCGCGGACGATGCCGAGGTCGACCACGCTGACCACCGGCACTTCCGGGTCCATCACCTCGCCCAGCACCGACCAGGCGTGCGCCAGATCATCCGGCGCGCCGGGCCTGGCGCCGCGGTCGCTGGCGATCAGCTCACCAGGACGCATCGGGGTAGGCCCGCTGGAGGAACTGCATTTCGGCCAGCAGCAGACCGAGGTGCTCGGTGTGCAGGCCCTTGCGGCCGGACAGGTAGAAGTAGCTGGCCGGCTCCGGCAGCGGCAGGGTCGCGCTGGCGAAGATGTCGGCGACCTTGGCCTTCCAGGCCGCGGCGATGTCTGCCGGGTTCGGCGCGATGCCGGCCTCGAACAGGCGCTGTTCCACCTCGTCGCCGTTCACCAGCTCGACGGTGAAGCGCCAGAGGTCGCGAACGGCCGCCAGCATGCGCTGGTGGCTTTCCTCGGTGCCGTCGCCGAGGCGCTCGACCCACTCGCCGGAGCGACGCAGGTGGTAGGTGACTTCCTTCAGGGCCTTGGCGGCAATGCCGGCCACGCGCTCGTCGCTCGACTGGCTCAGGCCGTGCAGCACCTGGAAGTGCCAGGCGTCGAAGAAAAACTGCTTGGTGATGGTCACGGCGTAGTCGCCGTTGGGCTGCTCCACCAGCAGCAGGTTGCGGTAGGCACGTTCGTCACGGCGGAAGGCCAGGTGATCGGCGTCACGGCCGTCGGCAATCAGCTCGGCGGCGTATTCCAGCCAGTTGCGGGCCTGGCCGACCAGGTCGAGGCCGACGTTCATCAGCGCCAGTTCTTCCTCGATGGCGGGCGCGTGGCCACACCATTCGCAGAGGCGCTGGCCCTGGATCAGGGCACTGTCGCCCAGATGCAGCAAGTATTGGATGAGGTCTTCGCGTTGGGTCATGGCAGCGGCCTCACATGTGGCCGACTTCGGCCGGCAGCTCGTAGAAGCTGGCGTGGCGGTAGACCTTGTCCTGGGCCGGGTCGAACAGCGGCTCTTTCTCGTCCGGGGAGGAGGCCGTGATCAGCGCCGAGGGCACCACCCACAGGCTCACGCCTTCGTTGCGACGGGTGTAGAGCTCGCGGGCGTTCTCGATGGCCATGCGCGCGTCGGCGGCATGCACGCTGCCGACGTGCTTGTGATTCAGGCCGTGCTTGCTGCGCACGAAGACTTCGAAAAGGGTCCATTCGGACATGGCGGGAATCTCCAGATCAGGGGCAGGTCAAGCGGCGTCCGCTTTGCGTTGTTGTTTGCGGGCGTGGGCCACCGCGGCTTCGCGGACCCAGGCGCCGTCTTCGATGGCCTTGCGACGGGTGGCGACGCGTTCGACGTTGCAGGGGCCGTTGCCCTTGAGCACTTCGTAGAACTCGCTCCAGTCGATGTCGCCGAAGTCGTAGTGGCCGCGTTCCTCGTTCCATTTCAGGTGCGGGTCCGGGGCGGTGCAGCCGAGCAGCTCCAGTTGCGGCACGGTCTGGTCGATGAAGCGCTGGCGCAGCTCGTCGTTGCTCTGGCGCTTGATCTTCCAGGCCATGGACTGGGCGCTGTTGGGGGAGTCGGCGTCGCTCGGGCCGAACATCATCAGGGATGGCCACCAGAGGCGGTTGATGGCGTCCTGGACCATGTCCTTCTGCGCCTGGGTGCCGTGACGCATCATGGTCAGGAGGATTTCGTAGCCCTGGCGCTGGTGGAAGCTCTCTTCCTTGCAGATGCGGATCATGGCGCGGGAGTAGGGGCCGTAGGAGGTGCGCTGCAGCACCACCTGGTTGACGATGGCGGCGCCATCCACCAGCCAGCCCACCGCGCCCATGTCGGCCCAGTTCAGGGTCGGGTAATTGAAGATGCTCGAGTACTTGGCGCGGCCGCTGTGCAGCTTGGCGATTTCCTCGTCACGGTCGGCGCCGAGGGTTTCCATGGCGCTGTAGAGGTAGAGGCCGTGGCCGGCCTCGTCCTGGATCTTGGCCATCAGCTGCAGCTTGCGCTTGAGCGTCGGGGCGCGGGTCACCCAGTTGCCTTCCGGCAGCATGCCGACGATCTCGGAGTGGGCGTGTTGGGAAATCTGGCGGATCAGGGTCTGCCGGTAAGCTTCCGGCATCCAGTTCTTCGCCTCGATCTTGATTTCCGCGTCGATCTTTTCCTGGAAGGCGCGTTCCTCGGAGGACATCTCCTCCAGCGCCTTCACGCGCTTCACGCCGGTCTCAACCAATTGTGCGTACATGCCGTTCTCCAGCCATGCAGGGTTCGTGGGGTGGCTTGGCCATGGCGCTATTTTTAAATGATACAAAAACAAATATCAAACAATAAAACGTGTGTCGTAAGAGTTTTTGTATCGGATTGACGAGTGGCAGGGCGGGGATCCGGGCATAAGGCACGGGCAAGGCGTGCAAGGACCTCTGTATTTAAGGGCTTGGCTGGGTCAAGGCGAGGGGTTCGAAGCAGAGGGACGGCTGGCGAAGGACTGTGTTTTGTGGTGGCTCACAAAGCGATACACGTATTTAGATGTATTGCCTGATTGGTGTTCTGTTTGTGATGTCTGGGGTGAGCGCGACTTGCGGTGGCGCTTGTGCTGATCGAAGGCACAAGAAATGACTCCCTGTCATCCGAGGCTCAATGCATCCTCCGACCTGGACCGGAGTCGAAGCTGGCGCTGGTCGGCAGCCGGGCTCATCGGCTTTAGAAATCGGAACCCTTGAACATCCGCGAGCGCGAATCGTGGAATCGGATCACGATCCCGTCGCTACGGTCGTGAATGCTATGAACGCGGTGGGAGTGGTGGTGCCGAACGAAACGCGGATCCTCCACCACGAAGATGCGGTGATGCTTGTGATGGAACCGATGCGAATGGCCAATGAACCCGCGTTTGAACCCATGGGAATGAAACTTGAAGCCATGATGATGATGTTTCATGAAACCGTGGCTGTGCCGGTGGTGGCCCTTGAAGTGGCTGCCGCCGGCCAGTGTCATGGCACCGCTGGTGTCAATGCCGGGCCAGGGTGTTTCGGCCATCACCTGGCCCCCGCCGAGGCAGGCGAAAAACACCAGTAAAAGCTTGAGGATACGCATGGCGAACCCTCCTGAATCTAATCCTCCCCGAGGATGTTGCCCCCATACGAAGCAGTATAGTTTTTGACCAATCGTGTCTTGGGCGGGATGGTTCTTGGCCTATGTCGCCTCCGCTGGGGGCCATACTTAACGGGTCGAGTGCCGGCTCCGGTGGATGCGACCCAATCTACCGCTGGCCATGAAAAGCGGAGGGCGGTGGCTATGCGCTTCGATGCATTTTCCTTCGGCTCCATCAGCATCGACGGGGTCACCTACCCCCATGACGTAGTGATTGATCATGGCGAGGTCCGCAAGCGCAGGAAGAAACCGTCCAAAAGGTTCCGCGATGCCTACGGCCATACGCCATTGTCGATCGAGGAGGAGATTCCCTGGGACTGCCGGCGTCTGGTGATCGGGACCGGCGCCGGGGCCTTGCCGGTCATGTCGGAGGTCAGGCGCGAGGCCGAGCGGCGCGGCATCGAGTTGATCGTGAGGCCGACGGCGGAGGCCATCGAGATGCTGCAGGAGGGGCAGAAGCACACCAACGCGATCCTGCATCTCACCTGCTAGGTCGCACCGGGACTGTTTGTTTGGTGGGGCGAATTCATTCGTCAATGGCAGTGGAGCCATCCCTCTTCAAGGCCGAAGGGCGAACCTGCGGTCCGCTTGGCGATTGAAATCGCCCTCACAGGGAGCGGGCCAGGCATCAGGCTTCCTTGTGGGGGCGAATTCATTTGCTGAGGGCAGCGCAGCTGCCCTCTCAAGCACTCACCAGCACCTCGAACCCGCCATAGATCATCCGCTGCCCATCGAAGGGCATATTGCTCGGGTTGGGTTGCATCCGCGGGTCTTCCATCGCCTTCTTCATGCCCTCATCCCGCACCTGCTTCGAGGGCCAGGTGATCCATGAGAGCACCACCGTTTCGTCGTCCTTGCGTTTCACCGCCATCGGGAAGGAGGTCACCTTCCCCTCGGGCACATCGTCGCCCCAGCACTCGACGACGCTCAAGGCGCCGCATTCCTTGAAGACCCCCGCGGCCATCTCGGCTACCTTGCGGTAGGCCTCACGGTTGGCGGTGGGGACGGGGACTACGAAGCCATCTACATAGGTCATGATCGATCTCCTGTCTGGATTCCGTGCTGTCGATTGGAGTCGGCCAGACAGATCCTTCCGGCCGATCTACCTAAGAGTCGATAGTGGTAGTCGCCATTCGACAGGCTCGCTCGCAAGGAGGCATCCGACCCGACCGACGGTCGAGCGCCACAGCCTCGCTTTCATTGGGCCGCAGGATGAGGCGAGCGCAACGATATCCATCGATGGCATGGGCTCAGGCTCGCTCAACATGCCCGTTGGAAATTAGGATAGAGCCCCTCACAACCGTCTTTTCGGGAAATGAAATGCTCATTGTCTTCAGCGGGCTGCCCGGCACAGGGAAAACAACGATCGCGCGTCGATTGGCATCCCGGCTGGACGCGACCTACCTGAGAGTGGATGCCATCGAACAGGCTCTACGTGATGCCGAGGTCCTTGCCCATGATGTCGGTCGTAGCGGATATCTGGTCGCTATCGCCCTGGCTCAATCGAATCTCGGCTTTGGCCGCGTGGTGATCGTCGACTGCGTCAATCCGGTCGCTGAAAGTCGCGAGGCATGGCGCGAAATTGCGACACGGGCCGGCGTGCCCTTGCTGGATATCGAGGTGGTTTGCTCTGACGCGCGAGTACATCGACTCAGGGTGGAAACCCGGTCGGTCGATGTGCCTGGCCTGAAACCTCCGACCTGGAAATCGGTTCTGGAACATGACTATGAAGCATGGGGCGAAGGGCCGTTGCGGCTGGATTCCGCCGTGATCTCGCCGGATGAGGCGGTGGAGGCAATCATCGAGCACTTGTCCCGCGCTACCTTCTAGCCAATTGCCCTGCCCATGAAAAAGCCCCGCATACGCGGGGCTTTTCTTCAGCTCTGGCGATTACTTGTTGCGATTGTCGTAAACGTGGCAGGCCTTGCCCTCGGAGCGCTTCAGCGAGAAGCAGGGACGCAGGACGATGCGCGAGCTGATACCGATGTAGGTCTTGATGTACTTGCCCAGCTCGCTGCACAGCGCTTGTTGCTGCTGCTCGCCGAGGCCTTCGTGCTCGTGCTTGAGTTCGACGTGGACTTCGATGCTGTCCAGGTTGCCGCTGCGGGACAGGTGGATCTCGTAGTTCTCGGACAGCTGTCGGATCTTCAGCACCTGCTCCTCGATCTGGGTCGGGAACACGTTCACGCCACGGATGATCAGCATGTCGTCGCTACGGCCGGTGATCTTGTCCATGCGCCGCATCGGCCGCGCGGTGCCCGGCAGCAGGCGGGTCAGGTCGCGGGTGCGGTAGCGGATCATCGGCAGGGCTTCCTTGGACAGCGAGGTGAATACCAGCTCGCCCAGTTGGCCGTCCGGCAGCACTTCGCCGGTCACCGGGTCGATGATCTCGGGGTAGAAGTGGTCTTCCCAGATGGTCGGGCCGTCCTTGGTCTCGGCGCATTCCATGGCGACGCCCGGTCCCATGATTTCCGACAGGCCGTAGATATCCAGGGCGGTGATGCCCATGCGCTCCTCGATGGCGCGGCGCAGTTCGGCGGTCCAGGGCTCGGCGCCGAAGATGCCGAGGCGCAGAGCCAGCTTGTGCGGGTCGATGCCCTGGCGCTCGATCTCGTCAGCCAGGTTCAGCATGTAGGACGGGGTGACCATGATGATGTCCGGCTGGAAGTCGCGGATCAGCTGGACCTGCTTCTCGGTCTGGCCGCCGGACATCGGGATCACGGTGCAGCCCAGGCGCTCGGCGCCGTAGTGGGCGCCCAGGCCGCCGGTGAACAGGCCGTAGCCATAGGAGATGTGCACCTTGTCGCCCTTGCGGCCGCCGGCGGCGCGGATCGAGCGCGCTACCACGTTGGCCCAGGTGTCGATGTCGTTCTGCGTGTAGCCGACCACGGTGGGTTTGCCGGTGGTGCCGCTGGAAGCATGGATGCGCACGATTTCGCTCTGGGGCACGGCGAACATGCCGAACGGGTAGTTGTCGCGCAGGTCGTTCTTTCCGGTGAAGGGGAACTTGGCCAGGTCTTCGAGGGATTTCAGATCATCCGGATGCACGCCTGCCTCGTCGAAGCGCTGGCGGTACAGCGGGACGTTCTCGTAGGCGTGCTTCAGGCTCCAGCGCAGACGCTCCAGCTGGTGCTGGCGCAGTTCGTCGACGCTGGCGGTTTCCATCGGGTCAAGCAAGGCGGTATTGGCAATCATGTTCATGGTTTCACTCAAATTGTTTTTGTGGGGGCCCTTGGGCCCCTGAGTGCTGAGGAAGAGGATACTCCTCACCCCTTTCGTCGATCTCGGTTCTTGCGTTTCAGAGCCTTTCAATGACCAGGGCGATGCCTTGGCCAACGCCTATGCACATGGTGCAGAGGGCGTAGCGGCCCTGGCGCTCTTCCAGTTCGTGCAGCGCGGTGGTGACCAGCCGCGCGCCGCTCATGCCCAGCGGGTGGCCGAGGGCGATGGCGCCGCCATTGGGATTCACGCGAGGGTCTTCGTCGGCGAGACCCAGTTCGCGCAGGACGGCCAGGCCCTGGGCGGCGAAGGCTTCGTTGAGTTCGATGACGTCCATGTCGGCCAGGGACAGGCCGGTCAGCTCCAGCACCTTGCGGGTTGCCGGCACCGGGCCGATGCCCATGATGCGCGGCTCGACGCCGGCGGTGGCCATGCCGACCACCCGCGCGCGGGCCTTCAGACCGTGGCGCTTGGCGGCTTCGCTGCTGGCCAGCAACAAGGCGCAGGCGCCGTCGTTGACACCCGAGGCGTTGCCGGCGGTGACGCTGCCACCCTGGCGGAACGGCGTGCCCAGTTTGGCCAGCTGTTCCAGGGTGGTGTCGCCGCGCGGGTGCTCGTCGTGCTCGACCAGCTTGGGCGCGCCTTTACGCTGGGGAATCTCCACCGGGACGATTTCCTTGGCCAGGCGGCCATTGGCCTGTGCGGTGGCGGCGCGCTGCTGGCTGCGCAGGGCGAAGGCGTCCTGGTCCTCGCGGGAAACATTGAACTGCTCGGCCACGTTCTCGGCGGTTTCCGGCATGGAGTCGATGCCGAACTGCGCCTTCAGCAGCGGGTTGACGAAGCGCCAGCCGATGGTTGTGTCGAAGATTTCGGCCTGGCGGGAGAAAGCAGTCTCCGCCTTGCCCATCACGAGCGGCGCGCGAGACATGGACTCCACGCCGCCGGCGAGCATCAGCCCCGCCTCGCCGCAGCGTAGGGCACGGGCGGCGTTGCCGATGGCGTCCAGGCCGGAGCCGCAGAGGCGGTTGAGTGTGGTGCCCGGCACGCTCAGCGGCAGGCCGGCCAACAGGGAAGACATGCGCGCGACGTTGCGGTTGTCTTCGCCGGCCTGGTTGGCGCAGCCGTAGATCACGTCGTCGATGGCGCTCCAGTCCAGCTCCGGATGGCGGGCCATCAGGGCGCGGATCGGCACGGCGCCGAGATCGTCGGCGCGCACGCCGGACAGCGCACCGGCGTAGCGGCCGATGGGCGTGCGCACGGCGTCGATTATCAGGGCGTCATTCATCAGGGTTCTCCTGCGCGAGTACCGGGCCGCGCACTTTGTAGGACTTGCCGTGGAAGAGGGCGATCAGTTGCCCGTTCTGGTTCTCGATGCGCACGTCGTAGTTGCCGGTGCGGCCGCTGCGGCTCTGCTCGGTGGCCTGGGCGGTGAGGGTGTCACCCAGGCGCGCTGGCGCCACGTAGTCGATGCTGCAGCCGATGGCCACGGTGGCCTCGTTGTAGCTGTTACAGGCGAAGGCAAAGGCGGAGTCCGCCAGGGCGAACAGGTAGCCGCCGTGGCAGGTGCCGTGGCCCTGGACCATGTCCGAACGCACGGTCATGCCGACCCGGGCCTGCCCCGGTGCCACGGAGAGCAGGCGCATGCCCATGGCCTGGCTGGCGGCGTCGCGCTCGAACAGGGCGCTGCCGCAGGCTTCGGCGAGGGAAAGGGCTTCGTGGTTGGTCATCGGAAGTTCCTCCCTTCGGCCACCTGGCGGCGCAGCAGCAGGGAAGGGCGGTAGCGCTCTTCGCCATAGCTGGCCTGGAGGTTTTCCAGGGTGCGCAACACGGCCGGCAGGCCAATGGCGTCGGCCCAGGCCAGCGGGCCCTGCGGGTAATTCACGCCTGCGCGCATGGCGAGGTCGATGTCGCCGGCCGAGCCGACACCCTGCAGCACCGCGTCGGCGCCTTCGTTGGCCAGCATGGCCACGGTACGCAGCACAGCGAGGCCGGGAATGTCGGCCAGGGGGCTGACCTTGAGGCCGGCGCGTTGCAGCAGCGCCACTGCCTGGTCCAGTGCGCCTTCGGCGGTGCCCGCTGCCCAGCTGATGCCCAGGCGAGTGGCCTTGGCGTAGTCGAGGGCGAGGTCCAGCAGCACGAGGTTGGCGAGGCCGTCTTCGCCGGCGCGCTGGCTGGCCAGGCGGCCGTCGGACAGGGAAAGCACCGCGTCACCGACGCGCAGCAGACCGTTGCCATCGCGGCGCACGATCGTCACGCCGGCATCCGCCAGGCGCTGCACCAGGGGTTCGGCCACGCCGAGGTTGCCTTCCACCACGCAGGCGTCCACGGCGGCGGTACCGGCCAGCTCGGCCGGCTGCGGGCGCTCGGCGCGTTCGGCGTAGTCATAGAAGCCGCGACCGGTCTTGCGGCCCAGACGGCCGGCGTCCACCAGTTCCTTCTGGATCAGCGAGGGCTGGAAGCGGAAGTCGCCGTAGTAGGCGTCGAACACCGAGCAGGTGACGGCGTAGTTGACGTCATGGCCAATCAGGTCGGTGAGCTCGAAGGCGCCCATGCGGAAACCGCCGGCGTCACGCATCAGCGCGTCGAGGGTGGCGCAGTCGGCGGCGCCTTCCTGCAGCAGGCGCAGGCTTTCGGCATAGAAGGGGCGCGCCACGCGGTTGACGATGAAGCCCGGCGTGGACTTCGTGTGCACCGGCTGCTTGCCCCAGGCCTTCGCGGTTTCGTAGAGGCACTGGGCGAGCGCGGGATCGCTGGCCAGACCGGAGACGATTTCCACCAGGGCCATCAGCGGCGCCGGGTTGAAGAAGTGCATGCCGATCACCCGGCCCGGATGTTCGAGGCCGGCCGCCAGGCTGGTAATGGACAGCGACGAGGTATTGCTGGCAAGGATGCAGTCTTTACCGCACAGCGCTTCCAGCTGGCGCAGCAGGCCGCGCTTGACCTCAAGGTTCTCGACGATGGCCTCGATCACCAGGCCGGAGTCGGCCAGGGCGTCGATGGACTCCGCCGGTTGCAAGCGGGCGACGATGGCGGCGCGGGTTTCGGCGGAGAGTTTGCCTTTCTCCACCACGCGGCCGAGCTGGCGGTCGATACCGTCGATGGCCTGGGCGGCCGCGCCGGGGCGGTTGTCATAAAGCCTGACCGGATGACCTGCCTGGGCGGCCACCTGGGCGATGCCGGCACCCATGGCGCCGGCGCCGATCACGGCAACGGGGACGCAAATATTCAGGGCGGGCATGGGATCAGCGTCCTTTGAAGGCTGGGGTGCGCTTTTCCATGAAGGCGCTTACGCCCTCGCGGTAATCCTCGCTGCGCCCGGCCAGGCGCTGCAGGTCGCGCTCCATATCCAGCTGCTCGTCGAAGCTGTTGTTCAGGCTGGCGTTGAGGCTGCGCTTGATCAGGGCCAGGCCGTAGGTGGGCTGGGTGGCCAGGTGGCGGGCGAGCTTCAGGGACTCCTCGCGCAGGGCGGCATCATCCACCACGCGGTAGATCAGACCCCATTGCTCGGCCTGTTCGGCGGTCAGACGGTCACCCAGCAGGGTCAGGGCCTTGGCGCGGGCCATGCCGACCAGGCGGGGGAGGGTCCAGGTGCCGCCTGAGTCCGGGATCAGACCGATCTTGCAGAAGGCCTGGATGAAGCTGGCGGAGCGGGCGGCCAGGACCAGGTCGCAGGCCAGCGGGATATTGGCGCCGGCACCGGCGGCCACGCCGTTCACTGCGCAGATTACCGGCAGCGGCAGGTCGCGCAGCGCGCGGATCAGCGGGTTGTAGAACTTCTCGATGGACTCGCCGAGATCCGGGGCGGCGGCGCCCGGGGCGACATTGCGGTCGCCCAGGTCCTGGCCCGCGCAGAAGCCGCGGCCCTCGGCGGTGAGCAGCAGCACGCGCGCCTCGGGGTTCTGCCGCACCAGCTTGAGGGCTTCGCGGACCTCACCATGCATCTTGGCGTTGAAGCTGTTCAGCTGCTCCGGACGGTTGAGGCTGAGGGTGGCGACGCCAGCCTCGATGGAAAACAGGATGTGCTCGAAATTCATGGGCAAAGGCGCTCCAGGTCTGTCGAAAGAGGGCGGTCAGCGATTACTGGCCGGTGAATTCGGGGCGGCGCTTTTCCTGGAAGGCCTGGATGCCTTCCGCGCGGTCGCGGGTGCCGGCCAGCAGGGTGAAAGCGTGGCGCTCGAAGCGCAGCCCGCTGGCGAGGTCGGTGTCCTCGGCCTTGAGCAGCGCTTCCTTGGCCAGGCGCACGGCCAGCGGCGCCTTTTGCGCGATGACGCGGGCGATGGCGATGGCGCGCTCGACGGTGAACTCGGGCTGGGTCACTTCGCTGACCAGACCGGCGCGCAGGGCATGGCGGGCGCCGATGGCTTCGCCGGTAAGCACCATCTGCATGGCCAGGGACTTGCCCACGGCGCGCAGCAGGCGCTGGGTGCCGCCAGCGCCGGGCATGATCCCGAGGTTTATTTCCGGCTGGCCGAAGCGGGCGTCTTCGCCAGCGATGAGGATGTCGGCGTGCATGGCCAGTTCGCAGCCGCCGCCCAGGCAGAAGCCATTGATGGCAGCGATCAGCGGTTTGCCGAAGCGGGTGATGCGCTGCCAGTGGGCCAGGCGCGGGTCATTGAGGATGCCCACCAGGTCGCGCTCGGCCATTTCCTTGATATCCGCGCCGGCGGCGAAGGCCTTGCGGCTGCCGGTGATGACCACGACGCGGGTCTCGGCGTCCTGCTCGGCGGCGTCTAGTTCGGCGGCCAGCTCGCCCAGCAGTTCGGTATTGAGGGCATTGAGCGCCTCCGGACGCTGCAGGGTGATCAGGCGGACACCCTGCTCGGGCGGCAGGACGGCAAGGGTACGAGGCATGTCGACTGTCCTCAGGTGCGCGCGCGGCCTCGATGGCCACTCTTATTAGTGGGTTCGGGGTGGGCCCCTTCCTGTGTCCCCCTGACGCAATGGCCGGGGCGACTTTGGCTGGAGTATATCCATAAAGCGATACAAAACAATAACTGAACATATTATTTATGTGTCTAAAGTGTGGCGCCTTTACTACCTTAGGGCAGGTTGCTGGTATTCGCCGGTGGCGCGCGCTGCCTGTGTTTTATGGGTTTGCGTGCCTTTGGATGGCCTGAAAAGTTCGCCGATGACCGGTCGTCATCTGATACAGCTGCCTGAGCTTTTATGTTTCAGATTGATGTGATACAAAATCCATCATCGAGCGAATCGCTTTGTGCCATCTTGTGGCCCCATCCGCCTTGTTGAGGAGTTTCCCCATGTCGACCACCGCCCGTGCTGCCGCCCTCGAACTGTTCGAGCACCACCGTGGCACCCTCGAGCGCGCCGTTCAGGCGATCAGCGAGCGCGGCTACTGGTCGCCCTTCCCGGAAAGCCTCAAGCAGTACCCGGAAGAGGCGGTGAAGGGCGCCCAGGCGGCCTTCGAGGCGCTGCTCGGCCAGCATTTCGTCCTGGCCGGCCCGCAGCCGGTGGGCCGCGCCGGCGCCGAGCGCTCGCCCTACGGCTTCGACCTGAATGTGAGCTATGACCAGTACGATGCGGATCAACTGCTGTCGCGCCTGCAGGCGGCGTTGCCGGCCTGGCGCGACGCTGGCCCCAAGGCGCGGGTCGGCGCCTGCCTGGAAATCCTCCAGCGTCTCAACGCCCTCAGCCCGACCCTGGCCCATGCGGTGATGCACACCAGCGGCCAGGCCTACATGATGGCGTTCCAGGCTGGTGGCCCCCATGCCCAGGACCGGGGTCTGGAAGTACTGGCCTATGCCTGGCGCGCCATGAACGAGGTGCCGGAAGTGGCGCGCTGGAGCAAACCCCAGGGCAAGCAGGACCCGCTGGTGCTGGACAAGCGCTGGCACATCGTCCCGCGCGGCCTGTCGCTGGTGATCGCCTGCTCCACCTTCCCCACCTGGAACACCTATCCCGGCCTGTTCGCCAGCCTGGCCACCGGCAACCCGGTACTGGTCAAGGCGCATCCGGGCGCGATCCTGCCGGTGGCCATGAGCGTCAAGGTCGCCCAGGAGGTCCTGGCCGAACTCGGTTTCGATCCGGCGCTGGTGAGCCTGGTGGTGGACAGTCCTGACGCCCCGGTCAGCCAGCGCCTGGCCCTGGACCCGCGGGTGAAGCTGGTGGACTTCACCGGTTCCACCGCCTTCGGCAATTGGCTGGAGGACAACGCCCGCCAGGCGCAGGTCTTCACCGAGAAGGCCGGCATCAATAGCGTCATCATCGACAGCGTGCGCGACCTCAAGGCCGTGGCGCGCAACCTGGCGTTCTCCCTCAGCCTCTATTCCGGGCAGATGTGCACCACTACCCAAGCTATCTATGTGCCGCGCGGGGGCATCCGCAACGGCGACGAGCAGATGAGCTTCGACGATGTCGCCCAGGCGCTGGCCGGCGCGATCCGTAGCTTCCTCGCCGATAACGAGCGCGCCTGCGCGGTGATCGGTGCCATCCAGTCCGAGGCCACCGCCCAGCGTATCCAGGCCTGTCGCCAGCTGGGTGAGGTGCTGCTGGACAGCGAGGCCCGCGAGCATCCGCAGTTCCCCGGTGCGCGCATCCACACGCCGCTACTGCTGAAGGTGGATGCAGCCGATCGGGACGCCTATTCCGAGGAGCGCTTCGGCCCCATTGCCTTCGTCATTGCCACCGACGACACCGAGCACAGCCTGCGTCTGGCCGGTGAGGTGATTGCCGATAAGGGCGCCCTGACCCTGGGCGTGTACTCCACCGACGACAGCGTGCTGGACCGCGCCGAGCGGCTGTCCTTTGATGCAGCCGTGGCCCTGTCGATCAACTTCGACGGTGGCGTCTTCGTCAACCAGTCCGCCGCCTTCAGCGACTTCCACGCCAGCGGCGGCAACCCGGCGGCCAATGCCTCCATCACCGATGGTGCCTTCGTCGCTCGTCGCTTCGTCACCGTGCAGAGCCGCCGACACGGCGCATAAGCCCCTATAAGAAGAAGGAATCCGCGATGACCTGCTACAGCCTCGATGGCCTGACCCCGGTGGTCCATCCCACCGCCTACGTGCACCCGACCGCCGTGCTGATCGGCGACGTGATCATCGGTCCGGGCTGCTATGTCGGCCCGCTGGCCAGCCTGCGCGGCGATTTCGGCCGGATCGTCCTGGAGGAGGGCGCCAACATCCAGGACACCTGCGTGATGCATGGATTCCCAGAGAGCGACACGGTGGTCGAACGCAATGGTCATATCGGCCACGGTGCCGTCCTGCACGGCTGCCGAATCGGCGAAGACGCGCTGGTAGGCATGAACGCGGTGGTGATGGACGGCGCGCGCATCGGTGCGCGCTCCTTCGTTTCCGCCACCGCCTTCGTCAAGGCCGGTTTCAGCTGCGAGGAACAATCGCTGGTGATGGGGGCCCCGGCGCAGGCCAAGCGCCGCCTGAGCGACGAGGAAGTGGCCTGGAAGCAGGCCGGCACCCGCGAGTACCAGGTATTGGCCCAGCGCTGCCTGGAGAGCCTGGTGGCGTGCGAGCCGCTGGCGGAGGTGGAATCCGACCGGCCACGTATAGCCGACCGCGGCCTGCGTCCGAAGGGTACTTCGTCGCAATGAGGGCGGTCTTCGCACACCCGGGGCTTTCCCCAATGGTCATGCCGAGGAGCCTGCGGGTATATTCGGCATCTTTTCCGTTTCCAGTATGCCCATGACTTCGCTCGTGCCCTTGGACCAACTCGTCACCCGCTTCCAGCAGCAGACGCCGATCCGCGCCAGTTCGCTCATCATCACCCTCTATGGCGATGCCATCGAACCCCACGGCGGTACTGTCTGGCTGGGCAGCCTGATCCAGCTGCTGGAACCCATGGGCATCAATGAGCGGTTGATCCGCACCTCCATCTTCCGCCTCACCAAGGAAGGTTGGCTGAGTGCGGAAAAGGTCGGCCGGCGCAGCTACTACAGCTTGACCGGCGCCGGCCGGCGGCGTTTCGAGAAGGCGTTCAAGCGGGTCTACAGCTCCAATGTACCGGCCTGGGACGGCGCCTGGTCCCTGGTGGTGCTCTCGCAGCTGCCCCAGGACAAGCGCAAACAGGTGCGCGAGGAACTGGAATGGCAAGGTTTTGGCGCAATCTCGCCCACCGTGCTGGCCAATCCGCGCTGCGACCGGGTGGACCTGAGCGCCACCCTGCAGGAGCTGGACGCCCTGGAGGACAGCATCCTGTTCGAGACCCGTTCCCAGGACGTGCTCGCCTCCAAGGCCCTGCGCATGCAGGTTCGCGAGAGCTGGAACATCGATGAACTGGGTACCCACTACAGCGAGTTCATCCAGCTGTTCCGTCCGCTCTGGCAGGCGCTGCGCGAGCAGGAGAGCCTGCAACCGGCCGATTGCTTCCTGGCCCGGACCTTGCTCATCCACGAATACCGCAAATTGCTGCTGCGCGACCCGCAACTCCCCGACGAACTGCTGCCGGGAGATTGGGAAGGCCGCGCGGCGCGCCAGTTGTGCCGCAATATCTACCGACTCATCTTTGCCAAGGCAGAGGAATGGCTGAACGCGGCGTTGGAAACCGCGGATGGTCCGTTGCCGGATGCCGGCGAGAGCTTTTATCAGCGTTTCGGTGGGTTGAAGTAGCCACGCCGCTTTTTCGGCGACTCATCACGGACGAGGTAAACCCGGCCTGCCACGACGTCAGGCCGGATAACGACAAGAACAATGCCTAGCGTGAGGCTGAGAAAGCCATGACGACTGCACAAGCACTGAGGGCAGACCACTTCGACGAGTGGCTGCAAGGTATCAACCAGGTCTGCGGGCGCTTCGGCGCCAAGCTGCTGGGCTCGGAGTTCTCCGGAGCCATCCGCGAATACAAGGCCGGCGCCATCAAGCTGAGCTTCGTGGACGTGGCCCAGGCGCGTCTGTTCCGCACTCAGAAGGAGGTGGCGCAGAGCGACGGCAAGCACTTCTACCTGGCACTCCAGCTCAATGGTCATTCGGGCATGGAGCAGGGCGGCAACAGCATCGAGATGGGGCCCGGCGACATCACCCTGATCGACTCCACCCAGCCCAGCGACTTCGTCTACCGCGAGAATTCCTGCCAGCTGTCGCTGATCCTGCCGCGCCATATGGTGGAGCAGCGCCTGCGCTTCTCCGGCGTACGCTGTGCCCAGCGCATCCCGGCCAGCTCGCCGGTCGCGATGCTGGCCAACCGGCTGATCCTCGAATCCACCCGCCAGGACAGCCTCAGCCTGCCGGAAAGCGAAGCCACGCTGGAGGCGGTGGTCAGCCTGCTGCGTCCGGCCATCAGCGCCGCCGAGGCTGAGCAGGATGTGCACGAACGCATGTTCCGCAAGACCCTGCGCTTTATCGACGAGAACATCTGCGCCGAGGAGCTCTGCCCCGAGACCATCGCCCGTGAAGTGGGGGTATCGGTGCGCGGCCTGTACCGCATGTTCGCCAGGAAGGGCCTGGTGGTGGCCCAGTACATCAAGAACCGCCGCCTCGACTTCTGCGCCGAAAGCCTGCGCCACGCCACCGCCGAGCAGAAGCTCTCGGCCCTGGGCTATGCCTGGGGCTTCACCGATTCCAGCTACTTCTCCACCGCCTTCAAGGGCCGCTTCGGCGTATCACCCAGCGAGTACCGCAGGCAGTACGGCAAGGGCTGAGGCTCGCCCCTCCAGGGAAACCCTGACGGGCGCGAACCTTCGTAGGTTTTGGCTGAGGCCACGAAGCCCAACGCGCGGATTCGAACGCCGCCACGTTGGGCTTCGCTTCGCTCTGCACCAACCTACGGCAGGACTGCGTCCTGCTTGGCGAATGAATTCGCCCCTACAGGTGTTCTTCGCCCCCATGCCGCTTTGTCTGGCAGCCCTGCCAACACGTCTGGCACAGACAAAAAAACCTCGATTCTCTCCAGCACCGAGAATCCGGACATCGGCCCTGATTCCGCGTACGCCGTTGCGACTGCGCGGGGCGGGCTTGTGGACGATCGAGGTGGTGAGTTGATGTTCAAACGCAATACGGGGCCGCTGTTCGCCGTGCTGGCGCTGATGGCAACTCAGTCGGTGCTGGCGGCGGACTGCGTTCCGGAGCAGGTACAGAAGGGGGCGGCGCTGTTCGGCAGCGACTGCTCCGTGTGCCATTCGGCCAAGACCGGCGGCCCGACCATGATGGGTCCGAACCTGCACGGCCTGTACGGGCGAAAGTCCGGCAGCCTGGCCGGCTTCAGCTACTCCCAGGCGATGAAGGACAAGGCAGTCGAATGGCAGCTGGACAGCCTGGAGCAGTTCATCGCCCAGCCCCAGGCCTTCGTCACCGGGACCTACATGCCCTATGCCGGAATGGCCGGCGCCGATGACCGTCGCGCGGTGGGCTGTTTCCTGGGCGCACAGAAATGATGGCGCCGGGCAGGCGCCCGGCTTTCGGATGAAGAGGATCGAGAATGAGCAAGGTTGAAATCCTGCCGCAGGTCGCGGCATTCCTGGAGCGCCGCCACGGCTGCTTCATCGATGGTCAGTGGGTGCTGCCGGAAGGCCCGACCACCCCGGTGCTGAACCCGGCCACGGGCGAGACCATCGCCGCCGTGCCGGACGTGCCGCTGGAGTATCTGGAGCGCGCCGTGCAGTCCGCCCACCAGGCATTCAAGTCTCGCGTCTGGTCCGGCCTGCGCCCGGCCGACCGCGAGCGCATCCTGCTGCGCTTCACCGCGCTGGTGGAGGAGCACGCCGAGGAACTGGCCCAGCTGGAAACCCTGAGCCAGGGCAAGTCGATCAACATCTCGCGCATGCTGGATGTCGGCGCCACCGTGGAGTTCATGCGCTACATGTCCGGCTGGGCGACCAAGATCGAAGGCCAGACCCTGGACGTGTCCATCCCGATTCCGCCGGGCTCGCGCTTCACCGCCTTCGCCCGCCGAGAGCCGGTGGGTGTGGTGGCCGGCATCGTGCCGTGGAACTTCCCGCTGATGATCACCACCTGGAAGCTCATGCCAGCCCTGGCCTGCGGCTGCACCGTGGTCATCAAGCCGGCCAGCGAGACCCCGCTGACCGCCCTGCGCCTGGCCGAGCTGGCCTTCGAGGCAGGCATTCCGGCCGGCGTGTTCAACGTCATCACCGGCGGCGGCGGCACTGTGGGCAACGCCCTGGCCTCGCACCCGCTGATCAGCAAGGTGTCCTTCACCGGCTCCACCGCCGTGGGCAAGAGCGTCGGCGTGGCTTGCATGGAGAACATGACCCGCTTCGCCCTGGAGCTGGGCGGCAAGAACCCGATGATCCTGCTGGAAGACGCCGACGTGGAGAAGGCGGTGCAGGGCGCGCTGCTCGGCGGCCTGCTGAACCAGGGCCAGGTCTGCGCGGCGGCATCGCGCTTTTATGTGCACCAGTCTCGCTACGAGGAATTCGTCCAGGGCCTGGCGGCTGCCGTGAAGGGGCTGTCCATCGGTCCGGGCATGGACCAGGAGGCGGCGATCAACCCGCTGGTGTCCTACAAGCAGCAGCAGAGCGTGCTCAAGCACATCGACCTGGCCCGCCAGGAAGGCGCCCGCGTGGTGGCCGGCGGCGAGCGCCTGGAAGGCGAGGGTTTCTTCGTCCAGCCCACCGTGCTGGCGGACGTGAACCACGACATGACCGTGGCCCGTGAGGAAGTCTTCGGCCCGGTGCTGTCGGTGATCCCCTTCACCGACGAGGACGCCATGATCGAACTGGCCAACGACAGCCCCTACGGCCTGGCGGCCAGCCTCTGGACCAATGACCTGTCCAAGGCGATGAACCTGGTGCCGCGAATCGAGGCCGGCACCGTCTGGGTCAACGCCCATGTGCTGCTGGACCCGAACATGCCCTTCGGCGGCGTCAAGCAATCCGGTATGGGCCGTGAATTCGGCCGTGCAGTGATCGAGGCTTACACCGAGCTGAAATCGGTCTGCATCGCCCACTGAGCAAGACCCTCGATTTCCGGCAGGCGCTTCACGCCTGCCGGTTTTTTTGTGGGCGGTAGTTCGGGGGTGCGGGCCGTTACTTCACTCCCTTGTTCTCGATCAGGTCGGCATCGAACAGGTGTTCCAGTTCGGCGCGGGCTTCGCGAGCGGTCTGGATCACCGCGGCATCGTCGTCATAGACCTTGTGCTGGGCTGCCAGCACTTCCTCGTCATGGCGCTGGAAGCGCCTGATCCGCGCCGCAGCCTGTTCTTCGTTCAGGCCAAGGCCGAGCAGTGCCTGGTGGCTCATCTCCAGTGCGGAGTGGAAGGTCTCGCGCACCGGTACGGCGCCCAGGTCCAGCAGGCGGTGCACATGCTGGCGGTTGCGCGCGCGGGCGATGACCTTGATATGGGGATACAGCTGCTTCACCAGTTCGGCGGTCTTGAGGTTGGTGTCCGGGTCGTCCGTGGCAATGATCAGGAACTCGGCCTTGTCCACCTTGGCCGCCCGGAGGATTTCCGGTCGCAGCGGGTCGCCGTAGAAGATCGGCATGTGGCCCAGGCTCAGGCTGCGGCCGTAGTCGATCATCTCCACTGCCGTATCGAGGGCCACATAGGGCACCCGCTGGGCGCGCAGCACCCGCGCGATGATCTGGCCCATGCGCCCCATGCCGGCGATCACCACGCGCGGCGCATCGCTGTCGATGCGGGCATATTCATCCGGCACGGAAACGGGTGACGGTTTGGCCTTGAACAGCCGGAACAGGCCCAGTACCAGCAGCGGCGTGACGGCCATGGAGAGGGTGATGCTGAGCACCAGCAGGCCGTGCAGGCGGGTGTCGACCAGGCCCTGTTCGTGGGCCAGCTTGAACACGACGAAGGCGAACTCGCCGCCAGCGGCCAGGATGATGCCCAGGCGCAGCGCATGAACGCGGTCCAGCCCACCGGCGAGGTGCCCCACCAGATAGAGCAAGGGCAGCTTCAGCAGCATCAGCAGTACGGTCAGGACCAGCACCGCGAAGGGCTCGTTCAGCAGCAGGCTGAGGTCGGCGCTCATGCCCACGCTCATGAAGAACAGGCCCAGCAGCAGGCCCTTGAACGGTTCGATCTGGGCCTCCAGCTCGTGGCGGTACTCCGAGTCCGCCAGCAGCAGGCCGGCGATGAAGGCGCCGAGGGCCATGGACATGCCGGCCAGCTCCATCAGCCAGGCCGTACCGATCACCACCAGCAGCGACGTGGCGGTTGCGACTTCCTTCAACCCCGCCTTCAGCACGATGCGGAACACCGGCCGCAGCAGGTAACGCCCGCCGACGATCACCGCGCCGATGCTGCCCACCGCCAGGAGGATGTCCCGCAGTTCGACCTCCCCGGCGTCCAGGTGGCGGGCACCGGCGAGCAGCGGCAGCAGGGCGATCAAGGGAATGGCGGCGATGTCCTGGAACAGCAGGATGGCGAAGGCCAGCCGGCCGTGGGGGCTGGTGAGTTCCTTGCGTTCGGCGAGTATCTGCAGGCCGAATGCGGTGGATGAGAGCGCCAGGCCGAAGCCCAGCACGGCCGCAGTGTTCAGGGGACGGGAGAACACCAGCCAGGCTACCGAGCCAATGGCCAGCGCGGTCAGCAGCACTTGCGCCAGGCCCACGCCGAATACCGAACGGCGCATCACCCAGAGACGCCTGGGCGAGAGTTCCAGGCCGATGATGAAGAGCAGCAGCACCACGCCCAGTTCGGAGACTCGGGCCACGCTTTCGGGGTCGGTGACCAGGCGCAGCACCGACGGGCCGATCAGCACCCCGGCCAGCAGGTAGCCCAGCACCGCACCCAGTTGCAGGCGCTTGGCCAGGGGGACGGTGATAACGGCTGCGAACAGGAACACCACCGCTGCCTGCAACAGGCCGCCGTCATGGGGCATGAGTCACTCCTTGGTCCATTGCGTGAGGGGCGACATCTTAGAGCAGGGAGAGGCGTTGGGGCAGGGCGCCGCGCCGATACGACGCGGCGCCCGTGCGGCTCACTTGGCGGTGAGGGTGCTGTAGCTGGTGATGAGGTTGCGATAGTCGGGGATGTGGTTGGAGAACAACGCGGCCAGGCCTTCGATGTCGTTGCGCCAGTCACGGTGCAGTTCGCAGGCCACGCCGAACCAGGTCATCAGCTGGGCGCCGGCGGCTTCCATCCGGCGCCAGGCGGCGTCACGGGTGACTTCGTTGAAAGTGCCGGAAGCGTCGGCGACCACGAACACCTCAAAGCCTTCCTCGAGGGCCGACAGCGCCGGGAAGGCCACGCAGACCTCGGTGACTACACCGGCGATGATCAGCTGCTTCTTGCCGGTGGCCTTCACCGCCTTGACGAAGTCTTCGTTGTCCCAGGCGTTGATGTTGCCGGGGCGTGCGATGTAGGGCGCGTCGGGGAACTGCTCCTTGAGCTCCGGCACCAGGGGGCCGTTAGGGCCGGTCTCGAAGCTGGTGGTGAGGATGGTGGGCAACTTGAAGTACTTGGCCAGGTCGCCCAGGGCCAGGACGTTGTTCTTGAACTTGTCGGGCTCGATGTCCCGTACCAGTGAGAGCAGGCCGGCCTGGTGATCGACCAGGAGCACGGCGGCGTTGTTCTTGTCCAGACGCTTGTATTGGAAAGCCATGGTGAATCTCCTTGCTGCGGTTGGTCGTCCGCCCTTGTGGGGCGGACAGCTCGGGGTCAGCGCTGTGAATCCAGCACTTCGTTGTCCTTGGCCACCTGCTGCGCCTTCATGTAGCTCTCGATCAGCAGTTGGTAGTGCGGGAACACTTGACTATAGGCGGCCGCCCACTCGGCAGCGTCCGGACGGTTCCAGGTCTGCTGCACTTCGGCGCAGACGGCGGCGGTATCCATGGGCACCACACCGGCCTGGACGACGCGCGCCAGAGTGATTTCCTGGGCCATCTTCGAGTAGGTGCCTGACGCGTCGATGACAGCGAACACCTGGTAGCCGGCATTCACCGCGCTGATGCTGGGGAAGGCCATGCACACGCTGGTGATGGTGCCGGCGATGATCAGTTGCTTGCGCCCGGTCTTTTCCACCGCGGCGACGAATTCGGGATTGTCCCAGGCGTTGATCTCGCCCTTGCGCGCCACGTACTGGGCATGGGGAGCGGCTTCGTGGATTTCGGGGATCAGCGGGCCGTTGGGGCCTTGCGGCACCGACGCGGTGGTGATGACCGGCATCCTGGCCAGGGTAGCGAGCTTCGCCAGGGTGATGGCGTTGGCCCGCAGCTCGGTCATGGGCATGTCCTTGACCGTCTGGAACAGCCCGCTCTGATGGTCGATCAGCAGCATCGCGGCGTTATTCGGGTCGATCTTCGGGATCTTGCCGTTGAAATTCGCGACTTGGGCAAAGTTGTTCATGGCTTCTTACCTCTTTTTCGGGGTGATGGCCGTCCTGGCCGGGGCGGTCGCCCGCCGGCCCACGAATCCGTCGTGGGGGTTAACCAGACTAGGCAACGGCCAAGTCCAGCGTGTGACCGTCAGTCGTCCATGCGACCGAACTCGCCGGCCTGGAAGGCCTGGATCGCCTGGCGTATCTCGGCTTGGCTGTTCATCACGAAGGGTCCGTAGCCGACGATCGGCTCGTCGATGGGCTCGCCGGAGAGCAGCAGCACCAGGGCCTCGTTGTTGGCTTCCAGTAGCAGCTCGTCGCCTTCGGGCTCGAACAGGACCATCTGGCCTTCGCGCACCAGTTCCGTGCCATTCACCTGCAGGGTGCCGCGCAGCACCACCAGCGCCGTGTTGCGACCGGGCTCGAGGCCGAGGTTCACCGGCTTGCCGGGGTTCAGGCGGATATCCCAGACGTCCATGTCCGTGAAAGTGCGCGCCGGGCCCTGCTGGCCGGCGAACTCGCCGGCGATCAGGCGCAGGCTGCCGGCCTTGTCCGGCAGCGGCAGAGTAGGGATATCGGCGTCGAGGAGGGTCTGGTAGCCGGGCGCGGCCAGCTTGTCGCGGGCCGGCAGGTTGACCCAGAGCTGGACCATCTCCAGGGTCCCGCCGCTGCGGGTGAAGGCTTCGGAATGGAACTCCTCGTGGAGGATGCCCGAGGCCGCCGTCATCCACTGCACGTCGCCGGGGCCGATGCGCCCGCCGGCGCCGGTGGAGTCGCGGTGTTCCAGCTCGCCCTGGTAGACGATGGTGACCGTCTCGAAACCCCGGTGCGGGTGCTGGCCGACGCCACGGGGACGCTCGGCGGGCTCGAAGTCGGCGGGACCTGCGTAGTCCAGCAGCAGGAAGGGGCTGATGTGCTTGCCCAGGCTGTCGTAGGAAAACAGCGTGCGAACCGGGAAGCCGTCGCCGACCCAATGCGGCCGGGGGCTGGTGTAGATACCGAGGATCTTTTTCATGGTGTGCCTCCTGAAATCCATGGAGCACACCTTAGAATTGCAACGCTGGTCGCAGTAGACCGACTAAATTGGTCTCAGAGTCCTATTTGGAGAACGCTGTTGGAAGACCTCAACGACCTCTATTACTTCGCCCAGGTGGTGGAGCATGGTGGCTTCGCCCCGGCCGGGCGCGCCCTGGACATGCCCAAGTCCAAGCTCAGCCGGCGCATCGCCAACCTGGAGGAGCGCCTCGGCGTGCGCCTGATCCAGCGCTCCACGCGGCACTTCTCGGTCACCGAGATCGGCCAGGAGTATTACCGCCATTGCGTGGCCATGATGGTGGAGGCCGAGGGCGCTGCGGAGGTGATCGAACGCAACCGTTCCGAGCCCCAGGGCGTGGTGCGCATCAGCTGCCCCACGGCGCTGCTGGACTTCTGGGTGGGGCCGATGCTGACCCGCTTCATGGTGGAGTACCCACTGGTGGAGCTGCACATCGAGAGCACCAACCGCCAGGTGGACCTGATCCAGGAGGGCATCGACGTTGCTCTGCGCGTGCGCTTCCCGCCCCTGGAGGACACCGACCTGGTGATGAAGGTGCTGGCCAACAGCACCCAGTGCCTGGTGGCCAGCCCGGTGTTGCTGGAGGGCTTGCCGCAGCCGCTGGTGCCGGCGGACCTGGCCAGCCTGCCGAGCCTGCACTGGGGTGCGGCCCTGCGCGAGTACATCTGGCAGCTGGAAGGCCCGGACGGCGCCAGCGCCGCCGTACGCCACCATCCGCGACTGGTCACCGACGACCTGCTGGTGCTGCGCCAGGCCGCCGAGGCGGGAGTGGGCGTGGTGCACATGCCCTGGGTGGTGGCGCGGGACGAGCTGGCCAGCGGCAAGCTGGTGCAGGTGACGCCAGACTGGGCGCCGCGGACCGGCATCGTGCATGCCGCGTTCCCATCCCGGCGCGGGTTGCTGCCGTCGGTCAGGACCCTGATCGATTTCCTGGCGGAGGCGTTCAGGGGGAGTGATATGAGGTGAGGGGAATATGCACAACGGCACGGGGCGCTTTTCCTGTGGGGGCGAATTCATTCGCCAAGCAGGCCGAAGGTCTGCCCTTCGTGTCCGCAGGGGGCAGCGTGGCTGCCCTTGGCGAATGAATTCGCCCCTACAAGGTAACGGTGCCGCCGATTGGACTTGTGCGGTGCTCGGCCCGCGTTTCCTGTAGGGGCGATTTCAATCGCCAAGCAGAACGTAGTTCTGCCGTTGGTTGGCAGCTGCCGTCAGAACGCGAAGCAGGAACAGCCCAGCGCGCCCCAGAAGCCCTGGTAGTCACTCACCGGCACATTCGACTGGCGCGCCCGCTCGTGGCTGTGGGCATGCACGGCGCAGGCGCCGACGCACTGATGGACCTGGGCGGCGAGCGGCGCGGCGGGCTTCCAGTGGCCGGGGACCTTGGCTACCGGCGACCACTCGGGCAACACCGGCAGCTGCGGCGGGCCGAGCTTGTCGAACTCGGCGGCGGCATAGACCACCTTGCCGTCGACCACGGTCAGCACCGACTCGATCCACTTGATGGCCTCCTCCTCGACGCTGAAGAAATCCGCCGACAGCGCCGCGAGATCGGCCAACTGGCCCACCTTGATCTGGCCCTTCTTGCCCTGCTCGCTGGAGAACCAGGCGCTGCCGTGGGTGAACAGCTGCAGCGCGGTCTCGCGGGAAAGGCCCTGGGGGTACAGCTCCATCCCGCCGACAGTGCGGCCGCTGACCAGCCAGTAGAGCGAGGTCCAGGGGTTGTAGCTGGACACCCGGGTGGCGTCGGTGCCGGCGCCCACCGGCACGCCTTCGGCCAACATGCGCTGGATCGGCGGGGTCTGCTCGGCGGCCTTGGCGCCGTAGCGGTCGACGAAGTACTCGCCCTGGAAGGCCATGCGGTCCTGGATGGCGATGCCGCCGCCGAGGGCGCGAACGCGCTCGATGTTCTTCGGCGAGATGGTTTCGGCATGGTCGAAGAACCAGGGCAGGCCGTTGAACGGGATGTCGCGGTTGACCTTCTCGAACACGTCCAGCATGCGCGAGATGGATTCGTCGTAGGTGGCGTGCAGGCGGAAGGGCCAGCGCTGCTCCACCAGGTGACGCACCACCGGCTCCAGTTCCTGCTCCATGGTCTGCGGCAGGTCCGGGCGCGGTTCGAGGAAGTCCTCGAAGTCGGCGGCGGAGAACACCAGCATCTCGCCGGCGCCGTTGTGGCGCAGGAAGTCGTCGCCCTGGCCGGGCTTGACCAACTTGCTCCAGGCCTGGAAGTCGGCCAGCTCTTCCTTGGGCTTCTGGGTGAACAGGTTGTAGGCGATGCGCACGCTGAGCTGGCCCTGCTTGGCCAGTTCCTCGATCACCTGGTAGTCGTCCGGGTAGTTCTGGTAGCCGCCGCCGGCATCGATGGCGCTGGTGAGGCCCAGGCGATTGAGCTCGCGCATGAACTGGCGAGTGGAGTTGACCTGGTACTCCAGCGGCAGCTTCGGCCCCTTGCTCAGCGTCGAGTAGAGGATCATCGCGTTGGGCCGGGCGACCAGCATGCCGGTGGGCTCGCCATTGGCGTCGCGCTGGATCTCGCCGCCGGGCGGATTGGGGGTGTCCTTGGTGTAGCCGACCACCTTGAGTGCGGCGCGGTTGAGCAGGGCGCGGTCGTAGAGGTGGAGGACGAACACCGGAGTGTCCGGCGCGGCCTTGTTGAGCTCGTCCAGCGTGGGCATGCGTTTCTCGGCGAACTGGAACTCGTTCCAGCCGCCGACCACCCGCACCCACTGCGGCGAGGGTGTGCGCTCGGCCTGCGCCTTGAGCATGCGCAGGGCGTCGGCCAGGGAGGGCACGCCTTCCCAGCG
>NZ_SSON01000049.1 GCF_029871245.1 Pseudomonas sp. BN102 | reverse complement strand
TTCAGCCTGCGCCAGGCCTTCGCCGACGACCCCGAGCGCTTCCAGCACTTCAGCCTCAACGCCTGCGGCCTGCTGCTGGACTTCTCGAAGAACCTGATCCGCGCCGACAGCCTGGCCCTGTTGGTCAGGCTGGCCGAGGAAGCGCGGCTGGACGATGCCATCAAGGCGATGTTCCGCGGCGAGGTGATCAACACGTCCGAGCGCCGCCCGGTGCTGCACACCGCCCTGCGCCGGCCGATCGGCGACAAGGTCCAGGTCGAAGGCGTCGACGTGATGCCCGAGGTGCACCGTGTGCTGCACCGGATGACCGAGCTGGTGGGCCATGTGCACAACGGTCTGTGGCGCGGCTACACCGAGCGGCCGATCACCGACGTGGTCAATATCGGCATCGGCGGCTCCTTCCTCGGCCCGCAGCTGGTTTCCGAAGCCCTGCTGCCGTTCGCCCAGAAGGGCGTGCGCTGCCACTACCTGGCCAATATCGACGGCAGCGAGTTCCGCGAGCTGGCCTGCCGGCTGAATGCCGAGACCACCCTGTTCATCGTCTCCAGCAAGTCCTTCGGCACCCTGGAAACCCTGAAGAACGCCCAGGCCGCGCGCGCCTGGTACCTGGCCCAGGGCGGCAGCGAGGAAGAGCTGTACCGCCACTTCATCGCCGTCTCCTCGAACCGCGAAGCGGCGGTGGCCTTCGGCATCCGCGAAGAGAACATCTTCCCCATGTGGGACTGGGTCGGCGGCCGCTACTCACTGTGGTCGGCCATCGGCCTGCCGATCGCCATGTCCATCGGCATCTCCAACTTCAAGGAGCTGCTGTCCGGCGCCTACAGCATGGACCAGCATTTCCAGGACACGCCGTTCGAGCGCAACATCCCGGTGATCCTCGGCCTGCTCGGCGTCTGGTACGGCGACTTCTGGGGCGCGCGCAGCCACGCGATCCTGCCCTACGACTACTACCTGCGGAACTTCACCGACCACCTGCAGCAACTGGACATGGAGTCCAACGGCAAGAGCGTGCGCCAGGACGGCACACCGGTCAGCGCCGGCACCGGCCCGGTGATCTGGGGCGGCGTCGGCTGCAACGGCCAGCACGCCTACCACCAGTTGCTGCACCAGGGCACCCAGCTGATCCCCGCCGACTTCATCGTGCCGGTGTCCAGCTACAACCCGGTGGCCGACCACCACCAGTGGCTGTTCGCCAACTGCCTGTCGCAGAGCCAGGCGCTGATGCTCGGCAAGTCCCGCGCCGAAGCCGAGGCCGAACTGCGCGCCCAGGGCCTGGCGGAGGCCGAGGTGCAGCGCCTGGCGCCGCACAAGGTGGTGCCGGGCAACCGCCCGAGCAACACCCTGGTGATGGAACGCATCAGCCCGCGCCGCCTGGGCGCGCTGATCGCCATGTACGAGCACAAGGTCTATGTGCAGAGCGTGCTCTGGGGCATCAACGCCTTCGACCAGTGGGGCGTGGAACTGGGCAAGGAGCTGGGCAAGGGCGTCTATTCGCGCCTGACCGGCCAGGAGGAAAGCACGGCCGAGGATGGTTCGACCCAGGGCCTGATCGACTTCTTCCGCGGTAATCACCGCGGATAGAAAGGTGGTTGCAGGGAAGGAAGAAGAGGTGTAGAGAGTGATACATACTCTGTTGGAATCTCTACATGAAAGAATGGCTTTCCCTGGTCATCGGCCTGCCCACTGCCAACGCCACCGCGCGCATGCGCGCCTGGCGGGCCTTGAAGGCCAGCGGCGCGGCAGTGCTGCGGGACGGCGTGTACCTCCTGCCGAACAACGACAGCTGCCGCGATACCCTGGCCGCCATCGAGCGCGACATCCTCGCGATCAATGGCACCGCCTACCTGTTGCCCATCCATGACCCACAGGGTGAACGCTTCATCGAACTGTTCGACCGGAGCGAGGACTACGCGGGCCTGTGCACCGAGGTCGAGGCCTGCCGCGGGCAGTTGACCGGCGAGAACGCGCTGGCTTCAACCCGACAGGTGCGCAAACTGCGCAAGGCCTTCGCCCAACTGGCGGCGATCGACTTCTTTCCCCGCGAAGCCCGGCAGCGGGCCGATGCGGCCCTGCAGGAGCTGGAGACCGCCATCAGCCGTGCGCTGTCGGCAGACGAGCCGAGCAGCCACGACCAGACAATCGCCGTGCTCGACCGCGGCGATTACCAGGGCCGCCTCTGGGCGACCCGCAAGCGGCCCTGGGTCGACCGCCTGGCCAGCGCCTGGCTCATCCGGCAGTTCATCGACCATGACGCGCGCATCCTCTGGCTGGCGGCCCCCCAGGACTGCCCGCCGGACGCGCTGGGCTTCGATTTCGACGGTGCCACCTTCAGTCACGTTGGCAAGCGCGTCACCTTCGAAACCCTGCAGGCGAGTTTCCAGCTCGAGCGGGCGTCCCTCGACCGGGTGGCGGCGCTGGTGCATTACCTCGACGTGGGCGGCGCGCAACCGGCCGAAGCTGCCGGAATCGAACGTGTGCTGGCAGGGCTGCGCGAAACCATTGGCGATGACGATCAACTCCTGACCGCTGCCAGTGCCATCTTCGATGGCCTGCTGGCGGCTTTCGCAGCGGAAGACGACGCCCATGAGTGATACCGCCATGCACAAAACAGAACAGGCTCTATCCAGCACCGCTCCGGTCAGCCTGCTGCAGGCGTTCTGGTTCTGGCTGAAGCTGGGCTTCATCAGCTTTGGCGGCCCCGCGGGGCAGATTTCGATCATGCACCAGGAACTCGTGGAGCAACGCCGCTGGATCTCCGAACGTCGTTTCCTCCATGCCCTGAACTACTGCATGCTGCTGCCCGGTCCGGAGGCCCAGCAGCTTGCCACCTACATCGGCTGGCTGATGCACCGCACCTGGGGCGGCGTGATTGCCGGGGCGCTCTTCGTGCTGCCTTCGCTGTTCATCCTGATCGCCCTGTCCTGGGTCTATATCGCCTTCGGCGATGTGCCGGCGGTGGCCGGGCTGTTCTACGGCATCAAGCCGGCGGTGACCGCCATCGTCGTCCAGGCCGCCCATCGCATCGGCTCACGGGCGCTGAAGAACGACTGGCTGTGGGCGATTTCCGCGGCATCTTTCGTCGCCATCTTCGCGCTCGATGTGCCGTTCCCGCTGATCGTGCTCGGCGCGGCCGTGGCCGGCTTTATCGGCGGCAGGGTGGCGCCCGAGAAATTTCGTGTCGGCGGTGGCCACGGCGCAGCGAAGCAGTCCTACGGCCCGGCGTTGATCGACGACGACACGCCGACGCCCGAGCATGCGCGCTTTCGCTGGTCGCGACTGGCGCTGCTGGCGCTGACCGGCGCGGTGCTGTGGTTGCTGCCCATGGGCATCCTGACCGCAGCATTCGGCTGGGACGGCACCCTGACCCAGATGGGCTGGTTCTTCACCAAGGCCGCGCTGCTCACCTTCGGCGGCGCCTACGCGGTGCTGCCCTATGTCTACCAGGGTGCGGTCGGCCATTACGGCTGGCTGACCCCGGCCCAGATGATCGATGGCCTGGCCCTGGGGGAAACCACGCCGGGGCCGCTGATCATGGTCGTGGCCTTCGTCGGTTTCGTCGGCGCCTATGTGCAGCCGATGTTCGGCGTTGACCAGGCCTTCCTCGCCGGAGCGCTGGCGGCGGCCCTGGTCACCTGGTTCACCTTCCTGCCGTCCTTCCTCTTCATCCTCGCCGGCGGGCCGCTGGTGGAGTCCACCCATAACGAGCTGAAGTTCACCGCACCCCTGACCGGCATCACCGCCGCAGTGGTCGGAGTGATCCTCAACCTGGCTCTGTTCTTCGGCTACCACGTGCTCTGGCCGCAAGGCTTCGCCGGCCGGTTCGACTGGCCTTCGGCACTGATCGCCCTGGCCGCGGCCGTGGCCTTGTTCCGCTTCAAGCGTGGCGTCATCCAGGTGCTGCTGGGCTGTGCCCTGGTGGGGCTGGCGGTGCATCTGTTGCGAGCCTGAGAGGTGTGCGATGGGCCGGATAACGAGTTGCGAACTGGTGGAATGGCAGGCGGCGGGCCGCAGCTTCACCTTGCTCGATGTACGCCGGGCGAGCGCCCGGCTGGCTGACGCTGCCGAGATCGCCGGCGCCCAATGGCTGGAGCCTGAGTCGGTGTTCTCCTGGAAGGATTCGGTGCCAAGGGATCGGCCGGTGGTGCTCTATTGCGCCCACGGCCATGAACTCAGCCAGGGGGTCGCCGCCACGCTCGAGGCCATGGGGCTGGATGCACGCTACCTGATCGACGGCTTTGCCGGTTGGCGCGATGCCGGCCGGCCTACCCGAGGCCTGTAGAACCAGGCGGGAGGTGTTCCATGAAGTGGGTTACCCGTGAACGTCCAAAGATCGACCGGATCGCCTGCCCCTGGCTGATCACCCGTTTCATCGATCCGCACCCCGAGTTTCTCTACGTAGCCGCTTCAGAGGTACTGCGAGTCGCTGCCGAGCAGGAGGCGGCGCCCTACGACATCCCGGGCGTCGAACTCAGTCATGTCGGGGAGCGGTGCAGCTTCGACGCCTTCCTGGACAAGTACCGACTGAGCGACCCCGCTTTGCAACAGTTGGCGCAGATCGTCCGCGGCGCCGACACCTCGCGGCTCGACCTCACCCCTCAGTCGGCGGGCCTCTACGCCATATCCCTGGGGCTTTCGCACAACTTCGCCAATGACCACGAGATGCTCCAGCACGGCCTGGTCCTCTACGACGCGCTCTATGCCTGGTGCAAGGACTGCCAGGGCGAAAGCCACAACTGGCCGCCGCAGATGTGAGCCCCCGAGCGCCCGGGTCAGCCGATCCGGGCGCTCAAGCCCACCCAGCCATGGGCACCCACATAGAAACCCACGCCGATGATCAGCAGGCTGGACAGGTAAGGCGCACGCCGCGCCAGCACGCCCAGCCAGGGCCAGCGGTTCGACGCCTGGCGCGCACTCACGGCTGCCGCTGCGCCGACGCTGACCAGGGTGAGGGCGAGGCCGATGCTGAAACTCAACACCAGTACGGCCCCCAGCGTTATCTCCTGTACCTGCAGGCACAGGAGCAGGACGGTAATGGCAGCAGGGCAGGGAATCAGGCCGCCGGTAAGGCCGAACAGGACGATCTGCCCGATGGTGACATCGCGATTGGCGAAGCGCTGACGGATGTCATTGGCGTGGGCGCGCTCATGGGCGTCCTGGTAACCCTCCAGCGACAGCTCCAGCCCTTGCCGATCAGCATGGGTACGATCCTGGCCGGGCCCATGGAAGTCCAGGTCGTAGTCGTGCGAGTGTCCGGCATGGCCCAGGCTCAGGCGCACGGCGAACCTGTGAGGTCGGGGAATTTCCTCCACCGACTCCAGATAGGCACCTCGATCCACGAAGGCGAAACGCCGCATGCGGCCATCCGCGCGCGTGGTCTGCAGGCCGACCTCGGCGGCCTGCCAGGCGTGGCCACTCAGCGCCTGCAACCGCCAGCGCGGCGGCACGCCTTCCTGGTAGATCGACAACTCGACGCCGCCGTGGCCAGTGTCGATGCGCCGGTTTGTGGCGTGGCGCTGCTGGCTTTTCTGCTCGAAGCGCCACATTTGCTCGCTACGCCAGGTGCGCCAGAGCATCCACAGCGCGATGGCCACGATCATCACGGCAGAGGCGAGCTGGAAATAGGGCTCGGTCGTTTCGGCTTCCAGGTTGCGGCCCAGGTACATGCCGCCCAGGGCCACCAGCCAGACCACGGCGGTATGCGAAACGGTCGCGGCCAGACCCAGCAGGACGGCCTGCTTCACGGTGCCGCGCACGGCCACGATGAAGGCCGCCATCAGGGTCTTGGAGTGCCCCGGTTCGAGGCCATGCAAGGCTCCCAGGAGGATGGCGCTGGGGAAGTACAGCCAGGCGTGGGCAGGGCCTTGCTGCAGCAGTTCGGCGAAAGTGGACATGACGCCCCTGGAGCTGGTGCGCGGGATGCGCTCAGGATCTTCGCGATTCAGTCTTGGCCAATTCGCGCATCAGGTCCAGATAGCGTTGCGCGCCCAGGCCGAGGGGGCGGTTCTTGATCCAGACGATGTCGACCCACAGGCGCATTCGACTGGCCATATTGTCGAAGACCACCTCCGTCAACGCGCCCGACGCGATCAGGGGCTGGACCAGCGGCTGCGGCAGGTACGCCCAGCCGAGGCCCATCTGCTTTGCTGATGACAGTCGTCTTTTTTTATCAGAGTCGTGAACGTAATTTCCATGACCACGACAACAGCAATTTCGGAGAACAACATGCTCAATGCACAGTGGCGGGGGCAGGTGGCGCTGGTCAGCGGTGCCGGCAGCGAGGTCGGTATCGGCATGGCGGTCGCCCGTCGGCTCGGGGCCGCGGGGGTCAGGTTGATCGTTACCGCGAGCAGCGAACGTATCGCCGACCGCGTGACAGCACTGCGCGCCGAAGGTATCGAAGCCGAGGGGCGCGCCGTCGACCTCACCGACGAGGGCCAGGTGCGAGCGTTCGGCCAATGGGCCGAAGGGCTCTGGGGTCGCATCGACATCCTGGTGAACAACGCCGGGATGGCCATGCAGGGCAGCCCCGAGCCTTTTGCCGAAGTGGCTTCCATGGACCTCGACACCTGGAACCTTTCCATCGCCCGCAACCTGACCACGGCCTTCCTGCTGACCCGCGCAGTCCTGCCCGGCATGCGGACCAGGGGCTACGGCCGCATCGTGAACATCAGCTCGACCACCGGCACCCGTGGCGGCAACCCGGGCGAAGCGGCCTACAGCGCGGCCAAGGCGGGCATGGTGGGGCTGAACATGGGCCTGGCCCTGGAAGTGGCGGGGCAGGGCATCACGGTGAACAGCGTCGCGCCGGGCTGGATCGCAACGGGGTCGAGCACGCCGGAAGAGGTGGAGGCGGCCCGTTACGTTCCGGTCGGGCGGGCAGGGCGCCCGGCTGAAGTGGCGGCCGCCGTCGCCTTCCTGGCCTCGCCGGAGGCGAGCTACATCACCGGCGAGTTGCTGGTGGTCGATGGCGGCAATTGCCTGATCGAGAACAAGGCGCCCTAGGAGGACCTCATGACGATTCCGGTTGTACTGATCACAGGGGCTGCCGGCGGTGTCGGCCGCGCCCTGGTGCAGCGTTTCACCCAGGGCGGCTGGCAGGTGTTCGCCACCGACCTGGATCAACAAGGGCTGGCCAGACTGGAGGCCGATTACCCGCTGGCGGGTACTCTCGCCGGCGATATCCGCAAGCCGGGCACCTGCCAGGACGTGGTCGCGGCGACAGTTGCAGCAAGTGGACGGCTGGACGCTTTGATCAATGCGGCCGGCGTTTGGCGGGAA
Organism: Pseudomonas sp. BN102; assembly: GCF_029871245.1. Taxonomy (GTDB): domain Bacteria; phylum Pseudomonadota; class Gammaproteobacteria; order Pseudomonadales; family Pseudomonadaceae; genus Metapseudomonas. The sequence continues at coordinate 31,752 of NZ_SSON01000049.1, read as the reverse complement.
GGGCCGGTGGAGGCGTTCAGCGAAGCTGATTTCGACCTGGTCCTGGACGTCAATCTCAAGGCCACCTTCTTCATGTGTTCCGCCGCGATACCGCACCTGAAAGCCGCCGAAGGCGCCATCCTCAACATCTCCAGCGATGCCGGCCGCCAGGGCAACCGGAATGCCGCCGCCTATTGCGCGAGCAAGGGTGGCGTGACCCTGCTGACCAAGGCCCTCGCCCTGGACCTGGCGCCTTTCGGCGTGCGCTGCAATGCCGTGTCTCCGGGCGATATCGAGACGCCCATGCTCAGGTTCCAGGCGGAGCGCTACGGCAACGGCGACCCGCAGGCCTACTACCGGGAGTTGCTCGCCAAGTACCCGCAGGACGGACGCGCCCGTTTCATCCAACCGGAAGAAGTCGCCGAGCTGGCATTCTTCCTCTGCCAGCCCGGTGCGCGCTCGATCACCGGGGCGGACATGGCGATCGACTGCGGCCTGTCAGCGGGCAACTGAGGGCAGGGCGAGGGCGGGGCTGCTCGACGTCAAGCCCTGCCGAGTGCCGCTCGCCCTTCACTGCGACGTGGCCGCGGCGCGCGCCGCGCTCTTCTTCTCCGCCAGCTTGTAGGCGACGTAGTACTTGTAGATGCGGGATTACAGTTCGGGCCAGTTTCAGACAGGCGCCCGGGGGATGTCACGCAATGCGAATGTGTTGGCGCGTTATGCGAAGACACCAAAGGTCAGAAGGGCGAATGTGCAATTTCCAACAATAAGAGTCTGCAACATCCTGGCTAATCGCAGGATGCAGGAGGAGCGCAATGCGCCACTACTTGTTCGCCCTGATCTGCTTTGCCTTCGTCGGCTCCCTGTTGCTGTTCGCCGATCGATACCCCGACGGCCCTCAGGCCTCTCGCCACGGCCCTGCCATGCCCGTGGCGAGCATCGGTGAAGTGTTCGGACGCCTGTAGCCAGGAGCGACAGGGCCTCGCCTGGCCGCTCCCCTCGCCATGTGCTCAGGGCGGGCTGGGTAGATCGGGCACCTCGACCTGTTCCTCGCTGCGACCATAGACGTCGTCCAGGCGGGTGATGTCATCCTCGCCAAGGTAACTGCCGGTCTGCACTTCGATGAGCACCAGCGGAATCTTGCCGGGGTTGGTCAGGCGGTGTACCGACGCGATGGGGATATAGGTGGACTGGTTTTCGGTGAGCAGGAACACCTTGTCGTCACAGGTGACCTGCGCGGTGCCGGAAACCACTATCCAGTGTTCGGCGCGGTGATGGTGCATCTGCAGCGAGAGCTGGCCGCCGGGATTGACGGTAATGTGCTTGACCTGAAAGCGACCGCCGGTATCGACCGAGTCGTAGGAGCCCCATGGCCGGTAAACCTGGCAGTGATTCTCGGTTTCGCTGCGGCCCAGCGTCTTGAGCCTTTCGACCAGTTGCTTGACCTCCTGCACGCGGTCCCTTCTGGCGATCATGATGGCATCCTTGGTTTCCACCACCACGATATCTTCCAGACCAATCAGAGAGACCAGCTTGCCGATACCGTGCACCAGGCAGTTGTGGCTGTCCTGCAGCACCACGTCACCCTTGATGACATTGCCGTCGGCATCCTTCTCGTGCACATCCCAGATCGACGCCCAGCAGCCGACGTCGCTCCAGCCGGCGTCCAGCGGCACCACGCAGGCCCGCGCCGTCTTCTCCATCACCGCGTAGTCGATAGAGTTTTCCGGGCAGTTGGCAAAGGTGGATTCGTCGATCTCGATGTACTCGCCGTTACGCTTGCTGTGCTCCAGTGCCTGCTGGCAGGCATCGTGTATCTCGGGGGCGTGCTCCTTCAGTTCCTCGAGGTAGCGGCTGGCCCGGAACATGAACATGCCGCTGTTCCAGAAGTAGTCGCCGGACTGGACGAATTCCCTGGCGCGTTGCGCATCGGGTTTCTCGACGAACTGGGCGACGCGACTGACCCCATCCGACAATTGCGGGGCGGGTTCGGAGCGAATGTAGCCGTAACCCGTTTCCGGCCTGCTCGCCGGTACGCCGAACAGCACCATCTCACCGTTCTCGGCGGCACTGCTGGCAAGTGCCACGGCTTTCTGGAAAGCCTCCTGGTCTTCCAGTACATGATCGGAGGGAAGCACCAGCAGCAGTTCGTCGCGGCCGTCATTGATCAGCTGCATGGCGGCGATAGCTACCGCCGGCGCGGTATTGCGGCCGAAGGGTTCGAGCAGGATCGCCTGGGTGGTGAACTTCAGTTCGGCGAGCTGATCCTGGACGATGAATCGATGGTCCTTGTTGCAGACCAGCAAGGGCGCCTGCATGCCTTCGAATGCCAGGCGCTGGAGGGTCTGCTGGAACAGCGTGTGCTCGCCGGTGAGTGCGAGGAATTGCTTGGGGAATTGGCGGCGCGATAGTGGCCAGAGCCTCGAGCCGCAACCACCTGAGAGAATGACGGGAATCATGCTGTTTCTCCTATTGTGATCTTGAAGCTGCTGCGCGACATAGGCGCTTCATTCATTGGCCAGCGGACGCTTGACCCAGACCGGTGCAAGCTTGCCGCCGCTGCCGGTGACGTACAGGCACACGACCTCGCCGCGATCGAGGGAGACCGGCTTCAGGTCGCTGACCTTCTGGTTACCGGCGAACAGCGCCAGGTTGACCTTGACCGGGTTGATCTCGCGGTCGCCGTAGCTTTGCGGAGCGACGTTCTCCACCACTGGGGTCTTGCCGTCGGCGGTTTTCAGGCTGAGCGACGTATCGCTGAGGTTCTGCACCCGCACCAATGCCTTCTGCTTGTTCCGGTACGGCTTCTCTTCCACCAGCCTGGGCTGGCCGGTGGGCAGGTTCACCAGGGTGTAGTAGCGGCCCGCGCCGAGTTTTACCGGCAGGCTCTGACTGCCGACCTGGGCGCTGTAGTTGCCGCCGGGGAGGAAGCTGAAGTCGGTGCTGGCCAGTGGGCCGACATCCTCGAGGCTGGCGCTGCCGACATTGGCGCTGACCTCCTGGTTGCTGGCGTTGTACAGGCGCACGAAGGTCGAACCCTTGGGTGCGGCGGGACCGTAGAGGGCGGCGTCGTCGGCCTGGACCTGCCAGGTGAACAGGCTGGCGAGCAGCAGGGCGCCGGTGGCGATCAGGGATTGTCGCGAACGAGGGTGGGGCATGGGTTTCATGGTCGGTTGCTCCTTGAGGGCCCGAATCATCTGGCCTGGGTTGCCAGGCGTTGACCTGTCGCGCCTTCGGCCTTGAGTTGGTCGATCCAGGCCGGATCGAACTGGCTGAGGTCGGGGGTCATCGGCAGATAGCGTTCGGGGAATTCCCAGATCACCAGTTGTGGCGGGGAGTCCCTGAACGCGTCGGTTTGCAGGTACTTGAGCATCGGCAGCAGCGGTCCCTGGCCGTTTTCGGCGTAGTTGAGGATGTCGCTGCCGAGGGCTTGGCGCAGGGCGCCGAGGAAGTTCCAGTCGGGGGCGGCGCTGTAGCTGGTGCCGACCAGCACAACCGGGATGCCGGTGTCGGCGAACAGCGCGGCGCTGTCGCCGCCCGGGCCGGATGCCAGACTGTGGGTCCGGCGCGGCTGCAACTGGTCCGGCGGCGGCAGCAGGCCGCTGAACAGCGGGTCGAGCGGGAGGAATCGCACCAGGTCCCCCAGGTAGGGCTTGCCGGCGGCCTGCTCGGTGATGAAATGCTGCGGCTCGCCGGTCAGCGGCGCGTGGCACTGCACGGTCCGGGCGAGGTGTCGGGCGACTCGCTCAGCGCCGTAAGGAGTCCAGTGCGTATCGGTACGCAGGAACAGCGCATCCCGGGCCTTTTCCTGTTGCAGGCTGGCGAGCAGGTCGGGGGCGAGGATGCCGCTGCGCTGCACCGCGTCATGCAGCCGTCGATAGAGCGCACCCTGTTGTCGGCCCGGCCGTTCCTCGCCGAGGTGTTCCGGGTACAGCCGTGCCTTCGCCGGAATGATCGCCAGCAGCAGTTTTACCCCGTGCCGGTGTAGCCGCTGCTGGACGCCCCGGATCAGCCTGAGGTTGGCCTCGATATGCTGCATGCCGTGGGTCACCGGCTTGAATTCTTCGTCACTGAACAGCCAGTCGTGGCGACCCAGAATCACGCCCGGGCGACCCTCGTCGAAGACGCTGTAGTCCAGTGCCGCCCATAGATTGGTGCCTGGCCGCTTGAGGGGGAACTGCGCTTCGTAGTGGGTTTCCACCACCTTGGCCAAGGAGCCGTCGAGCAGGGAAACATTGGCAGGCAGGTTGAGGTCACCGAAGCCATGCAGAGACCAGACGCCGATCCCCAGCAGCGGGGCGAGGAACAGGGCGATATGGGCAATGGATGAAGTCCGGTTCATGACGCTGCCTCAGAACTGGAAGTAGAGGAAAGGCGAGTAGCTCTGCGCCGAGAGCTTCAGCACCGAGGCGCAGAACAGCAGGAGCAGCAGGGGGCGCTGCAGCGTCGTCGACCAGGCGAGCAGGCGTCCGACTCGACTGGCACCGGCGGCCACGGGCATGGCCTCGCCGGCCGGCTCGTCGACTGCGGCTTTGGGCGCGGCATGGGCGAGCGGCTTGCTATAGAAATCGTGCAGACCAAAGAGCGCGAGGCCGGCATAGGCGATGACCAGGGTGGCGACCTGGAGGTCGGTGAGGCCGGCCTGGCCGAACTCCGACAGCTGCCAGCCGCCGAAACTGAACATCGCCTGGTACATGCGCGCGGCGACCTGCAGGTTCTCCGAGCGGAACAGCACCCAGCCAAGGATCACCACCAGGAAGGTGGCGACCCACTTCAACGGGTTGAAACGCTGCGGGGCGGCGTCGACGCCAAGGGCGCGTTCCATCGCCAGCCAGAGTCCGTGCCAGGCCCCCCAGAGCACGAAAGTGAAGTTGGCGCCGTGCCACAGGCCGCCAAGCAACATGGTCAGCATCAGGTTGCGGTAAGTCGAGACCGTGCCACCGCGGTTGCCGCCGAGGCTGACGTACAGGTAGTCGCGCAGCCAGGTCGACAAGCTGATGTGCCAGCGCCGCCAGAACTCGGTGATCGACTGGCTGATATAGGGCTGCTTGAAGTTCTCCAGAAAGCGGAAGCCCATCATCAGGCCGAGGCCGATGGCCATGTCGCTGTAGCCGGAGAAATCGAAATACAGCTGCGCGGTATACGCCAGGGCGCCAAGCCAGGCATCGGCGGCACTGGGGTTTTCCAGGGCGAAGCAATGGCTGACCAGCGGCGCCAGGGTATCGGCGATGAATACCTTCTTGATGAAACCCTGCATGAAGCGCGTGCAGCCCTCGGCAAACTTGTCGAGGGTATGGGTGCGGTGGTGGAACTGGCCGGCCAGGTCGCGGAAACGCAACACGGGACCGGCGATCAGGTGCGGGAAGATCGCCACGAAGGCGGCGAAGTCGATCAGGCGATGGGTGGCCGGGGTGTCGCCGCGGTAGACATCGATGATGTAGCTGATGGACTCGAAGACGTAGAAGGAGATGCCGATCGGCAGCAGGATGTGGCTGATCACGAAGGGCTGCAGGCCGAACGTGGCGATCAGCGCATTGAAGCTGTCGACACCGAAATTGGTGTACTTGAAGTAGCCGAGGATGGCCAGGTCCAACGCCACGCCGAGCAGTAGCCAGTGCCTGGCGGACCGGGTGCGTACCCCCGCGGCGCCAACTTTGAGGCCGATCCAGTAGTTCCACAGGGTCACCACGGCGAACAGGGCGAGGAAGTCGACCCGCCACCAGGCGTAGAACACATAGCTGGCGATCAGCAGCAGCAGATTGCGATAGCGTGCCCCGCACAGGTAGTACAAGCCGAGAAAGGTCGGCAGGAACAGAAACAGGAACACGTTGGATGAAAACACCATCCGCGTTTCCTCCATTGAAGAACTGTCAGGGCCAAGCGGCCCACCCGTTTCTCCCCTGGTGATGCAAGGTCTTTCGCCCGTCGCCTCTTGGCGCGATCGGGGTGTTGCATCACCCCGTACGTGGGGTGGGAAGGCGCTCTGCGTCGCCGTGAAGCTCGTTCGTGCGATGCGCCCGCCGTGCGCACCGCCTGTATCAGCCCTTCTTCGCCGCCGCTGGATCGAACAATCGGGTCAGGTCTCCGCCGAGGCGGAAGTTCCTGAATGGCTGCATCGACTGCTTCCACTTCAGCGTTTCAGCGCTGCAGCGGTAGAGCGTGCAGTAGGGTTCCAGCCAGGCGAACTTGCTGTCTTCTTTCAGCTCGGACATGGACTGGCGCTTGCCGGCCTTGTCGGCGAAGTCATCCGGATCCTCGATGCCTTGCAGCACCCGCTCTGCCAGGCGGCGCAGCGCCCCGTCGTGGTCTTCGCGCAAATCGACGCCGTTGGCCTGGGCGAAGGCGGCGATCATCGCCAGGGGCGGCAGGCTGTAGTTGTGGTAGGCGAGGGCGCGCTGCTCGCGCCTGAGTTCGTTGGGCAGGAAGCCGTCCCGGTCCACTTGTCCGGCGGCCACGCGGAATTGCGCCACCGACCAGTCGAAGAAGTCGCTGCGGTTGGTCGCCACGGCGGCGGCCATCACCGACCAGGCGGCCCAGTAGGAGTGGTTGTTGATCTCCTTCAGCGGCAGGTCGCTCCAGTCCTTGATCGTCTGCTCCGCCAGTTTGACGAACCACGACTCGATCAGCTGGCTCTGCCGCGCGTAGGGTGCAAGAGGCTGCGACCTGGAGAACTTCAGCCGCAGCCAGGCCGCAGACAGGCTGCCCAAGGCCCATTTGCGCATCGACTTGCCGGTGTGATTGAAGTCGGTGGACAGCAAGGCGTTGGCCTGGGCCCAATCACCGAGCCATTGCAGGGTGCATTGCAGGCTCTGGGCCTGGCCATCGCGCATGTAGCGCATCACCTGCTTGTTGACCCCGCGCTCGAGGTCGTTGATGGCCTTGGTCTTGGCGCGGAATTCCTGCTCGGCCTCGCGATTGAGGGTCGCGCGCGCCTGGTCCGAACCCTCGTACTTGCTGCGGAATACCAGAGCCTCGGTATAGGGCTCAGGGGTCGTCAGCGTGCAGTCCTGCGGGTCGCCCTTCCTGTCCCGCTCGACCGCTGCGTAATAGCCGGGCGGCGGCACCAGTCCGGCGCCTTGCACAGTGCCGCTGGCGAGTAGGCCGCATGCCAGGAGGCAGGGCAGCAGTCGCTGCGCGCGCATCATGCGGTCCTCACGGTTCGCTCTGGGCCGTCTGCTGTGCGGGCGCGGCAAAACGGTTGCGCTGGCACACCTTGACCTCGACGTCGAGCGGCTTGCTGCCCGCTGGCGGTCCTTGCAGCTCGAGGGAAAGCAGGATCAGGTCGGCCCAGTCCTGGTCCGAGCGCAACTCGAAGGCGAAGCGGCCATCGGTCGCGCTGGATGCGGGTTTCTCGATCTTCAGCGTTTCGCGCCGGCCGTTGAGGTGCCAGAGGGAGGCTTGCAGGGTCTTCACCGAGGTATCGGCGAAGCGGATGTCCACCTGGTACTGGCCGTTACGTACATTCTTCAGGCCGTCCTGGCCGTTGACCAGGACCTCGTTGCTGCCTGGACGCAACCTGGTCTTTGCCGAAAGTATCGCCGGCTTGCCGACACAGCCGTTGTCGAGCATGGCGAAGATCTGCCGGTAGATGGTTTCCTGGTCCAGGCGGTAGAGCGGTGAGAATTCCCAGATCAGGATCTTCGGCGGCCTGTTCAGGAACTCCTGACTGCCGAGCAACTGCAACAAGGCCTCTTCCAGGCCTCCACCGGGCAAGGCCGCATTGAGCACGTCGGCGCCCAGGTGCTCGGCGAGGAAGCCGGCGAAGTTGTAGTTCGGCCCGCTATGGCTGGTGCCGATCAGGACTATCTGCGGGTTGCCGGTGTCGCCGAACAGCTCGTCGCTGCCGCTCGCATTCTTCGGCTCGGTGGCGAACTGGTCCGTGTATTCGGTGGCATAGCTGGTGCCGCATAGCTGCCCGGCGACCTTGTGCAGGGTGCCATTCTTGCCCATGCGGCCAGTCACCTTGCTGACGTACTCGCGTTTCGGGATGCCCTGGTAGACCGGCAACCGCTTGATCGTCTCGGCCACCAGCCTGGCTGTGCGATCCGCGCCGTATGGGGTCCAGTGCTGGTCGCCGCGGAAGTAGAAGGCATGCTCCTCATGCTCGCCGGCCAACTGCGCAAGATCCGGCACGGCGAACCCCATCCGCTTGAAGCGGCCGAGCATGGCCTGGTAGTTGGTCAGTGCCCGTTGATAGTCGAAGCTGGCCACCTGTGCGGGGTTGAGCTTGTCGCGGTTTACCAGGCCGCGGGTCGGCTGATAGACCAGCACCAGCTCGATGCCCTTGCTCTGGAAGGCGTCGTGCAAGCGTTGCAGCCGACGGTAGCCGGCCGGCGAGGTATCGAACTCGGTGCGCAGGTCTTCGCGGGTGCGGAATAGCCAGTCGCCCTGGGCCTGCACCAGGGTGATGAAGTTCTTCTGGTAATCGGTGGTGTACCGGCTGGCGTCGTGTGCCGCCGGGCACAGGCTGCAACAGGGCGTTGCCCGATAGACCGGGCCTTCTGCCTGTACGGCGCTGGTGGCTAGCAGCGTCAGGGCCAGTGGCAGGTATGACAGTTGACTTGCGTTCATGAGGGTCACCTCAGTCCTTAAGTCCCGCCTGGCTTTCCACCAGGGCGATTCGCACGGCTTTGCGCTGGCGCACCAGCAGATCGAGGATTTCGTCCTGGCGCTCACCCAGGATGCCGCTGAGGCTGATGCCCGAGGATTTTCCCGGCAGCGCCATGTCCACCCGGTACAACTCGATGGAGAGCGGCGAATCGATCGTCAGCGGGGTGCTGCCGTTGCCGGACAGCTGACCGCCGACCAGGGTCATCGACACTTTGGTGTCGTAGGGGTCGAGCTTGGGGTTGCGGCGTTTGTCAGAGAGCTTCCTGGTGTGCCCATAGACGCCGCTCAAACCGTTGCCGACGACGAAGTTCTCGTACAGTCGGATGTTCACGCTATTGCGCAGGCGGATGCCGTGGCGGGCATTGCCGATTACCCGGTTGCCCCAGAACAGGTTGTTCGAGCTTTCGTAAAGGGTGATGCCATCGGCCCGGTTGTCGTACACCTCGTTCCAGGCCACCAGGTTGTTGACGCTGTTACGGTCGAGAACGATGCCGGAAAGGTTGTTGTCATGGATCTGGTTGTTGAAGATCCAGCTGTCGTCGACCTCCCTGGAAATGATGATGCCGTGCTTCTCGCGGGTCCCGCGCACGGTGTTGTTGGCGATGATCAACCGCTGCGAGCGGTCGTGCGGGTCGATGCCATAGACCTGGCTGTCGCGGAAGGTGTTGCCCTTGAGCACCACATCCCGGGCTTCGTAGCAGTAGAAACCGAACCAGAGGTCGGCGAACTCCGAATCGATCAGCCAGCCCATGGGCGCAGGGCGGCGCAGGCGTTTATTGATATCCGGCGTGTGCTGCGACAGGGACATGCCATAGGACTTGTTGCTGTTGTAACCGAGGCTACCGAGGAAACTCTTGACTATGTAGGTCTCGGTGCCGCCCCAGGACAGCAGGAAGGGGCGGAACTCCCCGGGCTTGCGCAGGCCCGCAGCGGCATTCTCCGCTTCGCGCCAGCCGATGACCTTGCTGTCGGTGATGAACAGCTTGCCGTCGTTGATCAGGAAGGCGCCGCGCTCCTGCGACAGACGCAGGGTCTGGCGGTCGATGTGCAGGGTCGCGCCGCGGGCCACGACTATTGGCAACCGCGCCAGGTAGATGCCCTCGGCGCTGACACTGAAATGCTGCTTGGGCAGCTTTTTCGCCAGTGTGGCGAGGTCGACGTAGCCGCCTTCGATGAATATGGCCTGCGGCATGCCGCGCTGGCGCCTGACCCACTCGGCCAGGCGGTTGTTGCCGCCAACGAATTGCTTCAGCGTTTCCTGCTGCAGCATGCGCCGCAGCGTCACCCGGCCGGGTTCGCCACGCTGGATCCTGGCTTGCACCGCGGCAGCAGTGTAGCCCGACATGTCCGGCAGCTTGGGCTCGGCCAGGGTCAGCGATTCGACCGGCACACTGGTGACGGTATAGTTCCTGGCCTTGGGAACCTCCTTGGTGTCCACCGGCGGCACGCTCGGTTGTCCTGCCAGCGCACTGCCGGTCAGCAGTGCACCAATCAGCAGGACGACCAGGGAGCGAGTTGCGCACCACCGGTTGTACATCGTTACGGTCCTCCTCTGGGTCAGAAACGCCAGATCACATCGACGATGGCGCGGTGCATGTTCGAGTCGACGCCACTGCCATAGGCATCGCCCGAAAGGAACAGGCCGCCGCGAAAGCGAACCAGTGCCGAGGGTTCGTCGATCGCCTGGCTCATGGAGGCCGGCAGCAGGCCCTCCTTGAAGTACTTGGTAAGCACCAGGTCGACTTCCTGGCCGATGTCCTTGTCGTCCTCGACCAGGGCGGCGTTGACGCCGCTGTCGCCGAGTGGCTGGTCGCCGTCGACGCGCCAGAAGCGGTGGTAGACCAGGCTGGCGTCATACTCATCGCGCAGCTGCCAGGAGCCGAACAGGGTAGCCACCTGCAAATTGCTCAATTCGCCACGGAAGGCTTCGCCGAAGCGGTGCACGCGCGAGCGCGTCCCGGTGAAGCTGTTGCGGTTGCTCTCCAGTCCGGTCTGTTGGAAGTTGTCCTCGCCGTCATCACCGCCGCCGCTGCCACGGGCGTAGGCGATACCGGCCCGCCAGCTCGGGTCGATACTCCAGCGCAGGCCGAGGTCGGTGCCCCAGGCGTTGACATTGGCGCTCTCCTCGCCGCTGGCGATGGGCTGGCCGGCGGGTCCGCTGGTGGTGAGCAACTGGTCGCGGTCGCCATTCAGCCAGATCACGCTGGCCCAGTAGTTCAGTGTCTGCTGATTGCGCCAGTCGAACGCGTCGCTGTTGGCGCTCAAGCCGACCCAGGTGAGGTCGCCGGTGGTGTTCTTGTCCAACTGATCGACCTCTTCACCGGGGCTGGGCAAGTCGCCATCGTCGTGGCTGTAGTGCAGGTTGAGGCCGACCCAGTGGCCGGGCGTCCACTGGGTGGCGATGTCGCCATAGAGGTGCTGACGGTCCTCATCCTCCGGCGCCAGTTCGTCGATATCGGTGCGGTACTCGCTGAAGCGTTCGGCCAGGCCGAGATGGGCACGGAGGAGGGTGGTGTCGAACGTCCAGTTCAGGGCTTCGATGTTGGTGTCGCGCCAGAGGCTGTCGTCGTTGCGCAGGCGCTGGCGGCCGAAGCGCAGCTCTTCGCCCGGGTAAGCGGTAAAGCCGGAGTAGCCGATCCAGAATTCGCGCATCGCCAGGTAACTGTCATCGGCCTGGCGGTCATTGTCATTGTCGCTGACGCTGCTGGAACCCTCCTCCAGGTCGGGGGACTGCAGGGGGTCGGTTTCGATGGTGTCGGTGGCCGCCACCGCCTGCGCCATGGCGTAGGCGCTCCAGTCACCGCGCTGGAAGTAGAACCAGGGGCGCACGTCGATACCGATGCCGTTGACGTCGCCACCGTCGCGGGTACCGAGGTCGCGGTCATCCTCGGACTGGGCGGTGATCTTGATGTCGAGCCCGAATGGTTTGTCGTTCATCGTCGCGGCCCATGCCGGAGCGCCGCAGAGCAGTGGAACGGTCAGGCTAACGCGAATCCATTGTTGTCGTTTCATGGTCTGTTCCGTTAGGGACTAAGGTCGGCGGTGCTGCCAGCGGGCGGTTCGACACTGAGAACGTCACCGCTGGCAGCAGCACGGAGCATAGTGCTATCACCGCGAAACTGCCGCTCCGCCTGTAGTCGCTTTTGCGCTTCGGCGCGCTGGGCTGGCGTCAACTGTTGCGCCAGTTGCGTGGAATAGGCCGCCGCTTCGGGCTTGCCAGCCTGTACCGCGAGCTGGCTGAACATGTAGGCGTTGACCAGGTCCGGCTGGATTCCACGGCCCTGGCTGAACAGCTGCGCAAGGGCGTAATCGGCGCTGGTGTGGCCGCTGCGGGCGGCACTGAGCAGGTGGTCGAGAGCCTTGTCCGGGTTTACCTCGCCGAGATAGCCGCGGCGGTAGATCTGTCCCAGGTAGTAGTTGGCACTCGGCTCGGTAGCCGCGGCCTTGAGCAGGTGCTGCTCGGCCTTGGCCGGGTCCTGCGGTACCAGCTTGCCTTCGTAGTAGATCTTGCCCAGCAGCAGCTCTGCGCGTGATTCGCCGGCATCGCTGGCGCGTTGCAGATAGTCCATCACCTGCTCGGTATTGTCCTGGTCCGGGGCGTCGTAGAGCAGGCGAGCGAGGCTCACCCAGGCCGCCGGATAGCTCGGCGCGATCGGTTCCAGCAGGGCCTTGGCGGCCTCGAAATCAGGTTTACCGAGCGCCGGGTCAACCAGCACCTGGGCCACCGAGTCGATCCGTTGCGGTGGCACCCGGCCGTTCTGGTAGGCAGTCTGCAGTTGAGCGATCAGGGCTTGTTGCTGTTCGCGCTGCCCGCGCTTCTGGTAAACCGTGGCCAATTCGACGTAGCAGGCATCCTGCACCGTCAGGGCCTCCTTGCAGATGCGTTCGATTTCGTCGAGATGCTGGTCGTAGCTACCCTGGGCCCGGTACAGCAGCACTTGCGCCAGTTCCGCCTGTGGGTGGCCCTCGGCGCGCCACTGGTTGACCTGCTGCTGCGCATTGACCGTGGGAAAGGTCTGCGGGTGTTGCACATAGAGCAGGGTCAGCGGCAGCACCGTGTTCTGCTCGCCGGCGGCCATGGCATCCTTGAGCAGCGTTTGAGCTTCCCGCTGCTCGGCCTCGCTGGCGCCCGGCTTGCTCGCCAGCAGTCGTCCCAGGCGCGCGGCGGCGCGCGGTGAGGTGGCGGCGGCCTGGCGGTAGGTCGCCTCGGCCTGGCGCCGCTGCTCGGGGTCGCCGGTTTCCAGCTGGATGTCGGCGAGGCCCACCTGGGCGTCGGCGTAACCGAGGTCGGCGAGCTGGCGATAGTTCTGTTCGGCAGTGGCGGTGTCGCCGCGGGCCATGGCCTCCTGCGCCAGGCGCTGATCGGGCAGGCCGGTGCAGCCGGCCAGGCCCAGGACGCCTAGGAGCAGGAGAGGGCGTACATGTATCTCAGCCACGAGCAGGTCCTCCAAAGGGCCCCAGCGCCTGGAGCTAATAGATCAGCCATACAAGCGATGGCCCCCGAGTGACGCTGACTTCCACCGGCCGGCCGGCGAGGGCATTGTCCAGCGGTTCGTCAGGTTTGATCTGTACACGGATATCGGTGGACAGGTCGTTGATGGTGGCGGAGTTCAGGTTGCTGCTGACGATACTTCCGCCGCGCTCCTGGTTTTCACCCGCGACCACGAAGCTGACCCGGTTTCCCGGGGCGACCGCCCTGAACTTCGCATAGGGAAACTTGGCTTCGATGCTGGCCTGGCTGCCACGCTGAGCGAACTGGAAGATCACGTCACCCTTGCTGGCGAACTGTCCATCAGCCACCAGTTGGCGGAGCAGGGTGCAATCGCATGGGCTGGTGACCGTCCCACTCATCTGCCGGCCCAGCAACTCCTCGAGACGCTCGGGCTTGATCTGGCTGTCGGCCAGCTGGCCCTTGAACATATCCATCATCGAGGTCTTGAAGGTGGCGACCGGTGCTCCCTTGGTCACCACCCCGTCTTCGCCGATCAGGCTTTGCACCGTACCTTCGCGCGGCATGGTCACCTCCATGCTGGGGACAGTGACCAGTGCGGACTGGGCATGGGTGACGAAGTACAGGTCGTACACAGCCGAAGCGATGAAGACGAAGGCCACCACACCGATGACCAGCACGACCAGACTGAGGACCATTGCTCGAAAGCGACCGAACGACCCCAGTCCCGCGTGGCCCTTGTTCTTCCGCGGTGCGCCGAAGTTGTCGCGCTGCAGGGTACTGAGCAGCTCACCGACGCTGACCAGTTCACCGGAAAGGTGCGCGGAAATCAGGTGGCGCAAGGTGACGATGTCGCGCGGCTTGAGGTTGTGGAACTGGCAGCCGGCACGGTTGCTGGTCGGATCCACCGAACGCACCTGGAACTCGACGCGCATGACCAGCGCCAGGTCGTCGATGGCGAAGATCAGTTCGCCTTTGTGGTAGTCGCCGACCGCGACCGAGTGCTTTCCCGCCAGGTAGCTGAATCCGCCGGCGGAAAGCTCCTGCAGGCTGTGCTCGACCAGGTGCTGGTTCTTTCCGGCGAAACGTATCCTCGCCGGAATCCGCACCCGGGCGTGCTGACGCTGGATTTCCGATTCATGCACGACGTTGACGGCTGTGTTCATGGCGACGTTCCTACTCAATTCCATTGGCTTGGCTCACACCACCAGCAACAACGTGGCAATGAACAGACTGGCGGCTGAAAAGGTCATCGAACGTGACGACCAGACATTGAACCAGCGCTGGAAACCGCCGAGGTTGCGGTTGAGCCTGGTTTTCTGGCGCGTCCAGGACTGCTGGTCGAGGCGGAAGAAGACATGGATCTTCACCAGCGCGCCGACTATCTGGTTGTAATAAAGAAGCAGCGGATAAGCCGGGCCGACAGGATGTCCGGTGACCGTCAGCAGCAGGGTCAGGACCAGGCGGGTGAAGCCGATCCAAAGCAGGTAGATCAGCAGGTAGGCGATGCTGTACTTGAGACTGGCGATGAGGGCCACGGCCAGGCCGAGCAGGCAGGTCCACATCGACACGCGCTGGTCGAACAGAACCAGGCTGGTGAACAGACCGAGGCGCCCCGGGCCGAGCCTCATCGCCCGGGAGTTCTGCCGCAGGTTGTTGCCGTACCAGCGGAACATCAGCTTGCGGCTGGCCTTGAAGAAGCTTTTTTCCGGCGGGTGCTCGATGGTGTCGATCGCCACATCCGGCACGTAGAAGGTGTCGTAGCCAAGGCGCATCAGGCTGTACCAGCTGGACTTGTCGTCGCCGGTGAGGAACGGGAATCGGCCGAGTCGCCAGTGGTCGAGATAGTCGCTCTCGACGTCGGCGATGAAGCCTGGGTCCGTCGCCACCTGAGCGCGGAACATCGACAGGCGCCCGGTCATGGTCAGCACTCGCTTGCCGAGTGCCATCGAACACATGTTGAGGTGGCGCTGGGCGAAACGCAGCTTGTGCCACTCGCGCATGATGTAGCTGCCATGCACATGGCAGAACTCGTTGGTGGTCAGCCCGCCGAGCCTGGGGAACAGGCGAAAATAAGGAACGGTCCTGCCGATGATGCCCGGCTGGAGGATGCTGTCGCCATCGATGACCACTACGACCGCGTCAGGCGTCGGCAGATGCCGGGAGATGGCGCGAAAACCATTGGCCAGGCCGTCGCGCTTGCCAGTGCCGGCGATGCGCACGAAGTGCAGCTTGACCCGTGCCGGCGGGTCGTACCTCGCCCACATGCGCTTCACCAGCAACTCGTCGGACAACTCGACTATGGAACAGACAATGCTGGTGGGGTGGCCGCAGGCGATGGCTTCCTCGATCACCGAGCGGTAGACCATGGCGGTGGTCAGGGCGTCGATGCGGAAGCTGGTGACCAGCAGGCAAACGTGGGGGAGGGCGTCCGCCTCGACGAGCTGACGCGCCTTGCGCCGGTAGTGCGGGAAGACGACGTAGAGGAACAGCAGGCCGCGGAGGAAATGGGTGAGCCCCATGGAATAGCGCCAGATGCCGACCGCGCCGAGCAACAGGAGGAAGTCCCTGGACGTGGGATCGAAAAGCGTCTGTGGTACTGCCAAGGCGAGGACCATCAGCAGGCTGAGGTAGAACAACCACCCGGCGATATCGATGAAACCCTGCGTGAGCCTCTCCATCGTCTGCGTCCGTGATCAGTTTCGGACAGGGCGATGGCTTCGTCTGTTCGGCCAAGCCATCGCCACCCGGTTTCAGTTGCTCACCAACAGATGCCTTCGCGGCTGTCGTCGCTGCCATGGGCCATGAAGCCAACCAGGTCTACGACATGCTTGCCTTCCGGCACTTGCTGGACGAGTGCCCGGAAGCACTCATCGGCATTGCCGAGGACGATGACCTCCGCATTCGCGATCACGCTGTCGAAATCGCTGTTGAGCAATGACGACACATGGGGGATCTTCGATTCGATGTAGTCCTTGTTGGCACCGTGGACCCGGGCGTACTCGACGTTGCGGTCGTAGATGCTGAGGTCATAGCCCTTGCCGATCAGCATCTCGGCCAGCTGTACCAGCGGGCTTTCGCGCAGGTCGTCGGTACCCGCCTTGAACGACAGGCCGAGCAAGGCGACCTTGCGCTTGTCGTACCCGGCAATGATGTCAAGGGCGCGCAGAACCTGCGCCTCGTTGCTGTGCATCAGGGCCCCGATCAGTGGCGTTGCCACATCCAGCTGGCCGGCACGGTAGGAGAGGGCGCGCACATCCTTGGGCAGGCAGGAGCCGCCGAAGGCGAAACCAGGGCGCATGTAGTACCTGGACAAGTTGAGCTTGTGGTCCTGGCAGACCACATCCATCACCTCGCGGCCATCGACGCCAACGGCCTTGGCAATGTTGCCGATCTCGTTGGCGAAGGTGACCTTGGTCGCATGCCAGACGTTGCAGCTGTACTTGATCATCTCCGCCACTTCGATGCTTTTGCGCACCACAGGGGCATCGAGCTCTTCGTAGAGGGACTGCAGCAAGTCGCCGGAATGCCGGTCCAGTTCGCCGATCACCGTCATCGGCGGAAAGTTGTAATCCTGGATCGCGGTGCTTTCGCGGAGGAACTCGGGATTGACCGCGACGCCGAAGTCCACGCCCGCCTGCTTGCCGGAGCAGTCTTCGAGAATCGGGATCACCACGTTTTTCACCGTGCCCGGCAACACCGTGCTGCGCACGACGACAGTGTGCCGCTCTGACTTGTCGCGCAGGGCGAAACCAATCTCGCGGCAGACGCCTTCGATGAAATTGAGGGCCAGGTCGCCGTTCTTCTTGCTCGGCGTGCCGACGCAGAGCAGCGACACATCCGTGGCGGCGATGGCCTCCGATACATCGGTAGTACCCCGCAGGAGACCGGCCTGAATGCCCTGCTGCAGCAACTCCTGCAATCCCGGTTCGACGATTGGGGATTTCCCCTGGTTGATCAACGCTACCTTGGTGGACGAAACGTCCACGCCCACAACTTCATGACCCCGCGCGGAAAGACACCCGGCGCAGACCGCACCGACATAGCCGAGCCCAAAAATGCTTAGACGCATTTTTATTCTCCTTAGTCGTCAATTTCATTAGGTTCATTACGTACGCCAATAAAATGCATAACCGATAAGTGAATCGACTCAATTCTTGTGCTCGGCAAAATAACCGGGAAGCCGATTGCGCCCTGACATAAGGCGGCTTCCGGCTTAAAAAGTCGGTACCTGATCCTTCCTGGAAGTTTTTGCGACAAGGCGAGGCTATCCAAAATGCCTCGTACTGACCTGTCTCGAACTGCGGTTCATGTAATGTCTTGCTTGCCGTTTTCGAGCCCTTGGATCGAACTTGGCAAAGAACCCTGCAATCGATGAACAGCTGGGGATGAAACTCTGACCAGCATCCACGAAAGAAAGTTTAGGGCCGTGTGTCACTGTTTTTAAAATGAATCGCTATGGCGATTAGCGCCAAGTAGTCTCAGAAGGTCGGGACTGGTACTTCAGGAAAAAAGAACTTCCGAAACGACAGCCAGACCTGCGGGTGCCGCCGGCAATAGCGTCGAAAGAATCGAGTCGCCTATTGATGCATCACATGCAGCAAATAGATGCAAGAGAACCAAATTGTTCAATGCGGGCAAGGCACACATAATCCATCCCATCCTCGTCACGGGGCCATGTTCAGCACGTGGAGACAGAGATGGTTCAAGTAATTCGGTTAGACCGGGTCGGCGGACCCGAGGTATTGCGGATCGAGAACCTGGGGGAGAGCGAACCCGGGCCTGGTGAGGCTTGGCTCGAGCAGGTAGCCGTCGGTGTCAATTACCTGGATGTGACGCAACGGGATGGCGCAGTGCCCATCGCTCTTCCTTCCGGTCTGGGGCTGGAAGGCGCAGGCCGAGTCACGGCAATTGGACCGGGTGTCACCAGTGTCCGCGTGGGTGATCGCGTGGCGTATGCGACCGGCCCCATCGGCGCCTATGCCAGCGCACGGCTGTACCCCGCCGAGCGACTGGTCAGAATTCCGGACGAGATGTCGTTCGATGATGCCGCCGGCGTGATGTTCAAGGGAATCACGGCCCAGTATCTGCTCAAGACCACCTATCCCGTCGGCCCGGGCACGACCATGGTGCTTTACGGCGTAGCGGGTGGGCTCGGCGAAATCATGGCGCAGTGGGCCAAGCATCTCGGGGCATTCGTCATTGGCGTGGTGTCAAAGGAGGCCAGCCTCGAGAGAGCGAAAGGCCTCGGTTGCGATGCTGTGCTGGTGTTCGATCCAGTCACTCTTGCGGCAGACATCGCGCGCATCACCGATGGCCGAAAGGCGGATGTGGTGTTTGACCCGATCGGTCGCGTTTCCTTCGAGGCTTCCCTGGATAGCTTGCGACCGCGCGGCACCATGGTGTCCTTTGGCGCCTCCTCCGGCACACCGGCACCTGTGGAACTGGCGACACTCAATAGCAAGGGGTCATTGTTTCTGACTCGGCCATCGTTGGCCGCACATACCGCTACCGCTTCCGAGTACCAGGAGCGTGCACGGGACCTCCTCGAGGCCATCGCTTCGGGCATCGTCACGCCACGCATCTGGGGCAGCTATCCGCTTGCAGACGCCGCACACGCCCACGCCGCACTGGAGTCAGGGCAATCAGCCGGCGCGATTGTCCTGAAGCCATGACACAGGATCTGCTCGACGCCAGTCAGAGTGACGAGATCGCTGCCTTGCTCGCCGTGGCGTCGGAAGGTTCGTTTGTAGCCGCCGGCCGTTTGTTGCAGCGGCATCCCACGGTGGTGTCCAAGCGCGTGGCGGCCCTGGAGAAGCGGCTAGGGGTTCGCCTGATCGAAAGGTCGACTCGCCAGGTCCGGATGACCAGTGCTGGTGCGCAACTGGAGCAACGTCTGCGAGCGGCCATAGGGGCGATCAACGAAGCGGAGCAGGAGGCATCGTCGGGCGCAGCGGAAGTGCGCGGAATCCTGCGCCTGGCCTTGCCTGCGTCAATGGGCCGGTTGTGGTTGGCGCCCATGTTGCCGGAGTTCCTCAAGGCCCATCCCCAGGTGTCACTCGTGGCGGATTACAGCGAGCGCTTCGTGGACATCATTGCCGAAGGCTATGACCTGGCCATCCGGATCGGAGAGCTGAGCGACAGCCGCCTGGTTGCCCGGAAGCTGGGGGATCATCGCCGCATCCTGTGCGCATCGCCTGCGTACCTGGAGGAACATGGGGTGCCGGGCTCGCCGGGGGATCTCGCTTTCCACAATTGCCTGGGGTTTACCGGGTTCGCGTCCTTTCCGGAATGGCGTCTGTCCAACGGTGATAGGCAAGAAACGGTGGTGACCCGGGGATCGATCATCTCCAACGACAGTGAATCGCTGCTTGCCGTGGCGCGGGCCGGTACGGGAATCCTGGGGGCGGGTGAATGGCTGATGAGCCGCGATCTGGCGGCTGGCCGACTTGTTCATGTACTGCCGGACTGGCAGCTCGATTCTCAGGGGGCGATTTATCTGGTACGTCCCTCGGCGAGGTTTTCGCCCGCCACCACCCTCGCGTTCATGGAATGGATCGAGTCGAAATTCGTCAATGGTGCTCCCTGGACGATCGGGGCTCCCTGACGGTCCTTTCACCAGTCCTTGAATGCTGTACGGAGGTCGCTTGAACAAGGGTGTGGCTCTGTCGGTGGTTTCGTCATGCATGTTTGCGAGCCTGTATTACTACGCCACCTTGCTGGTTCCCCTCACTGGGTTGGAAATATTTGGTTGGCGCATGCTGCTGACACTGCCCTGTGTCACGCTCTTCATGCTGATCGGCGGAGAATGGAAGCGCGTGCTCGAGATAGGCGAGCGCTTGAGAAAAAGGCCGATTCTGATCCTGGCGCTCTGCATGAGCAGCGGGTTGCTGGGGATTCAGCTTTGGCTGTTCCTCTGGGCTCCCCTCAATGGCCGTGGGCTCCAGGTGTCTCTGGGGTACTTCCTGCTGCCCCTTGCAATGCTGTTGGTCGGCCGGCTGCTCTATCGCGAGCGCCTCACGCAGCTGCAGAAAATGGCAGCTCTCTCGGCCACCCTTGGCGTAGCGCATGAGCTGTACCAGGTCGGTGGATTCTCCTGGGAAGCGCTGCTGGTCGCCATTGGCCTGCCGATCTATTTCATCCTGCGCCGAAAGCTGCGAACCGATCACCTGGGTGGCCTCTGGTTCGACATGCTGCTGACCCTGCCTTTCGCTACCTGGATCATCCTGGGGCAGGGCGCCGGCGTCGAA
This sequence comes from Pseudomonas sp. BN102, assembly GCF_029871245.1. Classification (GTDB taxonomy): domain Bacteria; phylum Pseudomonadota; class Gammaproteobacteria; order Pseudomonadales; family Pseudomonadaceae; genus Metapseudomonas. The sequence continues at coordinate 11,463 of NZ_SSON01000049.1, read as the reverse complement.
CATTTCGCGCAAAGCCCGCGCCTGCTCATCCTGATCGTGATTCTGGCAGTGATCAGTGCTACAGCCTTCATGTCCTATATCGTTGCCAGCCGCATACTGTCCTTCGGGATCTTTGGTTTGCTGGGCTATGTCGAGCCTGTGCTGATGGTGGGCGTGGCCCTGATCATTGGAGAGCAAATCCAGCCTGAGGAATGGCTGACCTACATTCCTATCTGGATCGCTGTTGGCCTGCTCGTGCTGGAGGGTGTGCGTCACCTTGGTCGCGAAGCAAGGAAAACCCCGTCGGCCACCAGGCCTACCGATCTTTGGACGTCGGTCTGCCTAGACCAGGGCATGTCCCGGCAATTGCACGAAGCGCAGCCCTGTAGTTGTCAGAAGTAGCCCGACCACATTTTGAAGTGCTTTCGCCAGGAGTCTTTTATGCGTCCAGCGGATTACAGCAGGCTTGATGGACTCGCACTTGCCTCCCTGCTGCGCAAGGGCGAGACCTCGGCCTTCGAATTGATGACGACGGCGGTGCAACTCGCCCGGGAACGGGCGATGCCCTTGAATGCGCTGTGCTACCCGCGATTCGAGGAAGCCCTGGAGATGGCCAGGACGGCGCAGCTGATCGGGCCATTTGGAGGCCTGCCGTTCCTGCTGAAGGATTCCGGGCTTGCCTCAAGGCGCCTGCCATCGTCCATGGGCTCGCGGATGTTTCGCGACACGCAGTTCAGTTTCGATAGCACCCTGGTGGAGCGGTTCGAGGCGGCCGGCTTTATCAGCTTCGCCAGGACGACGGTCCCGGAGCTGTGCATGGCGCCCACGACCGAAGCCGTCGCGAATGGTGGTCCAACGCTCAACCCTTGGGATCCTGCGCGATCGCCAGGTGGCTCCAGCGGCGGCTCGGCGGTAGCTGTCGCATTGGGCGTGGTGCCCATTGCCCACGGTAGCGATGGAGGAGGGTCCATACGAATCCCCGCATCCTGCTGCGGTGTCTTTGGCTTGAAGCCTTCGCGAGGGCTCCTGCCAATGGGGCCGGCGCGAGGGGAGGGGTGGGGCGGTCTCGCAACCGATGGCGTCATCACCCGTACGGTCCGGGATACAGCCGCCGTTCTCGACGCGATTGCGGGCTTCGACCCAGGTGCTCCCTACGCGGCTCCACGCACGCCGGAGTCCTTCCTGGCTGGGCTGGGCAAGCCTTTCGATCGACCGCTTCGGGTCGCCAAATGGGTGTCTACGTGGAACGATATTCCTGTCGACGCCGATTGCCTGGCTGCAGTGGATCTGGCTGAGCGACTGCTCACTCGGAACGGACACGAAGTGATCGACGTCGGCCCGCCCGAGATTGATTTCGACAGGTTCGTGAATTCCCTCATCAACGTGATCGCAGCCAACGCCGTGGTCTCCATCGAGACCGTTGCCGGCGACAAGGCCAGTGAGCAATGGAGAGGACTTCTCGAACCCGCGATTCTCGGTGCCTATCACTACGGCAAGAAGATTCGAGCCTCTGACTACATCTCGGCGATAGCCTGCTTCCATCAGATTTCGCGTGAGATGGCGCGGTACATGCGTGGGTTCGACCTGGTGCTGACTCCCACGCTCACTCAGCTCCCGGTCAAGCTGGGAACCCTGTCGATGGATGACGACTTCCTGGCATTCAGATTGAAAGGTGCGCGATACACCATGTTCCTTGCGATCATCAATGCATCCGGCCAGCCTGCAGCCAATGTGCCGCTGTACTGGAATGAGCAAGGGATTCCCGCGGGTGTTCAACTGATTGGGCGCTTCGGAGATGACGACACCGTGCTCAGAGCAAGTGCGGAGTTGGAGCGCTTGTCCGCTTGGCAAACGCATTACGTCAGGCTGCACATGGAGCGTGATCTGGCTCGGAGTAATGACAACATGAGAACGGCAGATTGAACGTAACCCAGTGTGGTAGCTGTCACTCTACGATACGGCATAAGTCACTGATTTTGATGATATAAATTCAAGGTGATCACTGTCGGCCGTGTCGGCCATTGCGGAACTTCTCATGAATGATCCTCGAAATCGAAAATGTCGCATTATTCGATTGCGGGTAGTAATTCGCGATGGTTATTAAAAATAGTCGGCATGGAGCAGCCAGTTATCATGCTCCATGCCGAGATGGGTTTAAGTCAGCAGATTACGGTGCAGTTCGATAAACTGCGCAGGGGTCAGCAGGGGCTGGCCGATGATAGCGGTACCGATGCTGTCTAAACCTTCCAAGCGCCTTTCACGTTGGTCAATCTTTACTGCACTGAAATGCGAAAGATAGGAGCGATCGTGGTCCAGACCCAACAGGGAGACGAAGTCCTCAACCGGGATCTGTTCAAAGCGCACCTCCTTGCCTAGAACAGTACTCAGGAGACCGGCTAGTTCCTGGTGGCTGTATTCTTCTGGCCCATGCAGTTCATAAGTCTGATGGCCATGCCCTTCAAGATTGGTCAGGATACCTGTAACGATGCGTCCGATATCACTTGCAGCCAAGGGAGCAAATCGGCTTTCTGGGTCGAATGGCGTGACATACCGGCCATCCCGAATCAGGGACGCAATGTAGAGCATCCACTCGGCAAAGAAGGTAATACGCAGATGAGTGGTGGGGATCCCAGTCCAAATAAACACTTGCTCGGACATCCAGTGATTTAGGGTGGCCGGACTGCGCGCATCAGGACGTGATTGCTTTTGGGACAAATTTACAATGTGCTTTACCCCTTGTTCTCTTGCCGCTTGGGAAAATATCACTGCCGCTTCAACTAATCCCCCGGTTAGAGGATAGCAGAAGTATGCCCCATCAACGCCTTCCATTGCCGTACGAACGTGCTTGAGGTTTAGCAGATCTCCCACAAAGACATTAGCACCCTGATCTCGAAGCTTTTGGGCGCGCGCATCTTCGCTGTGAACAAACGCATTTACTCGATGACCTTTCTCCAGCAGGAATTTGACAGTCGGAGAACCTGTTGCGCCGGTAGCGCCTGTAACCAGAAAAGTTTTCATCAGTAAGCACCTCAATTTGTAGGCAAAAGAACTTCATTAGAGATTCGAAGTTCCCCGCACATTGGGATCGTCACATGCTGGGTTGAGCGCACCACTTCTATCGACAGAATATTCAGTGATGCCACGGTTCCGGCGCAACAAATCAGACGGTAAACTGAGTTAAAAGCCGGAGTTAGACCAAGTTGATTTCAACATCAATATTGCCGCGAGTCGCCTTCGAATAGGGGCAGGTAGAGTGCGCGGTATCGACCAGCGAGCGAGCAACTTCGGGATCTACACCGGGGATGCTGACATTGAGGCGTGCCTGTAGGAAATATGCGTCGCCGGTCATGCCGAGATCCACTTCGGCATCAACGGTCACATTCGTGGGGCGCGGTACTTTCAGCTTGACAGCAGCTTTTCCAATGGCCTCGATGAAGCACGATGACCAACCAGCAGCTAGCAACTGCTCGGGGTTGGTGCCAGCGCCGGAGGATCCTGGAGTCGACAATTTTATGTTCAGACGACCATCGTCGCTGTGCGACTCGCCAGCACGCCCGCCGGTGGTGTGAGTTTTGCCCGTGTAAAGTACGTTTTCGATTTGGTTGATCATGGAAATACCTTATCAATTGGATGTGTGCCATTTATTTGCGAGTGTAATCGGGTAATGGCGTAAGCCCGATATAGCTAAATAGTTAACTTGCAGATGCAGGCGTGCCCCTACATTTGAATCAGTGGAAACTCTGAGTCAAATCTTCCACACGAATTCAAAACCCTAAAACACTTTGGATTTGTTTGCGAGTACGCCTAAACTAGTTTTGAATAGCGTGGTGCTGGCTTATTTGTGGAAAGTTGAGAAGACAGGGCGCGACGTTGGGCCTCGTAGTCTTTCCATTGTGCAAAATCCTGCAAAGCCGGGATGGAGATCAGTTCACCGCGATCGAAGTCGATGAGCGCCGAATCCACAAGATCGTTGACGGACATCATGATGCTCGGGTCCAGGTGCTCCAGCGGCAGACCACCGGTAGCCCAGAAATCGGTGGCGGTAGCACCTGGCAGAACGGCCTGAATTCGGATGCCCTTGTCCGCCAGTTCGTGGTGAAGCGACAGGCTGAACGCGGTGACGAAGGCTTTGCTGCCGCCATAGACACCATTGAGGATTTCCGGTGCGATGCTGACGATAGAGGAGATATTAATGACTGCACCGGCGCCGCGGGCGACGAAGCCAGGAACAGCTGCATAGGTCAGCCGGGTGAGGGCGGTGACGTTGAGGTCTATCATCCGAGCCATCTGTTCCACATCGCTGTCTAAAAGCGGAGTGTGGGTACCGATCCCTGCATTGTTCACAAGTAGAGATATGCTCACGTCTTCTATCAGCTTGGTTTCAACGCCAGCCAGGGCGTTGCCGTCGCTGAGATCGGCTTCAAGTACTTCAACCGTCCGCTGAGTCTCTCGGGTGATGCGGTTAGCCAGGGCACTAAGACGTTCGCGATTGCGGGCCACGAGGATCAAGTCGTAGCCGCGACGCGCCAGACGGTCTGCGTAGGTCGCACCGATACCGGATGAGGCTCCGGTGATGAGCGCGGTGCCGGGATGTGCGTGAGCCATGTTGGATCTCCGAGGGAGAGTGAACCTGAAGCTGATACTGCACCGATTTGACGATGCCCTAAATGACGTTTATGGTCGTCTTTTAGGACATCGGAGGAAAAGTGTATGCACCGCATCGGCTATCTGCTGACGGATGGGTTCCAGATGCTTTCATTGGCGACGCAGACGGTGTTCGAATACGCCAATTTCGTTGTGAAGAGCCCTTTCTACACGATTGAGATTTTCTCGCCGGCTGGCGGCTTGGTGCTCTCGTCGCTGGGGCTCGCAGTTGATACGCGTCCAATGGAGGCGCCCAGACTGGCTGACACGTGGATCATCGTCGGGGTCAGCGATCCACTGACCGCGGAGCCTGTGGAGGCCGTGTTGGACTTCGTGCGGCAGGCCGGTAGCCAAGCACGGCGCACCGCTGGCGTGTGCACCGGTGGCTTCGTTTTGGCCGAGGCCGGTCTGCTCGCCGGGCGCCGCGCCACGACCCACTGGTTTTTCGCCCAAGAAATGCAAAAGCGCTATCCGAACATCGATGTCGACGATGACTGCATCTACATTATCGACGGACCAATCTGGACCTCTGCCGGCATGACCGCAGGACTCGACCTCGCCCTAGGTATGGTAGAAAAGGACCTTGGGGCAGACGTAGCGCGTTCGGTTGCGCACAATTTAGTGATGCACCAGCGCCGTTCGGGTGGGCAATCGCAACATTCAGAGATGCTTGACTTGGCCCCTAAGTCGGATCGCATCCAGAACGTGCTGAACTATGTGCGTCAAAACCTGACGCGGCCGCTCAGCGTAGAGGAGTTGGCAGAGACCGCACACTTGAGCCCGCGCCAATTCACCCGAGTGTTCACCGCGGAAACCGGGCAATCGCCAGCGAAGGCCATCGAAGGTCTGCGGCTGGAGGCTGCGCGGTTAATGATCGAGCAAAGCCGCCACTCTCTAGAAATGATCGCGAGGGAAACCGGGTTTCGCGATCGTCGACACATGCGCGAAGCTTTTATGCGAGGTTATGGTGTGCCCCCCCAGGCGGTGCGCCGAGATGCTCGAAGTGTCGTGCTTTAGCTTCGGTAACTGGGTCAATGCCGACCCGTACGCGAGATTCGATGAAAAGCCCCTCCCTCAGTAACCCTGATTGCTCTGAGTTTCGCCGGCCTGGGAGGGGGCATATTGATTGCGATAAGAGTCATTTGGCGCCCGTAGCCCTAACTAGTGTTTGGCCGACGATTGCGCTGCGCCTGGTTTCCAACTTGACACGGAGAGCATTGTTGCTGCACTCGGCCAGTAAGATCCTACGTTTCGTTTCCGGGCTGCAGTACGTCACCCCAAACTTCGCAGATTTCTAGCTTGTAAAAATGTCAAAACCAAGGTGGGGTTAGACTTTGTTAGGACTCAGGCCAAGCCCTGGAAGCTGCCGCTCGTCTCATGCTCAACCCTCAACAGGCTACCGTTGAGCAGCTAGTTTCGCTGCTGCTGCCGAAGGTACCGATCCGACCGGGAGCACTCAAGGAGGCGCCGATGCTGGCCATGGCCAAAAAGGCCATCCTGGAAAGCGGCGACTGGCTGCCTGCGCGAGACATTGCGACTCTGACCGGATTGACCTCGGAGGATCCCAGCGCGCGACCCAGCCGATGGAAACGAGAAGGACGGATCTTCGCTATCCGCCACAATGGCTACGACTACTTCCCGATCTACGCCTTGTCCAAGGATTCGGGGTTTCGCCCGCTTCCAGCGGTGGCCGAAGTACTGAAAGTGTTCGCAGGGCAGAAGGACGGCTGGGGCCTGGCCTACTGGTACGCCTCAGTAAACAGCTTCCTTGCCGGCAATCGGCCTCAGACCCTGCTCATTACCGATTCGGACCGCGTCGTAGCGGCTGCAGCGGACGAGGTTGCGGGCATTGTCCACGGTTAATCGACGGCGCTCGCGAGGTCTAGCGGAGCGCGATAGCCATCCGGACGATTAACGTCGCAACTGCTCAGCAGTGAAACGGCCTTCGCGTTGCTCTTGGGGGTGGAGAGCGGGCTTTCATCACTGGGGAGAGGAGGAGGGCGTTGCTGGGAAGATCGCTTCGTCTTTCAGAGAAATGTGACGTTATCGGTGGCTCTTGGTTTCTGGTTGCCATGCCACCTAGAAGCTTGGCAGTTGATTGCGCGAAAATCTGTTTATGCGCAATTATGTGAAGATACATAATTTGGATCGAGGACAGAGAGTGTGATGGTGTTGCCCTGATCCTGAGGAGGTGCTGATGAAGCGCACAGTCACGCAACCGACAGAAGCTGTGGCCGACGTTACTTGTGATGTCTGTGGCCAGAGCACCCGAGTGGAAGGCTACGGGCTGCAGTGCGGCACTCTCCAGGCACATTGGGGATATGGCGCTCGGCATGATGGTGAGCGTTATGAGGTCATTTGTGTGAAACCTGCTTCTTCGGGGTACTCAGTCATCTCCGCCACGAGCGAAGGGTCAACGCGCTATTCGATGAGCAAGCCGAGAGCACCGAGGAAGAGTTTGGCCTGTTAAGACGAGATGATTATTTCGGTGACAGCTGACGGAGACGACCTGCGGAAGGTACAGGCACTGTTGGGTCCTGACCGCCTTCGGCAGCTTGGAAGTCTTATCAGTAGCTAGCGACCACAACAATACTGGGATGCATCCTGAATTTCGTCGGCGGACGATTTGGAGCAGCAAGTATTGCGCCATCGGACTCTACCGATATTCCAAGGAATTCGTGAGACACCGTAATCCAACACTTTGATTTCATTGGGTGTCTCACGAGCTGCTTGGAAGTCGCATGAATTGCGAGCGACCACACCAGATTATGCGAAGTGAAATTCGCAGCCCCAGCATCCCCATGTGAGCATCCGCGAGTACGCATAATCTATATTATGTTAAATCAGGTGCTATGTCATAACAGCCGTTGTGAGCACCCCGCCCCAGCGCTCCGAACTAAAAAGTTGAAATTTCGAGAACTAATCCTTTGAAAAAACGCTCGCCACACATTCGAGAATCTTTAGTTGCACTCCTCCTGTCACTCCGCAGCGGACGTAGCCGTGCGAGGAATGCAACGTGGGACTCCACTCTGGGACTGTAAGGCAAGTTGAGCCTCCGGGTGCGGCGACCATTAAGTCCTCTGCCTCTCCAAATTGATTCATACCTCTTACCCCAGTACCCGCTCCCAGTCACGCCTTAGCAAGTCTTGGCAGGCTTGCGGCGCGCCACCGAAGCAGCGATTCGACACGACGGCCATTTCGCTCTCAGTGCGGTACTGGATTGGCTGGCCATCCTGGTCAAGCAGGACTCCGCCACTGGCAAGTAGCAACGCGTGCCCGGCGACCACGTCATGGGCCGACACCGGATACAGCGAGACTGCGCAAACCGCATCACCGGCCGCGACTCGCGCCAGGCGGTAGGCGATGCTTGGCATCGCGTGAAACTGAGCGGGCGCACAGAGCTCCGCGTTCTCCTGAGGTTTAGCCTCGGCAGCCGCACTCACCATGACCACGGCCAGGTCACTTAGCCGCTGCTGACGGAGGTCATTCACGACTGGTTGGCCATTGCGCAACAGGTGCGGCAATCCCTCGGCCCAAGCGATGCAGTCAGCGCCACGATCTGGCGTAACCGGCGCATGCACGACACCCAGTACCGGCAGTGCATCGCGCAAGAGCCCGACCGAGATGGCCGAGCCTTTTCGGCCCTTCAGGAAGTCGCTGGTGCCGTCGTTGGGATCAATCACCCAACACCACGAGTCTCCGGTCAGGACATGCCCAGTTTCCTCGCCCCAGAAGTCGCAGGGCAACAGTTCTAGTAACGCTTCACGCAGTTGTTGCTCGATCTCCACGTCCACTGGCGCCTTGTCACCATGACCGCGCGGCCCCTCGGGTCGGACCCATTCAGCAAACAATCGCTTCCCGGCCCGGAGCACCTGAGCTACTACTTGGTCGAGCAAGGTTTTGAGGTCGGGCTGGTGCATGTACGGAGCCTGTATTGAGCTAGTGAAGATAGAACCCAGTTCTGGCCGGCGACAGGGCAGGAATTATCCTGTGCATCCAGACGTACCTAACTACCGCCGCCTCCTGAGGCTGCCTCCCCTCCCCTCGCCTCACGAGGTGTTTTCTCTGTTCGCCGCGCTCAAGTGCCAAGCACCGAGCTGGAGATTCGACCGCCACCTGCGTTGGTTACCGCGCACTGAGGCAGCCAACGTGCCAGGCGAGATTGGCCCTTACTGGTATACACAATACTCGAGCCGCACCAGAAAGGCGGCCAGCTGCTCGTAGTCGGCGGGCTCTTTGATCAGGTCCAACGGCACCTGCCGGTCTAGCCCCCTAGCCGGGACGGTTAGCCAGCGTTCTGCTGCGACGCCGGAACCAAACACAGCTTCCGCATAGGCGGAAACGGCAAACAGTCTGAGCAAGCGCTCCCCCTGGGCGGGACTGAGGCGCGCAGAAGGCTCGTGCAGCCAGCGCCGCAAAGTTCGTTCAGAAATGCCCAACGCGCGGCACACCAGCGGACGCTTCCTAAGAAGTGGCGCTCGCCGCGCGGCGTGAAGCAGCTCGTTGAGCGTCATACTGGTGCCGGGCACTGCGAAAGCCTCTGCTGAAAGCCCGGCCTGCGCTGCTTGTTCGGCCGCCCGCTGCACCAAGGTTTCTAGTGCAGTGGTGGATGTCTCGCGAGCTACCATCTTAATAGTCCTCGGTGTACTGCCGGCCCCCCTGCCCTCCCATCCTGAGGCCTCATGAGGAATGGGCACTGGGAGAGTGCTTTACTAGGGCGGCCCCAGGATTCTACGCCGGCGGTACTGGTAAGGCACCTTACCGTGAGGACGGGGGGCTGACGCAAGTGCCGACACCGTCTAAGTTCCGACGTGAGTGCAGATAGCCAACCTGCTCGCCCGGGGCAGCTTAGGCCGGAAGCGAGGATAATCATCGCTGCCCAAATCCCTAGGAGGTTTGGCCAATGAGCTGGAAATTGATGTGCCGCGACGCCGCTGACGGCAGCGGTGACCTAATCTTGGAGCTGCCGGACGACCTACTCCAGGCCGCTGGATGGAAGGCGGGCGACATCCTGGAACTGGACGGCGACCTGGCCAATGGTGGCGCCATTCAACTGAAGAACACGGTTCTGTGCGACGTGTGTGGAACTAGCACTGCCGAAACCGGGCATGGTGTGCTTCAGGCGCAGTGGCGAGATGGCGAGCGCGAAGGGCTACGCCTGTGCAAGCTCTGCTTCGACTACGCAATGGCCACCCTCCGCCGAGAGCACGAGCTAAGCCACCTGTTTGACGAGGGTGAGCCGTGATCCAGCACCGCAATTAAAGCCGGCGCCTGAGATCCTGGAACACCCTTGCGGCGAATTTGCCCACGTTCCCTTCATTCAAGCTGACGGACTTCTGGAAGAGTGAGACGCCGAGCGGTTTGTCCGATGCGCCCCCTCTCGAAGTCGTGGCTTATTGCATCCAACTGTCGACGACTGCGGCGCCGTACTCCTGCTTCCAGACCTTCAATACCTTGTGGTTGCCGCCCTTGGTCTCAACGACTTCGTTGGTGTGCGGATTTTTGTAACGTTTGACCTCGCGCTCACGCCGCTTTCCCTTCGCCGGCACCCCAAGCTTCGTACGGCCTGCCGGCGGCTGCAGAATGGTAATGATATCGCCCAGTTTCTTCCCGTAACCGTCCATCAGCTGCCGCAGCTTGCGTTCGAACTCCAATTTCGGCATGGGCCCATCCCAGGGCCGCCACTCGGCACTACCCACCGCGCGCCTGGTGGCCCAGGCCACCCGCCGCAGTATCAGCGAAACCGGCGTGACCACCGCGCGCCCGCCCTTCGAAGCGGAGAGGCTGGCCCACGTCGCCGGCCGTGCCTTCGACCCCTACCGCCAGACGCCCATGCACAATCGCCATGTGCAAGCCGGGGCCAAGCTCATGCCGGCCGGTATCTGGCAGCGGCCGGCGTTCTACGGCAAGGCCGAAGACCGTGAACGCTGCATGCAGGAAGAGGCGCGCCATGTGCGCGAGAAAGTCGGCCTGATCGACGTCTCCACCCTGGGCGGCCTCGACGTACGTGGCCCGGACGCGGCCGAGTTGCTGGAGCGCATCTACACCCTGCCCTTCAAGAAGCAGCCGGTGGCACGTACCCGCTACGCACTGATGACCAACGAACAGGGTGTGGTGATCGATGATGGCGTCTGCGCGCGGCTGGCCGACAACCACTTCTATGTCACCGCCACCACCAGCGGCGTGGACCGCATCTACCAGCAGATGCTCAAGTGGAACGCCCAGTGGCGCCTCAATGTGGACATCGCCAACGTCACCGCTGCCCTGGCTGCGGTGAACCTGGCCGGGCCGCTGTCGCGCCAGGTGCTGGAGAAGCTCTGCGAGGACGTCGACCTGTCCGCCGAAGGCTTCCCCTACCTCGCCGTGCGCACCGGCACCGTGGCCGGTATTCCGGCGCGGCTGATGCGAGTCGGCTTCGTCGGTGAACTGGGATACGAAATCCACGTCCCCGCCCGTCACGGCGGCAAGCTGTGGGACGCGCTGATGGCCGCCGGCACCGAGTTCGGCATTCGTCCCTTCGGCGTCGAGACCCAGCGCCTCCTGCGCCTGGAAAAGGGCCACGTGATCATCAGTCAGGACACCGACGGCATGACCCATCCGGGCGAGATCGACATGGAATGGGCCATCGGCCGCAAGAAGGCCTTCTTCGTCGGCAAGCGCTCCATCGAGATCCTTGAAGCGCAACCGCTGAAGCGCAAGCTGGTGGGCTTCAGCCTGCCGAAGGGCAGCCCGCAGCCGCTGGAGGGCCACCTGGTACTCAAGGGGTCGGACATCAGCGGCAACGTCACCTCCTGCGAGTTCTCCGCCACCCTCGGCCATATCATCGGCCTGGCCTACGCC
>NZ_SSON01000048.1 GCF_029871245.1 Pseudomonas sp. BN102 | reverse complement strand
TCCGAGCACGGCCTGGCCGCCATCCGCACCTTGCGCGAGCAGCGCCCGGAACTCTGCGTCGGCGCCGGCACCGTGCTCGACGAGCTGATGCTGGCCGAGGCCGAAGCCGCCGGCTCGCAGTTCATCGTCACGCCCGGCTGCACCGCCGAGCTGCTGCGCGCCGGCGTCTACAGCCCGCTGCCGCTGTTGCCGGGGATCAGCAGCGCCTCCGAGATCATGCTCGGCTACGCCCTCGGCTACCGCCGCTTCAAGCTGTTCCCGGCGGAGATCTGCGGCGGCATCAAGGCGCTCAAGGCCTTCGGCGGACCCTTCCCCGGCATCCGCTTCTGCCCCACGGGCGGGGTCAACCCCGGCAACCTGCGCGACTACATGGCCCTGGCCAATGTGATGTGCGTGGGCGGTAGCTGGATGCTGGACAAGGAGTGGATTCGCAACGGCGACTGGCAGCGGATCCAGGAGTGTTCGGCCGAGGCGCTGGCGCTGCTGGGCTGAGGTTCGGTCCCGGCACTTCGTGTTCCGCTTTTTGTGGGGGCGATTTCAATCGCTATGCAGGCCGCAGGCCTGCCCTTCGAACTTCCCTGGGGGCACTGCGTGCCCCATAGCGAATGAATTCGCCCCCACAGGGTTCATGCCCACCCCAGTAACTCCGTAGCCCATTCCCATATCGCACTCAATTGCGACGGGATTCCGCCAAACGGTTTGCTGAAACGATTTACCAAGCAAAGAAACCGCGTTAAAACCGATTTCCAGTGGTCCCGATCCAGAGGAAAGTGCAATGACCCACAACAACAATCTCGATGCCTTGTTCCCCACTGCTGCCGAAATCCCCGAGCGCTTCCGTCCCGGCGCGCCCATCGAACAGCGCGAATACCTGGTGAATGGCGAGCTGCTGCGCTGGGGTGGCCCTCTGGCCGCGGTGCGCAGTCCGATCTTCCTGGCCGGCGACCAGGGCGATGAGCAGGTGGTGCTGGGCAGCACGCCGCTGCTGGATGCCGACGCCGCGCTGGCCGCGCTTGACGCGGCGGTAGCGGCCTACGACCACGGCCAGGGGCTCTGGCCGACGATGCGCGTGGCCGAGCGCATCCAGCATGTGGAGACGTTCCTGGCGCGCATGCGCGAGCGGCGCGAGGCGGTGGTCAAGCTGCTGATGTGGGAAATCGGCAAGAACCTCAAGGATTCCGAGAAGGAGTTCGACCGCACCTGCGACTACATGGTCGACACCATCGAGGCCCTAAAGGAGCTGGACCGCCGCTCCAGCCGCTTCGAGCTGGAGCAGGGCACCCTTGGCCAGATCCGCCGGGTGCCGCTGGGTGTGGCCCTGTGCATGGGGCCCTACAACTACCCGCTGAACGAGACTTTCACCACCCTGATCCCGGCGCTGATCATGGGCAACACGGTGGTGTTCAAGCCGGCCAAGTTCGGCGTGCTGCTGATCCGCCCGTTGCTGGAGGCTTTCCGCGACAGCTTCCCGCCGGGCGTCATCAACATCATCTACGGCCGTGGCCGTGACACCGTCAGCGCCCTGATGGCCAGCGGCAAGGTCGACGTCTTCGCCTTCATCGGCACCCACTCCGGTGCCAGCGACCTGAAGAAGCTGCACCCGCGCCCGCACCGGCTGCGCGCGGCCCTGGGCCTGGATGCGAAGAACCCCGGCATCGTCCTGCCCAAGGTGGATCTGGACAACGCGGTCAGCGAAGCCATCACCGGCGCGCTGTCCTTCAACGGCCAGCGCTGCACGGCGCTGAAGATCCTCTTCGTCCACGAGGATGTGCTCGAGCCCTTCCTCGACAAGTTCTGCGCCAAGCTGGCCGCGCTCAAGCCCGGCATGCCCTGGGACGATGGCGTGGCCCTGACCCCGCTGCCCGAGCCGGGCAAGGTCGACTACCTCAACACGCTGCTGGCGGATGCCGTGGCCAAGGGCGCCAGGGTGGTCAACCCGGGCGGCGGCAGCCACCGGCAGAGTTTCTTCTATCCCGCCGTGCTGAGCCCGGTGAGCCCGGACATGCGCCTGTACAACGAAGAACAGTTCGGCCCGCTGATCCCGGTGGTGCCTTACCGCGAATTGGAAGAGGTGATCGACTACGTCCTGCATTCCGACTACGGCCAGCAGCTCAGCCTGTTCGGCAACGACCCGGCCCAGGTCGGCCGGCTGGTGGACGCCTTCGCCAACCAGGTGGGCCGCATCAACATCAACGCCCAGTGCCAGCGCGGCCCCGACACCTTCCCCTTCAACGGCCGCAAGAACTCCGCCGAGGGCACGCTGTCGGTACATGACGCCCTGCGCGTGTTTTCCATTCGCACCCTGGTAGCGACGAAGTTCCAGGAGGACAACAAGGCGCTAGTCAGCGAGATCATCCGCAACCGCGAATCGAACTTCCTGACCACGGATTACATTTTCTGAAGACCCGCACAGGCTTCCCCTTTCCTTGTGGGGGCGAATTCATTCGCTGAGGGGCACGAAGTGCCCCCAATGGCAGTCCCAAGGGCAGACCTGCGGTCCGCATAGCGAATGAATTCGCCCCCACAGAAAAGCCGCAGCCCCGCCGCCAAACGGAGATCCCCCATGCCCCGCCCCATCAGCCGGGATACCCAGCTCTGCATGTCGCTGTCCGGTCGTCCCGGCAACTTCGGCACGCGCTTTCAGAACTACCTCTATGAAGCCCTGGACCTGGACTTCATCTACAAGGCCTTCACCACCACCGACCTGCCGGCTGCCATCGGCGGCATCCGCGCCCTGGGAATCCGTGGCTCGGCGGTGTCGATGCCGTTCAAGGAAGCCTGCATCCCGCTGCTGGACGAGTTGGACGCCTCGGCCTCGGCCATCCAGTCGGTGAACACCATAGTCGCCGACCAGGGCTGGCTGAAGGGCTACAACACCGACTACAGCGCCGTGGCCAGCCTCCTCGAAAGCCGTGCGGTGCCCAAGGACATCCGCTTCGCCCTGCGCGGCAGTGGCGGCATGGCCAAGGCGGTCGCCAGCGCCATTCGCGACAGCGGTTTTCGCCACGGCAGCATCGTCGCCCGCAATCCGGAAACCGGCCAGGCGCTGGCGCAGGGCTGTGGTTATGAATGGTTGTCCGAACTGGGCGATGCGCAGCCGCAGATGCTGGTCAACGTCACGCCGCTGGGCATGGAGGGCGGACCGGAGGCGAGCGCCCTGGCCTTCACCCCGGAACAGGTGCAAGCGGCGGAATGGATTTTCGACGTGGTGGCCCTGCCGGTTGAAACCCCGCTGATCCGTCTCGCCCGAGAACTGGGCAAGCCGGTGATCACCGGCGCCGAGGTCATTGTGTTGCAGGCCGTGGAGCAGTTCGTGCTCTACACCGGCGTGCGGCCGGATCCCGAACTGATCGAAAGGGCAGCGGCATTCGCACGAGGGTAAGGCGGGTGGGGAGATCCTGTGGGGGCGATTTCAATCGCTAAGGGGTACGCAGTGCCCCGAAGTCAGGTACGAAGGGCAGACCTTCGGTCTGCATAGCGAATGAATTCGCCCCCACAAGGAAGGGCAAGCCCGTGCGGCTCAATCCTCCGGCAGATTCGCGTAGATCTTCTCCAGGGTGCCGTTGAGCTTGGCGATCTGGGCTTCGCTGAGGTCCTTGAAGCTGTTGGTGAAGATGTGCGCGGTGTTGACCTGGATCTCCTCGACCATGTGCCGGCCCTTCTCGGTGATGGACACCTGGGTGACGCGGCCGTCGTTGCTGCAGGGGGCGGTGTCGACCAGGCCGTCGTCCTTCATGCGGTAGACGATCTTGGTGACGGTGGAGAGCTTGGCGATGGCGTGTTCGGAGATTTCCGAGATGCTCGATTCACCGTTCTCCTTGAGGATGAACAGGATGCGCCAGCGCGGGATGTCCAGGTCGATCTTCTTCAGCGACTTTTCCATGGCCATGCTGTAGCGGCCGTAAACGCGGGCGATCCAGTAGAAGGGGAATTCTTCTTTCTTGAAGTCGTCACTGGCGGGGTTGTAACGGTTGAGGCGCTTCTTCGGGGTGCTCATGCGAAAGGGGGCATAGGTTCCTGCTGACAGGGGGAGAGTTATAGGGGGTTGCGTCGAGCCTGTCGACAGCCAAGTGACCGTGACTTGACCTTCGTCAGTCCCGGCGGGCGGCCCGGCCTCGCGGCCGGGCCGGAAGCGATCAGCCGGCAAGCATTTCCTGGTGTTTGCTGGCCAGGCCCAGGTAGGCCTCGATCACGCGCGGGTCGTCGGCCAGCTGCGCGGCGGGGCCCTGCATGGCGATCTGCCCGGTTTCCAGCACGTACGCATAGTCGGCCACGCGCAGGGCTGCGCGGGCGTTCTGCTCCACCAGCAGGATCGACACCCCCTGCTGGCGCAGGGTGGTGATGATTCGGAAGATCTCGCGGGTGATCAGCGGCGCCAGGCCCAGGCTGGGTTCGTCGAGCATCAGCAGCTTGGGCTTGGCCATCAGCGCGCGGCCCACGGCGAGCATCTGCCGCTCACCGCCGGAAAGGGTGGCGGCGAGCTGGTCGCGGCGCTCCCACAACCGTGGAAACAGTTCATAGACCTCCTTGAGCGTTTCGCCGTGGTCGCGCCTGCCGCTGCGGTGGCGCTGGAAGGCGCCGAGCAACAGGTTGTCGGCGACGCTCATGCTGCCGAACAGCTCGCGCTTCTCCGGCACCAGGCCGAGGCCACGCGACACCATCACTTCCACCTCCGGCACCGCTTCCAGGCTGCCGTCGAAGGCCACCCGGCCACGGGACCCGAGCACGCCCATGATGGCGGAGAGCAGGGTGGTCTTGCCGGCGCCGTTGGGGCCGATCACGGTGACGATCTGCCCCTGGCCGACGATAAGGCTGGCGTTGGACAGGGCCTCCACCTTGCCGTAGGCGACGCACAGGTCGCTGACGTCCAGTACCGCGTTGGCCACCTGGTTCTGCGGTTGCTTCAGGTCTTGCATCGGCATGTTCATCACTCAGCTCCTCCGAGATAGGCTTCCAGCACCGCCGGGTCCTTCTGCACATCGGCGGGCAGGCCGTGGGCGATGCGTTGTCCGAATTCCATCACCACCACGCGGTCCACCAGGCCCATCACGAAGTCCATGTCGTGCTCCACCAGGAGGATCGCCATGCCTTCGCTGCGCAGGCGGCTGAGCAGCATGCCGAGGGCCTCCTTCTCCTTGTGGCGCAGGCCGGCAGCCGGCTCGTCGAGCAGCAGCAGGCAGGGGTTGGCGCAGAGGGCGCGGGCGATCTCGAGGATGCGCTGCTGACCCAGGGCCAGGCTGCCGGCTTCGGCGTAGAGGTAGTCGCCCAGGCCGACGCGTTCCAACTGGCGGCGCGCCTCGTTGAGCAGCTCGGCTTCCTCGGCGCGGTCCAGGCGCAGGGCGGCGGCGAGCACGCCCTTGCCGCCGCGCAGGTGGGCGCCGATGGCGACGTTCTCCAGCACGCTCATTTCCGGCAGCAGTTTCACGTGCTGGAAGGTACGGCTCATGCCCATGCGGGCGATGGCGCGGGAAGGGATGCCGTTGATCCGCTGGCCGCGGAACAGCACTTCGCCCGTGGTGGGGGTATCCACCCCGGAGAGCTGGTTGAACAGGGTGCTCTTGCCGGCGCCATTGGGGCCGATCAGGGCGAGGATTTCCCCGGCGCGTACTTCCAGGTTCATGTCGTTGTTGGCCACCAGGCCCCCGAAACGACGGGTCACGTTGCGCGCTTCCAGCAGCACTTCACCGGCCTTGGGGAGTTCGCGGCGCGGCAGCTCGGCGGCGTCGGCCACGGCCTTGGCTGCCTTGCGCGGCTTCCAGCTGTCCGGCACCAGGCGCAGCAGCAGCGGCCAGAGGCCGCCCGGCGCGCGCTGCATCAGCAGGATGATGGCCAGGCCGAAGACGATCACTTCGTAGTTGCCGGTACTGCCCAACAGTTGCGACAGCAGGTCCTGTAGCCATTGCTTGAGCATGGTCAGGGTACCGGCGCCGAGCAGTGCGCCCCAGACGCTGGCCACGCCCCCGATCAGCGCCATGAACAGGTAGTCGATGCCCATGTGCAGGCCGAACGGCGTGGGGTTCACGAAGCGCTGGGTATGGGCGTAGAGCCAGCCGGAGAGGGCGGCGAACAGGGCGGAGATGAGGAAGATCACCAGCTTGGAGTGGAAGGTGTTCACGCCCATGGACTCGGCCATCAGCTGGCCGCCCTTTAGTGCCCGGATGGCGCGGCCTTCGCGGGAGTCCAGGAGGTTCTGGGTGACCAGCATGGCGCCCAGCAGCACGGCCCAGATCAGGTAGTAGATCTTCTCGCCCTTATCCAGTTGCCAGCCCAGTAGGGAGATCGACGGCAGGCCGCCGACGCCGGTGTGGCCGCCGAGGGATTCCAGGGTGCCGAACAGGTAGTAGAGCGACAGGCCCCAGGCGATGGTGCCGAGCGGCAGGTAATGCCCGGAGAGCTTCAGGGTGAGCGCCCCGAGCAGCAGCGCCACGGCGGCGGTAAGGGCCAGGCCCACCAGCAGGGTCAGCCAGGGCGAGGCGCTGGCCCAGGCCAGCCAGCCGGGCAGGTCCTGCGCCGTGGTCAGGTAGGCGCTGGTGTAGGCGCCGAGGCCGACGAAGGCGGCCTGGCCGAAGCTGGTCATGCCGCCGACGCCGGTGAGCAGCACCAGGCCGAGCACCACCAGGGTGTAGAGGCCGATGTAGTTAAGCAGGGTGACGTAGTAGGGCGGCAGCACCAGCGGCGCGGCGCCGAGCACGGCCACCAGGGCGAGGATCAGGTAGCGCGGTTTCATTCATCGTCCTCCACAAGACGGCTGGTGAGGGAGCGCCAGAGCAGGAAGGGGATGATCAGGGTGAAGACGATGATCTCCTTGTAGGTGCTGGCCCAGAACATCGAGAAGGCCTCGATCAGGCCCACGCCCAAGGCGCCGAGGGCGGCCGCCGGGTAGCTCACCAGGCCGCCGATGATGGCGCCGACGAAGCCCTTGAGGCTGATGACGAAGCCCGAGTCGAAGTACAGCGTGGTGATGGGTGCGATGAGGATGCCCGACAGCGCGCCGATGAAGGTGGCCAGGGCGAAGGTGGCCTTGCCCGCCAGTGTGGGCGAGATGCCCATCAGTCGCGCGCCCAGGCGGTTCACCGCGGTGGCGCGCAGGGCCTTGCCGTAGAGGCTGCGTTCGAAGAACAGGAACAGGCCGATGATCAGCGCCAGGGACACGGCGATCACCCACAGGGTCTGGCTGTTGAAGGTCACCGGGCCCAGCGTCAGGCCGGCCTCGGAGAAGGGCGCGGTGCGCGCGCCTTCAGGGCCGAATATCAGCAGGGCGATGCCCACCATGGCCACGTGCACGGCGATGGAGACGATCAGCAGCACCAGGGCGCTGGCCGAGGCCAGCGGCTGGAACACCAGGCGGTAGAGCTGCGGACCGAGCGGCACCACCAGGGCCAGGGTGAGCAGGGCCTGGATCGCCATCGGCAGCTCGGCCAGGGGCAGGCTGCGTACCAGGCCGACCAGGGTCAGAGTGTAGGCGAGCTTGGCGACTATCCGTTTCGGGAAGCGGAAGCCGTGGCCGGCGCGAGTGGCGTCGTACAGGTCCATGGCGCAGTCGGCCAGGGTCAGGCCGAGCAGCAGCCAGACCAGCGCGGTGGGCTGGCCGGCCTGCAGGCTGGCCATGGTCAGCGCGCCGTAGGTGACGAACTCGCCCTGGGGGATCAGCAGGATGCGCGTGACGGTGAAGACCAGCAGGATCGACAGGGCCAGCAGCGCGTAGATCGCGCCGTTGGTGATGCCGTCCTGGCCGAGCAGCAGGGCTATCTGGAAATTCATGGTGAGAACTCTTGTTGCGATACGTAGGGTGGATGACGCTTTCTTCATCCACCATCGGTGCTCCATCCGAACCCCGAAAGGTGGACATGAAGAGCGATGTCCACCCTACGACGTGGGAAGGTCCGTGCCTGGCGTAGGGTGGATGACGCTTCTTTCATCCACCGTCGACGTTCGACCCGGATCAGTTGCGGCCGAGCAGGTTCCAGGTGCCGTTCTTCACCTGGATCAGCTCGCGGCCGCGCTCGTCGAAGCCGCTGTGGTCGTCCGGTGTCATGTTGTAGACGCCCTGGGTGGCCGGCACTTCGCGGCTGGCTTCCAGCGCATCGCGCAGGGCGGCACGGAACTCCGGGGTGCCCGGTGCGGCCTTGGCGGCCGCCAGCGGAATGGCCTTCTGCAGCAGCAGGCCGGCGTCGAAGGTGTTGGCGCCGAAGGTGGCCGGTTTGCTGCCGTTGAGTTTCTCGTAGGCGGCCACGTATTCACCGGCGACCTGCTTGGAGGGATGGCTGTCCGGGATCTGGTCGAGCACAAGCATCAGGCTGGCGGCGAGGATGGTGCCTTCCACCTTCTTGCCGCCGAGCTTGAGGAAGTCCGGCAGGGCGGCGCCGTGAGTCTGGTACATCTGGCCGCGATAGCCCTGGTCGAACAGAGTGGTCTGCGGCAGCACCGCGGCGCTGCCGGGGGCGGCCACCAGTACGGCGTCCGGGCGGGAGACGAGCACCTTCAGGCTCTGGCCGGTGACCGAGGTGTCCTGGCGCTGGAAGCGCTCGTTGGCCACCAGCTTGATGCCGTGCTCGGCGGCCAGGGCGCCCATCACCTTCGACCAGTTCTCGCCGTAGGGGTCGGCGGTGCCGATGAAGCCCAGGGTCTTCACGCCACGGGCGGTCATGTCTTCCACCAGGGCCTTGGCGATCAGGTCGTCGTTCTGGGTGGTCTTGAACACCCACTTCTTCTGCTCGTTCATCGGCAGCACCACGGCGGCGGTGCCCACCGGCGCCAGCAGCGGCACGCCGGCCTCGGCGGCGAACTGGATCACGCCCATGGCGTTGGGCGAGCCGCTCGGGCCGATGATGGCATCGACGTTTTCTTCGCTGATCAGCTTCTTCAGTGCCTTGACGGTGGCGGTGGGATCGCTGCCGTCATCCAGGGGGATGTAGGTCACTTTCTGGTCGCCGGCCTGGGTGGGCAGCAGCGGTGTCGAGTTCTTCTGCGGAAGCCCGACCAGGGCGAGGGGCCCAGTGGAGGAGGTGATGACGCCGACCTTCACGTCCGCTTGGGCGGAGGACAGGCAGGCGGCGCTGAGGAGCAGGGTGGACACGGCTTGTTTGAAGAGCATGACGTTCTCCGAGGGTTGCAAGGCTATTCAAGAGGCAGGGTCCGCGGTGCTCCCGGAGGAGCTGGTGCGCGGATGCCTGCCGCCTTCTTGTTGTTCTGGCGCCTGTTGGCGCTACCGGCGGGTATCCCGCCCGGCCGGAGTCCGGAGTGCAGCTCCCGTGCCAGAAAGTCCTGTGCCATGTCGGCGCGGGGCCGACGAACGCCTGTTGGCGCGTCACTCGTTGCCTTTCCTGCAGTGCTTTCCGAGTGCCCTGTCGGCATGTTCCGAAAATCGCTTTCACGCTGCGCTGGCCGGCCTTCCAGTGGTCTCTAAAGAGGTGTTTTTCTTGGGCGAAAAGCATGGTTTTTGCTCTGAAAAAAACACTGCTTTTACGGCGAAAAAATCGCAATGAATTGCAAATATTTTGTTCGATAAACGCACAGGTTGAATTGCCTGAAATTCACAGTGTTTCCGCTGGATAAGATGAGAAACAATCCCAATGAAATCATAAATTATTGAAAATAATGGATTTTTATTGAGGTATTTGCTGAATTTGAGCTTTTCAAGCTGTTACCGATCTGCACGTAAACGGTGCGCAATCACGTGAAAATGCACCTAATCTACACACTCCTATTCCAGTGATAATTCAATTGACATTTCACGTAATTATTCCGATTCTGGATTTACGCAGTCGACGCCCCCGACGGGGCGATCGAGCACCAACAAGAACGCCAATGGGTGATGCAGATGACGATAGTGGTCGAGAGGCTGGAGCTGGGTGGCGCGGGGCGAACCGTGATGGTGAAAGACACCATCGATATCGCCGGTCATCCCACCCGTGCATCCAGCCGCGCGCTGGAAGAAGCGCCCGACGCCGAGCGCCATGCCGATGTGGTCCAGGCGCTGCTGGACGCGGGCTGCCGCATCACCGGCAAGACCAGCCTGCATGAGCTGGCCTTCGGCACCACCGGACTGAACGCCTGGACCGGCACCGCGGAAAACCCGCGCTACCCCGGCCGCGTGCCCGGCGGTTCCTCCAGCGGTTCGGCCGCCGCCGTCGCCGCGGGTCTCTGCGACTTTTCCTTGGGCACCGATACCGGCGGCTCAGTGCGGGTGCCTGCAGCTTGCTGCGGCGTGTTCGGCCTGAAGCCCACCTTCAGCCGTGTCAGCCGCGCCGGCGTGATGCCCGCGCAGACCAGCCTCGACTGCGTCGGCCCGTTCGCCGCCAGCATCGATCTGCTGATCGAGGCCATGGCCGCCATCGATCCTTCCTTCAAGGCGCTGCCGGACGTCGATGGCATCCGCATCGGCGTGGTGCCGGTGCAGGCCGATCCGGAAGTGCAGGCCACCCTCGACGCCGTGCTGGAAGCCTCGGACTTCGAGCTGCTCGGCGCGCCGCTGCCCGGCATGCCGGCCGCCTATGACGCCGGCCTGGCGGTGATCAACCGGGAAACCTGGAACGCCTGCGGCCACTTGCTGGAAACCGGCCTGGTGGGTGCCGATGTCGCCGCCCGCCTGCTGGCCGCCAGCACCACCACCGACGCCGCCCTGGTCGACGCAGAAGCCGTTCGCGCCGCCTTCACCGCCGAGGTGGATGCCGCCCTGGCGCGCTGCCCGATCCTCGCCCTGCCGACCATGCCCGACTACCCGGCATTGGTGGCTGAGGCCGCCGATACCCGCGCGGCCATCGGCATGACCGCCTTCGTGCGGCCTTTCAACCTCTCTGGCCACCCGGCACTGAGCGTCCCCCTCGAGGGTGCCTCGAAGCTGCCGGTCGGCCTGCAACTCATCGCCGCCAAGGGCGCGGACGAACTGCTCTGTGCAGTCGCCCGCGAACTCGTGCGGCGCCTCGGACAATAACCACAAGCCCACCTGGAGAGCCCCATGTCTTCGCTAAGCGAGCTGGACTACCCGCGCACCGCCCCGATTACCGCGAGTGAAGGATTCCAGGCGCTGCTCGCCGATATCCGCGAGCGTGCCCGGAGCGAGGAATTCGACCGGCAGAAATGCATTTCCCAGGACGTGATCGAGCGCTTCAAGGAGCTCGGCGTCTATCGCGCGCTGGTGCCGAGCCGCTTCGGCGGTGACCAACGCTCGCCCATGGAGTTCTGCCAGATGGTGGAGGACATCTCCGCCGCTGACGGTTCTGCCGGTTGGGTGGCGAGCTTCGGCATGAACCCGGTGTACCTGGCGGCGCTGCCCCTGGCGACCCTGGAGAAGGTCTATGCCAACGGCCCGGACGTGGTCTTCGCCGGCGGCATCTTCCCGCCGCAACCGGCCGCCTTTGTCGACGGCGGGCTGGAAGTGAACGGCCGCTGGAAGTTCTCCAGCGGCTGCATGGGTGCCACTCTGATCGGTGTCGGCATCAGCCCGCAGAACGGCGAGACCATCGGCCTGCCGCGCCTGGCGGTGATGCCGCGCGAGAAGGTGAAGATCGAGGAGACCTGGGATGTGGTCGGCCTGATCGGCACCGGCAGCCACGACGTGGTGATCGAAGGCGTGGTGGTGCCCGAGGACTGGACCTTCGTCCGCGGCGGCCCATCCAATCTCGACGAACCGATGTTCCGCTACCCGTCGCTGTCCTTCGCCACCCAGGTGCTGTCGGTGGTGGGCCTGGGCGTCGCCCGCGCCGCACTGGATTTCCTCAGCGGCATGGCAAGCGGACGCTACTCGGTGACCGGCGCGCCGGCCCTGGCTGACCGCCCCCTGGCGCAGATGCAGATGGCAAAGGCCGAGGCCGAACTGCGCGCCGCCCGCGCCTGGTTCTACGAGGCGATGGAAAGCGCCTGGAACAGCGTGCTGGCCGGCCAGGCGGTGAGCGTGGAGCAGACCAACCTGCTGCGCCTGTCCTCCACCCACGCCACCCGTGTTTCCGCCGAAGTGGCGCGCAGCGCGCAGATGCTTTCCGGCATGAGCGGGGTGTACCGGGACAACCCGCTGTCGCGTTTCGTCAACGACACCCTGGTGATCACCCAGCACGCCTTCATGGGCGACATGACCTACCAGAACGCCGGCGCGATCTTCTTCGGCAACAAGCCGCTGCCCGGCTACCTGTGAATTCCAACTGACTGATCGGTGATTCTGATGAGCGAGAAAAAAGCCCTGCGCGTCCTCTTCTGCATGGGGATCAACCAGAACTTCTTCGACGCCCCGCGCGAGGAGCAATTGCAGGTCTGGGCCGCATTCAGCGAAATGTGGAACGGCATCCACGACCTGCCCGGGGTGAAGGTGTTCGGCAACATGGACGACGACCAGAGCATGGTCGGCCCTTCCACCGGCTACCCCTGGACCACTTACCTGCTGGCCGACGTGCCGGACCTCGAAACCGTGCACGCCGCCTGCAACCTGTTCCGCACCACCCCGGTGGGCGAGGGCACCTACAAGCTGTGGCGCTACGCCAAGGTCGAGGCTCGTACCGGCCGCGAACTGATCATCCAGCGCGCGTGACCGCCATGTCGACCGAAGCCCTCGAACGCCGCCTGCGCCAGCTGGAAAGCGAACACGCCGTGCGCGCCTGCATGAACCGCTACATGGAGCTGTGCGACGCCCTGGATGCTCGCACGCCCCTGGACGAACTGGCCGGACTGTTCACCGCCGATGCCGTCTGGGAAGGCAAGGGCGCCAAGTATGCCAAGAGCTTCGGCGGCTACCAGGGCCGCGAGGCGATCCGCGCCATGTTCGCCACCTACCTGGTAGAGCCGGCGCACTTCGCCCTGAACGTGCACTTCCTCTGCTCGGAGCTGATCCGCGTCGAAGGCGTCGAGGCTACCGGCAGTTGGGTGATGTTGCAGACCTCCACCTTCGCCAGCGGCGCCTCGCACCTCAACGCGGCGCGGCTGACGGTGAAGTTCCGCGAAGAGGAGGGTGCCTGGCGCATGGCGCATTTCCAGACCGAGAACCTGTTCAGCCGCCCGGTGGATGCCTGGAACGATTCCGCGCACCTGCCGGTGCCGGGCAAGACGGCCGAATGAACCAATTTCTGTGAGTCGGTGCCTTGCACCGACGAGGAGTGACCGTGACCAACCTGATCGAAACCGTGAACCTGGCCAGCTCGCCGGCCGACCTGGTGCTGCACGACCGCGTGCACACCGCCCTCTACACCGACGCCCGCCTCTTCGACGAAGAGCTGGAGAAGGTCTTCTACAGCACCTGGATCTGGGTCGCCCACGCCAGTGAGATTCCCGAGGCCGGTAGCTACAAGAGCACCTACATCGGCAGGCAGCCGGTGATTGTCGTGCGTGACCGCAAGAAGGACGTGCACGTGCTGCTCAACCGCTGCCGCCACCGTGGCGCCACCGTCTGCGAGCACAAGAAGGGCAAGGCCAACAGCTTCGTCTGCCCCTACCACGGCTGGAGCTACGCCCTGGACGGCAGCCTGCGCGGCGTGCCGCACCCGGAGAGCTACGCCGACTGCCTGGATAAGGGCGAGCTGCCGCTGGTGAGCCTGCGCGTCGAGCAGTACAACGGCATGATCTTCGCCACCTTCAAGGACGACATCGAGCCGCTGGTGGACTTCCTCGGCCCAGCGAAGAAATGGATTGACCTGTTCATGAAGCAGGGCGCCGGTTATGGCGTGAAGGTCTCCGGCGAGCACCGTTTCCGCTTCCCCGGCAACTGGAAGATCCAGCTGGAAAACACCACCGACGCCTACCACTTCCCGCTGGTGCACAAGTCCTTTCTGTCCTCGGTGGACGAGCAGACCCTGGAACTCTTCGACTTCGTGAAGGGCCCGGGCTATGTCGAAGACCTCGGCAACGGCCACAGCGTGATGGTGATGATCCCCGACCTGGTGGACCTGGAAGCCGACCTCGACAAGCCGATCCCCGAGCGCTTCGAGGCCCTGGCCGCAGAACTGCGCGCCGAGGGCATCGAAGAGCAGCAGGTGCGCCGCATCGTCCGCGCCGTGGGTGGCTCCGGTTTCAACCTCAACCTGTTCCCCAACGTGGCCTGCTCCATGGCCTTCTTCCGCGTGCTGCAGCCCATCTCGGTGAACGAGACCGAGATCCACCACGCAGTCATCACCATGGACGGCGGCCCTGCCGTGGCCAACCGCTACCGCCTGCGCCTGCACGAGCACTTCCAGGGCCCCATGGGCTTCGGCACCCCGGACGATTCCGAGGCCTGGGAGCGCGTGCAGAAGGGCGCCCAGGCCGGCACCGACCTCTGGATCATGCTCAACCGCGGCCTGCCCGGTGAGCGGCAGAGCGAGGACGGGCTGATCAGCGACGTGAGCGCCGAGACCGGCATGCGCGCGGCCTATCAGCAGTGGAAAAAGATGATGTCGGTGTGACCCTCATCCGGCGCTTCGCGCCACCTTCTCCCGCGCGTGGGAGAAGGCAATGGGATGGCGTCGCCATGCAACGCACTATTTGACGAGACTCACCATGAACCTTGAATTGCTCAACCACGTCAGCGCCTTCATCTGGCAGGAAGCGGACATGCTCGACCACGGCGAGTTCGATGCCTGGCTGAACCTGTGGACCGAGAAGGGGACCTACATCATCCCCATCGACCCCAACGAGACCGATTTCGAGAACACCCTGAACTACGCCTACGACGACCACCACATGCGTCAACTGCGGGTGCAGCGCCTGATCGGTGGCGAGTCCATCTCCACCAGCCCGCGTGCCCGCACCGTGCGTGCCCTGTCGCGCTTCCGCGTGCTGGGCGAGGAAGACGGCGTGGTGACCGTGCGCTGCGCGCAGAACCTGCGGGAATTTCGCAAGGACGTGCTCAAGCACTACACCGCCGACATCACCTTCCAGCTCAAGCGCGAAGGAGAGGGCTTCAAGATCCAGCGCAAGCTGATCCAGCTGATCAACTCCACCGATACCCTCGCGGGCATTGGTTACATCCTCTAAGGGCGCCGTCATGAGCCAGATTGCTTTGGTCACCGGCGCCTCGCAGGGACTCGGTAACGAGATTGCCCGAGCGCTGCACGCTGCCGGCTATGCGGTGGTGATCACCGACCTCTCCCTGGAGCAGGCCGAGGTCGCCGCGCGGGATCTCGATCCGTCCGGTGAACGCGTGCAGGCGTTGAAGCTGGACGTTGGCCAGAAGGCCGATTTCGAAGCGGCGCTGGATGCGGTGGTGGCCCGCTGGGGCGCCTTGCATGTGGTGGTGAACAACGCCGCCATGACCCTGACCACGCCGCTGATGCAGATCAGCCCCGAGGAGTTCGACCGGGTCATCAGCGTCAACCAGCGCGGCACCTTCGTCGGCTGCCAGGTGTTCGGCGCCTACCTCGCCGGCCGTGGCTACGGACGGATCATCAACATGGCCTCCCTGGCCGGGCAGAACGGCGGCACCGCCACGGGAGCGCACTACGCCGCGTCCAAGGGCGCCATCGTCACCCTGACCAAGATCTTCGCCCGCGAACTGGCGGCCAACGGCGTCACCGTCAACGCCATCGCCCCGGGGCCGATCGAATCCCTGGCGGTGCGCGCGGCGGTGCCGCCGGAACGCCTGGAGAAGCTGATCGAGGCCATCCCGGTGAAGCGCCTGGGCAGCGCGGCGTTCCTCGGCAACCTGGTGGTGCAGCTGGCGTCGGAAGACGCCTACTTCACCACCGGCGCCACCTGGGACGTCAACGGCGGCATCTACATGCGCTGATGCAGCAACACCGCGCGGCGCCGCCGCGCGGTCGGTACCAACGAACGAGAACAAGCAGCACCTCGAAGGTGCGGGAAGGCCGGTATGAGTGAGCAAGTGTTGAATCTGGTGGTGCGCAAACGGCAGGAGCAGGGCGAGGGCGTGGTGATCCTCGACCTCGCCGATCCCTCGGGCAAACCCCTGCCGGCGTTCGAGGCCGGCGCCCATGTGGACATCCACCTCAAGCCCGGCCTGGTGCGTCAGTACTCCCTCTGCGGTGACCCGGCCAACGCCTCCGTCTACCGCCTCGGCGTGCTGCGCGATCCGGCTTCCCGCGGTGGTTCGGTGGCCGTCCACGAACTGCTGCAGGAAGGCAGCGAAGTGGCCATCGGCGCGCCGCGCAACCTGTTTCCCCTGGCCGCCGGCGCCAGCCGCTCGATCCTGATCGGCGGCGGCATCGGCATCACCCCGATGATCGCCATGGCCCACCAGCTGACAGCCCAGGACAGCGCCTTCGAGCTGCACTACTGCGGCCGTTCGCGCAGCCGCACGGCATTCCTCGACGAGCTGGAAGGCGCCGATTTCGCCGCCTGCGTGCGCACCCACTTCGATGACGAAGACGCCGCGCAGAAGCTCGATCTGCCCGCCGTGCTGGGGGCGCCGGCCGAGGGCGTGCACGTCTACGTCTGCGGCCCGGCCGGGTTCATGGACTGGGTGATCGCGGAAGCCCGCAAGGCTGGCTACGCCGAGGACCACATCCACCGCGAGTACTTCCAGGTGGAAGTGGACGCCAGCGGCGAAGGCTTCGAAGTGGTGGCCCAGCGCAGTGGCAAGACCGTGCAGGTGGCCGAGGGCCAGAGCATTGTCGACGCCCTGACCGGCGTGGGCATCAAGATCGAGATCTCCTGCGAACAGGGCGTCTGCGGTACTTGCCTGTGTGACGTGCTGGAAGGCGAACCGGACCACCGCGACGTCTACCTGACCGATGAAGAGAAGGCCGCCAACGACCAGATCCTGGTCTGCTGCTCGCGAGCCAAGTCGAAAAAACTGGTGCTGGACATCTGACAGCAGAGGGGCAAGACCATGGTCGATACCACTGGATTCCGTAATGCCATGGCGCTGCTGGGCGGCGCCGTTTCGGTCATCACCACCGATGGCGCCGCCGGGCGCTGGGGCTTCACCGCCTCGGCGGTATGCAGCGTCACCGACCAGCCGCCGACGCTGCTGGTCTGCATGAACCGCTCTTCGTTCGCCAATGGTCATTTCAAGCAGAACGGCGTGCTCAGCGTGAACGTGCTGACCGCCGAACTGAAGGATATTTCCGCCGTGTTCGCCAACCGCGAGCTGGATTCCGAGCAGCGCTTCGCCAGCGCCAGCTGGAGGACCCTGGAGAGCGGCGCGCCGCTGCTCGACGACGCCCTGGTGAGCTTCGACTGCCGCATCGCCCAGGCCCATGAAGTGGGGTCCCACACCATCTTCTATTGCGAGGTGCTGGGCATCCGCCACGGCAAGAGCCAGGAAGGCCTGGTGTATTTCAATCGCGCCTACCACCGCCTGGGGGATGCCTCCCGTTCGGCCTGCTGACGCCTTTGTTGGGCTTCGCTTCGCTCAGCCCAACCTACGGGGCCGGGCTCGCTTTTGTAGGTTGTGGCTGAGCTATGCGAAGCCCAACGGACGGTGTTGAAAGAAATTTCGGAGCTAATCCGAAATATCGGATGAAGTCGTATTTCATCCGGTTATCAAGTTGTACCCATAACTAGAAATCGAGGGCGCCCGTACATGTTCGGGTGGCGGGCCTTGCTACGACCTTTTTGCAACAAGTGGCCATAAAAACAATAGGTGGATTAACTGCCGAAGTTGTTCTTTTCGCTCATTAATCTGCTCCCACTAAATGTGCTTCGCGTGCACATGTAAGAAAGGATCACGTCCATGTTCCACAAAAGCTGGCTGGCCAGCGGCGTAGCCGCCGCCGGCCTGATGGGGATGCTCATGCCGATTTCCGCCCAGGCGGACTTCGTGAAGGATCGGCAGATCAGTCTTGGCCTGCGCAACTTCTATATCGACCGCGACTTCAAACAGGACGATGCACCCAAGTCGCGCATCGGGAGTTGGACCCAGGGTTTCGACTTTCGCGCCATCTCCGGATATACCGAAGGCACTTTGCAGTTCGGTCTCGATGTTTCCGGGCAATATGCCTATCGCCTTGATGGCGGTGGCGGGCGGGGCCCGGATACCATCATTCCCTACGACGACAGCAAGGGTGAGCAGGTGCGTGACTACGGTCGCGCGGCGCTGACCGGCAAGATGCGTTACTCGAAGACCGAGCTGAAGGTGGGCGAACACCGGCCGATGCTGCCGGTGGCCTTCTACGACGACTCCCGTCAGCTGATCACCACCTACCACGGCTTCCTCCTGGAGTCCCGCGAGGTGGACAAACTCACCCTCACCGCCGGGCGCTTCACCGAGATCAGCAGTCGCGAATCCTCCAACCGCGAAAAGATGTACCTGTTCAATGGCCCGGACATCCAGCGCCGCAGCGACAGCCTGAACTTCGGTGGCGCCACCTACGCCTTCAGCCCGGCGCTCACCGCCAGCTACTTCTACGGCCAGCTGGAGGACATCTACCAGCAGCACTACCTGGGCGCGACCCACACCGCCGACCTGGGCGGCGGCTATGGCCTGAAGACCGACCTGCGCTACTTCGACAACAGCGAGGACGGCAAGGCGCTCTACGGCGATATCGACAACCACTCCTACGGCGCCATGACGACCCTGCGCAAGGGGCCCCATGCCATTGGCGTCGGCTACCAGCGCATGCTCGGCGAGAGCGTCTTCCCGACGCTGAACGGCTTCGCGCCGCAGCCCTACCTGGTGAACTGGTCCACCGTCGGCTTCGTCAAGCCCAACGAAAGTTCCTGGCAGCTGCGCTACGACCTCGACTTCGCCGCCTACGGCGTGCCCGGTCTCAAGCTGATGACCCGCTACCTGCGCGGCACCGGCATCGACCGTGGCAGCAACGCCCTGGACCAGAACGTCGAGAGCGAACGCAACCTTTACCTCAGCTATGTGGTGCAGAGCGGCCCGCTCCGGGGCGTCGGCTTCGAATGGCGCAACATCGACGTCAAGACCCGCTACGGTAACGGCAACGCCTCCGGTCCGGACTACCAGGAGAACCGCCTGATCACCACCTACACCTTCAAGTTCTGACCTGCCCGGGGCCGGCCTGGAAGGGTCGGCCCCGCCTCGGGTCCTGGCAGCGAGACCGCCGATGCGACTCTACGAACTCATCACCTTCACCCTGCGGGTACGCACCCCGGCCGCGGCACTGGCGCGCCTGGAACGGACCCTTGCCGAGGCGGCACCGGGATGTACCCTGGTCGGTTGCTGGTCTTCGGATATCGGCCCGCTGAACCAGGTCGCCGTACTGCGTGGCTTCAGCGACGAACAGGCGCGACAGACCGAGCGCGAGCGCTACCTGCTGGCGCGGGATGCCTTCGGCATCAAAGAATTCATGCTCGATACGAAGGTGGAGAGCTATAACCTCTTCCCCTTCCTCGAACCCCTTGCGCCAGGCGCCCACGGGCCGTTCTACGAGCTGCGGGAATACAACCTGATTCCTTCCGGCCTGACGCCCACCCTGGAGGGCTGGAAAAAGGCCATAGGGCCGCGCACCAGTGAGGGCTATTCCCAGGTCTACGCGGCCTTCTACGCCACCGACGGGCGCACGCCGCGCTACCTGCACATCTGGCCCTACGCCAGCCTGGAACAGCGCCTCGACGTGCGCACGCGGGCCGTCGAGGACGGCGCCTGGCCGCCGGAAAACTCAGGGCCGCAACTGCGCGAGATGCATTCCACCCTCTACCTGCCGGCGAAGTTTTCGCCCTTGCAGTAGCAGTTTTTTTCACGCTTTACCTCGGCCCGTTCCACTCCTTTGCGGGCCTTTTTTTTTCATGTGTCGGTTGGCGCTCTTGATGTAGGGGCGAATTCATTCGCCAAGCAGGCCGTAGGTCTGCCCTGTGAATTCTCCGGGGCAGCTGCGTTGCCCTTGGCGAATGAATTCGCCCCTACAAGAGATGGATGGTCCGTGGACTGGCTAGACAATCCGCCCTTCCGACAACTCCTCGATCAGCGCCAGGCAGTGGGTCAGCGCCGGCGAGGCGTCGCCTACCCGGCGGCTGATGATGATGGGGGAGGTGGCCTGGGCCTCCTGCAGGGTGGCGTAGCCGATGTCGACCCGGTGCAGCACCTGCACCGAGGCGGGCACCAGGGTGATGCCGATGCCGGCGGCCACCAGGCCGATGGCGGTTTGCAGCTCGTTGGTCCACTGCGCCACCTCGATCTGCAGGCCGTAGGCGGCGAACAGCGCCAGCACATGGTCGGCATAGCTCGGTCGCGGGTTGCCGGGATAGAGCACGAAGGGTTCCTGGGCCAGGTCCGTGAGGCTCACCGGGCCGGGCAGCAGCGGGTGGCCGGCGGGCAGGGCGGCCACCAGCGGGTCGAGGGTGAGCACCTCCTGCTGGATGGCCGGGTCGTTGATATGGATGCGCCCGAAGCCGACATCGATGCGCCCTGCCTTGAGGGAGTCCACCTGCTGAAGGGTGGTCATTTCCGACAGGCCCAGTTCCAGGCCCGCATCGCTGCGCAGGCGGCGGATCAGGTCCGGCAGCACGCCGTAGAGGGTGGAAGGGGCGAAACCGATGCCCAACCAGGCTTTCTCCCCCGAACCAATACGGCGGGTATTGTCACAGACCTTCGCCAACTGCTCGAGCAGGGCGCTGGAGTGCTCGTGGAAAAAGCGCCCGGCCTCGGTCAGGCGCAGGGGCCGGCCACGCTCCAGCAGGGCCACACCCAGTTCGTCCTCCAACTGCTGGATCTGCCGGCTCAGCGGCGGCTGGGCGATATGCAGGCGCTCCGCGGCGCGGGTGAAGTTGAGGGTTTCGGCAAGCGCCTGGAAGTAGCGCAGGTGGCGAAGCTCCATGGAATCTCCCGGGTGTTTGGCGTTGCAGGTTTTCGATACCTCCAAGGTATCGAGCTAGACAAACTCTATATTGGACCCCTTCGGCGGTCGCAGCCAATATCCAGACCCAGATGAAACGAACCTGATGGGTATTGAAGTGAGCCAAGTTCTGATCGAAAGCGTCGAGGCGATCATCGTCGACCTGCCGACCATCCGCCCGCACAAGCTGGCCATGCACACCATGCAGAATCAGACCTTGGTGGTGATCCGCCTGCGC
Source organism: Pseudomonas sp. BN102 (assembly GCF_029871245.1). GTDB lineage: Bacteria > Pseudomonadota > Gammaproteobacteria > Pseudomonadales > Pseudomonadaceae > Metapseudomonas. The sequence goes on along the minus strand of NZ_SSON01000048.1, from coordinate 119,005 downwards.
TGCTCCGATGGCATCGAAGGTCTCGGCGAGTCCACCACCATCGGTGGCCTGGCGTACGGCAACGAGAGCCCGGAAAGCATCAAGCAGAACATCGACAGCCACCTCGGTCCGCTGCTGATCGGCCAGGACGCGTCCAACATCAACGCCGCCATGCTGCGTCTGGACAAGGCTGCCAAGGGCAACACCTTCGCCAAGTCGGGCCTGGAAAGCGCGCTGCTGGACGCCCAGGGCAAGCGCCTTGGCCTGCCGGTCAGCGAGCTGCTCGGTGGCCGCGTGCGTGACGGCCTGGAAGTGGCCTGGACCCTCGCCAGCGGCGACACCGCCAAGGACATCAGCGAAGCCGAGCACATGCTGGAAATCCGCCGCCACCGCATCTTCAAGCTGAAGATCGGCGCCGGTGAAGTGAACAAGGACCTGGCCCACGTCATCGCCATCAAGAAGGCCCTGGGCGACCGCGCCAGCGTGCGCGTCGACGTCAACCAGGCTTGGGACGAATCCGTGGCCCTACGCGCCTGCCGCATCCTCGGCGACAACGGCATCGACCTGATCGAGCAGCCCATTTCGCGCATCAACCGCTCCGGCCAGGTGCGCCTGAACCAGCGCAGCCCGGCGCCGATCATGGCCGACGAGTCCATTGAAAGCGTCGAGGACGCCTTCAGCCTGGCGGCCGACGGCGCGGCCAGCATCTTCGCCCTGAAAATCGCCAAGAACGGCGGCCCGCGCGCCGTGCTGCGCACCGCGCAGATCGCCGAGGCGGCCGGAATCGCCCTCTATGGCGGTACCATGCTGGAAGGCTCGATCGGCACCCTGGCTTCGGCCCATGCCTTCGTCACCCTCAAGCAACTGACCTGGCACACCGAGCTGTTCGGCCCGCTGCTGCTGACCGAGGAAATCGTCAGCGAAGCGCCGGTCTACCGCGACTTCCAGCTGCACGTGCCGCGCACCCCGGGCCTTGGCCTCGTCCTGGACGAAGAGCGCCTGGCGTTCTTCCGTCGCAAGTAACAAGGAGATCGATCCCATGCTGTTCCACGTGAAGATGACCGTCAGACTGCCGGTCGACATGGACCCGGCCAAGGCCGCCAAGCTCAAGGCCGACGAGAAGGAACTGGCCCAGCGCCTGCAGCGCGAGGGCAAGTGGCGCCACCTGTGGCGCATTGCCGGGCACTACGCCAACTACAGCGTGTTCGACCTCGCCAGCGTCGAGGAGCTGCACGACACCCTGATGCAGCTGCCACTGTTCCCCTACATGGATATCGAGGTCGACGGCCTGTGCCGCCACCCGTCGTCGATTCACGAAGACGATCGCTGATCGCTTCGCGCCCGATAACAACAAGATGAGGAAATAGCCATGACTATCAAACTGTCCAGCACCGAAAACGTTCAGAAGTTCTTCCAGGAAGCCAGCGGCTTCAACAACGACCAGGGCAACCAGCGCATGAAGAAGCTGGTCAACCGCATCCTGCTCGACACCATCAAGATCATCGAAGACCTGGAAGTCACCACCGAGGAATTCTGGAAAGCGGTGGACTACCTCAACCGCATGGGCGCCCGTGGCGAAGCCGGTCTGCTGGTGGCGGGCCTCGGCCTTGAGCACTACCTCGACCTGCTGCTGGACGCCCAGGACGAGGCTGCCGGCCTGTCCGGCGGCACCCCGCGCACCATCGAGGGCCCGCTGTACGTGGCCGGCGCGCCGCTCTCCGAAGGCGAGACCCGCATGGACGACGGCACCGACCCGGGCACCGTGATGTTCCTCGAAGGCCGTGTGCTCGACACCGATGGCCAGCCCATCGCCGGCGCCACCGTCGACCTGTGGCACGCCAACACCAAGGGCACCTATTCCTACTTCGACACCACCCAGTCGGATTACAACCTGCGCCGCCGCATCCTCACCGATGCCGACGGCCGCTACCGCGCCCGCAGCATCGTGCCGTCCGGCTACGGCTGCCCGCCCGATGGCACCACCCAGGAAGTGCTGAACCTGCTCGGCCGCCACGGCAACCGTCCGGCGCACATCCACTTCTTCATCTCCGCGCCGGGCTATCGCCACCTGACCACCCAGATCAACCTGTCGGGCGACGAGTACCTGTGGGACGACTTCGCCTACGCCACCCGTGACGGCCTGGTGGGGGAAGTGAGCTTCAACGATGACGCCGCCGCGGCCAAAGCTCGTGGCGTCGACGGCCGCTTCGCCGAGATCGAGTTCAGCTTCCAGCTGCAGAAGGCGCCGAGCCCGGAACAGGAAGCCATCCGCGACCGCGTACGCGCCGAAGCCTGAGTTCCGACTTGGCGGGGGAGGCTGGTTCCCCCGCCATTTGAGCCGGCCGTTTGGCCGGCTTTTTTATGCTTGCGTTGCGGTCATTGCCGTAGGGTGCGCCGTGCGCACTTTCCCGGTCCGAGCCGGATTCGGGTTTCCTGGTGCGCGCGGCGCACCCTACCGTGGACAAACTAGTGGGATAACCATCCCCGACTATCCGGATTTCCCCGCTCCGTCAGTTGCCGCCTAATCGGTCGATCCCGAACCGGAGGCATCCATGAGCAGACCCCGCGACCCGGCCGACCTGGCCGCCTATTACGATGTGCAATACAACGCCCGCGCCAGCGTCGAGGATTTCGACCAGTACCCGCGCCAGTACCGCGCGCTGAGCGACCAGGCCCATGCCAGCCTGCGCTGCTTCAGGGATGTGTCCTACGGCCCGGGGGCCGGCGAGCGGCTGGATATCTTCCCTGCCGAGCGGCCCGATGCGCCGGTGCTGCTGTTCATCCATGGCGGCTACTGGCGCGCCCTGTCCAAGGCCGACTCGGCGTTCATGGCGCCGGCCCTGACCGCCGCCGGTGCCTGTGTGGTGGTGCTGGACTACGACCTGGCGCCGGCCGTGACCCTGGACCACATAGTCGACCAGACCCGCCGCGCGCTGGCCTGGTTGTACCGGCATGTGGCCGAGTTCGGTGGCGACCCGCAGCGACTGTACGCGAGCGGCAGCTCGGCGGGTGGACACCTGACGGGGATGCTGCTGGCCGGCGGCTGGCAGGCCAGCCATGGCGTGCCGGACAGTGTGTTGTGCGGCGCCCTGCCCATCAGCGGGCTGTTCGACCTGCGGCCTTTGCTGGACACCCATATCAACGGCTGGATGGGTATGGACGAGGAGGCGGCGCGGCGCAACAGCCCGGCCTTCCACCTGCCGACGCAGAAAGCCGAGCTGGTGATCAGCTACGGGGCGCGGGAGACGGCGGAATTCGCTCGCCAGTCCCACGAGTTTCTCGATGCCTGGACTGCGCGCGGTCTGCCCGGCCGTTTCGTCGAGGCGCCGGGCAGGAACCATTTCGATGTGGTGCTGGAGCTGGGGCAGCAGGGGACGCCGCTGTACCAGTCCGTGCTGCGGCTGATGGAGTTGTAACGAGCTGCTCTTTGTGGGGGCGATTTCAATCGCTGAGCAGGCCGCAGGCCTGCCCTAGGTGGCCCATTTGGGGCAGCTGCGCTGCCCATCGCGAATGAATTCGCCCCCACAGGTGGAGCAGGCCGTGCCCTGGAATGGGCAGCGGCGCCCGGTTTTAGAACAGTGCCAGGGTGTAATTGAGGATAAGCCGGTTCTCGTCGATGTCGGTGCGGTAGTTGGAGCGCGCGGTGACGTTGCGCACGCGCACGCCCAGGCCCTTGAGCGAACCGCTCTGGATCACGTAGCCGATGTCCAGGTCGCGTTCCCAGTCCTCGCCTTCGAAGCCGCGGCCGGTGTCCACGTTGTCGCCACGGATGTAGCGCAGGGTGGTGGTCAGGCCCGGCAGGCCCAGGGCGGCGAAGTCGTAGTCATGGCGCACCTGCCAGGAGCGCTCGTCCGCCGAGGCGAACTCGTAGGTGGGCACCTCGTTTCCCAGCGGCGTGATGTTGGCGAACACCTTGGGGAAGCCCTGGTCGCCATACATGGCCTGGTAGCCGACGAAGAAGGTATGGCCGCCGCGCTTGGCCGAGAGCAGGGAGTAGAAGGCCTGGTTGTCGACTTTGCCAATCAGCTTCTTGCCGTCTTCGGATGAGTCGTAGAAGCCCATGTTGGCGCCCAGCACCCAGTTGCCCACCGGCTCGGCGTGCTTGAGGCTGATCAGGCGCTGGTCGTAGATGTCTTCCAGCTGGGCGTACCAGGCGCCCACCGTGGTGCGGTTGCTGTTGAAGGCGTAGTCGGCGCCGGCGTAGTTGAAGGCATCCGAGGAGGCCTGACGCTGCGGCTGAAAGCCGATCTGGGCCTGGATCTTGTCGTCACCGGCCTCGTTGCGCAGGCTGGTGCTGTTCAGGTGGCCGGCCTGCAGCGTGAGGCCGGCGATCTCGCTGGAGGTGAGGCTGGCGCCCTGGTAGCTGGGCGGTAGCAGGCGGATATCGCTGAACATCAGCACCGGCAGGTTGGGTTGCAGCTCGCCGACTTTCAGCTCGGTCTTCGACACGCGCATCTTGCCGGCCACCCCCAGGCGGCTGTAGTCGTCGGCGGCCTCGCCGTCCTCTTGCACCGGCAGCAGGCCGGTGTTGACCCGGTCGGGGCTGCTGTCCAGCTTGATGCCGAGGGTGCCGATGGCGTCGATGCCGAAGCCCACCGGCCCTGGCGTGTAGCCGGACTTGAAGTTGAGGATGAAGCCCTGGGCCCATTCCTCGGCCTTGGACTGCTTGTTCGGCCCGACTATGTCGGAGAAGTCGCGGCTGAAGTAGTAGTTGCGCAGTTGCAGGGTGGCGGTGGAGTCCTCGATGAAGCCGGATTCTGCGGCCAGGACGGAAAGGGGAAGGGTGCTCACAAGGAGGGGTATCGCGCGGGTCTTGTAGTTCATCGCAAGGCTCTTCTTCTGTTTTCTGGGCGCAACCATCCGCCGCCGGCTTTCGCTGAGCCGGCGGGAGGCTGGTTGCGTCGGGATTTCCGGCCCGTCGTGACTACGGGCCGGGAGAATGGGCGCCGGTCAGACGCCCAGGTAGCGGTGCGACAACTCAGGGGTCGCGACCAACTCGCCTGGCGTGCCCTGCCAGACCTGCCGGCCCTTCTCGATGATGTGGTGGCGGTCCACCACCCGCGCCATCTCCTTGAGGTTCTTGTCGATCACCAGGATGGTCTCGCCCTCGGTCTTGAGGGTGGCCAGGCAGTTCCAGATAGTCTCGCGGATCACCGGGGCCAGGCCCTCGGTGGCTTCGTCGAGGATCAGCAACTGCGGATTGGTCATCAGCGCACGGCCCACCACCAGCATCTGCTGCTCGCCGCCGGAGAGGGTCTTCGACAGCTGCTCCTGGCGTTCTTCCAGGCGCGGGAAGAGCTTGTAGATGCGCGCCAGGTCCCACTTGCCGCCCTTGGTGGCGGTGGCCAGCAGGTTTTCCTTCACGCTCAGGCTGCCGAAGGCGCGGCGGCCCTCGGGCACCAGGCCAAGGCCCGCCTGGGCGATGCGGTAGGGCGTGGCGCCGCGCATCTCCTTACCGTGGATGCGGATGCTCCCGGCGCTGGGCTTGAGCAGGCCCATGATGGATTTCACGGTGGTGGTCTTGCCCATGCCGTTGCGGCCGATTAGCGAGACCACCTGACCCTGTTCGATGCTCAGGTGCATGTCGAACAGCACCTGGCTCAGGCCGTAGCCGGCCTGCAATCCACTGACTTCAAGCATGTTCTTCCCCCAGGTAGGCGGCGCGGACCTGCGCGTTGCTACGTACTTCTTCGACGGTGCCGGTGAGGATGGTCTGGCCGTAGACCAGCACGGTGATGCGGTCGGCCAGGGCGAACACGGCGTCCATGTCGTGCTCCACCAGCAGGATGGCGTAGCGGCCCTTGAGCGACTGCAGGAGTTCGGTCATGCGCGCGGACTCCTCCGCGCCCATGCCGGCCATGGGTTCGTCCAGCAGCAGCACCGAGGCTTCCTGGGCCAGCGCCAGGGCCAGCTCCAGCTGGCGGCGCTCACCGTGGGACAGCTCGTTCACCCGGTCTTCGGCGCGACGGGCGAGGCCGACCTGCTCCAGGTAGCCGCGGGCCGGGGCCAGCAGGCGGCGGTCGCGGGACAGCGGGTTCCACATGCCGAAGGTCTTGCCTTCGCGAGCGGCGATGGCCACGGCGACGTTCTCCAACAGGCTGAAGTCCGGGTACAGCTGGCTGACCTGGAAGGAACGCGCCAGGCCCAGGCGCGGCCGTTCATGGGCCGGCACGGCGGTGATGTCCTGGCCGGCGAAAAGGATCTGCCCCTTGTCCGGGCGGATTTCCCCGGCGATCTGCGAGATCAGCGTCGACTTGCCGGCGCCGTTGGGGCCGATGATGGCGTGCAGCTCGCCGGCGGCCAGTTCCAGGTTGGCGCCATTGGTGGCCTTCACCGCGCCGAAAGCCTTCTCCAGGCCACGGATGGACAGTTGCGCGCTCATGGGTGCACCTCGCGAGCGGTGGTGACGGGGGCGGACTCGCTGGCCGGCTTGCGCGGCCGTTTGCCTGCCATCAGCAAGCCGTGGATACCCTGGCGGCCGAACAGCACCACCAGCAGGAGCAGCGGGCCGAAGATCAGCAGCCAGTGTTCGGTCCACAGGCTCAGCAGCTGTTCCAGGCAGAGGTAGACGGCCGCGCCCAGCACCGGGCCGAGCAGGGTGCCGACGCCGCCGAGGATGACCATGGCCATCAGCTCGCCGGACTTCTGCCAGGAGGCCATGTCGGGGCTGACGAACAGTGCGTAGTTGGCCCAGAGCACACCGGCCAGGCCCGCGCCGAGGCCGGCGATGACGAAGGTGGTGAGGCGGTAGCGCAGCGGCTTGAGGCCGAGGCTGACGGTGCGCCGCTCGCTCTGCTTGAGGCCGCGCAGGACGAAGCCGAAGCGCGAGCCAACCAGGCGCCGGCAGAACAGCAGCCAGGCCACCAGCAGGGCCACGCAGAGGTAGTAGAACTGGTTGGCGTCGTTCAGGTCGAGGCCGGGCAGGGCGTTGCGCTCGTTCATCAAGATGCCGTCATCGCCGCCGTAGAGGGACAGCGAGCCGAGGATGAAATAGAGCATCTGGCTGAAGGCCAGCGTGATCATGATGAACTGTACGCCACTGGTGCGCAGCGACAGGTAGCCCATCACCAGGCCGAGCAGGGCACAGCCGAGCAGGGCCAGCGGCCAGACCAGCAGCGCGCTGTTGCTGCCCTCCCAGCCCCACAGCGGCATGCCCTGGGAGGTATGGAAGGCGACTATGCCCACCACGTAGCCACCGAGGCCGAAGAAGGCGGCGTGGCCGAAGCTGACCAGGGCGCCGTAGCCGATCAGCAGATCCAGGCTGGCGGCGGCCATGCCGTAGATGGCCAGGCGGGTGAACAGGCTGACCAGGAAGGGTTCGTCGAGCAGCGCCGCCAGCAGCGGCATCAGCGCGAAGGTGGCCAGGCAGGCCAGGTCGATGATGATTCGACGGGACATGGGATTCTCCTCAGGCACGGGCCGGCAGCAGGCCGCGCGGACGCACTAGCAGCACCAGGGCCATGACGATGTAGGCGCTGGCGGAAATCAGGCCGGCGGACAGCGCGCCACTCACTTCGGCGGGCAGCAGTTGGTCCAGCAGCGGCGGGATGTAGGCCCTGCCGAGGCTGTCGACCATGCCGATCAGCAGGGCGCCGACGAGGGCACCGCGCACTGAGCCGACGCCGCCGACCACGATGACCACGAAAGTGGTGATCAGTACTTTCTCGCCCATGCCGATCTCCACCGAGAGCAGCGGGGCGGCCATGAAGCCGGCCAGGCCGCAGAGCACGCAGCCGAAGACGAACACCAGGGTGTAGAGGCGCGAGATGTTCACCCCGAGGGCACCGACCATCTCGTGGTCGTCCGCGCCGGCGCGGATCAGCATCCCCAGGCGGGTGTGGTTGATCAGCAGCCACATGCCGAGGGCCACCAGCAGGCCGGCGCCGATGAACAGCAGGCGGCTGACCGGGTACATCAGGCCCGGCAGCACCTCGACGAAGGTGTTGTACCAGTCCGGCGTGGGCATGGCCGGCGGGCTGCGGCCGAACAGCAGGGTGATGAGTTCATTGGTGAAGAACACCACCGCCAGGGTCGCCAGCACCTGGTCCAGGTGGTCGCGGTTGTAGAGGCGGCGGATGATCCCGGTCTCGATCACCAGGCCATAGAGTGCGGAGCCGGCCAGCGCGGCCAGGCCGCCGAGCCAGAAGGAGCCGCTGGCGATGGCGGTGTAGGCGGCGCAGAAGGCGCCGACCATGTAGAAGGCGCCGTGAGCCAGGTTGATGACGCCCATGATGCCGAAGATCAGCGTCAGGCCGGAGGCGAGCAGGAACAGCAGGGCGCTGTACTGCAGGCCGTTGAGGAGTTGTTCGAGCAACAGCATGGCGAAGTCCTGCGGTGATGGCCCGCCGGGAGCGCCGGCGGGCTGGCGGTTCAGGTCGGGATCAGAGCGCGCACTGGGCCGCGTAGCTGTCCACCTGGGCCTTGGCGATGGTCTTCACCGGCACTTCGGCGAGCTTGCCGTCGGCGCCGGCCTGGACCTTGAGCAGGTGCCAGTCGATCACCGCGTGCTGGTTGCTGCCGAAGCGGAATTCACCGCGCACCGAGTCGAAGCGCGCCTCGCGCAGGGCTGCACGGAAGGCCTCGGCGTCCTTGAGGTTGCCGTTAGTGGCCTTCAGCGCTGAGCCGATCAGCCGCGCGGTGTCGTAGCCCTGGGCGGCGTACATGGTGGGCGCGCGGTTGTACTTCTCGGTGAAGGCCTTGATGAAGGCCTGGTTGGCCGCGTTGTCGGACTGCGGGTTCCAGCCGCTGACCACGTTCACCCCTTCGGCCACGTTGCCGGTGGCGGCGAGCATGCGTTCGTCCATGGAGAACACCGGCACCACCATTGGGATGCTCTTGCCGAGGCCCGCGCTGCCGTACTGCTTTGCGAAGTTGATGCCGGCGCCGCCGGGGTGGAACTGGAACACCGCGTCCGGGTTGAGCGAGCGGATGCGCGCCAGTTCCACGGAGAAGTCCAGCTGGTTGAGCTTGGTATAGATCTCGGTGACCTCGCCCTTGAAGGTTCGCTTGAAGCCCGCCAGGGCGTCGCGGCCGGCCTGGTAGTTGGGCGCGAGGATGACCATCTTCTTGTAGCCCAGGTCGTTGGCGGCGACGCCGGCCATCTCGTGGGGCACGTCGTTCTGGTAGGAGGCGGCGAAGTAGTTGGGCTTGCATTGCGCGCCGGCCAGGTTGGAGGGCGCGGCGTTGGTGCTGATGTAGAAGCTGTCGCCTTTGGTGGCGCCGTTGACCACGGCGGCGAGGACGTTGGAGAACATCACGCCGGTGTAGAGCGAGATGCCGTCCAGGCTCATGCGGTCGATGATCTGCTTGCCCTTGGCAGGCTGCAAGCCGTCGTCTTCGACCACCAGTTCCACCGGCACACCGCCGAGCTTGCCGCCTTCCTGGTCCATGGCCAGGCGGAAGGCATCGCGGGCGTCCTCGCCCAGGTAGCCGGCGGGGGTGGACAGGGTGGTGATGAAGCCGATGCGCACAGGGTCCTGTGCCTGGGCGGGGAGGGAAGAGGCCAGTGCGGCCCCGAGCATCGCAAGGTTCAGGGTCTTTTTCATAGTTACCGCCTTGGTTGCGCAGTGCCGTCGTGACCCGGCCTGCTTAGTTGTTGTTTGGGCAGTTTTGAAGCGGGTGGAGCGATCTTGTCGTTATGGGCACAGCCGTAGGAGCCAGCTTGCTGGCGAAGCATGGTGCGTTCGCGAGCAAGGACTCGGCGTCCCCCTCTCTCCTACAAGGGACGTGGTGCGCCGCTCAGGTATTGCTCTCGGTGAACTTCTCGAAATACAGGTGGCCGTTGTCGATGCCGTTGTCGGCGAGCCAGGTCTTCACCGAGTCCACCATCGGTGGCGGGCCGCACAGGTACATGTCGAAGGGCGCCTCGCGCAGGGCGGCGGCGTCGAAGTGCTCGGGGACGTAGCCGCGCTTGCCGTCCCAGTTCTGGCCCTCGTCGCTGACCACCGGGGTGAAGCTGAAGTTCGGGATGCGTTCGGCGTAGCTCTGGATGCGCTCCAGTTCGCAGAGGTCGGCCACCTGGCGTACGCCGTAGAACAGCTGCACCGGCTGGCCGCAGCCGCCGCGTTCGGCGATCTCGTCGAGCATGCCGAGGAAGGCCGAGAGGCCAGTGCCGCCGGCCACCAGTAACAGGGGCTTCTCGATATGGCGCATGTAGAAGGCGCCCAGCGGGGCCTCGAAGCGGATCTCGTCGCCCACCTTGCAGCGTTCGCGGATGTAGTTGCTCATCACCCCATCCGGCAGCAGGCGGATGAGGAACTGCAGCTTGTTTTCCGGGTTGGGCCGATTGGCGAAGGAGTAGGAACGCTTCGCCTCGGTGCCCGGCACCGAAAGGCGCGCGTACTGGCCCGGCAGGAAATCCAGTTGCTGGCCGTCGACGCCGGCATCCAGGTGGAGGATGGCGGTGGTCTTTGATACCTGCTCGACGTGGGTGACGATGCCGCGCTCGTGCACCGTCTTCGACGCGCCGCAGAGCGAGGAATCGAAGTCGAAATAGAACGAGGCGTTGGACTGCACGCGGGTCTGGCAGGTGAGCATCTTGCGTTGCGCGAGGTCCTGTTCCGACAAAGCCTCCTCGTCCACGTAGTCCATGGCGTAGCGGCCGGACTCGCAGCGGCCCATGCAGGTGCCGCAGACGCCTTCGCGGCAGTCCAGCGGAATGTTGATGCCGTTGCGCAAGGCGGCGTCGAGCAGGATCTCGTTGCCGTGCACGGGGAAGAACAGGGTTTTGCCGTCGGCAAAACTGAAGGCGACCTTGTGGTTCATGGCGCGTACTTCCGGTGGATCAGAGGTGGTAGAAATCGAGCACCGAGTTGATGGTGTCGTTGAGCAGCAGCATGTGCTTGCGGGTGATCTTCCAGCTCTCGCCCACGGGCTTGAGGTGGTAGGTCGCATGGCCGAAGAACTGCTCGCTCTGGCCCAGGCGGTGGTACAGGGTCTGCCAGTTGGCCTTCACCTCCAGTTGCCCGTCCCCCCGTTCGGCGATGCGCACGTTGCTGATCTGGTGCAGGGTGCGCGGCATAGGGATGGTCGATGCGGCCTTGCCGGTGCGGATGCGGAACACGCGGTCTTCCAGGCCCGAGCGGTTGCTGTAGTAGATCAGCGACATGCCGCGCTTGGGGTCGGTGGTGTAGGCGTGCTCGGATTCCCACTGCGGCAGGTGGTATTCGCACTGCTCGTCGAACAGGTCCAGGTAGGCATCCCAGTCCTGGGCGTCGCACAGCTCGGACTTGCGGTAGAGGAATTGCTCGATCTGGTATTGCAGCTGCGGGTTCATGCCTGCACCTCCTGCAGTTTCAGGGCTTTGCGGTCCAGGCCCTGGAGCAGGAACCGCTGCCAGTTGGCGTGCTGGTTCACGTACAGGCCTTCATGGGTGAATTCGGTGCCGGTCATCACCGGGGCGATGCCCAGGGTCTGGCTGTTCGGGGTGGCGCCGGTGACCCACTTGCCGTAGCCGCGGGAAATATCGCTCCAGCGCTCCATGCGTCCCTGGAAGCCGCGCTGCTGTTCGCGGAATTCCACCAGGTCGTCGGGGGTGCCCAGGCCGGAGACGTTGAAGAAGTCCTCGAACTGGCGGATGCGGCTTTCGCGGTCCGCGTCGGACTCGCCCTTCACGCCGATGCACTGGCTGATGATCTCGGTCTTGTTCCAGGCCACAGGACGCACGATGCGCAGCTGCGAGCTGATTTGGTCCATGAAGAACAGGCTGGGGTAGATGTTCAGGTTGCGCAGGCGGTGCATCATCCACTCGGCCTTGCCCTGGCCGAATTCTTCCACCAGGCGCGGCATCACGGTCGCGTAGCCGGGGCGCACGGTGGGGTTGGGCATGTCGCTGAACAGCAGGCTGTGGCCGTTGTGGAAGGAGAACCAGCCGTCGTCGGTCTCGGCATCGCCGGCGCCCAGCTTGCTGTAGTCCAGGGTGTCGCTGGCACTCCCTTTGGAAGCGTTGACTTGCTGGCGGTGCTGCACGGTGGCCACGTAGTTGTAGTGCACGGTGCTGACGTGATAGCCGTCCAGGCCGTTCTCGTTCTGCAGCTTCCAGTTGCCGTCGTAGGTGTAGGTGGACTTGCCGGGCAGCACTTCCAGTTCGCCGGTGGGCGACTGGGCGACCATCATGTCGAAGAACACCTTGGCGTCGCCAAGGAAGTCTTCCAACGAATCGCTGCCGTTGGCGTCGAGGCTGATGAAGACGAAGCCCTTGTAGCTTTCGATGCGCGCCTTCTTCAGGCCGCGGGTGGCCTTGTCGAAGCCTTCCGGGTATTCGCCCGGTGCCTTGACCTTCACCAGGCGGCCGTCGCTCTTGTAGCACCAGGCATGGAAGGGGCAGGTGAAGGTGGACTGGTTGCCCTTGCCGACGCGGGTGAGGGTGGCGCCACGGTGCTGGCAGGCGTTGATCAGGGCGTGCAGCTCGCCATTGCCGTCGCGGGTGATGATCATCGGCTGGCGGCCGGCGCGCATGGTCATGAAGTCGTGCTTGTTGGGGATCTCGCTCTCGTGGCAGGCGTAGATCCAGTTCCTCTCGAAGATCAGTTCCATCTCCAGGTCGAACAGTTCCGGCTCGGTGAACATGTCGCGGGCAATGCGGTACACGCCCTCGGCCGGACGGAAATCCAGGCAGCCGCTGACGTACTCTCTCCACTGCGCAATGTGTTTATTCGAAGTATTCATGGGTGGCACCTTCCACATCAGGCCAAACAGTGGGGCCATTAGAAGGAGCCGGGGCTGATCCGGTCTATCCGTTTAGTTGGCAAAGCCGCGCCGTAAATTTTGCGCCTGCCCCGTAGTCGGGAAGGCACATGGGGCGGGCTTTCCTGCGGTTTCTGCGAGGTCGGAAAAAGCGGATAGCCTTTGCCGAGTAAGTGGATGGCGCGGCAGGAACGAAGGGAATTTGAATCGACCTTTGCGGCGTGCCGGAGGACGGCGGTAACGCCATGCGGGCGCGAATCGGCTTGAGGTAACGCCTGGCGGTGGAAATCGTCGTTGGCTAGCCGAAGTCGCGTTCGTGGGCTATCCAGAAAATCGGCAAAGGCTATCCGTTGCTTTCGCGCGGGTAACTCTTGGCCTGCGCAGCCTTCCCATATCGGGTAACACCTGGGTATCCCGGTTGCCCGCCGTCCCGCTGAGGGGTTGCGCCGCTCGCGGGGGAGGGAAGTCGCGGAGAATCGCCGGACGCCATGCCCCACGGGGCGGCTGCGAGGCTCTGGGATGAGGCACGCGGACGAACTGCGTGGTTCTTAGGTGTGATCCTCTCGAGCAGGTGAGGAGCGGTCCTATCCGGAAAGTTGGCGGATGTTATCCTCGTATTCTGATTCGCGAAGGACCGTCACAGCGTGGCATGGAGCTTGCCTGCTTCAAGTCGACGCGCCGCAAGAGCGCGCATGTCCAATTGCCGTGTTGGGTGCCGCGTGATGAGTACGAAGAACCATCTTCATTTTCGAGATATTTCCGCCGACCGCTACGACCTCGCCGGAGCCCGTTCATGGATGTCGAACATTTGCGGGCCTCACCTGCTCAAAGCGGCCAGACCCGAGCGCATCCAGTTCCATCACAGCGGCAATGTGCTGCCTTCCATGTCCACGACCCTGGGCCATGTCGAGTACGGCACTGACGTCACCATCGGCGTCGGCGACGAGATGAACCTCAATTGCTACAGCCTGAGCCTGCCGCTGTCCGGCGAGCAGGAGCTGGCCAAGTCCGGGCGCTTGCTGCGCTCGGACCGCGACTGGGGCGTGATCGTCTCGCCCCATGAGCATCAGGAGCTGACCATAGCCGGCGATTGCCACAAGCTGCAGGTCGCCATTCCCCGCGCCGCCATGCAGAAGACCCTGGAGGACCTGCTCCAGCGCACGGTGGACAACCCGTTGTGCTTCCACCCGGAGATGGATGCGGTGGATGGAGCCGCGGCCTCTTGGTGGCGCATGGCGCGGCACCTGATCGACGAACTGGAGCGCAGCCGCGATCTCTACGGGCAGCTGTTCTTCACCCGGGACCTGGAAAGCGCGCTGATCAAGGGCTTGATCCTCGCCCAGCCGAACAACTACTCCGAGGAACTGCGCGAGCGGTTGGAAATCAAGCTGCCCCATTACCTGGTGCGCGCCCGCGACTTCATCCACGCCCACGCCCGCGAGGAGATGTGCCTGGAGGACATCGAACGTGCCGCCGGGATCTCGCGCTTCAAGCTGTTCGAAGGCTTCAAGAAGTACTTCGGCCAGTCGCCCATGGCCTACCTGAAGAAACACCGCCTGAGTGCCGTGCGCCAGGAGATTCTCGAAGACCGCTGCGCGCGGAATATCTCGGTCATCGCCATGGGCTGGGGCTTCACCCACCTCGGTCGCTTCGCCAGCGAGTACCGCAAACTCTTCGACGAAACGCCGAGCATGACCATCCAGCGGCTGGAGGCCCGGCGGGGCCGGTCGGTCTGATTGGCTCCGATGGGCAGGCCTGTAGGATGGGCCGGCGGTTCTCCTGCAGGGGCGAATTCATTCGCCAAGGGCAGCGCAGCTGCCCCGGTCGTCCATCCCCACAACGCACGGAGATCGACTAACGCCCGGAGTTCGACTGAAGACGCACGGCTTGCAGCTGGCATAGAAACAGAGGTTTCCAGCGCGCGGCGGACTTAGTGCGAATCAATCGAAGGAATTGTCGATCCCTCGCGTGGTCGCTCGACTAGGAGATGAGCGTTTCCGCCAAGAGGAGAAACCCCATGAACATCGACAATCACCCGGTGGTATCCCGCGAGGAATGGTTGCAGGCCCGCGAGGCACTGCTGCGCAAGGAAAAAGCCTTCACCCACGAGCGCGACCGGCTCAGCGCCGAACGCCGCGCGCTGCCCTGGGTCCGCATTGACACGCCATATGTCTTCGACGGACCGGACGGGCGCGAGAGCCTGGCCGACCTGTTCGACGGCCGCAGCACCCTGGTCATCTACCACTTCATGTTCGGCTCCGGCTGGGAGGAGGGTTGCCGGGGCTGCTCCTTCGTCGCCGACCATATCGACGGTGCCAACCAGCACCTCAAGCACCACGACGTGACCCTGCTCTGCGTATCGCGGGCGCCCTTGCAGGAGTTCCAGGCCTTCCGCAAGCGCATGGGCTGGAACTTCAAGTGGGTGTCGTCCCACGGCAATAGTTTCAATTACGACTTCGGCGTGGCCGCCAAACCCGAAGACATCGCCGCCGGCACCGCCCGCTACAACTACGGCACCAGCAACGACCCGGGCGAGGACATGCCCGGCCTCAGCGTGTTCTACCGCAATCCGGCCGGGGAGATTTTCCACACCTATTCCACCTATGCCCGTGGGCTGGACCTGCTGGTGGGCGCCTACAACTTCCTCGACCTGCTGCCCAAGGGGCGGGACGAGAAGGAAATCATGGACTGGATGCGGCATCACGACCGTTATGAGGATGAGCCGGGGAAGGTTGCGAGTTGCTGCAAGGAGTGAGCCGGGGCTTTGTGTAGGAGCGAGCTTGCTCGCGAAAGTCTGTGCTCGGGGCTGTTCGCGAGCTCGCTCCTACAAGCGCAGCGGACATGGCCAATTGCCGTAAATTCCCCGAACTGCGCCGTTCGCACCGCCCTGGTGCAGCGAAAACTTGCAGTTTCCATTGCTGGGCTAAGCTTTCGGCAGTCCCTGGACCGGAAGGACAGCCCGATGAGCGAACCCATCCTCAGCTTCGACGAACTCAAGCAAGCCGTTGCCAGCGGCGAGATCGACACGGTGCTGGCCTGCATGGTGGACATGCAGGGGCGATTGGTGGGCAAGCGCTTCCAGGCTGAATTCTTCATCGACAGCGGCCATGAGGAAACCCACTGCTGCAATTACCTGCTGGCCGACGACATCGACATGGAGCCGGTGCCGGGCTACGCCGCCGCCAGCTGGAACAAGGGCTACGGCGACTTCGTGCTGAAACCGGACATGAGTACCCTGCGCCGGGTGCCCTGGCTGGAGTGCACGGCCCTGGTGCTCTGCGACGTGCTCGATCACCACCACCGCGAAGACCTGCCCCACAGCCCGCGGGCCATCCTCAAGAAGCAGCTGGCGCGGCTGGCCGAACGCGGTTACCTGGGGATGTTCGCCTCGGAGCTGGAGTTCTACCTGTTCGACGAAAGCTACGAAGCCATTCACAAGCGCAACTACAGCCACCCGAAGACCGCCGGGCACTACATAGAGGACTACAGCATCCTCCAGACCACCCGCGAGGAGCCGGTGTTGCGCGCCATCCGCAAGCACTTGCAGGCCTGCGGCGTGCCGGTGGAGAACTCCAAGGGCGAGTGGGGTCCGGGGCAGGAGGAGATCAACGTCCGCTACGCCGACGCCCTGACCATGGCCGACCGCCACGCCATCATCAAGCACGCCTGCAAGGAGATTGCCCACCAGCAGGGCAAGTCCATCACCTTCATGGCCAAGTGGCGCTATGACCTGGCCGGCTCCAGCGGCCACATCCACAACTCGCTCTGGGACAAGAAGGGCAAGAAGGCGCTGTTCTTCGACGCCAAGGACGAGTACGGCATGTCCAAGCTCATGCGCGGCTGGGTGGCCGGACAGCTCAAGTACGCCAGCGAGATCACCTATTTCCTCGCGCCCTACATCAACTCCTACAAGCGCTTCCAGGCCGGCACCTTCGCACCGACCCGTGCGGTGTGGAGCCGCGACAACCGTACCGCGGGCTTCCGGCTCTGCGCCGAGGGCAGCAAGTCGGTGCGCATCGAGTGCCGGATCGGCGGCGCCGACCTCAATCCCTATCTCGCCTACGCCGCGCTGATCGCCGCCGGGCTGGCGGGCATTGATGAAAAACTCGAACTGGGCGCACCTTACGAAGGGGACGCCTACCTGAACGACCAACTGCCCGAGGTGGCCAAGACCCTGCGCGACGCTTCCGCCGCCCTCAAGGGTTCGACCATGCTGCGCAAGGCCCTGGGCGACGAGGTGGTCGACCATTACGTGCACACCGCCGAGTGGGAGCAGAAGGAATACGATAGGCGCATCACCGACTGGGAACTGCAGCGCGGTTTCGAGCGGTACTGAAGGGTTCGTTGTCCGGGCAGGGGCGGGTTCGGGCACGCCCGCTGGCCGGTTTGTGAAGGGGATGGGAGCTGTACGACAGGGTTGTCGCTGCGCAGGCGGGGAAGGTGCCCGGACCGCCGCATGGAGCAATCCATTGCCATTCCCAACAAAGGGCACCGATGATGAATCCTGCAAGCCAACACGGCTCCACGCACACGGACGAAGACGTCAAGCTGTTGCACAGCATGGGCTACGCCCAGGAGCTGTCGCGGCGGATGGGCCTCTTCTCCAACTTCGCCATATCGTTTTCGATCATCTGCATCCTCTCCGGCGGCATCAACTCGCTGGCCCAGGGCATCTCGGGCGCCGGCGGTGCTTCCATCGGCATCGGCTGGCCCCTGGGCTGCATGATTTCCGGGGTCTTCGCCGTGGCCATGGCGCAGATCTCCTCGGCCTATCCGACGGCCGGCGGGCTGTACCACTGGGGCTCGATCCTCGGCAACCGCTTCACCGGCTGGCTCACCGCCTGGTTCAACCTGCTGGGCCTGGTGACGGTGCTGGGGGCGATCAACGTCGGCACCTACTACTTCTTCTTCGGCGCCTTCGGGCCCATGTTGGGCATGGAAGACACCATCACCACGCGGATCGTCTTCCTCGCGATACTCACCGGCGGGCAGGCGCTCTGTAACCACTTCGGCATCGGCCTCACGGCCAAGCTCACCGACTTCTCCGGCTACCTGATCTTCGCCACGGCCATCGCCCTGACCATCGTCTGCCTGGTCGCCGCACCCGGCTATGAGTTCTCGCGGCTGTGGACCTTTGGCAACTTCTCCGGTCCAGCGGGCGGCAATGTCTGGCCGGAAGCCTCCAATACCTGGATCTTCCTGCTTGGCCTGCTGCTGCCGATCTACACCATCACCGGTTACGACGCGTCGGCCCACACTTCGGAGGAAACCGTGCAGGCGGCCCATTCGGTACCGCGCGGCATGGTGATGTCAGTGGTCTGGTCGCTGCTGTTCGGCTGGCTGATGCTCAGCGCTTTCGTGCTGATGTTGCCGAGCATGGAAGAGGCGGCAGCCCAGGGCTGGAACGTATTCTTCTGGGCCATGGACACCCAGGTGAACTCGACGGTGAAGGAACTGCTCTTCCTGGCGATCTTCATCTCGCAGATTCTCTGTGGCCTGGCCACGGTGACATCCGTGTCGCGGATGATCTTCGCCTTCTCCCGCGACGGCGGGCTGCCATTCTCCAAGGCGCTGGCGTCGGTGTCGCCCTCCCACCGCAGCCCAGTGGCCGCCATCTGGACCGGCGCCACCCTGGCGGTGCTGTTCGTCTGGGGCTCGTCGCTGGTGTCCATCGGCGAGACACCGGTCTACACCATCGTCGTGTCCTGCACCGTGATCTTCCTGTTCTTCTCCTTCATCATCCCCATCGTCCTCGGCCTGTTCACCTTCGGCACGCCGAAGTGGCCGCACATGGGGCCCTGGAATCTGGGGCGCGGGTTGTATTCGCTGGTGGCGATCCTGTCGGTGATCTCGATGGTGCTGATCTTCGTCATCGGCATCCAGCCGCCCAATGACTGGGCGCTGTACATCACCATCGGCTTCCTGATCTTCACCGGGATCATCTGGTTCGCCTTCGAAGCCCGGCGCTTCCAGGGCCCGCCCATCGGCGACATGATCGCCAAGCGCCAGGCTGAAATCGCCGCGGCGGAAGAGGCGTTGAACAAGTAGGCATGCCCGGCCGGCGCCCCCCTGTGGGAGGGGGCGCCGTGCCTTCAGTTCGCGGCTTCGATGCGGATGCCGCGCACCTCCACCTGATCGCCGGGCTTGAAGAGCTTGCCGGGCGAACGGAAGCGCTGCACCGAACCATCGTCGGTCTTCACCAGATAGGCCGGCTCCGCCAGGCCGGTGGATTCCTGCACAGCGCCGCCGCCGAAGTAGCCCACGGCCGCACCGGTCACCGCGCCCAGAGGGCCGCCGATGGCGCCGAACATCAGCCCGGTCATGCCGCCGGCGGCCTTGCCGACGGTGGTATCAGGGGTTTCGGACAGAACCTCCGCCGAGAAGGCGGCGGGGGAGGAGAGCAAGGCAAGGCACAGGGTGATGCCGGGGATTTTCATGGGGGATCCCTTCGATTGATGGATTGAGAAGGGAATCCGGCAATTTATGTGCCATGAATAAATTTTAGGAATATCAGGCAGTTGATGGTCGATGAGTCATTTTGACTGAGGGTTGGAATGACAGCGATTGTGTCATTTGTACATGGGTGCTCAGCCCAGAAGGGTGGATGGCGCTTTTTCCATCCACCGACCGAGCCGGGTCGGGCCTCGGAAGGTGGATCGGTGAAGCGTGATCCACCCTACAAAGGACGTGTGCCGGCGGATCAGAGCTTGATCAACACTGATTTCAGCTCGGTGTAATGCTCGATGGCTGCCGCGCCCATCTCGCGGCCGACGCCGGAGAGCTTGTAGCCGCCGAAAGGCAGAGACGGGTCGAGGGCGCTGTGGCAGTTGACCCAGACCGAGCCGGACTTGATGCGCGGGATCATGCGGTGCACCGCCGAGAGGTCGTTGGACCAGATGCTGGCGCCGAGGCCGTAGGGGTTGTCGTTGGCCATGCGCACGGCGTCGTCGATATCGTCGAAGGGCATGGCGACCAGCACCGGGCCGAAGATCTCTTCCTGCACCAGGCGGTGCTGCTGGTCGACGTCGACTATCACCGTCGGCTTGACGAAGTAGCCGGGGCCGAAGCTTTCACCGCCGCAGGCGATGGTGGCACCTAGTTCGCGGCCCAGGTTGATATAACCGGTGACGCGGTCCTGCTGCTTGGCGGAGATCAGCGGGCCCATCTGCACACTCGGGTCCAGGCCATTGCCGAGCTTCATGCCGTTGGCGATGCCGGCGATGTCGGCGATCACATTGTCGAAGTGCTTGCGCTGCACATAGAGGCGCGAGCCGGCGCAGCAGACCTGGCCCTGGTTGAAGAAGATCGCGGTGGCGGCGCCAGCGGCGGCCTCCTGCAGGTTGGCGTCGGCCATGACGATGGTCGGCGACTTGCCGCCCAGTTCCAGGGTCACACGGGTCATGTTGTCCATGGCGGCCTTGCCGATCTGCTTGCCGACTTCGGTGGAGCCGGTGAAGGTCAGCTTGTCCACGCCCGGGTGGCGGGTGAGGGCGACGCCGGCATTCAGTCCGGTGCCGGTGATCACGTTGAACACCCCGGCCGGGTAGCCCGCTTCCAGGACCAGCTCGGCCAGCTTGAGGGCGGTCAGCGGGGTTTCGTCGGCGGGCTTGAGCACCACGGTGCAGCCGGTGGCCAGCGCTGGGCCGAGCTTCCAGCAAGCCAGCAGCAGCGGGAAGTTCCAGGCGACTATGGCGCCCACCACGCCCACCGCCTCGCGGCGGATGAAGCCGTGGAACTGGTCGTCCGGCATCAGCGGCATGGATACGTCGACCGTGCTGCCTTCGATTTTGGTGGCCCAGCCGGCCATGTAGCGGAGGAAGTCGATGGCCAGCTGCACGTCCATCACCCGCGCCACGGCGGCACTCTTGCCATTGTTCAGGCATTCCAGCTCGGCAAGTTCCTGGGCGTCGCGCTCCATCAGGTCGGCCAGGCGCCACAGCAGGTTCTGCCGTTCGCGCGGACGCATGCGGCTCCAGGGCGAGTCGTCGAAGGCCCGGCGGGCGGCCTGCACGGCGCGGTCGACATCTTCGGCGGTGGCCGAGGGCACGTCGCCGAGGACTTCACCAGTGGCCGGGTTGCGGAAGCTCATGGTGTTGCCGCCGGCGGCGTCCAGCCACTGCTCACCGATCAGCATCTTCAGTTTGCGGCCGACGAAGGCCTGGGTTTGCGGGAGGACGGGCAGGTCAGCAAGCATGGGGAGGAGCCTCTGTTCATTGAAGTTGTACAGCGCTTTCGCAACCCCCATGCCAAGGCCTTGCTTTCTAAATAAGTGGCTGAATCAAAAGGATTTTATTCATGGATTCGGGCCTGTTGCCAGATTCGGCCTGTTGCAGTTTGAGACGACCTGAGACAGGTCTGGAACAGTCTCGCCGGCTACCTTTATCAGGTGCTGCGCGGCCTAGTCTCAGGGTGGAACAGTCTGTCGCGAAATTAGACGCCCGGGCCCGGTGCCAGCATCCCCGTCAAGCCTGATATTTAAAGCTAACTAATTGTTATACAAGGACTTTCGTTGGCATGGCACACAATATGTATTTGCCGTGACAGCTGCACCCGCTCCGCCATGGGGTGCAAACCATAAGAACAACACCGTGGAGGTCTGACCTTGAAGACGACTCGACTCCGGCAGCACGCGGGCACCCTGGCACTGGCCATGGCGTCTCTGCTGTTCGCCCAGGCTCATGCAGCGGAGGAGGGGCCGGCCCTCCTCAAGTCCAAGTGCATGGGTTGCCACATCCCCGAGGGCAACGATTCCTATAGCCGCATCAGCCACCAGCGCAAGACCCCCGAGGGCTGGTTGATGAGCATCGGGCGCATGCAGGTGATGCACGGCCTCCAGATCAGCGACGCCGATCGCCGCACGCTGGTCAAGTACCTCGCCGACAAGCAGGGCCTGGCCCCCAGCGAGACCGAAGGCGTGCGCTACGCCATGGAGCGCCGCCTGAACACCGTCGAGAAGTTCGACGACCAACTGAGCCAGATGTGCGGCCGTTGCCACTCGGGCGCCCGTGTCGCCCTGCAGCGCCGTCCCGCCAAGGAGTGGGAACACCTGGTCAACTTCCACCTCGGCCAGTGGCCGTCCCTCGAGTACCAGGCCCAGTCCCGCGACCGCGACTGGCTGGATCTCGCCCTCAAGGAAATGGTGCCGGAACTGGCCAAGCGCTTCCCCCTGGAAAACCAGGCTTGGGCCGACTGGCAGAAAGCCAAGCCCAAGGCCGACAACCTGCCGGGCCAGTGGAGCTTCAGCGGCCACATGCTGGCCAAGGGTGACGTCCGCGGTGTGATGACCGTGACTGCCGATGCCGGCGACACCTTCAAGGTCAGTGTGAAGGGCCAATACGCCGACGGCTCGCCCTTCAATGGCGAAGGTTCAGCCATCCTCTACAACGGCTACGAGTGGCGCGGCAATCTGAAGATCGGCGAGCAGAACATGCGCCAGGTCTTCGCCGCCCTGAACGGCGAGATGAAGGGCCGCATGTTCGAGGCCGAGCATGATGAGCGCGGCCTGGACTTCAGCGCCGCGAAAGAGGGCAACGCCAAGCTGCTGGCCGTGCAGCCGGCCTACCTCAAGGCGGGCAGCGAAGCCGAGTTGACTCTGGTGGGCAGCGGCCTGTCCGGCACCCCGGACTTCGGTCCGGGCGTCGAAGTGGTGAAGGTACTGGAAGTCACGCCGAAGCAGATCCGTGTCAGGGTCAAGACCACCGCCGAAGCCACCTCCGGCATCCGCGCCGTGTCCCTCGGCTCGCTGAAGGGCGTCGACCTGGCGGTGTACAAGGACATCGCCGAAGTGAAGGTGGTGCCCGAGTTCTCCATTGCCCGCGTCGGCGAGAACGGCGGCTCCACGCCCAAGGTGCAGGGTCGCTTCGAGGCCGAGGCCTGGGGCAAGGGCGCCGACGGCAAGCCGTACCGCATCGGCTACCTGCCGGCGAAATGGTCGGTGGAGCCCTTCGACGAGCGCGCCAAGGAAGACGAGGACGTGAAGTTCGCCGGCAAGATGCAGCCCGATGGTGTCTTCGTGCCCGGCGGCGCCGGCCCGAACCCGGAACGCAAGATGATGACCAACAACGCCGGCAATTTGAAGGTGATCGCCCAGCTCGAAGAGGGCGGCCAGAAGGGCGAGGGCCATCTGATCGTCACTGTGCAACGCTGGAACAACCCGCCGCTGCCTTGACTGGCGACGTCCCCCGGACGGCAGGCGCCGTCCGGGTTCGCAACGACGATTGGGAAGAATTCCGGGAGGTCGCCATGGGCGCAATCTTGAATCTGGTCGAACGCAACCTGCACGAAGTGCGGGTGGACGCCGACCGCATGCTGTTCCACATCCCGAGCAGCTCGCTGTTCGCCACCGACGAAGTCACTGGCGGCATCATCGACGCCCTGCGCCAGCAAGGTTGCTCGTCGGAGGAGTTGGTGCAGCGCCTGGCCGGACGTTTCGCCGGGCAGGACATCAATGAAACCCTGCGTGAGCTGATCGCGCTGGAAGTGGTCAGCGACGGCTCGCCGCTGACGCCGGAAATCGGCATCAGCAAGGTCGAGCGCACCGCGCTGAACACCGTGGTGCTGAACGTCAACACCGGCTGCAACCTGAGCTGCACCTACTGCTACAAGGAAGATCTGGACAAGCCTTCGGCGGGCAAGAAGATGGGCGCGGAAACCGCCGAAGCCTCGGTGGAGATGCTGCTCCGGGAGTCGCCGGACGAGGATCGCTACACCGTGGTCTTCTTCGGCGGCGAGCCGCTGTCGAACCGACCGCTGATCGAGCACATGGTGGACTACTGCGAGCGCCGTTTCAGTGAGGCCGGCAAGTTCGTGGAATTCGTCATGACCACCAACGCCACGCTGCTCACCGAAGAAGTCATCGACTATCTCAATGCCCACCGCTTCGGACTTTCGGTGAGTATCGACGGGCCGAAGACGGTACACGACCGCAACCGCATCACCGTGGGCGGGCAGGGCACCTATGACGTGGTGCGGCGCAAGGTGGACCTGCTGCTGTCGCGCTACCGCAGCCGCCCGGTGGGCGCGCGGGTGACCCTCACCCGTGGCATCACCGACGTCGAGACCATCTGGAACCACCTGTTCAATGAGCTGGGTTTCGCCGAGGTTGGCTTCGCCCCGGTCACCTCGGGTGACATGAGCGACTTCAACCTGACCGGCGAGGAGCTGGTGGAAGTGTTCGCCAACATGAAGGCCCTCGGCCGCCGCTACCTGGAGGCGGCGCTGGAGCATCGCAATATCGGCTTCTCCAACCTGCACCAGCTGATCACCGACATCCACGAAGGCCACAAGAAGGCGCTGCCCTGCGGTGCCGGGCTGAAGATGCTGGCGGTAGACCACAAGGGCGAGCTGAACCTCTGCCATCGCTTCACCGGCTCCAGCCTGCCGACCTTCGGCAATGTGCACAGCGGGGTCAAGCAGGTCGAGCTGAACGACTTCCTCTCCCAGCGCCTGGACCGCAGCGGCACCGGTTGCGACAGCTGCCGCATCCGCAACCTCTGCTCCGGCGGCTGCTACCACGAGAGCTACGCCCGTTACGGCGACCCGACTCACCCGACCTATCACTACTGCGAGCTGATGCGCGACTGGGTGGACTTCGGCATCGAGGTCTACAGCCGCATCATGGCCGGCAATCCGGCCTTCATCAGCAGCTACATCACTCCGCGGAAGGCGCACTGACATGAAACATCTGAAGCCGCTCAACAACAAAGCGCAAATGCTCGAAAAAGCCGCAGCCGAAGATCGCATCGAAGAAGTCATGGCCATGAGTGCAGTGGCCGGGTGCACCGCCACCACGGACCCGGGCTGGGAGGTGGACGCCTTCGGCGGCGTGGCCTCGCTCTGCCAGCCAATGGAAGCCGACCTCTACGGCTGCTCCGACCCTTGCTGGTGGCCCGCCCAGGTGCCCGACATGATGAGCACCTACCAGGACTGGAACGCCCAGGCGACCAACTCGCAAGAGGACTGGCGCAACCTCGGCACCGTATTCCCGAAAGACAAATGACCGGCGAGAAGAACAAGAGGGATAACCGCATGAAACTCAAAGCCATCGCCAGCCTGGCGACCGCCGTCGCCGGCCTCGCACTGGGCGCGCACGCCTGGGCCGCGGACGAAACCGGCCCGGCGCTGAAGGCCGGTCATGAATACATGATCGCCACCAACTACCCGAACAACCTGCACGTGGTGGATCTCGCCACCGACAGCCTGTACAAGACCTGCCGCCTGCCCGACGCCTTCGGCCCCGGCACCGCCATGATGGCGCCGGATAACAAGACCGCCTTCATCCTCAACAACCACTTCGGCGACCTCTACGGCGTCGATCTGGACGACTGCAAGACGGTGTTCCACGCCAAGCTGTCGCAGAAGCCTGGGGAGAAGGCGCGCTCGATGTTCTCCTTCGCCCTGAGTCCCGATGGCAAGGAGCTCTACACCACGGTCAACCCCACCGAGATGCTCAACGACCATTACGTGGTCAAGCAGCCGCGCCTGGAGGTCTATGACACCAGCGCCGGGCTGGACGCCAAGCCGGTACGCAGCTTCCCGATGCCGCGGCAGGTCTACCTGATGCGCGCGGCGGACGACGGCAGCCTCTACGTCGCCGGGCCGGACATCTACAAGATGGATGTGAAGACCGGCAAGTACGAGGTGGCGGTACCCGGCCGCAACTGGCAGCGGCCGCTCTACAGTGCGCCGGACGTGCTCTACTTCTGGCCGCACCAGACGCCGTACCACGAGTTCTCGATGCTCTACACCACGGCCAAGTTCAAGGACGAGAAACAGGACCTGGCCACCGCCGACTTCATCTATGGCTACGTCAGCATCGACCTGAAGACCGGCAAGGCCACCGTCCAGGACTTCGCCCCGCTGACCGAGTTGTACTTCACCGGCCTGCGCTCGCCGAAGGACCCGAACCAGATGTTCGGCGTGCTCAACCGCCTGGCCAAGTACGACATCAAGGAGCAGAAGCTGATCAAGGCGGCCAACCTGGACCACTCCTACTACTGCGTGGCCTTCAACACCAAGGGCAGCAAGCTCTACCTGGCCGGCACCTTCAACGACATCGCGGTGTTCGATCCGGACAGCCTGGAGAAGATCAAGAACATCAAGCTGCCGGGTGGCGACATGTCGATCACCACGACCCAGGTGTTCGTGCGCTAAGGGCAGGGCCTTGTGGGCTCTTCTTGTGGGGGCGACTTCAGTCGCTAAGGGCAGCGCAGCTGCCCCCATCGGGCGAAATGGCAGGACTGCGTCCTGCATAGCGAATGAATTCGCCCCCACAGTAATTGCCCCGCCGATGGCCCGAGCACCAACCATCGGCCACCTGATGATCGAACCCGTATCCGACCAATAGGTCACTAGACAGGAAAACAGGCTTTATTTACCTTTACGTTTACGTAAAGGTAAATAAAGCCGATACGTCATTCACAGCTGTATCCCAGTACAAGCACAAGAAGGGAAAGCCATGAATCACCAGAGCTACACCCGGGGGCGGCAGGACAAGGACCTGCTCGCCATGACCATAGGCGCGGCGTTCGATGCCACGGTTGCCAAGTTCCCCGAGCGCGAGGCGCTGGTGGTCAGGCACCAGGGCCTGCGCTACAGCTGGAAGGAACTGGCCGAGGCGGTAGACCGCCATGCCCGCGCCTTGCTTGCCCTGGGCCTGAACAGCGGCGACCGCCTCGGTATCTGGGCGCCAAACTGCGCCGAGTGGTGCATCACCCAGTTCGCCAGCGCCAAGATCGGCGCCATCCTGGTCAACATCAACCCGGCCTACCGCAGCAGCGAGCTGGAATACGCGCTCAAGCAATCCGGCTGCCGCTGGGTGGTCTGCGCCGACGCCTTCAAGACCTCCGACTACCACGCCATGTTCCTGGGCCTGGTGCCCGAGCTGGCCGCCGCCGAACCGGGCAGCCTGAATTGCGAGCGCTTGCCGGAACTGCGTGGCGTGGTCAGCCTGGCGGCCAATCCGCCGGCCGGTTTCCTGTCCTGGGCGGTCCTCCAGCAGCGCGCGGGGGAGGTGAGTGCCGAGACGCTGGCAGAGCGCCAGGCCGGGCTGCAGTTCGACGATGCCATCAATATCCAGTACACCTCCGGCACCACCGGCTTCCCCAAGGGCGCCACCCTCAGCCACTACAACATCCTCAACAACGGCTATATGGTCGCTGAGAGCCTGGGGCTGACCGAGGAGGACCGCCTGGTGATCCCGGTGCCGCTTTACCACTGCTTCGGCATGGTGATGGGCAACCTCGGCTGCGTTACCCACGGCTCCACCATGATCTACCCTGGGGATGCCTTCGACCCGCTGACCACCCTGCGCGCCGTGGCCGAAGAAAAGGCCACGGCGCTCTATGGCGTGCCCACCATGTTCATCGCCGAACTGGACCATCCGCAGCGCAGCGAATTCGACCTGTCCAGCCTGCGCACCGGGATCATGGCCGGCGCCACCTGCCCGATCGAGGTGATGCGCCGGGTGATCAACGAGATGCACATGAGCGAAGTGCAGATCGCCTACGGCATGACCGAGACCAGTCCGGTGTCCCTGCAGACGGGCCCGGACGACGAGCTGGAGCTGCGCGTGACCACGGTGGGCCGCACCCAGCCGCACCTGGAGAGCAAGATCGTCGACGCCGAGGGCAAGATCGTCCCGCGCGGCCAGATCGGCGAACTCTGCACCCGGGGCTACAGCGTGATGCTCGGCTACTGGAACAACCCCCAGGCCACGACCGACGCCATCGATGCGGGCCGTTGGATGCACACCGGCGACCTCGCCTCGATGGACGAGAACGGCTACGTCTGCATAGTCGGCCGCAGCAAGGACATGATCATCCGCGGTGGCGAGAACATCTATCCGCGCGAGCTTGAGGAATTCTTCTTCACCCACCCGGCAGTGGCCGACGTGCAGGTGATCGGCATTCCCTGCAGCAAGTACGGCGAGGAGATAGTCGCCTGGATCAAATTCCACCCCGGCCATGTCGCCACCGAGGATGAACTGCGCGCCTGGGCCAAGGAACGCATCGCCCACTTCAAGGTGCCGCGCTTCTTCCGCTTCGTGGATGCCTTCCCGATGACGGTGACCGGCAAGATCCAGAAGTTCCGCATGCGCGAGATCAGTATCGAGGAGCTGACCCCGCCCAAGGACGACAAGGTGAAGGCGATTCGGTAGGGCGCCGGGGCCGGGCTCTTCGCTCTTCTGTGGGGGCGAATTCATTCGCGAAGCAGGACGCAGTCCTGCCATTCGGAACGCCATGGGGCAGCTTCGCTGCCCTTAGCGAATAAATTCGCCCCCACAAGCAACCCGCATAAAATGTGTGCCTCACCGGAAACCGATACCCCAAGGGAGCCCATGACAGGCACGTCCACCGAGAAAGGCACCATCTCCGTCCGCCTGGTCCACGAAGCCCTGCTGGAATTGCGCCAGCGGGGCTTCGACGATTCCGCGCTGCTGAACCGAGCCGGCATCCCTGCCGAGCTGCTGGCCAAGCCATACGGGCGCGTCTCCTCGGAGCACTTCGGCCATCTCTGGGTGCTGGTCGCGCAGAGCATGGACGACGAATTCTTCGGCATGAATCCGCGGCGGATGAAGTTCGGCAGTTTCGCCTACATGACCCGTGCGGCGGCGAAGGAGCCCACGGTGGGCGCGGCACTGGACGTGGCATTGCGCTTCCTCGACCTGGTATTCGACGGCCTCTCGCCGCGCCTGGTGCGGCGCGGCGGCCTGGCGGAAATCGCCCTTGACGAGCCCGAAGGCCAGCAATGCCGCGCCTTCAGCTATTTCACCCTGTGGCTGATGATCCATGGCCTGCTCTGTTGGCTGGCCGGTCGGCGCATTCCCATCCTCGGCGTCGACCTGCGCTGCGCGGTGCCCGACTACATCGAAGACTACCGGGTGATGTTCAGCACCAACCTGCGCTTCTCCCGGCTGCACAGCCGCCTGCTGTTCAACGCCGACTGCCTGGAGCTGCCGGTGCGCCGCAGCCAGCGCGACCTCAAGCGCTTCCTAGGCGGTCTACCGGCGAACATCCTGGTCCGCTACCGCGACCCGCAGAGCCTGGCCGCGCGCATCAGGGCCTACCTGCGCAGCCTGAAGCCCGAGCGCTGGCCGGACCTGGAGGCACTGTCCTGCCACTTCTTCATGGCGCCCTCGACCCTGCGCCGCAAGCTGTCCCTGGAAGGGCAGTCCTACCAGGGGCTGAAGGACCAGGTCCGGCGCGACCTGGCCATCGCCAGGCTGGACAGCGGCGAAGGCAACTTCACCGAGCTGGCCTTCGAACTGGGCTTCGCCGACACCAGCGCCTTCTACAAGGCCTTCAAGAAGTGGACCGGCTCGACGCCGGGGCAATACCGGGCGCTGATTCATCCCGAATCGAGTTGAGCGCCCGCCCGGGCTCAGCCTGTAGGGGCGGTTTTTCTGTAGGGGCGAATGAATTCGCCCCTACAACAGAGCAGTCTGCTCCTGTCAAATCCGCTCACCCAGGTTGATGCCTTTCGACATTGCCGCCACCCCCGCTCGGCGCGACCATCCCGGTACTCCAACAAAAACAAACCCGGAGCCCACCCGATGCGCGACTACTTCACCGCTGCCCGCGAGTTCGACTACGCCAACGCCGCTTCCACGACCCTGGTCGGCAACCTCGACGCCCTCAATGCCTGCGTCGAATGCTGCGATCGCCACGCCGACTCGGAGCGCGTCGCCCTGTATTGGGAGGGTCGCGACGGTGAGCGCGCCACCTGGACTTTCGC
The DNA here is from genome assembly GCF_029871245.1 of Pseudomonas sp. BN102. GTDB lineage: Bacteria > Pseudomonadota > Gammaproteobacteria > Pseudomonadales > Pseudomonadaceae > Metapseudomonas. The sequence continues at coordinate 89,608 of NZ_SSON01000048.1, read as the reverse complement.
CCAGCTCAAGGAAGCCGCTGCGCGCTTCGCCAATTACCTCGAGGAGCGCGGCGTGCGCCCCGGCGATTGCGTCTCGGGCATGCTGCCGCGCACCCCGGAGCTGCTGATCACCATCCTTGGCACCTGGCGCATCGGCGCCGTCTACCAGCCGCTGTTCACCGCCTTCGGCCCCAAGGCCATCGAGCATCGGGTCAAGGGCGCCGGCTCGAAGCTGGTAGTCACCGACCTGACCAACCGGCCCAAGCTGGACGAGGTGGACGGCGTTCCGCCGGTGCTGGTGGTGGGCGATGATTTCTGGACCGAGCTGGAGCGCCAGCCGGCGAGCTTCGAGCCGGTGATGCGCACCGCCTCCGACCCCTTCCTGCTGATGTTCACGTCCGGCACTACCGGGCTGGCCAAGCCCCTGGCCGTGCCGCTGAAGGCCATAGTCGCCTTCGTCAGCTACATGCGCGATGCGGTGGACCTGCGTCCGACGGACAACTTCTGGAACCTGGCCGATCCGGGCTGGGCCTACGGCCTCTACTACGCGGTCACCGGCCCGCTGGCCCTGGGCCACGCCACTACCTTCTACGAAGGTTCGTTCAGCGTGGAAAGCACCTGCCGCATCATCCGCGAGTACGGCATTACCAACCTGGCCGGCTCGCCTACCGCCTACCGCCTGCTGCTGGCCGCCCGCGACGAGGTGGAAGCGTCCATCAAGGGCTGCTTGCGCGCCGTCAGCAGCGCCGGCGAGCCCCTGACCCCGGAGGTGATCCGCTGGTTCGCCGAGGGCCTGGGCTGCACCATCCACGACCACTACGGCCAGACTGAACTGGGCATGGTGCTGTGCAATCACCACGCCCTGGAACACCCGGTGCGCCTGGGCGCCGCCGGCTTCGCCATGCCCGGCCACCGGGTGGTGGTGCTGGACGAGTCCAACCGCGAATTGCCGGTCGGCCAGCCCGGCATACTTGCCCTGGACATGCCGCGCTCGCCGCTGTTCTGGTTCCCCGGCTACCTGGGCATGGCCACCAAGTCATTCGTCGGCGACTACTATCTGAGCGGCGACACAGTGGAGCTCAATGAAGACGGCAGCATCAGCTTCGTCGGCCGCTCCGACGACGTGATCACCACCTCAGGCTACCGGGTCGGTCCCTTCGATGTGGAGAGCGCGCTGATCGAGCACCCGGCGGTAATCGAGGCCGCGGTGATCGGCAAGCCCGACCCGGAACGCACTGAACTGGTGAAGGCGTTCGTCGTGCTGCATGCCGGCCATAGCGCCGATGCCACGTTGGCCGAGGCGCTGCAGCAGTATGTGCGCAAGCGCTTGTCCGCCCATTCCTATCCGCGCGAAATCGAGTTCGTCGCGGAATTGCCCAAGACCCCGAGCGGCAAGATCCAGCGTTTCCTCCTGCGCAACCAGGAGATCGCCAAGGCCCAGACAGCCGCCGCTCACTGATCCAGAGGAGAAGCAAAAGTGCGTATAGAGAATTCCGTTTTCCTGGTGACCGGCGGCAGCTCCGGTCTGGGTCTTGCCACCGCCCGCGAACTGCTGGGGCAGGGCGGCAAGGTGCTGCTGGTGGACATCAACGCCGAGGCCGGCACCGCCCGTGCCGAGGAGCTGGGCGGCAATGCCCGCTTCGTCAAGGCCGACATCACCCGTGAAGAGGATGCCCGCGCCGCCGTGGCCGCAGCAGTGGAGGCCTTCGGCGGCCTGCATGGGCTGATCAACTGCGCTGGCGTCGCGCCGGCCGAGAAGGTGCTGGGTCGCAATGGTGCCCACGGCCTGGACAGCTTCCGCCGGGTGATCGAAGTCAACCTGATCGGCAGCTTCAACATGCTGCGCCTGGCCGCAGAGGCCATGGCCCAGGGCCAACCGAACGAAGGTGGCGAGCGCGGCGTGATCATCAACACCGCGTCGGTCGCGGCGTTCGACGGCCAGATGGGCCAGGCCGCCTATTCGGCCTCCAAAGGCGGCGTGGCCGCCATGACCCTGCCGGTGGCCCGCGACCTGGCGCGTTCCGGCATCCGCGTGATGTGCATCGCCCCCGGTATCTTCGAGACGCCGATGATGGCCGGCATGCCGCAGGAGGTTCAGGACTCCCTGGCCGCCAACGTGCCATTCCCGCCGCGCCTGGGTCGCCCGGACGAATACGCCGCGCTGGCCCGCCACATCATCGAGAACAGCATGCTCAACGGCGAAGTCATCCGTCTGGATGGCGCGCTGCGCATGGCCGCCAAGTAAGGAGAACGCCATGAACAAAGATCCCATCGTTATCGTCAGCGCCGCCCGCACGCCCATGGGTGGCTTCCTCGGCGACTTCAAGGACGTCACCGCCGCGCAACTCGGCGCCGCCGCCAACCGCGCCGCGCTGGAGCGCGCCGGGGTGCAGGCCGACGCCGTCGACGAAGTGATCATGGGCTGTGTGCTGCAGGCCGGCCAGGGCCAGGCCCCGGCGCGCCAGGCCGCCCTTGGTGCGGGCCTGCCCCAGGGCGTGGTCTGCTCCACGGTGAACAAGATGTGCGGCTCGGGCATGAAGACCGTGATGCTGGCCCATGACCTGTTGCTGGCCGGTAGCGCCGATGTGGTGCTGGCCGGGGGCATGGAGAGCATGTCCAACGCGCCCTACCTGTTGGAGCGCGCCCGCTCCGGCTACCGCATGGGCCACGGCAAGGTGCTCGACCACATGTTCCTTGACGGCTTGGAAGACGCCTACGACAAGGGCCGACTGATGGGCACCTTCGCCGAGGATTGCGCCCAGGCCTACGGCTTCACCCGCGAGCAGCAGGACGCCTTCGCCATCGCTTCCCTGACCCGCGCGCAGAAGGCCATGGCCGAAGGCCGCTTCGCCGCCGAGATCGTGCCGGTGGAAGCGAAATCTGGCCGCGAGCTGTTGACCATCAGCCAGGACGAACAACCGCCGAAGGCGCGCCTGGAGAAGATTCCCACCCTGAAGCCGGCCTTCCGCGAAGGCGGTACCGTCACCGCGGCCAACTCCAGTTCCATTTCCGACGGCGCCGCGTCGTTGCTGCTGATGCGCTTGTCCGAAGCCGAGAAGCGCGGCTTGACCCCGCTGGCGCGCATTGCCGGCCATTCCTCCTTCGCCCAGGCCCCGAACCTCTTCACCACCGCGCCGGTGGGCTCCATCCAGCGCCTGCTGGCGCGTACTGGCTGGAGCCTGGGCGACGTGGACCTGTTCGAGATCAACGAAGCCTTCGCCGTGGTGCCCATGGTCGCCATGCGTGACCTGGACATCTCCCACGACAAGCTCAACGTGCACGGCGGCGCCTGCGCGCTGGGCCACCCCATCGGCGCCTCCGGTGCGCGGGTACTGGTGACCCTGCTCAATGCGCTGACCCAGTACGACCTGAAGCGCGGCGTGGCGTCGCTCTGCATCGGCGGTGGCGAGGCCACGGCCGTCGCCATCGAGCGTATGGCCTGAAGGAGGTTGCGATGATTCCGTCCGAACAGGATATCCAGATCCGCGACATGGCTCGGCAGTTTGCCCAGGAGCGGTTGAAGCCCTTCGCCGACGCCTGGGACCGCGAGCACCGCTTCCCGGCCGAAGCCTTGCGCGAGATGGCTCAGCTGGGCTTTCTCGGCATGCTGGTGCCGGAAGAGTGGGGCGGCGCGGCCACCGGCCACCTGGCCTACGCCATGGCCCTGGAGGAGATAGCCGCCGGTGACGGCGCCTGCTCCACCATCATGAGCGTGCACAACTCGGTGGGTTGCATGCCCATCCTCAAGTACGGCAGCGAGGAGCAGAAACAGCGCTTCCTGAAGCCGCTGGCCACGGGCGAGATGATCGGCGCCTTCGCCCTCACCGAACCCCAGGCCGGCTCCGATGCCAGCGACCTGCGCACCCGCGCGCGCCTCGACGGCGACCATTACGTGCTGAACGGCGCCAAGCAATTCATCACTTCCGGCAGCCATGCGGGGATGGTGATCGTCTTCGCCGTCACCGACCCGTCCGCTGGCAAGAAGGGCATCAGCGCCTTCATCGTCCCCACCGACACGCCCGGCTACCAGGTGGTGCGGGTGGAGGACAAGCTCGGCCAGCACGCTTCGGACACCTGCCAGATCCAACTGGACGACGTGCGCATCCCGGCGTCCCTGCGTCTGGGTGCGGAAGGGGAGGGCTACCGCATCGCCCTGTCCAACCTGGAGGGCGGCCGCATCGGCATTGCCGCGCAATCCGTGGGCATGGCTCGCGCGGCTTTCGAGGCGGCGCGGGACTACGCCCATGAGCGCAAGACCTTCGGCAAGGCGATCATCGAGCACCAGGCCGTGGCCTTCCGTCTGGCCGATATGGCCACCCAGATCGCCGTAGCGCGGCAGATGGTCCACCACGCGGCGAGCCTGCGAGAAGCCGGCATGCCCTGCCTGACCGAAGCCTCCATGGCCAAGCTGTTCGCCTCGGAAATGGCCGAGAAGGTCTGCTCGGGGGCCATCCAGACCCTGGGCGGCTACGGCTACCTCAAGGACTTCCCGGTGGAGCGCATCTACCGCGACGTGCGCGTGTGCCAGATCTATGAAGGCACCTCGGACGTGCAGCGCATGGTGATCGCGCGCAGCCTCTGAGCCACTTCCACTTGTAGGAGCGAGCTTGCTCGCGAACAGGGCCCCGCGCGGATTCTTTCGCGAGCAAGCTCGCTCCTACAGGGTCCAACTCCTGACAGGTATCCCATATGACCTACCAGACCCTGCTGGTGGAGCAGGCCGGCGCTGTCGGCCTCATCACCCTGAACCGCCCCGAAGCCCTGAACGCCATCAACACTCAATTGATCGACGAGCTGAACCAGGCACTCGACGGTTTCGAGCGCGACCCCGCCATCGGTTGCGTGTTGATCACCGGCTCGGCCAAGGCCTTCGCCGCTGGCGCCGATGTCAAGGAAATGGCCGAGAAGTGCTTCCCCGACACCTACCTGGACGACTTTCTCGGCCGCTGGGACCGGGTGGCGCAGCGGCGCAAGCCGATCATCGCCGCCGTCGCCGGCCACGCCCTCGGCGGTGGCTTCGAACTGGCGCTGATGTGCGACTTCATCATCGCTGCCGACAACGCCCGTTTCGGCCTGCCGGAAGTGAAGCTGGGGGTGATTCCCGGCTCCGGCGGCACCCAGCGCCTGACCCGTCTGGTGGGCCGTGCCAAGGCCATGGAAATGCTCCTCACCGGTCGCACCATGGACGCGGCCGAGGCCGAGCGTTGCGGCGTGGTGGCGCGCGTGGTGCCGGTGGCGGAACTGCTGGAAGAGGCCATGGACAGCGCCAGCCGCATCGCCGCGCAATCGCGCACGGCGGTGCTGATGCTCAAGGAATGCGTGAACCGGGTCGACGAAGGTTCGCTGGGAGAGGGCCTGCGTTTCGAGCGACGACTGTTCCAGGCGGTGTTCGCCACCCCGGACCAGAAGGAAGGCATGGGCGCCTTCATCGAAAAGCGCAAGCCGGAGTTCGGTCGCTGAGTCCAAGCGGGCCGCAATTCGCTTTTCCTTGTGGGGGCGACTTCAGTCGCTAAGGGCAGCGCAGTTGCCCTCCTGAGACACCCCAGGGCAGGACTTCGGTCTGCTTAGCGAATGAATTCGCCCCCACAAGGTGTCCCAGCGGGGATCAGGCCCTTTCTTTCAGCTCCTTCTGCTCCTGCGCCGTCACCTGCTGGCAGATTTCGATGATCTGCTCGCGCATCCAGCGGTTGGCCGGGTCCTGGTCGGTGCTTTCGTGCCAGTAGAGGTGGGTTTCCAGGGAGGGCACGTCGTGCACCGGCAAGTCGACGTAGTGCAGGTCATGGCGGCGAGCGAAGCGCTCGGGGACGGTGATGGCCATGTCGGTGCCGTGCAGCACGGTGGAGGCCATCAGGTAGTGCTGCGAGCGCAGTGTGACCTTGCGCTGGATCCCCATCTTGCCCAATGACAGGTCGATGTAGCCCAGGCCGCTCCTGCGGCTGGAAATATGGATGTGCGACAGCGACAGGTACTCGTCCAGGCTGATTTTCTCCTTGGCCAGCGGGTGGCCGCGGCGCATGGCGCAGACATAGCGGTCTTCCATCAGCTTGACGTGGCGCACCTGGGGGTCGGTGTTGAGCGGGGCGTCCACGGCGAAGTCCAGGCGGCCGGCGGCCAGTTCCTTGGTGGTTTCGCGGCGCTTGGCCAGGAAGCTCTCGATCTGCACGGTCGGCGCCATGCGGCGCAGGCGCTGGAACAGCGGCGGCAGGATCACCGTCTCGGTGAGGTCGGTCATGCTGATGCGGTAGGTCTTGTTCGCCTGGGCCGGGTTGAAGGTGCGGCTTTCCTGAACCGATACCCGCAGCAGTTGTAGGGCGTTGCGCACTGGGCCGATGATGTTCTGCGCCATGGGCGTGGGCACCATGCCCTGGGCGGTGCGGACGAAGAGCGGATCGTTGAAGGTCTCGCGCAGGCGAGCGAGGGCGTTGGAAACGGCAGGCTGGGTGATGCCCACTATCTGTCCGGCGCGGGTGAGGTTGGCCTCGGTGTAGATGGCGTCGAAGACGATGAAGAGGTTGAGGTCTACCTTGTTCAGATTCATGCCGGGCGTGCTCCTCGCAATTGTTTTTATCAGCGGATCATATATCGGTGATGAATGTTCATACATGGCGAAAATAGGTTGGGTAAATCTTACGCCCTGTTCTAGCATCCTTACCAGACCTCACCCCATAGCCCCGCAAAAGGTAGCCCCACATGGAATTCGCCTATTCCCCGAAGGTCCAGGAACTGCGTGAACGCGTCACCGCATTCATGGACGCCTACGTCTATCCGGCCGAGCCGGTATTCGAGCAGCAGGTCGCCGAGGGTGACCGCTGGCAGCCCACCGCGATCATGGAAGAGCTGAAGGCCAAGGCCAAGGCGGAAGGCCTGTGGAACCTGTTCCTGCCGGAATCCGAATACGGCGCCGGCCTGACCAATATGGAGTACGCGCCGCTGGCCGAGATCATGGGCCGCTCCCTGCTCGGGCCGGAGCCCTTCAACTGCTCCGCGCCGGATACCGGCAACATGGAAGTGCTGGTGCGCTACGCCAACGAAGCACAGAAGAAACAATGGCTGGAGCCACTGCTGCGTGGCGAGATCCGCTCCGCATTCGCCATGACCGAGCCGGGCGTAGCCTCGTCCGACGCCACCAACATGGAAGCCCGCGCCGTGCGCCAGGGTGACGAGTGGGTGATCAACGGCAGCAAGTGGTGGACCTCGGGCGCCTGCGACCCGCGCTGCAAGATCCTCGTCTTCATGGGCCTGTCCAACCCGGACGCGCCGCGCCACCAGCAGCACTCGATGATCCTGGTGCCCATCGACACCCCCGGTGTGAAGGTACTGCGCCCGCTGCCGGTGTTCGGCTACGACGACGCCCCCCACGGCCATGCCGAGGTGGTCTTCGAGAACGTGCGCGTGCCCTACGAGAACGTACTGCTGGGCGAGGGCCGAGGCTTCGAGATCGCCCAGGGCCGCCTCGGTCCGGGCCGCATCCACCACTGCATGCGCTCCATCGGCATGGCCGAACGCGCCCTGGAACTGATGTGCAAGCGCGCCGTCAGCCGCACCGCCTTCGGCAAGCCGCTGGCGCGCCTGGGTGGCAACCTCGACAAGATCGCCGACTCGCGGATGGAAATCGACATGGCCCGCCTGCTGACCCTGAAGGCGGCCTATATGATGGACACCGTGGGCAACAAGGTGGCCAAGAGCGAGATCGCCCAGATCAAGGTGGTGGCACCCAACGTCGCCCTGCGGGTGATCGACCGCGCCATCCAGATCCACGGCGGTGCCGGTGTCTCCAACGACTTCCCGCTGGCCTACATGTACGCCATGCAGCGCACCCTGCGCCTGGCCGACGGCCCGGACGAAGTGCACCGCGCGGCCATCGGCAAGTTCGAGATCGGCAAGTACGTGCCGAAGGAAATGCGCAGCGGTCAGTGATCGCCGTCCCAATGAAAAAGGCCCGCATCATGCGGGCCTTTTTCGTTTTCAGGTCGGGACTGCTCGTTTACGTAGGGTGGATGTCGCTTTTCACATCCACCGTCGGCGTCACCTTGAGTTCCGTTGGTGGACATGAAAAGCGATGTCCACCCTACAGACTGCCCGCCAGCGCGAACGAGTTCGTTCCCGCAAGCTGGGGCGCTTCAGTCGTGCTTCTCCGGTCCCGCGCTTGCCCGCAGCCAGCCCATCCGCAGGTGCAGCTGCGCCGCGAAGGCGCGGGCGGCCAGTTCTTCGTGGAAGGTCAGCGCGCGCCGGCCAAGGCGTACGCGCCAGAAGGTCCAGCCATCTTTCTCGAACGGTTCGATCCGTACTTCAGCCATGTTTCTCCAGATCACCCGTGCTCCGGGCCGGTTGGTTGCGCGTCTTCAACAAGGACAGGATCACGCCACCGGCAAGTAGGCCGAAGGTTACGCCAAGTGATACCAGGGCGGGAATCTTGCCAATGAAACCATGCAGGAAAATCTTGCCGCCGATGAAGATCAGCACCAGCGCCAGGGCGTACTTGAGGTAGACGAAACGGTGCATCAGCGCCGCCAGGGCGAAGTACAGGGAGCGCAGGCCGAGGATGGCGAAGATGTTCGAGGTGTAGACGATGAACGGGTCCTGGGTGATGGCGAAGATCGCCGGCACACTGTCCACGGCGAAGACCAGGTCGGCCAGTTCGATCAGCACCAGGGCGAGGAACAGCGGGGTGGCGTAGAGCAGGGCCTTGCCCTGGCCGGCCTGTTTCAGGCGCACGAAGAAGTGCGCGCCATGTAGTTCATCGGTGACCCGGATATGGCGGCGGACGAACTTCAGCACCGGGTTCTGCGACAGGTCCGGGTGTGCGTCTTCCCTGGCGAAGAGCATCTTCACGCCGGTGAACAGCAGGAAGGCGCCAAAGACGTAGAGGATCCAGTCGAACTCCTTCACCAGGGCACTGCCCACGCCGATCATGATGGCGCGCAGCACGACGACGCCGATGATGCCCCAGAACAGCACCCGGTGCTGGTAGCGGCGGGGGACGGCGAAGAAGCCGAAGATCATCGCCATGACGAAGACGTTGTCCATGGACAACGACTGCTCCACGAGGAAGCCCGTGTAGAACTCCAGGGCACTCTGCGCACCCAGCTGGAACCAGACCCAGATCCCGAACAGCACGCCGACGCTGAAGTAGCCGCTGTAGAGCAGCAGGCTTTCGCGCATCTCGATTTCATGCTGGTCACGGTGCAGCACCCCGAGGTCGAAGACCAGCAGGGCGAGGACTATGCCGATGAAGACGAGCCACAACCAGGTGGCGGTGCCGAGAAAGTCGGTGGAGAGAAATGCCTGTAGAGCTGCCATGCGCCCCTCCTTCTGTCGTCGTTGAACAGTGACTCCGACATGGCGGTTGGCAGCCGTCAGAGGGGCCCGGCGTCACAGGAAAAGCCTAGTCGCTCGTCGTACCGGTCTGGAACGAGGCCGCTGTAACAAAACTTTGCCCTTTGTAGGAAAATCCTATTATGCGAGTGAGAAGTAGATAGATGTACAAGTGCAAATAATTCTTATTTGTTAGTAATCTCCGCATCCGCCGTCAGATGCGATCCCGCCTGCACGGTCGCCAGGTGCCAGCCAAGGGCGCCTCACCCAGCCAAAAAGAAGAAAGCCAGTGGTTAGCCAGCCACCAAGCAGATAGACCATCCAAGGGGTTTGAGAGTGCAACAGCGAAATGCGTTCAACGCGGTCGAGACGGCTGGGGATGCCGTTGCCGAACGCCTCAAGCATCACCCGTTGTCCGTAGCGATCCTGGGGGTGACCCTGGCATTGCAGGCCGGCGTGCTGCCCGCCGACGAGCAGGAAAATGGCAATGGAACGCTGGAACTGGGGGCTACGGCCATCACCGACAACCGCCTGGGTGAAACCACCGAAGGCACGGGTTCCTACACCACCGGCTCGACGCGCACCGCCACCAAGCTGTCGCTGTCGCCTCGCGAGACTCCGCAATCGGTCAGTGTCATCACTCGTCAGCAGATGGATGACCAGGGCCTGACCAGTATTGTTGACGTATTGTCAAAGACTCCCGGCATTACCGCCAACAAGCTGGACAGCAGCCGGGTCGAATTCCGTTCGCGAGGCTTCGAGATCGACAACTTCCAGATCGATGGCATTCCGGCGGCGTTTCGCTTCGGCAACGGTATCGATCAGGCCGACATGGTGATCTACGATCACGTGGAAGTGCTGAAGGGCTCCACCGGTCTGCTCAGTGGCTTCGGCAGCCCTTCAGCCACCGTCAACCTGGTGCGCAAGCGTCCGACCAGGGAGCTTTCCGGCTATGTGTCCGCCAGTGCCGGCAGCTGGGACACCTACCGCAGCGAATTCGACATCGGCGGTTCGCTGACCCCGCAAGGCAACGTCCGTGGCCGCTTCGTCACCGCCTATGAAGATGGCCAGTCTTTCATGGACCACCTGTCCGAGAAAAAGCAGGTGTTCTACGGCATCCTCGAAACCGATATTACCGACGACACCCTGCTGAGCGCCGGCCTGAGCCGCCAGACCAACCGTCCGGATGGCTCCTCCTGGGGTTCCTCGACACCGCTGGTGGACAGCAACGGCAACGAGTTCACCTTGTCCCGTTCATTCAACCCGGGCACCAAGTGGAGCCAGTGGGACAACACCGCCGACAACGCCTTCGTGACCCTGGAGCAGCGCCTGGCCCATGACTGGGTGGTAAAGGCCTCCATCACCCGCACCGAGACCGACTCGCCCATCACCCTCGGCTCGGCCGCTAGCGGCAACCCGAATCCGGTGGATGGCACCGGCATGTTCATCTGGCGCGGCAAGTACCGCTACGAGACCACCCAGAACGCCTACGACCTCTATGCCAGCGGTCCCTTCCAGCTGCTCGGCCGCGAGCATGAGCTGGTGGTCGGCCTGTCGCACCGCGACATCGAATCCAACGAGACCAACTGGCCGTTCTTCTTCGACAGTGTGCCGACCATCAATGGCTGGACCGGCGACTTCCCCGAGCCGGACTGGGGCACCCCGGTGTCCAAGGTCGACACCGACCTGAAGGAAACCGCTGCCTACCTGACCGGTCGCTTCAAGCCCACCGATGACCTGTCGATCATTCTCGGCAGCCGGGTTTCCAACTGGCAGCTGGACAGCACCGGCACCGACCTCACTACCGGCCAGAGCGCCAAGCGGCAGGACCTGCAGGAAAATGGCGTGGTGGTGCCCTATGCCGGCGTGGTCTACGACCTCAACGACACCTACTCGGTCTATGCCAGCTACACCAGCATCTTCAAGCCCCACGAGAGCGAGCAGGATGCCAGTGGCAAGGCGATCGAGCCGGAAGAGGGCGACAGCTACGAGCTGGGCCTGAAGGCCGAATTCTTCGATGGCCGCCTGAATGCCAGCGCCGCCGTGTTCGAGGTCAAGCAGGACAACCTCGCGGAGGAGGACGGCTTCGACCCGGTGAGCAACAAGTCCATCTTCCGTGCCGTACAGAGCGCCAAGACCAAGGGCTTCGAACTCGAAGTGGCCGGCGAGCTGATGCCTGACTGGCAGGTCCAGGGCGGCTACACCCACCGCATCACCCGCGATGGCGACGACAACAAGATTTCCACCACCGAGCCCGAGGACATGTTCCGCCTGTCCACCAGCTACCGCCTGCCTGGCCAGTTCAATAAGCTGACCATCGGCGGCTCGGCCAGCTGGCAGAGCAAGATCTGGAAAGACGTGTGGAGTCCGGCGACCAATGCCAGCGACTTTGAGTACACCCAGGAGAGCTACTGGGTGCTGGATGCCATGGCCAAGTACCAGGTCACCGAGCAGGTGTCGGTTACCCTCAACGGCAACAACCTCACCGACGAGAAGTACTTCAGCAACCTGGGCTTCTATGAGGGTGGTTTCTACGGCGATCCGCGCAACTTCATGCTGACCACCCGCTTCGACTTCTGATGCGGCAAGGCCCCTCTCTCGATCCGGGGGAGGGGCCTTTCATGCGAGATTCTCAACCTGGCTGGCGGCAACGATCAATACACCCAGACCTCCACCCGGCGATTGCGAATCCGCCCTTCCTCGGCCGTGTTGGCCGCCACCGGCAGCTCATCGCCGAGGCCAGTGACCTCGCGCAGGGCCACGCCGCCCTTGGTCAGCTCGCGACGTACCGCCATGGCGCGCAGCTTGGACAACAGGGCGGCGCGCTTCGGGTCTTCCTTGGGATCGCCGAAGCCCACCAACACCACTTTCTGCTCCAGCTTATCGGTCTGCTTGAGGTAGTCCAGCACCCGCTGCACGTCGCGCAGGGCCTTGTTGTCGAGGTTGGCGTTGCCTTCCTGGAAGCGGAAGTTCACCGACAGGCGCTGGGCGCCGGCGGCCAGCTCGCGGTAGCTCGGCGGCATGTCCTGCTGCGCCTGGACCTTGATCGCCTGCACCTGCTGGGCGACGAAGCCAGTCTGGCCGACTATCGCCTGGCCACGCGGGCCCTGGGCGAACTGCACCAGGGCCTTGGCCCAGCGGTTCTGCTCGCCCGGCTTGATATAGAGGAAGAGCCGGCGTGACAGCGGGTAGTCCTCGGTGGCGATCAGGTCCGCGCTGGGCGCCATGGCCTGGGAGTCGCCGTCGGCGATGGCCAATGCGCGGGCCTGGTTGATCGAGGCCAGGCCGACGAAGCCGATGCCCTGCGGGTCGGCGCTGACGGCGGCGGACAGCTTGTCGTTGGATTCGAAGCGCTGGGCACCGGCGGCCAGGCTCTTGCCCTGTCGGGTCAGCACCAGTTCCTTGAAGGTGTCGTAGGTGCCGGACTGGTCATCGCGGGCGTAGAGGTGGATGGCGCCACCCTGGCCGCCGAGCTCTTCCCAGGTCTTCACCTCCCCGGCGAAAACCGCGGCCAGCTGCGCCGTGGTCAGGGCCTGCAGGGGATTGGCCGGGTGCTGGATGATGGCCAGGCCATCGATGGCGATCACCTGTTCGGCGTACTGGCTGCGCAGGTCGCCGAAGCCGGCCAGATCGTGGAACTCGGCGTCCTTGATCGGGCGCGAGGAGGCGGCCAGCTCGGCGCTGCCGTCCTTCAGTGCGGCAAAGCCGGTGGAGGAGCCATGCGCTGCCAGTTCAACTTGCACCTGCTTGCCCTGGGCATCGTGGCCGAGGATATGCACCTCGTTCTCCCGGTCGCCCGGCGTCTGGTGGATGGCGCGCAGGCCTTCCTCTTCCATCATCCCCTTGACCAGCGCTGGCCCCAGCTTGGCGCCTATGGTGTTGGAGCCCTGGATGCGCAGGACGGTGGCGGGTTCGGCGGCGAACACCGACCAGGGGAAGGCATAGCAGACGAAACCAAGCAGCAACATGCTGAGGGCACGGCCCCACAGATCCTTGTCGCTGACGGTCATGGCGCGCGGCATGGGCAGACACCTTGTTCGAGGGGGTGGAAGGAGTCGCGAGATTAAGTCAGTAGGGTGACGGAGATATGACAGAAAAGGCTCTGGCATGAGGTTTTGAGCTACGGCGGTGAAATTTCGCAGAAAGTGGATTGGCCGCTCCTACGGATCGATAAGCCCAGCCCTACAGCTCGGCAATCAGGGTCGGAGTAGGGTAGCCCGCTGCTGCAAGCATCCCCTCGGTGGTGCTTTCAGCCAGCGCTTGTGCGCATTCCCTTGAATCCTTGAATCCTTGAAGGAGTGTTGTGAATGAGTGGTTGGTTCGAGCTGCGCAAGAACACTGCAGGCACCTGGCGCCTGCGTTTGAAGGCGGCCGACGCGCAGACCCTGCTGGACAGCGGCGTTTATGAGAGCCGCAGCAAGGCGGAGGAGGCCATCGCCCTGTTCCGCGAGAACTGCGTGAATGGGGAGCGCTACGTGCGGCGCATCGATTCCAGCGGCAAGAATTACTTCAAGCTGCGTGCGGTCAACAAGGACGTCATCGTCCGGAGCCACCTCTATGATTCCGAGTCGAGCCTGCAGAATGGCATCGAGACCATCATGCAGGTTGGCGCGACGCAACAGGTGAAGGAAGCCTGAGTCAGGCAGCAATAGAAAAGGCCCATCATCGATGGGCCTTTTTCATGGGCGGATTCCGCAGCTGGGCGTTGGGTGGATCACGCTTCTCCGATCGACCGTCGGTGGCAGGCATGGCCCCGCTGGTGGATGCAAAAGGCGACATCCCCCTACGCAAGCATCCTCATGCCAGTTCCAGCCAGATCGGCGCATGGTCGGACGGTTTTTCCATGCCGCGCAAATCGTAGTCGATCCCCGCATCCTTGATCCGCGCCTGCAGCGGGCTGGTGGCCAGGATCACGTCGATGCGCAGGCCGCGCTTGGGGTTGTCCTCGAAGCCGCGGCTGCGGTAGTCGAACCAGCTGAAGCGATCGTTCACCTCGGGGTTGAGGTGGCGGAAGCTGTCCACTAGTCCCCAGCTCTTCAGGCGCGCCAGCCATTCGCGTTCTTCCGGCAGGAAGCTGCACTTGCCGGTCTTCAGCCAGCGCTTGCGGTTCTCTTCGCCGATGCCGATGTCGCAGTCTTCCGGCGAGATATTGATATCGCCCATCACCACCAGTGGTTGGCTCGGCTGGAACTGACTCTCCAACAGCCCTTGCAGGTCCGCGTAGAAGCGTTCCTTGGCCGGGAACTTGACCGGATGATCGCGGCTCTCGCCCTGGGGGAAGTAACCGTTCATCACGGTCACCGGGTTGCCCTGGGCATCGGCGAAGGTGCCGTAGATGAAACGGCGCTGGGAATCCTCGTCGTCAGCGGGGAGGCCCTTGACCAGCGACAGCGGCTCCTGGCGGGAGAGCAGGGCGACGCCATAGTGGCCTTTCTGCCCGTGATAGTGGACGTGGTAGCCGAGCTGGCGGATTTCCGCTTCCGGGAACTGGTCGTCGGAAACCTTGGTTTCCTGCAGGCCGATCACGTCCGGCTGGTGCTTGGCGATCAGCGCTTCGAGCTGGTGGGGACGCGCCCGCAGGCCATTGATATTGAAAGAAACGATCTTCATCGCTGAGCCTTCCTGGGAAAAAGCGGATGCTAGCCCATAGGCGCAATGCGGGCCAGTCGCGTGGCCGGGTGGAGGAACAGGTGCTAATTTCCCTTTTGGCCCGACAATCCCATAACAAATGAGGTGCCGCGAATGCCCGGTTACATCCCCAGCGCTCCGGTCGAGGTGCGCCAGCTGGACGGCGGCTACAGCCACGAAGCCCGCTCCCTGCTGTACCACGCGTACCGCCACGAGCCCACCTTCGCCTATCTGTTCGAGGCCGAACGCCCTGGATACGAGCAGCGGGTGCGCGCCACAGTGCGCGAACTGGTGCAGCAGCATTTCTTCCAGGAACTGCCGGCGATCGGCCTGCTGATCGAGGAACGGCTGGTGGGGATCGCCCTGATCGCCCCGCCGCAACGCCGCCTGGACATCACCGAAAGCTGGGGTTGGCGCCTGCGCATGCTGCTGACCACTGGCTTCCGCTGCACCCGCCGCTACCTCGACTACCACGACGCCGTGCTCGCCTGCCTGCCGCCTGGCCCGTACCACGTGCTGCCACTGCTGGGCGTCCACCCGGAGTTCCAGGGCCGCCACCTCGGTGAGAAGCTGCTGGAAGCGCTGCACAACTGGTGCGCCGAAGACGACGGCTCGCAAGGCGTGGTGCTGGATACCGGCAACGTCCGCTATCTCGACTTCTACAAGCGCCAGGGTTACGAGGAAGTGGGGGAGGTGGCGCTGGGGCCGGTGGTCGAGCATGTGTTGTTCCACCCCAATCCGCGGCCGGTGTTGCAGGCCAGCGGCTGACAGGCATTTCCGAAGGACGAGGCAGGTTGCCGTGGTAGCATTCCGCGCATGAATTTCTGCCAAGGATTGCGCGGGCCGCTGCTGGTGGCCCTGCTCTGCATAAGCAGTCTGGCGCTGGCCAAGTCCGCGCTGGACGTGGAGGTCGACCCTGCCAACGCGGCGCTGAAGGCCAATATCGAGGCCTACATCGGCGCTGTTGGCGATCGCAATGAAGAAGCCCTGCGACGTTTTCGGCGTGCCGCCGAGGAGCAGGCGCGCCTGGCCGCCCAAGCCCTGGGCTACTACCAGGCCGAGATCGACAGCCGCGTCGAAGGTGGCAAAGCCCCCTCCCTGCACCTGCTGGTGGTCCCCGGCGAACCCGTGCGGCTGCGCAACGTACAGGTGCGCATCGACGGCGAGGCCAGCGCGCACAAGGCGTTTCGCGTGCCCGAGAGCAAGGCGCTGAAACCCGGTGCCCAGCTCAATCACGGCGCCTACGAGGACGCCAAGAAACTGATCCAGAACCAGGCGCTGCGCTTCGGCTACTTCGACGGCCGATTCACCCGCCAGCGCCTGGATATCGACCCGCGCGCCGGCGTCGCCGATATCGAGTTGGTCTATGACAGCGGCCAGCGCTACCGCCTGGGCGCGGTCAGCTTTGATGGCGACACGCCATTCGACCCGGACCTGCTGGCGCGTCTGGTGCCTTTCCCGGCCAACACGCCATATGATTCCGACCAGGTCGCCAAACTGAGCCAGAACCTCCAGGCCAGCGGCTACTTCGACGAAGTGCGGGTCGATGCCAGCCCGGTGAAGGGCGCGGGCCTGCTGATACCAGTGAAGGTCCGGCTGGCGGCGGTCAAGCCGCGCACCGTGGGCCTGGGCATCGGTTTCTCCACCGACGTCGGCCCGCGCGCGCGGGCCAACTGGACGCGTCACTGGATCAACCCCCAGGGCCATCGCCTTGGCGCCGAGGCCGAGGTGTCTCCGGTGCGGCAGAACGTCGGCGCCTGGTACGAGATTCCCCTCGATCCGCCGCTCACCGACAGCCTGCGCTTCACCACTGGCCTTCAGCGCGAGAACCTGGTGGACGTCGAGAGTCGCCGCTTCACCCTCGGCGGGCAATGGCAGTCCAAGTTACCCAGCGACTGGCAGCGGATTGTGTCCCTGCGTTGGGAGCAGGAGACCTTCGACTTCGGCGACGGCAGCGACGACGGCCGCAGCAGCTTCCTGATCCCCGGCATCAGTTATGGCGTGACCCGCAGCGATAACAAGCTCGACCCGAACCGCGGCTACTCCCTGCTGTTCGACGTGCGCGGCGCCAAGGAGGGCATCCTATCCGATGCCGACTTCACCTACGCCAGCGCCCTGGCCAAGGGCCTCTATACCTTGCCCGGCGGCCACCGTCTGCTGGGGCGCGCCCAGGCCGGCGGCATCGCCACCACCGATTTCGACGCCATCCCGCCGTCGCTGCGCTTCTTCGCCGGCGGCGACCAGAGCGTGCGCGGCTACGACTACCAGACCCTGTCGCCGGAAGACAGCAACGGCAAGAAAGTGGGCGGCCGCTATCTCCTGGTGGGCAGCGCCGAGTACCAGTACCCGATCACCGACAAATGGCGTCTGGCCGCCTTCGTCGACCGCGGGAACGCCATGGACTCGCTCAATGCGGCGATGAAGACCGGCGCCGGCTTCGGCGTGCGCTGGGTCTCCCCGGTGGGGCCGATCCGCCTCGACCTGGCCAAGGCCCTGGACGATCCAGGCGGCTACCGCATTCACTTCTCCATGGGGCCTGAACTGTGAGGCGTGTGCTGAAGTTCGGCCTCTCGGGCCTGGCCATCGCCCTCGTCGGCCTGTTGGCGCTGCTGGCCATCCTGCTGTTCAGCGAGGCTGGCGGGCGCTGGCTGCTGGGACGAGTGCCGGGGCTGGAAGCGGAAGGCTTCGCCGGCCAGCTCGGCGGCCGCTGGAGCGCCAAACGCCTGGCCTGGAAGCAGGACGGCACCCGCCTGGAGCTGGGCGCACCGCTGCTGGACTGGTCGCCCGCCTGCCTGCTGCGCCGCACCCTGTGTATCGATGAGCTGGCCAGCGACAGCATCCGGCTCGACCTGCCCCCGTCAGAAGCCGAGGAGGGTGGCGGGCCCATCAGCCTGCCCGAGCTGCGCCTGCCCCTGGCCCTGGAACTGGGGAAAGTGCGCATCGGCCGCTTCCTCCTCGATGGCAACGACCAGCTGCAGCAGCTTGAACTGGTGGCGCACTGGCAAGCCGACGGCCTGCAACTGGAGCGCCTGAGCCTGCGCCGCGACAGCCTGACCCTGGAGCTGCAAGGCTCACTGCGGCCCGAGGGTGGCTGGCCCCTGGCCCTGCAAGGCAGTCTGCAACTGCCCGCACCGGGAGATGTGCCATGGAAGCTGGCACTCAAGGCGAATGGCGACCTGCAGGGCGTGCTCAAGGTCCAGGCCGACAGCAGCGGCTATCTCGCCGGGCGCCTGGATGGCGAGCTGCGCCCGCTGGCGGAAAACCTCCCGGCCAGCGCCCGCTTGCGCGCCGATGGCTTCAAGGCCAGCGCCGACCTGCCGGCTACCCTGACCCTCAACCAGGTGGAGTTGACTGCCAAGGGCGACCTCAAGGATGGCTATGCCGTGCAGGGCAGCGCCAGCCTGCCGGGCGAGGAGGGTGCGATAGCCCTGGCCCTTGCCGGCCGGGTGGATGCCAAGGGGGCGGACATCCAGCAGCTGCAGCTCACCGGCGAACCCCAGCAAATCCTGGCGCTACAGGGCCGCGTCGACTGGCAGCAGGCCCTGGCCATTGACGGTCGCCTGCAATGGCGCGACTTCCCCTGGCAGCGGCTGTTGCCGCAGGAGCAATCGCCGCCGGTGAAGCTGCACCAGCTGGACGCCGAGGTGCGCTACGCCGAATCCCGCTACGACGGCAAGTTCGACGCCAGCCTCAAGGGACCGGCCGGCGACTTCAATCTGGGCAGCCCGGTGGCCGGCGACCTGGCCAGCGTCACCCTCGCTGACCTGCAGCTCAAGGCTGGGCAGGGCAGGGCCCAGGGCCAGGTGAAGATCGACTTCGCCAATGGCGTCGGCTGGGACAGCCAACTGGCCCTGAGCGAACTGGACCCGTCCTACTGGCTGGCAGAACTGCCGGGCAAGCTGGCCGGCCAACTGCAATCCCGGGGTGCCTGGCGCGAGCAGCGCCTGGAGCTGAATGCCGACCTTGACCTCAAAGGCCAGCTGCGTGGCCAACCTGCGGTGCTTCAGGCCAAGGCTGAAGGCGCCGGTGAGCGCTGGGACCTGAATACCCTGCAAGTGCGCCTGGGGGACAACCGCATAGAAGGCCAGGCGCGCCTGGACCAGAAACTCAGCGGCCGCCTGGACCTCGCCCTGAATCGCCTCGGCCAGCTCTGGCCGAAACTCTTCGGCAAGCTCCAGGGCCGCCTCGACCTCGCCGGCACCCTGCAGGCGCCGCAAGGCAAGCTGGCCTTGACCGGCGAACGCCTGGGGCAGGCCGACAATCGTCTCGACCGCCTGAAGCTGGACGCACAGTTGGACGCCGCCCAGCGTGGCCGCGTGCAACTGCTGGTGGACGGTCTGGCCTCCGGCGACAACGAATTCGGCACCCTCACCGCCGATGGTTCCGGCGACCGGGTGCGCCAGCAGCTGGAGCTCAATCTCGAGGGACCGATGCTGGACCTGCTGCTGGCCGTCGACGGCAAGCTCGACGGTGCGAACTGGCGCGGCCGCCTCGCCCGCGGGGAGGTCCAGGCCAGCGGCCAGGACTGGCACCTGGAGGCCCCGGCGCGGCTGGAGCGCCTGGCCGATGGCAAGCTGAACTTCGGCGCCCACTGCTGGCGTTCCGGGCCTGCCAGCCTCTGTGGCGGCGAGCAGCTCCTGATGCCGGAACCCAAGCTGGACTACCGCCTGCGCGATTTCCCCCTGGCCAGCCTGGCGCGCTGGCTGCCGGAGGATTTCGCCTGGCAGGGCGAACTCAATGCCGACCTCAAGCTCGACCTGCCCGCCAGCGGGCCCAACGGCCAGATCACCCTGGACGCTGGCAGCGGCGTATTGCGCCTGAAGGAAGAGGATCACTGGGTCGATTTCCCCTACCAGCGCCTGCTGCTGGCAAGCACCCTGCGTCCACAACGAATCGACAGCCAGTTGAGTTTCCAGGGCCAGGGGCTGGGTCAACTGCAGATGGACGCGCGGATCGACCCGCGCCCGGCGCAGAAGCCGCTTTCCGGACAGTTCCGCCTGGACGGCCTGGACCTCGCCGTGCTGCGGCCTTTCGTGCCCAAGGTGGAACAGCTGGAAGGTCGCCTGCAGGGCGCCGGCAGCCTGGGCGGCACGCTGCTTGCGCCCTATGTGCTGGGTAACCTGAAGCTTCGCGACGGCCGCATCGGCGGCGGTGAGCTGCCGATGAGTTTCGAGGCCCTCGGCCTCGATGCGCGCATCGCCGGCGAAAGCCTGGAGGTTAGCGGCCAGTGGCGCAGTGGCGAGCAGGGGCAGGGCAGCCTGTCCGGTAGCCTGGCCTGGGCTCGCGGCCTCGACCTCGACCTGGCTCTGCGCGGCTCGCGCCTGCCGGTGGTGGTGGAGCCCTACGCCAACCTGGAGGTGGAACCGGACCTGCGCATCGGCCTGGCCGGCGAGCGTCTGGCGGTAACCGGCAAGGTGCTGGTGCCGCGCGGCAAGATCAAGGTCCGCGAACTGCCGCCCCAGGCGATCAAGGTCTCGCCGGACGCCCGGGTGGTGGGCGAGCAGCAGGCGGAACAGCAGCCGCTGCAGATGGACATGGACGTGGACGTGGAAGTCGGCCAGGAGCGCCTGCAGTTCTCCGGCTTCGGCCTGACGGCGGACCTCCAGGGCCACCTTAAGGTGGGCGATAACCTCACTGGGCGGGGCGAACTGGTGCTGAAGAACGGCCGCTACCGCGCCTATGGCCAGCGCCTCGACCTGCGCCGCGCGCGGCTGCTGTTCGCCGGGCCCCTGGAACAGCCCTACCTGGACGTGGAAGCGATCCGCACCGTCGGCGATGTCACCGCCGGCCTGCGCCTCAATGGCCGCGCCGATGAGCCCACCACCGAGGTCTTTTCCAACCCGGCCATGAGCCAGGAGCAGGCGCTGTCCTACCTCATCCTTGGCCGCCCGCTGAGCAGCAGCGGCGATGGCAACGCCGTGGGCCAGGCGGCCCTGGCCATGGGCCTGTCGGGCAGCGCGTCGGTGGCCAGCGAACTGGCCCAGCGCCTCGGTCTCAAGGACCTGCAACTGGACGACGGCGGCGCCACCGGGCAGATCACCGAGCGCCTGAGCATCCGCTATGGCCTCGGCGTGCTCGAGCCCACCAGCGTCGTGGCCCTGCGCTACGAGCTGACCAAGCGCCTCTACCTGGAAGCCGCCAGCGGCCTGGCCAGCTCCCTGGACCTGTTCTACAAGCGGGATTTCTGAAGATCAGGCTCATCTGGATTTCAACCTGTAGGGGCGAATGAATTCGCCCCTACAGAGAGCTGGCTGTGCTGCACAAGGTGGATGAGCTAGCATCCCCGCACGTATCCATTCGGTCGTATCTGACTCTGGAGTCAGGACTTTTTCCGCGGCACATGCTTAACTCTGCGTTCTGATACAACCCCACCTGAAACAAGGACACATGCAATGGCTCAAGTAACCCTCAAGGGCAACCCGATCAACGTCGACGGCCAGCTGCCGCAGAAAGGCCAGCAAGCACCGGCCTTCAGCCTGGTCGGCAGTGATCTGTCCGACGTGACCCTGGCCAGCCTGAGCGGCAAGCGCAAAGTGCTCAACATCTTCCCGAGCATCGACACCCCGACCTGCGCCACCTCCGTGCGCAAGTTCAACGTCGAAGCCAGCAAGCTGCCCAACACTGTGGTGCTGTGCATCTCCGCCGACCTGCCGTTCGCCCAGAAGCGCTTCTGCGGCGCCGAAGGCCTGGACAACGTAGTGAACCTGTCCACCATGCGCGGCGCCTCCTTCCTCAAGGACTACGGCGTAGCCATCGCCAACGGCCCGCTGGCCGGCGTCGCCGCCCGCGCCGTGGTGGTGCTGGACGAGAACGACAAGGTGCTGCACAGCGAGCTGGTGGCCGAGATCGCCAACGAGCCTGACTACGCGGCGGCCGTCGCTGCCCTGTAAGGGATGGCGTGATGAAGAAGGGAGGCCAGTGGCCTCCCTTTTTTTGTGCCCGTCGCACTCGGATTCCCCGTAGGTTGTGGCCAAGCGCAGCGCGGCCCAACGTCAGGTGTCCGGCCGGTGCGTCGTCGTGTCGGGCTTTGTCGAGCTCAGCGGAGCGCCGCCCGGCCCAACCTACAGGGTCAGCTTCAACCGACCGACCAGCGCCCCCGGCAGCAGCGCCGACCAGGTCTGGCGCTCGCCGTAGGTGCTGCTGGACAGCCGCAGCTGGCGCTCCTGGGTCAGGGCTTCGAGTTGGTCGCCGAGGACGCTGTAGAGGCTGTCGTCGAAGCGCATGGTGTCCACCGGCGCCTGGATCTGGCCGTCCTCCACCCAGAAGGTAGCGAAGCGGGTCATGCCGGTCATGCGCGCGGCAGGCAGGTCGGACCAGTTCAGGTACCAGAGGTTGCCGATATAGAGACCGGTGCCCAGGCGCTCCAGTACGGCGTCCAGGGGCAGGGTGCCGGGGCCCATGACCAGGGACTGGGTCGCTTCGTTGGCATCGGCGCAATTGGCCTCCAGGCCGTATTCGCGGGCGCTGCGCGGGTAGACCAACTGGCCGGTCAGGCGGCCGTCGCGGACCAGGGCCACATCACTGCGCGGCGCGCCTTCCGGGCCGAAGGCTGGGGCCAGGGCGCCGGCCACCTGTTCGTCCAGGTTGAGCAGCGGGCTGAGATGGGCACTGCCGTCCTGGAGGCGTTGCAGCGGGCTTTCCTTGTCGGCCAGGGCACGGGCGGAGAAGCCGGTCCAGGAGAGCATGCCGAGGATCTCGTCGAGGGCCGCCGGCGCCAGGTAGGCGCGGTAGTCGCCGGGGTGCAGGTGGCGCAGCGGCTTGCCCAGGTGTTCCAGCTGCTGGCGGGCGCCGGCAAAGCGGCTGGCGAACTCGGAGGCGTCCCAGCGGGCGCCGGCATAGTCGGCCTTCACCGCTTGTTGATTGGCGTGGAACAGGCTCCAGTCGAAATTGAAGCAGTGCGCGGCGTGCCAGCCGAAGGCGCCGAAGCTGTTGGCGAAGCCCCGATAGAGCGGGCCGGCAGCGTAGATGCCGACGAGATCGAGGCCAGCTGCCGCGGCATCTATTTCCGCCAGCACCGTGGCGCAGTCGGGTAGGGCGGCCTCGTCTACCGAACGCCGGTGCCAGGCCGAGCGCTCCAGCTGCAGGTAAGGGTCGGGGGGCAGCTGGCCGACGACCAGGCGCAGCTGCACCAGGCCTTCGGCCAGGTTCCGGCGGTCGCAGTCGAGGTCGCCGGAGAGGGTGATGGCGATCTCCGCGCTGCGCTCGTCGCGGATCAGCCGCAGGCGTCCGGTGGCCTGGCTGACATGGCCGGCCTGGCGCACCTGGGCGCGGTTGAGGCGGATGAACTCGGACTCCTCGGCGCTGTACCAGAGGCTGAAGTCCTCGCCTGCCTGCAGGCTGGCGCCGAGGCTGTCGGCGAGGGCGGTGAAGCGGGATTCTGCGTCGGCCATCACTGGGCTCCTCCAAAGACTTCCACCTGTCTGAAGACGCATGCCGGCGAGGCATGGCCCACGCGTACCACTTGGTTGGGCTCGCCCTTGCCGCAGAAGGGCGTCCCGTGGACTTCGAAGGTACTGGCGTCGCCCACGGCGGCGAGGCTGCGCCAGAAGTGCGCGGAAACGCCCCGGTAATTGGGGTTCTTCACCACGCCCCGGAGCTCGCCGTCCTCGATCAGTCGGCCCCATTCGCAGCCGAACTGGAACTTGTTGCGCGCATCGTCGATGGACCAGGACCTGTTGGTGCTCATCAGCACGCCGCGTTCAATGCCGCCGATCAGCTGCGCCAGGGTCTGGTCGCCCGGTTCCAGGTTGAGGTTGGCCATGCGGTCGATGGGCGCGCGGTTCCAGCTGCTGGCGCGGCTGTTGGCCACCCCCGGCAGGCCACTGCGCAGCTGCGACAGGGCGCCACCTAGCGGCCGCAGCAACAGGCCGCCCTGGATCAGCATTTCCTTGCGTGCCGGCATGCCATCGTCATCGTGGCTGTAGCTGGCCAACTCTTCGGCGATGCCGGGGTCGAAGCTGATGTTCAGAAGCTCGGAGCCGTATTGGTAGCGGCCGAAGTCCTCGAGGCCGATGAAACTGGTGCCGGCGTAGTTGCGTTCGTCGCCGAGGATGCGGTCCAGCTCCAGCGGATGGCCGATGGATTCGTGGATCTGCAGCATCATCTGGTCCGGCATCAACAGCAGGTCGGTCGTGCCGCTCGGGGTGTTGGGTGCCAGCAGCAGCTGCAGCGCCTCGTCGGCCACCCGCGCGGCGGCGCCCTGGAAGCCCAGGCGCTGGAGCACTTCGCCGCCGCCCTGCTGGCCGCTGCCGTAGCCGCCGAAGCTGCGAGTCTGGCTGTCGCTGCCGTCGAAGGCGGTGGCGCTGATGCCGGGGTAGGTGAAGCGCAGGTCCTGCCATTGCTCAGCGCCTGCGCTGTTGAGGTAGAGCTGCTCGAAGCGCTGGCAGTCCAGGTAGAGGCTCCAGTTGACCAGGCGCGGGTCGGTGGGAATGCGCGCGGACTCCTCCGCCAGCAGGTCGAAGCGTTCGGCGAGCCCGGGGAAGGGTGCATCCAGCCCCGGCGACTGGTAGCGCGCGCCGTCCCGGGGCGGCTCCAGGCGGCTTTGCTCCACCAGGGCATGGCGGGCGATCTGACGGGCCAGTTCCTCGGCCCGCTCCAGTGCCCGCTGCAGGCCGGCCGGGCTGAGATCGGCGGTGGCGGCATAGGCTTCGACGCCGGCCAGGCGCACACTGAGCATGGCGCCCATGTCCCGGGTGAGGAACGGTGGCTCGGCGACGCCGCGGCGCAGCATGGCCTGCTCCGCGGTCTGGCGGACAACGCGCAACGAGTGGAACTCGGCGCGGGTGGTGAGGGCGGCAAAGCGCTGCCGGATACCTTCGAACACGGAACTCTCCCTGAACCTGTGAATTCACGAGGGGCCGAACCATTGCGATGGGCGGCAAGCCTCTAGTCTAGTCAGCGGCGTAAGCACTGAGTAAATAGCCGGTAAATTGGCTTTGCCTTCTGCTTTCAACTGCTTATCGTTCACGCTCTCGCATAGCTCGACCTCGATCATGTCCCCGAAAACTGAGAAGACCCCGCTTTCCCGTTCCCTCCGTCACTGGCTGACCATTGCCTTTACCTTGCTCGCGCTGCTGGTGCTGATCTGGTGGTTCTGGCCGGAAACCGCCGCCAAGGCCAACCAGCAGGGCGGCAGGGGAGGGCCGGGCCGTCCGGGCTTCGGTGCCTTCTCGGGCCCCGTGCCGGTGCGCGTGGCCCCCATCACCCAGGGCGACTTCCCGGTCTATCTCAAGGCCCTCGGCACCGTCACCGCGTTGAACACGGTGAACGTGCGCGGCCGCGTCGACGGCGAGCTGGTCAAGCTGCAGTTCGAGGAAGGCCAGCAGGTCAAGGCCGGCGACCTGCTGGCGGTGATCGACCCGCGACCCTACCAGGTGGCCCTGCAGCAGGCCGAAGGCACGCTGGCGCAGAACCGCGCCCAGCTGAAGAACGCCGAGATCGACCTGGCGCGTTACCGCGGCCTGTATGCCGAGGACAGCATCGCCAAGCAGACCCTGGACACCCAGGAAGCGCTGGTGAACCAGTACCGCGGCACCCTCAAGTCCGACGAAGCGGCGGTGGCCGAAGCCGGGCTCAACCTCGGCTTCACCCAGGTGCGCGCGCCGATCGCCGGCCGCCTCGGCCTGCGTCAGGTGGACCTGGGCAACCTGGTCAGCAGCGGCGATACCACGCCACTGGTGGTCATCACCCAGACCAAACCCATCAGCGTCGCCTTCACCTTGCCCGAGGGCCAGCTGCCGGCGGTGGTCGGCCGCTTCCGCGCCGGCCAGCCGCTGGTGGTGGAGGCCTGGGACCGCGACGACAAGCGCCTGCAGGCCGAAGGCGTGCTGCAGAGCCTGGACAACCAGATCGACACCACCACCGGCACCCTCAAGCTGAAGGCGCGTTTCGCCAACGAGGACGAAATCCTCTTCCCCAACCAGTTCGTCAATATCCGCCTGCGCGCCGACCTGCTGCCGAAGGCCGTGCTGATCCCGTCGGCCGCCGTACAGTTCGGCAGTCAGGGCACCTTCGCCTACGTGATGGATGGCGAGAAGAAGGTGAGGGTGCGCAAGTTGGAAACCGGCCCGGACGATGGCGAGCGCACCGTGGTCAAGAGTGGCCTGCAACCGGGCGAGCGGGTGGTGCTGGAAGGTACCGACCGCCTGCGCGATGGCAGCGAGGTGGAAGTGGTGCACGACGCCGACGAGGTGCCCGCCCAGCCCACCGAGCAGCTGCAGGGCGCCAAGCCTGAAGGCCAGGGCACGAAAGGCGGCGTATGAACCTCTCCCGCCTGTTCATCCTGCGACCGGTCGCCACCACCCTGAGCATGCTGGCGATCCTCCTCGCCGGCCTGATTGCCTACCGCCTGCTGCCGGTGTCCGCGCTGCCGGAGGTGGACTACCCGACCATTCGCGTCCTGACCCTCTATCCGGGTGCCAGCCCGGACGTGATGACCAGCGCCGTCACCGCGCCCCTGGAGCGCCAGTTCGGGCAGATGCCGGGGCTGACGCAGATGTCCTCCACCAGCTCCGGCGGTGCCTCGGTCATCACCCTGCGCTTCAGCCTGGAGGTCAAGCTGGACGTCGCCGAGCAGGAGGTGCAGGCAGCCATCAACGCGGCTACCAACCTGTTGCCCAATGACCTGCCGGCGCCCCCCGTGTACAACAAGGTCAACCCGGCGGACACCCCGGTGCTGACCCTGGCCATCAGTTCGAAGACCATGCCGCTGCCCAAGCTGCATACCTTGGTGGACACCCGCATGGCGCAGAAGCTGGCGCAGATCAATGGCGTCGGCATGGTCAGCATCGCCGGTGGCCAGCGCCAGGCCGTGCGCATCCGCGTCAATCCCGAGGCGTTGGCGGCCAATGGCCTGAACCTGTCGGACGTGCGCAGCCTGGTGGGCGCCTCCAACGTCAACCAGCCCAAGGGCAACTTCGACGGCCCGACCCGCGTCTCCATGCTGGATGCCAACGACCAGCTGAAATCCGCCGAGGAGTACGCCAACCTCATCCTCGCCTACCAGAACGGTGCGGCCCTGCGCCTGAAGGACGTGGCCGAGATCGTCGACGGTGCTGAAAACGAACGCCTGGCCGCCTGGGCCAACGAGAACGAGGCGGTGCTGCTGAACATCCAGCGCCAGCCCGGCGCCAACGTCATCGAAGTCGTCGATCGTATCCAGGCGCTGCTGCCGACCATTACCGCCAACCTGCCGGCGGGCCTGGACGTGGTGGTGCTCACCGACCGCACCCAGACCATCCGCGCCGCCATCACCGACGTGCAGCACGAACTGTTCCTCGCCATCGCCCTGGTGGTGATGGTGACCTTCCTGTTCCTGCGGCGGATGAGCGCCACCCTCATTCCGTCCATCGCCGTGCCGCTGTCCCTGGTGGGCACCTTTGCGGTGATGTACCTGGCCGGCTTCTCCATCAACAACCTGACGCTGATGGCCCTGACCATCGCCACCGGCTTCGTGGTGGACGACGCCATCGTCATGCTGGAGAACATCGCCCGCCACCTGGAGGAGGGCGCGACACCGCTGGAGGCTGCACTCAAGGGCGCCCGGCAGATCGGCTTCACCCTGATCTCGCTGACCTTTTCGCTGATCGCCGTGCTGATCCCGCTGCTGTTCATGGCCGATGTGGTGGGCCGGCTGTTCCGCGAGTTCGCCATCACCCTGGCGGTGGCCATCCTGATTTCGCTGGTGGTATCCCTGACTCTGACGCCGATGATGTGCGCCCGCCTGCTCAAGCGCGAAACCAAGGAAGAGGAGGGTGGTTTCTACAAGGCCAGCGGCAACTTCATCGACGGCATGATCGCCCAGTACGGCCGCGGCCTGACCTGGGTGCTCAGGCACCAGGGCCTGACCCTGCTGGTGGCCGTCGGCACCCTGGCGCTGACGGTGGTGCTCTACCTCGCCGTGCCCAAGGGCTTCTTCCCGGTGCAGGACACCGGCGTCATCCAGGGCATCACCGAGGCGCCGCAATCGGTGTCCTTCCGTTCCATGAGCGAGCGCCAGCAGAAGGTCGCCGCGCTGATCCTCAAGGACCCGGCGGTGGCCAGCCTGACCTCCTACATCGGGGTGGACGGTGACAACGTCACCCTCAACAGCGGGCGCATGCTGATCAACCTCAAGCCCCACGGCGAACGCGACGTCACCGCCAGCGACGTGATCCAGCGCCTGCAGCCCGAACTTGACCGGCAGAGCGACATCCGTCTTTACCTGCAGCCGGTGCAGGACCTGACCATCGAAGACCGGGTCAGCCGCACCCAGTTCCAGTTCAGCATGGAGTCGCCCGACGCCGAGCTGCTCAACGAGTGGACCGGCAAGCTGGTGGACGCCCTGCGCCAGCAGCCGGAGCTCTCGGATGTGGCCAGCGACCTGCAGGACAAGGGTTTGCAGGTCTACCTGAACATCGACCGCGACATGGCCGGGCGCCTGGGCGTGGAAATCTCCGCCATCACCGATGCGCTCTACGACGCTTTCGGCCAGCGGCAGATCTCCACCATCTTCACCCAGGCCAGCCAGTACCGCGTGGTGCTGGAATCCGCCGCCGGCGAGCGCATCGGCCCGCAGGCGCTGCAGCAGATCCATGTCGCCACCAGCGCCGGCACCCAGGTGCCGCTCTTGGCCCTGGCCAAGGTGGAGGAGCGCCAGGCGCAACTGGCGATCAACCATATCGGCCAGTTCCCGGCAGTGACCCTATCCTTCAACCTGGCTCCCGGCGTCGCCCTGGGCGAGGCGGTGGCGGTGATCGAGCGGGTGCAGCAGGAAATCGGCATGCCGGAAGGCATCCAGACCCGCTTCCAGGGCGCGGCGGCGGCCTTCCAGGCGTCGCTGTCCAGCACCCTGCTGCTGATCCTGGCCGCCGTGGTGACCATGTACATCGTCCTGGGCGTGCTCTACGAGAGCTACATCCACCCGGTGACCATTCTCTCCACGCTGCCCTCGGCCGGAGTCGGCGCCTTGCTGGCGCTGCTGCTGACCGGCAACGACCTGGGTCTGATCGCCATCATCGGTATCATCCTGCTGATCGGCATCGTCAAGAAGAACGCGATCATGATGATCGACTTCGCACTGGAGGCCGAGCGCCACCAGGGCATGTCGCCCGAGGCCGCGATCTACCAGGCGGCGCTGCTGCGCTTCCGGCCGATCCTGATGACCACCCTGGCGGCCCTGTTCGGCGCCATCCCGCTGATGCTCGCTACCGGCTCCGGCGCCGAACTGCGCCAGCCCCTGGGCCTGGTGATGGTCGGCGGCCTGCTGCTGTCCCAGGTGCTGACCCTGTTCACCACCCCGGTGATCTACCTGGCCTTCGACCGGCTGGCCCGCCGTTTCACCGGCCGCAGCGCGGCGGGGGTGGCGGTATGAGCCGTTTTTGCTCGCGCTTGCTGCTTGTCTCCCCTCTCCCGTTTACGGGAGAGGGGCCGGGGGAGAGGGCTCTCACCTTGCCCTCTCCCCAACCCTCTCCCGCGAGCGGGAGAGGGGGTGATTGGCTATGAATCTCTCCGCCCCCTTCATCCATCGCCCGGTGGCCACCATGCTGCTGAGCCTGGCGATCCTGCTGCTGGGCAGCGTCAGCTTCGGCCTGCTGCCGGTGTCGCCGCTGCCGCAGATGGACTTCCCAGTGATCACGGTGCAGGCCAGCCTGCCCGGCGCCAGCCCGGAAATCATGGCTTCCAGCGTCACCACGCCGCTGGAACGGTCCCTCGGCACCATCGCCGGGATCAACCAGATGACCAGCCGCACCAGCCAGGGCTCGACGCGGATCATCGTGCAGTTCGACCTGGACCGGGACATCAACGGCGCCGCCCGCGACGTGCAGGCGGCCATCAACGCCTCGCGCAACCTGCTGCCCAGCGGCATGCGCAGCATGCCCACCTACAAGAAGGTCAACCCGTCCCAGGCGCCGATCATGGTGCTGTCGCTGACCTCCGACGTGCTGGAGAAGGGCCAGCTCTACGACATGGCCTCGACCATCCTGGCCCAGAGCCTGTCCCAGGTTAAGGGCGTGGGCGAGGTGCAGATCGGCGGCAGCTCGCTGCCGGCGGTGCGGGTGGAGCTGGAGCCGCAGTTGCTGACCCAGTACGGCATCGCCCTGGACGACGTGCGCGACACCATCTCCGCGGCCAACCAGCGCCGGCCCAAGGGCGCGGTGGAAGATGCCGGCAGGCATTGGCAGGTGGGCGCCAACGACCAGCTGGAAAAGGCCGCCGACTACGCGCCGCTGATCCTTCGCTACCAGGACGGCGCCGCCCTGCGCCTGGGCGACGTGGCCAAGGTTCGCGACGCGGTGGAAGACCGCTACAACAGCGGCTTCTTCAACGACGACTCGGCGGTGCTGCTGGTGATCAACCGCCAGGCCGGCGCCAACATCATCGAGACCATCGAAAGCATCAAGCAGCAGTTGCCCGCCTTGCAGGCGGTGCTGCCGGCCAGCGTCAAGCTGGACCTGGCCATGGACCGTTCGCCGGTGATCCGCGCCACCCTGCACGAAGCCGAGCGCACCCTGCTGATCGCGGTGGCGCTGGTGATACTGGTGGTTTACCTGTTCCTCGGCAACCTGCGCGCCTCGCTCATTCCGGCGCTGGCGGTGCCGGTGTCGCTGGTGGGCACCTTCGCCGTGATGTACCTGATGGGTTTCTCCCTCAACGTGCTCTCGCTGATGGCACTGATCCTCGCCGCCGGCCTGGTGGTGGACGATGCCATTGTGGTGCTGGAGAACATCTCGCGGCACATCAACGACGGCATGGCGCCCTTCAAGGCGGCGCTGCAGGGCACCCGTGAAGTGGGCTTCACCCTGCTGTCGATGAACCTCTCGCTGGTGGCGGTATTCGTCTCCATCCTCTTCATGGGCGGCATCATCGACCGGCTGTTCCGCGAGTTCTCCCTGACCCTGGCGGTGGCCATCCTGGTCTCGCTGCTGGTGTCCCTGACCCTGACGCCCATGCTCTGCGCGCGCTGGCTCAAGCCTCATGTGCCGGACCAGGACAGCCGCCTGCAACGCTGGAGCGAAGCGCTGCACCAGCGCATGGTCGGCGCCTACGACCATACCCTGGGCGTGGCCCTGCGCCATCCGCGCCTGACCCTGGCCAGCCTGCTGCTGACCATCGCCTGCAACGTCGCCCTCTATGTGCTGGTGCCCAAGACCTTCCTGCCGCAGCAGGACACCGGCCAGCTGATCGGTTTCATCCGCGGTGACGATGGCCTGTCCTTCACCGTGATGCAGCCGAAGATGGAAATCTTCCGCCGCGCGGTGCTCAAGGACCCGGCGGTGGAAAGCGTGGCCGGCTTCATCGGCGGCAGCGGCGGCATCAACAACGCCTTCATGATCGTGCGCCTGAAGCCGATCAAGGAGCGCAAGGATTCGGCGCAGAAGGTCATCGAGCGGCTGCGCGCCAGCCTGCCCAAGGTACCCGGCGGCCGACTGATGCTGATGGCCGACCAGGACCTGCAGTTCGGTGGTGGCCGCGAGCAGCGCAGCTCGCAATACGAGTACGTGCTGCAGTCCGGCGAACTGACCGACCTGCGCACCTGGGGCCCGAAAGTCACCGCTGCGCTGAAGTCCCTGCCGGAGCTCACCGCCATCGACGCCAACGAAGGCGAGGGCGCCCAGCAGGTCACCCTGGTGGTGGACCGTGACACCGCCAAGCGCCTGGGGGTCGACATGGCCATGGTCAGCTCGGCGTTGAACAACGCCTACAGCCAGCGGCAGATTTCCACCATCTACGACACCTTGAACCAGTACCAGGTGGTGATGGAGGTCAACCCGAGGTACGCCCAGGACCCCGAGACCCTCAAGCAGGTCCAGCTGATTACCGCCGATGGCCAGCGCGTGCCGCTGTCCAGCTTCGCCCGCTACGAGCGCAGCCTGGAGGAAGACCGGGTAAACCACGAGGGCCAGTTCGCCTCGGAAAGCATCGCCTTCGACCTGGCGCCCGGCGTCAGCCTGGACAAGGCCACCGTGGCCATCGAGAAGGCGGTGGCCGCCATCGGCCTGCCCAGCTCGGTGATCGCGCGCATGGGCGGCAGCGCCGATGCCTTCCAGGCCACCCAGCAGAACCAGCCCTGGATGATCCTCGCCGCCCTGGTGCTGGTCTACTTGGTGCTGGGCATCCTCTACGAGAGCTACATCCACCCGCTGACCATTCTCTCCACCCTGCCGTCGGCGGGTGTCGGGGCGCTGCTGGCGATCCTGCTCACCGGCGGGGAGTTCAGCCTGATCTCGCTGCTCGGCCTGTTCCTATTGATCGGTGTGGTGAAGAAGAACGCCATCATGATGATCGACCTCGCCCTGCAGCTGGAGCGCAACGACGGCCTGTCCCCGGACGAGTCCATCCGCCAGGCCTGCCTGCTGCGCCTGCGGCCGATCCTGATGACCACCATCGCCGCCATCCTCGGCGCCGTGCCGCTGCTGATCGGCGGCGCCGAAGGCGCGGAAATGCGTCAGCCCCTGGGCCTGGCCATCATCGGCGGCCTGGTGCTGAGCCAGTTGCTGACCCTCTTCACCACCCCCGTGGTCTACCTCTACCTCGACCGCCTGCGCCACCGCTTCAACCGCTGGCGCGGCGTTCGTACCGACGCTGCTTTGGAAACACCCCTATGAACACCGCCGCACATCCCATCAAACCCCTGCGCCACGCCTTGGCCCTGGCCCTTGCTGCCCTGCTGCTCGGTGGCTGCGCCATAGGCCCGGATTACCAGCGTCCGGAGCAGAGCGTGCCGGCGCAGTTCAAGCACGCCGAAGGCTGGACCCTGGCCAGCCCGGCGGACCTGGAGCACCGCGGCCGCTGGTGGGAGCTGTACGGCGATGCCACCCTGAACGACCTGCAGCAGCGCCTGGACACGTCCAACCAGACCCTGGCCCAATCCGTCGCCCAGTACCGCCAGGCCCAGGCCCTGGCCCGTGGCGCCCGCGCCTCGTTCTTCCCCTCGGTGACCGCCGCCACCAGCAAGACCCGGTCGGGGCAGGGCGGTGGCAGCAGCACGGTGCGCTTGTCCGACGGCTCCACCGTGACCAGCTCCGGGGGCGGCGGCGTGTCCAAGAGCTATGACGCCAGCCTCGGGGTGAACTGGGAGATCGACCTCTGGGGCAAGCTGCGCCGCCAGCTGGAATCCGACACCGCCAGCATGCAGGCCAGCGCCGCCGACCTGGCCGCCGTGCGCCTCAGCCTGCAGTCGGAACTGGCGCAGAATTACTTGCAGCTGCGCGTGCTGGATGCGCAGAAGCGCCTGCTGGAGGCCACAGTCGCGGCCTATCAGCGCTCGCTGACCCTGACTGAAAACCAGTACAGGGCCGGTATCGTCACCAAGGCTGACGTGGCCCAGGCCACTACCCAGTTGAAAAGCACCCAGGCCCAGGCCATCGACCTCAAGTACCAGCGCGCCCAGCTGGAGAACGCCATCGCCGTGCTGGTCGGCCTGCCGCCCTCCGAATTCAGCCTGGCCGAGGTGGACAGCGTGCCGGCATTGCCCGAGGTGCCGACCCTGCTGCCGTCGCAACTGCTGGAACGGCGCCCGGACGTGGCCACCGCCGAGCGCGACGTGATGGCCTCCAACGCCCAGATCGGCGTCGCCAAGTCGGCCTACTTCCCCAGCCTCAGCCTGAGCGCCGCCGGTGGCTACCGCAGCGGCAGCCTGCAGGACTGGATCACCACGCCCAATCGCTTCTGGTCCATCGGCCCGGAATTCGCCATGACCCTGTTCGACGGCGGCCTGATTCGCTCCCAGGTGGCCCAGGCCGAGGCGAATTACGACCAGACCGTGGCCTTCTACCGCCAGACCGTACTGGACAGCTTCCGCGAAGCCGAGGACTACATGGTCCAGCTCGATGTCCTGGAAGAGGAGAGCGGGGTGCAGCAGGAAGCCCTGGACGCCGCCCGCGAAGCCCTGCGCCTGATCACCAACCAGTACAAGGCAGGCACGCTGGACTACAACAGCGTGGTCACCAACCAGGCCACCGCCCTGAATAACGAGCGCACCGTGCTGACCCTGATGGGCAGCCGCCTGACCACCAGCGTCCAGCTGATCGCCGCCCTCGGCGGCGGCTGGGACCAGGGGCAGTTGGAGAAGGTGGATTCGGATTCCGAAGAGCTGCCCTGAATCATTGGGCACTGCTTTTCTGTGGGGGCGAATTCATTCGCGAAGGGCAGCGCAGCTGCCCCAATGGAATTTCGTTGGGCGAGCCTACGGCTCGTTTAGCGAATGAATTCGCCCCCACAAGGATCATCGCTTCCGCACAGAGCTTTCAACCGCTCCACCAGCTCATCCCCCGCACGTCCCAACCCCGTCCGCCCATACAGCGCCAACCGTAATCCCTGGATCTCCGGCAGTCCCTCGCTCGCCAGCAGCCGATGCTCCGCCCCAAGCACCCGCAGCGGCAGTAGGCTGACCCCCAACCCCGCCGCCACCGCCGCGCGCACACTGGCCAGGCTGGCGCTGGAATAGGCGATCCGCCAGCGCCGACCTTGCACGTCCAGGCCATGGAGCATTTCGTTGCGATACAGGCCGCCGGCGGGGAACACCACCAGGGGCATGGGCTCGCGGCCGAAGGCCGGCTGCCTGGCGCTGTCCACCCAGCCCAGGGGCTCCGGCCAGGACGCCAGGCTGCCGCCGGGATCGCCCATGCGCTTGATCAGCAGCAGGTCGAACTCACCGCCCTGGTAGAGCCGAAGCAGTTCCGGGCTGAGGCCGCTGGTCACCTCCAGGCGCACACCGGGATGGGCGGCGGAGAACTCCGCCAGCACCGGCATCAGCCGTTCGGCGGCGAAGTCCTCGGGGACCCCCAGGCGCAGCACGCCGCTGTCGGGCTGGTGGCGCAGCACGTCGGCCGCTTCCTCCTGCAGGGCGAGGATGCGCCGGGCATAGCCCAGCAGTTGCTCGCCTTCGGCCGTGGCCACCACCTGGCGCTGGCTGCGGTCCAGCAGGCGGCAACCCAGGCTTTCCTCCAGCCGACGCAATTGCTGGCTGACGGTGGACTGGGTCAGGTGCAACCGCTCGGCGGCGCGGGTGAAATTGCCGCAGTCGGCCACGGCCACGAAGCTGCGCAGGAGGAGGGGATCGAACATGTAGGTATTCCAAAGGCCACTGATGTGTATGGTTATATTTAATTTCAGAATACTTGACCAGAAAGACATAATTTCGCCCATTCTTTCGCGCCCGGAGGTATGCCATGAAATCCGGAATCATCCCGACCCTGTTCCTTGCCGCCGGGATCCTCCTCGTCGGCGAGGCGACGGCCGACCAGGCGTCGGCACAGCGCCTGCTGCAGGCCGCCGGCGCGGGTGACCTACCAACGGTCGACGCCATGCTCGAGCAGGGCGTGGCCGTGGACGTGCGCGATGGCCAGGGCAATACGCCGCTACTGCTGGCCACCGTCGCCAACCGGGTGGAGGTGGCGCGCCGGCTGATGGACGCCGGAGCCGACGTCAACCTGCAGAACCGCATGCAGGACAGCGCCTACCTGCTGGCCGGCGCCAGTGGCCACCAGGAGATTCTCGAACTGACCCTGACCCATGGCGCCGACCTGCGCAGCACCAACCGCTTCGGCGGCACCGCGCTCATCCCCGCCTGCGAGCGCGGACACGTGGACACCGTGCGCACCCTGATCGGCGCCGGCGTCGACCTCGACCACGTCAACAAGCTGGGCTGGACCTGCCTGCTGGAGGCCGTGCTGCTGGGCGACGGCGGTACGGCCCACCAGCGCATCGTCGAGCTGCTGATAGCCGCCGACGCCGACCTCGACCTGCCCGATCGTGACGGCGTCACCCCCTTGCAACATGCCGAGCAGCGCGGCCAGCGGGAAATTGCCGCCAAGCTGCGCGCTGCCGGCGCCCGCTGAAAATCGGAGTACCCCATGTCGGAAGACCGCAACTACCTCGAACAGGCCGTGGAACTGGCGCGACAGAACGTCGAGCAGGGCGGCCGTCCTTTCGGCGCGCTGCTGGTGCGCGATGGCCAGGTCCTGGCCCGCGCAGTGAACGAAATCCACCTCAGCCAGGACCCCACCGCCCACGCCGAGCTCCAGGCCATCCGCGCCGCCAGCCGGCAGCTGGGGCCGCGCCTGGACGGCTGCGTAATCTACGCCAGCGGCCAGCCGTGCCCCATGTGCCTGGCGGCCATGCACCTGTGCGGCGTCAGCCGGGTGGTGTTCGCCGCGGCCAATGCCGAAGGCGAGCCCTTCGGCCTGTCCACCGCCGCCGTCTACCAGCAGATGGCCCTGCCGCTGCAGCAGCAGAAGCT
Source organism: Pseudomonas sp. BN102 (assembly GCF_029871245.1). Taxonomy (GTDB): domain Bacteria; phylum Pseudomonadota; class Gammaproteobacteria; order Pseudomonadales; family Pseudomonadaceae; genus Metapseudomonas. The sequence goes on along the minus strand of NZ_SSON01000048.1, from coordinate 53,466 downwards.
GGACATCCAGCACCTGCCGCAACCGGCCATGGCCGAGATCTACGCCCGCTGGAAGGCCCTGCATGCCACGCGCTGATCGACTCGAAACCCTCGCCGCCTGGGCACTGCTGGTGGTCCTGGGGCTCAACCTGCGGCCCATCCTCAGCTCGGTCAGCCCTTTGCTGGCGGACATCCGCGCCGCCACTGGCATGGGCTTCCAGACCGCCGCGCTGCTCACCACGCTGCCGGTGATCTGCATGGGCCTGGTGGCCCTGCTGAGCAACCGCCTCGGCGGCCTGGGCGAGCGCCGCGGCATCGGCCTGGGCCTCGCGCTGATCGCCGGGGCCTGCCTGGCGCGGCTGCTCAGTGGTCAGGCGGGGCCGCTGCTGGCCACCGCATTGCTGGGAGGCGCCGGAGTTGCGTTGATCCAGGCATTGCTTCCGACCGTGATCAAACGCCGTTTCGAAGGCCACGTGGCCCTGGCCATGGGCGTCTACTCGGCGTCCCTGATGGGCGGCGGTGGTCTGGCGGCGCTGTTCAGTCCGCTGCTGGCGCAGCAGTTCGAGCACTGGCAGGCGGGGCTCGGTCTGTGGATGCTGCCGGCGCTGCTGGCACTGGCGCTCTGGCTAGCGCGCCCCTTGCCCAGCCCGGCACCGGTTGCCGCCGCCAGGCCGACGAGCTTCCTCGGCAATCGCCGTGCCTGGTTGCTGGCGCTCTATTTCGGCCTGGTGAATTGCGGCTACATGAGCATGGTGGCCTGGCTGCCGGCCTACTATCAGCAACTCGGCTGGAGCCCGACCCGCAGCGGCTCGCTGCTGGCATTCATGACCATCTTCCAGGTGCTGGCCGCCCTCAGCATGCCGGCCCTGGCGCAACGCGGCAGCGACCGCCGGCCGCTGCTGTCGGTGAGCCTGCTGGCTCAGGTCGTGGGCTACGCCGGCCTGATCTGGGCGCCCCTGGAGTTCGCCGGCCTCTGGGTGGCGCTGATCGGTTTCGGCCTGGGCGCCTGCTTCGCCCTCAGCCTGATCCTCACCCTCGACCACCGCCGCGACCCCCGCGAGGCCGGCCAGCTGGCGGCTTTCGTGCAGGGCGTGGGCTTCCTGATCAACGCCATTTCGCCCTGGCTCAGCGGCTGGCTGCGGGAGCTCACCGGCAGCTTCACCAGCGCCTGGCTGGTGCTGGTGGTGAGCGTGGTGCTGATGCTCGGGGTGACCCGGCTGTTCAGCCCGGCGAGCTACAGGCCAGCGGTCGTCAAGGAGCCGGTACCCGGGTTGGGGTAGGGTGGAAATCGCCTTTCATTTCCACCAGCGGGGCGTCTCCCGCCTCCCAAGATGGATCGATGAAGCGTGATCCGCCCTCCAGCTCCTACAAGCCGTCCCGGATGGCCGGTCCCGCACGCCGCGCCAACTCCGGCTATACCACTGAAATAGCCCTGTAGCCGGCACCGGCCGGGGCTTCGAGGTGATTCCCGGGAGGCTCGCATGTCGCAATCCGCCAGAACCGCCATTGTCACGGGGGCTTCTCGTGGCATAGGCGCCGCCATTGCGCGGCGCCTGGCCGCCGATGGCATCCAGGTGGTAGTCAACTACGCGACGCGGCCGGAGGCTGCGGAACAGGTGGTACAGGAAATCAGGCTGGCCGGGGGCCAGGCCTATCCGATACTGGCCGATATCAGCGACCCGGTGGCGGTGGCCGTGTTGTTCGACCAGACGGAAATGGAGTTCGGCGGCATCGACATCCTGATCAACAACGCCGGGGTGATCCAGCCCGGCCTGGTACCCCTGGCCGACACCGATACGGCGCTTTTCGACCGCCTCTTCGCCATCAATACCCGCGGCACTTTCAATACCCTCAAGCTGGCGGCCACGCGCCTGCGCAGCGGCGGGCGCATCGTCAACCTGTCCAGCAGCGTGGTAGGGATGGGCCTGCCGGGCTATGCGATCTACGCCGCATCCAAGGCCGCGGTGGAAACCATGAGCGCGATCTTCGCCCGCGAGCTGCGGGGGCGGAACATCTCGGTCAACTGCGTGGCGCCAGGACCGACCGCGACCAATCTGTTCCTCGAAGGCAAGCCGGTCGAGCTGGTGGAGCGCCTGACCCGGCAGGCACCCCTGGAGCGCCTGGGCAATCCCGAGGACATCTCCAGCCTGGTGGCCTTCCTGGTGGGGCCGGAAGGGGCCTGGGTCAATGGCCAGACCCTGCGGGTCAATGGCGGGATCGTGTAGCCCCGTCCCGGATCGGCTCAGGCCGCGACATCCAGCAGCGTCTCGGTTTCTTCCAGCAGTTCCTCCAGCAGGAAGTCGTCCATGTCCGGCTCCAGCGCTGCCGCATTGCCGAGCCGGCCGGTGAAGATCAGGCGCATTTCCTTGCCGTCGCGTTCCACCCGGTGCTCGCCGCCGCAGGCGCGGCAGTAGACCAGGGAGCCGCTGGGCTGGCTGTGCTTGACCACTATGATCGGTCCGCAGCCGGCGCAGTGCTGCAGCGGGATATGCGGCTCGCTGTGGCCGACTATGTGCTCCAGGGCGCCGCGCTCTCCCAGGGCGATCAGCCGTTCGCCGCATTCGCGATCGAACTGGCTGCCCAGGTACTCGGCGATGATGTCCAGCGCCGTGGCGATAGGCATGGCACTGCGATAGGGGCGGGTGCTGGTCATCGCGTCGAAGGCGTCCGTTACCCCGACTATCCGCGCTTCCACGGGAATGGCCTCGCCGCGCAGGCCCTGCGGGTAGCCGCGGCCGTCCGGGGTCTCGTGGTGCATCAGCACCACCGGCAGCACCAGGGGCGCCAGCGGGTGCCCTGTGAGCAGGCGCTGGCCGACTTCCGGGTGGGTGCGCATGACTTCGAACTCATGCTCGTCGAGCGGGCCCGGCTTATTCAGCACGGCGTCGGGCACGCCTATTTTGCCGAGGTCATGGAGAAAGCCGCCGAGGGAAATGCGTGCCACTTCGGAGGCTGGCAGGCCCATGTCCATGGCCAGCAGCTGGGAAAACTGGGAAACGCGCCAGAGGTGGCCGCCGGTATAGGCGTCCCGGGCCTCCACCAGGGCGGCCATCACGTAGAGGCTCTTCAGCAGCGGGTGGATGGCGCTGGCCGCGACGCTGAGACGGGGCCGGTAACCGGGGATGTTCATCAGGTGTTCCTCCGCAGGGTTGGAGGTGGAACAGCACGTGAGGGACCTTCCTGATTACGCCCGGCCGCGGCTGTTGGGAAGGGCGCTTCATCGGCTGGTGCCGGCCATCGACAAAGGGGCGTCGTCCAGGGTTCGGGTGCCATGCTTGAATTGGGCAGGAGGCAGTCATGAAGGGTTACCAGCTTACGCTCTACACGCAGCAGAACCGCCGGCACCAGGGCAAGATGCTGGCCGACTGGGTAGTCGGCCTGGCCATGGACATGGGCTTGCGCGGCGCCACCCTGGTTTCCGGGATCGAGGGGTTCGGCCATACCAGGCAGTTCCATTCCCACCACTTCTTCGAGATGGCCGACCAGCCGATGCTGATCCTCATGGCCCTTTCCGAGGACGAATGCGACGCCCTGCTGAAGCGCCTGGACGAGGAGGGTGTGCCGCTGTTCTACGTCAAGGTCCCGGCCGAGTTCGGGCTGCTGGGCACACCGGTGGATGCCTGAGCCATTCGCCTCTGCGACAATCGCCGCTCCCGATCGCTGACAAGGCCGCCCGATGAACCCCGAAGACCTTCTGCTCCTGGTCACCCGTGAGATGCCCTACGGCAAGTACAAGGGCCGGCTGCTCGCCGACCTGCCCGGGCACTACCTCAACTGGTTCGCCCGCGAGGGCTTTCCCAAGGGCGAGATCGGGCGGCTGCTGATGCTGATGCAGGAGATCGACCATAACGGGTTGAAGCCGTTGCTGGAGCCCCTGCGCAACAAGCAACAGCGCTTTTGATTCCTTGTAGGGGCGAATTCATTCGCCCCTACAGTTGAAATCGCCCCCTCAGGGTTCGAGCAGCCCGCAATCTCTTGCGAATCCCGTCCGATAACCGCCCACCCCCGCCACACCCCATCCCCGCACCAACCGCTCTACCTCGCCGCCCGCCCGCCATTGTTCTCGATTCGCAAACACTCAAATCGCTGAAAGCGGAATTGTTGGGGGAGGAGGGCGCTTGTAGCTTGCGAGCCAGCCGAACGACAGGGCCGCACTGCCATCAGGACCCGACTCGGCATCAGGCTGACTAATAACAACAAGGTAGCTGCCATGATTCCTCGCAAGCATCTTCCCGCGTCCTCCCTGCTCGGCCCGCTCCTGGCGGCCGCTGCGCTGTTCCCTGCATTCACCCAAGCCGCCGAATCGGGCCCGGACGGTTCCCTGTTCCGCAGCGTCTTTGGCGACAGCCTGGAAAAGGACCATGGCATCAAGGTCCACGGCTGGGCCCAGGCCGGCTGGATCTACAACGACAACGGCAGCGACGACGTGAGCAAGCAGGCCTTCTTCAACAACGACGAAGGCTTCAACCTCAACCAGTTCGCCCTGGCCATCGAGAAGACCCCCAAAGGCAATGTGGTCGGTCGTGTCGGCCCGTTCCCCGGTCCGATGCCGCAAGAGGCCGATTGGGGCTTCAACGTCACCGCGCTGTATGGCAAGGACGCACGCTTCTTCAAGACCTACGGCTTCGATGAAGACTTCGGCGTCAACCGTGATGCCGACGCCAATGACGAGAACTTCAACATCGCCCAGGCCTACCTGGACTTCTATATCCCGGTGCTTGGCGGTTCCAACCTGATGCTCGGCGTCTTCCACACCCCGCTGGAAAACGAGATCGGCTTTGCCCTCGGCAGCCCGGCGCCGACGGACTTCTACAGCCATACCTACTCCTTCATGCACGGTCCGGCCAAGCACACCGGCGCGCTCTACTCCTTCAAGCTGCCGCAGGAAGAGGGCGGCAGCATGCTCGGTTTCGAACTGGGTGTGGTGCAGGGCTGGAACAACATGCAGGACCCCAACGGTGACCCCGACGTGATCGCCAACCTGCGCTGGCGTTCGGCGGATTTCCGTACCTGGGTCGACTGGGAAAACATCTACGGCAATGGCGCTGGCGACAGCTTCGCCGAATGCGCCTGCGGCTCGCCGATCCCGGCCGGGACCGAGGACCAGGACCTGACCCGCTACGCCTCCTACCTGACGGTTTCCCATGTGCTCGACGAGCGCAACCGCGTCGCCGTGGAGTTCAACTACGGCCAGCAGGAGGACGGGGCCTTCGCCGCCTTTGCCAACAAGAGCAACGCCCACTGGTACGGCACCGACGTCAACTGGTACCACCGCCTGGGCGACAACCTGATGTGGAACAGCCGCGCCGAGTGGTTCTACACGGACGCCCCGGTGCATGTGGTGATGGCCAACATCGACCCGCAGACCGGCATCCCCGACCCGAGCTGGGGCAGCTTCTACGGCTTCACCACCAACCTCGCCTGGACGCCCGTGCCCAACGTGCGCCTGCGCCCCGAGCTGCGCTACGACATTCACAGCGGCAACGGCCGCGACGCCTTCGGCGACGGCCGCGAAGACAGCCAACTGGTCGGCTCCTTCGACATCACCGTCTTCTTCTGATCGGGCACCACCCCAGTGCCAGTCCTGGCCGGGCGCCTTCGCGAGCCCGCGCCGGGTTCCACGCTCTCGACGAGGTACACGCCATGGACAACAACAAGAAACTCCTCGGTGCCGGGCTTTCCCGGCGTGATTTCCTGCGGGCAAGCGGCGTCGTGGCTGGCGGCTCGCTGCTCGCAGGCTTTTCTTCAGGACCGCTGCTGGCGGCGGAGAAGGTCATCCGCATCGGCTATGTCAGCCCCCAGACTGGCCCGCTGGCCCCCTTTGCCGCAGCGGACGCCTACATCATCGAAAGCCTCGCTTCGGTGCTGAAGAACAGCATCACCGTGGGCGGCCAGCGCTGCCGCCTGGAGGTGCTGGTCAAGGACAGCCAGTCCAACCCCAACCGCGCCGCCGAAGTGGCCAACGAGCTGATCCTGTCCGATGGCATCGACCTGATGCTGGTGTCGTCCACCCCGGAAACCACCAACCCGGTGTCCGACCAGTGCGAGATCAACGAGATCCCCTGCATCTCCACCGTGGCGCCCTGGCAGCCCTGGTTCTTCACCCGTGGCGGCAAGCCGGATGAAGGCTTCGAGTGGACCTATCACTTCTTCTGGGGCCTGGAGGACGTGATCGCCAGCTACACCGCCATGTGGGGCGGCATGGGCAGTAACAAGGTGATCGGCGGGCTGTTTCCCAACGACGGCGACGGCAACGCCTGGGGCGATGACAAGCTGGGCTTCCCGCCGGTGCTCTCGCAGAAGGGCTTCCAGCTGGTGGACCCGGGCCGCTTCCAGAGCCTGACCGACGATTTCTCCGCGCAGATTTCCGCCTTCAAGAAGGCCGAGGCCGAGATTGTCACAGGCGTGGTTATCCCGCCTGACCTCACCACCTTCTGGACCCAGGCGCGCCAGCAGGGCTTCCAGCCCAAGGCCATGTCGGTGGGCAAGGCGCTGCTCTTCCCCTCGGCGGTGGAGACCCTGGGCAAGGCCGGGCACAACCTGTCCACGGAAATCTGGTGGAGCCCGAGCCACCCCTTCAGCTCCTCGCTCAATGGCCTCACCGCCGGGCAGCTGGCCGCGCGCTACACCCAGGCCACCGGCAAGCAGTGGACCCAGCCGCTGGGCTTCGTCCATGCGCTGTTCGAGCTGGCCGTGGACATCCTCCAGCGCACCGAGGAGGCGGGCAATCCGGCGGCCACGCGGGATGCGCTGCTGAAGACCGAGCTGAATACCGTGGTCGGCCCGGTGAGCTGGAAGAACGGCCCGGTGAAGAATGTCGCCAAGACCCCGCTGGTGTCGGGCCAGTGGCGTCTCGGTGGCCCCTTCACCTATGACCTGGTGATCACCAGCAACCAGACCGCGCCGCAGATTCCCCTGGGTGGGGAGATGCAGGCGATCGCGTACTGAGCGGCGGGTCCCCCCCTCTCCCCAGCCCTCTCCCCGAGGGGAGAGGGGGCGGTTCGTGCCCGGATGCAATCCGGGAATTCCGGCCAGCATGGCCGCAAACAGGTATCACGACATGCAACAACTCCTCGTACTGGAGCAGGTGCACAAGAGCTACGGCTCGGTGAAGGTGACCGACAATCTCAGCCTGGCCCTGGCGCCGGGCGAAGCGCTGGGCATCATCGGGCCCAATGGCGCGGGCAAGAGCACGCTGTTCAACCTGATCGCAGGCGGCGTGGCGCCCGACAGCGGGCGCATCCACTTCCAGGGTGAAGACGTCACCCGTGAACCGGTGTTCAAACGCTGCCAGCGTGGCATCGGCCGTTCCCACCAGATTCCCCATCCCTTCGTGAAGATGACGGTATTCGAAAACCTGCTGGTGGGCGCCACCTTCGGCGCCGGGCAGGCGGAAAAGGACGGCCATGCCTGGTGCGCGCACATCCTCGAACTCACCGGCCTGATGAAGAAAGCCAACGCCCTGGCCGGCTCCCTGACCCTGCTGGAGCGCAAGCGCCTGGAAATGGCCCGCGCCCTGGCCACCCGGCCGCAGCTGCTCTTGCTCGACGAGATCGCCGGCGGCCTCACCGAGCCCGAGTGCCTGGAGCTGGTGGGCACCATCCAGGGCATCCATCGTTCGGGCACCGCGATCATCTGGATCGAGCACATTGTCCACGCGCTGCTGGCGGTGGTCGGCCGCCTGGCGGTGATCAACTTCGGCCGCAAGCTGGACGAAGGCGAGCCCCACGCGGTGATGGCCAACCCCAGGGTGCAGGAAATCTACATGGGCATCGGGAGCTGAGGTCATGCTGACGATCCGCAAACTGCGCGCCGGCTACGGCGACTTCCAGGCCTTGTTCGACATCGACCTGGAACTGGCCGAGGGCGAAACCCTGGCCATCATCGGCTCCAACGGCGCCGGCAAATCCACCTTCCTGCGCTCGCTTGCCGGGCTGATCCGCAACGACTCCGGCGCCATCCGCTTCAAGGGCGAATACATCGGCAGCCTGCCGGCCAATCGCGTGCTGGAGCGGGGCATAGCGCTGGTGCCGGAAGGTCGCAGGCTGTTCCCCTCCCTCAGCGTCGAGGAGAACCTGCTGATCGGCGCCTACAGCAAGCGCCAGGGTGCCTGGAACCTGCAGCGCATCTACGCGCTGTTCCCGGTACTGGAAACGCTGCGCAAGCGCCCCGGCACTGCGCTTTCCGGCGGCCAGCAACAGATGGTCGCCATCGGCCGTGCGCTGATGTCGAGCCCGAGCCTGCTGCTCTGCGACGAGATCAGCCTGGGCCTGGCGCCCACCACCATCAAGGACATCTATGCCGCGCTGCCGTCGATCAAGGCCGACGGCACTGCGGTGATCCTGGTCGAGCAGGACATCAACCAGGCCCTGGCCGTGGCGGACCGCTTCTACTGCTTCCAGGAGGGGCGTATCTCCCTCTCCGGCAAGCCGGGCGAAGTCAGCAAGGAGCGGATCAAGGCGGCCTATTTCGGCCTGGCGGAGGCATGACGATGGAATGGCTCAATACCCTGGTGCAGGGCGTGCTGCTCGGCGGCCTCTACGCCATGTTCGCGGTCGGCCTGTCGCTGATGTTCGGCATCATGCGCCTGGTCAATATCGCCCACGGCGACTTCATCGTGCTGGCCTCCTACCTGGCCCTGGTGGTGGTGGAGGCCCTCGGTCTGTCGCCGCTGGCCAGCCTGGTGCTGGTGGTGCCGGTGATGTTCGCGGTCGGCTACGGCCTGCAGCGCGAACTGCTGAACCGCACCCTCGGCCAGGACATCCTGCCGCCGCTGCTGGTGACTTTCGGCCTGTCGATCATCCTGCAGAACGTGCTGCTGGAGTTCTTCAGCGCCGACAGCCAGAAACTTTCCCAGGGCGACCTGGAAGTGGCCAGCCTGTCCCTCGGCGGTCTCAGCCTCGGGGTGATGCCGCTGATGGTGTTCGGTTGCGCGCTGCTGGTGATAGGCGGACTGCAGCTGCTGTTCTACAAGACCAGTCTCGGCCGCGCCTTCCGCGCCACCTCGGATGACCAGCACACCGCCCAGCTGATGGGCATCGACAACCGCCACATCTTCGGCCTGGCCATGGCCCTGGCGATGGCGGTGGTGTCCATCGCCGGGGTGTTCCTCGCGGTGCGCACCAGCTTCGATCCCAGTGTTGGTCCCGCACGCCTGCTCTATGGCTTCGAGGCAGTAATCATCGGCGGCCTCGGCAGCCTCTGGGGCACTCTGGCCGGTGGCGTGATCCTCGGTGTCGCCCAGGCGGTGGGCGCGCGCATCGACCCGGGCTGGCAGATCCTCGCCGGCCACCTGGTGTTCCTGCTGATCCTGGTTTTCCGCCCGCGCGGCCTGTTTCCCCGGAGTGTCGACTGATGAATGCGATGAACAACGCCTACCTCGTCCAGCGCAGCACCCGCAGCAGCCAGGTGGGCCTGGCGCTGCTCGGCGTGCTGGTGCTGGTGCTGGCTTCCCTGCCGTTCTGGGCCGACCGCGCGGTGCTGCGCCTGGTGGTGGAATTCGCCTACTACCTGGCCCTGGCGCAGATGTGGAACCTGCTGGCGGGCTACGCCGGCATGGTTTCGGTGGGTCAGCAGGCCTTCGTCGGCCTGGGCGGCTACCTGCTCTTCGTCCTCGCTGCCCACCTCGGCGTGCCGCCGCTGGCGGCGGTGTTCCTCTCGGGGCTGGTGGTGGCCGTGCTGGCGGTGCCCACCGCGCTGGTGCTGTTCCGCCTGCGCGGCGCCTACTTCGCCATCGGCACCTGGGTGGTGGCTGAGGTGTTCCGCCTTGGCCTCGCCCAGGTGGGCAGCCTCGGCGGTGGTTCGGGGCAGAGCCTGCCGGCGTCCATCGTCCGGCAGATCGGCAGCAGCCGCGACGGCCGCGAGATGCTGCTGTACTTCAGCGCCCTGACCATCGCCGTGGCCGCGGTGCTGGTGGTCTACCTGCTGCTGCGCTCCCGCCAGGGCCTGGCGCTGACCGCGATCCGCGACTCGGAGCCGGCATCCGGTAGTCTCGGCATCGATGTGTTCCGCACCAAGCTGATGGTCTACGTGCTGGCCGCCGGCTGCACGGGTGTGGTCGGCGCGCTGATCTTTCTGCAGAAGCTGCGCATCTCTCCGGACGCTGCTTTCAGCGTGCAGGACTGGACGGCGGCGGTGATCTTCATCGTCATCATCGGCGGCATCGGCACCCTCGAAGGGCCGCTGATCGGCACCCTGATCTACTTCGTGCTGCGCAGCTGCTTCGCCGAGTTCGGCGCGCTGTACATGATCATCCTCGGCAGCGTGGCGGTGCTGATGATGCTGAAAGCACCCCAGGGCGTCTGGGGGCTGGTGAGCGAGCGGTTCGGCTGGCAGCTGTTTCCGATGCAGAGAAGGTTAATAGCGGGCTAACAACGCTCTTGTGGGGGCGAATTCATTCGCTAAGGGTCGCGAAGCGGCCCCAAGAAGAGGCAGTCCTTCGGCCTGCATAGCGAATGAATTCGCCTCCACATGTTTCAATCCTGCAACTCATCGCCAACCCGGAAAAAACCATGGACCGCCTGCTCAGCATCGAAGCCTTCGTCCGCGTCGCGGAAACCGGCAACTTCGCCAAGGCCGCCCAGCAGCTGGGGGTGACCCGCTCGGTCATCAGCCACCGTATCCAGCAGCTGGAGGACTACATCAGCGCGCCGCTGTTCCACCGCAGCACCCGCCATGTGCGGCTCTCGGAAGTGGGGGAGACCTACTACAAGGAATGCGCCGACATGGTGGCCAGCTTCAACAGCCTCACCGAGCACATGCGCGACCTGCGCGCCAAACCGACAGGCAAGCTGCGGGTGCAGATGCTGCCGGGCTTCGCCATCGGCCATTTCGGCAGCCTGCTGGCGGAGTTCACCGATCTGTACCCGGACATCGAAGTGGACGTGATCGTCAATGACCGGGTGGTGGACCCGATCGAGGAAGGCTTCGACCTGGCCTTCCAGATGTTCCCGCCGCTGGCCGAGTCCCTGATCGAGCGCAAGCTGTTCAGCGTCCGCCGCCTGTTCTGCGCTTCGCCCGAGTACCTGGAACGCCATGGCGCGCCCAGGGCCCCGGCGGAGTTGCAGGCACACAAGGTGGCGCTCTACGAGGGCTACCCATCGCGCAACAAATGGCTGTTCAACGGTAGTGAACAGGTAGAACTCAACCTCACCGGCCAGGTGCGTTCCAACTCCGTCCACCTGCTGCGCGACTACGCCATCACCGGCGCCTGCGTGGTCTGCTTGCCCACTTTGGTGGCCAGCGCTGATCTGCTGGCCGGCCGGCTGGTGCCGGTGCTGACCGATTATTCGCTGTCCTCTTTCAACTTCTCCGCCGTCTACCCGGCTACCCAGCGCCGCGCCCTCAAGGTGCGCAGCCTGATCGAGTTCCTGGTGGAACGCATCAGCGACGAACCGGAATGGGACCGACCGCTGCTGGCGCGGGGGTGGGTGCAGCCGTAGCCGCTTTTCCTCCCCTCTCCCTTTGGGAGAGGGGGTGAGTAGGTTGGTGCAGAGCGAAGCCCAACGAAGGAAGAACTCGGCGCCTCGGTTCTGTTGGGCTTCGCAGGCTCAGCGCCAACCTACGGGAGCATTTCTCAGCCCCAGCAGCACCAGGGCCGCCACGCAGAAGGCAGCGCCGGCGATAAAGGTGCTGGCCGCGCCCAGGCTTTGCCAGAGCCAGCCGGCGAGCAGGCTGGCCAGCAGCAGGGCGGCGCCGCTGGCAAGGTTGAAGAGGCCGAAGGCGGTGCCCTTGAGGTCGGCCGGGGTGGTCTCGGCCACCAGAGCCGCGAGGATGCCCTGGCTGAAACCCATGTGCAGGCCCCAGAAGGCCACGCCGGCCAAGAGCAGGGCAGGTGATCCGGCTTTCGCCAGGCACAGGTCGGCGATGATCAGCAGCACCAGGGAAACGGCCAGCAGGGCGCTGCGGCTGAGGCGATCGGACCATTTCCCCGCAGGGTAGGCCGAGAGCATGTAGAAGCCCGCCATCACCACCATCACCAGGGGCACCCAGGTGGTGGAGAAGCTGGCATCTTGCGCCCGCAGCACCAGGAAGGCCTCGCTGAAGCGGGCCAGGCTGAACAACGCGCCCAACCCCACCACCCACCAATAGGCTGCCGGGAAGCTGCGCCAGGCGGCGAGCCGGATGGGCGAACGCAGGTGCCGGGCGGGACGCGCGCTGTCCGGCTCGCGCACACCGACCACTATCAGGCCCACCGAGACCAGTGCCGGCAGCACGGCGAACCAGAGCACCAGGCCGATATCGCCGGCCAGCAGGCTCATCAGCAGGATGGCCAGCAGCGGCCCGAGGAAGGCGCCCACTGTGTCCATGGCCTGGCGCAAGCCGAAGCAGGCACCGCGAATCTCCTCTGGAGCGATATCGGCCACCAGGGCATCCCGTGGGGCACCCCGGATGCCCTTGCCGATGCGGTCCAGCAGGCGGGCGAAAAGCACCTGGTCGACCGAGCCGGCGAGCGGGAACAGCGGCTTGGTCAGCGCCGCCATCCCGTAGCCGAACAGCAGCAGGACCTTGCGTTTGCCCAGGTAGTCGCTGATGGCGCCGGAGAATACCTTGACGATCAGCGCCGTGGCTTCGGCCAGGCCTTCGATCAGGCCGACCGCCAGCATGCTCGCACCGAGGCTGCCCACCAGGAACAGCGGCAGCAGGCTGTGCACCAGTTCGGACGACAGGTCCATGAACAGGCTGACGAAGCCCAGCGCCCAGACCGTGCGCGGAATGCGGTGCGTGGTGGTGGATGCGGGCATGTCCCTGTCCTGTCGGTCCGCTGTGCCTGGCCCTGTCTACGTTAGCCCGTCCGGGTAGGGTGCGCCGCGCGCACCAGACTTTGGTGTCAGCAGACCCGATGTCAGGCCCGGGCATCGGACCTGGTGCGCATGGCGCATCCTACGGCCGGCTTCTCGATTTCAGTCGTTCTAGTCCAGCTCCGCCAGGCGATAGCCGACGCCGTGGATGGTGTGCAGCAGCGCTTTGTCGAAAGGCTTGTCCAGGACCTGGCGCAACTGGTGGATATGGCTGCGCAGGCTGTCGCTGTCCGGGCAGTTGTCACCCCAGAGCGCCTCTTCCAGCACCTCCCGGCGCACCACCGCCGGGCTCTTGCGCATCAGGGTGGTGAGCAGCTTGTGGCCAATGGGGTTGAGCCGCAGGGTCTGGCCTGCGCGGGTGGCTTCCAGGGTGTCGAGGTCGTAGCGGAGGTCTCCCACTTGCAGCCGGGTCCTGCGGCCGCCATGGCTGCGGCGCACCACGGCCTCGATGCGCGCCACCAGTTCGGACAGGGCGAAGGGCTTGACCAGGTAGTCGTCGGCGCCGGATTTCAGGCCGGCCAACCGATCCTCCAGGGTGTCGCGGGCGGTGAGCATGATGATTGGCGTGTCGCGGCGGGCGTCCTGGCGCAGCCGGTTGCACAGCTGCAGTCCGTCGATGCCCGGCAGCATGATGTCAAGCACGATCAGGTCGTAGTGCTGGGTGGTGGCCAGGTGCAGGCCGCTGAGGCCGTCCTGGGCGCAGTCGACGCCGTAGCCCTTGAGCTGGAGGTAATCCAGCACGTTGGCGAGGATGTCGCGGTTGTCTTCGATGATCAGTACGCGCACGGAATGCCCTCTGTCCGGCGGCCAGGCGCCGATGATGTTTTTTTCACGAGTTCTATACCAGTTGCTCACGCGGGGCTGGGCAGACTGCCGCGGTCCCACTTCCCCCAAGGACCCTTAGATGCAACCTTCGCGTCCCTTCAATTTCCTGCTCTGGAGCGGCCTACCGTTGCTGGTCATGGCACTCCTGCTGCTGGTCGACGTACCCCGGCTCGACTTCGCCCTGGCCAATCTGTTCTATGACCCGCAGACCGGCTTCATCGGCCGCCACAGTGCCTTCCTCGAAGACGTACTGCACGATCGCGCGAAACAGGCGGTGATCCTCCTCGGCGTCCTGGCCGTGGTCGGCTTTGTCGCCAGCCTGTTGCCCACCCGGCTGCGTCCGTTGCGCCGTCCGCTGGGCTACCTGGTGCTGGCGCTGGGCGTCTCCACTGCCATCGTCATGCCGCTCAAGGCCGTCACCGCCGTCCAGTGCCCCTGGAGCCTGGCGGAGTTCGGCGGCGTGGAGCCTTATTCGCCGCTGCTCGGCCATCACGCCTTCGTCGACAAGCCTGGCCGTTGCTGGCCCGGTGGCCATGCCTCGGCCGGTTTCTCCCTGCTGGCCCTGTACTTCGTCCTGCGCGACCGCCGCCCGCGCCTGGCCAAAGTCGCCCTGGTGGGGGCCCTGGCCCTTGGCGGCCTGTTCTCCCTCGGACGGATGATGCAGGGCGCGCATTTTCTCTCGCACAACCTCTGGACCCTGCTGTTCGACTGGATGATCAGCCTGGTCTGCTATCGCCTGGTGCTCTATCGCCCGGCGCCGGCCCCGGAAGCGCTGGCGGAGGACGAGGTGGCGAGCCTCAGTTCTTCCTGAAGCGGTAGAACAGGTTGGGTTCGCTGACCACATAGAGCCGTCCCTGCTCATCCAGGGTCAGGCCTTCTGCCTGACCCGCGCTTTTCTTGAGGTCACTAATGTGCCCGAGCAGGGTGCGGAAACTGACCATCTCGCCGTTCTCGCCCAGCTCGATGACCAGCCTGGATTCATGGCTGAGCACTAGCAGGTGCCCAGTCTTCGCGTCGTAGTGCAGGTCGGAGATGTCCTTGGCGAAGACGCTGCGCTCGACCCAGTCGGTAAGGTCCTGCACCTTGATCCGCAGTTCGCCGCCGAGGCTCTCCTTGACCCCGGATATCGCGTAGAGCTGCCGCGGGTCGCGCTCCTTGGCGACGAACAGGCGGTCGTGGGCAGCGTCGTAGGTCACCCCTTCGAAGCCCTTGTTGTGGGTGCCGAGGTTGATGCCCAGGGTGAGGGATTGCGCGTCCTTCTTGTCGATGGCCTGGCCCGGCTGGTCGGGCAGGCGGAAGAACAACAACTGTTGCGCTTTCTCGTCAGTGACCACCACCTGGCCGTCGCCCATATAGGCCAGGCCCTCCACGTCCTGGAAGCCCAGCAGGGGGTACTCGGCGCTGACCAGGCCTTCCGGGTCCAGCGCGACTATCTTGGTCGGTGCCGCATTGGTGACGGCCAGCAAGCGATGTTTGTCCGGGTCGTAGTCGATGGCCGAGAGGTCGTCGGCGATGCCCGTTACGGGCCGCGCCTCGATATCCACCCGGTAATCCGGCAGCCAGATGCTGCGGCCGGCCCATTGCTCGGCATCGAGGCGGCTGGCGACATAGAACCAGGCCCGCTCGTGCCAGTGGAATACGGCCGAAGCCAGGCCCGCGGTGACCACCACCGTCAGCGCCAGGCCGCACAGGCCCCAGGTGCGTAGCGGGCGCCTGGGCTTGATCTTCAACTTGTGGTGTTCGATGGCACTGTTCATCGGGTTGTCCTGTTTTGCGGACGAGCGCCAGCCGCGAACCCCGCCTGTGGCGGAGGTCGTGGCGCGGTCAGCGGGGCATCAGTCGAGCGGTTGCTTCCAGGCGAAGCGGTAGGGCTGGGCGGCCGTGGGGTCGTGGCATTGGCCGTTGTCGGCATCGGCCTGCACCAGATACCAGTCTTCGTCGTCGGCATCGCCGACTCGTCTCGCCTTGTCAGGCTTGAAGCAGCGTGGCAGCTCGGCGGGCTGGATCAGCGCGTAGCTGCCGGGATTCTTGCGCAGCCATTCGGCGGCCTTGTCCGTCTGGTTCGGCGCTATCACGCCGAAGTGCACCACGGGCTGTCGGGCGAACAGCCAATGGCCCTCGCGCCAGTGGGTCAGCACCAGTTCGGCGCCACCGGTAACTTCGGCCACGTCCTCCATCAGGGTCTGGCGCGGGTTGACGCCCTCCTTGATCGGCTCGACGAAGCCGCGGGCGAACCAGGCGAAGAACCAGAACAGCGCCAGGCCGATGAAGATCTTCCGACCGCGCGGGCGCTGGGCGAACCAGCGACGCAACAGCCATGGCACCAGCGGCGCCATGGCCAGCACCAGCCCGGGCAGGGCGGGGTAGATGTACAGTTTGCGCTTGCCGCTGCTGAGACTGAAGAACAACAGCACCAATATCACCCAGCCGAGCAGCACCAGGTAGCGGCCGTCGTGCTTGGCCAGCTGGCGACGCCAGGCCGGCACCATCCAGGGCAGGGCCAGCACCAGGGGGAGCCAGTACTTGGGGATCACGTTGGTGAAGAAGAACCAGAACGGCTCGCGATGGTGCCAGGCATTGGCGTAGCGGTGCGCGGTCTGGCGCAGGAGGATCTCGTCGAGGTAGGCGCGGCTGGCCTCGTCACCGAACAGCGTCACCTTGATGATCAGCGGCAGCAGCCAGGTACCGATGGCCGCCAGGGCCACCACCAGACCGAGGAGCCAGGCGCGGCCTTCGCCGGGCATCCGCGCCACGCCGCTCCAGTCACGGCGGACGGCGAAGGCGTAGGGGATGAGCATCAGCGCCGGGAGGAAGCCCACGCCCTTGCTGATGATGCCGAAGCCCATGGCCGCGCAGGCCACGTAGAACCAACCCCAGGCCGGGCCGAGCAGCAGGTGGCGGACCATGCCGTAGAGGCCGAGGGCGGTCCAGAGCAGGAGAAAACCGTCGATCTGCCCGGCGCGCTGGATGCTGTAGGTCTGGTAGGTGGCGAGGAACAGCAGGCCGGCGATCATGCCCACCCGACGATTCCACAGGCGCGTGCCCAGGTCGTACAGGCAGGCGGTGGCCACCATGCCGGCCAGCAGCGCCGGCAGGAACAGGGCGATGGTCGGCGCGACGCCGAGGCGGACGAGGAGGGCGATGGCCCACATGAACAGTGGCGGCTTGTCCGGGTAGATCTCGGCGGCGCGATGGGGAATCAGCCAATCGCCACCCTGGAGCATTTCCAGGGCCACGCCGAGGAAGCGCTCCTCGTCCACATTGGACGGATGGCGCATGCCGAGACCAGCGCTGATCATCGCCGCGGCGAGCAGCAGCAGGAGCAGCAGCGAGGCACGCTGGGAGCTGAGCAGGCGCATGGGCTCGGCGCTTCCGCCTACGGCTGGCGAGATGCGGCCCATGCTCAGCCCTCCAGCTCGCGGGGGCTGGCGTTGAAGCGGGTGCGGCGGATCAGCCACCACACGCCGAACAGATCGAGGATGCCCACCAGCGCGCGATCCAGGTTGCCGTACTTGGAAACGCCGGCGCTGCGCGGGCGGTGGTTCACCGGGTGCACCAGCATGCCGCCCTGGTGGCGCTGGATCAGCGCCGGAATGAAGCGGTGCATGTGGTCGAAGTAGGGCAGGCGGAGGAAGGCGTCGCGCTCGATGAGCTTGAGGCCGCAACCGGTGTCCGGGGTGTTGTCCTTGAGCAGGCGGCCGCGCAGCCGGTTGGCGAAGCGCGAGGCCCAGCGCTTGCTGGCGGTGTCGCGGCGGTTCACCCGGTGGCCGGCGATCAGCTTGAGGTTGATCGGCGCTTCCGGCCCGCGAACGATGGCCAGCATGCCGGGAATGTCCGCCGGGTCGTTCTGGCCATCGCCGTCGAGGGTGGCCAGCCAGGTGCCCTCGGCGGCCTGCGCCGCGTGGTAGATCGAGGTGCTCTGGCCGAGCGAGCGGTCGTGGCTGAGGATGCGCAGTTGCGGGTAACCGGCGTGCTTGAGGGCGAGCAGCCGTGCCGTGGTGTTATCGGTGCTGCCATCGTCGACGACTATCACTTCGAAGGATTCGCCGGAAAGCGCCTGACGAATCTCTTCCAGCAGGCCGGGCAGGTTCTCGGCTTCGTTCTTGGCCGGGATCAATACGGAGAGGTAGGGCCGGTTCGACATTCTGGATCCATCAATGGAGGTATTGGTTCGAGTGGTTGACGCGGTATCGCGCGGGCCAGCGTGGCTACCCAGGGTTGCAGGCGGACGACACCGCGGATCGCTCGCGCATCAGGATTGCTCCGCCTCGCCCAGGGCGGCATCGACCTTGTCGTCGATGCCGAGGCCGTGGCGATGGCGGTGGTACAGGTAGGCGCCGAGCATCCCGGACAGCAGGAACAGCACCGTGGCCATGCCGATCCGCAGTGTCGGCGCGACGGTGATGCCGCTGCCCACCAGGACGAACACCAGGGTCTGCGGCAGGAAGCCGACGAAGCTGGCGGCCAGGAAGGGCGCCATGCGCACGCTGGAAATCCCGGCGGCGAGGTTGGTCAGCAGGTTGCTGCCCACCGGCAGGAGGCGGATCAGCAAGGTCATGAAGAAGGGATGTTCAAAAATGAATTGGTCGAAGCGCGCGGCGCGCTTGCCGAGGCGCTCGCGCAGCAGGCTCCTGCCGAACGAACGCGCATAGATGAAGGTGATGAGGCAGCCCAGCAAGGCCGCCAGGGTGCCGAGCAGCGTGCCCGGAGCCAGACCGAAGGCGTAGCCGGCGAGGAAGGCGATGATCTGCCGGGGCAGGCCGACGGCAGTGAACAGCGCCCCCATGGCGAGGAACAACAGGGTGCCTTCGAGGCCGTGGCCGCGGATATGCGCGTCGACCCAGGCCTCATTCACGGCATTGCCCAGGTCGCTGCTGTCGAACAGGTAGCCGACCAGGGCCAGGCTGAGGATGAGCCCGAGGCCCTTGATCACCGCGCGCAGGGGCATCAAGGGCGCACCCCGTAAAAGGAGCGGTACCAGTCGACGAAGCGTGCGACGCCCTCCTCGAGCGGTGTGACGGGGCGGAAGCCGGTGCGCCTGGCCAGTGCACTGACATCGGCCCAGGTCTGCGGCACGTCGCCCGGCTGTATGGGTTTCATCTGCTTGATCGCCTGCACGCCGGTGGCGGACTCGATGCAGCCGACGAAATGCAGCAACCGCACGGGCGAACCCAGGCCGATATTGAACAGTCTGGCCGGCGGTCCGTTCCTGGCGTCGTCCGGCTCATCGGCGTAGGGCGGAGGACAGTCCTGGATGCGGACTGTCCCTTCGACGACATCGTCGATATAGGTGAAGTCCCGCGACATATCGCCGTCGTTATAGAGGTCGATCGGCTTCCCTTCGAGGGTCGCCTTGGTGAACTTGAACGGCGCCATGTCCGGGCGTCCCCAGGGGCCGTACACGGTGAAGAAGCGCAGGCCTGTAGTGGGAATCCGGTAGAGATGGGCGTAGGTATGGGCCATCAGCTCGTTGGCACGTTTGGTGGCGGCGTAGAGCGAAACCGGATGGTCCACGGCGTCCTCGGTGGAGAAGGGCACCTTGCTGTTCATGCCGTATACCGAACTGCTGGAGGCGTAGACCAGGTGCTTGACCTTGGCCTGGCGGCAGCCTTCCAGCACGTTCACGAAGCCGCTCAGGTTGGCGTCGGCGTAGGCGTGGGGATTCTCCAGGGAATAGCGGACGCCCGCCTGGGCGGCGAGGTGGATGACCCGCTCGAAGTCCTGCTCGCGGAACAGCGCCTGCATCGCTTCGCGGTCGGCGATGTCCAGCTTGAGGAAGGAGAAGCCGGGCAGCGCCTGCAGCTGTTCCAGCCGTGCGAGCTTGAGTGCGACGCTGTAGTAGTCGTTGAGGTTGTCGATGCCCACCACCTGGTGCCCCGATTGGCAGAGGCGCATGGCGGTGTGGAAGCCGATGAAGCCGGCGGCGCCGGTGACCAGGAATTTCATGGCTGCGCCACCCCCACGGCGGCACGGCCTATGGGGTAGTAGGCCAGGCCTTCGCGAGCGAGGTGCGCCGGATCGAAGATATTGCGGCCGTCGAAGATCACCTTGTCGCCCAGGCGTTCGCGGATCAGGGCGAAGTCGACGACGCGAAAGTTCAGCCACTCGGTGAGGATCACCAAGGCATGGGCGGTGTCCAGCGCCGCTTCCTTGGAGTCCATCAGGGTCAGGTCGTTGCGTTCGCCGTAGAGGCGCCGGGCCTCCTGCATGGCCTCGGGGTCGAAGGCCTGGACCCGTGCACCGGACGCCCAGAGGGACTCCAGCAGGACCCGGCTGGGCGCCTCGCGCATGTCATCGGTATTGGGTTTGAACGACAGGCCCCAGAGGGCGATGGTCTTGCCGCTGAGGTCGCCATTGTAGTGGCGGTGGATGTTCTCGAAGACCTTGTGCTTCTGCCGGTGGTTCACCGACTCCACCGCTTCCAGCAACTGTGGGCGATAGCCGACTTCAGCGGCGGTGCGCTGCAGCGCCTGGATGTCTTTGGGGAAGCAGGAGCCACCATAGCCGCAGCCGGCGTAGATGAAGTCGTAGCCGATGCGCGAGTCCGAGCCGATGCCCTTGCGCACCATCTCGATGTCGGCGCCCAAACGCTCGGCCAGGTTGGCCATCTCGTTGATGAAGGAAATCTTGGTGGCGAGCATGCTGTTGGCCGCGTACTTGGTCAGCTCGGCGCTGCGGCTGTCCATCACCATCAGCTTCTCGTGATTGCGGCCGAAGGGCTTGTACAGCTCGCGGAACAGGTCGATGTCGGAGCGGTCGCCGTCCAGGCCGATGATGATGCGCTCCGGGCGCATGCAGTCCTCCACCGCCGAGCCTTCCTTGAGGAACTCGGGATTGGACACCACCTGCATCTCCAGGCTGCGGCCCTGGCTCGCCAGGGCTTCATCCAGGCGACGCTTGATGCGTTGCACGGTGCCGACGGGGGAGGTGGACTTGTTGATCACCACCTTGGCCTCGGTGGCCTGGCTGGCGATGCTGTCGGCCACGGCGAACACGTACCGCATGTCCGCGCTGCCGTCTTCGCCGGGAGGCGTGCCCACGGCGATGTAGATGACCCGGGCGTAGGCCACGCCTTCCGCGGCCTCGGTGGTGAAGCGCAAGCGATCCGCGGCGAGGTTGCCCCGGAGCAGGGCGTCCAGGCCGGGCTCATGAATGGGCGAATGGCCCTGGTTGAGTTGCGCGATCCGGCGCTCGTCGACGTCGACACAGCAGACCGAGTGACCTACTTCTGCCAGGCAGGCTGCCTGAGTCAGACCGACATAGCCGGTTCCGAAAATGGTGATCTTCATTCAGCCCCTGTTTGTTGTTATCCCGCATGCCTGGAAGCCAGACCCGGCACTGTGGGCGGAGGCTCCCGGTTGGCCGCAGCTCGCGGGCATGGCCACCAACCTAACCCTACAAATGTGAAAATTGTGTGGTGATATTTCCAAGGGGGCGAAATGGCCCGAATCATGGCTCGGCAGATGCTCGTTCCAGCTCGAGCACCCGATTGCGGCCCTGCTCGGCCACCAGGTAACGCCCGGGTTCGGTCTCGACTATGGTCTGCGGCGAGCGCAGGTGGGCAAGCACCGGGTGCAGCTGGTTGCGCCTGTCCAGCAGCAGGACGCGGGCCTGGTGGGTGGCGTCTTCGGTGATCCACAGACCCTCCCGGTTGCACATCAGGAAGCCCGGCTCGCGCAGGCCATCCAGCACCACCGGGTCCTGGCCGCCGAGCGTGAGCTGGCGCACTTGACCGCGCACCTTCTCGCTGTAGAACAGCCGGCCATCCGGGCAGGAGGCCACCGCCTCGGCTTGGTCCAGGCCGCTGCGCAGGGTGGTGACGCTGTCGGTCTCCGGGTCGTAACGCAACAGGCGACCGTTGCCGTGGAGGTCTTCGACGGCATAGAGGTAGTGACCGTCGGTGGCCAGGCCCTCGACGCTGTCGGCACTGAACAGCTGCCGGGTGCCCTCGCCATTCATCCAGTAAACCGGGTGTTCGCCCTGTTCCTGGCTGAAGGCGATGCCGCCGCGGTAGCGCACCATGCCGTCGGGCTTGGAGAGCCCGCTTTCCAGCTGGCTAAGTCGGTCGCCCGGGGCGGCGCGCAGGATACGGCCCTTGCCGTCCTGGATTTCCTGGCTGATGTAGAGGCCTCCCTGGCCATCCGGGACCAGCGCGCTGACCCTTTCGATGGCGTCCAGCTGCACCCGGTAGCTCCAGCCCGGCGCGGCGGTGGCCGGATAGAGGTGGCGCCAGGCCGGGATGCCGGCGCCGAGCAGCAGGAGCAGCGTGAAGGCCGCCAGCAGCCAGCGCGCGGCGAGTCTGTCGAGTGAGGCGATGAGCCAATGCGATCGCGGGCGTGGGCGCTTGCCGATGGCTGGTTGTCGAAGTGGAAAGGCAGTGGTTTCAGCAGTCATGGGAGCTCCGGCGCTCAGGGCACCTTGCGCAGTACGTAGACCCGCAACATGGCGATGCCAGGCAAAAGGTCCAGGTGGGAAAGGATACGGAAGCCGACGCTGCGGAACTCTGCTTCGATCTGCTCACGGCTCACTACGCAGCGGCTGCGTTGCCGGCCGGCGGGATCGATCGGAGCCCGGCGCCTTTCCGAACGCTTGCGTCGCCAAGCCTGGTAGTTGCCGTCCACCCAGAGCGACAGGATCAGGGTGTCGCGGCTGACCCGATGGAACTCGCGCAGCATCGACAGGCGACGGTCCACGGTCTCTATCCGCTGCAGCAAACCCATGCAGAAAATGGAATCCACGGCGTTCTCGCCCAGGTCGATGGCGCCGGCGGAGATGGGCAATACGCAGATACGCTGGGCCATTTCCGCGGGTTTCGTGGCGTGGGGTTGCGCCAGCTGCCCGGCCGGATCATCGGCGGCGAGCACCAGGCGATTGGCGTGGCGGGTCAGCAGTGGCCAGAAGCGGCCGCTGCCGCACAGGTCGAGCACCAGGTTGGGCTCACCGGCAATGCGCAGCGCCTGGAGTGCCATGCGCTCCTCGCGCCAGGCCGCCAGCCTGCTGCCCACGTTTGCGCTGCCTGAGTGCGGCTGCGTCTCGGAGCGCTCTCGGTAGGTCGCGCGTGCGCTGTCCAGGTCGAAAGGCTTCGGCCGTGGTGATGGCATGTACCGCAGCTCCATGTCTGGCGGAAAGAGTGGCCAATCTAGGGGGCGAGCTGTAATGGCGAGGTCAAAAGCCTGTGAAAAAAATGTCAACGCCAGCCGCCGAGGGTTACCGAGAAGCAGCTGCCGGACTCGGGGCCAGCGAATGGCGCAGCTGGCCCAGGGTCTCGTCGAAGGCCGCGGCCAGACGGCCGACCTCGTCGGCGGGGGGCGCGGCGCGGCAGGGCGCGAACATGTCCAGCCCCGGCTTGTATTCGCCGGTCTGCACCTGCAGCAGGCCCAGGACCGAGTGGAAGAAGTTGTCCTGGCTCAGCGGCATGTCGCGCTCCTTGCCCAGGCAGCCGGTGTCGAGCGCGAAGTCCTGTTTGTAGTTGTCGGAGAACCAGCTGAGCATGGCGACGTGCTTCTGCTGGTCGGGGGCCAGCAGGTAGGGCGTGCCGTGGAGGAAGAGGTTGTACTCGCCGAGGGATTCGCCGTGGTCGGCGATGTAGAGCATGGCGGTGTCGACCTTGTCCTGGTTCTTGCGTAACAGGTCGATCAGGCTCGAGAGGACGTAGTCGGTATAGACCAGGGTGTTGTCGTAGGCGTTGACGATGCTCTCGCGGCTGCAATCGTTCAGGGCATTGCTGGTACACACCGGGGTGAATTTCTCAAAGCGCTGGGGATAGCGCTTGAAGTAGTCCGGGCCGTGGCTGCCCATCTGGTGCAGGACCAGCACCGAGTCGTCCTTGAGCTGGTCGATGTAGGCCTGTAGACCGTTGAGCAGGATCTCGTCATGGCACTCGCCGCCGTTGCATAGGACCGGATCGTTCTGGTGGCTGAGGTTCTCCTGGGCGACCCGGTCACAGGTGCCTTTGCAGCCGGATTGGTTGTCGTGCCAGGTCACTGCCAGGCCCGCGTGCTTGAGCACGTCCAGCAGACCCTCCTGGCCGCGCGCATCTGTGGCGTCGTAGTCGCTGCGGCCCATGTTGGAGAACATGCAGGGCACCGACACGGCGGTTTCGGTGCCGCAGGAGCGCACGTTGCTGAAGGCGGTGATGCCATGCTGGGCGCTCAGCAGCGGCGTGGTGTCGCGGCCGTAGCCGAGGATGCCGAAGTTCTCCGCCCGCGCGCTTTCGCCTATCACCAGCACCGTCAGCGACTTGCGCTGGTGGGCCTGCCAGGCTGGCGCCTTGTGGGCGTCGGTGCCGATCTGGCGCAGCGGCGCCTTGGCCAGGGCCAGCTCCTCGCGCACATAGCCGTAGGAGGCGTTCAGGTAGTTGCTGGGTACCACCAGCAGGCGCAGCTCATGGTGGTTGCGGAACAGTGACGCCAGGCCCTGGTAGTTGACCAGGGCCACCACGCCGAGCACGGCCACCGAACCGATGGCGAGCGCGAGCTTGCCGAGCAGTGCGCGACGCAGCGGCTGGTGCCGCACCGGCAGCTTCCACAGCAGCCAGCTGGGCAGCAGGCCCAGCAGCAGGACGAACAGCAGCAGTTTGAATGAGAGCAGGTCGCGCACTTCGTTGACGTCGGTTTCGGCGACGTTGCGCAGCATGTTTGCGTCGATGAGCACGCCGTACTGGCTCATGAAGTAGGCGACGCAGGAACTGGCCAGGAACAGGACAATCAGGACCGGCTTGAACACCCAGCGGAAGGACACCAGCACCAGGACGACGTTGAACACGGCGAGCACCATCAGGCCGAAGGCCAGGCGCATCCCCAGGCCGCCGGCATCCGCCGGGACTATGGACGAGAGGTGTTGCCAGAGCGGGACGTTGTACAGCGAGAGCAGCAGCAGGCTGGTCAGGAGGGTGAGGCTTTCAGGACGAACCGAGATGCGTTTGAACATGGACCAGGTGGCTCCCTATTGGAGTACCTATCTCTCAAGGATAGGGCGCCGAGAATAGGAACGCCGGTATCAAGCTTTTGTGAAAAAAACCTCGGGAAAATGTTGGGTTTGTGAACGGAATGTTTTGCGGACAGGCCTGCGGCCTGCTTCGCGAGTAAAGATCCACGTTCGTAGAACGTGGACTTGCCTGCACGTGCCCCACCGTAGGGTGCGCCATGCGCACCGAGCGCGGGATCAACCCCTGCGCCGCGCTCAACCATTGGTGCGCGCGGCGCACCCTACCGGGTCGACTCCGTCGCTCTATCCAGACAACCTGAGTCGTCACAGGCAGAGCCGGTGACTCATGACCACGCCCCGAGGACGTGGTTTCCCAAGTTCAAAGGAATTCGCTCCTGCAGGGGGCGGGGAGACGGAAGCCCCGGCAGGTTCATCAAGGTCTTACTGCGCGGCCACTTCCGGCAGTACCGGCACATGGTCCAGTTGCAGGCGCTCGCTGCTCCAGGCGCGGACCTGGTTGGTCAGCTCCAGGTCGTTGTTCAGCTTGCGGCCGTAGGAGGGGATGATTTCCTTCAGCCTGGCCTGCCACTCCGGGGACTGGACCTCGTCCTTGAAGGTCTTTTCCAGCACCGTGAGCATGATCGGCGCGGCGGTGGAGGCGCCTGGCGAAGCGCCCAGCAGCGCGGCGATGCTGCCATCGGCGGAGCTGACGACTTCGGTGCCGAACTGCAGGATGCCGCCTTTCTCGGCGTCCTTCTTGATCACCTGCACGCGCTGGCCGGCATTGAGCAGCTCCCAGTCAGCGTCCTTCGCCTGCGGGAAGTACTCGCGGAGCTCGTGCATGCGGTCGGCCTGGCTCAGCATCAACTGGCCCATGAGGTAGGTGCTCAGCGGCAGGTTGTCGAGGCCGGCATGGGTCATCGGGCCGATGTTGTCGGTGGTCAGGGCGCTGAACATGTCCAGCAGCGAGCCGTTCTTCAGGAACTTGGTGGAGAAGGTGGCGAAGGGTCCGAACAGCAGCACCTTCTGGCCGTCGATCACGCGGGTATCCAGGTGCGGCACGGACATGGGCGGCGAGCCCACGGACGCCTTGCCGTACAGCTTGGCCTGGTGCTGGGCCACCACTTCCGGGTTGCGGGTGACGAGGAACTGGCCGCCCACCGGGAAGCCGGCGTAGCCCTCGGCTTCCGGGATGCCGGACTTCTGCAGCAGCTTGAGGGCGCCACCTCCGGCGCCGATGAAGACGAACTTGGCCTTGACGCTGGTTTCCGCTTCGCCGTTGCCAAGGTCGGCGACAGTGACGGTCCAGGTGCCGTCGTCATTGCGCTGGATGTCGCGCACTTCGTGCTTGAGGTGCAGCTTGACCTTGTCGCTTCGGGTCAGCGAACCGATCAACTGGCGGGTGATTTCGCCGAAGTTGACGTCGGTACCGATGGCCATGCGGGTGGCGGCCACTTTCTGATCGGCCGGGCGGCCATCCATCGCCAGAGGCGCCCATTTGCTGATCTGCTCATGGTCCTCGGAGTACTCCATGCCACGGAACAGCGAGCTGTGCTGCAGGGCGGCGTGGCGCTTCTTGAGGAAGGCGATGTTGTCGTCGCCCCAGACGAAGCTCATGTGCGGCACGCCATTGATGAAGGACTTCGGGTTGCTCAGCACATTGCGCTCGACCTGATAGGCCCAGAACTGCTTGGAGAACTCGAAGGATTCGTTGATCGCCACCGCCTTGCTGATGTCGATGCCACCATCGGCGGTTTCCGGGGTGTAGTTCAGCTCGCAGAAGGCCGAGTGACCGGTACCGGCGTTGTTCCAGGGGTTGGAGCTCTCCGCGGCCACCTGATCCAGGCGTTCGTAGATGTCGATGGTCCAGTCCGGCTCCAGTTCGTTGAGGTAGGTGCCGAGGCTGGCGCTCATGATGCCGGCGCCGATCAGCAGCACGTCGACCGTCTTCTCCGGCTCTTCATGCTTGGCACAGCCGAGCACACTGAGGCAGAGGAGTCCTATGAGGAGTTTTTTCATGGAACCGTCCCTTTGCTTTTTTCGAAAAGGGCGGTGCGTAGGCAAGGGGCGTGCCGGATCGGTGAAATGTCCATGAAATAGTCATGTCGGCGCTTCTCGGGCCGACCAATGCATGCGGGGCTGGCGAGAATCCGCCAAGGATGTGCGCTTCAGGCGGCCAGGGTGGCGGATTTCCGCCATTGCTGCAGCGGCATCTCGATGCTCAGGGAAAGCGGCGGAGGGCGGACAAGCCCCTGTTCGCCGGATAAGCTCGAGCGTTACCTGTTCGATGGACTCGCCCCATGGTCACCACTTTGCCTGCCCTCAGCACGCCGCGCCTTCTCCTGGAACCGCTATGCCTGGCCGATGCCGAGGCGATCCAGCGCGTCTTCCCTCAGTGGGAGGTGGTGCGCTATCTGTCCTGCCAGGTGCCCTGGCCCTATCCCGAGGATGGCGCGCTGAGCTACCTGCGCGACGTCGCCTTGCCGGCCATGGCGGCCGGGCGCGAATGGCACTGGAGCATTCGCCCGCGCAGTGAGCGCGGGCGCCTGATCGGTCTGATCAACCTGCGCGAGGAGCCGGGCAACAACCGCGGTTTCTGGCTCGACCCGGCCTGGCAGGGGCAGGGCCTGGCGAGCGAGGCCGCCGAGGCGGTAACCCGATACTGGTTCGAGGTGCTCGGCCGGCCGTTGATGCGGGTGCCCAAGGCCGCAGCCAACCTGGCATCCCGGCGGATCTCCGAGCGCAGCGGCATGCGCCTGGTGGCGACGGACGAGCGCGACTACGTCTCCGGCCGCCTCAACACGGAAGTCTGGGAGCTGACACGGGAGGAGTGGCTGGCGCAGCAGCGCCCGTCGACCGACCGCTGACACAGCCTTGCCGTGATTCCTGACCTTCGAGCCGCGCGTCAGGGCTTGCGATCGACCCGGAAGCGGCAGACCTGGCCGTGGCGGACCATGCATTCCAGGTGTTCGACCTGGCCGCCGCCGAGGGTGCCGATCAGCGCCAGGTCGAGTTCGCAGACTTCCGGGTGGGCCGCCGCCAGGTGATGGAAGACGCAATTGTGCGCGACGATCTCCGGCTCGCCGGAGGAGCGGAAGAAGACTTCCGCCTCGTAGCCGGCCTCGTTCATGTGCTGGACGATACGTGCCTCGTCCACCACCTGCGCTTCCATGTCGGTGGCCAGCTTGCGGCCCAGGGTGCGCATCAGGCGCAGCAGGGCATCGCGGCCGATGACGGCGGCGACTTCGTCGATCAGCAGGTCGGCGAGCAACTGATACTGCCGTGGAAACAGCTCGCGGCCGTGCGAGCTGAGTAGGTAGAGCTGCTCGGGGCGGCGGCCAGTGGGCCGCGTTTCGCCCCGCAGGATCAGCCCGTCACGCTCCAGCGCGGCCAGGTGCTGGCGGATCGCCGTACGGGTCACCGCCAGGTGGCCGGCCAGCTCATCGATGCTCATGCCGCCCGGCTGGTAGAGCAGGGCGCCGAGCAGGTCCTGCTGGGTTCGTCCCATTCCTTGAAGCATTCGACTACCTCGCAAGGCCCTGCGGCCGTATTCAGAACTTGTCCGGGAACTGCTTGACCAGCGCCGCTGTGAGGGTGTCGGCCAGCACCAGCATATGTTTGCGCATGGCCTCCCAGGTATTCGCTTCTCCGGCGAAATCCCCTTCGCTCAATTGGTCGACCTGCGCCACGTGGTGCCCGCCATGGGCACTGAGTATGTTGATCAGGGCGTCTTCCGGCAGGTTGGGGTTGGCACTGGAAAGGAACTTGGCGATGCCCTTGGCATTGCGGGTCAGGTCGCTGACTGCTGCTTTCTTGCCATCGACATCCTTGGCCACGCTGGCATCGCTGTAGTGCTTCACGGCGCTCCAGTGACCGGCCAGCAATTCCAGCAGCTGGTCCGCCGCCGGCTGGCCGTAGAGCGGAGCAATGCTGTTGGCGATGGCCTTGGCGTTGCTCACCACGCTGGTGGCGGCGGCTTCAGCCTGTTTTTTCTGCCCATCCTGGTTGGCGACGGCGTAGTTCCTGACCCAGAAGATGTGCTCCACCCAGAGGTCGCGCAGCGCCAGGCGGGTGGTCAGTGCGGCGCTGTCGGCGGTGGCCTTGGTCGGCTCCTGGGCGGCCTGGGTCCAGAGGGGTTGGGCGAGCGTGACTAGCAGCAGTAAAGCCAGTGTCCGGCGTTTCATGGCGGAATCCTCGCTGTGCGGAAAGTCCTACAAAATCAATTAAAGCATAAAAAAATGCCATTATTGGTTTTGTCGGGAAATCCGCCGAACGGCCGCGCTACTGCTTCTTGTGCAGCCAGCTGAGGAAGCCGCCTTTCTTGATCGTCTGAGGTTTCTGCAGCAGCAGCGAACGGCTGGCCTGTTCGCGGAAGCTGCGCAGCCGGGTGAGGGCGGCGCGGACTTCCACGCGCTCGTCCAGGCAGGTTCGGATGGCCTCTTTCTCGATGCGGTAGAGCACGCAGGAGGTGAGGGCGGTGAACTGCGCCTGGGACGGCGCATCGTTGGCGATGCCATCTTCGCCGAGGATCTCCCCCGGCCCCATGCGGCCGGCCTCGAGCATGCCGGCGCCGTCCGGCACCGCCGCCGAGACCACGCCGGTGCCGATTACCAGCAGGCCGTCTGACACCTCACCGAAGCCGAGCACCACCTGCCCGGCGGAAAAGGCCAGGGGCGACATCAGCTGGCTGAGGTTGTCCTTCTCCTCGTGGCTGAGTGCGCGGAAGACTTTCACCTCCTCCAGCAGCAAGCGCGGGCGCGACCAGGGTTGGGGCGCGGCGTCGCTGCTGAAGGCGATGCCGGCGGCTTCCAGGTGGCGATGCGCCAGGTCGTACATCAGGTTGCGGATCTCGGTCTTGTTCTCGCCGGTGCGGATGAAGCCGCTGGCCTCGTATTCCATGGATTCCAGGTCCGAGCCCTTGATCGCCACCTTGGGTTTCGGCGAGGGGAGCAGGGCGCTGATGCCTTGCACCGTCTTCTCCAGGGCATCCAGCACCCGGCGCGGGCGTACCTGGGTGGCGACCTTGAGGCTGATGGACACGCCCGTCACGTCGTAGGGACGGCTGAAGTTGTGCACCTTGGTCTTGGCCGCCACCGAGTTGGGGATCACCACCGTGCTGCCCTGGCTGGTGAGCAGGTGGGTGGCGCGCCAGTCGATCTCCACCACCTTGCCTTCGGTGCCGTCGATGGAGATCCAGTCATCCAGTTGGTAGGGCTTGGTGGTGTTCAGGACGATGCCGGAAAACACGTCGCTGAGGGTGCTCTGCAGCGCCAGGCCGATGACGATGGCCATGATCCCGGAGGTGGCCAGCAGGCCCTTCACCGGCAGCTGCATCACATAGGCCGCCGCAGCGACCACCGCCACCAGGAAGATCACCGCACCCAGCAGGTCCTGCAGCAGCCGGCCGGCATGGCCGATGCGCGGCATCAGCAGGCCGAGCACCACCGTAAGGGTGCGCGCGCAGAACAGCCACCAGACGATTTCCAGCACGGTGGCCACCAGGTTGAGGGTGCTGTCCGGCCAGGGTGGGGGCTGCAGCGGGCTCATCCCGGCGTCGATGATCACCGCGCTGTAGAGAAGGAACAGGCCCAGGCGGCCGCACACCCGCCAGGTCCGGTATTCGGCGGGAATTAAGCGCCAGGCGAGCAGATCGAGCAGCAACAGGACGACGCCGAACACCAAGGGGTGGTTCTGGATGAATACGAGCATGAATTCCCTTCCGCGAGATGGCCTGCATCACGTTAGCAGAGCGCCGCACCCAGGCGGTATGGTCCGGTTGGCCGAAGGGTTGCGTCATTTCCCCGGAAACGGAGTCAGAGCAGTTGGCGCACCTCGAACGTGCCGGAGAGGGTCAGATGGCCAAGTTCGCTCCAAGAATCGCGCTGGCGCTCGGCGCCTTCAGTCTTCATGCCGCAGTTCTGGCCTGTCCGCCGGGGCAGTACGAGGTCTGCGTGACCGCCTGCATCTGCCTGCCCGATGCCAAGGAGGTGATAGGGCCGTTGCCCGGCGAGGTCAGCCAGGTGGCGGCCGACGCCCTGCAGCAGTGGCTGGTGCAATCCCGCGCGGCCGCGGCCGCTGCGGGAACCGAGGCGATTCCGCCCGAGGTCAGGCGCCAGTTGCTGCCTTATTACGATGCCGCGCTGCTGGACGCGGTGCGTTACCGGATCGGCGACAGCAGCGAGCTCAGTGCCGCCAGCGCCATGCTGCAGAACCCGGATATCAAGGCCGTGACCCTGATCGACATCATCGTCTTCCGCTTCCCCGAGGGCGCCACGGAGGATCTGGCGCTCTGGGCCCATGAGCTCCGGCATGTGCAGCAGTACCGGGAGTGGGGCGTGGAGGAGTTTGCGGCGCGCTACACCCGCGATCCGGATAGCGTGGAAGGACCGGCCTACGAGATGCAGTTCAGGGTGGCGAAGGAGTTGCGGGAGAAGGGGACGTGATGGCGAAGCTCGTCGGATGGTCGGGAGGGCAGCCCTGCGGTCTGCTCAGCGATTGAAATCGCCCCCACAGGAAGAACGGCTCCTTTTGCATTTCCCAAAAAGAAAGAAGGCGCCACAAGTGGCGCCTTCTGCCTGTCGAGGGGATGCATACATCGTGATTGCCTGCCTCTGGTTGCCTCGGGATCAGCTGATGCGGTTGGCGCCAGTGCGGTCGGCACCACCTTCAGCGACATCGAAGCCCTTGGTGCGGTCGGAGCCACCTTCAGCGACATCGAAGCCCTTGGTGCGGTCGGAACCACCTTCAGCTACACGCAGGGACTCGGAACGTTCGGCACCGCTTTCAGCGATACGGTCGGCGCCAGTGCGATCGGCACCGCCTTCGGCTACGCGGTGGATGCTGGTGTGATCGGAGCCACCCTCCGCGACGGACAGGGCAAAGGCAGAAGCGGACAGGCTGGCGATGAACAGGCTGGCAAGGATTTGCTTTTTCATTTTGGGCACCTCGGTGAAGGGGGTTGGAATTCGTCTACGGGGCCCATGTTACTGATGTAATTTCGATCAAGAAGTGATGCTGCGTGATGATTGCTATCGACGTCAGTGATACTTGGGTATGTTCTTTTAAAAACAATAAGTTAGAAAGCAATTAAGAGCACTTTTACGCAAAATGGAAAGACTTTTCCTTTGAATTGTCATAATCGATTTATTCGATTTATCTGGACGATAAGCTCAGTCTATCGCTTGCTGCAGGGCGGAAATTTCCCCTGAAGCGAGGTCTGGCGATTCGCTGAAATCCGCGTAATAGAGCCGTTTCTTCACTGTTCGCGTTTCGCAAACACTGTTGTCGCCCGACCTGGAATTGTTGGCCGGAGGCCCTGCTCGTAACTTTCCCTTCACCCACTACAACAACAAACGGTGAATGAGATGAGCAATGCCGCATTCCGTACTGTCTTCGGCTCGCTCGACGACCATCGCAAGGGGTCGATCGAGATCATCCAGGGCGAAGCCCGCCACTACGCCTTCTCCAACATCTTCGAGGTCGCCGCAAAGTCCGCCCCCTATGAAAAGGTGGTGGTCGGTCTGAACCTCGGCTACGTCATCGAGACCCTGCGCGCCGAAGGCCAGTCGCCTTGGTACAGCTGTGCCCATGACGAGTTCGTCATCTCGGTGGACGGCGAAGTGCGGGTGGACTTCCTCAAGCTCGACCAGCCCCTGACCGAAGGCGAGGGCACCCAACTGGCCGGCGAGCAGCCCAAGGGCCGGCCCATGGGCTACGTGTTGCTCAAGCGCGGCCACCA
Organism: Pseudomonas sp. BN102; assembly: GCF_029871245.1. Taxonomy (GTDB): domain Bacteria; phylum Pseudomonadota; class Gammaproteobacteria; order Pseudomonadales; family Pseudomonadaceae; genus Metapseudomonas. The sequence goes on along the minus strand of NZ_SSON01000048.1, from coordinate 21,198 downwards.
GGCGCTGCTGCCGGTCGGCTGCGCCTACCGCTTCGAGAGCGCACGCCCCGGCGTCCTGCTGCTGCAGACCATCAAGGGACCGCTGTCGGTGGAGAAGTGGGCAGACATCTGCCTGAAGTGACAGCCCCGACCGACAACCAGAACAAAAGGACATCCACCATGGCCATGCTCGAAACCCTCGATACCTCCGCCAGCTTCGCCGCCGATGAAGTCGAAGCCAGCCTGCCCGATACCGTTACCGGCTACCGCACCTTCAAGCTGGGCGCCTTCACCCTTTCCCGCGACGAATACTTTGTGCGTATCCAGTGGCCGGCCAAGGGCCAGGAGCGTTCGCACCTGATTCCCGCCGACGCCTTCCTGCGCGCCACCATGCGCGATGTGGCCTGGGGCTTCTTCTACGGCTGGGTGAACTTCGACGAAGTGATCGGCACCCGCAACCACTACGGCAAGGTCGACCTCTATGCCGGCAGCTTCAACGGCGTACTGAAAGCCGCCGGGGTCGACTACACCGAGCAGTTCGAGACGCCGAAGATCATGGCCACCTTCAAGGCCATCCTGCGCGACTGGACCAACGCCGGCTTCGACCCCTTCGCCGCGCCGGAGGAGACCGGCAGCGCCTTCGGCCGCAAGAATGGCGACAATATCGAGGCCATCGAGCGTTTCCGCGTCGCCACCCGGCGCATGCCCGGCCTGCCGGACGACTCGCCGCTGCGCAACGACCTGCCGGTGAACCGCCAGTTCGCCGACGTGCCCCAGGACGAACCGGAAATCCATTCCGCCGAAGGCTTCGAAGGTGAGTTGCACGCCTTCAACCTCTACAAGTACCTGTCGCGCTCCGATGTGACCTGGAACCCCTCGGTCAGTTCGGTGTGCAAGGCCAGCCTGTTCTGCCCGACCACCGAAGAATTCATCCTTCCGGTGTTCCACGGCAACGACCGCGTGGAGTGGTTCCTGCAGCTGTCCGACGAAATCATCTGGGATGTGGCGGACAAGGACGACGGCGCTCCCCGCGCGCGCATCACCATGCGTGCCGGCGATATCTGCGCCATGCCCGCGGACATTCGCCACCAGGGTTACTCCACCAAGCGCTCCATGCTGCTGGTCTGGGAGAACGCCACGCCGAACCTGCCCCAGCGCTACGAGAGCGGCGAGCTCCCGCCGTACCCGGTCGAGTTCTGAGGTCGCCACGCCCCTCTCCCTAGCCCTCTCCCCGGAGGGGAGAGGGGACTAATCCATCTCACACAGACGTCGCGGTTCGCTGCGGCGCCCGGAGAGCTTTTCAATGCAGAACCAACTCTTCATCGACGGCCGCTTCGTTCCGGCCCTGAAGGGCGGGACCATCGACGTCCTGTCGCCCCACGATGGCTCGCTGATCACCCGGATCGCCGCCGCCGAAGCCGAGGACGTGGACCTGGCGGTGGCTGCCGCCAAGCGTGCCTTCCCGGCCTGGGCCGCGCTGTCCGGCGCTGAACGCGGGCGCCTGCTGCTCAAGCTGGCAGACAAGATCGAGGAGCACCTCGAGGAGCTGGCGCAGCTGGAATCCCTGGATACCGGCCATCCGATCCGCGACTCGCGAAGCCTCGACGTGCCACGCACCGCCGCCTGCTTCCGCTATTTCGGCGGCATGGCCGACAAGATCGAGGGCGCGGTGATCCCGGTGGAATCCGGCTTCCTCAACTATGTGCAACGCAAGCCCATAGGCGTGGTCGGGCAGATTGTGCCGTGGAACTTCCCGCTGATGTTCACCAGCTGGAAGATGGGCCCGGCCCTGGCCGCCGGCAACACGGTGGTGATCAAACCGTCGGAGATCACCCCGCTGTCCACCCTGCGCATCGCCGAGCTGATGAAGGAAGTGGGCTTCCCCGATGGCGTGGTCAATGTGGTGCCGGGCTATGGCCACAGCGCCGGGCAGCGCCTGGCCGAGCATGAGGACGTGGGCAAGATCGCTTTCACCGGTTCCACCGCTACGGGCCGGCGCATCGTCGAGGCCTCCCAGGGCAACCTCAAGCGCGTGCAGCTGGAGCTGGGCGGGAAGGGCGCCAATATCGTCTTCGAGGATGCCAACCTGGACGCGGCCGTCAACGGCGCCGCCTGGGCCATATTCCACAACCAGGGCCAGGCCTGCATCGCCGGCTCGCGGTTGATCCTCCACGAACGCATCGCCGACGAGTTCCTCGAACGCTTCATCGGCCTGGCCCGTTCCATCCGCCTGGGCAGCCCGCTGGACCCGGACACCGAAATGGGCCCGCTGACTTCCGCCCAGCACCGCGACCGCGTGCTGTCCTACGTCGAGATCGCCCGCGAGCAGGGCGGCCGCGTCCTCAGTGGCGGCAAGGTGCCCGCGGACCCAGCCCTGGCTGACGGTTACTACATCGAGCCGACGGTGGTCGAAGCCCAGCCGCATCACCGCGTGGCCCAGGAAGAGGTGTTCGGCCCCTTCGTCACGGTGCTGCGCTTCTCCAGCGACGAGGAAGCCCTGGCGATCGCCAACGGCACCCAGTACGGCCTGGGCAGCGGCCTCTGGACCCGCGACCTGCAGCGCGCCCACCGCATGGCGGCGAACATCCATGCCGGCATGTGCTGGATCAACTGCTACAAGCGCGTCAGCCCCGGCAGCCCCTTCGGCGGTGTCGGCCAGTCGGGCTATGGCCGCGAGATGGGCTTCGAGGCCATCCACGACTACACCGAGGCCCGCTCCGTGTGGGTCAACGTGGACGCCAAGATCCCGCCCCACTTCAAGCGCTGAGGTAACCATGAATCCCTTCATCTATCAGGGCCTGGCCTCCCGCGTGGTGTTCGGCTGGGGCAAGCTGGAATCCTTGGCCGAAGAGCTGGACAAGCTCGGTGCGCGGCGTGCGCTGATCCTCACCACCCCCGAGCAGCGCCACCTGGGCGAGCGGGTGGCGGTCATCCTCGGCGAGCGCTCTGCCGGGGTCTACCCGCAGGCGGTGATGCATGTGCCGGTGGAGGTGGCCCGCGCCGCCCGCGCCGAGGCCGCACGGCTGGATGCCGATTGCTGCGTGGCCATTGGCGGCGGCTCCACCATCGGCCTGGGCAAGGCCATCGCCCTGGAGTCCGGGTTGCCGATCCTGGCGGTGCCGACCACCTACGCCGGTTCCGAGATGACGCCCATCTACGGCGTGACCGAGAACCGCCTGAAGAAGACCGGCCGCGACTTCCGCGTATTGCCGAAGACCGTGGTCTACGACCCGCAACTGACCCTGACGTTGCCGGCAGCCATCTCCGCCTGCTCGGGCATGAACGCCATGGCCCACGCCGTGGAGGCGCTCTATGCCCAGGACGCCAACCCGATCATCGGCCTGATGGCGGAGGAATCCATCCGCGCCCTGGCCGAAGCCCTGCCCAGCGTGGTGGCCAACCCGGAGGACGCCCAGGCCCGTAGCCGTGCCCTCTATGGCGCCTGGCTCGCCGGCATCTGCCTGGGCTCGGTGGGGATGGCCATCCACCACAAGCTCTGCCACACCCTCGGCGGCACCTTCAACCTGCCCCACGCCCAGGCCCACGCCGTGGTGCTGCCCCATGCCGCCCACTACAACCGCGAGGCCGCTGCCGAACCGTTGCGCCGCGCCGCCCGCGCCCTGGGTGGACGGGATGCGGAGGAGGTGGGGCCGCTGATCTTCGCCCTCAACCGGAAACTGGGTATCCCGGCGTCCCTGGCCGAACTCGGCCTGCCCGAGGAAGGCCCGGCGGAAACGGCGGTGATCGCCTGCTCCAGCCCTTACTACAACCCGCGCCCCTTCGAGCAGGGCGCCATCGAAACCATGCTGGTCCGCGCCTGGAAAGGCCTCCCACCGGCATGACGCCTTCTCGTAGGGTGCGCTGTGCGCACCGATGCCTCCGTGCAGGATTTCCCGTGCGCACGGCGCACCCTACGGTCGATCCGAACCGAGACCCACGGGAATAAGCGATGAACGATATCCCGGCCAATGAAGCCAAGATCTCCGCCGAGGCCGTAGCGGCCTTCGGCAACACGCCCAATCCGCGCCTGCGCCAGGTGGTGCAGAGCCTGGTGCGCCACCTGCATGCCTTCGCCAGCGAGGTGGAGCTGAGCGAGGACGAGTGGCTGGAAGGCATTCGTTTCCTCACCGACACCGGCCAGAAATGCGATGGTGCCGTGCGCCAGGAATTCATCCTGCTGTCGGATGTGATCGGCCTGTCCACGCTGGTGGACGCCATCAATCACCGTGCCAGCGAGAGCGCCACCGAAACCACGGTGTTCGGGCCCTTCTACATCGCCGGTATGCCCAAGCGCGGCCATGGCGAGAACATGGCCTCTACGACGGGCCAGCCCGCGCTGGTGCTCGGCCGGGTCCTGGACGCTGCCGGCGAGCCCATCGCCGGCGCCATCCTGGATGTCTGGCAGACCGCCGAGAATGGCATGTACTCGGGGCAGGACCCGGACCAGCCGCTGACCAACCTGCGCGGCCGCTACCGGACCGACGAAGAAGGGCGTTTTGCCATTCGCACCATCATTCCGGTGAGCTACCCAATCCCCACCGATGGGCCGGTGGGCCGCCTGCTGCAGGCCAGCGACCGGCATCCCTGGAGACCGGCGCACCTGCACTTCATGGTCAAGGCCGACGGGTATCGCAGCCTGGTCACCCACCTGTTCAACCATGACGACCCCTACTTGGAATCGGACGTGGTGTTCGGGGTCAAGGACTCCCTCAAAGTGGTCTACCAGCCCTGCCGGCAGGACCATCCCCTGGCGGCGCGCTATGACATCGCCGGGCCTTTCAGCCTGGCCAGCTACGACTTCGTGCTGGAGCGCGAACCGGGATGAGCCAGTACTTCGCGATCTTCGCCACCGACAAGCCGGACCAGCTGGCGCTGCGCAACCAGGTGCGCCCGGCCCATCGCGAACACTTGCGCGATCCCTATCCGCACCGGGTGGTGGTGCGCCTCGGCGGGCCCACCCTGGACAGCGGCGATGGCCGCATGAACGGCACCCTGCTGGTGGTCGAGGCCTCGAGCCTGGGCGAGGTGCAGGCCTTTCTCGGCGACGACCCCTACGTACGTGCCGGGCTGTTCGAGCACATCGAGATCCGCCCCTGGAACTGGGGCCTGGGCAACCCGGAGCTGCGCGGATGAACGACCTCTGCGCACTGGATGCCATCAGCGACGGCGGCGCCCTGGCCCTGGACGCCGAGCTGGACGGCCGCCCCCAGCCCCTGGTGCTGGTACGCCGGGGCCGGGAGGTCTGGGGCTACCGCAATCGCTGCCCGCATTTCTCCGTGGGCCTGGACTACCACCCCGGCGAGTTCTCCACTTACCGCAGCCAGGTGCTGATGTGCGCCCATCACAGCGCGCTGTTCCGTTTCGAGGATGGCCAGTGCATCGAAGGCCCCTGCGAGGGCAGCCGGCTGGATGCCGTGGCGGTACGGGTGGTGGAGGGGAGGGTGCATCTCCTGTAGGGGCGAATTCATTCGGCCCTACAGGAGATGCACCCTGCATCGGGGACGCATTAACAAATGCCAATGCCCAAACCCGCTAAACCTGTGATAACGGCCCATCGCAATTCACAGGCGGCACGCCATGAACCTGTTCGAAGACATGCGGGTGTTCGTAGTCGTCGTTGAGACCGGTGGCTTCTCGGCGGCGGCGCAGCGGCTGAACATCGCCAAGTCGGTGGTCAGCCGGCGCATGAGCGCCCTGGAGCGGCACCTGGAGTGCCGGCTGTTCAATCGCACCACGCGGCGGCTCAGCCTGACCGAAACCGGTCTGGACTATTTCGAGCGCACCCAGCGCATCCTCCGCGACCTGGCCGAGGCCGAAGAGGCCACCCGCAGCCTGCAGAGCGAGCTGCGTGGGCGGCTACGGTTGGCGGCGCCCATGTCCTTTGGCCTCAAGTACCTGTCGCCGGCCCTCAACGAGTTCATGCGGGCATATCCCGGGCTGGAGGTGGAACTGGATCTCAACGACCGCTATGTCGACCTGGTCAACGAGGGCTATGACATCACCCTGCGCATCGGCCGTTTGAGCGATTCGACCCTGGTCGCCCGTGAACTGGGGCCTTGTCCCCACGCCGTCTGCGCCAGCCCCGGCTACCTCGCCGCCCATGGCCGGCCCGAGGCGCCCGACGACCTGCGCGAACACACCTGTCTGGGCTACAAGAACCGCGCCAACAGCAGTCAGTGGCAGTTCCTCATGGGCCGCGAATGGCGCTCGGTGGCGATACGTCCGCGGCTGATGGCGAACAATGGCGAGGTGCTGGTGCAGGCTGCGGTGGATGGCCTGGGGCTGGTGTCGCTGCCCCGCTTCCTGCTGGCGGAGAGTCTGGCCAACGGCCAGCTGGTGGAGGTCCTGCAGGACTACCCGCTGCCCAGCTCGCAGATATACGCCGTGTGCCCGCCGGGGCGGCGTCTGCCGGCCAAGGTCCGCGCCTTCATCGATTTCCTGGTGGATCGATTCGCTCAACAGCCTGCAGCGGGTTAGGCTAATGGCACTTTTCAGTAGACGGATGCCGCAATGTCCACCGAGATCCATGCCCAGTTCGCCGAAGCCCCCCTCAATGCCATCGAGGCCCGACTCCTCGGCAGCCTGATCGAGAAGCAGGCCACGACCCCGGAATCCTACCCGCTGACCCTCAACGCCCTGGTGCTGGCCTGCAACCAGAAGACCAGCCGCGAGCCGGTGATGAACGTCACCCCCGGCCAGGCCGGCCAGAGCCTGCGTGGCCTCGAGGCGCGCGGCCTGGTGAGGCTGGTGATGGGCAGCCGTGCCGACCGTTGGGAGCAGCGCAGCGACAAGGCCCTGGAACTGGTGCAGCCGCAGCTGATCCTGATCGGCCTGCTGCTCCTGCGCGGCCCGCAGACCCTCGGCGAACTGCTCACCCGCAGCAACCGCATGGCCAATTTCGACGACACCGAGCACGTCCGCCACCAGCTGGAGCGCCTGATCGGTCGGGGCCTGGTGGTACTGCTGCCGCGCCAGGGTGGGCAGCGCGAAGACCGCTACATGCACCTGATCGGCGAGCCGGCCGACCTGGAGGCCCTGCTGGAGGCCCGCGCCAGCCAGCCTGAACGTGGCGAATCCCGTGCTGCCACTGATGCCCGCATCGAAGAACTGGAAGCCCGGGTCGCCGACCTGGAGGCCCGTCTGGCCAGGCTGGAAGATCGGGGCGAATGAGCCACGCCCGGGGTGCGCCGGCTGTCCGTCCGTGTCGCCCCGACGATTTCCCCGCGCAATGCGACCTGCGATCCTGTCGCAACCGTGAAACACTGCCCTGAGGTATCCATGAAGATCAGCTCGGACTTCGACAGCGGCAATATCGAAGTGATTGATGCCAGCAACCCGCAACAGGTGCTGCTGGCCATGCGCCCGGACCTGAAGAGCCACCACTTCCAGTGGTTCCACTTCAAGGTCGAGGGCCTCACCCCTGGCCAGCGCCACGCCTTCAGCCTGACCAATGCCGGGCAGTCCGCCTACAGCCATGCCTGGACTGGCTACAACGCCGCCGCCTCCTACGACCAGGTCAACTGGTTCCGCGTACCCAGCAGCTTCGACGACAAGGGCCTGCACTTCGCCTTGGAGCCGACCCACGAGCAGATCTGGTTCGCCTACTTCGAGCCTTATAGCCGCGCCCGCCACGAGTGGCTGCTCAGCGAGGCGCTGGACAAGGCCGACGCCGAGGTGCTGGCCATCGGCAAGAGCATCGAGGGACGCGAGATCCCGCTACTGCGCGTCAGCCGCAACCCCGACGCCCAGCGCAAGGTGTGGATCATTGCCCAGCAGCACCCCGGCGAGCACATGGCCGAGTGGTACATGGAAGGCGTGATCGAGCGCCTGTCGCGCCGTGACGACGCCGAGATGGACGCGCTGCTGGCCAAGGCCGACCTCTACCTGGTGCCGAACATGAACCCGGACGGCGCCTTCCGCGGCCACCTACGCACCAACGCCGCCGGCAAGGACCTCAACCGCGCCTGGCAGTCGGCCGACGACAGCGAGACGCCCGAGGTGTTCTTCGTCCAGCAGCAGATGCGCAAGGTCGGTGTGGACCTGTTCCTCGACATCCATGGCGACGAGGAAATCCCCCACGTGTTCACCGCCGGCTGCGAAGGCAACCCCGGCTACACGCCGCGCCTGGAAGCCCTGGAAAGCGAGTTCCGCCAGCGCCTGGTGGACATCGGCGCGGAGTTCCAGACCGCCTTCGGCTACCCCCGCGACGAACGGGGCAAGGCCAATACCACCCTGGCCTGCAATGCCGTGGGCATGGCCTTCGACTGCCTGTCCTTCACCATCGAGATGCCGTTCAAGGATCACGACGACAACCCGCACCCGCGCACGGCCTGGAACGGCGAACGCTCCAAGCGGCTGGGCAAGGATGTGCTGTCGGTGATCGCGGCGATGGTGGACAAGTTGCGCTGAACGCCAGACGACCAGCCCCAAGGGGGCTGGTTTCTCACTCACGCGGCAGGATCAGACAAGTAGGGTGCGCTGCGCGCACCGGAACATCCGCGCGGTGTTCCGGTGCGCACGGCGCACCCTACGCACAGGCGCTGGAGCTCAAACCCCGACTTCGTTCTGCAGGTTGGCCTGGGTGATGTTGCTGCCTTCCGGCACGCTGCGGGTCAGCCAGACGTTACCGCCGATGGTGGAGCCCTTGCCGATGGTGATGCGGCCGAGAATGGTCGCGCCGGCGTAGATCACCACTTCATCTTCCACTATCGGGTGGCGCGGCTGGCCCTTCTGCAGGTTGCCTTCCTCGTCCGCCGGAAAGCGCTTGGCGCCCAGGGTGACGGCCTGGTAGATGCGCACCCGCTCGCCGATGATCGCGGTTTCGCCGATCACCACGCCCGTGCCGTGGTCGATGAAGAAGCTCTTGCCGATCTGCGCGCCGGGGTGAATGTCGATGCCGGTGGCGGAGTGGGCGATCTCGGCGATCATCCGCGCCAGCAGCGGCAGGCCGGCCTGGTAGAAGTAGTGGGCGAGACGGTGGTGGATCACCGCGTGCACGCCCGGATAGCAGATCAGTACCTCGTCCACGCTGCGCGCCGCCGGGTCGCCCTGGAAGGCGGCCAGCACGTCGGTGTCCAGCAGCACCCGCAACTTCGGCAGGGTGGCGGCGAAGCCTTTGACAATCTCGATGGCCTGGCAGGCGATGTCATCGCCGCTGGCGCCATTGTGCCGCGCGGCGTAGCTCAGCTCGCGGCGGACCTCGCCGGCCAGGGCGTTGAGCGCCACGTCCAGGGTGTGGCCGACGTAGAAGTCCTCGCTTTCCTCGCGCAGGTCGGCTGGGCCCAGGCGCATGGGGAAGAGGGCGCCGGAAAGGGCTTCGATGATATGCCCGACCGTGATGCGCGACGGCAGTTCGCGGCCGCCGCGGTCCTGCAGCCGGCCATGCTGGCTGCGCCACTGGGCGCGGGCGTCGCGCAGCTCGCTGACGATCTGGTCGAGCTGCCAGTTGACCGGTTTGCAGCCGGTGGCGACGTAGGGAAGTCTGTTCATGGGGGTACCTGTAAGGCGCGGTCCGGATCGCTATAGCCTGCGGAGAATCACCCTCTTTCTGCAAGAGGGGATTCGCCGGAAATGCGTGCCGCTCAGTCCGCCGGTACCAGGGGTTGAGTCGGTTGCCGTGGCGCAGCGGTCACCGTGCAGCCGACGGAGGCGAGAATGATGCAGAGAATCGCCAGCCACTGGAGCGCCGACAGGTGCTCGCCGAGGAAAATCAGCCCGGAGAGTGCGCCGAAGGCAGGTTCGATGCTCATCAGGGTGCCGAAGGTCTGCGCCGGCAGGCGGGTCAGGGCGACCATCTCCAGGGTGTAGGGAATGGCGGTTGAGAGCAGGGCGACGGCCAGGGCCACGGGCAGCAGTGCCGGGTCGAGCAGCGCGCTGCCGGCGTGGATCACGCCTATGGGGGCGATGAAGATGGCCGCTACCAGTACGCCCAGGGCCGCGCCCTGCATGCCGTGGTCGCTACCGGCGCGCTGCCCGTAGAGGATATAGAGCGCCCAGCAGATGCCCGCGCCCAGGGCATAGGCGATGCCGGTCAGGTCCAGGTGGCCTTCAGTCTTGCCCAGGGGCAGGAGCAGCCAGAGTCCCACCACCGCCAGGCCGATCCAGAGGAAGTCGATGGCCCGCCGCGAGGCGAACAGCGCCACCGCCAGCGGCCCGGTGAACTCCAGGGCGACGGCGATGCCCAGCGGGATGCTGCGCAAGGACATGTAGAACAGCAGGTTCATGCCACCCAGGGCGAGGCCGTACATGATCAGCGGACGCAGGGAGGCCATGCTCAGGCGCGTGCGCCACGGGCGCAGCACCAGGGTCAGGATGATGGCGGCGAACATCAGGCGCAGGGCGGTCGTGCCCTGGGCGCCGACCACCGGGAACAGGCTCTTGGCCAGCGAAGCGCCGCTCTGGATGGAGGCCATGGCCACCATCAGGACGGCAATGGGCAGAAGGGTCGAAGCAAGGCGACTCGACAGCGAAGGCATGGAGACTGTTCCGGCAGGCAAGTAAAGGGTGGCGCGTTGGCGTGCTAATGTGCAACATAATGCGCAAAAAACAGGGTGTGAGCAATATGTTGCCCAAATCGGATGAACGCCCCAATGTCCTCGAGCACGTCTCCGAGAATGTCCGTCGCCTGCGCCGCGCGGCGGGCCTCAGCCAGGAAGCCCTGGCCAGTGCCGCGGGCGTCAGCCGGCGCATGCTGGTGGGGATCGAGGGCGGCGACGTGAATGTCAGCCTGGCCACCCTCGACCGTATCGCCGCGGCCCTCGGCGTGCTCTTTCCCGACCTGGTGCAGCGGCCGGACCGTCCCGACCGCTCGCGGATCGATGCCGTGGCCTGGGTGGGTAGCAAGCCGGGAAGCCGCGCGACCCTTCTGGCGAGTTCCGCCGCGCGCCACGAAGTGGAGCTCTGGTCCTGGTCACTGGAGCCGGGCGAACGCTATACCGCCGAACCGGATGTCGAGGGCTGGCGGGAGATGATCTACGTGATCGAGGGTAGCCTCAGCGTCCGTCGCGGCGAGCAGGTGCAGCAGGTCGACGCGGGGGATTTCCTGGTATTCGGCAGCGACCAGCCCTACACCTACGCCAACGAAGGTGACGCCCTGGTGCGCTTTGTCCGCAATGTGCTGACCTAGACCCGCTTCGCGGCCCGGTCTTGTGTAGGGTGGGCCACGCTTCACCGGCCCACCATCGCGGTCAGGCATGGCGCCCATGGTGGATAGGAAAAGCGCTATCCACCCTACAAGAGAACGGCGACTCCGGTGTCGGTGGAGCCGTTATTCCTGCTCTTCCTCATCCTCGGCATCGCCACCGAAGGCATCCAGGCAGCGCAAGGCATGCTCGCCTTCTGCTCCGGCCAGCTTCCAGCAACCGCTTTCGGCATCGAAGCGCGCCGCCTGCACGGCGGCCTGACTGAAGCGCCATTCACGGCGGTTGCGGCCATCCATGCATTCCACCCGCAGCAGCTGGGCCTCGGGCTGGCCCGGCTGGCCGGCTTCCAGGGCGTCCACCAGGGCTTCGTCCAGGTCGAATTCCCAGGCGTGCAGGTCGTCGATTTCCAGCATGTCGGCAGCCAGCAGGGCGGCCAGCAGGGTCTCGTGGTTCATGGGCACGGTCATCCATCAGTCATTGAAAGGCGCGGGATGATAAGCCAGGGCGCCGGTCATTGCTCGGCTGAGCTTTCCAGGTACTGCAGGTTTTCGTCGCGCACGCGGCGACCTTCCTCGTCATAGAGGAAGGGCAGGAACATGTAGCGACGCCCCGCAGTGACCGCCGTGGCCTCGTGCAACAGCGAGCAGGAGAACACCACGGCGCCGCCCTGCGGCGCGCTGTAGAGGCTTTGGCCGAACTCCGGGAAGCGCAGGTAGCCACCTTCGTATTCGCCGCTGTTGAGGAACAGGGACACGGCGAAGCGGCGATGGGCGGTGCCCTTGGTGGTGTTGTCGCGATGCGGGCGGAAGTGGCCGCCTTCCTTGGCGTCGTAGCAGGCCACCAGGTAGCGCTCCATGCGTGTGGCATGGAACTGGAAGGCCTTGAGTATTTCCGGTAGCAGGCGCGTGGTGATGCGATGTAGGCAGGCCTGGCTCAGTTTTTCGTCGTTCAGGGCGCAGTCGCGGCGGCGCTTGTGGTCGTGCTTGACGACCTCCACCGTCTTGCCGTCGCGCTCGATCATGTAGCCCGATTCGAAGCCGCCATGGTGGTCGTAGTAGTCGATCAGTTGCTGGCAGAGGGCCGCTTCGAAGATGCGCGGGATCACCAGCACTGGCGCCTGGGCCTGGGCGGGCGCTGAGGGTGGAAAGCTGTCCTGGGCATCGAGCAGGGCGAGGACGGCGTCGACATGGCCTTCGCCGCCGGGGAGTACCGGCAGCACGGCGATCACCCGCAGGCGCGGGTCGAGCAGGTAGGTCATCTGGCGGATGGCGCCGCTTTCCTGCTGCACGCCATAGAGGTTGCAGACGGCGCGGTCGAAATCCCAGAAGAAGCGGATGCCCGGCCGCAGGTCGCGGACGCGCTGGCGCTCGCGGTCCTGGGGGTCGACGCTGACGCCGAAGAAGCTGGCGCGGTTGTCGTCGAAGCGCTCGCGGCGGGCCAGCAGGTCGGTGAGTACCCGCGCCGCGGTCGGGTCCGCCGCCGAGCCGAGGAAGCTCAGGACGATGTAGCGTCCGGCGACGGTGTCGAAGGTGAAGCGCTCGCGGCTGGGGGTGCTGCTGGTGAACCAGGGCACCGCTTCGCCCGGGGCCACGGGTGAGTTGCGCTGGGTCATGATTGCCTCCTTTGGCCTGAACTCAAGCTAGACCAAATGCCGCTGGCGTGCCTCGCCCGCTTCCCGTTGCGTCTTCGCTGGGCCCACCCGGTGCTTTACTCATTCACGCCGCGGCACAAGGGCGGCGCCCGCGCCGACCTGCAACAGGTGGTCAAGCGCCTGGGACGGCACAACTCGGCGCTGGTGAAGTGGGCACCGTGTACGGCATGAACTTCAGGTCCATGCCGGAACTGGACTGGGCCTTCGGCTACCGGGTGGCGCTGGGGCTGATGGTGATCTCGGCGATCCTGCCCTATGCCTGGTTCAAGTGGAAAGGCTGGTTCTGAGTCAGGGCTTGCGCTCGCCGAGCAGGGTATCGGCTTCGGCGATGTGAGCCTTGCGCGATTTGCGCTCGAACAGGCAGAGCTCGCGTCCGCGCTGGCCCTTCATGTGCTTCTGCGGGTAGCGGCCCTCCAGCAGCAGGGCCGTGAGCCCGAGCCGGTCATCGAAGAGCACGGGCTGGCCGGCAGGGCGCACGTCCTCGAGCCCGCTGACGGCCTTGCAGGCGGTCAGCAGCCGGGCGTCGTGCTCGTGCCAGGCCTGGTCGCTGGAGGCGCTGGCCTGGGCGGCGAAGAGGGTGGCGGCGAGCAGCAGGTGGCGGGTATCCAATGGGGTTTCCTCGAATGCCGTCTGGCGATCTGCCATGGACAACCGCGACGACCGCTCGGTTTCCTGACGTTGCGTAGGTTGGGCCGGGCGGCGTTCCGGGAGCGTAGCGAAGCCCAACGCCTGATGTTGGGCTTCGCAGGTTCAACAGGAGCCGTCAGTAGTCGTTCTTGCAGCCAGTTCCCCAGACCAGGTACTCGATGGTCTTCGTCTGCATCTGGCTGTCTTCGTAGGTCATGCGCGCCGGGCCGATGCCGCAGAAGGTGGTGAGGTCGGTCATCTGTATCACGCGGGCGATGTCCAGGTGGACGCCGTATTCGTACTGGATGACCGGTTGTGTCGCCTGGTCGGTGCTGGCGGCCAGGGCGGCGCTGGTGGTGAGACTCAAGCTCAAGGCGACGACAAGGGTTCTCATGGCGGATTCTCCTGCTGGAGAGGGGATTTGCGGGTAGTCCCGCGCCTACTGACCGTCAGGCATCGAATGGATGCCACTGCCGGTGGTCATGCTCGAGAGCACGCCATCCCTGCGGATGAGCGCGTGGTAGAGGGCCGCCGCCAGGTGCGCCAGGATGCTGATGAATAGCAGGTACGCCAGTACAGTGTGGGCCAGGCGTAGCAGGGCATGGAGCCGTGCGTCTGGTGGGACGATGGGCGGCAGTACCAGGGATTCATGGAGCACCACCGGATAGCCGCCGGCGGACTGCATGCCCCAGCCCACCAGCGGCATGGCCAGCATCAGGGCGTAGAGCAGCAGATGGGAGAGGTGGGCGGCGCGGCGCTGCCAGCCGGGCATGTCGCGGGGCAGTGGTGGCGTGGGGCTGGCGAGGCGCACCGCCAGGCGGACCAGCACCAGAACCAGCAAGGCCAGCCCCAACGGCTTGTGCAGCGCCACCAGCTCGCTGTGGCGCGGCGACAAGTCGGCCACCATGCTCACGCCGATGAAGAGCATGGCCAGTAGCAGGACCGCCATCAGCCAGTGGATGGCCCGCAGCAGCGGGCTGAAATGGGTCGGCGCATTCATGGCTGGGCTCCTTGCTCGGCTTGGGGGGCACCTTCGCGGGTACGGCGGTTGTAAGAGACGGCATAGGCGGCTGAGCGCGCACTGAGGAGCGGGTCGTCGGAGGCCTGGATGCCGTCCGGCAGGATCAGCGGGTCGTAGTTGATATCACGGCAGGCGCCCTGTTCCTGGGACTCCGCCCGTTCCACCACCAGGGTGCCGGCGTCCACTTGGCGGCGGTCCGCCGGCCATTGGCGGGTGGCATCGCCGGTCGGGTCGCCGGGTTCGGCCAGGGTCAGCACCAGGCGCCAGCGCAGGGGGCCATGGGCGAGGCGCTGCTGCAGGTCATGGGCGAGAAAGTCCGGGTCCTTGCCGGCATCGCCCAGGGGGTCGAACGGCGTCTCCGGCTGTACCGACCAGCGCACGAAGCGGCTGTTGCCGGCGGCGTCCAGCAGGCGGAAGGCGTTGATCCCGTGGTAGGGGACATTGGCGAAGCTGTTGCTCGGCTTGCTGGCCTTGGCCCACTCACGGAAGGCGGCCGATTCCGGGTGGGCGGCGAAGAAGGCCTGCAGCTTCGCCGGGTCGGGCTTGCCGGTGGCGGGATCGGGTCGCGAGGCCAGCACTTGCTCGTAGAAGGCTTCCGGGGTGGCCACCGGCAGCACCGGTGGGCTGTTCATTCCGGTGCGCCATTGCTCGCCGCCGGGCAACTGGAACAACAGCGCCATGCTGCGGACGGGCACGCCGGCATCCGCTGCGTGGGGGTTGCTGCCACCTATGGCGAAGCGGCCGATCACCGGGACCTGGCCGGGGGCGAAGACGCTGGCGCGGGATAGGCTGGCCGCCTTGCCGTTGCTGTCGAAATGGCCGCTGATGCAGATGCCTTTCGCGTGGTTCTTGCGGTACCCGGGAAATTTTCCGGCGTTGGTTTCGAAGGCGTCGATGATGTGCTGTGGGGTCAGGCGTTCGCCGCCGATCCAGCCGCCGGCGTAGGCGAAGGCTGCAGCCAGGCCGCCGACGGCGACTCCGATCACCGCCAGCCGTGCCGCCAGGTCGATTCCCTTGGGCGTTGCGTTGCTCATGCGATACTCCCGGGCGTTGTGCCCTGTCCATGAGCCGGTGAGACGCAGTCCCCGGGGTTTTATTCCAGGCCGGGAATAAAGTCCCGTTGCGCACGTCTTCCTGTCGCACCTGAGCGAGAGTGACGCAAGACCTGACCATGAACATGATTGATGACGCGGAACTGCGGGAGTTGTTACAGCGGCTGCGGCGTTTCGCCTTGTGGCTGACGCGCAATGCGAGCAGTGCGGACGACCTGGTCCAGGCGACCCTGGAGCGGGCGCTTTCCCGATGGGGTAGCAAGGGCGAGGGCAACCTGCGCGCCTGGCTGTTCGCCATCCTCTACCGGCAGTTCCTCGACGGGCAACGCCGGGCGCGCCGCCATGCGCGGTTATTGGAGTTCTTCGGCGGCCGCAGCGAGGAGGCGCCGTCCACCGAGGAGCTGGTGGTCAATCAGGCCACCCTCGCGGCCTTCGCCCGCCTGCCGGCGGAGCAGCGGGCGCTGCTCTTGCTGGTGAGCGTGGAAGGGCTCAGCTACAAGGAGGCCGCCCAGGCCCTGGAGATTCCCATCGGTACCGTGATGTCCAGGCTGTCCCGCGCGCGCAAGGCGCTGCGCGAACTGGCCGAGGGCGAAATGACCAACCCTCAGCTGCGGGTACTCAAATGAACGCATTCCATCCCAGCGAAGACGATCTGCACGCCTACCTCGACGGCCAGCTCGACGCCGAGCAGATGCAGGCGGTGGAGGCTTACCTGGCGGCCAATCCCGAGGTCGCCGCACGGGTGGAGGGCTGGCGGCGAGACGCCCAGCAGTTGCGTGCCGCCCTGGCCAACCTGAAACTGCCGGCGCCCAACCCGCGCCTCGATCCGGCGTTCATCCGCGCCTCCATGCGCGCTCGCAAGCAGCGACGCCTGGCCCTGGCGGCGTCCTTCGTGCTGGCCCTGGGCGCGGGCGGCCTGGGTGGCTGGCAGGCACGGGAGATGAGCCTGCTGGCGGCCAACCCACCGATGCAGGATGCCCTGCAGGCCCACCGGCTGTTCGCCCTGAACCCGGTGGTGGATATCCGCGCCCGCCGGCCCGGCGAGTTGCAGGCCTGGCTGGACCAGCGCTTCAGCCATGCGGCGCGGATTCCCGATCTCGGCCCCTACGGATTCACCCCGGTGGGCGGGCGCTGGCTGGTCACTGAGCAGGGCGCAGCGGCATTGCTGCTGTTCGAGGACGACCAGGGCCAGCGCGTCAGCCTCTACCTGCGGGCGCCCGGCTCACTCTACCCGCGCATGCGCAGCGGCCAGCGCCGCGATGGCGAGCTGGAGGCCAGGTACTGGTCGAGGGATGGCTACAACTACGCCCTGGTCAGCCGCGAAGGGGATCCGCGCAGCGAGGCGCTGGGGAGGGCGCTGGCGTTCTAGCGGGCACCTGATTCCGCCCCATCCCTGTAGGGGCGAATTCATTCGCCAAGGGCAACTCTGTTGCCCCAAATGCCCCTCTCCCAACCCGGAAGAGGGGCCACTTCACAGTGGGAACCGGCAGAAACCGGCCAGTTCGCGTCAATTGACCAATCGGTGCGGTGCGCTTCGCTCACCAGCTCCCTTCACCAATTTCCCGGCTAAGCGCGAAGAACCTTAGAAAGGCACTCTGCGGGCGGCTCTTCGGGGCCATCTCAACCTAACAATTACCGATTGAAATCCGCAAATCGGTCCTTGGCGTCGAGCAGGGGGTATGCCCAGACATGCACCCAGTCGGTCTTCTTGACCGGGAGATGGCAGGCGATGCATTCGGCTTTGTAGTTGGTGGTGGTCGGCTTGGTCCGGTTGGCGGCATCGAAGAGGGCCCAGCCCCAGCCGTCGCCCCACAAGCCGCTGTCCTTGAAGCGGCCCTGGGTGTCCTTGATCATCACGAACCAGCCGGCGTCCTCCTTCCAGGACGAGGAGTGGCCGGTGGTCATGTCCAGGGCGCGGGCCTTCTGCAGTTCCTTGACCAGGATGGCCCCGTCCGGAAATGCCTTGGTGCGGCGGTATTGCTCAATGGAATCCGGGTCTATGTACACCTGGTGAAACTCTGCCTGGCCTCCGGCCTGGTCGCCCCCGGCCACGCTAAAGGTGCCGAGGAAGATGAATTTGGTTCGGTAGTCCTCGGGTACCGTGATGGTGCCGTCCGGCTTGACGTACTTCTTATAGGTCTCGGAATAGGAAGGCGATTCGGCTTGGGAACCGGCTGCGAGGGCGGTCAGCCCGGTTGCAACGGCGAGAGCGATCAGATGGCGATTCATGATCGTCTCTCGCTCCTGCCGAACGCCCTGTGTGCGGCTGCGCAATAGCCGCAGCCAGAAGAGCCAGGCGATTCGGCAGTGTTTTCAACAATCGTTCGAACGCACGTCATTGTCACTCTCCTTCGTTTTGTGGTCGATGGGAATGAAAGGCGTAAGACAGCCGCTTAGGCTTGTCGGCAAGTCTAGGCCAAAGCCTCAAGGCGCAATGCCGCTAGCATTAAATAGACACCAAATGGTGCGGCGCTTTGACTGCCAGGCAGGTCATTGTGACAGTCGGGTGAACCGCTGAAGGGGTTATACACCATGGACGGAAAGCCCCTTCTGCTCGATAAATTTTGGCATCAGGCCGATGCATAGCTACGCATTTACCATCGCTCCGTCCATCGGCAGCGGTGGCGGCAACGCGTGCTCGGACAAAGTGCTGGGGAGTCGCTTCAAGGTTGCCAGGCCCCTGGGCAGGCTGATGCCGAAGTGTGCACTTAAACAAAGGAGACAAAAATGAACGAAGAGCAGCGCAGAACGGATGAAGCCCAAATCCGCCAGCGAATAGAAGGTTGGACAAAGGCACTACGCGCCAAGGATGTCGATGGGCTCATGTCCCATTACGCGGAGGACATCGTGGTGTTCGACGTCCCGCCCCCGCTGCGGTATGACGGGGCCGCCGCGTATCGAAAGAACTGGGCGGACTGGTTCGCCTCGTTCCGAGGCCCGGTTGTTGGCTACGAGATTCGCGACCTGAGCATCACTGCGGGCGCTGACGTGGCCTTCTGCCGCAGTCTCAATCGAATCACTGGAGCGAGAACAAGCGGAGAAAACACCGATGTCTGGGTGCGCGCGACCGTCTGCTTCCGCAAGATCGACGGCACGTGGCTGGTCACCCATGAGCATCTCTCGGTGCCGATCAACATGCAGACCTACCAAGCGGTGCTCGACCTGAAACCATAGCGTGTCACGGCAAACCGACACTGTGAATGCATCGCTCCGATCAACCAAGCTGCGAGCATCAAGGCAGCACAGAAACGCCTACCAACGGCATGCAGCGGACGGCGCTGCACGCCGCCGCTGATGTCGAGCGTTAGGCCCCAGGCTGGAGAACGTCGTGCTTCCACTTGCCCAGTTCATCGCCATCTTTGCAACCTCGATCTTTGCGGGCGCTGCGGTCTACATCAATCTTGTGGAGCATCCCGCGCGGATGGGTTGTTCGATAGAACTTGCCGCGACACAGTGGGCTCCGAGCTACAAGCGGGCAACCCTGATGCAGGCGCCACTTGCCGTCATTGGCTTTCTAGCTGGTTCATCAGCGTGGTGGCTTGGGGCCGGCCTACTTTGGCTGATTGCAGCATTTCTCATTCTGGCGGTTGTCCCGTTCACGCTTGTCGTGATCGAGCCCAGAACAAATAAGCCGCTACTCGTTCCCGGCCGCGATCTTGGCGCTGCAGAGACCCGGGAGCTTCTGGTCAAATGGGGGCGGCTCCATGCTGTACGTAGCGTTCTTGGCCTTATAGCGTCTGCTATCTTCATTTGGCAGGCGGTTGGGGCCTGACAATTCATTCAAGCCGAACCCGCTTCGCGGGTCGGCTTAATTCACGCTAACGTCCGCTTTGGGTGGATTCTGTTGAAAAACTCCCTTTGCGATTCCGTGAAGGTGGAGCGGAGAGACCCCGACTTTTTCAACAGAATCAGCCGTTCAGAGTAGGACAATCAAATCTCTCCTTCTCCCATTCACGAGCGGGCTGATTTCCGGAGCTCCATAGCGGGGTGCATTTGTTCCTGCCCGATCGTCTTCAATGCCAGGGTACTTGGGCCGTAGCTGCCTCTTGCGTGGCGAGGTGCTCCTGCAGATATTCTGAGACCTGCTTGTCGACTCACGTTTTTCAACTCGCAAGCTCGCTCGCCATCTGTGCCGTAATGGTGAGCTTGGCGCCAGGTGCAGTGTGGTCATTGGGCTTCATCGGCCCGAACAATCTCTTCGAGTTCCGTTGCCAAGGACGCAGTGCTTCTGAAATGGGTGTCTGGTCCTGGAGGAAGTAGGCGAGGCAAAGGACGGCTGAGCGGATTGCAATGGAGTCAGACTGACGCCAGGGCGAGTTCGGCAAACACGCCGATTAGGATGAAGCTGAAATTACGCAAGGTGTTACGCATTGATCGTTCTCCTGGTGAGTGATGGTGCCGGTGAAGCGAATCTGTTCTTCCTGTGGGGGCGAATTCATTCGCGAAGGGCGACGCAGCTGCCCCCTGGTTGCTCCCAGGGCAGGCCTGCGGCCTGCTTAGCGACTGAAGTCGCCCCCACAAGGAAGAGCGAACAGCCGATTAATGCTTGAACATCACATGACGCACGGCGGTGTAGTCCTCCAGGCCGTACATGGACATGTCCTTGCCGTAGCCGGAGTGCTTGACCCCGCCATGGGGCATTTCGCTGACCAACATGAAATGAGTGTTGACCCAGGTGCAGCCGTACTGCAGGCGCGCGGACAGGCGGTGGGCGCGACCGACATCGGCGGTCCACAGCGAGGAGGCCAGGCCGTAGTCGGAGTCGTTGGCCCAGGCCAGTACCTGCTCCTCGTCGTCGAAGGCGGTGACCGAGACCACCGGGCCGAACACCTCGCGGCGGACGATCTCGTCGTCCTGGCGGGCGCCAGCCAGCACCGTGGGCTGGAAGAAGAAGCCGGGGCCGGCGACGCGCGCACCGCCGGTGACCACCTGGATGTGCGGCACGGCGCTGGCGCGCTGGACGAAGCCTTCGACGCGCGCGAGGTGCTGCTCGGTGATCAGCGGGCCGAGTTCGGTGGCCGGGTCGTCCTGCAGGCCGGTCTGGATGCTGCCCACGGCCTCGCCGAGCTTGGCCACAAACTTGTCGTAGATGCCCTGCTGCGCGTAGATGCGGCAGGCGGCGGTGCAGTCTTGCCCAGCGTTGTAGAAACCGAAGGTGCGGATGCCTTCCACGGCGGCGTCGATGTCGGCATCGTCGAAGATGATCACCGGGGCCTTGCCGCCCAGTTCCATGTGCATGCGTTTCACGCTGTCGGCGGTGCCGGCGATGATCCGCGAGCCGGTGGCGACCGAGCCGGTGAGGGAGACCATGCGCACTTTCGGGTGGGTGGTCAGCGGTTCGCCGACGCTCGGGCCGCGGCCGAAGACCAGGTTCACCACGCCGGCGGGGAAGAGCTCGTTGATGAATTCGGCGAGCTTGAGGGCGGTCAGTGGAGTCTGCTCGGAGGGTTTCAGCACCACGGTGTTGCCGGCGGCCAGGGCCGGGCCGAGTTTCCAGGCGGCCATCATCAGCGGGTAGTTCCACGGCGCGATGGAGGCGACCACGCCGATCGGATCGCGGCGGATCATCGAGGTGTGGCCGGGCAGGTATTCACCAGCGGCGGAACCGCTCATGCAGCGGCTGGCGCCGGCGAAGAAGCGGAACACATCGGCGATGGCCGGCAGCTCGTCGTTCAGCGCGGCGGTGTAGGGCTTGCCGCAGTTCTGCGATTCCAGGCGGGCGAGTTC
>NZ_SSON01000047.1 GCF_029871245.1 Pseudomonas sp. BN102 | reverse complement strand
TCAGCCGCGGTAGTAGCGCTGCGGCACGAAGGGGGTCTTGGCCACCTTCATGGCCACGCGCTTGCCGCGCACCAGGGCCCAGACCTCGCTGTCCAGGGCCGCATGGCGGGCGGCGACGAAGCCCATGGCCACGGGCGCGCCCAGGCTGGGGCCGAAGCCGCCGCTGCAGACGCGGCCGATGGTGGCGCCTTCGGCGTCGACGATCTCGGCACCCTCGCGCACCGGTACGCGCTCCAGGGGCAGCAGGCCGACGCGCTTGCCGGTCACGCCGTCGCGCTGTTGCGCGAAGATGCGCCCGGCGCCGGGGAAGCCGCCGGCACGGGCGCCATCGGCGCGACGGGCCTTGGAAATGGCCCAGGTCAGGCTGGCCTCGATCGGCGTGGTCGCGCTGCTCATGTCATGGCCATAGAGGCACAGGCCGGCTTCCAGGCGCAGCGAGTCGCGGGCACCGAGGCCAATCGGCTCGACCTCCGGCTGGGCCAGCAGGGTACGGGCCAGGGCTTCGGCCTGGGCCACGGGGACGGAGATCTCGTAACCGTCTTCGCCGGTGTAGCCGGAGCGGCTGACGAAGCAGTCCACGCCTTCCAGGCGCACGCTGCCGAACTGCATGAAGGTCATCTGGCGCACTGCCGGGGCGAGGCGGCCGAGCACCTCCACCGCGGCCGGGCCTTGCAGCGCCAGCAGCGCGCGGGATTCGAACAGCGACTCGATCTGGCACTGGCCGGCCAGGTGCTGTTGCAGGTGGGCCAGGTCCTGCTCTTTGCAGGCGGCATTGACCACCACGAACAGTTCGTCCTCGGCCAGGCGGGCCACCATCAGGTCGTCGAGGATGCCGCCGTTCTCGTCGGTGAACATGGCGTAGCGCTGCATGCCCACCGGCAGGTCGAGGATGTCCACCGGCACCAGGCTTTCCAGCGCCCGGGCCGCATTGGCGCCACGCAGGATGATCTGGCCCATGTGGGAGACGTCGAACAGGCCGGCCTGTGCACGGGTGTGCAGGTGCTCCTTGAGCACGCCGAGGGGGTATTGCACCGGCATGTCGTAGCCGGCGAAGGGCACCATGCGTGCGCCGAGTTCGAGGTGCAGGGCGTGCAGCGGGGTTTGGGCGAGGTCGGTCATGTACGGCTCCAAAGTCAAAGTCAGTGCGGGTTGGGGCGGCCCTCTCCCCCGGCCCCTCTCCCTGCAGGGAGAGGGGAGACAAGCCCCCTCTCCCGCGTGCGGGAGAGGGTTGGGGAGAGGGCGCTCTTCAGCATTCGATGATGTTCACCGCCAGCCCACCGCGGGCGGTTTCCTTGTATTTGCTCTTCATGTCGGCGCCGGTCTGGCGCATGGTGCGGATCACCTTGTCCAGCGAGATGAAGTGCTGGCCGTCGCCGCGCAGGGCCATGCGCGCGGCGTTGATCGCCTTCACCGAGCCCATGGCGTTGCGCTCGATGCAGGGCACCTGGACCAGCCCGCCGACCGGATCGCAGGTCAGGCCGAGGTTGTGCTCCATGCCGATCTCGGCGGCGTTCTCCACCTGCTGCGGGGTGCCGCCCATGACTTCGCAGAGCGCGCCGGCGGCCATCGAGCAGGCCACGCCGACCTCGCCCTGGCAGCCGACTTCGGCGCCGGAGATCGAGGCGTTCTCCTTGTAGAGGATGCCGATGGCGGCGGCGGTGAGCAGGAAGCGCTCGACGCCGTCGTCATTGGCACCGGGGATGAAGCGCGTGTAGTAATGCAGCACCGCCGGGACGATGCCCGCCGCGCCGTTGGTGGGCGCGGTGACCACGCGGCCGCCGCTGGCATTCTCCTCGTTCACCGCCAGGGCGTAGAGGTTGACCCAGTCCAGCACCGCCAGGCTGTCCTTGAGGCTGGCTTCCGGATGCTCGCTGAGCTGGCGGTAGAGCGCGGCGGCGCGGCGCTTGACCTTGAGCCCGCCGGGCATGATGCCTTCCTTGCGGCAGCCGGCCTTCACGCAGTCCTGCATCACCTGCCAGATCTTCATCAAGCCGTCGCTGGTTTCTTCAGGCGTACGCCAGGCCTTCTCGTTCTCGCGCATCAGGTCGCTGATGGAGAGCCCGCTGGCGCTGCAATGGGCGAGCATTTCCTTGCCGGACTTGAAGCGATAGGGCAGCGGCGTGCGGTCTTCGACGATGCGATCCAGCCCGGCGGCTTCCTCGTCCACCACGAAGCCGCCGCCCACCGAGTAGTACTCGCGCGAACGGATCTGGATGCCGGCGTCGTCGAAGGCGCGGAAGACCATGCCATTGGGGTGGTAGGGGAGCGGCTTGCGGATCAACGCCAGGTGCTCCTTCTCCACGAAGCGGATGGGCTTTTCCCCCAGCAGGTTGATCGCGCCGCTACTGCGGATGGTTGCCAGGCGCGCATCCACGGTACCGGTATCCACCAGGTCCGGGTATTCGCCCTCCAGCCCCAGCAGCACGGCCTTGTCGCTGCCGTGGCCCTTGCCGGTGGCGCCGAGGGAGCCGTAAAGCTCCGCCTTCACGCTCGCCACCCGGCCCAGCAGCCCGTCCGACTTCAGCCCGAGGACGAAGCGCGAGGCGGCACGCATCGGCCCCACGGTGTGGGAGCTGGAGGGGCCGATGCCCACCTTGAACAGATCGAAAACGCTTAGCGACATATCTCGACTCCCAGAAAGCCCTGCCGGCGGTCAGGCCGGATACACCGGGAAACGCGCGCAGAGCGCCGCCACCTGCCTGGCCACCTGCGCCTCGACATCGGCATCGCCGAGGTGGTCGAGGATGTCGCAGATCCAGCTGGCCAGGGCGCGGCACTCTGGCACCTGGAAGCCACGGGTGGTCGACGCCGGGGTGCCGATGCGCAGGCCGGAAGTGACGAAGGGCGATTGCGGGTCGTTGGGCACGGCGTTCTTGTTCACCGTGATGCCGGCACGGCCGAGGGCGGCGTCGGCGTCCTTTCCGGTGATGCCCTGGCGGATCAGGCTGACCAGGAACAGGTGGTTGTCGGTGCCGCCGGAAACCACGTCGTAGCCACGCTCCATGAACACGTTGGCCATGGCCTGGGCGTTCTTGATCACCTGGGCCTGGTAGTCCTTGAAGGACGGGTCCAGCGCCTCCTTGAAACACACCGCCTTGGCGGCGATCACGTGCATCAGCGGACCGCCCTGCCCGCCCGGGAACACCGCGGCGTTGAGCTTCTTCTCCAGCTCCGGGTTGGCCCGGGCCAGGATCAGGCCACCGCGCGGACCGCGCAGGGTCTTGTGGGTGGTGGTGGTGACTACGTCGGCATAGGGCAGCGGGTTCGGGTAGAGGCCGGCGGCCACCAGGCCAGCGACGTGGGCCATGTCGACGAACAGGTAGGCACCGACCTTGTCGGCGATGGCGCGGAAGCGCGGGAAGTCCAGGGTCTTCGAATAGGCGGAGAAGCCGGCGACCAGGACCTTCGGCTTGTGCAGGGTGGCCAGGCGCTCCACTTCGTCGTAATCGATCAGGCCGTTGCCGTCGATGCCGTACTGCACGGCGTTGTAGAGCTTGCCGGAGGACGACACCTTGGCGCCGTGGGTCAGGTGGCCGCCGTGGGCCAGGCTCATGCCGAGGATGGTGTCGCCGGCTTGCAGCAGCGCCAGGTAGACCGCCGCGTTGGCCTGGGAGCCGGAGTGCGGCTGGACGTTGGCATAGTCGGCGCCGAACAGCGCCTTGGCTCTGTCTATCGCAAGCTGCTCGACGACGTCGACGTATTCGCAGCCACCGTAGTAGCGCTTGCCCGGATAGCCCTCGGCATACTTGTTGGTCAGTTCGGTGCCCTGGGCCTGCATCACTTGCGGGCTGGTGTAGTTCTCCGAGGCGATCAGTTCTATGTGGTCTTCCTGGCGCTGGGCTTCGCGACGGATGGCGTCGAACAGCGCAGGATCGAAGTCGGACAGGGTGAGGCTCTTGTGGAACATGGTGGTTTCCTTCTTGTTCGGTAAGGGTCGGCAATGACCTTGTGGGGGCGAATTCATTCGCTGAGCAGGCCGCAGGCCTGCCCGACGGAATCATCAGGGGCTGCTGCGCAGCCCATAGCGAATGAATTCGCCCACACAGAGATCGCGCCATCCGTGATCAGGCGTCCTGGTACACCGCCATCGGCGGGCAGGCGCACGCCAGGTTGCGGTCGCCATAGACGTTGTCCACGCGGCCCACCGGCGGCCAGTACTTGACCTCTTCCAGCGACGGCAGCGGATACACCGCCAGCTCGCGGCTGTAGCGGTGGGTCCACTCGCCGACCAGTTCCTGGGCGGTGTGCGGGGCGTTCTTCAGCGGATTGTCCTCGGCGTCCAGCTCGCCACGCTCCACCGCGCGGATTTCCTCGCGGATGCGGATCATGGCCTCGCAGAAGCGGTCCAGCTCTTCCTTCGACTCGCTCTCGGTGGGTTCCACCATCAGGGTGCCGGCGACCGGGAAGGACATGGTCGGGGCATGGAAGCCGTAGTCGATCAGGCGCTTGGCCACGTCGTCGACGCTGATGCCGCTGCTCTCCTTGAGCGGGCGCAGGTCGAGGATGCACTCGTGGGCCACCAGGCCGTTCTCGCCGGTGTAGAGCACCGGGTAGTGCTCCTCCAGGCGGCGGGCGATGTAGTTGGCGCTGAGGATCGCCAGCTGCGAGGCACGCTTGAGGCCTTCGCCGCCCATCATGCGGATGTACAT
The DNA here is from genome assembly GCF_029871245.1 of Pseudomonas sp. BN102. GTDB lineage: Bacteria > Pseudomonadota > Gammaproteobacteria > Pseudomonadales > Pseudomonadaceae > Metapseudomonas. Next base: position 828 of record NZ_SSON01000047.1, on the reverse strand, counting down.
CCAGGTGATGGGCAGGATGCTGGCGCTGCCGAAGGGCGCGGCGCTGACGGCGCCTTCCTTGCGTGCCATGTGCGCGTGGCCGGGCAGGAAGGGCGCGAGGTGGGCTTTCACGCCGATCGGGCCGACGCCGGGGCCGCCGCCGCCGTGGGGGATGCAGAAGGTCTTGTGCAGGTTGAGGTGGGACACGTCACCGCCGAACTGGCCCGGGGCGCAGAGGCCGACCATGGCGTTCATGTTGGCGCCGTCGATGTACACCTGGCCGCCGTTGGCATGGATGATGTCGCAGATTTCGCGGATGCCTTCCTCGAACACGCCGTGGGTGGACGGGTAGGTGATCATCAGTGCGGCGAGGCGGTCCTTGTGCTCCTCGGCCTTTGCCTTGAGGTCGGCGATGTCCACGTTGCCACGGGCGTCGCAGGCGGTCACCACCACGCGCATGCCGGCCATCTGGGCGGTGGCGGGGTTGGTGCCGTGGGCCGATTGCGGGATCAGGCAGATGTCACGCTGCCCTTCCCCACGGCTGGCGTGGTAGGCGCGGATCGCCAGCAGACCGGCGTATTCGCCCTGGGAGCCGGCGTTGGGCTGGAGGGACACGGCGTCATAGCCGGTGGCCTTGCACAGCATGGCTTCCAGTTCGCTGGTCAGCTCCAGGTAGCCGGCGCTCTGTTCGGCGGGAGCGAAGGGGTGCAGGGCACCGAACTCGGCCCAGGTCACCGGGATCATCTCGCTGGCGGCGTTCAGCTTCATGGTGCAGGAACCCAGCGGGATCATGCTGCGGTCCAGCGCCAGGTCCTTGTCCGCCAGCTTGCGCAGGTAGCGCATCAGCTC
>NZ_SSON01000046.1 GCF_029871245.1 Pseudomonas sp. BN102 | reverse complement strand
TGAAGGCGGCCAGCGATACCAATGCCGTCGACACCCACAGACAGGCCTCCAGCCCATGGACCTGGAAGATCCAGCCGGACAGCAGCGTGCCGAGCAAACGGCCGAGGGCGTTGGACATGTAGTAGAAGCCCACGTCCAGCGACACCCCGTCCTCCTTGGCATAGGAGACGATCAGGTAGCTGTGCAGGGAGGAGTTCACCGCGAACAGCACGCCGAACAGCGTCAGCCCGCCCACCAGCACCCGCTGAGCCGGCCACCCCGCCCAGAGGCCGAGGGCGATGGCCGCCGGCAGCAGCGCCAGCAGGCCGGCCCAGAAGAAGGCGGCGCGGCCATCCGGCAGGCGTCCGCTGCGCTTGCCGGTGATGGCGGGCGCGACGGACTGGACGATGCCGTAGCCGATGACCCAGGCCGCGAGAAAGCCGCCCACCAGCCAGAAGTCCCAGCCGAACACCGTGCTCAGGTAGACCGGCAGCGCCACCACGAACCAGACGTCGCGGGCGCCGAAGAGGAACAACCGCGCCGCCGAAAGGATGTTGATCGCCCGGCTCTTGGAGAGGATGTCGCGGAACTTCGGCTTGGCCTTGGCCTTGCCCAGGTCCTTCTTCAGCAGCGCCAGGCTGCCGAGCCAGATCAGCGCCAGCACCGCCGCCATGGCGAGTACCGCCCCGGTGAACCCCAGCGAGGCGAGCAAGGCGCCGCCGAGGAAGAAGCCCACGCCCTTGAGCGCGTTCTTCGACCCGGTGAGGATGGCCACCCACTGGTACAGGGTGCCCTGCTGGCTGTCGGGCACCAGGAGCTTGATCGAGCTCTTGGCGCTCATCTTGTTGAGGTCCTTGGCGATGCCCGACAGCGCCTGGGCGCCCATCACCCAGGGGATGGTCAACCAGGCCGCCGGCACCGCGAGCATCAGCAGCGCGGCGACCTGCAGGCCGAGGCCGATGTTCATGGTGCGGTTGAGGCCCAGGCGCGCACCCAGGTAACCGCCCACCAGGTTGGTGATGACGCCGAAGAATTCGTAGAACAGGAACAGCGCGGCGATCTGCAGCGGCGTGTAGCCCAGGCTGTGGAAGTGCAGTACCACCAGCATGCGCAAGGCGCCGTCGGTGAGGGTGAAGGCCCAGTAGTTGCTGGTCACCAGCAGGTACTGGCGCACTGACGGGGAGAGGGCTGACAACGCGTTCATGATCGCGGCGCGTCCCTGTCAGCCCGCCAGGCCGACCAGCCGCGCCAGCTCGACGGTGCGGTTGGCGTAGCCCCACTCGTTGTCGTACCAGGCGTAGAGCTTCACCTGGGTGCCGTTGACCACCAGGGTCGACAGCGCATCGATGATCGAGGAGCGCGGATCGGTGCGGTAGTCGATGGACACCAGCGGGCGCTCCTCATAACCGAGGATGCCCTTCAGTTCGTTCTCGGCAGCCGCCTTGAGCAGTGCATTGACCTCGTCAGCCGTGGTCGTGCGCTCCACTTCGAACACGCAGTCGGTCAAGGAGGCGTTGGCCAGCGGCACCCGCACCGCATGGCCATTCAGCCGTCCGCGCAGCTCGGGGAAGATTTCCGCGATGGCGGTGGCCGAGCCGGTGGTGGTGGGGATCAGGCTCATGCCCGAGGCACGGGCGCGGCGCAGATCCTTGTGCGGCTGGTCGAGGATGCTCTGGGTGTTGGTCAGGTCATGAATGGTGGTGATCGAACCATGGCGGATACCCAGGTTCTCGTGGATCACCTTGACCACCGGCGCCAGGCAGTTGGTGGTGCAGGACGCAGCGGTGACGATGCGATGCTGCGCCGGGTCGAACAGCTGCTGGTTGACGCCCATGACGATGTTCAGCGCGCCCTGCTCCTTGACCGGCGCGCTGACCACCACGCGCTTCACGCCCTGGTCCAGGTAGGCCTGCAGCACGGCGACCGTCTTCATCCTGCCGCTGGCCTCGATCACCAGGTCGCAGCCCGACCAGTCGGTGTCCGCGATGGCCTTGTTGGCGGTGACCTGGATGCGCTTGCCGCCGATCACCACGCAGTCGCCCTCGGCACGGGCCTCGTGCTGCCAGCGGCCATGCACCGAGTCGAAGTTCAGCAGGTGGGCGTGGGTGGCAGCGTCGCCCGCGACGTCATTGATGCGGACGAACTCCAGCTCCGGCCAGTCCCACGCCGCGCGCAGCGCCAGGCGACCGATACGACCGAAACCGTTGATACCGACTTTGATGCTCATGCTCGTATTCTCTGGAGAAGGCTGAAATCAGTGGCCTACGTCGAACTGGCTGATCCAGTTGACATGTGCCGGGTGCTGGATGGCCTTGGGGCGCAGGGCTTGTACCTGAGCGATGGCATCTGCCCAAGGCACACCGGCCTCGATCAGGATGCGCGCCGCGATGAGCCCGGTACGGCCCGAGCCGCCCTTGCAGTGAATGGCGAGGTGTTTGCCGCTTTCCAGCAGGTTGATGATCTGTTGCTTCGACTGGCTCCAGGCCTGGGCAAAGTCTTCGAGCGGCACCTGCTCATCGGCAACCGGCAGGTGAAACCAATCCAGGCCCAATTGCTGGCAATGTTGGGCAATGGCCTCGACGCCGTTGGCGGCGAGTTCGATCGGAGGCATCAGGGTGATGACCGCCGAAGCACCGGCTTGTTGAAGCGTTACCAGCGCTTCGTCAAGCGAGGTGTCCTTGGTGCCTGGGCAAGGCGTGAAGATCAGCTTGCCCTGAAGGGCAGGAATGCTGAGTACATCGTAGGGGTGGGCCATGTAAGGTGAATCCTGCGATCAGATGGAACGTTGGTTGACGCGTTTGGAGAGCTCTTCCGCCGACTCCTTGCGCTCGGAATAGCGGTCGACCAGGTAGTCCGAGCGCTCACGCAGCAACAGGGTGAACTTCACCAGCTCCTCCATGACGTCCACCACCCGGTCGTAGAAAGAGGACGGTTTCATCCTCCCCGCTTCATCGAACTCCAGGTAGGCTTTGGGCACCGAGGACTGGTTGGGGATGGTGAACATGCGCATCCACCGGCCCAGCACGCGCAGCTGGTTGACCACGTTGAATGATTGCGAGCCGCCGCAAACCTGCATCACCGCCAGGGTCTTGCCCTGGGTCGGGCGCACCGCGCCCATGGCCAGCGGAATCCAGTCGATCTGCGCCTTGAACACCGCGCTCATCGAGCCATGGCGCTCGGGCGAGCACCACACCTGGCCTTCCGACCAGAGCACCAGTTCACGCAACTCCTGCACCTTGGGGTGGCTGTCCGGTACGTCATCGGGTAACGGCAACCCAGACGGGTCGAAGATGCGCGTCTCAGCGCCGAAGTGCTGGAGCAGGCGCGCGGCCTCCTCCGTCAGCAGGCGGCTGAAGGAGCGCTGGCGGGTCGATCCGTAGAGCAGCAGAATTCGCGGCTTATGAGTGGCCGACACCGTGCTGCTCAGCTTGTCCAGGGTCGGCAAGTCAACCAGGTCGGCATCGAGGTTGGGTATGTGGTCGTCGGTCATGGATCTACTCCTCAGCAAGCGCGCCCTTCGGCTGATCGAACCAGCGGCGCTTCAGCCACCAGGCCACACCCACCAGCGAGATCAGTACCGGGACTTCCACCAGCGGCCCGATCACAGTGGCGAAGGCCACCGGGGACGCCAGGCCGAAGGTCGCGATGGCCACTGCGATGGCCAGTTCGAAATTGTTGCTGGCAGCGGTAAAGGCCAGCGCGGTGGTGCGCGGATAATCGGCTTCGAGCAGCTTGCCCATCCAGAAGCTGATGAAGAACATCACCACGAAGTAGATGGTCAGCGGGATGGCGATACGCAGCACGTCCAACGGCAGTTGCAGCACCATGTCCCCTTTCAGGCTGAACATCGCGACGATGGTCAGCAGCAGCGCCACCAGGGTCAGCGGACTGATCCAGGGAATAAAGCGCTCGCGATACCAGCTCTGGCCTTTCCGACAGATCAGCAACTTGCGAGTCAGGAAGCCGGTGAGGAACGGGATGCCCAGGTAGATCAGCACCGACTCGGCAATGTCGACGAAGCTGGTCTGGATCACGCTGCCTTCGAGACCGAACAGCGGCGGCAGCAGCCCCAGGAAGATCCAGGCATACACGCTGAAAAACAGGATCTGGAAGATGCTGTTGAAGGCCACCAGCCCGGCCACGTACTGGTTATTGCCCCCGGCGATCTGATTCCACACCAGCACCATGGCAATGCAGCGCGCCAGGCCAATGAGGATAAGGCCGGTCATGTACTCGGGCTTGTCTGCCAGAAATACCACCGCCAGCACGAACATCAGCACCGGCCCGATCAACCAGTTCTGCACCAGGGACAGGGCGAGGATGCGCCTATCCTTGAACACTTGCGGCAGCTCTTCGTAGCGCACCTTGGCCAACGGCGGGTACATCATCACGATCAAGCCGATGGCGATGGGAATATTGGTCGAGCCTACGGACAAGCTGTTCAGCCACGACGGAAGGCGCTCGAACAAGCTGCCGAGCCCAACGCCAAGTGCCATGGCGAGGAAGATCCAGACCGTCAGGTAGCGATCCAGAAAAGCGAGACGGCTTTTGCGCATGGTCATGTCTCTGCTGTCAAAGGGTGCCGATCAAGGCCATTTCAGCCTTGAGCTGCTCGCTGCTCATCTGCTTCAGGGGAAGCGCCAGGAAGGCCTGGACGCGGGTCTTGATCCGCTCAAGCGTGGCGTCGAAGGCCGCTTCGATCTCCTCGGGACTGCCCTGGTACTCGGACGGGTCGGCTATCCCCCAGTGGGCCTTGGTCGCTGGGCCGAAGAACACCGGGCAGGCTTCGCCAGCGGCCTTGTCGCAGACGGTAATGACAAGATCCGGTGCCAGAGCTTCATGCACGTCGCTGGATTTACTGCTCAACCCCGCTGCGGAGATACCGGCCTTCTGCAAGGTCTGGATGCTCAGGGGATGCACCGCCCCCTTCGGCTGGCTGCCGGCGCTATAGGCCTTCATGCCAGCAGGCGCCAGGTGGTTGAACACAGCTTCGGAAAGGATGCTGCGGCAGCTGTTGGCGGTGCAGAGGAACAGGACTTTCATCGGACTATCCATTTTCGACAAAGCGGAAACTGGGGCGCTCGGCCTCAGCAACAGGCAGCGACACGCTCGGGGCGGTCGCCCATGCCTTCCAGGCGTTTCGAGTCAGGACTCAGCCAATGCCTGTTGGCTTCCAGCACCGTGGTCAGCACGCGGTGCACCCAATCGGGCAGATTGGGATGCAGGCGGTAGTACACCCACTGGCCCTGGCGACGATCTGCCAACAACCCGCAGGTACGGAGCTGGGCCAGGTGCCGAGAAATCTTCGGTTGGCTCTCATCCAGCGCGCAGGTGAGTTCACAGACGCACAGCTCTTCTTCGCGGGTGATGAGCAGCATCAAACGAACTCGGGTTTCGTCTGCCAGGCATTTGAATACGGTGGTCGGGGTCAGATGGTCGGTCATAGCGCTCTCAACGTTTGGTTTTCACCAGAACGAACATCTTGATGCGTTCATGGATCTCGTGGACTGCGAGGCGGAATGCTTCGGGCTTGGTGCTCGTGACCGGGTCTTCGAAGTGCCAGGCCAGTACCTCGCCGGCACCGGGCAGCGCGTGACACTCCAGCGCCGACTTGTCACAGAGGGTGATGACGTAGTCAAAGCGCTCACCAGCAAACTCGTCGATGGACTTGCTATGCAAGCCTTCGCTGCTGATGCCCAGGTGCTGTAGCTCATCAAGGGTGCGCGGGTCGATCTCCTCTGGCGCGGTGCCGGCACTGAAGGCCTCGAAGTGCGCGGAATCGGTATGCCGAAGCAGCGCTTCGGCCAACTGGGAACGGGCGGCATTGGCGACACAAACGAACAGCACGCGGGGCTTGGAAGTCATGGGCATGCTCTTTGATAGATATGGTTTTCCGAATATATGTTTTTTCGAATGTAAGGTAAAGCTGGCTGGACGGAACGTGAGGAGCACCAGCTCATTCAAGCGACAGGAATGCCGACAAACACCACGCCAGGCGCTTTGCATCACCGGCCTCTCGAGAAACATACGATAACTCGCATATCCGAATATCGTTATGAACCTGTCATGACAGCGGTCTTAGGTTCTGTCGCCCCTCAACCCCAGCAGGAACCTTGCGATGAAAAAACTGACCCTGAGCGCGATGCTGCTGACCGGCCAGCTCGCAGGCGCCACCTTTGCCAGCCAGTTCGACAAACCTGGTTTCGTGACCAAGGTAGAAGATGGCCGACTCTGGGTGTTCCGCGAAGGCTCCCAGGAACTGATGGACTTCAAGGCGAACGGTGAACCGGCCAAGCAGTTCACCTATGTTGGCACTGGCACGGAAGGTATGACTGTGAAAGCAGTTGACGAGAAAGCCCTGAAGGACTAGCTGCAGGCCATCAAACAGTAAGGTCGGCGTCAGCACTGCTCGCGTGTTGTACTCGCGGGCAGTGCTCCACCCGAATGGGGAGTTGGCGCACAGGGCGACGCCCGGAAGCATCACCCTGCCCTCACCGAATACCTGGCTTTACACCTGGAACCGTCGCGTCTTGAAGCTGACCGTCTCTTTGAACTCCTCCACCGTGCCGATGCGACGAATGTCGGCCCACGTCCCCTTGTAATAGGGCACCACGTTCCGGTCGACCCAGGCGGTGGTCAGGTCGCCCATCACGCCGTTGTAATGGCCGAACTGCATGAAGGTCTGGCTCCGCTTGATGTCAGGCTCCAGATAGGCCAAGGCATAGGACGAGCCATAGTCGTTGTGTACCTCGACCACGTCGCCAGACTTGATGCTCAAGGCCTGTGCGTCGTCCGGATTCATTTCCAGGTAGGCCATGGGCACCCGCTGCCGCACGAACTCGTTGTACTGGTCGTGATAGAGGGTTTGCCACACCTCGTTGATGCGCCCGTTGTTGATCCAGAACCGGTATTTCTCCTTCTGCTCTGCCACCGGCTTCGGCAAGCCTGGCCAGGGTGCCGGCTTGAACTCAGCCTTGCCGTCAGACGTGTCGAACTTGTAATCGCTGTAGAGCATCTCGGTGCCGATCAGCTTGCCATCCCGGTACTCCTTGACCGGCAACTGGACACCATTGTTACCCATAGCGCGCAGCCTTTCGTAGGTGGCCAGGTTACCGGTGCTGCCACCCTGACTGTCGATGGGGCCGGCGCCGGCCTGGCCAGCCATCCGGAAGCCGTCATTGAAGGCATCTTCCTCGGTTTTCCAGTCAAACCCGGCAAAGCGTTCCGCCATGTCTTTCTTGCCTTCGGCGGTATACAGCTGGTGGAGGGTATTGGCGATGTCCGCCGCGATCAGGCAGTCGGCCTTGGCTGAGCCCGGAGGATCCATGAATTTTTCCGAGAGGCGCATCCGGCGCTCCCCATTCATGGATGTGAGGTTCATCTCGCCCGGATGGGCCGCGGGGAACATCAAATGCGCCGCCTCTGCCATCTTGGTGGGGTACAGGTTGATGTTGGTAAAGAACAGCCCGCCTTTGTTCTTCACCGCGTCGTAGATCGCATCCACCATCTGGGTGGTCGAGCCACCACGGATCTTGGCCATGGCCTCCCTGACAGCGTTGGCGCGGCGGAGAATGACCGCCCTGTGCTCCTCGGCATTGAGCGTGGTCTGGAAGGGATTCGCGCCCCAGGCCGTATACATCATGCCCTTGCCCTTGATGATCTCCTGATCCACATAGATCTTGCTGTCCCCCGGATAGGGCGGACGCGTGTACCCCTCCTGGTGTCCACCCATGCGCACAACGCCTGTCCCTCGCCGCCCGACGTTGTGGGTCGCCAGCACCAGGTCGACCAGGGCGGACTGGATCAGGTAATTGTCATTGCCCCAGATAATCCCTTTCTCGTAGGCATGCATGGTGTGGGGCCGGTGGCCTGATGCCTTCGGCTTGTAGGCCCATTCAGCCGCCTGCTTCAGCTTGTCGACGGGCACACCCGTGATGCGGCTGGTGTCCTCCAGTGACAAGCGATTGGCTTGCAGCGCTTGGTCGAAGCCCCTGGTGTGGGCCGAGATGAAGTCCTTGTCATGCCATTCCTGCTCGACCACATAGGTCAGCAGGCCGTTGAACAGCGCGATATCCGAACCTGGCTCGATATCCAGGTGCAGCACGTTGTCCTTGCCCGCCGCCTGTTCGGCCACGGCAATCGTGGTCGTCCGGCGCGGGTCCACAAAGATCACCTTCGCCGGGGCGATGCTCTCACCTGGGAATCGCTGCTTGCGCTTGTCGACCGTCTGCCCTTGCAGATTGGGTAGCCAGTGCGCCAGGAAGTAGTTGGTTTGGGTTTCGTAGGAGTTGCAGCCGATGGCGACAATCACGTCGGCCAACTCGGCGTCTTCATAGCTGTTGTTGAGCTCGCCAATCCCCATCTCGCGCGTGGCGTGGCACTCGGAGTTGTAGGCTGGGCGGTTGTGGATTCGTACCAGCGGGGTTTTCAGCGCCGTGAACATCAACTTGCCGGTGCCCCAGGTGTTCTCGAACCCCCCTCCGGCTCCACCGTGGTCAAAACAGTCGAAGGCGAGCGCGGCAGGGCCATCATTGTCGAGAATCTTCTTGGTCACGCCCGCATACAGCGCCAGTGCCTCGTCCCAGCTGGTATCGACCCACTGATCTGCCACATAGACGCGCGGGCTGCGCAGGCGCTCCTTACCCACCCCCTCGGGGTTGTACATGACCTTGGCCAGTTGACCGCCCCGCGTGGATGACAGCCCCTGGTTCACCGAACACTGCTTGTCCGGCACGATCATGATGTTGTAGCGCTTGCCGTCCTTGTCGGTGATGGTGTTCTGCATCGCCGGGGTCATCACGACTGCCAGCGGTGGCAGTTGCTTGCGAAAGTCGAGCCCCAGGGCATTTTCCTCGGGCGCCCTTCCACCTTCCTGATTCTCTGGCCATTTGTAGACGTGATAGCCACAACCCACGATGCAGAAGTGGCAGGTGAGGTTGGTCTTCTGGGCATCTGGAGGAGGCAGTGCCACGCGATCTTTGTTGGTTGCCATGTTGATCCCCTTGTCACAGGAGGTTGGACTGACGTCCGTAGATCAACCCTTCGACGGCCACTGCACGTACCGAATCATCTTGGGGGTTGTATTCGAGCACGATGCCGGGAAGGTTCTCGGTGGCCTGTCCAGACACCATCTGGCCGGCATTCTCCGGGTCGAAAATGCTGAAGTGGCAGGGACACTTGAACAGCCGTTGCTCGGGGTCATAGGCAACCGGGCAGCCCATGTGCGTACAGAGCGTGCTGAAGGCGACAATGTCCTGCTCTGGGCCTACCCCGCCCGGGACGGGGGCGCCCATCTTGATCACAGCACAGGGGGAAGCAGCATCGGGATAGGCGAATACAACGGGAGCATTGACCTTCAAACTCTTCGCCTTGGCGATGGCCGCTTTCTCGTAAGGAAGAGTGACCCGCCCTTCGGCGGTCGATGTTGCGGCTTGTGATGCCTCGGGCATCCCGATGACCACGCCAGCGGCAACTCCGCCTCCCATTTTCAAGAAGACTCTTCTGGATATTGCTGCCATCGCTGTCACCTCATATCACGTGCAGGCTCAGCCCCCGTCTGGCCTGAATGACTCATTGCTCAACTGTTCAGCATAGAAGAGAAATCCAGGACGTTCCGGCCGTTAGCCTTTCACAGTGCATGCTCGATCCCCGCCAGCACATCAGCGCAGCAACCCTCATGAATCCAGAGCCCCCAGGGGTAGAACAACCGATTGCCTTCGGCCTCGGCGACGCTTCAAGACCAAAGCAGAAGCCGTCCGCTTCGAATCCCTGGTTCGCCAGCGACTCGTCCAGGACGCCGAGTGGAATCCCAAGCCCAAGGACAAGCGTCGGCTTTCGGAGCTGGTTGATCGATGGTTCGACCTGCACGGCCATACGCTGTCGGATGGGGTTCGCCGCAAGGAGATCCTGCAGACGCTTGCCAAGGAACTTCGAGATCCGCTCGGCCGGGAACTGACCGGTAACCAGGTCAACGAGCTACGCAGGAAGCAGATAGAGAAAGGCGTAGCGGGGAAGACCCTCAATAACCGCCTGGGCTACTTGAAGGCGGTATTCAACGAGTTGTATCAACTGGGCGAAATTGAGTACCGGAATCCCTTGGAGCGAGTACGACCGATCAAGCTCCAGGAGCGCGCGCTGTCGTTCCTGAGCCTGGAAGAAATCGCCGTTTTGCTGGAAGCCCTGGACGCGCGAGACGGCTCCCCTCACCCGCCGATAATTGCCCGGGTTTGTCTGGCAACAGGCGCACGCTGGGGCGAGGTGGAAGGCCTTGATCCTGCCCTGGTGCGTAATAGCACCGTCACCTTTGCCAACACCAAGTCAAAACGCACTCGCACCATTCCCATCAATGCCGAACTAGAGAAAGCACTGAAGGCTCACCTGGCTCGCCACGGGCACTTTACGCATTGCATGGAGACTTTCCGGCGAGTGTTACGCGCAACGAAGCTCAACGTGCCCCAGGGCCAAGCCAGTCACATCCTGAGGCATACCTTCGCGTCTCACTTCATCATGAACGGCGGGAACATTCTGACCCTGCAGAAGATCCTTGGGCATACGTCGCTGACCATGACAATGCGGTATGCGCATCTGTCGCCGGATCATCTGCAGGACGCTGTAAGACTCAATCCCCTGGATCAGACTTGACCGCAGAGACTAGCAGCCCGAACTGAAATCAACGGCTAGGCTAAATCAACGACCGGTATGAGCCCAGACAGAGATTAATATCATCTCACCATCGAGATGAACGGTAGGATACGATCTCGACAATTGTTTAAACGCTTATGCAATGGAGAGCCAAACCATGCGTCAACTAAGGAAACTCATTCTTCCTTTCCTATTGCTGTTGCTTCCCTGCTCTGCAAATTCCGCCACTGCCATAGCCAAAACAATCGAAGCCTCCTCAGCGATGGACGCCCCAAATGGGAATATCAAAGCTCAAATACCTAGCGGCTCAATCGTTGCTGTTCTTGCAGTAAAAGGTGAGTGGGCAAATGTCCTCTATTCAAAAAATCATGCTCCAGGCTCGTACTTGAGTCTTTGGGTCCGCGTAAAAAATCTAGCACTTGTACAGTCCTCAACAGCTGCCGGCGACCACTGCACAACAGACTATGAGACTGATTCGCAAGTTTGTGTTTCCGTGGATGATACGAGCATTGATTGTGATGAAAATTTCGATAAAGCGGCTTACAGGGGATGTACAGCCACAGTCGAGTTTACTACGCAAACCGACTACGAAGGCGATGACTTCATAAGCGCAGACATAGAATGCACGGTAGAAATAAAGTATGAAGGCACACAGTTGATATACGCCCGCAACGACAGCAGCAGCGAAAGCACGAACGTAAGCATGTATGCAACAACGTCAAACTCAGACTCCATGGAAATTTACTTCACTTTCTCTTCATTAAACGAAGTAAACAAAGTGAACTTAACATCCGCGGGATGCGAAGTAACAAGCGCAACCAGTTATTAATCAGGTGGTTCCTATTGAAACCAGCGAGCACTCTCTAGAAGTTTTTAGGAGGATTGCGCAGTCTTGGGCAACGCGTAGGCGACCTTCGTACCGGCTTCCTTCACGAAACCACGCCGCCTCAGCTCCTGGTAGATACCGTCAATATCTTCGATGGCCTGCTTGCCCAGCTTGGCGCGAATAGTATTGAGCAGCGTCTTGATGGTCCGCGGCCGGGCGGCCTTGCGGCCGACCAGGTCAGCGATTACCAGGTTAACGTCCGATTCATTGACCGCCTTCTTTGCTTTCGAAGGGGGCGCCTTCACTGGCTCCAGCTTGGGAGAAGGTGGCGGAACGATCTTGGGCGGTGAGAAGCAAGGCATGCCTTCGATGGTCTCGGAGCGGGCAGCAAAAATGCACTTGCTCTTGAGGTGCTTGATCAGCGGATCGAAGCCCTTGTCCCGAGAAATGATGTGGAAGAACGCGTCCGGCTCATCGACGACCAGCCTGCCCAGGTAGTAGGCAACATGGAAATCCAGGGCGTTCTGACCAGGCGTATCCAACTGGATGTAATCCGCCCGATCGCCGAAGCGCTGAATGGCTACTGCAAGCTCTGCAGGAAGCTTGGTGTTGTTAGGACCTAGAAAGACCCGGACCTTGAAGTGCGGCTGCTGCAGCAGCTCCAGGGATTTGACCTGTACGCTTTCGTAGTCGATGAGAACGTAGTTCGTGCGCATCCTGGATGGCTCTGTCTTCCATGGCGATTGGCCATTCTTGTCCAGGATGAGCGAAGGCTGGAAGGGGGTAGCTGCGACGGCTTCGACACTTTTTCGACACCCGCTTTTTCGCAGGCAAAGAAAAAGCCCCTGATCTCTTTCGAAATCAGGGGCTTATCTGTACAGAAAGTGGCGGTGAGGGAGGGATTCGAACCCTCGATACGGTTTCCCGTATACACACTTTCCAGGCGTGCTCCTTCAACCGCTCGGACACCTCACCGGAATCTCTTCGAGGCGTTGGCCCCGTCGAGGTGCGCTAATTTAGTGGAGTGCTTTCCGGAATGCAAACACTTTTTTCATAAATTTCATGCGTTTATGGAAAAGCCCCTCCGCTGCCAATTTCCCCTTCTGCTGTCAAGTGTCCGACAACGGCTCTGGAAGACGTTCGGACGCGGTGCGGGCCTGCGCAGGTGCTGATTCTGACTAACCAGTCAGTCTCAGTCCTTTACCTCCACAGTAGCGCTGAGTAACGTCAGCTCACTTCTTAACAAGGAACCTGCCATGAGTGAGCTGATCTCCTACCAACTCGAAGACGGCATCGCCACCCTGACCCTTGCCAACGGCAAGGTGAATGCCATCTCCCCGGATGTGATCGCTGCCTTCAATGCCGCCCTGGACCGCGCCGAGCAGGACCGCGCCGTGGTGATCATCACCGGCCAGCCGGGCATCCTCTCCGGCGGCTACGACCTCAAGGTCATGACCTCCGGCCCGCAGAACGCCGTTGCCCTGGTCGCCGCAGGCTCCACCCTGGCCCGTCGCATGCTGGCCCACCCCTACCCCGTGATCGTCGCCTGCCCGGGCCATGCCGTGGCCAAGGGTGCGTTCATCCTGTTGTCGGCCGATTACCGCATCGGCGTCGAGGGCCCCTTCAATATCGGCCTGAACGAAGTGCAGATCGGCATGACCATGCACCACGTCGGCATCGAACTGGCCCGCGACCGCCTGCGCAAATCCGCTTTCCACCGCTCGGTGATCAATGGCGAGATGTTCGACCCGCAAGGCGCGCTGGATGCCGGCTTCCTCGACAAGGTGGTCCCCGCCGAGCAGCTGCAGGACGCCGCTCGCGCCGCCGCGCTGCAGTTGAAGAAGATCAACATGACCGCCCACCGGAACACCAAGCTCAAGGTGCGCAAGGCCCTGCTGGAAACCCTGGACGCGGCCATCGAGCTCGACCAGCAGCACCTGGTCTGAGCTGGTCCATGAAAAAAGCCCCGCATTGCGGGGCGTTTTCGTTGAGGGTGGCGTTACAGGGTGCCACCGGCACCAGGCTCGGCACCTGCCGTGAACGTCACCGGTATCGTGGTCGGGACCAGCATGGCACCCTGACCAATGCCGTGGGCCTCACCTACATCATGGTCCGCCCATGATCCGCGCCTCGCGGCCGCTGTGGGCGTTGCCCGGACCGCGCTCAGACCACCTGACCGATGATGGAGCGACCAGTGGCCGGCGCCAGCCACCCGACAATGGCCTCCACCACCGTGGCCGGCGAGCGCAGCCAGGCGCTGTGGGCGTTCTCCGAAGCGGGCCGCGGTGAAGACAGCAGGCGCACGGTGGGCGCTCCCTGGATCAGGGCCGCCAGGCCCAGGGTCGAGGCCTCGGGCGCGAAAGGGTCGCTGGCGATGCCGATGAAGAGCGAAGGCGTGGGATTGCCGGGCGCCGGTACCAGAGGCAATCCAAGGTGATCGAAATTGCCGCTCCAGGCCACCCGTCCCCAATCACGCATGAGGCTCCGCGCTTCATGGCCGCCAAAGCCTATGGCCCTGCCCGGTAGATAGCCGAAGATCGCAGTCAGCAGATTGAAGGCCAGGGACACACCGGGGGTCAGCAACCTGTGCCGGCCGCGCCAGTTGCGGTAGTGGATGTTGCCGCAGGCCACCCCCACCACCGCCACGCCTGCGTTCGGGTTGGCCGCGGCATAGAGGGTTGCGATATGCCCACCCAGGCTGTGCCCCAGCAGCACCAGCCGGCCGTGGGGAAAATGCTGCCGGGCGGCGGCCAGGAGTTTAGGCACGAATTCCTGCACCAGGTCCCGGTAGCCGTAGTCCAGCGTGCGGTTCGGCCGCGGGCCACTTTCGCCCTGGCCAGGCCAGTCCGCTACCAGCACCTGGTTACCGGCGGCTACCAGGCCCAGGGCGAATGCCTCGTACTTGCGCGCGGCCACGCCAAGGGCCGGCAGCAGAATCAGCACCGGCCCGGGCACAGCCGAGGGATAGACCCGATAGGGGCAGAGGAATTTGTCTCCAGCAAAACTGAAAGTCTCGGCCATCGATGTTGTCCTTGTTGTGATCGGGGGGCGTGAACAATCTAGAGCAGAAGCTCTAGCGGCGCCATTGCAGAACCCCGGCCATCAGCAAGACTCAAATGACCGGGCGCGATAAGCTCCGCCCCATATTTCCAACGAATGAAGGGACAGCTGAACCATGGGTCGAGTCGTTGCCGCCGCTGTATACACCAAAGGCAAGAGAGTCACCGACATAACCCTCGATGAAGGACTTCAGTGGGCCAGCAAGCCAGGTCATTTCGTCTGGATCGGCCTGCATGATCCTGGCGCGGAGGAGCTGAGTAACCTGCAACGACAGTTCGACCTGCACGAGCTGGCTCTCGAAGATGCATTGACCCGTCACACCCGCCCCAAGCTGGAGACCTTCGGCGATGCATTGTTCCTGGTGGTCTATTCACCCATCGAGGTCAATGGCGAACTGCAGTTCATCGAAACCCAGCTGTTCGCCGGCAAGGGCTATATCATCAGCGCCCGCTATGGCGAATCCGCGCCCTACTCGCGCGTTCGCCAACGCTGTGAAGCGCGCCCCCTGCTCCTCGAGCACGGCGAAGACTTCGTCCTCTATGCCCTGCTCAGCTTCGTGATGGAGAACTATCGACCGCTGATCGACAGCTTCCATTCTGAGCTGGAAGAGATCGAGCAGAACGTGCTCAAGCGCCCGCTGACGCAAGAGGATGTCGAACGCATCCAGTGCCTGCGCCGCGACCTGCTGCGCCTGCGCCGGTACATCGGCCCCATGGGCGAAATATGCGAAGAACTGCAGCGCCTGGACTTCCCCTTCATCGACAAGCACATGCGGCCCTATTTCCGCGACATCGCCATCCACGTCAATCGACTGCTGGAAGACCTGACCGGCCTGCGCGAGATGGCCGACCACGCCATCGAAATCGGCCTGCTGCTGGAGTCCTCGCGCCAGAGCGTGGTCCAGCGCAAGTTCGCCGCCTGGGCGGCCATTCTCGCCTTTCCCACGGCGGTAGCCGGGATCTACGGCATGAACTTCGAGAACATGCCGGAGCTGACCTGGCACTACGGCTATTTCGGTGTGCTGGGATTGGTGGCGACGGGCTGCACCGCGCTTTACGCCAGCTTCAAGTACTACGACTGGCTCTGAACCTCGCCCACAGAAAAGCCCGCCAGAATGGCGGGCTTTTCATTTGCAGCACTCGGCTCAGGCGGCGCGGTCGCGAGCGACGAAGCGCATCATCCATTCGGCCACGGCGGCGCCGTGGTGGTCGCGATCCAGGCTGCTGATGCCCTGGGTGTAGACCTGATCGCCCAGGAAGTCATGGCGCATATCCAGGAGGGCGCGGGAGTAATCGTGGACGAACTCGGGATGGCCCTGGAAGCACAGCACCTGGTCCTCGATGGCGTAGGCGGCATTCGGGCAGAAGTCGCTGGAAGCCAGCAGGGTCGCGTTCTTCGGTAGCTCGGTGACCTGGTCCTGATGGCTGATCAGCAGGGTCAGCTCGTCCAGCGCGGGGGTCATCCACTCCGGTTTCTGGTTCAGCTGGTAGCTGTGGGTGCCCACACCCCATCCCTGGCTGGCGCGCTCGGTCTTGCCGCCCAGCAGCAGGGCCAGCAGCTGATGGCCGAAGCAGACGCCCAGCAGCTTGTCGCCGGCGTCGTAGCGCTCCAGCAGGAAGGCCTTGAGCTTCTGGATCCAGGGGTCGTTGCCGAAGGAGTCGGCCTTGCTGCCGGTCACGAGATAAGCGTCGAACGTCTCGCCTTCAGGCGGGTAATGCCCTTGCACCACATTGAACACGCTGAACTCTGCCGCGATGGGCTGCTTGGCGAACAGTTGCTCGAACATCAGGCCGTAGCCTTTGTACTGATCGACCAGTTCGGGGCGGAGGATATCGGTTTCCAGAATGCAGATGCGAAGCGGCATGGACTAATGGTTCCTGAAGCGTGAGAAGGTGCTCGGGCCTAAATGTGCGATTTATTTAACACAGAGCCGAAGTGATTGAAATACCGCCGGTCCCCGCCGTCATAGCCGGATCCTACTGCCGCCATAGTCAACTTCGATTGCGCCTCTAGCCCAATCGTCGCCTGCAGCCCGCTCCGCTCTAGCGCGCGGCTTTCCAAGGCACGTCAAGAAAATTTGACGGCGAGCACCGGAACTATTGGTTCCGTCGATAGTTACCATGCCCATCCCTGTCTTTTTCATCGAAAAGCTTTCCGCGAATCTACGCCCCATCCAAGCCCCCGGTCGCGGAAATCCAGCCATGAGCAACCCCATAGTCAAGTACGCACGCAACGGCGCCCTCGCCAGCCTCGGCTTGTATTTCGTCGTGGTGATGGTGGTCCTCGCCGTCAGCTTCGGTTACGAGCGCGGCCGCATCGGGGCGAGTCCCGTGGATGCTTCCATGACCTTCTACCAACAGCTCAGCCAGAGCATCCCGGTGCTGTTGGCGGGCCAGAAGAAACCCAGCGGCAGACAACAAGGCTGAAATCCAGGACAGGCAAGCACCATCATGAAACAACAACGGACCCGACTCTTTCTTCTCACTGCCCTGGCGATCATGACCAATGGTTTTTCGCTGCTGGGCTTCGGCCATGGCTCGGTTGGCGCCGTGGCCAAGAACATCGAGAGCAATCACAACATCGGTCGCGGCATCCTCACCGAGCGGACCCTGAAGAGCCTGTCCGGCAACCCGCCGGCCGAGCGCGATTACCAGCTTCCGGCCGTGTTCGACATGAGTTCGCTGGTGTGCTGCAGCGACCACCTGGCGTGAAAGACGATCGCGCCTGGCAAGTTCGGGTAGACTGCCGCCCCGTTTTTCAACTCAAGGGCGCGCAACAGTGTTCATCAAGGCATTACGAGTCGGCCTGGGCCAACTGATCATCTTCCTCGACTTCATCACCCGCCCGCGCAAGCAGCGCCGCAGCCCCGTGGCACAGGCCCGGGTCGCCGAAGAAAGCGCCAGCCTCGCGCTCTACCAGTTCAATGCCTGCCCCTTCTGCGTGAAGACCCGCCGCGCCATGCACCGGCTGAACCTGCCGATCGCCCTGCACGACGCGAAGAACGACGAAGCCCACCGCGCCGCCCTGCTGGCCGGCGGCGGCAAGATCAAGGTGCCCTGCCTGCGCATCGAGGAAAACGGCGAAAGCCGCTGGATGTACGAATCCAACGACATCATCCGCTACCTGGAAAGCCGCTTCGCCAAGGCGTGAATCCACGCCGCGAGCGACAAAAAAACCGGCTCACCAGGAGCCGGTTTTTTTTTGCTGGCCAGAGTCCTAGAAACGCTCGCCTTTCGCCGCCTTGTCCAGCAGCAGTGCCGGCGGCTCGAAGCGTTCGCCGTACTGCTCGGCCAGGTAACGGGCGCGAGCGATGAAGTCGTCCAGGCCGTACTGGTTGATGAACTGCAGCGCCCCACCGGTCCAGGCGGCGAAGCCGATGCCGAAGATCGAACCGATGTTGGCATCGGCTACGGAATGCAGCACGCCCTCCTCCACGCAGCGCACGCTCTCGATGGCCTGGATGAACAGGATGCGGTCACGCACGTCCTCCTGGGGAATCTGCCGGTCGGATTTCTCGAAGCGCGCCTTCAGCTCCGGCCAGAGATGCTTCTTGCCGCCCGCTGGGTACTCGTAGAAGCCGCCGCCGGCCGCCTTGCCCGGGCGCTTGTACTCGTTGAGCATCAGGTCGATCACGGCGAAGGCCGGATGCTGCGGCATCGCCTTGCCTTCGGCCTTTAGGTCCTCGGAGGTCTGGTTGCGGATATGGGTCATCAGGCTCATGGAGACTTCGTCGGAAATCGCCAAGGGCCCCACCGGCATGCCGGCCTTGCGGGTCTCGTTCTCGATCATCGCGGCGGACACGCCCTCACCCAGCATGGCGATGCCTTCGTTGGTGAAGGTGCCGAACACGCGCGAGGTGAAGAAGCCGCGGCTGTCGTTGACCACGATGGGCGTCTTCCTGATCTGCAACACGTAGTCGAAGCCACGGGCCAGGGTTTCATCCGAAGTCTTCTCACCGCGGATGATCTCCACCAGCGGCATGCGGTCCACCGGACTGAAGAAGTGCAGGCCGATGAACTTCTCCGGCTTGCTCACCGCTTTGGCCAGCCCGGTGATGGGCAGGGTCGAGGTGTTGGAAGCGATCACCGCATCCGGCAGCGCGGTGGCTTCAGCGGCGGCGCTGACCTTGGCCTTCAGCTCTCGGTTCTCGAACACGGCTTCGATGATCAGGTCGCAGCCCTCGAAGTCGGCATCACGATCAGTAGCCTTGATGCGGGCGAGAATGGCGTCGCGCGCATCAAGAGCCATGTGACCACGGCTCACCAGTTGGTCCAGCAGGCCCTGGGTGTACGCCTTGCCTCTCTCCGCCGCTTCCACCGACACGTCCTTCAACACCACGTCGATGCCGGCAATGGCCGAGACATAGGCAATACCCGCGCCCATCATGCCGGCGCCGAGCACGCCCACTTTCTTCGTCACATGGGGCGCCGGGCCCTTGGGCCGCGAGCTACCGGCATTGATCTCGTTCAACTGGAACCAGAAGGTGCCGATCATGTTCTTCGCCACCTGGCCGGTGGTGAGCTCGGTGAAGTAGCGCGCCTCGATCAACTGGGCCGTGTCGAAGTCCACCTGGGCGCCTTCGACGGCGGCGCACATGATCTTCTCCGGCGCCGGGAAGCAGCCTTTGGTCTTGTCGCGCAGCACGGACGGGGCGATGGCCAGCATCTGCGCCACGTTGGGGCTGGACGGGGTGCCGCCGGGAATCTTGTAGCCGGCGGTGTCCCAGGGTTGCGCGGATTTGGGATTGGCGCCGATCCAGGCGCGAGCCTTGGCCAGCATCTCTTCCGCACTCTCGGCGATGTCGTGGATCAGCCCGGCCTTGAGCGCCTGCACCGGACGCACCTTGCGGCCTTCGGCCAGGTACGGCAGCGCCTTCTCGATGCCCAGCAGGCGCACCATGCGCACCACGCCGCCGCCACCGGGCAGCAGGCCGAGGGTCACTTCCGGCAGGCCGAGCTGCACACTGTTGTCGTTCAGGGCGATGCGGTGATGGCAGGCCAGGCAGATCTCCCAGCCGCCACCCAGGGCCGCGCCATTGATGGCGGCGACCACCGGCTTGCCGAGGGTTTCCAGGCGGCGCAGCTGGCCCTTGATGCCCAGCACCATCTGGTAGAAGGCGTTGGCCTCGGCCTTGGTGACCTTGATCAGTTCGTTGAGGTCGCCGCCGGCGAAGAAGGTCTTCTTGGCCGAGGTGATGATGACCCCGGCGATGCTGTCCTTCTCGGCTTCCAGGCGTTCCACGGCCTTGCTCATGGCCTCGCGGTACACCGCGTTCATGGTGTTGGCGCTCTGGCCTGGCATGTCCATGGTCAGGACGACGATATTGTCCTGGCCTTTCTCGTAACGAATGGCGTCTGTCATTTTTCTTCTCCGCCTCAAACCTTCTCGATGATCGTCGCGATGCCCATGCCGCCGCCCACGCAGAGGGTGGCCAGGCCGTAGCGCAGGTTGCGCGCTTCCAGTTCGTCCAGCAGGGTGCCGAGGATGGCGCAGCCGGTAGCGCCCAGCGGGTGCCCCATGGCGATGGAGCCGCCGTTGACGTTGACCTTCTCTTCCGGGACGCCCATGTCCTTCATGAACTTCATCACCACCGAGGCGAAGGCTTCGTTGACTTCGAACAGGTCGATGTCCGCCACCGCCAGGCCGGCCTTGGCCAGGGCCTTGCGGGTCGCCGGCGCGGGGCCGGTGAGCATGATGGTTGGGTCGGTGCTGGTGACCGCCGTGGCGACGATGCGCGCGCGGGGTTTCAGCCCCAGCTCCTTGCCCTTGGCGGCGGAGCCGATGAGCATGGCGGCGGCGCCGTCGACGATGCCGGAGCTGTTGCCCGGCGTGTGCACGTGGAGGATGCGCTCCACCTGGCTGTACTTGCGCAGTGCGGTGGCGTCGAAGCCCATCTGCCCCATCATTTCGAAGCTCGGCTTGAGTGCGCCGAGGCCTTCCAGGGTGGATTCGCCACGGATGAACTCGTCATGGTCGAGCAGGACGATGCCGTTCTGATCGGTAACCGGCACCAGGGATTTCTTGAATGCGCCATTGGCGCTGGCGCGAGCGGCCTTCTGCTGGGAGCGCAGGGAGAAGGCGTCGACATCCGTGCGGCTGAAGCCTTCCAGGGTGGCGATCAGGTCGGCGCCGATGCCCTGGGGCACGAAGTTGGTGTGCAGGTTGGTCTCCGGGTCCATGGCCCAGGCGCCGCCGTCGGAGCCCATGGGTACGCGAGACATGGATTCCACACCGCCGGCCACCACCAGGTCCTCGAAGCCGGAGCGTACCTTCATCGCCGCCAGGTTCACCGCCTCCAGGCCCGAGGCGCAGAAGCGATTGATCTGCTGGCCGGATACGGTCTCGTCCCAGTCGGCCACCAACGCGGCGGTCTTGGCGATGTCGGCGCCCTGGTCGCCCACCGGCGTCACGCAGCCGAGGACGATGTCGTCCACCTGGCTGGTGTCCAGGTCATTGCGCTCGGCCAGGGCACGCAGCAGCCCGGCGATCAGGTTGACCGGCTTGACGCTATGCAGCGCGCCATCCTTCTTGCCCTTGCCGCGGGGCGTGCGCACCGCGTCGAAAATGAATGCTTCGGTCATGGCGTCCTCTTGAGGCAGCTAGGCGGCACTGGGGTGCCCGTAGTTGTTATGGGGGTGGCGTTACCTTATCGCTATAGGCCATCGGCTCAATGACGGAAATGCTCAGCCCCATTGACCGCTGCGCTCAGACGAACGGTCGGTTGATGGCCAGTTACTGGCCAAGGTGAAAGGGATGTGTCTGGCCTCGGGGCTGCTCCGGGGCGCCTGGACGTGCTCAATAGCCAGGAATTACTACAGGAGCCCTGTTAGTTCCCAAGCGATCTAAGTGGACTGTGATGCGGGCCCTAGAGTTTGAAATGCAAGTGGCCGCTGCCGGGTTTTGCCGGAGCGGCTTTTTGTCCCTAGCCACGGAGGAAAGCTTGGTTGCGGGCCGGCCGTAGGGAGCCCGATCCGACGCACCTCCTACAACAAAAAAGGCAGTTGGCCATGTTCAAGCAGCCGAAAATGCGGCAAGCGAGCCTGATCGTCTTTGCCACAGCAGTGGTTCTCATCCTTCCCAACCTGACCCGTCTGGTCAGCTGAATCTTCATCATCCAACCCAGTGGTCGTCCTGTGCTGCGCACCGCCCAAGGCGGTCAACGCAGCGCGGGTAGCCACCACGCCAGCAGCATCGGAATCAGCACGAAGGACAGCAGCGTCGAGCACAGCACCAGGCTCGCCACCGCTTCCGGCGAACGACCCGCGCGCACCGCGAACAGGTAGTTGAACACCGCCACCGGCATTGCCGACTGCAACACCAGCACACCTTGGGCCAGGGGCGGCAGCCCCAGCAGCAATCCCACCAGCCAACCCACAGCGGCGCCGCAGAGAATTCGCAGGGCGCCCAGCAGCATGCCGTTGCCCAGGTGCCGCACGTGGATGCTGGCCAGGGACACGCCCAGGGTCAGCAGCATCAACGGGATGGTCATGCCGCCCAGCAGACCGATGGTGTTGGCCAGCCAGCGCGGCAGCTCGAGGTCCCAGATCACCAACGGCAAGGCCAGAGCCAGGCTGATGATGATGGGGTTGGCCAGGAGCCGCTTCGGCGACCGCTCGCTGCCGGAAAGCAGCAGGCCGAGGCTGAAATGCCCCACCGAGAGCACCAGGAAGAAGGCCACCGCCAGCGCCAGGCCTTTCTCGCCAAAGGCGTAGAGGGCGATGGGCAGGCCCATGTTGCCGGAGTTGGGAAAGAGATAGGCCGGCACCAGGATGCGCCAGTCCTGCTTGAACACCCGACTGAGCAGGCTGCCGATCAACCCCATCACCACCATCACCAGCAGGCAGGCGATGGCCAACTGGCCGAACGCATGGCGGTCAATCTCGGTACGGCTCAGGGTGGCCAGCACCAGGCTCGGTGTGCCGATATTCAAAACCAGGCGCGCAATGAACTCGGTGGGGTAAGGCTGACCCGAGCGGGCCCATCCATAGCCGATGCCGGCGACTATCAGCACCGGCGCCATGACCGCGAACAACTCGGCCAGCATGGCCTCTCCTTAAAAGCACGGGTGCCTTACAACGGCCCCCAAACACGCTTTGGTTATGACGGGAAGCCGCGATCCTAACGGCCTGCGCCCCCTCCGGGCAATTGTGCTAGGTTGCCAGGAAACACCTTGTAGGAGCCGCCACCATGCGTACTCTGCTCGCTGTTCTCGCCCTCTCACTCAGCCTGCCGGCGGCCGCCGGCGATACCGACCAGGCCGCAGCCGTGCAAGCCATGCAACAACCAAACGCCGTGCTGATCGACGTGCGCACGCCGGAAGAAATCGCCCAGGGCGCCATCCCCGGAGCCAGCAACATCGGCTACGAAGAAATCGGCGAACGCATTGCCGAAGTCGCCCCGGACAAGGACACCCCCATAGTGCTCTACTGCCGTAGCGGCCGCCGTTCCGGCATCGCCCAGGACAGCCTGCGGGAATTGGGCTATAGCCAGGTGATCAACGGCGGCGGTTACCTGGACCTGAAAACTGCCCTGGACAAGGACTGATCGATGCGCAAAGCGCTACTCGCCCTGCTCTTCTGCTTCACCCCGCTGCACGCCGCCGAGCTGACCCTGGAGCTGCCCGGCGGCACCCGTACCCTGGACACCGCCACCCTCCTCGCCCATCCCCAGGCGCAGGAGGTGGCCATCCCGGACGATGTCTCCTACAAGCGGACCATGCACTACCGCGCCGTGCCCCTGGCCGCGCTGCTGGACGGGGTGTCGCCCGCGCAGCACCTGCAGGCTGTGGCCCTGGACGGCTTCGCCGCTGAACTGGCCGCCGAGCCACTGCTGGCGCGGGACGGCGCCCGCGCCTGGCTAGCCATAGAAGATCCCGCCAGACCTTGGCCGCCGCTGGCCGAAGGCAAGCCCAGCGCCGGGCCTTTCTACCTCGTCTGGACCGACCCCAAGGCCGCCGACATAGGTCCGGAACAGTGGCCCTTCCAAGTGGTTCGCATCCGCTACCTGCCCTCGGTGGCCGAACGCTTCCCCGCGCTGCGCCCGGCCGCCGACGCCAACGCCGAGGTGCGCGCCGGCTTCGCCCAGTTCCAGAAGAATTGCCTGGCCTGCCACCGTATCAATGGCGCCGGTGACGCCCAGTTCGGCCCGGATCTAAACATCCCCCACAACCCCACGGAATACCTCGCCGGCGACTTTCTCCCGCGTTATATCCGCGACCCGCAAAGCCTGCGCCGCTGGCCCCAGGGCAAGATGCCGGCGTTCCCCGCTCAGGTGATCAGTGATGAAGAGCTGGCGCAGCTGATCGGCTACCTGCGGCATATGGCGGGGAGGAAGGTGCAGCCCTGAGAGAGGCCGAGGCCCGGAGATGTTGGGCTTCGCTCAGCTCAGCCACAACCTACGCAGGTGTGCTCCTTGTGGGGAAGGAATTCATTCGCAAAGGCGGGCCGCCAGCGCGCCCATCACACGTTGTACCCCACCGGCGGCGGCAGTTCGCCGATCCCCTTCGTAGGTTGGGCCGGGCGGCGTTCCGCGAGCGCAGCGAAGCCCAACGCGCGGGGCCGAGGCCGGGAGATGTTGGGCTTCGCTCAGCTCAGCCACAACCTACGCAGGTGTGCTCCTTGTGGGGAGCGAATTCATTCGCGAAAACGGGCCACAGGCCCGCCCGTCACACGTTGTACTCCACCGGCGGAGGCGGCAGTTCGCCGATCAGCTCCTGCAGCCCCTCGGCCCAGCGGCGGCGGATGTCGGCGAAGTACTTGTCTTCCTCGGTCACTCGGTAGCCGGCCGGGATGATCAGGCTGTCGCGGTGGTAGACCAACAGGTCCAGCGGCATGCCCACCGACAGGTTGCTGCGGATAGTGGAGTCGAAGGACACCAGTGCGCAGCGCAGGCCCTCCTCCAGGTTGGTGTCGAACTCCAGGTTGCGGTCGAGGATGGGCTTGCCGTACTTGCTCTCCCCCAGCTGCAGGAAGGGCGTGTCTTCGGTGGCCTGGATGAAGTTGCCCTGCGGATAGATGCTGTAGAGGTCCGGCGGGTTGCCGGCGATCTGCCCGCCCACCAGCATGGAGCAGGTCAGGTCGGTGTTGCCAGCCAGTGTCACGCCGTCGCGGGCGATGACCTCGCGAATGGTTTCCGCCACCAGGGCCGTGGCGTCGTAGAGGGTGGGCACGGTGTGCAGGTTGGGGCCCTGGCCGTTCAGGCGTTGCTTGAGCAGGTTCACCACCGATTGCGAGGTGGCCAGGTTGCCCGCGCTCTGCAGCACGATCAGCCGTTCGCCGGTGACGCCGAAGGTGTAGAGCTTGCGGAAGGTAGCGATATGGTCAATCCCCGCGTTGGTCCGCGAGTCGGAAACGAACACCAGGCCCTCGGCCAGATGCATGGCGACGCAATAAGTCATGCAGATTCTCCTTGTTGTGACTCCCCACGCCTGGTGTCCGGCCACCGGGCCCGTTCGTGGGAACGGGCATGGGCAGCAAGCAGCGGCCGGCGCCGTGGGTAACCTGGGTGCTCCCCTTACTGCTCCTGGACCAGCAGCAGCGGCGGCGCGTCGACCTTGGCGTGCATCTGCTCGCCACCGCCGCCCCGGCGCATGCCGCGCACCGGGCAGGCGTCCAGGTAGTCCAGGCCCACCGCCAGTTTCAGATGGCGTTCGGGCCGGGCCAGATTGTTGGTCACATCGAAGCTGTACCAGGCATCCCCCAGCCAGGCCTCGGCCCAGGCGTGGCTGGCCAGGTTCTGGTCGTTGCCCTGGTACAGGTAGCCGGATACGAAGCGTGCCGGGATACCCAGGCTGCGGGCGCAGGCGAGGAAGGCGTGGGCGTGGTCCTGGCAGACCCCGGCGCGGCCGGCGAAGGCTTCGGCGGCGGTGCTGTCGACGCGGGTCACGCCTTTCTTGAAGGGCATATGCTCATGCAGGGCTTCCATCAGGTCGATCAGGCCGTTGCGGTCGCGGCGGTTGCCGCACTGGAGCGTGGCGAATTCGCGCAGGGCTTCGTCGGCGGTGGTCAGGTGGGTGAAACGCAGGAAGGGAAAGGCTGACTGCTGGTCGTGCTCGGCCTCGCGCTGCTCGTCGATCTCCACCTGGCCGCGAGCGCTGATGACAATGGCCTCGTGGGGCTCGTCCAGGGTCAGCACATGGAAGATATTGCCGAACGGATCGATCTGCGCCCGCACCGGGTGCGGCAGCGTCAGCTGCCAGTCGAGCACGTGCTGTCGTTCGCTTTCCTGCGGCGTCAGGCGCAGGTACTGGATGCTGGCGCGGACCTGATCGTCATAGCGGTAGGTGGTGTCGTGGCGGATGGAGAGTTTCATACAGCCTCCAGATACGAGCTGTGGATGGCCCGGGCCAGTTGGCGGACCAGCAGTATGAAGTCGGTGAGCCAGGTGTGCAGGCCCCCCTCGAGAATCTCGTCGATGGCGGTGTAGCGCAGGCGCGCGTCCAGCTCGGCGGCCAGGCGCTGGGCGGGCCGGCCGTTTTCACCCGGCAGGCCGGACAGGATGTCGTTCAATTCTTCCATGCAGGCGCGCAGCGAGCGCGGCACGTCGGCGCGCAGCAGCAGCAGTTCGGAGACCTGGCGGGCATCGGGGGAGCCGCGGTACACCTCCGTGTAGGCCTCGAAGGAGGACAGGGCGCGGAGCAAGGCGCTCCACTGGTAGTAGCCGCGAGCGGAGCTGTCGCTGACCTCCTCCGACTCCTCGCCGAACATTTCGTAGCGCGAGTCCAGCAGACGCAGGGTGTTGTCCGCCCGCTCGATGAAGGTGCCCAGGCGAATGAAGCAATAGGCCTCGCCACGCATGATGGTGCCGTAGGTAGCACCACGGAACAGGTGCGAGCGCTCCTTCACCCACTCGCAGAAACGGCTGATGCCGTAGCGTCCAAGCCCCTCATTGGAAATGCTCAGCATCTCCAGCCAGGTGGCGTTGATGTTCTCCCAGATATCCGCGGTGATCCGCCCGCGCACGGCATGGGCGTTGATCCGCGCTGCGCGCAGGCAGCTGTAGATGCTCGCCTGGTTGTCGGGGTCGAGGGCGAAGAAATGCAGCATGCGCGCAGCGTTCAGCTCACCATGACGCTCCTGGTAAAGCTCCAGGGTGCCGGTGCTGAGCAGGGACATGGCCAGCTCATCCAGGCCATGTCCCTGACCGTCCTGTGGCATAAGTGACAGCGAGTAACTGACGTCGAGCATGCGCGCGAGGTTCTCCGCGCGCTCCAGGTAGCGGGACATCCAGTAGAGTTCGGAGGCAGTTCTACTCAGCATGATCAGTCCTCCACCACCCAGGTGTCCTTGGTGCCGCCGCCCTGGGACGAATTCACCACCAGCGAGCCCTCGCGCAGCGCCACGCGGGTCAGGCCGCCGGGCACCAGGCGGGTCTCCCGGCCGGAGAGCACGAAGGGCCGCAGGTCGATGTGGCGCGGTGCGATGCCCTGCTCGACGAAGGTCGGGCAGGTGGACAGGCAGAGGGTCGGCTGGGCGATATAGGCCTCGGGGCGCGCCTTCAGGCGCTCGCGGAAGCTCTCGATCTCCGCGGCGCTCGCCGCCGGGCCCACCAGCATGCCGTAGCCGCCGGAGCCCTGGGTTTCCTTGACCACCAGCTCGGGCAGGTGGGCCAGCACATGGGACAGGTCCTCGGGCTTGCGACATTGCCAGGTCGGCACGTTCTTCAGGATGGGTTCCTCGGCCAGGTAGAAGCGGATCATCTCGCCGACATAGGGGTAGATGGACTTGTCGTCCGCCACCCCGGTGCCGATGGCATTGGCCAGCACCACGTTGCCGGAGCGGTAGGCGGCCAGCAGGCCGGGTACGCCGAGCATGGATTCGGGGTTGAAGGCCAACGGATCGAGGAAGGCGTCATCCAGCCGGCGGTAGATCACATCCACCGGCTGCGGACCTGCGGTGGTGCGCATGAACACGCGGTCGTCGCGGACGAAGAGGTCGGCCCCTTCCACCAGTTCCACGCCCATCTCTCGGGCGAGGAAGGCGTGCTCGAAGTAGGCGCTGTTGAAACGCCCCGGTGTCAGCACCACCACGCTGGGGTTGTCCAGGGGGCTCGAGCTCTTCAGGGTGTCCAGCAGCAGGCTCGGGTAATGGTCGATGGGAGCGATGCGCTGGGCCGCGAAGAGTTCGGGGAACAGCCGCATCATCATCTTGCGGTCTTCCAGCATGTAGCTGACGCCGCTGGGGGTACGCAGGTTGTCCTCCAGCACGTAGTAGCTGCCATCACCATCGCGGACCAGGTCGACTCCGGCGATATGGGCGTAGATATCGCGGTGCAGGTCGAGGCCCTGCATGGCGATCTGGTAACCCTCGTTGGCCAGGAGCTGTTCGGCCGGAATGATCCCGGCCTTGATGATCCGCTGCTCATGGTAAAGGTCGGCGAGGAACAGGTTCAGCGCCTTGACGCGCTGGATGCAGCCCTTCTCCACCGCCCGCCATTCGCTCATGGGAATGGATCGGGGAATGGTGTCGAAAGGGATCAGGCGCTCGGTCCCCTGCTCGTCGCCGTAGAGGGTGAAGGTGATACCGGCGCGGTGGAACAGCAGGTCGGCATCGCGGCGTCGCTGCGCCAGCAATTCTGGCGGTGTGTCAGCCAGCCAGCGTGCGAATTCCCGGTAGTGCGAACGGCATTCGCCACTCGCGTCATACATCTCGTCATAAAAAGTGCGGGACATGCCTAACTCCTTGTCGCCACGGGCTAATGCGCAGTCGCAAGCCCCGTGCCATCGCAACAACTGTTTGCTTTTCAACAATTTGCAGCTCACGCGCAGTCGTCACGCCCCAGACTGGTGCAGCTCCTGGAGAGGAACAGCCAGCCCCGCCCTATTTAGCGGCGGTTAAGGATTGGACGAATTGCAACGGCGAGGCGTTCCACGGGCCAGTGCCCGCGAGCACCGCCATCCCTGGAACTGACAGTCTAGACCGGCCTAACGCAGCCCCTAGGGTTGGATTGTTCTATGCATATGTTGCGATTTGGAATTTAGACTATAGCGATCCGACCTATGGCCCTGGATCGCGCACTGCAGGGGAGATGGTCGGGTCGTGTTTCACCACCTTCGGCGGCCCTCCATACTTGCCTCATTGATGTGCCTGCGCCTGCCCCACGAGGGATTCCCGCCATGCTCACCATCGGAGACAAGCTGCCTGCGTTCGACCTGCTGGCAGTGGACCACGACTCGGAACGTGCCCCCAGCCCGGACACGGCTTTCAAGCGGCTCAACCAGGACAGCTATCCCGGCAAATGGAAGGTGCTGTTCTTCTGGCCCAAAGACTTCACCTTCGTCTGCCCTACCGAGATCAAGGGTTATGGCGACCTGCTGGAGGCGTTCGGCGACCGCGACACCCAACTGATCGGCGCCTCCACCGACAGCGAGTTCGCCCACCTCGCCTGGCGGCGCGACCATCAGGACCTCAAGGGACAGAGCTTCCCCTGGCTGGCCGACATCAAGCGCGAACTGGCGGGGGCGCTGGGCATACTCGACCGCAACGAAGGCGTGGCCCTGCGCGCCACCTTCATCGTCGACCCGGACAACCGCATCCGCCACATCTCGGTCAACGACCTCTCGGTGGGCCGCAACCCGCAGGAAACCCTGCGCCTGCTCGACGCCCTGCAGACCGACGAACTCTGCCCCTGCAACTGGCACAAAGGCGAGGCCACCATCCGTTTTTGAGGCAGGCGCTGCCCCTTGCGGGAGATTCCCTGTAGGGGCGAATTCATTCGCCAAGGGCGGCGCAGCTGCCCCGTCAGGTTCCCATGGACAGTCCTTCGGACTGCTTGGCGAATGAATTCGCCCCTACAGAAAAAGCAGCTTCGCCCACAGGTAAATCCCTCGTTTATTCCCCCGCCAGCGCCCTTCCTTGTCAGCCCCAAAGCCCCGAACTACGCTGCTCAATGCGAGTAGCAGCCGTATTTTTCGGCTTGCTTTCAGCGCACCGCCAGCGGCACGCAGTTCCGCCGAACAGGCTCCGCACGTCATGTACAACAGGAGTCGACAATGCCTTCGCTCAAACCCGCGATTCTCTCTTTCGCCGTCAGTTGCGCCTGCCTCATCGCCTCCGCCCAGGCCGCCGAACCGCTGAAGCAACTCGGCAAGACCGAGGGCGCCCTGGATATCATCGCCTGGCCCGGCTACATCGAGCGCGGGGAAACGGACAAGAACTACGACTGGGTCACCCCGTTCGAGAAAGAAACCGGCTGCAAGGTCAACGTGAAGACCGCCGCCACTTCCGACGAGATGGTCAGCCTGATGGCCAAGGGCGGCTACGACCTGGTCACCGCCTCCGGCGACGCCTCCCTGCGCCTGATCTTTGGCAAGCGCGTGCAGCCGGTCAACATTGCGCTGATCCCCAACTGGAAGACCGTCGACGAGCGACTCCAGGACGCCCCCTGGCACACGGTGAACGGCCTTCACTACGGCACTCCCTACCAGTGGGGCCCGAACCTGCTGATGTACAACACCAAGCTGTTCAAGCAGGCGCCGGACAGCTGGGCGGTGGTCTTCGAGCCGCAGGAGTTGGCCGACGGCAAGAGCAACAAGGGCCGCGTGCAGGCCTATGACGGCCCCATCTACATTGCCGACGCCGCCCTCTACCTGAGATCCGCCAAGCCGGAACTGGGCATCCAGGACCCCTACCAGCTGACCGAGGAGCAGTACGCCGCCGCGCTGGACCTGCTGCGCAAGCAGCACAGCCTGGTGCACCGCTACTGGCATGACGCGACCGTACAGATGAGCGACTTCAAGAACGAAGGCGTGGCCGCTGCCAGTACCTGGGGCTACATGGCCAACACCCTGAAGGCCGAGAAGCAGCCGGTGGAAACCGTGGTGCCGAAGGAAGGGGTCACGGGCTGGGCCGACACCACCATGCTGCATGTGGATGCCAAGCACCCGAACTGCGCCTACAAGTGGATGAACTGGTCCCTGGAGCCCAAGCTGCAAGGTGACCTGGCCGCCTGGTTCGGTTCCCTGCCAGTGGTCGCCAAGGGCTGCACCAGCAGCGAACTCCTAGGCTCCGGCGGCTGCGCCACCAACGGCTACGACCAGTTCGACAAGATCGCCTTCTGGAAAACCCCGGACGCCCAGGGCGGCAAGTTCGTGCCCTACAGCCGCTGGACCCAGGACTACATCGCGATCATGGGAGGGCGCTGATTTCTCCCCTCGCCCTCTGGGAGAGGGGCCGGGGGAGAGGGTTGCCCAGCCCGGTGTGGCCCTCTCCCCAACCCTCTCCCGCAAGCGGGAGAGGGGGGCTGGTCCGAATAACCCTGAACCGCCGAGCGGCTGAAGTTTCCCTAACCCCACCCCTCTCCCGGAGGGAGAGGGCGCAAAGCCCTCCGGAGCCATGCCCATGACCACAGCCGTCCAGTTCACCGATGTCTGCCGCCATTACGGCGACGTGAAGGCGGTCGACCGGGTGTCCATCGAAATCCGCGACGGCGAGTTCTTCTCCATGCTCGGCCCGTCGGGCTCGGGCAAGACCACCTGCCTGCGCCTGATCGCCGGCTTCGAGCAACCCACGTCCGGCTCCATCCGCATCCATGGCGCGGAGGCCGCCGGTCTGCCGCCCTACGAGCGCGACGTCAACACCGTGTTCCAGGACTACGCGCTGTTCCCGCACATGAACGTGCGCGACAACGTCGCCTACGGGCTCAAGGTGAAAGGCGTGGCCAAGGCCGAGCGCCTGGGCCGCGCCGAAGAGGCCCTCGGGATGGTCGCCCTGCCCGGCTATGGCGACCGGAAACCCGCGCAGCTTTCCGGCGGCCAGCGCCAGCGCGTGGCCCTCGCCCGTGCCCTGATCAACCGCCCGCGCGTGCTGCTGCTGGACGAGCCCCTGGGCGCGCTCGACCTCAAGCTGCGCGAGCAGATGCAGGTGGAGCTGAAGAAGCTGCAGCGCCAGCTGGGCATCACCTTCATCTTCGTCACCCACGACCAGGGCGAGGCGTTGTCCATGTCCGACCGGGTGGCCGTGTTCAACAAGGGGCGCATCGAGCAGGTGGACAGCCCGCAGAACCTCTACCGCCAGCCACGCACCCGTTTCGTCGCCGAGTTCGTCGGTACCGCCAATGTGCTGCATGGCGACCTGGCCCAGCGCCTCACCGGCAGTGGCGGTTCCTTCTCGCTGCGCCCGGAGCATGTGCGCTTCGGCAACGCGGCCGATGGCGAGCTGCAAGTCAGGGGCACTGTCCACGATGTGCAGTACCTGGGCGCCAGCAGCCGCTACGAACTCAACCTGGACGGCGGTGGGCGCCTGGCGATCAGCCTGCCTAACGGCGAAGAGCCGGACCGGGCCCGCCCGCAACCCGGCCAGCAGGTGCAAGCCTGCTGGGCCCGCAGCGCGATGGTCGCGCTGAGCGAGTAGGCTCATGGACGCCGCCATCGCCAGCCACCGCAGCGGACCGCTGCGCGGGCTCTCCAGCCTGCTCTACCGGCGCTCTACCCTCTACCTGCTGCTGCTCCTGACGCCGCCCCTGCTCTGGTTCGGCGTGGTCTACGTAGGCTCCCTGTTCGCCCTGCTCTGGCAGAGCTTCTACACCTTCGACGACTTCACCATGGCGGTGACGCCGGAGCTGACGCTGGCCAACTACGCCGCACTGCTCAACCCGGCCAACTACGACATCATCCTGCGCACCCTCGCCATGGCCATCGCCGTGAGCCTGGCCAGCGCCGTGCTGGCCTTCCCCATCGCCTACTACATGGCGCGCTTCGCCTCTCCCAGGGAGAAGGCGTTCTTCTACATCGCCGTGATGCTGCCGATGTGGGCCAGCTATATCGTCAAGGCCTACGCCTGGACAGTGATACTGGCCAAGGGCGGGATCTTCTACTGGCTGGTCCAGCAGCTGCACCTGGAGGGATTCCTGGGCAGCCTGCTGACCCTGCCGGGCGTGGGTGGCAACACCCTGTCCACCTCGCACTTCGGGCGCTTCCTGGTCTTCACCTATATCTGGCTGCCCTTCATGATCCTGCCGATCCAGGCCTCCCTGGAGCGCCTTCCGCCCTCGCTGCTGCAGGCCTCGGCGGACCTCGGCGCCAGGCCCCGGCAGACCTTCGCCCAGGTCATCCTGCCGCTGGCCTTTCCCGGCGTGGTGGCCGGCTCCATCTTCACCTTCAGCCTGACCCTGGGCGACTTCATCATCCCGCAGCTGGTGGGCCCCAGCGGCCTGTTCATCGGCACCATGGTCTACGTGCAGCAGGGCTCGGTGGGCAACATCCCGCTGGCGGCGGCCTTCACGCTGGTGCCGATCGTGCTGATCGCCATCTACCTGTCCATCGCCAAGCGGCTGGGGGCCTTCGATGCACTCTGAACGAGCTTCCTGGTGGCTCCGGATCGCCGCCTGGGGCGGGCTGGCGTTCCTGCACTTCCCGATCCTGGTGATCCTGCTCTACGCCTTCAACACCGAAGAGTCGGCCTACAGCTTCCCGCTGCAGGGGTTCACCCTGAAATGGTTCGCCGTGGTCGGCGGCCGCGAGGACGTGCTGCAAGCCATCATCCTCTCCGCCAAGGTCGCCTGCATGGCAACCGCCCTGGCCATGGCGCTCGGCACCCTGGCCGCCGCCGCGCTCTACCGTCGCGACTTCTTCGGCAAGGAGAGCATCACCTTGATGCTGATCCTGCCCATCGCCCTGCCCGGGATCATCACCGGCATCGCCCTGCTTTCGGCGTTCAAGACCCTGGGGATCGAGCCCGGCATCTTCACCATAGTGGTGGGCCATGCGACCTTCTGCGTGGTGATCGTCTACAACAACGTGATCGCGCGCTTCCGCCGAACTTCCCACAGCCTGATCGAAGCCTCCATGGACCTGGGCGCCGACGGCTGGCAGACGTTCCGCTACATCATCCTGCCGAACATCGCCACTGCCCTGCTGGCCGGCGGGATGCTCGCCTTCGCGCTGTCATTCGACGAGATCATCGTCACCACCTTCACCGCCGGCCACGAACAGACCCTGCCCCTCTGGCTGCTCAGCCAGCTCAGCCGCCCCCGCGACGTACCGGTGACCAACGTCGTGGCGCTGCTGGTGATGCTCGTCACCATGCTGCCCATCCTCGGCGCCTATTACCTGACGCGTGGGACCGAGACGGTGGCGGGAGGTGGGAAGTGAGACGGCTTGCCCCCTCTCCGCCGCTTTTCTCCCCTCTCCCGCTTGCGGGGCAAAGAGGCACGCTTTTGGAAGCACTGCTTCCAGTGCCGATGAGCGCCAGATCGCGAAGCGATCTGGCTGGGGCGCGGGCCGGGGGAGAGGGCAACGAAGCCAGATCCGGAACACGCGGCTGCCGAACAACCCGCAGCCCTCTCCCTAACCCTCTCCCAGAGGGAGAGGGGACAAAAGCGAGGACCCCACTATGCAAACCAAACTGCTGATCAACGGCCAGTTCGCCGCTGGCGAAGGCGAAGCGCTGGACGTGCTCAACCCCGCCACCGGTGCGGTACTGGTGAATATCCCCGAAGCCAGCGAAGCCCAGGTGGACGCCGCGGTGCGCGCCGCCCATGCAGCCTTCGAAGGCTGGGCCCGGACCTCCCCGAGAGACCGCGCCACCCTGCTGCTGAAACTGGCGGACCGGATCGAAAGCCATGCCGAAGAGCTGGCCAGGCTGGAATCGGACAACTGCGGCAAGCCCTACGCCGCCGCGCTGAATGACGAGATCCCCGCAATTGCCGACGTGTTCCGTTACTTCGCCGGCGCCGGCCGCTGCCTCACCGGCTCGGCGGCCGGGGAATACCTCCCGGGCTTCACCTCGATGATCCGCCGCGACCCGATCGGCGTGATCGCCTCCATCGCACCCTGGAACTACCCGCTGATGATGGCTGCCTGGAAGCTCGGCCCAGCGCTCGCCGCCGGCAATACCGTGGTGCTAAAGCCCTCCGAGCAGACCCCGCTGACCGCCCTGCGCCTGGCCGACTTCATCAACGAGCTGCTGCCGCCCGGCGTGGTCAATATCGTCCTCGGACGCGGCCCGACCGTGGGCAGCCCGCTGGTGTCGCACCCGCTGGTGCGCATGGTCTCACTCACCGGCTCGGTGGGCACCGGCAAGGCCATCATCCGCAGCGCCGCCGAGAGCGTGAAACGCACCCATATGGAGCTGGGCGGCAAGGCGCCGGTGCTGGTGTTCGATGACGCCGACATCGCCGATGTGGTGGCCGGCATCCGCACCTTTGGTTTCTACAACGCCGGGCAGGACTGCACCGCCGCCTGCCGCATCTACGCCGGCAAGAAGATCTACGACAACTTCGTGGCCGACCTGGCCAATGCGGTGTCCAGCCTCAAGACCGGCCTGCAGAACGACCCCGCGACCGAACTCGGCCCGCTGATCACCCAGAGCCAGCGCGAGCGGGTGGCCGGCTTCGTCGATCGTGCCCGTGCCGAGTCGCATATCCAGATCGCCACCGGCGGCAAGGCGGTAGCCGGCAGCGGCTTCTTCTACGAACCCACGGTCGTGGCCCATGCGAAACAGGATGACGAGATAGTGCAGCGGGAGGTCTTCGGCCCGGTAGTCACGGTCACGCCCTTCAGCGACGTGGACGAGGCGGTGCGCTGGGCCAACGACTCCGACTACGGCCTGGCCTCATCGGTCTGGACCCGCGACATAGGCCGCGCCGCCGCCGTGGCCTCGCGCCTGCAATACGGCTGTACCTGGATCAACACCCACTTCATGCTCACCAACGAAATGCCCCACGGCGGCTTCAAGCAGTCCGGCTACGGCAAGGACCTGTCCATGTACGGCCTGGAGGACTACACGGTGGTGAGGCATGTGATGATCCGGCACTAGAGGCCAGGCGCGCGCCCGGGGCATCCTTGTGGGGGCGAATTCATTCGCTAAGGGCTGCGTAGCAGCCCCCTTGCAACCTCTATGGCCGAACCTTCGGTCCGGTTAGCGAATGAATTCGCCCCCACAGGAAAAGCATCAGCCGAAAGCCAGGTCCAGCCAACGCCGATAGAAACCCTCCGCCACCTGGTTCAGCGCCGCCACCTTGGCAGGCAGGTCGTCGAGCATTCGTGCCCTGGCCTGCTGGCTGGGCTGGGTTTCATCCAGCAGGTGGGCCCAGTCGGTCAGCCAGAGGCGCACCAGATCCTCGGTCATCTCCGGGTGGCCCTGCAGGGCCAGCTGCCGGTCGCCCCAGGAGAAGCCCTGGTTGGGGCACCAGGGGCTGTCCATCAGCCACTGGGCGCCATCGGGCAGGTCGAAGGTGTCGCTGTGCCACTGATAGATGGAGAACTCGCTCGGCAGGTGCTCCAACCAGGGGTTGTCGCTGGCCTGGGCGCGTTTTTCCAGCGGTTGCCAGCCGATCTCGGTATAGGGCATGCGGTGCACCGAGGCGCCCAGGGCGCGGGCCAGCAGCTGACCGCCCAGGCAATGGCCGATCATGGGCACATCGCGCGCGATAAAGTGCCGCAATGCGCCGATTTCCGCCCCGATCCAGGGTAACGGGTCGTTGACGCTCATGGGCCCGCCCATGATGGCCACGGCCTTGGGCCGGTCCAGGTCATAGCCCTCCAGTTCGCCCTGGTCGGCGCGCAACACGGTGAAGTCGCGCTGCTCGCGATCCAGCACGGCAGCGAGGTAGCCGGGCGGGCAGAAATCCGCGTGAGTCAATATCAGGATGTCGGTCATGGGTTCCCCTCCGTTGGCGGAGTCTGAGGCAAAGGCCATGCCGAGGTCGAGTAAAGGAAGCCTATGTTTCTGCTGGGGCTCTGCGAGCCAGAGGGGGAAAGGGAAACCAGCCGGGAATTTGTCCGGAATGCCCGGTTCGCGGCGGGCCGGCCGCCACGAACCGGGGTTGCTTCAAGGCCGCGTGACGGCGACTTCCTGAGTCACGCCCCAACCGTCGAGCACGCCCCCCAGGGGAACCACCAGGGCCTCCAGGTCGTGCTCGAAATCACCGATTCCAGAATGAGTGGCATACATGACCTTGCTCACCTGCAGGTGCCAGGCCCCATCGGCGCGAACCGATACCTGGGCATTCAAGGACTCGCCACGGAAGTTTTTCGCTGCCATTCGCGCCCGGTCCTCATCGGGGAAAATGGCGTAGAACTCAATCGGATGGACACGGGCAAAATCGAACCCGCCCTCTTTCATGCGGCGCAGGAGATTGCTGCTGACATCATCGTGGAAGGCTGTGCTCATGAAACGACCTCCTCTTAGCGATGGATGAGTTTTTCCGCTTGTTCCGCTTCGTTCCGCTTTCCGAGAAGCCGGGGGGTCCGGCTTCGCGACACCATGCAGTGCCGCCCCCGAGCCAGCCCTGAAGACACACAGCGCCAGACTCTGACCGGGCCCCGCGCGGACCCGGCCACTGATTCACTCGTCGAGTGATCCTGCAGCTTTCATTTTGCAGGGTAGCGCCAGAGCGGCAGGTCTGCCGACCGGTTGGACAAATTGACGCAAAAGTTGCGACAGGCGGCGTTCATGCCTGATCCGCCAGGAAATTGGCCTTTTGCTCGACAAAAACGCCAGGGCGTTGGACAGCACCAGCTTGCCGACGGCGATATTGCCGCCGACCCGTAGCAAGGACAGCGCGAGACAGGCATAGGCGAAGAGCCGGGTCATGCGAGCATCCTTGCTGGGTGACGGCTGCAGCCACGCCTGACGAGGAGCTGACTGCAATGTCAGGTTGTGTCACGTAGTAACGCCCACTCTTGTAGGAGCGAGCTCGCTCGCGAACAGACCGAGCACGACGTTTCGCGAGCAAGCTCGCTCCTACATCAAGCTCCCCCTCCCTCCGGGAGAGGCCTAAACCCCACTGAGAACCTTCATGATTCCCCGGTTCATCCATGCCGGCGAAACCTGCCCCGACCAGTACATCAGCCGGAACAGCCAGCTCACCGGCCGGTGCACTGCCGCGCCCTGCGCCTGCTGCCAGGCGGCCCGGGCTATGTCCTCAGCGTCCAGATTCACCCCGAGGCGGCGCAGCACCGGCGGTTCGAAGCATTGGCTGCTAACCATGGGCGTACGCACGAAGGGCGGCATCAGGTCGCCGACGCGGATGCCATGGCGGTGCCATTCCAGCTCCAGGGCCTCGGTGAAGCCGCGCACGGCGAACTTCGAGGCCGAGTAGCTGGCCATGTGCGGCGTGCCATACAGGCCCGACGCCGACCCCATATTGATGACCTGGGCGCCACGGGTGGCCTTGAGGTAGGCAAAGGCGGCGTGGGTCACCTGCACCAGCCCCAGCACGTTGATGTTCAGGATGCGCGCATGCTCGGCCATCCCGATCTCCTCGAAATGGCCGAAACGCAGTACGCCCGCACAATTGAACAGCAGCCGCAACTGGCCGGCGTGGCGGCCGCAGAAGTCCTCCAGGGCGGCTTCGACGGCGGCGAGATCGGTCACGTCCAGCGCACGGTGCCAGACGCCGCCCAGGGCGGCGGCCTGGGTCGCGAGCGCTTCAGGGTTGAGGTCGATCAGACCCACCTGCCAGCCGCGCTCATGGAACAGCCGGGCGGTGGCGGCGCCGATGCCAGAGGCGGCGCCGGTAATCAGGATGTTGTCCATCTCAGGCCTCCTCCCCCTCGTCCACACGCTTGCAGATGAAGTCCGCCGCGCTGGCCAGGGCCTGGTCCGCCGTGCGCAACAGCCCGGCGTGGGCCTGGAACACATGCCAGAGGCCCGGGTAGCGCTCCAGCCGCACCCAGCCGCCGGCCGCGCGCACCCGCTCGGCCAGGTGCAGGCTGTCGTCGCGCAGCACCTCGTCCTCGGCCACCTGCACCAGCATCGGCGCCAGGGCGGAAAGGTCGGCGAACAGCGGCGACAGTGCCGGATCGCGGCGATCCATGCCGGGCGGGCAATACAGGTCCATCGCCTGCTCCACCCAGGCCGGATGGATCAACGGGTCGCCCGCCGCCGGCCTGTGCTGGCGCGTGCCGCTGAGGTCGGTCACCGGCGAGAAGCACAGCAGTCCCGCCGGTTGCGGCAGGCCCTGGCGCTTGATCTCCAGGGCGGTGATCAGGCTCAGGTTGCCGCCCGCCGAATCTCCGCCGATGACGATCCTCGACGCCGGGAAACCCGCCGCCAGCAGCTCGCGGTAAGCGGCCAGGGCATCGTCCCGCGCGGTGGGAAAGGGGTGCTCCGGCGCCAACCGGTAATCCAGCGCGCACACCGCCACCCCGGCGCGCTTGGCAAGAGTCGCGGTAATGGCGCGGTGGGTGGCCGGCGAGCCGGTAATGAAAGCGCCGCCATGCAGGTAGAGCAGCACCACATGGCTACCGCCCTGGGGTCGGTACCACTCGCAGGGTCGCCCAGCCAGCCGCGCCGGCTGGCGCACCAGGCCACCCGGCGCCAGGGTGCTGGCGGTCAGTGCGCGCAGCACCAGGCGCTGCATGGCGACTGGCACGGGCGGCCGCATCAGGCCACGGAACAGCAGGCGCAAGGCGCCGCGCAGGGTCGTGCGTAGCAACGCCTGGCCCGGCTCCGGGGCAGTGAACTCAACGGGCGCATTCATAGTGGTCCAGCTCCAGTCGGCGAGTCAGTTGGCGGTAAGTGAAGGTGAAACCGGGCCAGTTGTTGGTGTTTTTTCCATCCGCGGTCTTGTACCAGCTGTTGCAGCCCTGCTCCCAGATGGAGTGGCGCACCTGTCGCTGCAGGTGCTGGTTGTAGGAGCGCTGCACGGCGGGCTTCAGGTCGAGGTAGCGCAGCCCCGGCTCGCCCAGCGCCTTGATGCCGTCCAGCACATAGGGGAACTGGCTCTCCAGCATATAGATGATCGAGTTGTGGCCCAGGTTGGTGTTCGGTCCGTAGAGGATGAACAGGTTGGGAAAGCCACTGACGCTGATGCCGAGGTAGGCCTCCGCGCCTTCCCGCCAGGCCTGGTTCAGGTCGCGTCCGGCCAGCCCGCGAATGCTCATGGGGGCGAGGAAGTCAGTGGCGGCGAAACCGGTGCCGAGGATGATGGCGTCCACCTCATGGCGCTGGCCGTCGGTGGTGACCAGGGCGTCATCCGTCACCTCGCGTATTCCGCCGTCGATCACCTCCACGTTGGGCCGCGCCAGGGCCGGGTAGAAGTCGTTGGATATCAGGATGCGCTTGCAACCCAGCGGGTAGTCCGGCTGCAGGCGCTTGCGTAGCGCGGCATCAGGGATGCCACGCGCCAGGTGGCGGTTGAACTTCAGCCGCATCAGCTTCATCAGCGGCGGGAACACCGAGAAGGCCAGCACCCGCGTCTCGTGCTGGATGTACTTGAGCATCCGGTCCAGCTTCTGCAGGCCCGGCAGGCGGCGCATGAGCGCCAGTTCCCAGGCCCGATAGGTGCGGTCGGGCTTCGGGATCACATAGGCCGCCGAGCGCTGGAACAGCTGCAGCCGCGCGACCTTCGGGGCGATCTGCGGGACGAACTGGATGGCGCTGGCGCCGGTGCCGATCACCGCCACGCGCTTGCCCTCCAGCGGGAAGCCATGGTTCCAGCGCGCCGAATGGAACAGCTCGCCCTTGAAGGCGTCCAGCCCCGGAATGCGCGGCCAGGCCGGGCGGTTCAACTGGCCGCAGGCGCTGACCAGGGCACGTGCCCTGAAGCGTTCGCCGTTCCGCGTACTCACCTGCCAGAGGCCGCTCGCTTCAATGAACTCGGCGCCCATCACCTCGCTGCCGAAGCAGATCTTCCGGCGCAGGCCGTACTTGTCCGCGCAATGGCGCTGGTAGGCGAAAATCTCTTCCTGCGGTGCGTACTTGCGTGACCAGTCAACCTTGGGTTCGAAGGAAAAGGAATAGAGGTGCGAAGGCACGTCGCAGGCCGCGCCGGGGTAGCTGTTGTCACGCCAGGTGCCGCCCACTTCGCTGCCCTTTTCCAGGATCAGGAAGTCTTCGATGCCGGCCTTCTGCAACTGGATGGCCAGGCCCAGGCCGCCGAAGCCGGCGCCGATGATCAGCACGTGCAAAGGCACGGGATGCTCGGGATTCTTACGCATTGTTCTCTCCCATGGATATGTCCGCGCCCTCCCGAAGGACTGCGCGGTAGGGAGAATCCTAGAGCGCCGCACCGCATCGCGTTATGGCATAGTCGGACAGCAAATTGTGAAATTCGGACAGGTTTCCACCCATGCCTCAACCACCCCACTGGGCCGCGCGACGCAGCGCCATCAGCGTGCAGCTGATGACGCAGTTCGGCCTCGACCACGGCCTGACCGTCGAGCAGTGCCTGGCCGGGACCGGGCTCGACTGGCGGCTGCTCGCCGACCCCGGCGCCGAAGTCGCCACCAGCCAGGAACTGCAGCTGCTGCGCAATATCGCCCTGGGCCTTGGCCACCTCCCGGGCGCAGGGCTCGAGGCGGGCCAGCGCTACCGCCTCAACACCTATGGCATCTGGGGCTTCGCGCTGCTCAGCAGCCCCACCTACCGCAGCGCCGCGCAACTCGGCCTGCGCTACCTGGACCTGACCTATGCCTTCCACCGCATATACCTGGTAGAGGTCGGGGAAGAGGCGCACCTGGTGTTCGACGATGAGGATGTGCCGGAAGACCTGCGCAGCTTCCTCCTCGAACGCGATGTGGCAGGCGCGCTGAGCGTGCAGCGTGACCTGACCAACGCCAAGCTGCCGCTATTGGGCGCCCGTTTCCGCATAGCGGCACCGGCCGATACGGCGCCTTACCGGGACCTGCTGGGCCTGACGCCGGAATTCGCTGCCGCGGACAACCGCGTCATCATTCCCCGCCGGCTGCTCGACCTTCCCCTACCGGGTGCCAACCCGCAGGTAGCGCAACATTGCGAAGAGCAATGCCGCATCCTCCTGGCACGCCGAAGGGAGCGCGGCGGCTTTGCCGGGCGCGTTCGCGACCTCCTGCTCGCGCGGACCGGGCAAGCGACGGATATGGAACGGCTGGCTGACGAACTGCACCTGACCTCACGCACCCTGCGGCGCAAGCTCGAGGCGGAGGGGACCAGCTTTCGGCTGCTTCAGGACGAGGTACGGCAGACGCTGGCCGAAGAACTGCTGGCCTCCACGGGGCTGAGCCTCGAGGAGATCGCAGATCGGCTCGGGTACGGCGAGGTGTCCAACTTCCTGCATGCGTTCAAGCGTTGGCGGGGCATGACACCGGGGCGTTACCGGCGGGAAAGGACTCGGACTGCCCACCCCTCGCCCTGACGTGGCGAGGGGCAGGCTGCAAAGCAGGCCTACCTCCCGGCGCGGGATTCACGAATGTAGAAACGAGCCTTCTCGGCCTTGTTGGTGCAACCTTCGAAGCTTTCGAACTGCTGCTGGGTCTTGGCGGCGGTGAGCAGGCTCAGGGCCTTGGAATAGCTCACGGTGCCGGAAAAGCCTTCGACCTTGGCCAGGTCCAGTTCTTTCCAGGCGGCATCCAGTTCCGCGGCGCAACTGTCGCGGTAGGCCGTCTTGCCGGCGCAACCGACGAGTAACAGGGCCATCAGGGGCAGGCTGATCCAGGCTTTCATCGATAAAACTCCCGTGGTGAAGATCGACAGAGTCTAGTGTTTCGATAGACGGTCGGGTACCCGGACGATTCAACTCCGTGGACTGTTCGACCGCCACCGACGACCGGTTCTGGCGCAGGCACGGCGCGCCTTGGCGGCACCCCGCTGGCGGGCGTATCGTCGAAGCTCAGTTGGCGGGGGAAATCGCATGAGCAAACGCGTTGCACTGGTGCTGGGTTCGGGAGGTGCGCGGGGCTACGCGCACATCGGCGTGATCGAAGAGATCGAGGCTCGCGGCTATGACATCGCCTGTATCGCCGGCTGCTCCATGGGCGCTGTGGTGGGTGGCATCTACGCCGCCGGCAAGCTGCGCCACTATCGCGAATGGACCGAAAGCCTGGACTATCTCGACGTGCTGCGCCTCCTGGACGTCAGCTTCCGGCTCGGTGCCATCCGCGGCGAGAAGGTCTTCGGGCGCATCCGCGACATAGTCGGCGAGGTGAACATCGAGGACCTGCGCATCCCCTATACCGCCGTTGCCACCGACCTGACCAACCAGCAGGAAATCTGGTTCCAGGAAGGCTGCCTGCACCAGGCCATGCGCGCCTCGGCGGCCATTCCCAGCCTCTTCACTCCAGTGGTCCAGGGCACCCGTATGCTGGTGGACGGCGGCCTGCTGAACCCGCTGCCGATCATCCCGGTGGTCTCCAGCCA
The DNA here is from genome assembly GCF_029871245.1 of Pseudomonas sp. BN102. Classification (GTDB taxonomy): domain Bacteria; phylum Pseudomonadota; class Gammaproteobacteria; order Pseudomonadales; family Pseudomonadaceae; genus Metapseudomonas. The sequence goes on along the minus strand of NZ_SSON01000046.1, from coordinate 10,388 downwards.
CTGCGACCTGATCATCGCCGTCAACCTCAATGCCACTACCCAACGCGATTATCAGTTGCCGGTGATCGAGCGGCCGCCCGCGATCAAGAGCCGTGTCGACCTGCTGATGGCTTCCCTCAGCTCGCGGCTGCCCTTCTGGAAGCGCGGCGATGACGAGCCGCACGGCCTGCTCGACCCCGAGAGCCTGCCTGGCGGCAACCCCTGGCTGGAGAACGCCGCACCACAGATGCAGCAACCGGCCGCCGCCCCGCAGGCCGAAGGCGCGCCCAGGTCCGCCAGCGGCTCGCAAGTGATCGCCAGTGTCGGCCCGGCCTCGCTGCTGGACCTGGTCAACCAGAGCTTCGAGGTGATGCAGACGTCCCTGGCCCAATACAAGATCGCCGGCTACCCGCCGGACATCCTGATCAACGTGCCCAAGCGCGTGTGCCGCTTCTTCGAGTTCTACAAGGCGCCGGAGCTGATCCAGCTGGGCCGGCAGATCGCCAGTGAAACCCTGGAGCGGTACGAGCGGGGAAACTGAAGGGTGACGCAATCCCTGCAGGCTCAGAAAATCGACCAGCCAATCCGCTCCGAGAGCTTCTCCAGCGCCGCCATGCCCGCCAGGGAGTTGCCGGCCGGATTGAGCTCCGGGGACCAGACGCAGACGGTGAAGCGCCCCGGCACCACCGCCACTATCCCACCGCCTACCCCGCTCTTGCCCGGCAGCCCCACGCGGTAGGCGAAATTGCCGGCTTCGTCGTAGAGGCCGCTGGTAGCCATGATGGCATTGACCTGCTTGGCCTGGCGCGGGCTGAGGACCTGTTCGCCGCTGTGGGGGCTGATGCCTTCGTTGGCGAGGAAGCTGAAGGCCAGGGCCAGGTCCGCACAGCTCATGCGGATGGCGCAGTGGTGGAAGTAGCTGTGCAAGACGGCCTCCACGTCGTTGTGGAAGTTGCCGAAGGACTGCATCAGGTAGGCCATGGCGGCGTTGCGCGCACGGTGCTGGTACTCGGATCGGGCCACCACCTCGTCGGACACCACGAGGCGGTTGCCGGAGAGGCGCCGGACGAAATCGCGCATGGACAGCGAAGGCGCCGCGAAGCGCGATTCGTTGATATCGCAGATCACCAAGGCGCCGGCGTTGATGAAGGGGTTGCGCGGCACGCCGCGCTCGAACTCCAGCTGCACCAGGGAGTTGAACGGCTGGCCCGAGGGCTCGTGCCCTAGGCGCTGCCAGATGTCCTCGCCCGAATGCTGGATGGCCTGCACCAGGCTGAACACCTTGGAAATGCTCTGGATGGAAAACGGCGTGAGGCCGTCCCCTGCATAAGACAGCTCGCCGTCATTGCTGTAGACGGCGATGCCGAGCTGGTCCGGGCTGACGCAGGACAGCGCGGGGATATAACTGGCCACCTTGCCCAGGCCTATCAGCGGGCGTACTTCTTCAAGGATTTCGTTCAACAGCTGCTGCATGCCGGTCCTTCCGTTGGGGGGAGCGCCTTCGCGCCCATGCAGCACTGGACGCACGCCGTGAGCATGGCGGCACAGCGGCTCTCAGGCCTCCTTCAAACGATAGCCAACCCCCGCCTCGGTAACGATGAATCGCGGGTCGGCCGGGTCGTCACCGAGCTTCTGCCGCAGGTGCCCGACCACTACGCGCAGGTAGTGGCTGTCCTCGACATGAGTGGGCCCCCAGATGTCCTTGAGCAGTTGCTGCTGGGTGACCACCCGCCCCAGGTGCCGGGCCAGTTGGGCAAGCACGGCGTATTCCTTGCGGGTCAGGGACACCTCCTCACCGTCCAGGGTCACCCGGCGGTAGGCGAAATCCACCCCGAGCGGGCCGCTGCTGACGTTGGCTTCCTGCTGCTCGCCGGGGCCGCCCTGGCGCAGCAGTACGCGCACGCGGGCGAGGAATTCCTGAACGCTGAAGGGCTTGGTCACGTAGTCGTTGGCCCCGCCGTCCAGCGCCAGCACCTTTTCGCCCTCGCTGGCACGCACCGAGAGCACCAGCACCGGCACCTGCGACCAATCGCGTAGTTCACGCAGCACGTCCTTGCCGTCCAGGTCAGGCAGGCCAAGGTCGAGCACCACCAGGTCGGGCTTGGCCAGCACCGCCTGGGCCAGGCCTTCACGGCCATTGGCGCCTTCCAGCACCCGGTAGCCCTGGGCCGCCAGGCTGATGCGCAGGAACTTACGGATCTGCGCTTCGTCGTCGATGACCAGAATGGTCGGTTGGTTGGTTGTCATGGGTCGTTCATCAAATCCATTGCACATACGGACTGCTTTTTCTGTGGGGGCGAATTCATTCGCTAACCGGACCGAAGGTTCGGCCGTCAAAGCCCCAGGGGCCGCTTCGCGTCCCTTGGCGAATGAATTCGCCCCCACAAGATAGCGCCCCCACAAGGTATGTCAGCCGATGGGCAGGCAATCACTCTTCCTCCAACTGCGGCTGCGGGTGCAACGGCAGGTGCAGGGTCAGGGTGGCGCCTTGGCCATCCAGGCCCTCGCCCACGGTCACGCGGCCGCCATGGGCGCCGACCATGCCCTGGCAGATGGCCAGGCCGAGACCGGTGCCCTGCCCGCCACGGTCGCCTCGTGCGGCGGTATAGAACATGTCGAAGATTTTGTCGCGCTCTTCCGGCGGAATGCCGGGCCCCTGGTCGCTGACAGCGAAGCGCAGCTCGGCCTCGTCGGCCTCGACGCTGACCTGCAGGCGGCCATTGCCCGGCGAGAAGCGCGCGGCGTTTTCCAGCACATTGACCAGAGCCTGTTCGATCAGCGCGGCGTGCACGTAGAGCAGCGGCAGTGGCTCCGGTACATGGGTTTCCAGCCTGAGCGGCGCCAGCACCGGGCGCAAGCGCTGCAGGGCGCTGGCGACTATGTCCACCGGCGCTACCCAGTCACGGGCGAGTTTGAGACCGCCATGACCGAGGCGGGTCATGTCCAGCAGGTTCTGGATGTAGCGGTCGAGGCGTTCGGCTTCGTCACGGGTGCCCTCCAGCAGCTCGCGACGGTCTGCCAGGGGGATGGCTTCGCCCAGGGCCAGCAGGCTGTCGATGGAGCCGCGCATGGCCGTGAGCGGGGTACGCAGGTCGTGGGAAACCGAGGCCAGCAGCGCGCTGCGCAACTGCTCGGTTTCACCATGCAGACGTGCCGCCTCCAGGTCCTCGGCCAGCTGCGCGCGGTCCAGGGCCTGGGCCAAAGGTTGGCCGAGGGCGGCGATCAGACGCCGCCGGCCAGCGGGCAGCGGCGCCTCGTCACGAGGGCTGACGCCGAGCAGCGCCAGCGGTCCCTCCTCTCCGGACAATGGCATCCACCACCAGCGTCCGCCGGGCAGGGTGTCGGTGCCCAGGCCAGCGGGCAGGCCATGCTGCCAGGACCACTCCGCCGCCGCCCGTTCCTGGTCGGCCAACAGGCGCTGGGCGCCGGCTTCCACCTTCCAGACTCCGTCCTTGCTACGGGCCAGGAGGCAGACCTCCACATCGGTCCAAGGGGCGAACTGCTGCACCGCTGCGCTGAGCACTGCCTGGCGGTCAGTGGCGGCGGTGAGCTTGCGCGACAAGTCGAGCAAGGCGGTGGTTTCCGCCTGGGTATCGCGCAGGGCTTCGAGCTGGCGGCGCTGACGCGAGGCCAGGTTGCCCGTCAGTCCGGCCATGAGCAGGAAGAACAAGAGGGTGAGCACATCCTCCTGGCGCTCGATCGTCAGCGAGAAGGTCGGCGGGATGAACAGGAAGTCGTAGGCGAGAAAGGACAGCCCGGCGCAGAACAAGGCTGGCCCCAGGCTGCTGCGTACGGCCACCAGCAGCACGGCGGCGAGGAACACCAGGGAGATGTTCGGCAGTTCCAGGGCCTGTGACACCGCCCACGCCAGCCCCGTGGCCGCCATCGCCGCCAGCAGCGCCAGGCCGTAGTCGGCAAGCCGCGCCGGGTAGCGCGCCCTTGACGTGGCAGGACGGCTATCGACTTCGGTGTCCAGCACGCTGACTTCCAGGCCCACGGCATAGCGCAGCAGTCGCTCGGCCAGGCCGCGGCCGAACAGGCGGCGGCGCAGGCGCTGGCGGCTGCGGCCCACCAGCAGCAGGCTGGCGCGGCGCTCCTCGGCGTGCTGGACCAGGGCCTTGGCCACGGATTCGGCGCGCAGGGTCACCACTTCGCCGCCCAGGCGCTCGGCCAGCTGCTGGGCGCCCTGCAGGCGTGCACGGACCTCTTCCGAGCGCGCGCCGCCGGTGTCCACGTGCACCACCGACCAAGGCAGGTGGCGCCGCTCGGCGACCCGGCTGGCATGGCGCACCAGGCGCTCGGCCTGGTGGTCGCCGTCTATGCCCACCAGCAGCCGGCCGCGCACGGCGGGCGCTTCCAGGCCACGCTGGCGATATCGGCGATTGAGATCGGCGTCGACCCGCGCGGCGGCGGTCTGCATGGCCAGCTCGCGCAGCGCGGTGAGGTTGGTCTGGGAGAAGAAGGCGTCTATGGCGGCCCGCGCCTGCTCGGGCACGTAGACCTTGCCTTCGCGCAGGCGCTCCAGCAGCTCACGCGGTGGCAGGTCCACCAGGAGGATTTCATCGGCCTCCTGCAGCACCCAGTCGGGCAGTGTCTCGCGCACTTGCACGCCGGTGATGTCGTGCACCTGATCGTTCAGCGCCTCGAGGTGCTGGACGTTGACCGTGGTGTAGACGTCGATGCCGGCGTCAAGCAGCTCCTGCACGTCCTGCCAGCGCTTGGCGTGGCGGCTGCCGGGGGCATTGGTATGGGCCAGCTCGTCCACCAGGGCAAGCCTGGGCGGCTGGGCGAGCAGGCCATCGAGGTCCATTTCGGTCAGGCTCATGCCGCGGTAGTCGAACCGCCGCAGCGGTTGCTGCGGCAGCCCGGCGAGCATGGCTTCGGTTTCCGCGCGGCCGTGGGTTTCCACCACGCCGGCACGCAGGTCCACGCCCTGACGCAGTTGCGTCTGGGCGGCCTGGAGCATCGCAAAGGTCTTGCCCACGCCCGGCGCCGCGCCAAGGAAGACTTTCAGGCGGCCACGCCCCTCACGGGGCATATCGGCCAGCAGCGCGTCGGCGCGCTGGGCATCACTCATCGAGTCATCTCATTCAACTGTGTGTTCAGGGCCAGGACATTGACCACCGCCGGTCCCACCAGCGGCCGCTCGGTGTTCTGCTCCACCAGGCGCTCCAGCGCATCAGCCGGCATGCCGCGTTCGGCAGAGATGCGAGCGATCTGGAAGCGCGCAGCGGCCGGCGGCAGGTGCGGATCGAGACCGCTGCCGGAGGTGGTGACCAGGGCCATGGGGACCTTGCCGTGGCCTTCAGTGGCGAGACGGTTCGCTTCCTTGTTGATGCGCTCGGCCAGGGCCGGGTTGCTCGGCGCCAGGTTGCTGGCGCCACTGGCCACGGTGGCGAAGGATGCGGCGGACGGACGCGGCTGGAACCACTCGGCGCCGTCGAAGTTCTGCGCCAGCAGGGCGCTGCCGCGCACGTCACCCTTGGCGTCGTGTACCAGGCTGCCATTCGCTTGCCCGGGGAAGGCGAGCTGGGCAATGCCAGTGACGGTCAGGGGGTAGGCGACGCCGGTGATCAGGGTCATCAGGGCCAGGAGGCTCAGGGCTGGGCGAAGTTGGCTAAGCATATTCAGTTCCTCGCAGGAAAGCTAAGGCTGGCCGGGGGCGGCGTCTGCCCTCTCCCCCGGCCCCTCTCCCGCAAGCGGGAGAGGGGAGAAAAAGCCGGGTTCAGACCAACCCGACTGCAGTGAGCAGGACATCGATCAGCTTGATACCGACGAAGGGCGCGACTATGCCGCCCAGTCCGTAGATCAGCAGGTTGCGCCGCAGCAGGCTGGCGGCATCCGTGGCCTGCACCCGAACCCCGCGCAGGGCCAGCGGGATCAGCGCGACGATGATCAGCGCATTGAACACGATGGCCGAGAGGATGGCGCTCTGCGGGCTGGCCAGCTGCATGATGTTGAGCACGCCCAGCTGCGGGTAAATCCCGGCGAAGAGCGCGGGAAGGATGGCGAAGTACTTGGCCACGTCGTTGGCCACCGAGAAGGTGGTCAGGGCGCCACGGGTGACCAGCAGTTCCTTGCCCACCTGCACCACGTCCAGCAACTTGGTGGGGTCCGAATCCAGGTCCACCAGGTTGGCGGCCTCACGGGCAGCCTGGGTGCCATCGTTCATGGCCAGGCCGACGTCGGCCTGGGCCAGCGCCGGCGCGTCGTTGGCGCCGTCGCCGCACATGGCGACCATCTTGCCCTCGCCCTGTTCCTGGCGGATGCGCGTCAGTTTCTTCTCTGGTGTGGCTTCGGCGATGACGTCGTCCACCCCTGCCTCGGCGGCGATGGCGGCGGCGGTCAGCGGGTTGTCACCGGTGACCATCACGGTGCGGATGCCCATCTGCCGCAGTTCGGCGAAACGGTCGCGGATGCCCGGCTTGACCACGTCCTTGAGGTGGATGGCGCCCAGCAACTTGCCGTCGGCGGCCACCAGCAGCGGAGTGCCGCCGCTCTGGGCGATCTTCTCGATCTCGCGGGCGAGCGGTGCCGGCACCTCGTCGCGGCCCACGCCGACCCAGGCGAGCACGGCGTCCACCGCACCCTTGCGGTAGCTGCGGCCGGCCCAGTCGGCGCCGGAAAGGCGGGTTTCGGCGGTGAACGGAATCACCTCGATCTCCTCGCGGGCCGGTTCCTGCATCGGGTGCAGGTTGCGCAGGTATTCGACTATGGACTTGCCTTCCGGGGTCTCGTCGGCCAGGGACGCCAGCAGCGCGGCGTCGGAGAGCTCCTTGCCGGCCACGCCGGGGGCCTTGATCATCGCGCTGCAACGGCGGTTGCCGAAAGTGATGGTGCCGGTCTTGTCCAACAGCAGCACGTGCACGTCACCGGCGGCCTCCACAGCGCGGCCCGATTTGGCGATGACGTTGAGGCGCACCAGGCGGTCCATGCCGGCGATGCCGATGGCGGACAGCAGGCCGCCGATGGTGGTGGGGATCAGGGTCACCAGCAGCGCCACCAGGTACACCAGCGGCAGGTCGCCGCCAGCGTAGCGGGCGAAGGGCTGCAGGGTGGCCACCACCAGCAGGAAGATCAGGGTCAGGCCGATCAGCAGGATGTCCAGCGCCACCTCGTTGGGGGTCTTCTGGCGCTTGGCGCCCTCCACCAGGGCGATCATCCGGTCCAGGGTGGATTCGCCGGGGTTGGCGGTGATCTTCACCAGCAGCCAGTCGGACACAATGCGGGTGTTGCCGGTGACGCCGGAACGGTCGCCACCGGACTCGCGGATCACCGGCGCCGATTCGCCGGTGATGGCCGCTTCGTTGACCGCAGCAATCCCTTCGATCACCTCGCCGTCACCGGGGATCAGCTCGCCGGATTCGACGCGGACGATATCGCCACGGCGCAGGCTGGCGGCCGGGACGGATTCGAACTTGCCGTCAGCCTTGCGGCGGCGTGCGGTCAGGCCCTGGCTACCGGCCCGCAGGCTGTCGGCACGCGCCTTGCCACGGCCCTCGGCGAGGGCTTCGGCGAAGTTGGCGAAGAGCACGGTGAACCAGAGCCAGAGGGCGATCTGCACGGCCAGGCCAGTGCTCACCGCCGGGTTGGGGATGGCGCAGAGGATCGTGGTGACCACGGCGGTCAGCTCGACCACCAGAATCACCGGCGAACGCACCAGCTGGCGCGGGTCGAGCTTGACGAAGGCCTGGCGCAGCGCGGGTTTCCACAGCGCGGCGAAGGTGGTCTTGGGTTGCTGCTTGGCGCCTTTGAGCGCCTGTATGGGGGCATTCATCATGGATCTCCCTTAGAAGCCCTGGATCAGCGCGAGGTGTTCGGCGATCGGCCCGAGGGCCAGCGCCGGCAGGAAGGTCAGGCCACCGACCAGCAGGATGGTCAGGGTCAGCAGGGTGACGAACAGCGGGCCATGGGTGGGGAAGCTGTTGGCGCCCAGCGGGGAGCGCTTCTTCATCGCCAGGCTGCCGGCGATCGCCAGTACCGGGAGGATGTAGCCGAAGCGGCCGAGAAGCATGGCCAGGCCGATCAGCACGTTGTGGAACGGCGTGTTGGCGCCGAAACCGGCAAAGGCCGAGCCATTGTTGGCAGTACCCGAGGTATAGGCGTAGAGGGCCTGGCTGAAACCGTGGGCGCCGGGGTTGGCGATGGACGCCGCCGGGCCGTCCAGGCTGATGGCCAGGCCGCAGAACACCAGCACACCTATCGGCATCACCAACAGGGTGGCCACCAGCAGTCGAACTTCGCGGGCCTCCAGCTTCTTGCCGAGGTATTCCGGGGTGCGGCCGATCATCAGGCCGGCGAGGAACACCGCGATCAGGACGAACAGCAGCATGCCGTAGAGGCCGGCACCGACACCGCCGAAGATGATCTCGCCGAGCATCATGTTGAACATCGGGATCATCCCGCCGATGGCGCTGAAGCTGTCGTGCATGGCATTGACCGAGCCGTTGGAGGCGGCGGTGGTGGTCACGGCCCAGAGCGCCGAGGCAGCGATGCCGAAGCGGCTTTCCTTGCCCTCCAGGGAGCCAACCTGCTCGATGGGCAGGCCGGCCAGCGCCGGGTTCGGCTGGTGCTCGCTGTACAGGGTCACGCCCAGGCCGATGACGAAGAGCACCAACATGCAGGCCAGTAGCGCGCGGCTCTGGCGCAGGTCCTTGACGTAGTGACCGAAGGTGAACACCAGGGCCGCCGGGATCAGGATGATCGAGGCCACCTCCGCCAGGTTGCTCCAGATGGTGGGGTTCTCGAAGGGGTGCGCCGAGTTGACGCCGAAGAAGCCGCCACCGTTGGTGCCCAGCTGCTTGATGGCGATCTGGCTGGCCGCCGGGCCGAGCGGAATGCTCTGGTCGGCGCCCTGTAGGGTCACCGCGTGGGCGTAATCCAGGAAGGTCTGCGGAACGCCCTGCCAGACCAGGAACAGCGCCAGCAGCAGGCACAGCGGCAGCAGGCCGTAGAGGGTGCCGCGGGTCAGGTCGACCCAGAAGTTGCCCAGGCGGTCGGTGCTGCGGCGGCTGATACCACGGGCGAAGGCGACCAGCACGCAGAGGCCGACGGCAGCGCTGACAAAGTTCTGCACGCCGAGGCCGACCATCTGGCTGAAATAGCTCAGGCTGGCTTCGCCGCTATAGGCCTGCCAGTTGGTGTTGGTGACGTAGCTGACGGCGGTGTTGAACGCCAGGCTCCATTCCAGGCCAGGCAGCTTCTGCGGGTTCAGCGGCAGCACGCCTTGCAGCATGAGAATGGCGAAGAGCAGCGCGAGGCCGGCAATGTTGAAGGCCAACAGCGCCACGCCGTAGGTTTTCCAGTCCTGCTCGCGCTCGGCATCGACGCCGGAGATGCGGTAGCAGAAACGCTCCACGGGCGCGAAAACCGGAGTCAGGAAGGTGCGTTGTCCTTCCATCACCCGGTAGTAGAAGCGCCCAAGGAAGGGTGCCGGTGCCAGCACCAGCACGAAAAAGGCCAGGATGAGGCCGATGTCCTGAAGTTGCATGTGGCCTCCTAGCCGCGCTCGGCGCGCAGCAGCGCCACCAGCAAATAAATGAAAAGCCCCATGGCCAGAACCAGGGACATCCCGTCGAGAATGCTCATTGCTTGTACTCCTAGATGCGGTCTGTGCCGCTGTGGAGCCATTGTCGGAACGAGGGGCGTAAAGGAACGAGTCCCGGGGAGGTGTCGGGGCATCAAGAATGCGTAAAGAGTGCGGAAGAATGCCGGATCGGTGATCCGGCAAAAACGACATGACGTGGTTGGCTCAGCTACTTGCGGACCAAACCGCAGCTTCAGGATGAATTCACCCCATCAGGCGCGAGTCACCCCTCTCCTCTTCAGGGGCGAAGAGGCACGCGGGGTAGGATGGCCGTCAGCGCAGCTGGCGAATATCGCGTCATACCACCGTCACTGCTCAATTTGCGCTTCCGGCCAGAAACGGGCATTCGCACTGCACCTTCCAGCTGATGCTGGTATCTCGGGTCTGAGAGCGATCGCTGTATGGAGAATTTCCTTTCGATCTGCGCCTTTCACTCACCATGCCCCCGCCCTAGCATCGACCACTCCGTATTGGTCCATGCGATGAAAGAGATGCTCGGTGAAATCGACTTTTCAGGTTTGAAGGCACGTCGGCTGGAGCTGAATGACCTTCAGATGATTTGTGTCCATCGCGAAACCATGTTCCTCGAGGCCGGAGGCGTTCCAGCGGAGTTGCGGGTGATGACCGAGCACTTCCGGCCTTGGTTGCATCGGCGTCTGGTCGATGGCCGCTACTACGGGTTTGCATTGATGGACGATGGACAGCCTGTGGCGGCGATAGGCCTCATGACTATCGACTGGCCTCCTCATCCGGCCCATCCGAACCTGGACCAGCGCGGCTATGTACTGAATGTTTTCGTCGAACCGGCCTATCGGCGCCGGGG
>NZ_SSON01000045.1 GCF_029871245.1 Pseudomonas sp. BN102 | reverse complement strand
CCGACTTGCGCGAGTTGAAGGATGCCTTCGGGGTCAAGGTCTATGCGTACTGCCTGATGACCAACCATGTGCACCTGCTGTTGGCCCCGGATGATTCGCTGGCAGGGCTCAGCCAGTTGATGAAGACCTTGGCGGCCCGCGCGACGCGCTACCGCAATCGCTTGGAAGGGCGCTCCGGCACTCTGTGGGAAAGCCGCTTCAAGTCGAGCATCGTGCAGTCCGATGCCTACTTGTTGGCCTGTAGTCGTTACATCGAACTGAACCCGGTGCGGGCGTGCATGGTGGCTGAGGTAGGGGATTATCCCTGGTCGAGCTACGCCCTGCGTATGGGGGCCGCACCTGAGCAGAGCTGGTTGGACGACGACCCGTGTTTCAAAGCGCTCGGCGTTAGGGATGAAGAACGGCGCCGCCGGTATGCCGAGTTCGTCAGGCAAGCAGTGCCCGCCGAGGAACTGAGCCTGATTCGGGAAGCCATTCAACGCGGCCAACTGACGGGGAGCAATCGCTTCGTGGATGAGGTTGAGCGTATTGCGGGCGTACGGATTGAACGGCGCAAGCAGGGGCGACCGAAATTAGAGTAAGGAAAATAAATCTGTCCCCTTTTATTGCAAGATTAGAGTATAGAAAATAGATCTGTCCCCTTTTATTGGCGCACCATCACCACGCCACAAGCTTGCCGAATCGGGGCGTTTTCACCAAGGGGTAACCCCCAACCCGAGCTATCCGCAATACCCCGCGACTCCATCAAGCTTGGGCATGCCGAAGAGTTATGAGCCAGAACTGATCCAGTACATTGGAGCCGTGCGCATGGCTGAAGGACTTTATACGAAGGTAGTGACTGAGCACCGGGTAAGGACTGATGCTCCCTTCCAGCTAGCCTCATTGGGCGCGGCAATTGGCAGCTATGGCAGTACCTACATGGTTTGTAAGGCTGGTGAGAGGGTCTATAAACTCGAACCAAATAAGGATTACCTGGCGATCGCAGGGGTTGGCCACATCTCCTCCGCCTCAGAAACGGGGCTGCAGTGCTTTCTAGGAGTGTTTGAGTTGATTCCTGCTGAGGGCACAGGGATGGCAATACCTGTGCCAATGAAGTCGACAGCTCCTCCTGAACATCTTTGCGATAGCTAAGGCAAACGAACGACCGAAAGGGGGCAGATTTGTTTTCCCTACTCTAATTCTCCAACCAGTCCTTTCTGATTTTTCTCTTAACCTTACTCGTGAGGAAAATCCTCACAGTCAGTTCGCTGGTAATGGCCGCTTCGTGGATGAGCTTGCGCGTATTGCTGGAGGTCGGATCGAGAGGAAGACGCGGGGGGCTGTCAGAAATTAGCGTAGAGAAAATAAATTTGTCCCCTTTCTCCTTTTGTCCTGCTACGCCAAGCACCCGCCGCAGGGTGGGTATCCCGTCTATGCTGTTCCGCTGAGGTGGGGCATTGGAACGGGCCTTGGGCGTGACGGGTCTTTTTGGTGCTGTCGTGCCGCCCTGACAATAAAAATAATCACGGAGTAAGCACAATGACCGGAATGGCGCTCAAGCCACTGGTGGCGGCCTGCCTGCTGGCCACCTTGTCCACTGCAGTACAGGCGGCACCCGCTCCCTATTCCACCATGGTGGTGTTCGGCGACAGCCTCAGCGATGCCGGGCAGTTCCCGGATCCGGCCGGCCCGACCGGCAGCACCACGCGCTTCACCAACCGGGTTGGCCCGACCTTCCAGAACGGCAGTGGCGAAATCTTCGGCCCGGTTACCCCGACGCTGCTGGGCGGCCAGCTCGGCATCGCCGCCGGCGACCTGGCGGCGTCCACTTCGCCGGTCAACGCCCAGCTGGGCATCGCGGACGGCAACAACTGGGCGGTCGGTGGTTACCGCACTGACCAGATCTTCGACTCTATTACCGCGCCGGGCGGCTCGGTGGTCGCGAACGGCGGCATCACCCTGCGCAGCCGCGACGGCTACCTGGTGGACCGCGCCAGCCAGGGCCTGGGCGCCGATCCGAATGCGCTTTACTACCTCACCGGCGGAGGCAATGACTTCCTCCAGGGGCGCATCCTCAATGGCCTCCAGGCTCAGCAGGCGGCGGGGCGCCTGGTCGACAGCGTGGAGGCTCTGCAACAGGCCGGCGCTCGCTACATCATGGTCTGGCTGTTGCCCGACCTGGGCCTGACCCCGGCCAACTTCGGCGGCCCGACACAATCCTTCGCCAGCCAGCTCAGTACTGCCTTCAACGCCACGCTGACCGCGCAGCTGAGCCAGGTGAACGCCAATATCATCCCGCTGAACATTCCCCTGCTGGTCAGGGAAACCCTGGCCAACCCCGGCGCGGTCGGCCTGGCCAGCGACCAGAACCTGGTCGGCACCTGCTTCAGCGGCACCGGCTGCGTCATGAACCCCACCTTCGGTCTCAACGGCGCCTCGCCGGACCCGACCAAGCTGTTGTTCAACGACGGCGTGCACCCGACCATCGCCGGGCAGCGGCTGATCGCCGACTACGCCTATTCCCTGCTGGCGGCGCCGTGGGAAGTGACCCTGCTGCCGGAAATGGCCCATGGCACCTTGCGCGCCTACCAGGATGAACTGCGCAACCAGTGGCAGGCGGACTGGGAGAACTGGCAGAGCATTGGTCAGTGGCGCGCCTTCGTCGCCGGCGGTGGCCAGCACCTGGACTTCGACACCCAGGACAGCGCCGCCAGCGGCGACGGCAATGGTTACAACGTCACGCTCGGCGGCAGCTACCGGATCAACGATGCCTGGCGCGCGGGTGTCGCGGCCGGCTTCTACCGGCAGGAGTTGGAAGCCGGTGCCGAGGATTCGGACTACCGCCTGAACAGCTACCTGGCCACTGCCTTCGTGCAGTACCAGGAAAACCGCTGGTGGGCCGATGCCGCTCTGACCGGCGGCTACCTCGACTATGACGACCTGAAGCGCAAGTTCGCCCTGGGCGGCGGTACGCGCAGCGAGAAGGGCGACACCGACGGCTACCTGTGGGCGTTCGGCGCGCGCCTGGGCTACGACATCGCCCAGCAGGCCGACAGCCCCTGGCACCTGTCGCCGTTCGTCAGCGCCGACTACGCGCGGGTGGAGGTCGACGGCTACGCCGAGGATGGTGCCAGCTCCACCTCGCTCAACTACGACGACCAGAAGCGCGACTCCAAGCGTCTGGGCGCCGGCCTCCAGGGCAAGTACGCGTTCGGCAGCGCCACCCAGGTGTTCGCCGAGTACGCCTTTGAGCGCGAGTACGAGGACGACACCCAGGACCTGACCCTGTCCCTCAACAGCCTGCCCGACAACCGCTTCACCCTCGAGGGTTTCACTCCGCAGGATCACCTGAACCGGGTCACCCTCGGCTTCAGCCAGCAGCTGGCGCCGGACCTCGCGCTGCGTGGCGGCTACAACTGGCGCAAGGGCGAGGACGACACCCAACAGGGCGTCAACCTGGCGCTGAGCCTGGACTTCTGAGTCAACTCACCGGCCGGCGGAGTTTTCCGCCGGCCGGCTTCCCACCCTCGGCCCTGGCAAGGCCGCCTGCTCCAGCCCATTCAGCTGATGTTTGACGAACTTTTCACGATTTCGCAGTCATAGTCCCTGCTTTTCTATCAACTCGACTGGTCAAGGCTCGACTAGGGCGGATGTTTATGAATTCTGATGTACACAAGGCCGAGGACCGGCCGTTCGACTGGGCCGGGCTTGGCTGGCTCTTCCTGTTCTTCTGGTATTTCTCGGGTGTCACCCAGCTACTGATCCAGGTCACCGGCACCAGCGGTTTCGCCGGATTCCGCCAGGCCTTCCTGCTCAGCGGCCTGTGGCTGATCCCCGTGCTGCTCTTCCCGCAGCGCACGCGCGGCATCGCCGGCGGGCTCGGCCTGCTGCTCTGGTTGGCGTCGCTGCCGGCCTTCGGCTACTTCCTGGTCTACGGCCAGGAATTCTCCCAGAGCGTCATTTTCATCATGTTCGAGTCGAACGTGTCCGAAGGCTCCGAGTACCTGACCCAGTACTTCGCCTGGTGGATGGTCCCGGCTTTCCTCGGCTATGCCCTGGGCGCCGTGCTGCTCTGGACCCGCCTGCGCCCGGTCCACCTGCCCCGCCGCAGGGCGCTGGCGGTGAGCCTGGCGCTGCTGGCGGCGCTGGTGGGTTACCCGGCGCTCAAGCAGGGCCTGGGCAACGACACCTTCGAGGCCGCCCGCGACAGCTTCGAGAAGCGCATGGAGCCGGCCGTGCCCTGGCAGCTACTGGTGGGCTACCGCCAGTACCGCCAGCAACTGGCGGACATGCATGACCTGCTGGAGGGCAATGCGCAGATCGCGCCCCTGGCCAACCTCAAGGATGCCAATGCCGGGCTGCCGGCCACCCTGGTGCTGGTGATAGGCGAATCCACCAACCGTCAGCGGATGAGCCTCTACGGCTACCCGCGCCAGACCACGCCGAACCTCGACCGCATCCGCGACCAGCTGGACGTGTTCGACAACGTCATCACCCCGCGCCCCTACACCATCGAGGCGCTGCAGCAGGTCCTGACCTTCGCCGACGAGCGCAACCCGGACCTCTACCTGACCAAGCCATCGCTGCTGAACATGATGAAGCAGGCCGGCTACAAGACCTATTGGATCACCAACCAGCAGACCCTGACCAAGCGCAACACCATGCTCACCACCTTCTCCAAGCAGGCGGACGAGCAGTTCTACCTGAACAACAACCGCAACCAGAACGCGCGCCAGTACGACGACGACGTGCTGCCGCCGTTCGAGAAGGTGCTGGCCGATTCGGCACCGCGCAAGTTCATCGTGGTGCACCTCTTGGGCACCCACATGAGCTACCAGTACCGCTACCCGCCGGAGTACGACCGCTTCACCGACCGCCAGGGCGTGCCGGCCAACGTCACCGACGACCAGTTGCCCACCTACAACAGCTACGACAATGCCGTACTGTTCAACGACCACGTGGTCTCCAGCCTGATCGAGCGCTTCTCCGGCAGCCGCGCCAACGGCTTCCTGCTCTATCTCTCGGACCATGGCGAGGCGGTATTCGACCCCGAGCATCCGCAAGTGCTGGGCCGAAACGAGGCGGCGCCCACCGCGCCCATGTACACCATTCCCTTCATGCTCTGGCGCTCGCCGCAGTGGCGCGACGAGCACCCGCAGGAACTGGGCGCCAGCCTCGGCAGGCCCTACAGCAGTTCCAGTTTCATCCACACCTGGGCAGACCTGGCCGGTATCCGCTTCGACGACTTCGACCCCAGCCGCAGCCTGGTCAATGCCGCCTTCCAGCCGCGCCCGCGGCTGATCGGTGATCCCTACCAGCCCAAGGCGCTGATCGACTTCAGCCTGATCAAACCCAAGGCCAAGGGCACCGACCTGGAAGTGGTCAGCGGGGAACGCGAACCTGCCGGCAGAAAAGCGCCGCCGGGTTGACCGGCGGGGCGTTTTTGTCTGTAGTTCGCCTGCGCTGAACCGCAGCGCCCCGAATTCCCTCTGCAAGGACCCACCATGGCCGGAGCCAGCCTGCTGACCCTGATCGACGACATCGCCACCCTGCTCGATGACGTCTCGGTAATGACCAAAGTCGCCGCGAAGAAAACCGCGGGCGTGCTGGGCGATGACCTGGCGCTGAACGCCCAGCAGGTCAGCGGCGTGAGTGCCGAGCGCGAGCTGCCGGTGGTCTGGGCGGTGGCCAAGGGTTCGATGGTGAACAAGGCCATCCTGGTCCCTGCGGCCTTGCTGATCAGCGCCTTCGCGCCCTGGGCGGTGATCCCGCTGCTGATGCTCGGTGGCGCCTTCCTCTGCTTCGAGGGCTTCGAGAAGCTGGCGCACAAGTGGCTGCACAGCGCTGAGGAAGACGAGCAGCACCATGCGGTACTGACGGAGGCCGTGGCCAATCCGTCCGTGGACCTGGTGGCGATGGAGAAGGACAAGATCAAGGGGGCGATTCGCACCGACTTCATCCTCTCCGCCGAGATCATCGTGATCACCCTGGGCACGGTCGCCGATGCCGCCTTCGGCAAGCAGGTGGCGGTGCTGGCCGGCATCGCCCTGATCATGACGGTGGGCGTGTACGGCCTGGTGGCGGGCATCGTCAAACTGGACGACCTGGGGTTCTACCTCGTGCGCCGGACCAGTGCGGCGGCCCAGGCCATCGGCCGCGGCATCCTCGCCGCCGCGCCCTGGATGATGAAGGGCCTGTCGGTGCTAGGCACCGCAGCCATGTTCCTGGTGGGCGGCAGCATCATCCTCCACGGCATTCCGCCGGCCCATCACCTGCTGGAGCCTGTCCTGGCCGCTTCCGGCGGTTTCGCCTGGCTGGTGCAGATCCTGATCGACGGCCTGGTGGGTGTCCTGGCCGGCGCCCTGGTGCTGGCCGGTGTGAGCCTGGTGCAGCGGGTGATCGGCGCCTTCAAGGGTTGAGGGATGGGCCGGGCGGATTGCCGGTGGAAATCCGCATCACGGAAATCAACCACAGGGGAGCTGCTCGTCCACGCCTGCGCTGTTGGGCTTCGCTTTGCTCAGCGCCAACCTACGGGAGTGTGAGGGCGGCCTTTCGCGAATGAATTCGCACAGGTTGGGGCGCGCGGCCTTCCCTGCAGGGGAAGGGCCGCTTAGCGGCTGATGGGCTTGAACGCGCAGTAGCCGGGGCGTGGGCCGATCTTCGGGTGATTGCGGCAGGTTTCCGGGCGCTTGTCGTAGACGGTGCAGAGACGGCTCTTGCGGTCGAGGAAGTAGCAGTCGTTGTTGCCCATGCGGGTCAAGGTGAAGATGCCGGACTTCTGGTTGAAGCGCTCCACCACGCCGTCCTTCATCAGGCGCTTGGCGATGTTCTTCGGTGGCTCGCCGCGTTCGAACTCGGCCACCAGCTCCAGGCGGATCAGGTCGCTCAGACGCACTTCGACCGGCATGGTGCAGCAGCTGGAGACGCAGGCGTGGCACATGGTCTTTTCGTATTTGATCCAGGTGTCCGTCCGGTCGAGGTCGGCACCGACGATCATCATGGTCTTCATGGTCGGCGAGCAGGGTAGGGAATGGGGGCGGGCATCATAGCGGTGTCGGTGAAAAAGTGAACAGTTTCCCGCCGGGAAGCACGAAATTTCCCTTTGTCTTGCCGCATTTTTACCAATCCCGTGCTGAGCTGTAGGAAGTTTCTGTGTCTGTGGGCCAGTTGGCGTTCGTCTCTATTGGGCCGGTGCCTGGCTCCAGTAGCTTCTGGCCGGTCGTGGCTGCGATGGATGCGGCCCAAGTGCTCAATCATCCGAGATAACGCTGCATGCAATGGATCTTCATGCTGGTTGGCCTGGCCTTCGGGGCCGGCATAGATGAAAGCGTCGTTGGTGCCCTGCTCGGCGGCCTGATGGGCCTGGGGCTTGGTCAGGCCATCCGCCTGCAGGCTCTGGCCCGGGAGAACGCCGAGCTGCACAAGGCGCTCAAGGGCTTCGCCGCCCGTTTCGACAAGGGCACCCAGGCCATCCACGAGCGCTTGCTAAAGGTGGAACAGGGCCGGGCGCAGGCGACTGAAAAAGCGCCGCCCCCGGTCGCCGAGGCGCCAGCGCCAGTGGCGGAGGCGGCACCCGAACAGGAAGCTGAACTGGTTTGGGAGCTGCCGCCCGAGGTGCAGGAAATGCCGGCCGCGGCCCAGGAGCCATCAGCCGCTGCGCCGATGGAGCCGGCCGCCGCCGATGCCTGGGGCCGCGAGGCCCGGCCAAGCGCACCGCGCCAGTCGCCATCGGCGCCGCCCAGACCGCCCAAGCCGCGCGAACCCTCCCTTCTCGAACGCGGTTTTGCTGCCGCCCGCAACTGGCTGTTCGGCGGCAACACCGTGCTGCGCATCGGCGTCGTCCTGCTGTTCCTCGGCCTGGCCTTCCTCCTGCGCTATGCCACCGAGGGCATGGTGGTGCCGATCGAGTTGCGTTATGCCGGGGTGGCCCTGGCGGCCATCGTCCTGCTCGGCCTCGGCTGGTGGCTGCGCCGGCGCAATCCCAACTACGGCCTGATGCTCCAGGGTGCCGGCATCGCCGTGTTCTACCTGACGGTATTCGCCGCCATGCGCCTGCACCCCTTGCTGGAGCCGGAAATGGCCTTCGGCCTGCTGGTGGCCGTGACCCTGTTCTCCGCCATCCTGGCCGTGGCCCAGGACGCCCTGGGCCTGGCCGCCGCCGCGGCCCTGGGCGGTTTCGCCGCGCCCATCCTCACCTCCAGCGGCAGCGGCAACCATGTGGCGCTGTTCAGCTACTTCGCCCTGCTCAACGCCGGCATCTTCGCCATCGCCTGGTTCAAGGCCTGGCGCCTGCTCAACCTGATCGGCTTCGTCGGCACCTTCGGTATCGGCTTCGCCTGGGGCCTGCGCTCCTACCTGCCCGAACTGTTCGCCAGCACCGAGCCCTTCCTGGTGCTGTTCTTCCTGATGTACGTGGGCATCGGCCTGCTGTTCGCCCGGCGCAAGCTGAGCGAGGCGGGAGAGGCGCCCGCCGGGCGTGAGGAGCTGCTGCGCTGGTCGGCGCGCCAGGCCGATACGGTGGACGGCACCGTGCTGTTCGGCCCGCCGATCATCGGCTTTGGTCTGCAGCTGGCCCTGATCCGCCATATCGAGTTCGGCGCCGCCTTCAGCGCCCTGGCCCTGGGCCTGTTCTACCTGCTGCTGGCGCGCACCCTGGCGGGGCGCACCGCCGGCCGTGCCTTGATGCTGGTGGAAACCTGCCTGGCCCTGGGCGTCGTTTTCGGCAGCCTGGCCATTCCGCTGGGGCTGGACGCACGCTGGACCTCCGCGGCCTGGGCGGTGGAAGGCGCCGGCATCTACTGGCTGGGCCTGCGCCAGGGTCGCCCGCTGGCCCGGGCGTTCGCCTTGCTGCTGCAATTCGGTGCGGCCCTGGCCTTCCTCGGTGGGCTGGACGTGGGGGCCGAGACCCTGCTGGACGGCTCGCCCCTGGGCGCCCTGATGCTGGGCGCGGCGCTGCTGTTCAGCTTCTGGCAGCTGCGCCTGGCGCCCGTTGAGGCCGCCACCGACCTGGAGCGCCGGGGCCTGCCGGTGCTGGCCTGCGCCGGGCTGGCGTTCCTCTACCTGATGGCGCCGCTGGTCTTCGCCGTCGAGGGCACGGCCATCGCCTGGGCCCTGGCCGGCCTGGCGACACTCTTCACCGGGTTGCGCCTGCAGTCGCGCACCTTCCTGTTCAACGCCTTCGCCGTGCAGCTGCTCGGCGGCGCGATCTTCCTGCTCGACCTGGACGGCTCTGGCCTCGGCAGCGGCGGCGTGCCCGGTTGGCGTGGCCTGCTGGTGGCCTCGCTGATCGGCCTGGCTCTGATCGCCGGCATGCTGCTGGCCGCCCGCGACCCGCTGGTGCGCAGTGATGCCCGGCTGCTGCGCAGCCTGTCGCTGGTGCTGCTGGCGGGGCTGGCCTTCGTCAACCTGGCGGTGCTCTTCGTCCTGCCCTGGCGTACCGCCAGCGCGGTCTGGGGCGGCAGCGGCCTGTTGATCCTCTGGCTCAGCCTGCATTTGCAGCAACGCGCCGGTTTCTACTTCGGCCTGTTCCTGCAGCTGCTGGCCGGCTTCAGCTTCCTGGCGGTGAGCCCGCTGTTGCTGGGCGAGCTGAGTGGCGAAGGCCTGCGCCCGCTGGCCCATGCCGGTTTCTGGACGCCCGCGGTGCTGGCCCTGGCCGCTTTCGTCTGCGCCTGGCGCCTGCAGCGGGTGGGGCAGAGCGAAACGGCCATGGGCGGCCTCAGCCTCGGCCATCTGGCGCAATTGCTGCTGGCCTGGAGTGCCGGCTGGTGGGCGCTGACCTGGTTGACGGAGCTCGGCCGCTTTGCCGCGCCCGAACTGCAGGTGCCGCTGGCCCTGCTGCTGGCCGCGGCCAGTGTCGCCTTCGCCACCTGGCTGGCCCGGCGTGAGCAATGGCGCGCCCTGGCGTTGCTCTGCCTGCTGCTGGCGCCGGCCGGGTTCGTGGCCCTGGCCCAGGCCTGGCAGCCGCAGTACCACCCGGCGGCGGACTTCGGTTGGGCTGGCTGGGGTGCCCTGTTCGCGGTGCACCTGCTGGCCCTGCGCCGGCTCGATGGCCTGCTGCCCGTGGGTGCCCGCAGCGCCGCCCATGTGCTGGGTTGCTGGTTGCCGCTCGGGGTGTTGGCGCTGGAGCTGCGTTACTTGCTGATGCTGCTTTCCGAGCAGTACAACGCTTGGCGCTGGCTGGGCTGGGCGCTGCTGCCGAGCGCCTGGCTGCTGCTGGTGGCCTTGCGGCCGCGGTTGCCCTGGCCGGTGGCCGCCTACCCGCGGGAGTACCGCCTCTGGGCTTCCCTGCCGCTGGCTGCGCTGATGCTCGCCTGGTTCTGGATCGCCAATGCCTGGAGCGATGGCGCCGCCGAACCGTTGCCCTACCTGCCGCTGCTCAACCCGTTGGAATTGGGCCTGCTGTTCGCCCTGCTCGGCGTCTGCCTCTGGCTGCGCGACTGCCTGCCGCAGTTCGGCCCGGTGGCGCTGCCGAACTGGCTGCCCCAGGGCGTGGCGGGCGTCTCGCTGTTCGCCCTGGCCACGGCCACCGTGTTCCGCAGTGCCCACCACTGGGGCGGGGTGCCCTACACGCTTGCGGCGCAGCTGGACTCCATGCTGGTGCAGGCGGGGCTGTCCATCGTCTGGACCAGTATCGCCCTCGGCCTGATGGTCGGCGGTCACCTGCGTGCCCGGCGCGAGTTCTGGCTGGTGGGCGCCGCGCTGATCGCGCTGGTGGTGGCCAAGCTGTTCTTTGTCGAACTGGGCAATCGCGGTGGCCTGGAGCGCATCGTGTCGTTCATCGGCGTCGGCGTCCTGCTGCTGGTCGTCGGCTACTTCGCGCCCCTGCCGCCCAGGCGCGCGGAACCTGAACAGGAGCGAGTCAACGCATGATCGACTGGTCTCACCTGCGCCGCCCCGGCCTGGCCCTGCTGGTCGGCCTGGGGCTGCTCTGCCAACCGCTGCTCGCCGCCGAGCAGCCGGATGATTTTTCCACCCGCGTCGAGCTGCGCCTGGAAGGCGAGGGTCCCTGGTATCGCATGGACCTGCCCATGGCCCTGCACTTCGCCGCGCGCCACGCCGATCTGCGCGACCTGCGGGTGTTCAATGCCGAGGGGGAGGCCCTGGCCTATGCCCTGACCCGCAGTGCCGCCAGCGAGCGCCGCGCCCGCCATGAGCACGTGTTGCGCGCGTTTCCGCTGCGCGGCCCGGCCGAAGGCACCGCCGCCCTGCCCAGCGTACGGGTGGAGCGCAGCACCACCGGTACCGTGGTGCAGGTAGTGCCGGAAAGCCCGGCAGCGGCCGGCGAGCAGCTGCGCGGCTGGCTGCTGGACGCCAGTGCCGTGCAGGCGCCGCTGGAGAAGCTGACCCTCGACTGGAGCGCCGGCGACGGCTTTCAGCACTTCAGCATCGAAGCCAGTGACGACCTGCAGCGCTGGGAGTCCTGGGGCGACGGCCAGGTCGCCCGGCTGTCCTTCGCCGACCAGCGGATCGACCAGCGCGAGGTGGGCCTGCCGGGCCGCTCCGCGCGTTACCTGCGCCTGCTCTGGCTGAGCCCGCAGCCGGCCCCCGAGCTGTCGGCGGTGAAGGTGGTGAGCGCCAGCCGTGAAAGCCTGCCGGCCGCCATGGCCTGGTCGGTACCGCTGGAGCCGGTCAGCGTCAAGGACGGGCAGTACCTCTGGGACCTGCCCCTGGGGCTGCCGATCGAACGCCTGCGCATCGCCGTCGAGCGGCCGGGGAGCCTGCTGCCGGTGCGCGTGGAGGCACGCCGCGACGGCGCGCCGCAGTGGCAGCCGCTGGCTTCAGGCCTGCTCTACCGGCTGCCCCAGGAGGGCAAAGAGGTCGCACGGGAGGAGCTCGATCTGCCGGGCTGGATGGCGGTCAAGCAACTGCGCCTGAGCGTCGACCAGCGCGCCGGCGGTTTCGGCCAGCAGGTGCCGCGCCTGGAGGTGGGCATGCACGCCACCCAGGTGGTCTTCCTCTCCCGCGGCAATCCGCCCTTCACCCTGGCCCTGGGCAATCTCGAGGCCCGCCGCGAGGAGCTGCCCCTGGCGACCCTGGTGCCGGGTTTCGACAGCGCCAGCCTGGCGAAGATGGGCCACGCCGAGGCGGTGGCGATTCTGCCCCAGGTAGGACTGCAACCGACGGAGCGCGAAAGCGCCGGGCAGGTCGTCTGGAAACGCGTCGGCCTCTGGGCAGTGCTGCTGCTGGGCGTCGGCCTGCTGGGCGCCATGGCCTTCAGTCTGCTGCGGCGGCCGGCGGCTCGTTCCTGAGGCGCCTGGAACGGCGTCGCCGCGGCGACGATGGCGTTTTGCTGTATCTTTGTTCGGTCATTTTCCGGGCCGCCGTGGGCGGTCCCAACCTCAGGTCAGGACGGCCAGTGCCCAGCCTCGAACAGCCTCACTCGATAGCTCTCGCCTGTCTTCTCGCCATTTCCGGGGAATGGCGGTGAAGGCTTGCCTGGCCAGTGGCTGGAGCCTGAACGTTCCGGTGCTGCTGACCCTGCTGGTGGCCCTGGGCGTGGTGCTCATGGCGCGCTGGGTCAGCCGACAGCGGCACTTCCCCGGGCGCGAGAGCTTCATCGTCCTGCACCTGGGCATCATCTGGTGGCTGGCGGCCGCCGGCCTGGAGCTGGCAGCGCAGGTGCCGCCGTGCAAGGTGTTCTGGGCCAGCATGGCCTGGCCGGGGATCATCGGCGTGCCGACCCTCTGGGCCGTGTTTCTCTGGCAGTACGTCAACAGCATCCGCGAACCTCTCAGCCTGCGTGGCTTCCTGCTGCTGGGCCTAGGCCCGCTGGTGGCGTCCGGCCTGGCCCTGAGCAACCCCTGGCACCAGCTGTTCTACGGCCCCGGCACCTTGCCGGTGGACGGCACGCCCGGCGCGGCGATCCGCTATGACCATGGCCCGCTCTTCGATGCCGTGGCCGTCTACGTCTATGTCTTCATGGTGTTCTGCCTGGCGCTGGTGACCCGCGCCGCCCTGGCCAGTCACGGCTTGCACCGCCGTCATTACCTGGCCTTCGTGCTGGTCACCTGCGTGCCCTGGGGCGCCAACCTCAGCTACGTGGTCTACGGCTGGACCCTGTTCGGCTTCGACCCCACGCCGTTCAGCTTCGCCTTCACCCTGGTGGCGTTCGCCTGGCTGATCCTCGGTGTGCGCCTGTTCGACCTGCTGCCCGTGGCACGCCACCTCCTGCTGGAGGAGCTGCCCGACCCGGTGCTGGTGGTCGATCCGAGGCGCCGAGTGATCGACGCCAATCCCGCCGCCCTGGTGCTGGCCGGGCAGTCCGGTGGCTGGCAGGGCAGGGTGCTGGCGGACTGGCCGGTGTATGGCGCCGAACTGGAGGCGATGCTGGCGGCGGGCGAGCAGGAATTGCTGCTGACCCCGGCCGGTTCGTCGCGCTATTTCGAGGTGCGCTCCCGCGATATCGAGCGGGTCACCCGTGGCGGCACCTTCGTCCTCGGGCAGATGCTCTACCTGCGCGATGTCACCGAGCGTCATTGCAGCGAGCTCAAGCTGGCCGAAGCCCTGGCCACCAGCGAAGAGCGTCTGCGCACCATCACCCGCCTGCACGAGCAGTTGCAGGAGCAGGCCCTGCGCGACCCGTTGACCGGCCTGTACAACCGCCGGTACCTGGCTGAGCTGTTCGCCCGCGAGATGGCGCGCAGTCAGCGCGAGCGCGCGCCCATCGCCCTGGCGCTGATCGACCTGGACCACTTCAAGCAGCTCAACGACCATCATGGCCACCTGGCCGGTGACGATGTGCTGCGCGCCGTGGCCATCCAGCTCACCGGTAACCTGCGCGGCAGCGACGCGGTGTTCCGCATCGGTGGCGAGGAGTTCCTGCTATTGCTGCCGGGCGCAACGGGTGAGGAGTCGTTCGCCCGGTTGCACAGCCTCTGCCAGGCGCTGGCCGGCCAGCCCCTGCTCACTCGCGTGGGGCGGTTGTCGGTCACGCTGTCGGCCGGCCTGGCGGTCTGGCCGGACCAGGGCGAGACCCTGGACGAGCTGATGCAGGGAGCGGACGCCGCACTCTACGAAGCCAAGCGCAATGGTCGCAACCAGGTGCGCCGGCTGACCGAATCCACACTCGACTGACGGCTGAACCTGTGCTCGCCACCGGCGTCAGATTAATTCTCAGCCCTCGCAAGCAGAATCGGCGGCCATTTCGGCGCCTTCCATCCCGCTGAGAGGCATTGCGAACCGACTCGCGCTAAACTGCGCGCATTTTTCCACCCTCCGGAGCCATTCCATGTCCCGCGTTACCCTGAGTCGCTACCTGATCGAGCAGACCCGAAGCCACAACACCCCTGCCGATCTGCGCTTCCTCATCGAGGTCGTCGCGCGCGCGTGCAAGGAGATCAGCCATGCGGTGTCCAAGGGCGCGCTGGGCGGCGTGCTCGGCAGCATGGGCACCGAGAACGTGCAGGGCGAAGTGCAGAAGAAGCTGGACGTGATGTCCAACGAAATCCTGCTGGAAGCCAACGAGTGGGGCGGCCACCTGGCCGGCATGGCGTCCGAGGAAATGGACGACGCCTACCAGATTCCCGGCAAGTACCCGAAAGGCGCCTACCTGCTGGTGTTCGACCCGCTGGACGGCTCGTCCAACATCGACGTCAACGTGTCGGTGGGCACCATCTTCTCGGTGCTGCGCTGCCCCGAGCAGTACCACAGCCAGAACGACAGCCTGAGCGAGGAGGCCTTCCTCCAGCCGGGCACCAAGCAGGTCGCCGCCGGCTACGCCATCTACGGTCCGCAGACCATGCTGATGCTGACCCTGGGCGACGGCGTCAAGGGCTTCACCCTGGACCGCGAACTGGGCAGCTTCGTGCTCACCCACGACAACATCCGCGTACCGGAAAGCACCGCCGAGTTCGCCATCAACATGTCCAACCAGCGCCACTGGGAAGCCCCGGTGAAGCGCTACGTCAGCGAACTGCTGGCCGGCAAGGAAGGCCCCCTGGGCAAGAACTACAACATGCGCTGGATCGCCTCGATGGTGGCCGACGTGCACCGCATCCTCACCCGTGGCGGCCTGTTCATGTACCCCTGGGATGCCCGTGAGCCCGAGAAGCCCGGCAAGCTGCGTCTGATGTACGAGGCCAACCCCATGTCCTTCATCATCGAGCAGGCTGGCGGCGCCGCCAGCGACGGCCGCCAGCGCATCCTTGACATCGAGCCGACCTCCCTGCACCAGCGCGTGCCGGTCTTCCTCGGTTCCAAGGAAGAAGTCGCCCGCGTCACCGGCTACCACCTGGAGTAACCCATGCAGCCCTGGCAGCCGTTGCTTGACTGGTGGTTCGGCCCCGAGGCCTCCGCCACCCAGGTCGCCGCGGCTCGGCAGCGGCTGTGGTTCGGCAAGAAGGACAGCCAGGACGTCGAAGCTCGTGAGCGCTTCGGCGGCCTGGTGGACGAGGCCCTGGACGGCGGGCTCGGCGCCTGGGCCGAGCAGTCGGACGGCTGGCTGGCGCTGATTCTGCTGCTGGACCAGCTCCCGCGCATGATCTTCCGCGACAGCCCGCGCGCCTACGCCGGCGACGCCCGCGCCCAGGCGCTGGTGGCCGAAGGCCTGGCCCGTGGCCTGGAGCGGGATCTGGCGCCGATTCGCCAGGTGTTCATATGCCTGGTGCTGGAACACGCCGAGGACCTGGCCAGCCAGGAACGCGCGCTGTACCGCTACCGCCTGTTGCTGGACGGCGCCACCGCCAGTGAGCGCGTGCTATTCGAGGGCTTTCTCGACTTCTCCGAGCGCCACCGGGTGGTGATCGCCCGCTTCGGCCGCTTCCCCCATCGCAATGCCATTCTCGGACGCGCCTGCAGCGCCGAAGAATCCGCCTTCCTGCTGGAACCCGGATCGCGCTTCTAGGTTCAAATGGGCACTCGCGCGACCGCTGTGCCAAGCTGTCGCATCCCATCCGCCAAGGAGTGCTCCATGTCTCTGCGTACCCTCGCCCTCTTGTCCTGCTGCCTGGTGCTTGCCGCCTGCAACAAGCTCAACCAGGAGAACTATTCCAAGCTCAAGTCCGGCATGACCAAGGCAGAGGTCGAAATGCTGCTCGGCAATCCGACCGAATGCTCCGGCGCCGTCGGCTTCACCAGTTGCACCTGGGGCGACGAGAAAACCTTTGTCAGCGTGCAGTACGCGGGCGACAAGGTGCTGATGTTCTCCGGCAAGGGACTCAAGTAAAGCGCCTTGCGGCGCAGGATGTAGGTTGGGCAGAGCTCCGCGAAGCCCAACAGCTGGGAGTACCGAGCTGGATCTCGTTGGGCTTCGCTCCGCTCAGTGCCAACCTTGGAACGATTGCACCTCGCTCATCCTGCGCCGATGCCCCGATGAAATCCGAGGCCATACCCTCCGCCCAGCTCCCATGAACGGCGCGGGGGTGGCTTCAACCGAGCGCCTCTTTCAGCACCCCGGCAAAGGCCTTCGCGGTCTCCACCTCGGCTCCATGCCGTCCATCCCGCACTACCCACTTGCCGGCCACCATCACATCGCGCACCTGGCGGTCGCCGCCGGCGAACAGCCAGCGGTTGAGCAGGGCGTCGCCTTCGGCGGTGGCGAGATAAGGATCGTTGCCATCCAGCACCAGCCAATCGGCGCGCTTGCCCACTTCCAGCGCGCCCACCGGCTGGCCCAGGGCCTGGGCACCGCCGGCCAGGGCGGCGTCGAACAGGGTGCGGCCGACCTGCGGCTGGTCGGCGCGGTAGAGGCGGTTGCGGCGCTGGTCGCGCAGGCGCTGGCCGTATTCCAACCAGCGCAGCTCTTCCACCACGCTCACCGAGACATGGCTGTCCGAGCCGATGCCCAGGCGCCCACCCCGGGCGAGGAAATCCACCGCAGGGAAGATGCCATCGCCCAGGTTGGCCTCGGTGGTCAGGCAGAGTCCGGCCACGGCACGGCTCGCGGCCATGGCCGTCACTTCGTCGGCTTCGGCGTGGGTGGCATGCACCAGGCACCAGCGTTCGTCCACCGGCGCGTGTTCGTAGAGCCATTGCAGCGGGCGGCGTCCGCTCCAGGCGAGGCAGTCGTCGACTTCCTTCTGCTGCTCGGCGATATGGATATGGATGGGCCGGCTGCCGCTCTCCGTCGCCAGCACCGCGGCCAACTGCTCGGGCGTCACCGCGCGCAGGGAGTGGAAGCACAGCCCTAGCTGCTGGTTGGGCTGACGGGCGATCTCGCCGCGCAGGCGCTCCTGCAGGGCCAGGTAGCTGTCGGTGCTGTGGATGAAGCGCCGCTGCCCCTCGTTGGGCGCCTGGCCGCCAAAGCCGGCATGGCTGTAGAGCACCGGCAGCAGGGTCAGGCCGATGCCGGCCTCGCGCGCCGCCTGGCTGACCCGTAGCGACAGCTCGGCCGGGTCGGCATAGCGGCGGCCATCGGCGTCATGGTGCACGTAATGGAACTCGGCGACGCTGGTGTAGCCGGCCTTGAGCATCTCGATATAGAGCTGCCGGGCAATGATTTCCACCTGCTCCGGCGAGAGCCGGCCCACCAGGCGGTACATCAGCTCGCGCCAGGTCCAGAAGCTGTCGTTGGGGTTGCCCGCCACCTCCGCCAGTCCCGCCATGGCGCGCTGGAAGGCATGGGAGTGCAGGTTCGGCATGCCGGCCAGCACCGGGCCCTGGAGGCGTTCGGCGCCATCTGCGCCGGCATTGGCCTGGACTTGCTCGATCAGGCCGTTGGAGGAGACTTCGAAGCGGACATTGCGAGCCCAGCCTTGCGGCAGAAGGGCACGTTCGGCGAAGAATGCGGACATGGTGAGGGGCCCCGGGATGGGTGGTTTTATTTGTATATACATATACAGACGTTTGCGGGTAACGTAAACTCACCGTCAGTCGCGCACTTGTCTGGAGTTGTCGAATCCGGTACATGCCGGAGGCGGGAACCAGGTTTCGGACGCCGCCAGGTCCAGCGCACGGTCCTGCCCTTACGCCGACAAGGAGATACCCGTGTCCAGTACGCCCAACGCGCCTTCCTCGCTGGCCGCCCGCATGGGGGAGGCCCCCGCGCCGCTCTATGCCCGCGTCAAGCAGATGATCAGCCAGCAGATCCAGAGCGGCGCCTGGCCGCCGCACTACCGCGTACCGTCCGAGAGCGAGCTGGTCAACGAACTGGGCTTCAGCCGCATGACCATCAACCGCGCCTTGCGCGAGCTGACCGCTGAAGGCCTGCTGGTGCGCATGCAGGGCGTCGGCACCTTCGTCGCCGAGCCCAAGGGCCAGTCGGCGCTGTTCGAAGTGCACAACATCGCCGAGGAGATCGCCCAGCGCGGTCATCGCCACCATTGCGTGGTAGTCAGCCTGGTGGATGAGGTGGCCGGTCCTGAGCGCGCCCTGGCGCTGGACCTGCGCGAAGGCCAGCGGGTATTCCACTCGCGCATTGTGCATTACGAGAACGACGTGCCGGTGCAGATCGAGGACCGCTTCGTGAATCCGGCGGTCGCCCCCGACTACCTGAAGCAGGACTTCACCCGCATGACGCCTTACGCCTACCTGTCCCAGGTAGCGCCACTGACCGAAGGCGAGCACGTGGTCGAGGCCATCCTCGCCGACGCCGAGGAGTGCAAGCTGCTGCAGATCGAGCGCGGCGAGCCCTGCCTGCTGATCCGCCGCCGCACCTGGTCCGGACGTAACACCGTGACCAGTGCGCGCCTGCTCTATCCCGGTTCCCGCTATCGCCTCGAAGGACGTTTCGGTTCATGAGTCAATCCCGCCTGCTGCGCGCCGCCGACTATCCCCGCATGCCGTGGAAGAACGGCGCGGGTTCCACCCTGGAAATCGCCCGTGACGCAGGCGACGGTCTCGACGGCTTCGGCTGGCGCCTGTCGATTGCCGATGTCGGCGAGTCCGGCGGTTTCTCCGCCTTCACCGGCTATCAGCGGGTGATCACGGTGCTCGAAGGCGCCGGCATGCGCCTTGAGGTGGACGGCCAGCACTCCCGCGACCTCACCGCCCTGGACGCCTTCGCCTTCGATGGCGGCAGCGCCGTGCACTGCGAACTGATCGACGGGCCGATTCGCGACTTCAACATTATCTATTCGCCACAACGTTATGCAGCCCGCCTGCAATGGCTGCGGGTTGACGGCGAGCTCGAGCTGTTCAGCGCCGCCAGCACCCTGCTGCTGTTCGCCGCCGAGGGCGGGGTGAGCATGAGCCTCGACGGCCAGCGCTCCGACATTCTGGGCCAGCATGACTGCCTGCACCTGGAAACCTCCGGAGCCCTGGCTGCGGTAACGCTGAACGCCGCCGGCGCGGTCTGCTGCCTGATCGAGCTGACGCCGCGCTAGCTGCGCCGCGCAGGGGCTTTCCTTTGTAGGGACGAATGAATTCGCCCCTACAGGAAAAACTCTTCGGGGCTTGCGGCGGGCAGGATGGTGCCACAGGGTCTACACCTAATCCTGTCGCCCGCCATGTCCGCCGGAGCCGCCCATGCCCCGCCACAGCGTCCTTGCCGCCATCGTCCTGTCTCTGGTTCTGCCGGCCTCGGTCGAGGCCGCCGAGTGCCCCTATCCGAAGCCTGTGGTACTGGCCGGCCTGAACTGGGAAAGCGGCATGTTCACCACCGAGGTGCTGCGCGTCCTGCTGGAGAAGGGCTACGGCTGCAAGACCGACGTCCTCCCCGGTAACACCCTGACCATGGAAAACGCTCTGCGGCAGAACGATATCCAGGTGATTGCCGAACAGTGGGCCGGGCGCAGCGAGCTGTGGCGCAAGGCCGAGGCGGCGGGCGAAGTCTTCGCCGTGGGCGAGCCGGTGAAGGGTGCCACAGAGGGCTGGTGGGTGCCGGACTACCTGGTCAAGGGCGAGGGCGCGCCTGCCGCCGGGCTGCGCTCGGTGAGCGACCTGCCGCGCTACAAGGAGCTGTTCAAGGACCCCGAGGACCGCAAGAAGGGTCGTTTCTACAACTGCCCAACCGGCTGGACCTGCGAAAGGGTCAACAGCCAGAAGCTCAAGGCCTATGGCCTGGAAGACAGCTACGTGAACTTCCGCACCGGCACCGGCCCGGCACTGGACGCGGCCATCAGCTCGGCGATACGCCAGCGCCAGCCGATTCTCTTCTACTACTGGTCGCCCACGCCGCTGATGGGGCGTTACCAGCTGGTGCAGCTGGAGGAACCGCCCTTCGACCAGAAGGCCTGGGAGACCCTGATCGACCCGAACAATCCCGCGCCCATCGGTACCCGCTCGCTGCCGGCGAAGATCGCCATCGGCGTCTCCCGTGACCTGCGCGAGAAGGCTCCGCCGCTGGTGCAGGCCTTCGAGAAGCTGGAGATTCCCCTGCCGCTGTTCAACGGCATCCTCGCCCGCATGGCCGAGGAGCATGCAGAGGCCGCTCCCATGGCCGAGACCTTCTATCGCCAGCATCGGGATATCTGGTCGCAATGGGTGCCGGTGGAAGTGGCCCAGCGCATCGACGCGTCACTGCAATGACTGTTACCTAAGACCCCATTTTCGAGCGCGCGTGCTTCGAAAACGGGCGTTTTCGTCGCGCGGTAACAGCCTACCGGCTTCTCTCTGCTTTACTTGTCTATACATCCAAGTCGGCTGCGGCCCTTGTGCCGCACGGCTTCCCGTTTTCTCGCGCGGAGCCGTGACGAGATTTGGCCTCTTGCTTGCATATGCTTGTATGTACAAGTTTATATGTGTGCAGATGTGCGCCGTCTTTCCCGCGCAGTCAGACAGTAACGCTGCCCACCGCTACCACCCTACGAGGAGCCAGGCATGACCAAATTCCGTGACACCGAGATCCGCGCCCCGCGTGGCAACAAGCTGAACGCCAAGAGCTGGCTGACCGAAGCGCCGCTGCGCATGCTGATGAACAACCTCGACCCCGAGGTGGCGGAAAACCCGAAGGAACTGGTGGTGTACGGCGGCATCGGCCGCGCCGCACGCAACTGGGAGTGCTACGACAAGATCGTCGAGACCCTGAAGGAACTGAACGAGGACGAGACCCTGCTGGTGCAGTCCGGCAAGCCGGTCGGCGTGTTCAAGACCCACGCCAACGCCCCGCGCGTGCTGATTGCCAACTCCAACCTGGTGCCGCACTGGGCCAACTGGGAACACTTCAACGAACTGGACGCCAAGGGCCTGGCCATGTACGGCCAGATGACCGCCGGCAGCTGGATCTACATCGGCAGCCAGGGCATCGTCCAGGGCACCTATGAAACCTTCGTCGAGGCTGGCCGCCAGCATTACGACGGCAACCTCAAGGGCAAGTGGGTGCTGACCGCCGGCCTCGGCGGCATGGGCGGCGCCCAGCCGCTGGCCGCGACCCTGGCCGGCGCCTGCTCGCTGAACATCGAATGCCAGCAGAGCCG
>NZ_SSON01000044.1 GCF_029871245.1 Pseudomonas sp. BN102 | reverse complement strand
CCTTCGCGAATCGCGAAGCGCAGACCGTCTTCCATGGCGATCGGAGCGATCAGGGTGACAACCATCTTGATGTTGTCGCCCGGCATTACCATCTCAACGCCTTCCGGCAGTTCGCAGTTACCGGTCACGTCAGTGGTACGGAAGTAGAACTGCGGACGGTAGCCCTTGAAGAACGGGGTGTGACGACCACCCTCTTCCTTGGACAGCACGTACACTTCGCACTCGAACTTGGTGTGCGGCTTGATGGTGCCCGGCTTGGCCAGAACCTGACCACGCTCGACGTCGTCACGCTTGGTGCCGCGCAGCAGGACGCCAACGTTCTCACCAGCACGACCTTCGTCGAGCAGCTTGCGGAACATTTCCACGCCGGTGCAGGTGGTCTTGGTGGTCGCACGAATGCCGACGATCTCGACTTCTTCCTGAACCTTGACGATGCCACGCTCAACACGACCGGTAACCACGGTGCCGCGGCCGGAAATGGAGAACACGTCTTCGATCGGCAGCAGGAACGGCTGGTCGATGGCACGCACCGGCTCCGGAATGTAGGAGTCCAGGGTTTCAACCAGCTTACGAACGGCGGAAACGCCGATTTCGTTGTCGTCCTTGCCTTCCAGGGCCATCAGAGCGGAACCGATGATGATCGGAGTGTCGTCGCCCGGGAAGTCGTAGGTGTTCAGCAGGTCGCGAACTTCCATCTCGACCAGTTCCAGCAGCTCAGCGTCGTCAACCATGTCGGCCTTGTTCAGGAACACGACAATGTAAGGAACGCCTACCTGACGGGACAGCAGGATGTGCTCACGGGTCTGCGGCATGGGGCCGTCAGCAGCGGAGCAAACCAGGATCGCGCCGTCCATCTGGGCAGCACCGGTGATCATGTTTTTCACGTAGTCAGCGTGACCAGGGCAGTCAACGTGAGCGTAGTGACGAATGGCGGAATCGTACTCAACGTGGGAGGTGTTGATGGTGATACCGCGAGCCTTCTCTTCCGGCGCGTTGTCGATCTGGTCGAACGCACGAGCGGAGCCACCCCAGGTCTCGGAGCAGACCTTGGTCAGAGCAGCAGTCAGAGTGGTCTTGCCATGGTCAACGTGACCGATGGTGCCAACGTTGACGTGCGGTTTGTTACGTTCAAATTTTTCTTTAGCCACGACAGTAAACCTCTTACTTAAAGGGCTGAATCAACCTTGTTTTTTAACCAGTGCTTCGACGACATTCGACGGAGCTTCGGCGTATTTGGAGAATTCCATGGAGTAGCTTGCGCGACCCTGGGACATGGAGCGGACGTCGGTCGCATAACCGAACATCTCGCCCAGCGGAACCTCGGCACGAATAACCTTACCGGAAACGCTGTCTTCCATCCCCTGAATCAGACCACGACGACGGTTCAGGTCACCCATCACGTCACCCATGTAGTCTTCAGGAGTCACCACCTCTACCTTCATGATCGGCTCAAGCACCTTACCGCCGCCCTTCTGGGCCAGCTGCTTGGTCGCCATGGAGGCAGCGATCTTGAACGCCATTTCGTTGGAGTCAACGTCATGGTACGAACCGTCGAAGACGACAGCCTTCAGGCCGAGCAGCGGATAGCCGGCAACAACACCGTTCTTCATCTGCTCTTCGATGCCCTTCTGGATCGCCGGGATGTATTCCTTCGGAATCACACCACCCACGACTTCGTTGGTGAACACCAGACCTTCAGTGATGTTGCCCTTCTCGTCCACGTCAGCAGCCGAGAAACGGATCCAGCAGTGACCGAACTGACCACGACCACCGGACTGACGAACGAATTTGCCTTCGATCTCGACATTGTCCTTGGAGATGGTTTCGCGGTAGGCGACCTGAGGCTTGCCGATATTGGCTTCAACGCCGAATTCACGCTTCATGCGGTCGACGATGATGTCCAGGTGCAGCTCACCCATGCCGGAGATGATGGTCTGACCGGTCTCTTCGTCGGTCTTGACGCGGAACGACGGGTCTTCCTGGGCCAGTTTGCCGAGGGCGATGCCCATCTTCTCCTGGTCAGCCTTGGTCTTCGGCTCGACAGCTACCGAAATTACCGGCTCCGGGAAGTCCATACGCTCGAGGATGATCGGCTTTTCCAGATCGCACAGGGTGTCACCAGTGGTGACGTCCTTCATGCCGATCAGGGCGGCGATGTCACCAGCGCGGCATTCCTTGATCTCTTCACGCTGGTTGGCGTGCATCTGCACCATCCGACCTACGCGCTCTTTCTTGCCTTTTACCGAGTTCAGTACGGAGTCGCCGGAAGCCAGGACGCCGGAGTAAACGCGAGCGAAGGTCAGAGTACCGACGAAGGGGTCGGTAGCGATCTTGAACGCCAGAGCGGAGAAAGGCTCGCTATCGTCTGCACGACGCTCGTCGACGATCTCCTCGTTATCCGGGTTGGTACCCTGGATCGGCGGGATCTCGGTCGGAGCCGGCAGGAAGTCGATCACGGCGTCGAGAACCAGGGGCACGCCCTTGTTCTTGAAGGACGAACCGCAAACGGCCGGAACGATTTCGCTGGCGAGGGTACGAGCGCGCAGACCGGCCTTGATTTCCTCGACGGTCAGCTCACCCTCTTCCAGGTACTTGTTCATGAGCTCTTCGTTGGCTTCGGCTGCAGCCTCGACCATGTTGGAGCGCCATTCTTCAGCCAGGCCCAGAAGCTCGGCAGGGATCTCCTCCTCACGGTAGGTAGTACCCTTGTCGTCTTCGTTCCAGTAGATCGCCTTCATCTTGATCAGGTCGATCTGGCCCTGGAAGTCGTCTTCAGCACCGATAGCCAGCTGAACCGGGACCGGGGTGTGACCCAGACGGTTCTTGATCTGACCGACTACGCGCAGGAAGTTGGCACCGGCACGGTCCATCTTGTTCACGTAGACGATACGCGGCACGCCGTACTTGTTGGCTTGACGCCATACGGTCTCGGACTGCGGCTCGACACCGGAAGTACCGCAGAACACAACGACCGCACCGTCGAGAACGCGCAGCGAGCGCTCTACTTCAATGGTGAAGTCCACGTGACCGGGGGTGTCGATCACGTTGACGCGGTAGTTGTCGAACTGGCCACGGGAACCCTTCCAGAAGGTAGTCACGGCAGCGGAGGTAATGGTAATACCACGCTCCTGCTCCTGAACCATCCAGTCGGTAGTGGCGGCGCCGTCGTGCACCTCACCCATTTTGTGGCTGAGACCTGTGTAGAACAGGATCCGCTCCGTAGTGGTGGTCTTACCGGCGTCTACGTGGGCGCAGATACCGATGTTACGGTAGCGGTTGATAGGGGTTGTACGAGCCACGAAAAAATCCTCGCTAGATTAGAAGCGATAATGCGAGAAGGCCTTGTTGGCCTCTGCCATGCGGTGCACGTCTTCACGCTTCTTGACAGCAGCGCCTTTGCCATCGAAGGCATCCAGCAGCTCGCCGGCGAGACGCAGGGCCATGGATTTTTCACCACGCTTGCGCGCGGACTCAACCAGCCAGCGCATGGCCAGCGCATTACGACGGGACGGACGAACTTCGACCGGAACCTGGTAAGTGGCACCGCCTACACGGCGGGACTTGACTTCGACCAGCGGAGCGATGGCGTCGAGAGCTTTCTCGAAGATCTCCAGGGGATCGGTGTTCTTGCGTGCTTTGACGGTATCCAGGGCACCGTAAACGATGCGCTCGGCTACGGCCTTCTTGCCGCTTTCCATCACGTGGTTCATGAACTTGGCGAGAATCAGGCTTCCGTATTTCGGATCGTCCAGAATCTCACGCTTGGCTGCTACACGACGTCTTGGCATTGATAAGCCCTCAAACGGTCTTCAGGTTAGCCCGGGACCATAACCATTCGGTTACGCCCGACCTTACTCTTATCGACTCAATGAATATTGAAAAAACTGTTAAGCACCGAATTACTTCGGACGCTTGGTACCGTACTTGGAACGACCCTGCTTACGGTCTTTAACGCCGGTGGTATCCAGCGAACCGCGCACGGTGTGGTAACGCACACCCGGAAGGTCCTTTACACGACCGCCACGGATCAGCACTACGCTGTGCTCCTGCAGGTTGTGACCTTCACCACCGATGTACGAAGTCACTTCGTAGCCGTTGGTCAGACGAACACGGCACACCTTACGCAGTGCGGAGTTCGGTTTCTTCGGCGTGGTGGTGTAGACGCGGGTGCATACGCCACGACGCTGCGGGCAGTTCTGCAGCGCAGGTACGTCGGATTTCTCGACGATACGGCTGCGCGGCTTACGCACCAGCTGGTTGATAGTTGCCATCTATAGCTCCACTGTTGTCTTTCGACATAAACAAAATGACAGAGCGAAGCGCTCTGCCAAATTTAGGGGTGCATGAGTCTAAAGAGACTCATAGCCCCCGTCAAGGCAAAGCCCCCGCCGGCCAGCGGCCGCCGGGGGTTCGCACTCAATTGCTGCTGGAGTTCAGCGCTTCGGTCAGCGCTGCTTCCACTTCGCTCGCGCTGACGCGGACCGGCTTGCCGGCTTCGCGCTGCCGCTTGCGCTCGCTGTGGTAGGCCAGGCCGGTACCGGCCGGGATCAGACGACCCACCACCACGTTTTCCTTCAGGCCGCGCAGGTAGTCGCGCTTGCCGGTAACCGCCGCCTCGGTGAGGACGCGGGTGGTTTCCTGGAAGGACGCCGCGGAGATGAACGACTCGGTCGACAGCGAGGCCTTGGTAATACCCAGCAGGACGCGCTCGTACTTGGCGATGAAGCGGTCTTCAGTCGCCAGACGCTCGTTCTCTTCCAGCACCTGGGTCAGTTCCATCTGGTCGCCCTTGATGAAGCTGGAGTCACCCGACTCGGCGATCTCGACCTTGCGCAGCATCTGACGCAGGATGGTCTCGATGTGCTTGTCGTTGATCTTCACGCCCTGCAGGCGGTACACGTCCTGGATCTCGTTGACGATGTACTTGGCCAGCGCGCTGACACCCAGCAGGCGCAGGATGTCGTGCGGGTTGCTCGGGCCGTCGGAGATGACTTCGCCACGGTTCACCTGTTCGCCTTCGAACACGTTCAGGTGACGCCACTTCGGAATCAGCTCCTCGTACGGATCGCTGCCATCGTTCGGAGTGATGACCAGACGGCGCTTGCCTTTGGTCTCCTTGCCGAAGGAGATGGTGCCGCTGATCTCCGCCAGGATGGACGGCTCTTTCGGACGACGCGCTTCGAAGAGGTCCGCAACACGTGGCAGACCACCGGTGATGTCGCGAGTCTTCGAGGTTTCCTGGGGGATACGGGCGATAACGTCACCCACACCCACCTGGGCACCGTCGGCCACACCAACCAGGGCGTTCGCCGGCAGGAAGTACTGGGCGGGAACGTCGGTACCCGGCAGCAGCAGCTCCTTGCCATTGGCGTCGACCAGCTTGACGGCCGGACGGATGTCCTTGCCGGCTGCCGGACGATCCTTCGGATCCAGAACCTCGATGTTGGTCAGGCCGGTCAATTCGTCGGTCTGACGCTTGATGGTGATGCCCTCCTCCATGCCGACGAAGGTCACGGTACCCTTCATTTCGGTCACGATCGGGTGGGTGTGCGGGTCCCACTTGGCGACGATTGCGCCCGGGTCGACCTTGTCGCCTTCCTTCACCGAAATAACGGCACCGTATGGCAGTTTGTAGCGCTCACGCTCACGACCGAAGTCGTCAGCCACGGCCAGCTCGCCGGAACGGGATACCGCCACGAGGTTGCCGTCGACACGCTCGACATGTTTCAGGTTGTGCAGGCGGATGGTGCCGCCGTTCTTCACCTGGACGTTGTCGGCAGCCGACGTACGGCTTGCAGCACCACCGATGTGGAAGGTACGCATGGTCAGCTGGGTACCCGGCTCACCGATGGACTGGGCGGCGATTACACCGACCGCTTCACCGATGTTCACCTGGTGACCACGGGCCAGGTCGCGGCCGTAGCACTTGGCGCAAATGCCGTAGCGGGTTTCGCAGGTGATCGGCGAACGCACCACCACTTCGTCGACGCTCATGCGCTCGATGAACTCGACCCACTTCTCGTCGATCAGGCTGCCGGCGGGAACGATCACTTCGCTGTCGTCGCTGCCCGGCTTGAACACGTCGCGGGCGATGACACGGCCCAGTACGCGCTCACCCAGGGGCTCGACCACGTCGCCACCTTCGATGTGCGGAGTCATCAGCAGGCCATGTTCGGTGCCGCAGTCGACCTCGGTCACTACCAAGTCCTGGGCCACGTCGACGAGACGACGGGTCAGGTAACCGGAGTTCGCAGTCTTCAGTGCGGTATCCGCCAGACCTTTACGAGCACCGTGAGTGGAGATGAAGTACTGGAGTACGTTCAGGCCTTCACGGAAGTTCGCGGTGATGGGGGTCTCGATGATGGAGCCGTCCGGCTTGGCCATCAGGCCGCGCATACCGGCCAACTGACGGATCTGGGCCGCGGAACCCCGCGCACCGGAGTCCGCCATCATGTACATGGAGTTGAAGGACTCCTGGTCGACTTCCTTGCCTTCGCGGTCGATGACCTTCTCTTTCGAGAGGTTGGCCATCATCGCCTTGGACACTTCGTCGTTGGCCTTGGACCAGAGGTCGATCACCTTGTTGTACTTCTCGCCCTGGGTTACCAGGCCGGAGGCGTACTGGGATTCGATCTCCTTCACTTCCTCGGTGGCGGCATCGATGATGCGAGCCTTCTCGTCCGGGATCACGAAGTCGTTCACGCCGATGGAGACACCGGAAATGGTCGAGTAGGCGAAACCGGTGTACATCAGCTGGTCGGCGAAGATGACGGTGTCCTTCAGACCCACCACGCGGTAGCACTGGTTGATCAGCTTGGAGATCGCCTTCTTCTTCATCGGCTGGTTGACCACGTCGAAGGACAGGCCGGCCGGGACCACCTGGAACAGCAGCGCACGACCGACAGTGGTGTCGACGATGCGGGTGTTCTTGGTGATGCCGCCATCCTTGTCCTTGACGGTCTCGTTGATCCGTACTTTCACGCGGGCGTGCAGGGACGCCTCGCCGGCGCGGAACACCCGGTCGACTTCCTGCAAGTCAGCGAACACGCGGCCTTCGCCCTTGGCGTTAACGGCGTCGCGAGTCATGTAGTACAGACCCAGTACCACGTCCTGCGACGGCACGATGATCGGCTCGCCGTTGGCGGGGGACAGGATGTTGTTGGTGGACATCATCAGCGCGCGCGCTTCCAGCTGGGCCTCGAGGGTCAGCGGGACGTGAACGGCCATCTGGTCACCGTCGAAGTCGGCGTTGTACGCCGCGCAGACCAGCGGGTGCAGCTGGATCGCCTTGCCTTCGATGAGCACCGGCTCGAACGCCTGGATACCCAGACGGTGGAGGGTCGGTGCACGGTTCAGCAGTACGGGGTGTTCGCGGATGACTTCGGCGAGAACGTCCCAGACCTCGGGCAGTTCGCGCTCGACCATCTTCTTGGCCGCCTTGATGGTGGTGGCCATGCCGCGAGCTTCGAGCTTGCCGAAAATGAACGGCTTGAACAGCTCAAGGGCCATCTTCTTCGGCAGACCGCACTGGTGCAGGCGCAGGGTCGGGCCCACGGTGATCACGGAACGACCGGAGTAGTCCACGCGCTTACCGAGCAGGTTCTGACGGAAGCGACCTTGCTTGCCCTTGATCATGTCGGCCAGGGACTTCAGCGGGCGCTTGTTCGAGCCAGTGATGGCACGGCCGCGACGGCCGTTGTCCAGCAGGGCGTCGACAGCTTCCTGCAGCATGCGCTTCTCGTTGCGCACGATGATGTCCGGAGCAGCCAGGTCGAGCAGGCGCTTCAGGCGGTTGTTGCGGTTGATGACGCGACGATACAGATCGTTCAGGTCGGAGGTCGCAAAGCGACCGCCGTCCAGCGGAACCAGCGGACGCAGGTCCGGCGGCAGCACCGGCAGGACGGTCAGCACCATCCACTCGGGGTGGTTGCCGGAGTCCTTGAAGGCTTCCATCAGCTTCAGGCGCTTGGACAGCTTCTTGATCTTGGTTTCCGAGTTGGTCTGCGGGATTTCCTCACGCAGGCGGCCGATCTCGTGTTCCAGATCGATGGCGTTGAGCAGCTCGCGAACCGCCTCGGCGCCCATGCGCGCATCGAAGTCGTCACCGAACTCTTCGAGGGCTTCGAAGTACTGCTCGTCGTTCAGCAGCTGGCCCTTCTCCAGGGTGG
Organism: Pseudomonas sp. BN102; assembly: GCF_029871245.1. Classification (GTDB taxonomy): domain Bacteria; phylum Pseudomonadota; class Gammaproteobacteria; order Pseudomonadales; family Pseudomonadaceae; genus Metapseudomonas. Next base: position 9,487 of record NZ_SSON01000044.1, on the reverse strand, counting down.
TCATGCCCGGGTCGATCACCACGTAGCTCTCGAAATAGAGCACGCGTTCGATGTCACGCAGGGTCATGTCCAGCAGCAGGCCGATACGGGACGGCAGGGACTTCAGGAACCAGATGTGGGCGACCGGCGAAGCCAACTCAATGTGGCCCATGCGCTCGCGGCGCACCTTGGCCAGGGCGACTTCAACGCCGCACTTCTCGCAGATCACACCGCGGTGTTTCAGGCGCTTGTACTTACCGCACAGGCACTCATAGTCCTTCACCGGGCCGAAGATCTTGGCGCAGAACAGGCCATCGCGCTCCGGCTTGAAGGTACGGTAGTTGATGGTCTCCGGCTTTTTCACTTCACCGAAGGACCAGGAACGGATCATCTCGGGCGAGGCCAGACCAATACGGATGGCATCGAACTCTTCGATTTGACCCTGGTTTTTCAACAGATTCAGCAAGTCTTTCAAGGCCTTTCCTCCTCACGGACCCGCTACGACCAGCCTTGACCAGCCGTAGCGTTTTGGGCGTCGCGTGTTATTCGGTTTCCAGTTCGATGTCGATGCCGAGCGAACGGATCTCTTTGATCAACACGTTGAAGGACTCGGGCATGCCGGCCTCCATGCGGTGATCGCCGTCCACGATGTTCTTGTACATCTTGGTCCGGCCGTTCACGTCGTCCGACTTCACGGTCAGCATTTCCTGCAGGGTGTAGGCGGCGCCATAGGCTTCCAGTGCCCAGACCTCCATCTCCCCGAAACGCTGGCCACCGAACTGCGCCTTACCACCCAGCGGCTGCTGGGTAACCAGGCTGTAGGAGCCGGTGGAACGTGCGTGCATCTTGTCGTCGACCAGGTGGTTCAGCTTGAGCATGTACATGTAGCCGACGGTGGTCGGACGCTCGAACATGTTCCCGGTACGACCGTCGAACAGGCGCATCTGGCCGCTCTCCGGCAGGTCAGCGAGCTTCAGCATGGCCTTGATCTCGCTTTCCTTGGCACCGTCGAACACCGGGGTCGCCATCGGAACGCCAGCGCGCAGGTTCTTCGCCAGGTCCAGGATTTCCTGGTCGCCCAGTTCGTCCAGGCTTTCCTGACGGCCACCGATCTCGTTGTAGATCTCGTGGAGGAACTTGCGCAGTTCGGCGATCTTGCGCTGCTCTTCGAGCATGCGGTTGATCTTCTCGCCCAGGCCCTTGGCCGCGAGGCCCAGGTGGGTTTCGAGGATCTGACCGACGTTCATACGAGAAGGTACGCCCAGCGGGTTCAGGACGATGTCGACCGGGGTGCCATTGGCGTCGTGCGGCATGTCTTCGACCGGCATGATCACGGAGACCACACCCTTGTTACCGTGACGGCCCGCCATCTTGTCGCCCGGCTGAATGCGGCGCTTGATGGCCAGGTAGACCTTGACGATCTTCAGCACGCCCGGAGCCAGGTCGTCGCCTTGCTGCAGCTTGCGCTTCTTGTCTTCGAACTTGTCGTCCAGCATCTGGCGACGGTCAGACAGATAGGCCTGGGCCTTTTCCAGCTGCTCGTTCAGGGCGTCTTCGGACATGCGCAGCTTGAACCACTGGCCGCGCTCGAGACCGTCGAGGTACTCGTGGGTGATCTCGGTGCCCTTCTTCACGCCGGCGCCACCTTCAGCGACCTGGCCGACCAGGGCGGAACGCAGACGCTCGAAGGTCGCGCCTTCGACGATGCGGAACTCTTCGTTGAGGTCCTTGCGGATCTCGTCCAGCTGCATCTTCTCGATCGACAGCGCGCGGCTGTCGCGCTCCACGCCGTCGCGGGTGAAGACCTGCACGTCGATGACGGTGCCCTTGGTGCCGGTCGGCACGCGCAGGGAGGTGTCCTTCACGTCGGACGCCTTCTCACCGAAGATCGCGCGCAGCAGCTTCTCTTCCGGAGTCAGCTGGGTCTCGCCTTTCGGGGTGACCTTGCCTACCAGGATGTCGCCGGCCTGGACTTCGGCGCCGACGTAGACGATGCCCGCCTCGTCCAGCTTGTTCAGCGCGGCCTCACCCACGTTCGGGATGTCCGCGGTGATCTCTTCTGGGCCGAGCTTGGTGTCACGCGCCACACAGGTCAGTTCCTGGATGTGGATGGTGGTGAAGCGGTCTTCCTGGACCACGCGCTCGGACAGGCAGATGGAGTCTTCGAAGTTGAAGCCGTTCCAGGGCATGAACGCGACGCGCATGTTCTGACCCAGGGCCAGCTCGCCCATGTCGGTGGACGGACCATCGGCCAGGATATCGGCGCGAGCGACCACGTCACCCTTCTGCACCAGCGGACGCTGGTTGATGCAGGTGTTCTGGTTCGAACGGGTGTACTTCGTCAGGTTGTAGATGTCGACGCCGGCTTCACCGGTCTCGACTTCGTCGTCGTTGACACGAACCACGATACGGCTGGCATCGACCGAGTCGATCACGCCGCCACGGCGGGCCACGACGCAAACGCCGGAGTCGCGCGCAACGTTGCGTTCCATGCCGGTACCGACCAGAGGCTTGTCGGCACGCAGGGTCGGCACAGCCTGACGCTGCATGTTCGAACCCATGAGTGCACGGTTGGCGTCGTCGTGCTCGAGGAACGGAATCAGCGAGGCAGCGACGGAAACGACCTGCTTCGGCGACACGTCCATCAGGGTCACGTCTTCCGGCGCCTTGACGGTGAATTCGTTCAGGTGACGTACGGCTACCAGCTCGTCAACCAGCTGACCCTGCTCGTTCATGGTGGCCGAGGCCTGGGCGATGACGTGGTCGGCCTCTTCGATAGCGGAGAGGAACACGATCTCGTCGGTCACCTGGGTGCCGTTGACAACGCGGTACGGGCTTTCCAGGAAGCCGTACTGGTTGGTGCGGGCATAGGTCGCCAGGGAGTTGATCAGACCGATGTTCGGACCTTCAGGGGTTTCGATCGGGCACACGCGGCCGTAATGGGTCGGGTGTACGTCACGAACCTCGAAGCCTGCGCGCTCACGGGTCAGACCGCCTGGGCCGAGTGCAGAAACGCGGCGCTTGTGGGTGATCTCGGAGAGCGGGTTGTTCTGGTCCATGAACTGCGACAGCTGGCTGGAACCGAAGAACTCCTTGATCGCGGCAGCCACCGGCTTGGCGTTGATCAGGTCCTGCGGCATCAGGCCTTCGCTTTCGGCCATGGACAGACGTTCCTTGACCGCGCGCTCTACACGCACCAGGCCCACGCGGAACTGGTTCTCGGCCATCTCGCCGACGCAACGGACACGGCGGTTACCCAGGTGGTCGATGTCGTCGACGATACCCTTGCCGTTACGGATGTCGACCAGGGTCTTGAGGACGTCGACGATGTCTTCCTTGCTCAGCACACCGGAGCCTTCGATCTCGGAACGACCGATGCGGCGGTTGAACTTCATGCGGCCAACGGCGGACAGGTCGTAACGCTCGGCGCTGAAGAACAGGTTGTTGAACAGGGTCTCGGCGGCTTCCTTGGTCGGCGGCTCGCCCGGGCGCATCATGCGGTAGATCTCGACCAGGGCTTCCAGTTGGTTGCCGGTGGAATCGATCTTCAGGGTGTCCGAAATGAACGGACCGCAGTCGATGTCGTTGGTGTACAGGGTCTCGATGCGGACTACCTGGGCCTTGGCGATCTTCACCAGCAGGTCGGTGGTCAGCTCGGTATTGCACTCGGCGATGATCTCACCAGTGGCCGGATGCACGATGGCCTTGGCCGAGGTGCGACCAAGGACGTAGTCCATCGGGACTTCCAGTTCCTTGATACCGGCTTTTTCCAACTGGTTGATATGTCGGGCAGTGATACGACGGCCCTGTTCCACGATCACCTTGCCGTTCTCGTCCTTGATGTCGAACACGGCGATTTCGCCGCGCAGACGTTGCGGGACCAACTCCAGGTGCAGGCCTTCGCCCTTCACATGGAAGACGTTGGTGGCGTAGAAGGCGTTCAGCACTTCTTCAGTGGTGTAGTTCAGTGCGCGCAGCAGGACGGTAGCCGGCAGCTTGCGGCGACGGTCGATACGCACGAACACGCAGTCCTTCGGATCGAACTCGAAGTCCAGCCAGGAACCGCGGTAGGGAATGATGCGAGCGGAGTACAGCAGCTTGCCCGAGCTGTGGGTCTTGCCACGGTCGTGGTCGAAGAACACGCCCGGGGAGCGGTGCAGCTGGGACACGATGACGCGCTCGGTACCGTTGATGATGAAGGTACCGTTCTCGGTCATCAGGGGGATTTCCCCCATGTAGACTTCCTGCTCCTTGATGTCCTTGATCGCTTTGTTCGACGACTCTTTGTCGAAGATGATCAGACGGACTTTTACCCGCAGCGGCACGGCGAAGGTCACGCCACGCAGCACGCATTCCTTGACATCGAAGGCCGGCTCGCCCAGGCGATAACCGACGTATTCCAGGGCGGCGTTGCCGGAATAGCTGATGATCGGGAAAACAGACTTGAAGGCCGCGTGCAGGCCGATGTCACGGAACTGCTCTTTGCTGACTCCCGCCTGCAGGAATTCGCGATACGAATCCAGCTGGATGGCCAGGAGGTAGGGTACATCCATGACGTCCGGCAACTTGCTAAAGTCTTTGCGGATACGTTTTTTCTCAGTGTATGAGTAAGCCATCAGCGTTCCCCAGCTTGGTCACCTGCTTGTTTGGCCCCTCCGACGGGAGTAGCCAGAAAATCTTGCAGACCCCTTGGTCTGCTCCGCCTCCCAGTGGAGGTCGGGTCACGTTCGAGGTGGCGTACGGAGACAACCACCTAGAACGGAAAAAGGCCGGTGGCATTAGCCACCAGCCGTCAGCCTTGCGCGGAGCGCACCGGCTGTAGACGCAAGGTCGTCGCTTACTTGAGCTCGACTTTGGCGCCAGCTTCTTCCAGAGCTTTCTTGGCAGCTTCGGCCTCTTCTTTCGAAGCGCCTTCCTTGACCACGCCCGGGGCGCCGTCAACAACTGCCTTGGCTTCTTTCAGACCCAGACCGGTCAGTTCGCGAACGACCTTGATCACGTTCACTTTCTTCTCGCCGGCTTCGGTCAGGATGATGTTGAACTCGGTTTGTTCTTCAACGACAGCAGCGGCAGCAGCCGGGCCAGCGGCAGCGGCGGCAGCAGCGGTAACACCGAACTTCTCTTCCATCGCCTTGATCAGTTCAACGATCTGCATGACGGACATTTCGGATACGGCGTTGATGATGTCTTCGTTGGTCAGAGCCATGACTCTAATTCCTGTATTGGTGGACAGCCTTCGCGGCCATCAAAATTAAAAGTTTTCGTGAAAGTGACTATGCGGCCTGGATCAGGCAGCAGCGCCTTCTTTCTGGTCGCGAATGGCCGCCAGAGTACGAGCCAGCTTGCTGGTAGCGCCTTGAATAACGCTCATCAGCTGTGCAACGGCTTCGTTGTAGGTCGGCAGGGTCGCCAGTACGTCGATCTGATTGGCTGCGAGGAACTGGCCCTCGAATGCAGCGGCCTTGATCTCGAACTTGTCCTGACCCTTCGAGAACTCCTTGAAGATACGGGCAGCAGCGCCCGGATGTTCGTTGGAGAACGCAATCAGGGTCGGGCCTTTGAACACGTCGTTGAGCACTTCGAACTGAGTGCCGGCAACGGCGCGGCGAGCCAGGGTGTTACGTACTACGCGCACGTATACACCAGCCTCGCGGGCCTCTTTACGGAGTCCGGTCATAGCGGCTACGGTCACGCCACGGGCATCAGCCACGACAGCGGACAGGCCAGCTTTGGCAGCCTCGTTGACTTCAGCGACGATGGCCTTCTTGTCTTCGAGTCTAATTGCCACGGGTCTAACTCCTGGATGTTACCGTTTCGTCCAGCCAAGGCCGGACGGCGTTTTGGTGTCTGATTCGGTAAACGAATCGGGAGCACCATCTGCGTAGGCTCGGAAATCGCTTTCCAGTTTGAGGCTTGCGCCGCCTACGGTCTTGGATAGCCCCCGCCAGGCAGGGACCCCAATACCTGGCGCGACGGACGAGTCCATCGCGCATTTATCACTTAGCCTTCGAGGGAAGCCTGATCGATCTGCAGACCCGGGCCCATGGTGGTGCTCAGGGTCACGCGCTTCAGGTACACACCCTTGGAGGTGGACGGCTTCAGACGCTTCAGGTCAGCCAGCAGAGCTTCTACGTTCTGCTTCAGCTTGATCGGCTCGAAGTCGACCTTGCCGACGGAGGCGTGAATGATGCCGTTCTTGTCGGTACGGAAACGCACCTGACCAGCCTTGGCGTTCTTCACGGCGGTAGCCACATCCGGAGTCACGGTACCGACCTTCGGGTTCGGCATCAGGCCGCGCGGACCGAGGATCTGGCCCAGCTGACCGACGACACGCATCGCGTCCGGGGAAGCGATGACCACGTCGTAGCTCAGGTCGCCGCCCTTCATCTCGGCAGCCAGCTCATCCATACCAACGCGATCGGCGCCAGCAGCCAGGGCAGCTTCAGCGCCCGGACCCTGGGTGAACACGGCAACGCGGACGCTCTTGCCAGTGCCGTTCGGCAGAACAGTGGCACCACGAACGACCTGGTCGGATTTACGCGGATCGACGCCCAGGTTGATGGAGACGTCCACAGACTCCTTGAACTTGGAGGTAGCCAGTTCAGCCAGCAGTTTGGCGGCATCTTCGAAAGCGTACTGTTTGCCAGCTTCTACTTTCTCGGCGATTGCCTTTTGGCGCTTGGTCAGCTTAGCCATTACACACCCTCCACGTTCAGGCCCATGCTACGAGCGGAACCGGCGATGCTTCGCACGGCCGCATCCAGGTCAGCTGCAGTCAGATCAGCCTTCTTGGCTTTGGCGATCTCTTCCAGCTGAGCACGGGTAACGGTGCCTACTTTCTGGGTGTTCGGACGCGGAGAACCGCTGGCAATGCCGGCCGCTTTCTTCAGCAGCACGGAAGCCGGGGTGCTCTTGGTTTCGAAAGTGAAGCTGCGGTCGCTGTATACGGTGATGATCACGGGAGTCGGCAGACCCGGCTCGAGGCCTTGGGTACGGGCGTTGAATGCCTTGCAGAATTCCATGATGTTCACGCCGTGCTGACCCAGGGCAGGGCCGACGGGCGGCGACGGGTTGGCCTGAGCGGCCTTCACTTGCAGCTTGATATAAGCTTGAATCTTCTTAGCCATGTATAACTCCAGTTACGGGTTCTAGCGCCCGGAGGCTCCCCGATTGCTTTCGCGTTTATCCCAGTGACGACAAAACCCCGCAACCTATGGCTGCGGGGTTGGGATGCCAATTTCAGTTAAGCCTTCTCGACCTGACTGAACTCCAGCTCTACCGGGGTAGAGCGGCCGAAGATGAGCACGGCCACCTGGATCCGGCTCTTCTCGTAGTTGACCTCTTCGACGACACCATTGAAGTCGGCAAACGGACCATCGATGACACGAACGGTCTCGCCCGGCTCGAACAGGGTCTTCGGCTTCGGCTTGTCCCCGCTATCGGCAACGCGACGCAGGATGGCTTCAGCTTCTTTCTCAGTAATGGGAGCCGGCTTATCGGCAGTACCACCGATAAAGCCCATGACGCGCGGCGTATCCTTGATCAAGTGCCAAGTCGCCTCGCTCATCTCCATCTGAACCAGCACATAGCCGGGGAAGAACTTGCGTTCGCTCTTGCGTTTCTGGCCATTGCGCATCTCCACCACTTCTTCAGTGGGGACCAGAATCTCGCCGAACTCGTCTTCCATGCCGGCCAGCTTGACGCGCTCGATCAGCGAGCGCATGACATGCTTCTCGTAACCCGAGTAAGCATGCACAACGTACCAACGCTTAGCCACGGCGCACCTATTAACCAACAATCAACGAAACAAGCCAGCCGAGCAGGGTATCGACTCCCCACAACAGCAGCGACATTACCAGCACGACAGCCACGACGATCAAAGTGGTCTGGGTGGTTTCCTGACGAGTCGGCCAAACAACCTTGCGAATTTCCGCGCGAGCTTCCTTGGCAAGAACGAAGAAAGCCTGCCCTTTGGAAGTCTGCAGAGCCACGACAGCAGCAACAGCAGCAAGAGCGAGAAGCGCGAGAACGCGATACAGGATCGGCTCAGCAGAGAAGTACTGATTGCCGACCACACCAACAGCAACAAGAGCCACCACAACGACCCACTTCAGAGCGTCGAAGCGTGTTTCTTTGGCTTCAGCCTTGGCATTCATCAGCTAGGATCCTGTGAGAGAAATGCCAGATTCTCATTCTTGGAATCTGGCAGGCCAGGAGGGAATCGAACCCCCAACCTGCGGTTTTGGAGACCGCCGCTCTGCCAATTGAGCTACTGGCCTGTAACAAAGTCAGGCCGACCATTATGCCGGCCTGATACACCAAGATCAACCCGTTATTCGATGATCTTGGCCACAACACCGGCACCGACGGTACGGCCACCTTCGCGAATCGCGAAGCGCAGACCGTCTTCCATGGCGATCGGAGCGATCAGGGTGACAACCATCTTGATGTTGTCGCCCGGCATTACCATCTCAACGCCTTCCGGCAGTTCGCAGTTACCGGTCACGTCAGTGGTACGGAAGTAGAACTGCGGACGGTAGCCCTTGAAGAACGGGGTGTGACGACCACCCTCTTCCTTGGACAGCACGTACACTTCGCACTCGAACTTGGTGTGCGGCTTGATGGTGCCCGGCTTGGCCAGAACCTGACCACGCTCGACGTCGTCACGCTTGGTGCCGCGCAGCAGGACGCCAACGTTCTCACCAGCACGACCTTCGTCGAGCAGCTTGCGGAACATTTCCACGCCGGTGCAGGTGGTCTTGGTGGTCGCACGAATGCCGACGATCTCGACTTCTTCCTGAACCTTGACGATGCCACGCTCAACACGACCGGTAACCACGGTGCCGCGGCCGGAAATGGAGAACACGTCTTCGATCGGCAGCAGGAACGGCTGGTCGATGGCACGCACCGGCTCCGGAATGTAGGAGTCCAGGGTTTCAACCAGCTTACGAACGGCGGAAACGCCGATTTCGTTGTCGTCCTTGCCTTCCAGGGCCATCAGAGCGGAACCGATGATGATCGGAGTGTCGTCGCCCGGGAAGTCGTAGGTGTTCAGCAGGTCGCGAACTTCCATCTCGACCAGTTCCAGCAGCTCAGCGTCGTCAACCATGTCGGCCTTGTTCAGGAACACGACAATGTAAGGAACGCCTACCTGACGGGACAGCAGGATGTGCTCACGGGTCTGCGGCATGGGGCCGTCAGCAGCGGAGCAAACCAGGATCGCGCCGTCCATCTGGGCAGCACCGGTGATCATGTTTTTCACGTAGTCAGCGTGACCAGGGCAGTCAACGTGAGCGTAGTGACGAATGGCGGAATCGTACTCAACGTGGGAGGTGTTGATGGTGATACCGCGAGCCTTCTCTTCCGGCGCGTTGTCGATCTGGTCGAACGCACGAGCGGAGCCACCCCAGGTCTCGGAGCAGACCTTGGTCAGAGCAGCAGTCAGAGTGGTCTTGCCATGGTCAACGTGACCGATGGTGCCAACGTTGACGTGCGGTTTGTTACGTTC
>NZ_SSON01000043.1 GCF_029871245.1 Pseudomonas sp. BN102 | reverse complement strand
CACCGGCTTGGGCGGCGGCGGCTTCACCGCCAGTTCCTCGACTACCGGGGGAGGTGGTTCGACCACGGGCGGTGGCGGTTCCGGCAGCGGCGGTTCCACCACCGGCGGGGTCGGGGTGGTGAACTCGATGGTCATGGGCGGCACCTGCGGCGGCACTTCCGGCAGCGGCGGCGTCGGCTTCTGACTCAGCCAGTGCAGGACGGCGCCGTGCAGCACCAGGGCGAACACGCCCAGCAGCACGGCCTCGCGACGGCTGAGCACGCGGGTCGCGCCGGGGCTGCGGAAGACCACGCGGCCCAGCGCCTGGCGCACCGGGGCGCCGAGGTCGCGGACCTCGGCCGGCCGCAAGTCTCCCGACCAGGGGGCTTCAGCCAAGGGAGGGACTTGGAGGGCGTTGATCATCGCCTGACAACTCCTGTCGACAGCAAAGGGATCAGGCAATCTTCCGGACCGGAGCCGGAATGGCTCCGAAGAGCGGTGCGGCGCGTTCGGCGGCCAGGGCGATGCGGGCTTTCAAGGCGTCGCTGGCGATCTGGTAGTTGTCGAAGTCGGCCTCGGCGGCGTAGACGCCGATGGGCAGGGTCAGGGCCTGGAAGAAGCTGAACAGTGGGCGCAATTGGTGATCGAGGACCAGCGCATGGCGCTCGCTGCCACCAGTGGCTGCGAGCAGCACCGGGGTGTCGATCAGCGAATTGAGGTCGACCAGGTCGAACAGGTGCTTGAACTGACCCGGGTAGGAGCCCCGGTAGACCGGAGCGGCCACCACCAGCAGGTCGGCGGTCTCGATGGCGCGCAGCTCGTGCTCGACGGTTTCCGGCAGTTCCTTGCGGGACAGGGCGCCGCCCACCGAACGGGCGATATCGCCCAGTTCGATGAGGTGGCTGTGGATGGGCAGGTGCTTGCCCAGTTCGGCGACGATAGCCTGGGTCAGTACCAGGGTGCGGGAGGGGCGGAAGGTGCTGCCGGTGACGGCGACCACTTTGATGGGAGTGCTCATGGCGAAATCCTGATGATGTTGCACAAGGTGGAATAGCCAGGAGCAAGACTCGTACCAGGGGCGCCAGCCCAGTAAATACGCGAGGTTCAGCTAGGGTGCTGAGCTGTGTGCAGCAGGGCTGCTGGAATGCTGCTGCCCTGGCAGCAGTCGCGAACCCGCCAACTGCCGTGGGATTTCGATGAGCGAGAAGTCCGTAGGAGCGAGCTCCTGCGGGGAATGTAGCCGGACTGCGGCATCTGAAGCGGTGGAAACCCGCGAGGCGGATTTCCACCGACAAGGATGGCCTCAGAAGTAGTAGCTGACGCTGGTGTAGTAGAAGGCCCCCTGGGCACCTTCCGGCGAGGTGATGCTGTATTTGGGCACGCCATAGAGCTGCGGCCCTTCCAGCTTGTCCGGATGGCTGTCGAAGAGATTGATGGCGCCTACCGACACTTTCGGGCCTTGCTCGAAGGTGTACGACAGGTCCAGGTCGGTCACCCACTGCGGGCTGAAGGTCTGGTCCAGTGCCGGGTTGGTGGCGTTGCGTGCCTTCCATTCCCCGTAGCGACGCTGGGCCAGGGTCAGGCCCCAGCCCTCGTAGAGCCAGGTGGCGCCCAGGGTGAGTTTGTTCTCCGGCGTGCCATCCTCGATCAGGCCCTGGGTGGTTCGGCCGACGATCTGCGAGCCCTTGATGCTGCCCACATCGCGCAACTTGGTGATGCGGGTGTCATTCTGGCTGAACCCCGCGTGGAGGTTGAGTCGGCCGAGCTGCTGCAGGTCCCACTGGTAGTCGGCGGTCAACTCGACGCCCTTGGTGCGGGTATCGGCGACGTTGGTGTAGAAGGCTGCGCTCTGGATACTGGAGTAGGGCGTGCCGGCGAAGATCGGCGCCACCACCGAAGCGGGTAACTGGTCGGAGAGGGTGATGCGGTTCTCGATATCGATGCGGTAGGCATCGATCGTGAAGGACGCATTCGGCAGCGGCCGCCACACCAGGCCCAGGGAGTAGTTGGTGGATTCCTCGGGCTCCAGTTGTTTGCCACCCAGCAGGGCGGCCTCGGGACTGTCGGCGCGCAGGGTGCGTTGTTGCACCTCCACCCAGTTGCCACTGCCTGGAGGTTGTTCCACCACTTGCACGCTGAACGATGATAGGCCGCTCTGCACCAGCGACGGTGCGCGATAGCCGGTGCTGGCGGTGGCCCGTGCGGCGATTTCGGGTGTGAGTTCGTAGCGCAACGACAGCTTGCCGTTGGTGGTGCCGCCGAAGTCCGAGTAGTCCTCGGAACGCACCGCAACGCCAGCCTGGAGCTTGTCGGTGAACTGGCCTTCCAGATCGATGTAGGCGCCCAGGACCTCGCGATCCAGCGACACGGCGTCGACGTTGGTGATGCCGGAGTAGTAACCGGGGATGCGCCGTCCGGTGATTGGGTCGACGGTGTTGAAAAGCGGCCCGTTCTGCCAGCCAGCGGCTTCGCCGGCGCTCAGCTCGAAGTTCTCCTGCCGCCAGGCGAGGCCGGCGGAAACGGTCAGCGGCTTGACCAGCAGGTCGGTGGGGAAGTCGCGTACCCAGTCGAGGGTCAGGTTGGTCTGGTCGGCCTCGCGGGTGCCGGTATAGATGGACTCGGGGCTGGTCGCGCCCCAGCTCGGGTTGATGGCGTTGCGGTCAGTGGATTCCACCTCGTTGTTGCCATAACTGAGCGCCAGGTCGAAGTTGCCCAGGGCTTCATCCTCCAGGCGCAGGCCACCGGTGGCCGCATAGTCTTCCAGGCGGTAGCGGGTGATGGGCACGCGGCCATCCGGGTAGCGCGTCAGGGCCACGCTTCCGTAGTTGTTGCGCAAGGTGGTCGGCGGGTCGAAGAAGTTCTCGGCGTCGGTGTTCTTGTGGGCATAGGTGGCGAAGCCATAGGCGCTCAGGCCCCCGCCCAGGCCGATTTCGCTGTTGGCGACGAGGTTGTACTGGTCCGAGACCTTGCCTGAACCCCAGCGCCAGGTGCGGTTCGGGTTGTTCTGCTCGCGCGGCGTGTTGGTACTGGGGGAGCCGGGGTAGAAGATCCGGTTGTCCGGGTTGGTGTCGCTGGCCGGGTCCTGGCTGCCGCCGTCGAAGGCGAGGGTGAGGAAGCCGTCATTGGGCAGTTCGAAGCCCGTCCAGCCGCTGGCCTTGCGCTGCAGGCCGTCGCCCTTGTCGTAGCCGCCGAAGCGGTAGCCGAGGTTGCCGCCCTGGTCGGCGTCCTTGAGGACGATATTGATCACCCCGGCGATGGCGTCGGAGCCGTACTGCGCCGCGGCGCCATCGCGGAGGATTTCCACGCGCTGGATGGCCGAGAGCGGAATCAGACTGAGGTCCACGGCGGCGGCGCCGCGCCCATTGACCAGGCTCTGGCGGGTGACGTTGGCGCTGGTGTGACGGCGCTTGCCGTTGACCAGCACCAACACCTGGTCCGACGCCAGGCCGCGCAAGGACGCGCCCTGGGCGATGGAACCGGCGAAGGCACCCTGGGGCGACTGCGGGAAGTTGAAGGAAGGCGACAGCGCAGTGAGCGCGCCGGAGAGGTCGTTGGCACCGGTTTCCTGAAGTCGTTCTCCGGAGAACACATCCACCGGCGCGGCGCTTTCCAGCGCGGTGACGTCACTGCGGCGAGTGCCGACCACCACCACTGTGTCGAGTTGGTCATTGCTTTTGGCGGCAGCGCCGGTTTCAGCGGCCTGGACCGGAACCCAGGCATTGGCGACGAACAGCGCAATGGCGCTGGCCAGTTGGTTGAATCGGAACATCCGTTATTACCCCTGTTGGCAAGGAATCCTGATTAGGTGAAGCGGGGCGCTGGTTCGCGCCTCTTGTTCCTGCCTTCGAGCAATGGCTGTGCCAGGTATGAAATATCAATATATTCAACGATTTATCCGAGAATTGTGGCGTGTAGAACAGATGCTTCGCGAGGCACTGGCTCCGGCTAGGCAGCCGAGCAACAGTGGAGCAGCAACCTGTAGGAGCCAGCTTGCTGGCGAACCGGTGCCCTTCGCTGGCAAGCCAGCTCCTACGGGGGCCTTCATGCGGGGATCGATGGGTATCGTGGCCTCCACCCATCCTACGGACTGGGCACCGTGCCGAACCTGGATCCAGCGGCGGTCTGGGCTTTCGTAGGATGAGGCGTGCGGCGATGCGCGAGCGGAGCGAAACCCATGCGGGGTTGCCGTGGGTAAAAACAAAAGGGGCTGCATTACTGCAGCCCCTTACGCTTGCCTTGCCCGTCGATCAGAAGCGGCTGGTCAGGCTCACGCCAACCGTGCGCGGATCGCCGTAGGTGATCACGTACTGGCCGCTGCCCACGGGGCCGTTCGGGCGGCCGTGGACCTGGTAGCGGCGGTCGGTGAGGTTGTTGACGAAGCCGGTGACGCTGAGTTTGTCGTCCGGCGAGAACCAGGTCAGGTGGGCATTGGCCAGGGTGTAGTGAGGCTGGCTGAGGGTGTCTTCGCTCTGGCGGTCGGCGAGGAAGAACTCTTTGCCCCGGTAGCTGACATCGCCACCGGCCACCAGCTTGCCGCTGCCATCCAGCGGGATGGTGTAGTCGCCGCCAAGGGATACCACCTGTTCGGGCGAGCGGACGAAACGGTTGCCGCTGAAGTCCGCGGTGACCACGCCAGTGGTGGGGTTCACGTTCTTGAAGTCGGTGAATTCGGTGTCCAGGTGCGACAGCGCGGCGCGCAGATGCAGGCGGTCGGTGGGCTGGGCTTCCAGCTCCAACTCAGCGCCCTTGACCTCGCCCGCGGCGCCGTTGGTGAGGGCGGTGGTGAGCACGCCGTTGTTCACCGTCAGCAGGTTCACCTGGATGTCCGTGAAGTCGTAGTAGAAGACATTGGCGTTGGCGGTCAGGCGGCCGTCGAACCAGTCCGACTTCACCCCCAGTTCGTAGGCATCCAGTTCTTCCGGGTCCACCGTGGTCAGGCCGGAGAGGCCGCCGGAAAGGCCGGTATTGAAGCCGCCGGAGCGGAAGCCGTGGGCGTAGCGGAAGTACACCAGCACGTTGTCGTTGATGCGGTATTCGGGCGTCAGGTCGTAGGTCCAGGCGTCCCAGGTCTTGTCCTTCTTGCTGTTGCCGTTGTTGTCGGCGCCCAGCACCGGCACCAGGGCACCGTTCACGCGGCGCAGCTGTACCAGGTCGAGGTCGATGTCCTTCTCCTCCTGGGTCCAGCGCAGGCCACCGGTCACGCTGAAACGCTCGGTGAAGTCGTAGGTGACGTTGCTGAACAGCGCGTAGCTGTCGGTCGTGTGGTCGTAGCTGAGGTCGCGGAACACGGTGCCGACCTGGTTGGTGCCAGTACCGTTGGGGCTGGTGCCCGGCAGGATCTGGCGAACCTGGGCGCTGTCCAGGTCCTCATGGAAGTAGTGGGCACCGAGCAGCCAGCGCAGCGACCTGTCCTGCGGTGAGGAGAGGCGGAATTCCTGGGAATACTGGTTGTACTCGTTGTCGGTGTCGGTACGACCGTTGACCTCGAAGGGGGTGTAGTCTGCGTCAGTCAGTGACTGATTGCGGATGTAGTCGTAGGCGGTGATGGAGGTGAACTTGTAGCCACCCAGATCCCAGTTGAGGGTCAGCGAAGTGCCATCGTGATCGAGCTTGTAATCTTCGTTGACGTTGAGCTGGATCTTGCTGCCGTGGGGACGCACGTAACCGACGTTGTAGTAGGTGCCGATGGGTAGCGAGCCGTTGCTGCCGTCGCCCTTGAACTCGCGACCGTGGATCTTCCACAGAGCTTCCAGGTCCGGCGTCAGTTGGGCGAGGAATTGCACGCGGAAGGCCTTCTTGTTGACGTCGCCGTAGGTTTGGTCGGCGGTGAGGTTCTTGGTGAAACCATCGCGCTCCTCGGAGTAGAGGGCGACGCGGCCGGCCAGGCGTTCGTCCACCAGGCTGCCGCCGATGGCGCCGGTGAGGATGCGTTCGTTCTTGCTGCCGAAGCCGATGGTGCCGTAGCCGTCGGTGTCGAAGTCGGGCTTCTTCGAGATGATGTTCACCGCGCCGGCCGTGGTGTTCTTGCCGTACAACGTGCCCTGCGGACCGCGCAGGATCTCGATGCGCTCCAGGTCGTACAGCGGGCCACCGCCGGCGATGGGTGCGTTCAGGTAGACGTCGTCGGCATAGATGCCCACCGGATAGACCGTGGCGGCGCCGGTGTCACCGGTGCCCAGGCCGCGAATGTACCAGCGCGGACGGCCGTCCCCGTCAGGGTTCTTGGCCGACGCGTTGGGGACGAAGGTGGTGATATCGCCCATGGCGCGCACGCCGTCGGCGGTGATGCTGGTGCCATCCACGGCGGAGACGGCAACCGGGACTTCCTGCAGGGTCTCTTCACGGCGCTGGGCCGTGACTGTCACGGTCTTCAGTGCGGTGGTGCGAGCTTCTTCCCCCTGTACGACCTTGGCCGGTTCGGCGGCGTACACCTGGCTGCCACTGGAGGCGCCTGTCAGAAGCAGGGCAACCCATATGCCCCGGGTGATTGGATTGAGTTTATGCATGGTCCCTCCCAATTAATCTAAAAGTTGCAGGCGTGACACTCTGAAGTGGACTTGTCTGGTGTCTTGCCGACTGCCTTTGAGTTATTGAGCAGGGACTGTGCCAAGTTGCTATCGATACCTCTAAAACACCTTATAAAGAGTCTGTAAGACAGTGAAAATGTGTAGTTTAGCGGCTAGGTATAGGTGTGATGAGCTCTTCAGGGAGCCAACTAACGGGCTAGCCGTCTTATTTGACGGGAGAACTTGAAGTGACTTGCGGAAGTTTCAGCAGCGCTGCTGCGGAAGTGCTGATTTTGCAGCAGTGAAGTTGTTGCTGCTGCTCCTGCAGCAGCAACTCTCTTTCAGACCGCCAGGCGAGAGGTGGCGCCGATGACTTGCTCGAATACGCGCAGGTCGATCCAGTCGCGCACATCGAAGCGGCGGGGAATGAACTCCCAGCGATGGAGGAAGTCGGTGAAGTCTTGCAGGGCCTCGATTGAGCGCTCGTCCAGCGTGGTCCGCAGCCGGCGATGGGCATCCTCGCCGTAGGCGGTGGCCACCCAGAACTCGCTGGTGTTCAGCTCGCGGGCGAGGAAGCGCCGGGTCTCGTCCGGGTTGGCCCAGGCCCATTGCTCGGTGCGCAGCACCGTATCGACGATGCGAACCGCCGCATCGAAGTGGTTTTCCAGCAGGTGCTGGTCGACGGTCAGGGTACGTGGCGTGCCGTTGTTGGAGCGGATCAGCGGGTCTGGGTGCGAGCCGGTATCGACCACCACCCGCAGGCCGAACTCATGGGCCAGGTGGGCAGCGTGGGCGCCCTTGAGGAAGATGGCGTCGATGTCGCCGCGCAGCAGGCCGATGAGTTCGTTGTTGCGTCGGCTGACACGGCTCACCCCGAGGCTCACTTCGGCGCCGTACAAGTGCTGCTTCTGTTCGTCGCTGTAGGTGCCGCCGTAAGGGTAGTCCACCAGTTCCACGTCGGAGACCGACAGGCCCTCCAGGCGCAGCGCGTTCTCCAGGCCGCGCAGGGCTTGGGCACGGGTGAAGTCGATCTGCACGTTGGCCCACTTGGGCACGCCGAAGCGACGGTTCTTCAGATCGCGGATGCTGCGCACGCCACTGTCTTCGGTGGTGAGGATGAGTTGCACCTCATCGCTCCAGGACAGGCCCAGCACGCGGGTCTGTACGCCACTGGAATAGGCCCAGATCGCCGGGATGTTGCCGCCTTGGCGGACGGAGTTGCGCAGGTGATGGTCGTAGTGGGCCTCGCGCACTTCCCGTTCGCTGGATTCGCGCAAGGACTGGATGTTGGTGCCGAAGGGGTTGAAGGCCTCGGCCAGGCGGCCGGACTGCACGGCAATACCCAGCCCGGTGGGAACCGGGCTGTGGGTGTACCAGAGGGTGTCGAGTGGATTGCTCATAGGGCGATTCGGGTCTCGGGTTGCGGGGTGGTCAGCTCGCCAGGGCGGAACCGGCGTTTCGCAGGGCTTCCAGCGGTCGTGGGTCGATCCAGTCGCGGACGTCAAAACGCTGGGGGAGGAACTGCCAGCGCTGGAGGAAGTCGGTGAAGTCCTGCAGGGCGGCGACGGCCGTTTCGTCCAGGGCGGTGCGCAGGCGCAGGTGGGCGTCTTCACCGTAGGCCTGGCTGACCCAGTACTCGCTGCTGTTGGTTTCCTTCGCCAGGTAGCGGCGGGTGTCCTCGGCGTGGGTGCTGGCCCATGCCTCGGCGCGCAGTACTGAATCGAGGATGCCAACCGCCACCGGGAAGTGCTGGTCGAGCAGGTTCGAATCCACGCTGAGGGTACGCGGTGTGCCGTTGTTGGAGCGGATCAGCGGCTCGGGATGGGAGCCGGTGTCGATCACCGTGCGCAGGCCGAACTCGTGCGCCAGTTGGGCCGCATGGGCACCCTTGAGGAAGATCGCATCCACCTCGCCACGCAGCAGGCCGACCAGCTCGGCATTGCGGCCTTCGGCGCGACGGGCGCTGACCGGGGTGCCGCCGACATCCTGCACCTGCTGGTCACTGAAGGTACCGCCGTAGCGATAGTCGACGCGCTCCACGTCCTTGACCACCAGGCCTTCCAGTTTGAGGGCGTTTTCCAGGCCGCGCAGGGCCTGGGCACGGGTGAAGTCGATCTGTGCGCCGGTCCAGTCGGGCAGGCCGAAACGCCGACCCTTGAGGTCCTTCACGTTTTGGATGCCGCTGTCGGGACGGGTGAGGATCAATTGCACCTCGTCGGCCCAGGACAGGCCGATGACGCGGGTATCGCGACCGGCCGCACGGGCCCAGATTGCGGGGATATTGCCGCCATGGCGCACGGAGTTGGCCAGGGTGTGATCGAAGTGGGATTCACGCACCGCCTGGTTGTCCGATTCGCGCAATGACTGGATGCGTGTGCCGAGGGCGCCCACGCTGGATTCCAGCCAGCCTTTCTGGACGGCGATGCCGAGCCCGGTGGGAACCGGGCAGCGGGTATACCAGAGGGTATCGAGTGCTTGGCTCATGAGGTCTTCCTTGGCGTCAGGCCGTGGCTTTCAGGGGCGAACTGGATTGAATGGTGGCCGGCGTGCGCAGCAGCGGCAGGACTTCCTGGCCAATGCGCAGGGCCTCTTCCAGGTGCGGATTGCCGGCCAGAATGAAGGTGGAGAAGCCGGCATCGCGGTATTCGGCCAGCCGTTCGGCGATGTTCTGGTGGCTGCCCACCAGGCCCACGGTGGGCCCCGGCTTGGCCTTGGCGAAACCAGCCCAAAGATCGGGGCCGAGGATCAGGTCATCGAAGCCGTTGATGTCCTTGTGGTAGGCGGTCTGGCGGGCGGCACCGACTGAATCGGAGCCGCTGGTGAACTGCTTGACCAGCGAGCTGCCTTTGCCTTCCAGGCGTTCGAACTGATTGCGCAGGTCACGCCAGGCGGCCTCCTCGGTTTCGCGGGCGAAGAGGTCGACGCGCAGGCCGAAGCGCACGCTGCGGCCTTGCTTGTCCGCCAGTTCGCGCACGCGCTCGATATGCGGCTTGAGTTTGTCGACCGGCTCGGCCCAGTTCAGGTAGACATCGGCGTGACGCGCCGCGACGTCCAGGGCGGCGTCGGAGAAACCGGAGAAGTACACGCCGGGTTTGCGTTCGTTATGCAGGCCCTGGGGTAGCGAGCCGTTGTCCAGGCGGTAGATATCGCCCTCGTAGGAGAAGCGCTCGTTCTCCCAGAGTCCCTGGATGATGTCGAGGAACTCGCCGGTGCGCTTGTAGCGCAGGTCGTGTTCGAGGAAGTCGCCGTTGGCGCGCTGGCTGGCCGGGTTGCCGCCAGTGATGATGTTCCACTCCAGGCGGCCCCGGCTGAGGTTCTGCAGGATGGCGGCCTGCTGCGCGGCGTAGGCCGGCAGGGTCCAGGTGGCCTGGAAGGCGATCAGGAACTTGATGCGGCGGGTTTCACGCGCCAGCGCGGCAGCGGCGATCCACGGCTCGGGGCCGGTGGGCAGCAGGGCGCCTTCGAAACCGGCCAGTTCGGCGGCTTTCGCCACCTGGGCGATGTAGTCGATGTAGGTGAAGTCATCCGGCGTTCCGTCGGGCAGAAGGCCCGGGGCAATGTCGCCAGGCCGGCGCAGCGAATTACCGCGATTGTGCTTGTCGGTGCTGAGTTGGGGGCCGTCGGTGCCCAGCGGCAGGCGCCAGAAGAATTCGGTGCTCATGAAAGCTCCTGAGAGTTGGATTTGCCGAGTTGTATCCAGGAATAGCAACTGCCATGCCACGCCCCCTGGAAAGGCTGGAGCGCCCGCCAGCTGCGGTTTTCCGCTCTGCTGCAGGAAGGCTGCGGACCCCGACTGCGTCTCCAGCAGCAATCGCCCAGCAACCGCTGTCTGGCAGGCAGCAGATTGCGCCAACGGCCAGCGCCGGCCCTACACGCTGCGCGGGCTGGAGGTGCTGGCACAAGTCCTGCTCTGGGGCTTCTACGCCGTGTAAACGGCCGGCAACGGAGGACCGTTGCGACCCTTCCCGGACAGAAACAGGACAGCTTCCATGACCCAGACATCCCAAGCCCTCGACAGCGTCATCCTCGACCAGGTGGTGCAGGCCAAACGTGATTTCGAGAAAGCCTTCCGCGTGCTGAAGGAGACCCGCACCATCACCGCGACCAATACGCTCCAGGCCTACCTGCGGGTGCCCGCCAGCGACCTGGTGATCGCCCTCCGCGCGCCCAGTCCCTGGGCCGATGACCAGAGCATCCGTGCTTCGGTGGTGAGCCACGACGGCACCGTGCACCTGGACGAAACCCTGGCCCCCGGCAGTTCCCTGGAGGCCAGCAAGGAAGCTGGCAGCGGCAAGCGTTATGCGCTGGTGTTCCAGGAGCGTCCGGAGGTGAGCCTGGTGGTCCACGTGCACACGCCTTACCTCGGCGGCTGGGCTGGCGCGCACCGCGTGCTGCCTCTGCGCTATGCCGCTTCGCAGCGGGTGACCCTGGCCCGTGAGCTGCCGATCTACATCGACCGCCGGCAGTCCGAGCCGGCCTTCATCGTCGAGACCATCAAGACCAATCCGCACACGCCAGGTCTGCTGGAAGCCAATGGCGGCGCCACCTTCTGGGGTGAAGGCATCCTGCCGGTGGCCAGGCTGATCCTGCTGGTGGAAGAGGGCGCCTACTTCCAGGCGCTGGCGGAAAACCTCGGCGGCTCGCAGGAGTTCGGTCCAGGAGTGCTGGAGCAACAATGGAAGATGACCGGCCTCTGGGACGAGGGCCGCAAGCTGCTGGAGCGGGTTGCCTGATTGCGCGAAGACAAAGCCCGGTAGATGCCGGGCTTTTTTTTGGTCCAGAACGCGAACGTAGGTTGGTCCGAGCTACGCGAGGCCCAACGAGCAGCCCCGGCCCCGCATCGTTGGGTTTCGCTGCGCTCTACGCCAACCTACGGTTGCATGTCCGGCTGCACTGGACCTGTAGGAGCGAGTTTGCTCGCGAACGAGTGGGATCTTTCGCGAGCAAGCTCGCTCCTACACAAGGTTCGCAACAGACTGCTAACGCGAAATGGGTATCAGAACTCAGCGGATGGGCCGGTAGCTCAGGCGAGGGGTGAGCAAGAGCGCGAGCAGCGAGAACAGTGCGATCGCTGCGGAAATCCAGATCACCACGGGGGTCTCGGCGATGCGCTCGGGATAGATGCGAATGACCGCGCCCAGTCCAATGGCGTTGCCGCCGGCCACCAGCACGGCACTGGCGTAGTCATGGTACCGGCGTGCCTTGTTGGCACCCTGGGCCCATTGCGGGTCGGTGTTGTAGCTCCGCAGCTCCTGGTGGGCATTGCCCAGCTGTTCGAGGCTCGCCAGGAATCGACGCAGATTGGTGATCGCCCGCTCAGCCTTGTAGTTGAGGAAGGCCAGGCTGGTGGATGCGACCGGGAAGCCCAGTACCAGCCACTCGACAGGGAGTTCGCCGCCGCTCGCGCCGGGTTTGAGGGCAACTAGTGCGGCGAGCAGGCTCACCACCAATGATACGTAGAGCGTCAGGGCCTGCTGCCGCTGGCTGATGCGCGCATTGACCTCCTGATAGGCGGCGATGAAACGGTAATTGGCGTCGACGACGAGTTTGCTCACGGGGGATCTCGGCAGGCGCTTAACGCGGCAGCGGCCAAGCCTCCATGGGAAGCTGGCCGCGTGCAAGAGGGGCGCCGTCCCTGGCGCGAAACGGGTATCAGAGTTCGTTCTTGTAGACCTTGCCGCCCTTCATCACCCACTGGACCTTTTCCAGCACACGGATATCGGCCAGGGGATCGGCGTGCACGGCGATGATGTCGGCGAAGCGCCCGGCGTCGAGGCTGCCGATGTCTTCACTGGCGCCCAGCCATTTCGCCGGGGTGACGGTGGCCGCCTGGATCGCCTGCAGCGGTGTCAGGTCGGCCTCCACGAGGTAGTGGAATTCCACCGGGTTGGTGCCGTGCGGGGTGATGGGTGCATCGGTGCCATAGATGATCGGGATGCCCGCCTTGATCGCCTTGCCGATGTTCTGCTTGTGGATGGTTCCGGTCTGTTTCAGCACTGCCAGGTTGTACTGGCTGGCGCCGGCTTCCACGGCGTGTTCCAAGGCCAGGCTGTCGATGGCCAGGGTCGGAACGATGGGAATGTTCTTCTGCTTGAGCAGCTTCAGGCCTTCGTCGTCCACCAGGGAGGCGTGCTCGATGCTGTCCGCGCCCAGGCGTGCGGCGAGACGGATGCCATCGGCGCCGTGGGCGTGCACCGCGACTTTCTTGCGGTAGCGGTGGGCGGTTTCGATCACGGCCTTCAGCTCTTCCTCGCTGAACTGGGTCACCCTTGGGTCGGTGCCGCTCATGAAGCCGCCGGTGATGCAGACCTTGATGAAGTCCGCGCCGTACTTGAACTGCTGGCGGACCTTGCGCTCGAAGGCCTCGGCGCCGTTGGCCACGCCCGGACCGTCCTGGTCCTCCTCGGGCGTACTGACCTGCCCCGAGCAGTGGCCGCCGGTGGTGGTCAGCAGGGTACCGGCATCGAAGATGCGCGGGCCGGGAATGTCGCCGTCGGCGATGGCATCGCGCAGGGCGATACCGGTGAAGGCGCGCCCGCCCATGTTGCGCAGGCTGGTGAAGCCGGATTCCAGGGTGGCCTTGGCCTGTTTCGCGCCGGCCAGGGCGCCACGGGCGGTGCCGATGCGCGGGCCAAAGCCGCCGAGGTGCACATGGAAGTCGATCAGCCCCGGCAGAAGGGTGCTGTCGCCGAGGTCCAGCTGGCGCGCTTGCGCAGGAATGGCCAGGCCCTGGCCAACAGCCTTGATCCGGTCGCCTTCGATCAGAACCACGGGGTTGTCCAGCACCTTGCCGCTGTTCACGTCGATCAGGTGGGCGGCCTTGATGGCCAGCAGCTCAGGCGGTGCCGGTTGCGCCTTGGGGGGCTCGGCCGCGGAGGCCTGGGCAAGGCCTGCGAGCAGCAGGGCAGATGAGGAGGCCAGCATGAACCGGCGGCTGTTGCGAACGGCATTGGCGAGTAGCGATGACATTTTCCGATCCATGAAAAGCCCGCGCGCCATGGCATGGGCATGGCGGCGGGAAAGGGAGCTCGTTCAGGTTGTGTGAAAGCTACTGCTCTTGGTCTCTCGCATCGTTCTCACACAGTGGGCAAAGAGAGATGGGAATCAGCGCCGGGTGGCGCCTTCCTTCTGCTTGGTGTCGAGGATGGCGGTGTACTCGCCCGGGTCCACGCCGTTGAGGTAGTAGTTGCCGACGTGGTGCAGGCGCCAGCGGATCGGGTCGTGGGTGGTGTGTACCCGCGCGTTGCGCCAGAAGCGGTCGAGGTTCCACTTAGTCAGCGAGGCGCTGGCACCGAGCAGGGAGAAGATGTCGCTGGATATCTTCAACGAGGCGCTGTCGGAGTGAGCGCGCGCCGTGGCCACGGAGAGGATCAGCTCGTCCTGCAGCTCCTTGTTCTCCGGGTCCTGGTCCTGGCGGTCGAACACGCGTGCGGCGTCGCGCAGGAGGGACTCGGCAGCGCGCAGGGCGACGGCGTATTCGCCGATCTGGCGGATGATGTGCGGCTCTTCGCTGGCATTCTCAACGCCACTCTCGACCCAGGGGCGGGACTGGTTACGCAGGTACTGCACCCCGGCATCCAGGGCGCCGGCGGCGATGCCGGTATCGATGGCCGCATGGAGGATCTGCGGGAAGCTCAGCCAGGTGCGTTTCATCGGGCCTTCGCGGCGCGAGACATAGCGCTCGTCCAGCTCGATCTCGTTGAAGATCACGGTGCCGCTGACCGAGTTGTTCTGGCCGAAGGCCTCCCAGTCGTCCACCAGCGTCAGGCCGGGGGTGTCGCGATGCAGCAGCACGCCGACACCGCCGTCGTCGGAGGCCGCTGTGAGGGAAATCCATTCCGCCAGGTAGGAACCCGTGGAGTAGAACTTGCTGCCATTTAGCACCAGCTTGCCGTCGGCGCGGCGCTCCACTCGGGTCTTGAGGGCGAACTTGTTCTTGCCGCCGACCTCCGCCAGCGCATTGCCGA
The DNA here is from genome assembly GCF_029871245.1 of Pseudomonas sp. BN102. Lineage (GTDB taxonomy): Bacteria > Pseudomonadota > Gammaproteobacteria > Pseudomonadales > Pseudomonadaceae > Metapseudomonas. Next base: position 66,917 of record NZ_SSON01000043.1, on the reverse strand, counting down.
AGCGCTTGCCGGCCAGCACGTCGGCTATCACCCGCTCACGCACCTCCTGCGGGTAGTTGGAGGTCAGCAGGCCGCGCAGCATCACGTTGTGGATCTGCAGCAGCTGGCCGACGCCACCGTCCGCCACGGAGATGATCCGCACCGTTTCCACGATGGTCTCCACCGAAGCCCCAAGGCCGCCATTGACCTTGGGTACGCCTATGGCGCTGATCCCGCTCTGCGACAACAGCTCGGCCTGGCGGCGCGGCAGCTCGCCATTGCGTGCCGGGTCTGCGGCGATCTCGGCAATTTCTCTCGCCACCTCCCTGGCCGCGTCCAGCGCTTCCGCCTCGTTGCGCAGGATGCGCACCGCGCTGGGCGCTTCGCCGGTAGCCAGGCTGCGTTCGGCCGTACTCATGATTCCACCTCTGTCGATTCATCCATCTGCATGCCCGGTCGTGCCGGGCGGTTGTAGTGGCTTGAGCAGCTTCTGTGCCAGTGGCCGGAAACGGGGATGCAAGCGAGGAACGGCGCGGCTTCGAGGGCACGCGGCGAGTGTCGTCGAGCAATCGCCTGCTGCTCTGGCAGCAGCTATGGCGTGGCGGCTGCTTCAGGGCCAGCAATGGCCGCGCAGTGCTGCTTGCCTGACAGCACCAACGGGATCGATTGGTTTGCACGAGCCCTTCAGTCATGGGCCTTGTGGCGCTTGGCACAGGCATTGCGATGCAGCCGTAACTGCCATTGAAGGCCGCATCGTTCATTCAATCCGGAGTGCCTCATGACTATCGCCGTAGCCTCGCCCACCACCCGTCAATCCAACCTCGAACAGATCTGGTTCACCCGTTGTCCTGTGCCCACGGCGTCGGGCATCGCCTACAAGCTCGGCTGGCTGGCCGAGGAGTTCGCCGCGGACGGCCTGCCGGTGTCCACCCTGCAGGAGGCCCGCCAGCTCGGCCATCACCATTACGACCACGAGCTGCCGGGGCTTTTCCGCGAAGGCGGCAACATCCCCGCCCTGGTGGCCCGTGCGGCGGGCGCACCGAGCCGACTGATCGGCCTGACCTGGATCGAGGAGTGGCAGACCATCCTGGTTCGCCCCGACTCGGGGATACGCAGCCCCGCTGACCTCAACGGCAAGCGCCTGGCGTTGCCGGCCTGGTCGGACAGCCGTGGCGGCAGCATTGCGCGGGGCATGAGCCTGCACGGCTACAAGGGCGCCCTGGCATTGGCCGGCCTGGGCTTCGACGACGTGCAACTGGTGGAGGTGGCTTTGCTGGACCAGGCGGAGGCACGCACGCCGGAAGAGGGTCTGCAGCGCCTGTGGTCAGGGCTGGATCACCTGGTGCGTGGCGAGGTGGATGCGGTCTACGTGAAGGGCGCTTCAGCCGCCGACGCGGCAAGACGCCTGGGCCTGGTGGTCGGCATCGACCTGGACCGCATGGCCGGGCCGCGCTACCGGATCAACAACGGCACGCCACGTCCGATCACGGTCCACCAGAGCCTGCTCGATGAGCATTTCGATTTGGTGGTGCGCTTCCTCGCCCAGACCCTACGGGCCGCCGAGTGGGCCAGCGACAACCGCGATGCCCTGCACAGCATCCTGCAACTCGAAACCCGCGCCGGAAGCGAGGGCGTGGCCGAGGCCTACCGCGACGACTTCCACACCACCCTGGCGCCGGACCTCTCGGCACAGCGCCTGGAGTACCTCGGAATCCAGAAGGACTTCCTCAACCTGCATGGCTTCCTGGAGCGGGATTTCGATATCGCCGAGTGGGTGGATCCGAGGCCGTTGCAGGCAGCGCGAGAGCTGCTGGAAAGCCTTAAGTAGCGGGTGTGGGGGCGAATTCATTCGAAGGGCAGCGTAGCTGCCCCATTCAAGGCCAAAGGGCGAACCTGCGGTTCGCTTGACGATTGAAATCGCCCCCACAGGATCAACTGGCCTTTTCCGCCCGCTGCTGCTCGCGTCGACGCGCTTCGGCACGTACCGCCGGGATGATCCAGCGGCCGTAGTCCACGGCGTCGTAGTAGGGGTCGTAACCGCGGTTGAGGAAGGTGGTGACGCCAAGGTCCACGTAATCCAGCAGGGCTTCGGCCACGGTTTCCGGGGTGCCCACCAGGGCGGTGGTGTCGCCATAGGCGCCTACTGCGGTGGCGGTGGGCATCCACAGGGCGCGGTCGTGGCGGTCGCCTGCAGCGGCCGCGGCAAGCAGGCGCTCGGAACCTGTGCCCTTGATCCGCTTGCGCCAGGGGCTGCCTTCGGCGAATTGCGGGTTGGCCTGGATCTGCGCGAGGATTTCACCCGCGCGTTTCCAGGCCAGTTCTTCCGTGGGGCCGAGGATCAACCGCACCGACAGGCTCACGCGAGGTGAATCCACCCCGGCCTGCTGCGCCGCTGCCCGGAGCTTGCCGATCTGCTCCGCGACGCCGGTCAGCGGTTCGCCCCAGAGGGCATAGAGGTCGGCGTGCCTGACCGCGATCTGGTAGGCGATATCGGACGAGCCGCCGAAGGAAATCGGGATATGCGGTTTCTGCAGCGGTTTGACCGGTGAAAAGGCGCCCTTGATCTGGAAGTACTGCCCGTCGAAGTCGAAGGGCTCTTCGGACGTCCAGGTGCGGCGGACGATCTCCAGGTACTCATCGGTGCGCTTGTAGCGTTCAGTCTTGTCCAGCAGCGGGTCGCCTTCCTGGGGCTCGGCGGTGATCCCGGTAATAGCGTGCAGGCGGATGCGCCCGCCGCCGGTGGTGTGATCCAGCGTGGCGAAGGCCCGTGCGGCGACGGTGGGCGAAGTCAGGGCTGGGCGGTGGGCGATCATGAAGCCCAGGCGCTCGGTGTGCGCGGCGACATATGCGGCCAGCTGCAGACTGTCGGCGCTGCCGGGGCCGCTGGCGATCAGCACCCGGTCGAAACCGGCGTGTTCGTGGGCGCGGGCGTGCTGGCGGAGGAATTCCAGGTCGAAGTCACCCGTGCGCGGGCCGTGGGTTTCGGACCATTGGCGGGGGAAGACCATCCCGACGAATTCGATGGGCATTGTTCACTCCTTGAGTGTTGGCGAAGGGCAATGGATGCGCGGGGCCCACCCCGCGCGGGGTCAGAACTGGTAGTCCACCTGGGCCAGCAGGGTGCGGCCGGGCATGGGCTGGAGGAAGGTGTTGGTGGAGCCGGCGAGGCCGCTGACGAAATTCAGCTCGTCGGTGAAGTTGAGCACGCGCACGGTCGCGCTCCACTGCGGCTGGCGGTAATACACCGCCAGGTCGAGGTTGTACTCGTTGGGCACCTTCACGGTCTTCGACAGGTTCAGGTACCAGTCGCTGGTCCACCAGCCGGACAGCTCGGCACCAAAGCCCGAGTCGAAGCTGTAGTCGAGGTAGCCGCTGACGCTGTACTCGGGTATCTGCACGGCATCGAAGCGGCCCGAGGGACGCAGGTTGAGGCTGTTGTTATCACCGAACACGGTGCCGTTGTCCGGAATGAAACCGGCGGAGGCGAAGCCGGCCTGGGAGACGAACTCGTTGTAGGCGGTGAGGCGGGTGAAGTTCAGGCCGCTGCGCAGGTTGGCGTTGGGCTGGTAGCGCAGGCTGGATTCCACACCCTTGATGATCAGGCGGGCCATGTTGTTGTTGCTGTCCGGCGCCTGGTCGCGCTCCTGGCGGAAGGCGGCGAGGGTGAAGAACAACTGGTCCGGCAGGGGTTCGAGCTTCAGGCCCACTTCGTGAAGCACGCTGAGGCTCTTGAACGACAGCGGGTTGAGCAGGTTGGCCCCGGCGCCCGTGCCCCAGCCGATGCCGTTGGAGAAGAAGCCGGTGTTGACCGCGAGGGAGCGGTCGAAGGTGTAGTACAGCGTGCTGTACTCGGTCGGCTTGAACCAGGGGCTGACCTGTACGGAGAACAGCTTGTAGCTGTCGCTGTCCTGGCGCTCGGTGCCGGGACGCAGGACGAAGGGATTCTCGATCTGGGCATCGATCCAGCTGCGGCTGGCGCCCAGGTTCAGGCCGAAGCGCTCACCGAAGCGCAGGTTGTGCTGCGTGAAGAAGGTCTTGGTACTCCAGGTGCCCTCTGCCGTGTAGGGCGCGATGGATTCGGCATAGAGGTGATGGCCCGCCGGGAACATCGGCGCCAGGTTGAGCCAGCCGTAGAGATCGGAGAACTGCGGAACGCCGGGCTGGCCGATCCAGGCGCCGTTGCCGCCGGCGGGGTTGAGGTTGTTCAGGCCGAGCAGGTCGCCGGGGTTCTTGGTGGACGGGTCCTGGGTCAGGTCGTAGGCGTGGATGGTGGAGCCGAAGCTGTTGTTGGCGGCGATGGAGCGGTTGTACTCGTGGCGGTAGATCAGGCCGGTGTTGCTGTCGTCGCGCACCTTGAGGCCGAAGAACTCGCCTTCGTTGCCGGAGCGGAACTCGAAACGGTTCTCGAAGATTTCATCCTTGGCCTGGACCTGGAACGCGCCCACGGCGTCGGTGGTGTCGTCGGAGTCCTGGTAGTAGGTGCTGTTGGCCAGGGTGATGTCCGGGCTCAGGTCCCATTCGCCGCGCAGCTGCGTGGCGAAGCGGCGTGAGGTGTTCTTGTCTTCGGCGCGCTGGGAGACCTGGGAGTCAAGGTCGACCAGGCCGTTGCCGGCCAGATTCGGGTCATACACCCAGCCGCGCAGGCTGCCGGGTCGGGCCTGGGTGTTGGGCGAGGCCGCCTGGAAGCTGCCGTTGACCACGCCGAACTGGCCCTGGGCGTTGCGTTGACGCTGTACCCAGCCGAGCACCGAGGCATCGGCGGCCCCGGAGGACAGCACCGGGGACCAGAAGGTGCTGCCGTTCTGGAAGATCGGCGTCGCGCGGCCCGCGTAGTACTTGCCGCTATCGGCCAGGTCCTGGGTCGGGCGGTTCCAGCCGTGGGTGATGTTCCAGTCGTAGTAGTCGTCGTAGCTGGCGTTCCAGTCGACGCGGGCATTGTCGCCGCGCCAGGCGAAGGCGCCGTAGAAGGCGTCGAAGTTGTTTTCGACGTTGTCGTAGAAGGTTTCCTGGCGCTGGCGGGTGATGCTGACCCGGTAGGCCAGCGCTTCATTGATCGGGCCGGTGTTGTCCACGGTGAAGCGGGTCGAGTCGCGGGACTCGCCGTCGGGAATCCAGCTTCCCACCTCGCCGCTGAGGCGGGTCTTGAAGCCGTCGAAGCTCGGCTTCTTGCTCAGATAGTTGATGTAGCCGCCGCTGCCACTGACCGAACCGTAGACCACGGAAGAGGGGCCGGCGACGATGTCCGCCCCCTCGTAGGCGTTGAAGTTGGCGGGGTGGCGCACGCTGTAGGCGCGCTGGCCGTCCTGGAAGATCTCCGAGTTCTGGGCACGGAACTGCGGTGCGATGCCGGCGTTCTGGCCACCGCCGCGGGTGATGCCGGGCGCGTACTTGACCAGGTCGTCGGAGCTGCGGATCGGGTCGTTGGCCAATTGCTCGGCATTGATCTGGTTGACCGAGCGCGGCGTGTCCAGCACATCCACCTTGCTACCGCCATAGACCGAGGCCACCGGGCGTACCGGGATCACCGAGGTTTCCGTGTCCAGCTTGCTGCCCTGCACCGTGACCACGCCAAGGCGGGTTTCCTCTGCCGGGGGCTTCTGACTTTTAGTCTCTGTGTTTTTCGCGTCTTCGGCCGTGGCAGCGGCACTGATCAACGCGAGGATGGCCAGGGACAGCCTGGACGGGCGCCAACCCGCTCGCGCGGGCTGGACAGGGAAAGCGGCGTTGGACATGAACTTCAGTTCTCCGAAAGTGGTTTTTCCAGGGCGAGCCGTTCCGCACCCGCAGGGCGGCCGTTCAGGTTCGAGTGCATTCACGCGGTAGGAAGGAGTTGTCTCTTCACGCAGGCGGGAGTTGTCTCTTGAGTCGCCCTTGGGTGTTTCCCGGGAGAGTTCGCGTTGCCTCTTTCAACTACTGCCTGGGCGGTTTCGCCGAGGTCGTATGGGCAATTGCAGGGTCCATGCCATGTCAGGAACGGCGGTTTTCCCCGGAAAAACGGGGCGTTGAGGGCCAATTGCGGCGCCCTGCGCTGGTGGATTGCTGGTGAGGTGCTGGGAACGCGGCAGGGGGTGCTGGCGCCGTGCTGCGGATTCAGCAACACCCGTGCGGTAGGTCCGTAGGCTTTGGCCCGGGCGGGAGCGAATTTATTCGCGAATGAATTCGCTCCCACAGCAGAGCCGGTGCGTGCCGAGAGGATGGGCTACGCCTGGTCGGCCAGCAGCCCTAGGATGTGTCGGTGCAGCTGCGCCAGCCGCGCGTCGTGGCGTACGCGTGGACGCGGGGCATCGACGTCGAGCACTTCACGGATGCGGCCGGGGCGGGAGTCGAGTACCACGACGCGGTCGCCCAGGTAGAGCGCTTCGTCGATGTCGTGGGTGACCAGGAGCAGGGTGGAACCGGTCCGTTTCCAGATGCCCAGCAGCTCTTCCTGCTGTCGCTGGCGGGTCAGGGCGTCGAGGGCGCCGAAGGGCTCGTCCAGCAGCAATACCTGGGGCTCGGCCACCAGTGCCCGGGCAATGGCGGCGCGCTGGGCCATGCCCCCGGAGAGCTGCTCCGGCCGGGCGCGTTCGAAGCCCTGCAGGCCCACCAGTTGCAGGTAGTGACGGACCCGGGCGCGTTTCTCCCTTTCGTCCAGCGGACTTCGATGCAGGGCAAGTTGCACGTTCTCTTCGACGCTCAGCCAGGGGAACAGGCGGTGGTCCTGGAACACAATGCCGCGATCCACACCGGGCCCCTGCACCGGTTGCCCGCCCACCCGGACTTCGCCCTGGTCCGCCTGCTCCAGCCCCAGCACCAGGCGCAGCAGGGTCGACTTGCCGCAACCGCTTGCGCCCACCAGACAGAGAAACTCGCCGGGGCGGGCATCGAGGGAAAGGTCCCGCAACACCTCCAGGCGTTGACCGGGTAACTGGAAGTGCTTGCTGACCCCGTTCAGGGCCACAGTGGCGGCGCTCATGACGTCCTCCTGGAGATTGGCGTTCAGTACCCGCGCAGCCAGCGCTGGAGCCGCTGCTCCGTCTGGCGCAGGGCGAAATCGGAGAGCACGGCGAAAGTGCCGATCAGGGCGGTGCCGAGCAGGACCAGGTCGAAACGGCCGACCTCGCGCTGCCCCCAGATGAAACCACCCAGGCCGGCGGCACTGGCGCCCATGAGGATTTCGGCGCCGATGGTGGCGCTCCAGGCCACGGCCAGGGCGATACGCAGGCCGCCCAGCCAGGCCGGAAGGATGGTGGGTAGCAGCAAGACGCGCAGACGCTTGCCCCAGCCGAGCTGGTAGACCCGTGCCACTTCATCCAGGCGCGGTGGCACGGCGCGCACGGCTTGATAGGCGGCGATGATCATGGTGTAGCTGACTGCCAGGGCAATGAAGATCACCTTGGAGGCTTCGCCGAAGCCGGCCCAAACCCCCAGCAGGGCGATCCAGCCGAACAGCGGCATCTGCCGCAACGGGTGGACGAGCGAGCCCAGCAAGCGATCCAGCAGTGGCCAGGTGGCCATCAGTGCGCCCAGCAGGCTGCCGGTGAGCAGCCCCAGGGCGAGTCCGGCCAGCAGGCGCCCGAGGCTGCCAAGGCTGGCTTGCGCAAGCAGGTGGGTGAGCTCCAGCAGCCGGGTGTCCGGGAGGATCGCCGGGCCACGCCAACTGAGCAGTGCCAGGGTGGCGCAGGCGAGCACGGCTCCGATGGCGACGCGGCGCAAGGGATAGTCGAGGCTGCTCATGGTCGGGCTCCGGGCAGGCGGTCATGCAGCCACAGCAGGAAGCGGTCACTCAGGAAGCCGAGCGCCCCAGTGGCGAGCATGGCAGCCAGGACCACGTCCATCTGGAAGTAGATGCGGCCGCTATTCATCAGGTATCCCAGGCCGCTGCCGGAGGCGAACAGCTCGCCGAAGATGGCGGCGATCCAGGCCTTGGACAGGCCGATACGCAGCCCGGCCAATAACGAGGGCAGGGCGCCGGGCAGTATCACTTTGCGGTAGCGCAGGGCAGGCGGCAGCGCGAGTGCGGCGGCGGCCTCCAGCAGGCGCGGCGACAGGCCGAGAATGCCCTCGCGGGTTTTTACCGCGACAGGGAAATAACAGGCGAAGGCGATCAGGAAGACCTTGTAGGCCTCGTCTATGCCCAGCAGGAAGATGATCAGGGGCGTCCAGGCAATCGCCGGAACCTGGGCCAGCAGGTTGATGACCAGGCCCAGATTGCGGTCAACCCGAGGGGAAAGCGCGAGCACCGCACCGGTGGTGATCCCCACCAGGCTACCGGCGAGAAACCCGGCGGCGACCCGCGACAGGGTGGTGCCCGCCGCTTCCACCAGCTCGCCGCTGCCGAGCATCAGCCAGAGGGTTTCGAGCACCTGGGCCGGCGGCACCAGCAGAGTGGTCGGTGCCAGCTCATTGGCTGCAACCCAGTACCACAGGCCCAGCACCAGCAGAGGCGCGGCAAGCGTGACCGGCAGCCGAAGCATCGGATGGGCCAGGGTCATTGCCGGGCAACCTGGGGCAGTGGATTGCCGTCGCGGTCGTATTCCGGCCAGTGGCGCTCCAATTGGAGTTCACGCAGTGCGGCGTCGACGAAGCTGCGGTCCACCCACGCGTTGATGTCCACCGGGCGGCGGATCAGGCGGTTCTCCAGCATGTAGTTGGCGACTTCCCGGTAGTGGGCCAGCAGGAAGGGATCGGGGATGGGCGAGAAGCGGAACAGGAAATCGCTGTCGCGGTATTCCTTCCATTGCTGCTCGACGCTGTAGCCTTGGGGCACCCAGGTCTGGAACAGTTCATCGCCATTCTTCGGATCGCTGGCCCAGGCACTGACGCGGATCACCGCCTTGAGGAAACGCTTCACGGCGGTCGGGTACTTTTGCGCGAAGTCCTCGGCGACGAAGAAGTCCGCGGCGAACTGCCAGTCCCTGGGCGCCTCGCGGGTCGACCAGAGGATACGTCCACGGCCATCGGCAGCCAGGTTGGCGCCATACACGCCGGGTGCGTAGAGCGCGTCGATACGGCCCTGTTCGAGCGCGGTTCGCGAGTCCACCAGGCTCAGATTGAGGACCTTGAAATCCGCCTGGGTGAACCCCTTGCTGCGCAGCAGGCGATCGAAGCCGTACTCCCAGGGCTGGCCTTTCATGATGGCGATGCGTTTGCCCTTGAGCTCGGCCAAGTCATGGGCGGGGGAATCCGCCTTCACCACCAGGTAGGCGTTGTTGCCCCGGAACCCGCCGCCGACGAAGCGTGTCTTGAGGCCGGCGGCGCGGCCGAAGATGGCCGGGAATTCGCCGGCATAGCCGATATCCACGGCGCCGCTGGCCAGGGCTTCGTTGCTGGCCACGCCGCCACCCAGCGGATGCAGCCATTCGATACGCACGCCGTCTGCGGCGAACTCCTGCTCCACGGCCTGGCGTGCGGCGGTCAGGCCGGAATTGGCGCCGGAGAGCTTGGGTGTCAGCGGCGAGCCGGCGCCCGTGGAAATACGGATCACCTCCGGGAGCGGCTCGGCCATGCCGAGCAACGGCAGCATGGACAGGAGCACGGTCAGGGCAAGGCTGAAATCGAGCAGACGACGATGCGCATCCATGGCGTCAGGCTCCGGCGGGTCCGTTCACGGAACGCAGTTCCGGCAGGCTGTCGTGGCTGCGGACCAGCTCGGCGCGTTCACTGCGGAAGTGCGGCAGGATGTGTTCACCCAGGCGATAGGCCTCCTCCAGGTGCGGGTAGCCGGCGAGGAAGAACAGGTCGATGCCGGCCGCGTTGTATTCGCGTATGCGCGCGACCACGTTTTCGTAGCTGCCCACCAGGGCGCAGCCCGGCGGAATGCCGATGTAGCCGAAACCGGCCCAGACGTTGGGGTAGATGAAGAACTCGTCGTAGCCCTGGGTTTCACTTTTCTCGGCGTAGCCGTGCTCGTAACTGAGCTTGCGCGCGGTGCGCAGACCGGCGTGGGCGGCGACCGCCTTCACCGCACCCTTGGCGATGCCTTCGTCGAAGAAGCGCTTGGCTTCGGCGCGGGCTTCTTCTTCGGTTTCACGGGTGATCACGTCGATGGACATGCCGAAGCGGATATCGCTGCGGCCGTACTTGAGGGCGCGCTCGCGGACGTCGGCGATCAACGCACGGACCTCGTCGGGATGCTCGGCGCGCATCAGGTAGTAATCGGCGTGCTTGGCGGCGAACTCGCGGGCCGGAATCGAGGAGCCGGCTGTGCAGATCAGCGGCAGTTCGGCCTTCTTCAGCGGACCACGCAGGCCACCGCCTTCAGCGCGGTAGTACTTGCCTTCGTAGCGGAAGTTCTCGTTGTGCCAGTAGCCCTTGACCACATCGAGGAACTCGATGGCGCGGTCATAGCGTTCGTCGTGGCTGCTGAAGTCGCCGACCTGGCGCTGGATGGCATCGGAACCGCCGTTGATGATGTTCCACACCAAGCGGTTGCCGGTGGCGCGCTGGTAGGTGGCGGCCTGCTGGGTGGCGACCCAGGGCGTGTAGTGATAGGGCTGGAAGGCGGTGACGAACTTGAGGGTGCGGGTTTCCCGCGCCAGCAGGGAGCAGACAGTCCAGGGTTCCTCGCCGGTGGGTGCGTTGACCATCAGGGCGCCGCCGAAGCCGTTGATTTCCGCTGCGCGGGCGATCTGGCCCAGGTAGTCGATGTAGGTGAAGTGGTCACCGATGCGGAAGTTGGAGACGGCGCCGGTGCTGTGCTCACCTCGGTGCCAGTCGCCACGGTTGCGCGGGTCGCCTGGCAGGTACTGGGTTTCGCCATGCAGTGGCAGACGGGTGAAGAATTCAATGCTCATGGGGGCCTCGTAAGGAAGCGGTTGATACGGTCGATGGGGTTTGAGCAGGTTTCGCGCCAGTTCGTCGGAAGTCTTGCGGGGCGGGGGTTGCGGGCGATTTTCCGCTTGCCCGCGGGATGCGCATGCTGGAGTGGCAGCAACTCCTTGCTGCTGGCGCAGCAGTGCGCCAGCAGCATTCGGCCTGTCAGTGGCTGGCGGTGACCTGGTTGCTCAGGGCGGGCCAGTAGTTCTCCAGCTTGAGGTCGAGGATGGCCTGATTGGTGAAGCGGGTGGCGAAGGACTGGGTGATGTCGAAGTCCTGGCGGATCAGCTTGTTGGCCAGGGCGTACTGGGTGAGGGCGCGGTAGTGGGCTTTGAGCTGTTCATCGCTCTTGGGTGCCCAGCGATCCTTCCAGGCCACCGGGTCGTTCTGGTCATCGCGACGCAGCACGCTTTCGGGAGTGCCGGCGCGGGACGAGAGCTGGTAATAGGCGTCCTTGTTCTGCTCCTGGGATATCCACCAGGCCGCCTTGACCCAGGCGGTGGCGAGGAGTTGGGTGATTTCGGGGTAACGCTGGATGAAGTCATCGGTGCCCCAGAGGTCGGAGATCAGGCGCCAGCTGTTGTCGCCCTGCTTGGTGGACCAGATGATCCGGCCGACGCCCTTGTCTTCCAGCAGGTAGGACTCGCTGAGCAGCACGGCGGCATCCACCTTGCCGGCCGACACCGCTGCGGCGCCGACTTGCGGGTTGAGGTTGGCGACCTTGAAGTCGCTGAGCTTGAGGTCCTTGCTGGCCAGGTAGTTGCTGAAGGCGAACTCCCACGGGCGACCGCGATGCAGCGCCAGGCGCTTGCCCTTGAGGTCGTCGATGCTCTGGGCACTGGAGGAGGCGGGCACCACCAGGTAGACATTATTGCCGCTGCCGCCGGGGACGATGAGCTTGCCCGGTACTCCACCGGCGCCGCCGATGACCGAGGGCAGGTCGCCACGCACGGCGAAGTCGATGCTGTTGTTGGTGAAGCCTTCGTTGATCTGCGGACCGGCTCCGGCGTGGGGCAGGGCGATCCAGTCCAGCTTCACGCCCTTGGCCGCCAGCTCCTTCTCCAGCCAGCCTTCTTCGATCACACGTCCCGGGATGCCACCGAACACCGGCTTGCCGCCCTGGGTGTAGGCGACGATGGCGATCTTCACGGAGGCCGGCACTTCGGCCGCGAGGGCCTGGCCGACGGCGAACACTGCGACGAGCGCTGCCAGTCCGGCGCGCCATGGATTCTTCATGGGAGTTCTCCTTTCCAGTTCCTGCCAGTTGGTCCGGCATTTGCGGAGGAAAGGAGCGAAATGCATGCCAGCAACCCCGCAGCTGCCGCGTAACCCAGGTGCGACGTGGCGTGGAGGCCTGAGCGGTTGCGCCTTATCGGTGTTTCGCGAGTGCTGGGATTTCAGCAGGCGTGCTGGAGGACTGCTGCGGGCTCAGCAATCGGCGCAGGGAAAAATGCACATATTTCTCTTGGGAATTAATAAATATTTATTAATTCCTTAATTATCTAAAAGACTTTATGCAAGATGCCCGGGCGCATCAGAAAGCAAGGAATACGAGATGTCACTGCTCACTCACCCCAATGCCCGTGAACTGACCAAGTCGGTCCGTGCGACCGTGCTGGTCTTCAAGGACCCGCGCTCGCAGGAATTGCTCAGCCGGATCGAGCGGGTGGCGCCCAGCGAGGCCAATGCGCTGATCATCGGCGAGACCGGTACTGGCAAAGAGCTGGTCGCGCGCCATATCCACCACCTCAGCCGACGCAGCAAGGAACCCTTTGTTGCCGTCAACTGCGGTGCTTTCCCCGAAACCCTGGTGGAGAGCGAACTGTTCGGCCATGAGAAGGGCGCCTTCACCGGCGCCACGGCGAACAAGGCTGGTTGGTTCGAAGCGGCCAACGGCGGAACGCTGTTCCTCGACGAGATCGGCGACCTGCCGTTGGCCATGCAGGTGAAGCTGCTGCGGGTGCTGCAGGAGCGCGAGGTGGTACGCCTGGGCTCGCGCACGCCAGTGCCCATCAACGTTCGGGTCATCGCGGCGACCAACGTCAACCTGGCCGATGCCGTGGTGGCCGGGCACTTCCGCGAGGACCTGTTCTATCGCCTGCACGTGGCGACGCTGCGTTTGCCGCCACTGCGGGAACGTCCGGGCGATATCCTGCCCCTGGCCGAATTCTTCATCCAGGAACACTGCCAGCGCCTGGGCTACAACCGCGCCACCCTCAGCCAGGACGCCGAACGGGTGCTGCTGGCCCATAGCTGGCCGGGCAACATCCGCGAACTGGAGAACGCCATTCACCACGCGCTGCTGGTGTGCCGCAACGAACAGGTGCAGCCCAACGACCTGCACCTGGTTGACCTGCTCCCCCTCGCCCGCGGCCAGGAAGAGCACTCCCTCGCAGTGCCTGCCCCCCAGGCGGCAGACGCCCTAGATGCGGTACTCAACGACCTGTTCGAGAAAAACCTGCCCAACCTCTACGAATACATCGAAGAAACCCTGTTCCGCTCGGCCTACCGTTTCTGCCACAGCAACCAGCTACAGACCGGCCGGCTGCTGGGCATCAGCCGCAACATTGTGCGAGCCAGGCTGGAAAAGATCGGCGAGCTGGGTTGAGGGGTGCGATATCGCGCGCCCCACTTCATGCCTTCCAGCTTCAGGCGCTCTCCCGCGCGATTACCTGGCAATCCAGCAGGTTCAGCCGCATCGGCTCGCCTTCTACGGGAAGCGCGCCGAAGGTTTCCAGCAAGCGCATGGCCGCCACCTCGCCGATCTCCCGGGAGGGTGGCTTGATGGTGGTCAGGCTCGGCAGCAGCATCTCGGCGAAGGGGTAGTCGCCAAAACCCACCACCGCGCAATCTTCCGGGATGCGCAGGCCCGCGCGCTGGCCGGCGAGTAGTCCGCCGGCCGCGAGGTTGTCGTTGGCGAAGATGATGGCGTCCGGGCGCGGGTTGCGGTTCATCAGGGCTTCCATGGCCTGCTTGCCCGCTTCGAAAGGTGCCTTGTCGGCGCTTGGCACGAACACCCAGGGTTCCAGTCCCGCGGCCTGCACGGTGGCGGCGTAGCCGTCACGGCGTTCCAGGGCGCTGAAGTCACCCGCCGCGCTGTTCTGTACGAAGGCGATGCTCCGGTAGCCCTTGTCCAGCAGGTAGCGTGCCGCGCTGACGCCCACCTCATAGTGGAGGAAACCTACCTGGGTAGGCGCGCGCTCGGGCCGGTAGTCCGAGATTTCCACCACCGGGATATCCGCCTCGGCCAGCAGTTTCTCGGTGCCGGCGCTGTGGAAATGGCTGGTGACCACCAGTGCCGCTGGCGACCAGCCGAGAAAGGCACGCACGGCGCTTTCTTCCTGTTCCTCCGAGAAGTAGCTGGAGGCCAGCAGCAACTGGTAGCCGTGGCGCGCCAGGGAGTCGCTGAAGCTCTGGATGGTGGGCGCGAAGATCGGTCCGGAGATGTTCGGGATCACCATGCCCACCACACGCCCCCGTGCCGAGGCCAGGCCGCCGGCCACTCGGTTGGGCACGTAACCCAGCTCGGTCACTGCTGCCTGGATGCGCTCGCGCAGCTCGCCGGACACTTGCTCCGGCTGGTTGAAGAAGCGCGACACCGTGATGGCGCCGACGCCGGCGTGCCGGGCCACTTCGCTCAGGGTGACGCGGCCGGATCCACGGCGTTTGCGGGGAGAGGGGGGCGAGGTGCTCAACTCTTATTTCCCTTAAGAATATGAAATCAATTTTTGAGTATTTGACGCACTAACAACAGCGCTCTGATACTACACATGGTAGCGCTACCAAGTAGAGCTTGTCTCCAACCCACTGCCACTCGCACGAGCGAGACCAGACGTTCGACAGCTCCTCAACGAGGCCCCGACCGCGAAGACGGAGGGCCAGTCTGGTCACAGCAAGGGCAGTGAAACGAAGATGAACCGATTTTCCAAAGCGGCCGCCAACGGCGGCCTGGGGCTCCACCACGGCGCGCGTCGCAGTCCGCTGGCGGTAGCCATCCTACTGGCGGCGCTGGGGAGCGCGGTCCAGGCGCAAGAGGGCGGGGCCAGCGAGCCTTCCGCCGAATCCACCACCACCCTGAAGGCGGTCACCGTGACGGCGACCCGCCGCGAGGCCAGCCTGCAGGAAGTGCCGGTGGCCATTACCGTGCTGCAGGGCGAGCAACTGGAGCGGGACAACCGCAACAACGTCTCCGCCATCGTCCAGCAGGTGCCTACACTGAATTACCGCACCGGTGCCTCGAACAAGGACACCTCGCTGTTCATCCGTGGCGTGGGCACCATTTCCACCTCACCAGGCGTCGAGCCCACCGTGGCCACCGTGATCGATGGCGTGGCGCTTGGCCGCCCCGGCCAGTCCACCCTGGACCTGCTGGACGTCGAACGCATCGAAGTGCTGCGCGGACCCCAGGGCACCCTGTTCGGCAGGAACGCCTCGGCCGGCGTGCTCAATATCGTCAGCCAGGACCCGCCGGAGCAGGGCCACGGCTACCTGGACTACTCGCACTTCGGTGGCGGCAACGAGAACCGCCTGCGCTTCGGCATCGGCGGCCGCCTCACCGACAGCCTCAAGGGCTCCCTGAGCACCCTGCTGGGCAAGTACGACGGCAACGTCGAGAACGTCGCCAACGGCCATGACGTCAACGGCTACGACCGCAAGGGCGTGCGAGGAAAGCTGGTGTTCGAACCCAGCGAAGACTTCACCTTCACCCTCATCGGCGACTACATGGACGGCGAGGACACCCTGCCGAGCGGGGTGGTCACCTCCACCAGCAGCGCCGCCTTCGCCGATTCGCTGCGCCCGGTGGCGCTCAGCGCCCACAACCGCAAGATCAACAGTGACTTCAAGACGCACGTCGAGGACATCAACACCGGCCTGTCCGGGCAGGCCGACTGGAAACTGGGGGATTTCACCCTGACCTCAATCACCGCCTGGCGTGGCTGGGACAACACCCAGTTCCAGGACGGCGACCGGCGGGCCGCGCTGCCGCTGACGGCCTCCCATGATAAGGGCGAGGTGGACTACGACCAGTATTCCCAGGAGTTCCGCCTGACCTCGCCCAGGGGCGAATTCAACGAGTACGTGCTCGGCGCCTACTACTTCCATGGTCGCTCCGACGAGAACTACCGGCGCCTGTCGGTCAATGGAGGGGTTCCCAATACCGGCCGCGCCGACTTCAGCGTGACCAACGACAGCTACGCGCTGTTCGGCGAAAACACCTTCAACTTCACCAGGGACTTCCGCGCGCTCTTCGGCCTGCGCTGGACCCACGACGACTTGGAGTACGACCACCGCCGCGTGTCCACCTCGGCCACCGCCGTCACGGGCATCCAGCCTTCCACCGCCAGTTCCGGCTCGGTGGACGAGGATGGCTGGAGCGGACGCACCGGCCTGCAGTACGACCTCAGCGACGACCTGATGGGCTACGTGACCTACTCGCGCGGCTACAAGGGCCCGGCCTACAACGTGTTCTTCAACATGCAGCCGCGTGACACCGATCCACTCAAGCCCGAAACATCGGACTCCTACGAGGTAGGCCTGAAGGCCACCGCGCTGGACAAGCGCTTGACCGCCAACCTGGCGGTGTTCCACACCGATTACGACAACTACCAGGCGAACTTCTTCGACACCGTGGCCAACCAGGTGGTGACCCGCCTGATCAACGCCGGCAGCGTGAAGACCCAGGGCATTGAACTGGATGCGAGTTACCAGGCCACCCGGCAGCTCAGCTTCTCCGGTGGCGTGGCCTACACCAAGGCGCGGGTGGACCACTTCAATTGCCCGCCGGGCGCCGCGGCCAGCTGCAACATCGATGGTGGACGCTTGCCCTTCACCCCGGATTGGAAGACCTACGTGCGCGCCGACTACAGCATCCCGCTGGACAACGGTCTGGATGTGGAGCTGTCCACCGACTACAGCTGGCAGGACGAGGTGCAGTTCAGCCTCGACCAGAACAAGGACACCGTGCAGGGCGCCTACGGCATCTGGAACGCCAGCGTCGGCCTGGCCGACTACAACGCGGGCTGGCGCGTGGCCCTGGTGGGCAAGAACCTGACCGACAAGTCCTACGCCCAGTCCCTGGCCAGTGGCGGCAACCACATCTTTCGCGCCGTTCCACGAGACGACCAGCGCTACTTCGGCGTGCAGCTGCGCAAGGACTTCGACTTCTGACCAGCACCTGCGTGCAGGGACCGCCCGAGCCGGCAGAGACCGGCCGGGCGGCATCGCCATCGATCCAGGACAGACCCCCATGACCCAACCAAGACAGCTAAGCCTCGGCGCCTTCCTCATGGCCACCGGGCACCACGTTGCCGCCTGGCGGCATCCGGACGTGCCCGCCGATACGCTCGACTTCGCGCTCTACAAACGCCTCGCGCAAGTCGCCGAGGCGGCGAAGTTCGACACCCTGTTCGTCGCCGACAGCGTTGCCGCGCCCACCACCGCGTATGCCAGCCATATGGCGCGCTCCACCGGTTTCGAGCCGTTGACCCTGCTCAGTGCACTGGCGGCGGTCACGGAGCGCATCGGCTTGATCAGCACCGTCACCACCAGCTACAACGAGCCGTACCACGTGGCGCGCAAGTTCGCCTCGCTCGACTATATCTCCGGTGGCCGTGCCGGCTGGAACCTGGTGACCTCGGATGCCGCCGCCGAAGCCCTGAACTTCAACCGCGAGGCACACCTTGGCCACAGTGAGCGCTATGCCCGCGCCCGCGAGTTCCACCAGGTCGTCAGCGGCCTCTGGGACAGCTGGGAAGACGACGCCTTCCTGCGCGACAAGGCCAGCGGCCAGTACTACGACCCGGCCAAATTGCATGTGCTGAATCACCAGGGCGAGCACTTCCGCGTACAGGGGCCGCTGAACGTTGCCCGCTCACCGCAGGGGCGGCCGGTGGTGGTGCAGGCGGGGTCCTCTGAAACCGGTCGCGCGCTGGCCGCCGAAACCGCCGATGTGGTGTTCACCGCGCAATCCTCCCTGGCCCGCGCACAGGACTTCTATCGCGACCTCAAGGGCCGGCTGGAGCAGTTTGGCCGCCATCCGGACGAGCTGAAGATCATGCCCGGCGTATTCGCGGTGGTGGGTTCCAGCGAAGCCGAGGCACGGGACAAGTTCGAACAGTTCCAGGAGCAGGTGGAACCCCGCGTCGGCGTGGCGCTGCTCGGGCGCATGCTGGGCAACTTCGACCTGTCGCAATGCCCGCTCGACGGGCCGCTTCCCGAATTGCCGCTGACCCAGGATGGCCAGCAGAGCCGGCAGAAGCTGCTCACCGAACTGGCCGGGGAGGAAAGCCTCAGCCTCGCCCAACTGGGGCGGCGCATTGCCGGTGGACGTGGCCACTACAGCCTGATCGGCACGCCGGCACGCATAGCCGATGAGCTCCAGGCCTGGTTCGAAGGGCAGGGCGCCGATGGTTTCAACGTTCTGGTTCCGCACCTACCCGGTGGACTGGAGGACTTCGCCGGCCTGGTAGTGCCGGAGCTGCAACGGCGCGGTTTGTTTCGCACCGAGTACGAAGGCACCACCTTGCGCGAGCATCTGGGGCTGACGCGCCCGGCCAATCGTTTCGCCTGAACCCGGCGGGCTGAAGCCCACATCAAGGCGTTCCACTCAATGATTCACGAGTCGACCTGATGACCTATATCGCCGCTCCGCAGCGCTACGAATCCATGCCTTACCGACGTGTCGGCCGCAGTGGCCTGGTGCTGCCCGCCCTGTCCCTCGGGCTGTGGCACAACTTCGGTGACACCACCCCCATCGACACCCAGCGCGAGCTGCTGCGCACCGCCTTCGACCTGGGCATCAATCACTTTGACCTGGCCAACAACTATGGCCCGCCCTATGGCAGCTCCGAGATCAATTTCGGGCGCTTGCTGCGCGAAGACTTTGCCGCCTACCGCGACGAGCTGGTGATTTCCACCAAGGCAGGCTGGGACATGTGGCCCGGCCCTTATGGCCAGGGCGGCAGCTCGCGCAAGTACCTGCTGTCCAGCCTGGACCAGAGTCTCCAGCGGCTTGGCGTGGAGTACGTGGACATCTTCTATTCCCACCGTTTCGACCCCGACACCCCGCTGGAGGAAACGGCAGGCGCGCTGGCCAGTGCCGTGCAGCAGGGCAAGGCCCTGCATGTCGGCATCTCGTCCTACTCGGCGGGCAAGACGCGAGAAATCGCCGCGCTGCTGCGCGAGTGGAAGGTGCCGCTGCTGATTCACCAGCCGGCCTACAACCTGCTCAACCGCTGGGTGGAGAAGGACCTGCTGGCGACGACCGATGAGCTGGGTGCCGGGGTCATCGCCTTCACACCGCTAGCCCAGGGCCTGCTGACCGACAAATACCTCGAGGGAGTCCCGGGAGACGCGCGGGTCAATCGTCCGGGCGGCGCCTCGCTGCGGGCTGAGCACCTGGCTCCGGCGAATATCCAGCGCGCCCGTGCGCTGAACGAGATCGCCCGGCGACGTGGCCAGAGCCTGGCCCAACTGGCCCTGGCCTGGACATTGCGGGATGCGCGCGTGACCTCCGCCCTGATCGGCGTGAGCCGGCCGGAACAGATCGTGGAGAACGTCGCCGCGTTGCAGAAGCTGGCGTTCACTTCCGATGAGCTGGCGGAGATCGATCGTTACGCCGTGGAAGGCGGCATCAACCTTTGGGAAAAACCCTCTACCGATTGGCAGGACTGATATGAAACGACTTGGATTTGGGGCGGCGCTATTGGCGCTGCTGACACTGGCGCAAGGTGCCGTGGCCGACCCGGCCACCTTGCGCATCGGCTACCAGAAGGCGTCCTCCAGTCTGGTGCTGGCCAAGGAACATGGCCTGCTGGAAAAGCGTTTCGCCGGTACCCGGATGGAATGGATCGAGTTTCCCGCCGGCCCGCAGATGCTCGAAGCGCTGAACGTGGGCAGCCTGGATGTGGGTTCCACCGGTGACATTCCGCCCATCTTCGCCCAGGCGGCCGGCGCCGACCTGTTGTACCTCGGCTCGGAGCCCGCCAAGCCGCAGGCCGAAGTCATCCTGGTGCCGACGGACAGTGCGATCACCGACGTGGCTGGGCTCAAGGGGTGCAAGGTGGCGCTGCAGAAGGGCTCCAGCGCCCACAACCTGATGCTGCGTGCCCTCAAGCGAGCCGGGCTGGGCATCACCGATATCCAGCCGGTGTTCCTCAGTCCCGCCGATGCACGTGCCGCCTTCGAGCAGGGTGCCGTGGACGCCTGGGCCATCTGGGACCCGTTCTATTCGGCAATGGAACTGGAAGGCCGCGCACGCCTGCTGGCCAATGGCGAAGGGCTGGACCTGATCGGCCCCTTCGTCCTGGGCGCCCGCGCCTATGTGGACGCCAACCCGGCGTTCATCCGGCAATTGCTGGATGAGCTGAGCGCGGCGGAAGCGCTGACCCGCAGCCACCGCGACGAGAGCATCGCCATACTGGCGCGCTTCACCGGACTGGCACCCGCTGTGGTTGCGCGCACCTTCGAACATCGCCCGGCTTCGCCGATAGGCCCAGTGACCGCGGAGATCATCGCGGCGCAACAACGCACGGCCGATCTGTTCCGGGAAAACCGCCTGCTGCCACGGCGGGTGGATGTGGCGTCGGCGGTGTGGCAGCCGAAGGCGGTCGGCGACTGATGCGCGAACACGTGTGGATAGTTCAAGGACGGGCTCTTCCGCCCTTTTATGGGCACAGGAGCCGAGGCGTAAAAAAGTGCCTCTTCGTTAGATTGAATATTCACTAGGGTTATTTGCTAATTCCTGAAGTGCATATCCATTACGTCAGGGAAGACGCTATCGATGCTCAATCGTACGTGATCGCATGGAAATCGCTGTTACCAAGTCCGAATACGCTGCCATCGATGAGGAAATCGTATGCCCGGCGTACCTGGTCGACGCTGTCTCGTCATCTTGCTCGACGGAATGGCGCTCCTAGAATCGACGCCATTCCGGTTACCCATTCCATCCTTTGAGGGAGCGCCACCATGATGAATGCCATGCAGATGCCGATGTCCACCAACCCCATGATGCCGATGATGGGCATGCCCATGATGATGGTCACCATGGCGTGCGACATGCAGGACGACGGCATGATGTGCAAGATGATGCCAGCCATGGGCATGGACATGGCGATGTTCCGCAACAGCGCCGAAATGATGGCGATGATGATGAACTGCGGCATGCCGGTGATGATGCACTGTGGCAACATGTCGATGATGTGCATGTCCCAGGCCGGCATGGCGATGATGCCGATGATGGGCATGATGAACATGATGCCGATGATGGGGATGGGCATGCCCATGCCGTCCATGAAGTGCATGATGGAGTGCTCCATGCAGGGCGACGCAATGATGTGCAAGATGATGCCGATGCAGGGCATGAACATGGAGATGTTCAAGAACTGCTGCGCCCTGATGATGAAAATGATGGAGTGCGGCATGCCGATGATGATGAGCTGCAATGGCATGCCCATGATGTGCTGCACCTGCTGATCGGCAGGACAAAAAAAAGCCCGGCCGGGAAACCCGCCGGGCTTTTTTATGCCTCCATTCCGGGGGCCGTGGTGGAAGGCGCTTCGCGATTCCCACCCCGCCGGGCGGCGAGGGCCCCCTGGGGGGATGGAAACGGGAGCGGTCCGGCTCAGTCGAGCCGCTCGGCATAGGTGGTGACCAGGTAGGCCACCGCTTCGCTGTCCGAGGGATTGCGGTAGGCATGGGGCTGGTCGGCGTAGAACAGGATCGAATCGCCGGTGGCGAGCAGGAAGCGCTCCTCGTTCACGCCGATCTCCAGCACACCCTGGGCCACCACCAGGTTCTCCTGGGTGCCGGGAGCGTGGCCGGGGGAATCCTCGGTGGCCAGGCCCGCCAGGCGCAGTTCATAGAATTCCACCTGGCGCGAACAATCGAAGGGGAACAGCGCGCGGCTGACAAAGCTGCCGTCGCTGCTCACCAGACGCTTGCTCTGGCGCGCCGGCAGCACCGCGACACCGTCGAAGGCGCGGTCATCAAGAAAGGCGGCCACCGAGACCTTCAGGCCCTGGGCGATCTTGCACAGCACCTTGATGGAGGGCACGCTGCGGCCCGATTCGATCTGCGCCAGCATTGCGCGACTCACGCCGGATACACGCGACAGGCCATCCAGGGACAGATTGCGCTTGCTGCGCAGGCGCAACAGGTTGCTGGCAACTCGCTGGCCTATGGGGTCATCCACTGCGCTTGGCGCCGCGATCAACACCTGGTCATGGGCACCGGCAGATAAGGACTGCCCCATGGTTTCACGCCTCTCGAGTGCTGCTGTCCCGATGCTGCTGCAGCACCTGAAACGCCCCGTAGCCGGCGCGAGACGCATACATCAGCCACATCAGCTCGGCTATGCGGCGGGCCTGGCGGCGCGTGCGGTAGCGGGCGATGTCGATGACGTTGTCTGCGCGGTCCATTTGACGTTCTCCTTTGGAGTCATGGGGTACGGAGCTAGCCTAGTCGTTCTGTTTTAGAACAATAAATACTTAATTTGTATTTATTTATTCCATTTAGAGTCTAAGCTGCGCGCAGCGCACCCTACGGAGGGGCCAGCCGTAGGATGGGTTGACCGAGCGCACAGCGGCGGGGAGTCGCTGGGAACATGAGTCGGTGCTCGACACGATGCAGTCCCGCCTGGATCAGGCACCGGAGATGATGCGCATCCGCCGCCAGACGGTGGAGCATCCGTTCGGCACGTTGAAGGCCTGGATGGGCGCCACCCATTTCCTCACCAAGACGCTCGACCGGGTGAGCACGGAAATGAGCCTGCATGTGCTCGCTTACAACTTCAAACGGATGCTGAAGCTGCTGGGCAGTAACGCCCTGATGGCGGCGATGAAGGCCTGAACCCCCCCATTGGCTGCCCGCTCAACTCGTCGCACCGAATCGCGGAAGCCGCACTTGCCCGAATCAGCTGAATGCCTCGGATCGACACGCCAAGCGCCCTCGAGGCCGTTGGACGCTGCTAAAACCGTTCAATATCCAACTATCCATCACCCGCTGCGTTTTTACACGGCCTGGTCCGAAAGCGGACACCTTGAGTCGGTGTCCGCCAGTTGGGCCCTAGCTAAACCTCACCAGCTTGAGAGCCGGCAGTGGCCCACCGGGGAACTGCGCAAGGCGTCCCTCGGCAAGTCCGCCCAGATCGAGCGCCTAGGCTTCGCTGGCATCGATCTAGGCGGCCTGGCCGAGGGGCATCACCTCTGTTGCATGCCAGCTGATGCGCTGTCAGTTGGCCCCGGCTTAGCCAGTGACGGCGCGAACTTCGATCGAGCAACTAATCCTAGCCATGGCTCGTGGGCGACGACCTCGACACATCGAGAGCGGTCGTGGAGTTACCCGCGGCTTGTTAACCACGCCCGCCAGCCACCGAAGCGGCTGATGTCCTCAGCGCCATCCAGTCCCCAAACATCACAGATGAAGCCGGTTTCCCAACTGCCGTCTTCCAATTGCACCTTGCCCAGCCCCAGCGGCGCCGGGATACCGGTGAGGAAGGAGCCCAACGCGGCGCCGGGCAGTTCCCAGACTTCCACCTCGATAGCCACTCCGCCTTCGGCCACGCGCAGCATGCCGGGACGCAGCGGCGGGCCGCCGGCCAGGGCGTAGAGTTTGTAGTTTGGCGCGCTGCGGGTGGCGCGCAGCAGGCGGGCGCCGCGCTGGCGCAATTGCCAATTCAGCGCCAGGCCGTCCAGGTGCGCGCCGCAGACGACCAGGCGTGCGCGGTCGTTGCGCGCGGCGTTGGCGGAAGTGGCGGGGCAGACCAGATTGCCGCCGGTGAGCGGCAGGTTGTGCTGGCGCTGCAGGGCGTCGGCCACGCCGAGCAGGTACTGGTCGGTGAAGGTGCGGCCGAACAGCGTCACGCCCCAGGGCAGGCCGTTGTCCATGAGGGCGCTGGGCACGGCGACGGCGGCGTAGTCCAGCAGGTTCATGAAGTTGGTGTAGTAGCCCAGCTCGGAATTGCGCTTCACCGGTTCGGCGTGCAGCTCGTCAAGCGTCACCGGACGGCCGATGGTGGGCGTCAGCACGCAGTCGAGGTCGGCGAGGATCGCGTCGCACTGCGCCTTGAGCTCCTGCAACCGGTATTGCGCGCGGAACGCCTGCACGGCGGATGCACCGGGCGCTTTCGCCAGCACGTCGCGGATCACCGGCAGCACCGCCTGCGGGTCACGCTCGATCAGGTCGCCGGCCACGCTGTAGCGCTCGGCGACCCACGGGCCTTCGTAGAGCAGGCGCGCAGCTTCGAGGAAGGGCGCGAAGTCGATTTCCCGCGCTTCGCCGCCCAGGGCCTTGAGCTGGTCGAGGGCGTCGGTGAACAGCACCGGGCCTTCGTGGCAGCCGAAGAACTCCAGCTGATCGGCGCGGGGCACGCCGAAGCGGAACGGCCCGGGTGCACCGAAGGCGCTGGCGTCATTCCAGACCGGGTTGGCGCGGCTATAGCCATCCTGCGGATCGAGCCGAGCAGTGAGGGCGAGCAGTTCGCTGGCCTCGGCGGCGCTGGCCGTGAAGTAGGTGATGCAGTCCAGCGTGCGGCAGGCCGGCAGCAAGCCGTGGTTGGACAGCAGTCCCTTGCTCGGCTTGAGCCCCAGCAAACCGTTGAGCGCCGCCGGCACACGGCCGGAGCCGGCGGTGTCGGTGCCCAGGGCGAAGCTCGCCAAGCCCAGCGCCACGGCCAGCGAGGAACCGGCGCTCGAGCCGCCCGACGGATATTCCGGCAGCACGCTGTTCCGGCATTCGCCGTAGGGCGAACGGGTGCCGTTGAGGCCGGTGGCGAACTGGTCGAGGTTGGTCTTGCCCAGCGGGATGGCGCCCAGGTCGACCAGTTGCTGCACCAGCGTCGCGGAAGTCTCCGGCGTGTAGGCGAAGGCCGGGCAGGCGGCGGTGGTGGGGATGCCGGCAAGGTCGATGTTGTCCTTGATGGCGAAGGGGATGCCGAAGAGCGGCAGGCTATCCGGCGACTTGTCGTCCAAAGCGGCGAGGTAGGGTTCCAGCTCGTCCAGCGTCAGCAGGTGGATGAACAGGTGGTAGTCCGGGTTCAGCGCGGCGGCCTTGTCGCGTAGTTGGGCGATCAGCTGGCGCGGCGTGGCGCGGCCTTCGCGGTACGCAGTGCGCAGAGTGGCGAGGCGCAGGTCGAAGGTGTGGGGCATGGTCGGGATTCCTTGGGGCCGGTCATTTCAGTGCGTGGGCAGCCCTCTCCCTGAGAGGGCGCGTTTCAGCTGTCGCTCAGGATTCTTCCATCACCACCACCCTCTGCCCGGCACGCACCGGCGAGCCGGGCTGCAAGCGCACTTCGCGCACCACGCCGTCGCGCGGGGCGGTGAGGGGGATTTCCATCTTCATGGATTCGAGGATCACCAGGATGTCGCCGGCCTTCACGCTGGCGCCGGCCTCCACCTGCACCTGCCAGAGGTTGCCGGCGATGTGGCTTTCGATGGCGTGCTGGCCGGCGCCGAGCGGGGCATCTTCGCCGATTTCCACGGCGGCCTCTTCGCTCTCGAAATGCGCCTGGCCGGAGGCGATCCAGCGTTCGCGCTCGGCGTCGAAGGCGGCGCGCTGGTGGTGTCGGAAGGCGGCGATGCTCTCGGCTTCCTCGGCGAGGAACTGCTGGTAGTCGGCCAGGCGCAGTTCGCTGTGTTCGATGCGCAGCGGGTAGCGGCCGAGCGGGAAGTCGCGGCGGATGCGCAGCAGTTCGTCCGCCGACACCGGGTAGAAGCGGATCTGGTCGAAGAAGCGCAACAGCCACGGCTTGCCGTCGAACGCGGCGACTTCGCGGTAGCGGTTCCACATCTGCAGGGTGCGGCCGACGAACTGGTAGCCGCCGGGGCCTTCCATGCCGTAGACGCACATATAAGCGCCGCCGATGCCCACGGAGTTTTCCGCCGTCCAGGTACGCGCCGGGTTGTACTTGGTGGTGACCAGGCGGTGGCGCGGGTCCAGCGGCGTGGCCACCGGCGCGCCGAGGTAGACGTCGCCCAGCCCCATCACCAGGTAGCTGGCCTCGAACACGGTGCGGTACACCGCCTCCAGGTCCGGCAGCTCGTTGATGCGGCGGATGAACTCCAGGTTGCTCGGGCACCAGGGCGCGTCCTTGCGCACGGTGGTCATGTACTTCTCGATGGCCAACTGGCAGGCGGGGTCGTCCCAGGACAGTGGCAGGTGGACGATGCGCGACGGCACCTTGAGGTCCTGCGCGGCGCACACGGCATCCCACAGGCCGGCGACGGTTTCCAGCAGGCTTTGCAGCGGCAGGGTTTCCGGCTGGTAGTGCACCTGCAGCGAACGGATACCGGGTGTGAGATCGATCACGCCGGCGAGATCCTTCGCTTCCAGCGCCTGCATCAGGGCGTGGGCGCGGAAGCGCAGCACGAGGTCGAGCTCGGGCTGGCCGATTTCCAGCAGCAGGTGGGTGTCGCCGGAGAGGCGCGCGACCAGGCGGGTGTCGTCCTGGCCGAGGTCGAGGACGATGGGACTTGTAGGAGCGAGCTTGCTCGCGAACGCATTCTGCTGGTGGTCCCTGAGTTGTGCGGTTTCGCGAGCAAGCTCGCTCCTACAGGACTGTGCCAGTGCGCGAGCGGTGGAGATATCCACCGGTAGGAAACGTACCTTGTCCCCGGCCTTGAGCTGGCCGAGCTGCCAGAGGTCGGCCTCGATCACCGTCACCGGGCAGACGAAGCCGCCCAGGCTCGGGCCGTCCGGGCCGAGGATGACCGGCATGTCGCCGGTGAAGTCCACCGCGCCGATGGCGTAGGGGTTGTCGTGGATGTTCGAGGGGTGCAGGCCGGCCTCTCCGCCACTCTCGCGCACCCATTCCGGCTTCGGGCCGATCAGGCGCACGCCGGTGCGGCTGGAGTTGAAGTGCACTTCCCAGTCGGTGGCGAAGAAGGTCTCGATGTAGGCCTGGGTGAAATATTCCGGCGCGCCGTGGGGGCCGTAGATCACGCGGATCTGCCGCACGTCTGGCAGCTCGGTGCGTAGCGGCGGCGGCAGGCTGGCGCCGTGGCTGGTGTCTTCCAGTGCGGCGAGGTGCAGCACGTCGCCCGCGCGCAGGGCGCGGCCGCCGTGGCCGCCGAATTGGCCGAGGGTGAAGGTGCTCTTGCTGCCCAGATAGTCCGGCACTTGCAGGCCGCAGCGCAGGCACAGGTAGCTGCGTGCGCCGGCGCCGCTGACGGTGCCCAGGCTGAGCGTGGCGCCGGCGGCGATGAACAGCGCGGTATTCATCGGCTGCTCGATGCCATCGAGCAGGACCGGCAACGCCGCGCCGGTGATCGCGACCACCGCGTCGGTGTTGAAGCGCAGGCTCGGACCGCTCATGGTGATTTCCAGCGCGGCGGCGCCGTCGGGGTTACCCAGCAGGACGTTGCCCTGGCGCAGCGCGCGGTCGTCCATCGGCCCGGACGGCGGCACGCCCACGGCCCAGTAGCCGAGGCGGCCGGGGTAATCCTGCACGCTGGTCTGGGTGCCGGCGTTGAGTACTTCGATGGTGTGGGCGCGGTAGCGCAGGCGCTCCAGGCAGCGCGTCCAGGGTGAGCCGCTGGCGAAAGGAGCGTCGGCGAGGATCTGCCGCAGGTAGTCGCGGTTGCATTCCACGCCGTAGAGCAGGCTGTCGGCGAGCGCGCGGTCGAGACCGGTGCTGGCTTGCTCGCGGGTCGGCGCCCAGGCGATGAGCTTGGCAATCATCGGGTCGAAGTAGGGCGGAATCTCGCAGCCGGCCTCGACCCAGGTATCGATGCGTAGCGCCTTGCCATCTGCCGGCGGGAACTGCACGGTGGTGAGCAGGCCGGGGCAGGGCTGGAAGTCGCGGCCCGGGTCTTCCGCGTACAGCCGTGCCTGAATGGCGTGACCGGTGGGTTGCAGCGTAGCGGCCAGTTCGGCCAGCGGCGGCAAGTCGCCGGCGGCCAGCTCGATCATCCAGCGCACCAGGTCGATGCTCCAGACCTGCTCGGTGACGCCGTGCTCCACCTGCAGGCGGGTGTTCACTTCGAGGAAGTAGAAGCGCTGCGCCTCGCTGTCGTAGACGAATTCCACGGTGCCGGCGCTGCGGTAGCTGACGGCTTTCGCCAGTTGGATCGCCGCTGCGCAGAGCTGCTCCGCCATGCCGGCGGGCAGGTTGGGCGCCGGGGTTTCTTCCAGCACCTTCTGGTTGCGCCGCTGCACCGAGCAGTCGCGCACGCCGAGGGCGATCACTTCCCCCTGACCGTCGCCGAACACTTGCACTTCCAGGTGGCGGGCGCGCTGGATGTACTTCTCGATGAATACGCCGGAGTCGCTGAAGTTGTTCTGCCCCAGGCGCTTCACCGCGTCGAAGGCGTCGCGCAGCTCGTCCGCCGAGCGGCACACACGCATGCCGATGCCGCCACCGCCGGCGGTGCTTTTGAGCATCACCGGGTAGCCGACGTGTTCACCGGCGAGCAGGGCGGCTTCGAGGTCGGGCAGCAGGTCGGTGCCTTCGAGCATCGGCACGCCCTGTTCGCGGGCCAGGGCACGGGCGGTGTGTTTGAGGCCGAACAGGCGCAGTTGCTCCGGCGTCGGGCCGACGAAGGCGATGCCGGCGGCCTCGCAGGATTCGGCGAAGGCGGCGTTTTCCGAGAGGAAGCCGTAGCCGGGGTGGATGGCCTGGGCGCCGCTGGCGCGGGCGGCTGCGAGGATTTTCTCGACCACCAGGTAGGTGCTGGACGCCGGGCCTTCGCCGAGGCTGATGGCCTGGTCGGCCTGCTGGAGATGCAGGCTGGCGGCGTCGGCTTCGGAGTAGACAGCCACGCCTTTCACGTCGAGTGCTTGGAGGGTGCGCAGGATGCGGCAGGCGATGGCGCCGCGGTTGGCGATCAGGAGTTTGTCGAACATGAGGAAGTCCCCATGGGGTGGCGGGTCGTCCCGCCGTCATTCGGTGTGCGCCAGGGTCGTCCGCGGCGCTGAAGCTTCTCGTAGGATGGGAGGAGCGAAGCGATACCCATGCGGTATCGGCGATGGGAATCGCAGGCTCCACCCATCCTACGGGGCAGGTTCGTTGCCGCCGGGGCGCTGGCGAAGCGTGGGGCTGCACTGAGCGCTGCGGCTCTGGCAAAGCAGCCACAGCCAGCGACGCAGGCGCACGGTCAGTCCCATACCAGCAACTCCGCCGGGGTCGGGTTCCAGCCGTTGCAGGGGTTGTTGAGCTGCGGGCAGTTGGAGATCAGGACGATGACGTCCATGTGCGCGAGCAGCTCGACGTACTTGCCGGCGCCGGAGATGCCGTCCTCGAAGGTCAGGCCGCCTTCGGCGGTGACCGGCACGTTCATGAAGAAGTTGATGTTGTGGCCGATGTCGGCCTTGGAGAGGCGCCCGTCGTGCAGGCTGGCGCGCAGGAAGTTGTCGCGGCAGCTGTGCATGTAGCGCTTGTCCAGGGCGTAGCGCACGGTGTTGCTTTCCTGGGCGCAGGCGCCGCCCAGGGTGTCGTGGCGGCCGCAGGTGTCGGCGACGATGCTCAGCATCGGGTTGCCGAGGTTGGACCAGAGCACGCTGCCGGCGCTGAGATAGACCTGCCCCTGTTTACGCAGGGTGCGCTGCACGTCGTAGCGCTCGCGCGGGTTGGCGGCGCAGAAGAATAGGGTGTCCACCGCCTGGTTGCCTTCCAGGTCGAGGATGCGCAGGGTCTGCCCGGCTTTCAGTTCGGTGAGGCTGGGCTCGCCGGCGGGAATCAGGGTGCGCAAGATGCAGGCTTCGGGGTGTTTGTCGCTGGGGACGATGGGCATGTTCGCGCTCCTCAGATGAACAGGCGTTCGGTGTTGTGGAAGCCGCGGCCGTTCTCCGCGCGCGAGGTGCGGCAGAGCACGCTGATGCCGTCGGACGCGACCTGCTGCCAGGTCAGGCCGATGGGCTTGGGCGCGTACTGCGGGTTCGGATCCATGGGGTGTTGCAGGGCGGTGAGCACCACGAGGGTGTCCATCGGCGCGTAGAGTTCGACGAAGTCGCCGGCCCTGGAGTTGCCCGTCGCGAAGCGGAAGCATCCGTCGGCGTCGACATCCACGCGACTGAACAGGTTCAGGCACATCAGCAGGTCCTGCAGGCGCATGTCCCATTTGCCCATTTCCACCAGCAGGTTGTCCGCGCCGTTGCGGAAGAAGCCGTTGCGCAGTTCCTGGTAGCGGCCCTGGCCGTACTTCTCCTGCACTTCGGTGGCGTTCAGCACGCCGCCAAAGCTGTCGTGCCAACCGCAGCTGTCGGCGGTGATGGCGGCGAGCACGCGTCCCATGTCCGAGTACAGGCAGTGGCCGGCGGTGAGCTTGGCGGTGTGCTGGCACTTGAGGCTGTCGGGCAGATTCAGCCGCTCGCTTTTCTCGGCGGCGTTGAATAGCAGCACGCTGGCGTTGCCGCCGCCTTCCAGGTCGGTCAGGCGCAGCAACTGGCCACGCTTGAGCACGAAGGAAGTGTGGCCGCCGCCGGGGACAATTTCTTCATAGAGGCTGGTGCGCAGTTCGTTCATATCGGGTTCCTCAGTAGGCCGGCGTGATCAGCGGCGCGGCCGTTTCCAGGCGCGCGGCGAGCGGTTCGGGCAGGGCGGCGCGGGCCGCCTTGCGGTCGGCGTTGAGTGGGATGTCATAGGTGATGCGGGCGCCGTAGGCGGTGGGCGCCTGCGGGTCGTGGCGGACCTTGTCGAAGACCAGCAGGCGGGTGCCCAGGCTGAAGCCTTCGGCCAGGTCGTGAGTGACCATGAACACGGTGAGCCGGGTTTCCTGCCACAGCTCCAGCAGCAAGGCGTGCATGTCCTTGCGGATGCCCGGGTCGAGCGCGCCGAAGGGTTCGTCGAGCAGCAGCACGCGCGGCTTCATCACCAGCGCTTGGGCGATGGCCAGGCGCTGCTGCATGCCGCCAGAGAGGGCGCTCGGGTATTGCTTCAGCGCATGGCCAAGGCCGACGCGCTCGAGCAGGGCGGCGGCCTGTTCGCGGGCCTCGCGCTTGGCGCCGCCGAACAGCCGGCCGAGCAGCGGCGAGCGCGGCAGTTCCAGGCCGAGGGCGACGTTGTCCTGCACGCTAAGGTGCGGGAACACCGAGTAGCGCTGGAACACCACGCCCCGGCTCGGGTCGGGTTCGCCCGGCAGCGGCTGGCCGTTGAGCAGCAGTTCGCCACGGCTGGGGCGCTCTTGGCCGAGCAGCAGGCGCAGGAAGGTGGACTTGCCGCAGCCGGAGGCGCCGACCAGGGTGCAGAACTCGCCTTCCTGCACTTCCAGGTTGAGGCGTTCGAGCACCACGTTGCCGTCGTATTCCTGCCAGACGTTCTTCACGCGGATGAAGCTCATGCCTTGCCTCCTTCGTACCAGGGGAAGGCGCGGCGGGTGAGTGCGCGCAGCGCCCAGTCCATCAGCCAGGCCAGCGCGGTGATCCACACGACGTAGGGCAGGATCACGTCCATGGCCAGGTAGCGGCGCACGAGGAAGATGCGGTAACCCAGGCCGTCGGTGGAGGCGATGGCTTCGGCGGCGATGAGGAACAGCCAGGCCGTGCCGAGCATCAGGCGCAGGGAGATGAGCAGGCGCGGCATCAGTTGCGGCAGCACCACGCGCAGGATCAGCGTCCAGGTGCTGGCGCCCAGGGTCTGCGCCTTGATCAGCAGTTCGCAGGGGATTTCCCGGGCGCGCTGTTCGATGTCGCGGGCGATGCAGGGCGCGACGCCGATGACGATCAGCACCACCTTGGACAACTCGCCCAGGCCGAAGACGATGAACAGCACCGGCAGGATCGCCAGCGGCGGGATCATCGACAGCACCGTGAGCAGCGGCGACAAGGGCGTGCCGAACAGCGGCACGCTGCCGGCGGCAATGCCCAGCACCAGGCCGAGCAGGGCGGCGATGGAGAGGCCCACGCCCAGGCGCTGCAGGCTGGCGCCGGTGTCCTGCCAGAACAGCACTTCGCCGGTGCGCTTGTCTTCGCTGAAGGCGAGGCGGTTCACCGCGTCGGCCATCTGCGCGGCGCTGGGCAATAGCTTGTCGTTGGGGTTCTCCGCAAGCCGCGATGCCGAGCCGGCGAAATAGGCGAACAGCAGCAGGGCGAAGGGCAGCAGCACCAGGAACAGGCGGCCGCTGCGGTCGGGGGTTCGGTTGATCAGGCGCATGCTTCGTACCAGTCGGTTCGTAGGGCGGATAACGCGGAGCGCGTTATCCGCCCTACGAGGGGAAACGGTGCATAGGTCAGAGCTTCCCTTCCGCCGCCATCTGCACGTAGGTCGGGTCAAAACGCAGCTTCAGGTTCTGTGCATCTCCGGTGGAGAGGCCGCCCGCGAAACTCATGCCGACGGCTTCGGCGCTCTTGGCACCTTCACCCAGCAAGCCGTGGGCGAAGGAAAAGGCTGCGACCTTGTCCATGGTCGCCGGCAGTTTCGGGCTGGTGGCGAAGGCCAGGGCCTCCTTCGGCGTGGCGAACAGCTTAGTGGTGGCGAGCTGGCTCTGGTAGCCGGCCAGATCGGTGCCCGAGGCCTTGGCCATGTGTTCCAGCGCGGCGCGAGTTTCGGCGCTGTCGCCCTGCATCAGCGCGACGGTTTCGAACCAGGCGCCGGTCAGGGCCTTGCCCAGGGCGGGGTTGTCCTTCAGGACGGCGCTGTTGACCACCATCATGTCCATGATCTCGCCGGGGATCTGGCTGGAGTTGAACACCTCGGTGGTGCCCGGCTTGGCGCGGGCTTCGGAGAGCATCGGGTTCCAGGTGGTCACTGCCTGCACGTCGTCGGTGTTGAAGGCGGCGGCGATGTCGGCGTCGGAGGTGTTCACCGTCTTCACGTCCTTCTCGGTCAGGCGGGCGTTTTCCAGCGCGCGGGCGAGCAGGTAGTGGGAGACCGAGAGTTCCACCAGGTTGACGTTCATGCCCTTGAGGTCGGCCAGGGATTTACCTTCGCCCTTGAGGACGATGCCGTCGTTACCGTTCGAGAAGTCGCTGACGATCAGCGCGGTGGAGTCCACGCCGCCGGCCGCGGGGATGGTCAGGGCGTCCATGTTGGTCATGGTGCAGCCGTCGAACTGGCCTGCGGTGTACTGGTTGATCGACTCGATGTAGTCGTTGAGCTGGGTGACTTTGATCTCGATGCCGTACTTCTTCGCCCACTTGTCGACGATGCCGTGGCTGGCCGCATACTCCCACGGCATCCAGCCGGCGTAGATGGTCCAGCAGAGGTTGAAGCTGTTCTTCGCGGCGGCGCTGGCGCCGAGGCTGAAAGTGGCGAGGCCGGCGACGAGCAGGGCGGTCAGAAGGGGCTTGCGCATGGACAATCTCCAGGTCGGTTGTCGGGCGGGCAGGAGTCGGGCGGCACTTGTCGCTCTCGTCTCCCGGGCTTTTGTCCCGCCGTGTAACCTCGCTGGAGGTCGATGACTCTCGGACCAGTCACTCGCTGCGCGAGCCGGAACCCTAGTCATCCATTGTCAGATTGTGGTGCCGCTTTCCGGTGGTCCGGATTACTCCTGCACTCATTGGACGAAGCGAATGCCGTGCCAACTCTGGAAGACCGCCATTTCAGTGAGGCTGCAATGCACCCAGGTGGATTACGACCAGCTTTTTCGTGTGGTCTGCGCCCCTGAAAGAGGCGTTGCGCTGCTTTCTGGTGCATGACGTTCGTTGCGGCCGGGGTGAATGGCTTGACCGAAGTGAGGCAGCGCTATCCGAAGAGCGCAGGGGCGCTCTCGAAGACTCGAAGCCACGGGCGCCCATCAGGAAGCTTTCCGGAAACTGCACATGCACATGTTCTGGCGCCTGCGATCTGTTAGGAGGTCCACGGTTGTGAATGGTCCAGAGCGAAGAGCTACCTCGTCCACTTCAGCGCAAAAGGGACTCGAGATGAAGTTAATGGCCTCCTAGGCGTATCCTCTGTGAATCATGCCGGTTCTCATCGAGGTCGTTGGAATCCCCGTGGGCCCAGCGCTAAAGCTAAATGTGTCATGGCGAATGCCGTGCGGCCTGGTCTTTCTGGTAATAGCGCGCCATATCTTCGCTGGTATGTCCGGCGATCTTCTGCCCGTCCTTACCCGCCCGCTTATGAGGTGTAGGGAGAGGGCGCGGATCTCGGAAAGCCGGCGTCTCCTCTTCCTTCCAGCTCTTGCAGCACCCAGCTTCGTCCCTGGCGTCCTTGAATGCGCGGGTAAGAAGGCGCTCGTCTGCCTGGGTCCAGTGGATCTTGCCGTCGCGCTTCTTCTTGCGCTCGGGGCGGCGGTGGATCAGGCAGGGCGATAGCACGTCATCGCGGCAGCTCGCCAGGACGGTAGCCAGCTGCGGGGTGACCTTGATCTTCAGCCAGCCGGCGTCGAAACCCATTTCGGTCCTGCTCGCCCGGCAACTCCAGCACAGGGAGGGGGGTATCAGGCCGCAGGCATTCAATCATCCATGCCAGAGTCAGCAGGCGGGAGCCTTGCGGCGCGTTTGCGACCTTCCACAGCACGTCGATACAGTCGTTCTGGTGGTGGCCGACCACCGGGCTGGCTGGAATCCATCCGGCTCGACCATTTGATCCAGCAAGTTGCCAAGCATGATGGCGTGCAGTTCTGCGGCAGCCTTGACGGGGAGTAGAGAGCGTTCCCTTTCCTGCATCGACAATTATTGTGCCGTCCAGCCGCCATCCATGTTCCAGGCGGCACCACGGACCTGAGCGGCGGCGTCGCTGCACAGGAACAACGCGAGCTCGCCGAGTTGCTCGGGGGTGACGAAGTCCAGCGAGGGCTGCTTTTCCGCCAGCAAGTCGTGACGCGCCTGCTCCGGACTGGCGCCGGCACTGATACGCGCGTCGATCTGTTGCTGGACCAGCGGCGTCAGTACCCAACCGGGGCAGATGGCATTACAGGTAATGCCGGTGGTGGCGGTTTCCAGTGCGGTGGTCTTGGTCAGGCCGATGACCCCGTGCTTGGCGGCGACATAGGCGCTCTTCCCCGCCGAGGCGACCAGGCCGTGGGTGGAGGCGATGTTGAGGATGCGCCCCCAGCCGCGCTGGCGCATGCCCGGCAGCGCCAGGCGCGTGGTGTGGAACACCGAGGACAGGTTGATGGCGACGATCGCGTTCCAGCGCTCGACGGGGAAGTCTTCCAGCGCGGCGACGTGCTGAATGCCGGCGTTGTTGACCAGGATGTCGAGGGCGCCGAACTCGCGCTCGACGTAGGCGATCATCTCGGCGATCTGGTCGGGTTGGGACATGTCCGCGCCATGGTGGCCGATGCGAGGGCCGTGGATGGCGAGCTCGCCAACCACCGCGTCGATGTCCCCGAAGCCGTTGACCACCACGTTGGCACCTGCGGCGGCGAGACGATGGGCGATGCCCAGGCCGATACCGCTGGTGGAGCCGGTGACCAGGGCGGTCTTGCCATTGAGGTTCATGGGTTTCTCCTGTCAGTCACGGCAGCCGCGTGCAGGCGGCTGCCTGGTAGGGTTCGGCTCAGACGATGCCGGTCGCGTAGTAGGTGCCGATCACCAAGAACACGGCAAGGGTCTTGATCAAGGTGATGGCGAAGATGTCTTTGTAGGCCTCGCGGTGAGTCAGCCCAGTGACCGCGAGCAGGGTGATGACGGCGCCGTTGTGCGGCAGCGTGTCCATCCCGCCGCTGGCCATCGATGCCACCCGGTGCAGAACCTCCAAC
Organism: Pseudomonas sp. BN102; assembly: GCF_029871245.1. Lineage (GTDB taxonomy): Bacteria > Pseudomonadota > Gammaproteobacteria > Pseudomonadales > Pseudomonadaceae > Metapseudomonas. The sequence goes on along the minus strand of NZ_SSON01000043.1, from coordinate 31,566 downwards.
GGGATGTCAGCCGCGTGGGCTGCGGCGATGAACTGCTCGGACATGGCCGCCAGGGCGATGCTCATGCCTCCGGACGCCGAGCCGGTGATGCCGGCGAGGGTGGTAACGGTGATGGCCTCGTTGATGAGTGGATCGGGGATGCTCTTGAGCGCGTTAGCCAGCACCAGGAATCCTGGCAGCGAGGCGATCACCGCGCCAAAGCCATATTCCGAGGCAGTGTTCATCGCCGCCAACAGGGCGCCGGAAACCGCGGTCTTGCTGCCTTCGGCAAGCTTGCTGCGGATCACCCGGTAACTGCTCGTCAGTACCAACAGAATGCCCAGCAGCAGTGCCGCCTGCACTGCCCAGATGCCGGTGAGCTTGGCCACGTCACTGGCCACCGGCGCGGCCATGCCGGCCAGTTGCAGGCTGTGGGTCTTGCCGTAGATCTGGGGAATCCAGTGGGTGAAGAGCAAGTTGGCACCCCCCACCAGCACCAGCGGTGAGAGCGCCAGCAGCGGGTTGGGCAGTTTCAGGTCGCTGGCAGTTTCCGGCTCGTTGCGCAGGTCGTTGCCGTAGCCTTCACCGGCGGCCTGGGCCTTGGTCAGTTGGCGGCGCAGGAACAGCATGCCCATGGCGAACACGAACAGGCTGCCGATCACGCCCAGCCAGGGGGCGGCCCAGCCATTGGTGCTGAAGAATGTGGTCGGGATGATGTTCTGGATCTGTGGGGTGCCGGGCAGCGCGTCCATCGTGAAGGTGAAGGCGCCAAGGGCGATGGTCGCCGGAATCAGCCGCTTGGGGATGTTGCTCTGGCGGAACATCTCGGCGGCGAACGGATAGACCGCGAACACCACGACGAACAGCGATACGCCGCCGTAGGTGAGCAATGCACAGACCAGCACGATGACCAGCATCGCCTGGCTGGTGCCAAGCAGGCGGATGGCGGCGGCGACGATGGAGCGCGAGAAGCCCGACAGCTCGATCAGCTTGCCGAACACTGCGCCCAGCAGGAACACCGGGAAATAGAGTTTGACGAAGCCAACCATCTTTTCCATGAACACCCCGGTGAAGGCCGGGGCGACGGCGGACGGATCGGTCAGCAGTACCGCGAGCAGGGCCGCGATGGGGGCGAAGAGGATCACGCTGTAGCCGCGATAGGCGGCGAGCATCAGCAGGGCGAGGGCCGCGAGGGCGATGACCACGCTCATCGAATGAATCTCCAGTTAGTGCGGCTGGGTGCCGCGAGTGGTTCTTGTTGTTTTGCTGAGGGCTTACCAGAGCGGCAGCACATAGCTGAGGATCAGACGATTTTCGTCGAGGTCGCTGCCGAAGTTGCTCCGCGCGGTCGCGTTGCGCCATTTCACGCCCAGGTTCTTCAAGGGACCGCTCTGCACCACATAAGCGATGTCGGTGTTGCGTTCCCATTCCTTGCCTTCACTGACCGCACCGCGCAGGTCGACGTTATCGCCTGATAGGTAGCGTGTCATGAAGGTCAGGCCGGGGAGTCCGAGCGCGGCGAGGTTGTAGTCGTAGCGCGCCTGCCAGGAGCGTTCGTCCTCGTTGCCGAAGTCGTTGATCTGCACCAGGTTCACCAGGTAAGCGTCGGTGCCATTGATGTTGGCGAAGCCGGTATCGCCGCTCATGCGCTGATAGCCCAGGCCGAAGGCGTGGCCGCCCAGGGAGTAGGTGAACAGCGCGCCGAAGGCTGTGTTGTCCACATTGCTGCCGCCATCGTCGGTGCTGCGCGCCCAGCGGATGTCGCTCTTCAATGACTGGCCTTCGGCGATGGGCAGCAGGTGGTTCAGGGTCAGGTAGTGCTGCTGGTAGAGGCCATCCAGGCCGCCGTAGTGGTAGCCGGTGCTGAGGTTGGGCGACCACTTGTACGACGCGCCGGCGAAGTCGAACCGGTCGCTGGTCTTCGTCCGCCCCAGGACGATGTTGCGGTTGCCGCCGTTGAACACGGCCATCTCTTCGTTATCGGACGAGTTGCGCAGGTTGATGCGGTCGAAGCGGCCGAGGTCCAGGCTGAGATTGTCCACCTCCGCCGAATTCACCCAGGCGCCCCGGAAGGTCTGCGGCAGCAGGCGGCTGTCGTTGTACAGCGCCACCGGCAGCTTGGGCAGCAAGGTGCCGACCTTGAGGGTGCTCTGCGAGGCGCGCAGCTTGGCGGTCAGGCCCAGCTCGCCGTATTCGTCCTGGGCGCGGTTGGGCTTCTCGCCGTCGGATTTCAGCAGGCCGGTGCCGGTACGGTCGGGGCTGGAGTCCAGCTTCACCCCGAGCAGGCCGAGGGCATCCACGCCCACGCCGACGGTGCCGTCGGTGTAGCCGGATTCGTAACGCAGCAGGAAGCCCTGGGCCCATTCTTCCGCCTTGTTCTGGGCGGCGCCGTCCTGGCGGAAGTCGCGGTTGAAGTAGAAATTGCGGAGCTCGACGCTGGCCTTGCTGTCGGTGAGGAACTCGGCGAAGACCTGGGGAGAGAGGCTGAGGCCGGAGCCCAGCGTGGCGATAATGACAGCATGATTGAGCGTGGAACGGCTCATCGGAGAATCTCCTGGCGCCAGGCCGAGTGCGAAGCGGGACGTGCCGTGGTGTCCCGTGGGGTGGAGTTCGCAATCGGACTGCGTTGATTGTTGTTATGTCGGCTGCGCGGACTCAGGCCGCGACAGTCGCCATAGCCAGGATCGTGCCAATGTCGTAACTAATTGATTTGTAAGTATTATTTTTAAAATCGAGGGCATCGGGCCGCTACGGCATTCTCCGAATGGAGACGAATTGCGAGCTGACAGCTCTTGGATGCTCTGCGGTATGCGGAGAATTGGGTTGTCTCCATTTGGAGACTTGTCTCTGTTTCAGGACGAAAGGCCCAGCGCGGCCATCTTCTTGTACAGCGTCGAACGGCCCAGGCCCAGGCGCCGTGCGGCTGCGTCGACATTGCCGGCCTGCTCGGCGAGCACGCTGCGGATCAACTGACGTTCGAACTCCTCCCGCGCGGCATAGAAATCCTGCCCGGCGGCGAGGCTGGCGGAAGGCGCGCCTACCGATGCCGGCAGTGGTTGCAGCGTGCCGAGGGCCGAGCGCAGCGCGGCCGTGTCGAGCTGCGGGCGGTCGCCGAGCAGCACGGTGCGTTCCAGCAGATTGCGCAGCTCGCGCACGTTGCCCGGCCAGGCGTGCTGGGCCAGAAGCGCCAGACCGTCGGCGTCCAGTTCGTAGAGTGTCTGACGGTCGTCGCGCAGGCCGTCGAGTATGGCTTCGCACAGCGCCGGCAGGTCTTCCAGGCGCTCGCGCAGCGGAGGAATTTCGATGGGCAGGACGTTGATGCGGTAGAACAGGTCGGCGCGGAAACGCCCCTCGCGCATGGCAGCATCGAGGTTGATGGAGGTGGCGGCGATCAGGCGGATGTCGCTGCGCAGCACCTCGTTGGAACCCACCGGTTCGAACTCCTTTTCTTGCAGCACGCGCAGCAGCTTGCTCTGCAGGGCCAACGGCATGTCCCCGATCTCGTCGAGGAACAGGGTTCCGCCCTGGGCGATCTGCAGCTTGCCGGGGCGGCCCTTGCGGTCGGCACCGGTAAATGCGCCAGGCGCGGTGCCGAAGAACTCCGCCTCCAGCAGGGTTTCGGGAATCGCCGCGGCGTTGATGCTGACGAAGGGCTTGTCGGCGCGCGGCGAGGAAGCATGGATGGCATGGGCCAGCAGCTCCTTGCCGGTGCCGGTCTCGCCCAGCAGCAGCACCGGTGCCTCGCTGGCCGCCCCGCGTCGGGCGCGACGCTTGACCTCCAGGCTGGCCGGGCTGGTGCCGATGAAGTGGCCGAAGCTGTATTTCGCCTGGCGCGCCTGCAGCAGGGAACGGGTCGAAGCCAGCTCCGCCTGCATGCGCTGGTAGCGGGTCAGCAGCGGCGACAGTGTGCGCAGTTCGTCGAACAGGGCGAAGCCGATGCCGCCGATTACCTTGCCGGCGTCGTCGCGGATCGGCACGCGCATCACCACCAGCGGATCCTTGGCCATGTCGAGGATGTCCAGCAGGATCGGCCGGCCGCTGCTGACCACCTCGCGCATCAGGCTGCCGGGGATTATCTGCTCCACCGGCCGGCCGATGGCCTGCTCGGCGTCTTCCAGGCCAAAGCGCTGGGCATAGCGCTGGTTGATCCAGACGATGCGCGCATCGCGGTCGACGATCACCGTGCCTTCGCTGAACTGCTCGAAGATTTCGAACAGCGAGCGTATCGCCAGTTGACGGACGCTTTGATAGTCCGAGAGGGAGTGGTTGTCGCTCATGGGGCTTTCGACAGTCTGATAGGTGAGTCGCGCACCTTAGCGCACCCTCATTCGGTCGGCGAGCATCCTTGTTTCCTCTCAAAGGCGTGGCAAGCGCAAGCAGATCTGCAAGGAGTTGTTCCTGATCGAGATGGATCAGGTAGTGCTCCAGCGGGGAATATGGCTGTGATAAATGGCTTTCTGGGCGACCATGGATTGTCGTTTTGCCAGGGCACCATCGTCGATGCCACACATGATCTGTGTGCCCAGTTCAACCAGGAGCCCGGACGGCAAGCGCGACCCGGAAATGCACCAGACGAAGAAAGGCAACCCGTATTACTTCAATGCCAAAGAGCACATTGGCGCTGACGATGGCCGAGCTTGGTGCACGGCGTGGTGGTTAACCGAGCAGGCCCATGTCGGAGCACGAGCACTTCCCGGCAGGTGACGCCTTAACTTCCCCAGCACGCAGCGCTGCTGGAATACGATTCGGTGACTTGGGGCAGAACCTGAAAAGCGCGTCGGCGCTTTTTCCGTACTTCGGTAGAAGCGTAAATCCGCTTCCCCACAACGCCGCAGTTCCGTAGAAGCGGATCTGCGCATTTGTGCAGATACGGAAGTCCGTATCGGTCCGAATCTGTGGCCGCGATTCGGTTTACCTGCCTCAGATTGATTGCAGAAGTGTGCTGCCCCCGATCAGCTATCCAGGATCGGGCGCCACCGGCGCCGAATGAACGAAGCAGGCCCACGGTGAATATCGTCATGTTTTTGTCCGGCTTCTTTCCGCTGACGCGTAGATAGAAAGAATGACGGCAGGATCTGGGACCTCGCTGCTGATGCGCGCTTCGGCGAATGGCTAACGAGCTGACATAGGACAGCCATTAAAAAAAGCGACCCTTAGGCATCGATAACATCGTTTTTCTAATGCGTTGCGCTTCCCTATATTTCCCGTAAATCAAGTCCATGGCTTGAAAGTCGTACTGATCGTCGCCGGGAAATTATATGAACAAGAATTTGGAAGCTGCTCGCAGCGAGTGTGCGGGCATTGGCACTCAAGTTGTCTGGGCGGGAGAGCAAGTACAGCATCCCTATAACGCTACGCAAACGCCAATTGTCTTAAGTGCCGCATATGGCTATCAGGATATCGATCTCTGGTACGACGTAGCGCTGGGCAAGAGCGAGGGTTTCATCTACAGCCGCATGAGCAACCCGACGGTCGCCACGCTGGAGAACAAACTGTGCGAGCTGGAGAAGTCGGAGTCGGCAGTGGCCTTCAGCAGTGGCATGGCCGCAATCAGCGGGGTGCTGCACACCTTCCTCTGCAGCGGGAAGCGCGTGGTGTCCACCCGCGACAGCTACGGTGGCACTAACAAGATCTTCGAGGAGTTTCTACCGCGCATGGGCGTGGAGGTGACCCTCTGCGACACCCTGGATGCCGAGGCCATCGAGCACGAGATCGCCAAGGGCTGCGACCTGCTGTACCTGGAGACGCCCACCAATCCGACCCTTAAAGTCCTTGATATCCGCCGTCTGGTGGCTGCGGCCAAGCGCGTGAGCGCCCTGGTGGTGGCGGATAACACCTTCGCCACGCCGCTTAACCAGAACCCCCTGGCCCTGGGTGTGGATGTGGTGGTGCACAGCGCGACCAAGTTCCTCTCGGGCCACGGCGACGTGCTCGGAGGCGTGGTGTGCGGCGCGGAAAGCCTGATGGCCCAGGTGCGTCATTACCGCGAGATCAATGGCGCGGCGTTGGACCCGTTCTCCGCCTACCTGATCATCCGGGGTATCAAGACTCTGGCCCTGCGCCTGCGCCAACAGCAGCAGAGCGCCCAAGCGCTGGCCGAATACCTGCTCACCGAACCGCTGGTGGAGGCGGTGAATTATCCCGGACTGCCCAGCCATCCCGGTCATGCCATCGCGTGCTCGCAGATGCGCGGTTTCGGCGCCATCGTCAGCTTCGTCCTGGCCGGTGGCATGGACACCGTGAAACGCCTCCTACCGCGCCTGCGCTTTGCCCATCGCGCCGGCAACCTGGGCGCGGTGGAAACCATCTACGGCCCCGCGCGCACCACCAGTCACGTCGAGAACACCCTGGAGGAGCGCCAGGCGCTGGGCATCTCCGAAGGTCTGGTGCGGATCTCCGTGGGAATCGAAGAAACCGGCGATCTGCTCGCCGATCTCCAGCAGGCGTTTGCGTTTGTTCACCGGGAACTCGCTAACGAACCTGCTTCGAAATTCTCCACTGTTCTGACCGAACGTCACACCGAGGTGGAAACCTGACGTTCGCCCCCTGACTCCTGGCCGGAGAGCCAGCGAGTTAATCATGAAAAGGAACAATAACAATACCCGATGGCAACTTGATCAGTTCTGCCTTGAAGTTGGTTGCAGAAACTTCTTTGCCCGCAAACTTTCATGAGAGTCCACATATGTCCGCGCAAACAACAGATAAGAATATTTCGGGACCTGGTTTCAAACAGGATATGCAGACGCGCCACATTGTGATGCTGGCGCTGGGAGGGGTGATCGGTACCGGCCTGTTCCTGACATCCGGCTATACCGTCAACCAGGCCGGTCCGCTGGGGGCGGTCATCGCCTATATCATTGGCGCGATCATGGTTTACATGGTGATGATGTGCCTTGGGGAACTGGCCGTGCAGATGCCGGAAACCGGCTCCTTCAGCAGCTACGCCTCACGTTACCTGGGCCCCGGCACCGGTTATACCGTGGCCTGGCTCTATTGGCTGACCTGGGCGGTGGCCATTGGCTCGGAGTTCACTGCAGCCGGCATCCTCATGGTGCGCTGGTTCCCTGATACCCCGGTGTGGATCTGGAGCGCGTTGTTCGCCATCACGGTGTTCGTCAGCAACGTGGTGTCGGTGCGGCTGTTCGCCGAAACCGAGTTCTGGCTGTCACTGGTGAAGGTAGTGGCCGTGATCGCCTTCCTGGTGGTGGGAACGGGCGCCATCATCGGCTTGTTCGAGGTGCAGCAGGCCCACAGCATTGGCCTCGGCAACTTCACCCGCGAGGGATTGTTCCCGACCGGCTTCTGGTCGATCGCCATGACCCTGCTGGCGGTGTCGTTCGCCTTTTCCGGCACCGAGCTGATCGGTATCGCCGCCGGCGAGACCCGTGACCCTCAACGCAACGTGCCCAAGGCCATCCGCACCACCGTAGTACGTTTGGCGTTGTTCTTCGTCGGCACCATCTTCGTCCTCGCAACCCTGCTGCCGCGTGAGCAGGCCGGCCTGGTGGAGAGTCCCTTCGTCACGGTGTTCGAGTCCATCGGCATCCCCTATGCGGCCGACATCATGAACTTCGTGATCATCAGTGCGTTGTTGTCAGCTGCCAACTCTGGCCTGTATGCCGCTTCGCGGATGCTCTGGACCCTGAGCGACCAGGGTCACATGCCCAAGCGCTTCGGCGAGCTGAGCCGCATGGGCACGCCGTTCAACGCAATTGTGGTGAGCATGGCCGGCAGCATTGCCTCGCTGCTGAGCGGCGTTTTTGCCCCGGATACCGTCTACCTCGCGCTGGTGTCGATTTCGGGCCTGGCCGTGGTGGTGGTGTGGATGAGCATTGCGGCAAGCCAGATCGCCTTCCGTCGCCATTACGTGGCCAATGGCGGCAAGGTCGAGGACCTCAAGTTCCGGGTACGCGGTTATCCCTGGGTGCCGCTGGGCGCGCTGGCGAGTTGCACGCTGGCCTGCATCGGGATTGCCTTTGATCCGGCCCAGCGAGTTGCGCTCTACTTCGGGGTGCCGTTCATTGCCTGGTGCTACTTCGTCTACTGGGTCACCCGTAAGGGCCGTGAGCGGCGCCTGGCCTCCCACGCCGCGCCGGTCCGCACGCCCGAGGTGGCCTGAGGGGGCTGATTGAAACCGTCCGCCCCGCGACGATTCCCCGGAAATGACCCCATGAGAGACCGCGCATGAACCAGAAAGCCTTGCCCCCGTTGAACTGGTTGCGAGCGTTCGAGGTATCGGCGCGGTACCTCAACTTCACCCACGCGGCGGACGAGCTGCACCTGACCCAAGGGGCGGTGAGCCAGCAGATCCGCCAGCTGGAAAGCCACCTGGGGGTAGCGTTGTTCAAGCGCCTGCCACGGGGCCTCGGCCTGACGGAGGAAGGACAGTCCTACCTGCCGGTGGTACAGGACGCCATCACCCGCCTGGCGGTGGGCACCAACGAGATCTTCGGCCAGCACAAGCGGCGGCCGATCAAGGTGCGTGGCAGCCTTTCGTTCCTGCACTTCTGGCTGGCACCCAAGCTGGCCGATTTCCGTCGCGCTCATCCCCATCTCGATATCCGTTACATCAGCAATCTCTGGGTCAAGGAGCTGGATGGTGAGGACGATGTGGAGATCCGCTGGGGCCACGGGCACTGGCCGGGGCTGGTGTCGCAGAGGCTGACCTGGGACACCCTGTTCCCAGTCTGTTCGCCGCAGCTGATCGCCGACTTGCCGCTGCAGGAGCCTCGCGACGTCGCCCGTCACCCGCTGCTGCACGTGCTCGGCTACGAAGAGGGCTGGGGTTACTGGCTGAAGCGGGTGGGTGCCGACGACGTCGATTTCTCCACCGGCCCCCAGTTCGACACCCTGGTCTCCACCTTGCGCCTCGCCGAACTGGGGCAGGGCATCGCCCTGGCGCGTTCGTCTATGGTTGAGGACCTGCTGCGCGAAGGCCGTCTAGTGGAGCTTTTCGATCAGCGCATTGAGGCCAGCGAGTCCTTCTACCTGGTCCACGGTACAGGGACAAAACTGCATCCAGATGCCTCGGCCTTTGCCACCTGGCTGGTGGCCCAGGCCCATCGCTACAAGTAAGCGCCAGGAGAGATCATGCATTACGTAAGTACACGCAGCGCCGCCTTGCGGGCGGATTTCCGCAATGTGGTGTTGTCGGGGCTCGCCACTGATGGCGGGCTCTTCGTGCCGGCCAGCCTGCCGGTGTTCGGTGCCCAGGAAATCGCCAACTGGTCTTGGCTGCCGTTTGAGGAGCTGGCCTGGCGGGTGATCAGCCCCTTCGTCGGGCAGACCATCGCGGAGGACGAACTCAAGACGTTGCTCAAGGACAGCTATCGCCCCTTCAACCACCGCGCCATCGCGCCGCTGCGCCAGATCGACCGCAACGAATGGGTGCTGGAGCTGTTCCACGGCCCGACCCGCGCCTCCAAGGATTTCGCCGCCCAGCTGCACGCGCGCCTGGTGCGATACTTCCTCGAATGCGACGGAGGACGGGCACTGGTCGTGGGCGCCACCAATGGTGACACCGGGCTGGCCGCCATGCAGGCTTTCGGCGCCTGCCCAAGCTGCCGGGTGGTCACGCTGTATCCGGAGATAGGCGTGCCGGGTGACCGCCTGCTTGCGCTCCAGGCTGCCGACACGGAGCGGGTGCTGGCCTGCGCCGTGGCCGGCAGCTTCGACGACTGCCAGACCCTGGTCTCGCGGCTGTTTCGTCAGTGGCCACTGGAGCAGGTAGTGCCCATCGGCTTCAACTCCACCAACTGGATCGGCGTGCTGGCGCAACTCGTCTTCTACTTCCACGCAGCCCTGCAGCTTGGCGGCGGCCAGCGCCCGATCGGTTTCAGCATCCCGGCGGCGAGCTTCGCGGAGGTCTACGCCGGCTATATCGCGCAGAAGATGGGACTACCGATCAACCAGATCATCATCTCCACCAACCGTAACGACGCGTTGCACCAGTTCATTCACAAGAACCACTATTCCACCCGTGAGGCCAGTCGCACTCTCTCTCCAGCCATGGACTTTTCCATCTTCTCCAATCTGGAGCGTTTCGTCTGGGAGCTCTACGACCACGACGACCAGGCGGTGAAGACACTGATGGAACACTTTGAAAACGTCGGCGAACTCAGCATCGCCAACCACCAGTGGCTGCAAGCTCGCCTGCTGATTGACTCCTACGCGGTGGGTGACGAGCAGACGGTGGCGGAAATTACTGCGCTGTTCCGCGACACTGGCATCTCGATCGATCCGCACACCGCCACCGGTGTGCTCGCGGCGCGCCTGTACCGGCGCAGCATGGTGACGCCGATGGTGACCCTGGGGCAGATCGCCCCGGAGAAGTCGGCCGAGCTGCTGGCCGAGTTGGGTGCCTGGAATGGGCCGCTGCCGCAGCTGCAAGCGCCCGCAGGACATCCGCGACATCTGGCGCGTGGCGACCTCGACGGGCTGTGCCGGATGCTCCGTGAATGGTAGGGGGAGGGCGGCGATGAAGCGCATCCTCGATCCGCTGGACGAACGCATCCTGGCTGAACTCACCGCCAACGCGCGCATTGCCCATGCGGAACTCGGCGACAAGGTCAACCTGTCGCGCAACGCGGTTCGCCAGCGCATCGAGCGCCTGGAACGCGACGGCGCCATCCAGGGCTACACACTGAAGACCGGCGACGGCCGTCGTCCAGCCTCGTTGATCAGCGCGGTGATCTTCGTCTACCGCTACGACCGCATGCGCGGCGAGGAAGTGCTGCAAGCCCTGCGCGGCATTCCGGAAATCGTCCAGTGCGAGGTCATGAGCGGTGAGTTCGATCTGATGCTTCGGGTCGACGCGGCGACGCCTGAACGCGTGCATCTGGTGTGGAAGGAGATTTCCGCCATGCCCGGCGTTTCCAACACGGTTACCTCCTTCGTGCTCTCCTCTGTGATCTGAACTGGGGAGCATCCTCCCTCAGCGCCGCCCGGACCTGGTCCGGGCGGCGTTTTTTATGCGCGCTCGCATGGGCTGCCTGGTTCGAGCCAGCCCCCTGTGGTCACGCCCACGTGGAAATCCCGCTCACCCATGCTCCTGGATCGGCCCGGGGCAATCCGCCGCCTCCGCATTTCCACAGCAGGTGCTGGCGCTGGTGCTGGTCAAAATGGCCAATAAATACAGCGGATTGCCATATTCAACTGCCATCAACCGGCTCTTAGGCTGGAACCCATCAAGCAACTGCCTGTATGGGAGGCAACCCGATGTCCGAATACAAGATTGCCCTGGTTGGTTTCGGCGGCGTGAACCGCGGCCTGGCCCAACTGATCGCCGAGCGCAATGAGGCCTGGCAGGCCGAGCTGGGCTTCAGCCTGAAGATCGTCGGTGTGACCGACCTGTTCCTGGGGTCCGTCATGAACCGTGACGGCCTGGACGCTGCGCAACTGGTCACGCTGCCGGCCGCCAAGGGGGCATTCGCAGAACTGCCGGGCGGCACTGCCGAAGCGTTCAACGAGACGGTCATCAAGCAGTCCGGCGCCGACATTATTGCCGAGGCCACCTTCACCAATCCGGTGGACGGTGAGCCGGCAGCCACTTTCTGCCGCTGGGCACTGGAGAGTGGCAAGCATGTGGTCACCACCAACAAGGGCCCGATCGCGTTGCACGGCGCCGAACTCAAGGCCCTGGCCGAGCGCAATGGCGTGGCCTTCGAGTACGAAGGCTCGGTGATGAGCGGCACCCCGGTCATCCGCATGGCGCGCCAGACCCTGCCGGGTGCGGTGATCACCGGCTTCGAAGGCATCCTCAACGGCACTTCAAACTATGTGCTGACCCGCATGGAGGAAGGCCTGAGCTTCGCCGAAGCGGTGCGCCAGGCGCAGGAGCTGGGCTACGCCGAGGCCGACCCGACCGCGGACGTCGAAGGTTTCGATGTACGCCTGAAGGTGGTGATCCTCGCCAAAGAACTGCTCGACGCCCACCTGCAGGTGAGCGATGTGCGTTGCAGCGGCATCAGCGGCTTGGGCGCCGCCGACCTCGAACAGGCTCGCCAGGCCGGCGCCCGCTGGAAGCTGATCGGCTCCGCCCAGCGTCAGGCCGATGGCTCCGTATGTGCCAGCGTCGAGGCCCGCCGACTGGACAATGGCCACCCGCTGGCCGGCATCTCCGGCGCCACCAACGCGGTGTCCTTCAACACCGAACTGCTGGGGGCGGTGACGGTCTCCGGTCCGGGGGCCGGGCGCATCGAGACAGCCTTCGCGCTGCTGTCCGACATTGTCGCCATTCACACCGCGCGTACGAAGCGCTGAGCCTGGGAGAACACTCATGACCGCATCTCATCTCGCCCTCGCCAAGGCCATGGAAAGCCCCTTGATCGATGTGTTTAACCCCTTCGATGGTAGCCAGGTGGGCTGCGTGCCCTGCCTCGGTGTCGCCGACGTCCCCGGCCTGCTGGAGCAGGCCCGGGAGGGTGTGCGGACTTGTGCCGCGCTGCCGCGCCATCGCCGTGCACGCATCCTCGAGGACGCCGCGCGCCTGGTCGAGCGGGACGCCGCTGCCTTCGCCGGCCTGATCGTCGCCGAGGCGGGCAAGACTCTGCGCCAGGCGGAGAAAGAGGTGAAGCGCTGCATCAACACCCTCAAGCTATCAGCCGAAGAGGCCAGGCGTAATGCCGGCGAGGTGGTGCCGTTCGAGTCCTACGAGGGCTCCGAATCCCGCCAGGGCTGGTTCACCCGCGAGCCGCTGGGGCTGATCGTGGCGATCACCCCTTACAACGACCCGCTGAACTTGGTGGCGCACAAGCTCGGCCCATCCATCGCCGGTGGCAACGCGGTGTTGCTCAAGCCCTCGGAGTTGGCGCCCCTGTCGGCGTGCAAGCTGGTGAACTGCCTGCGCGAAGCCGGCCTGCCGGAGTCCGTCGTGACCATCGCCCCCGGCGGTGCGGAGCTGGGCAAGGCGCTCACTGCCGCCCGTGAAGTACGGATGATCTCCTTCACCGGCGGCTTCGTCACCGGCGAGAACATCGCCCGCAACGCCGGCCTGAAGAAGCTGGCGATGGACCTGGGCGGCAATGCACCGGTGCTGGTACTTGAGGATTGCGAGCTGGAGGCTACGGTCGAATCCTGCGTGTCCGGCGCCTTCTGGGCAGCGGGGCAGAACTGCATTGGCACGCAGCGCATCCTCGTGCAGGCGTCGATCTACGAGGCCTTCCGTGAACGCTTCGTGGCATTGAGCCAGGCGCTGGTGGTGGGTGATCCAAGCTGCCGCAAGACTGACGTTGGTCCGATGATCACCGAACAGGCCGCACGCAACGCCGAGCAGGTGGTGACGGAGGCCCTGGCCGAGGGGGCACGCCTGCTCTGTGGCCACCGTCGCCAGGGCACCCTGTATGCACCGACCGTACTGGAGCGGGTGAGCCATGACAGCCGCCTGTGGTGCCACGAAGTGTTCGCTCCGGTGGTGGTGCTGGAGCCGTTCGACAGCCTGGACGAGGCCGTCGCCCTGGCCAACGAACCCGAATACAGCCTGCACGCGGGCATCTTCACCGCGGACCTCAAGCGCGCACTGAGCGCCGCGAAGCGCATCGAGGCCGGCGGGGTGATGATCAACGACTCCTCCGACTACCGCTTCGACGCCATGCCCTTCGGCGGCTTCAAATACGGCAGCCTGGGTCGCGAAGGCGTCCGCTTCGCCTATGAGGACATGACGCAACCGAAGGTGGTGTGCATCAACGAGTTGAGCTGAACCATCGGGCGACGTCCGTTCACGGTCGTCCTTTGCATCGGGCGGGTCTGCTCGCCGCGCCGTCCGGTGCGTTTTTTTCAGGCTGCAAGGAGATGGATACGCAATGATCGCGCGCTTTGACGAAGGACAGCGCATGTCCCTCGCAGTGGCCTACGGTCCCTTTTTTGAAACTGCCGGGATCGTTGCCGATGGTCCTGCGCTGGATGTCGTCGGGCAGGCACGCGAGGCTCTGGCAACAATCGAATCGCTGATGGCCCGCGCTGGGATCACGCGCAACGATCTGACCCGAGTCCAGATCTGGATCGCCGACTACGCGTTGTTCGACCAGGTCAATACGGTGTATGACGCCTGGGTAGAAGGATTCCGCAAGCCGGTACGTGCTTGCGTCGAAAGTGACCTGGGTAGATACCTGATCGAGATCCAGGTATTTGCCTTCCGCTCATCCACGGAGTCTTCTGAAGCACCTGTTCCGCGGCCAGAAGTCGGAGCGGATTCCAGCGACCTTCTACCTGACAGCCCAGGTGCATCAGTCATTGCCTGATGCAACGCTACAACTGAATCAGGCCGCATCAGTACAGCGACGGGCTACCACCCGCTGTAGCCAAGAGAAACTCGAACCGCCGTTCGGAATGGTTTGACCAGTGCAGGTACGTGCAGCACCTGTCTGCCTCAAGGGTGGGGCGCGCGGGTGTCCGAATGGACAGGGGCGCAAAAAACAAGGGCACCGGGTCAATCCCGGTGCCAGTGCCTGCACTACCTGCTCCAGAACACATTCACCTGCTCGAAACCGGTCTCGAGGGTGAACAGGTCGCCGCCGATCTCCATGTCGCAGGCCATGGCCCGGTAGTCAATGTAATGGACCAGATGCTGGGGAATGCTGGTGGTCTCCTCGGTCAGCTCCTGGGCATAGTCGGCCAGCGAGGCATAGCAACCGCAGTAGTCCTCCTCGGCGGCCTTGCGCGCATGCTCCAGATCGTTGAAATGGGAGAGTAGGGCGCCGCCAAAGTCGGGGTACTCCTCGATGAACCAGGCGATCTCGTGGGCGGCTTGCAGCCCCTCGTATTCGCCGAGGCGGTAGCCGTCGAAGCCCTCGAAGTCGTGGATGGCGTACTCCTCCGCACCCTCGACCGGTGAGGCTGCGAGCATCGCGTCGACTTGCGCCTGGATGTCGTCCAGGTCCAGGATCGCATCGATCCAGACGCCATGCAGATGACCGGCGTTGTAGGCGGCCAGGTCGGCAACGTAGATCCTGATTTCTTTGCTCATGGCTTTCGCTCCTTCGTCTTCAGGGTTCTGCGCTTGCGTTGCGCATGAACCCCTGCCGACTAGGGCGACTAAGGCCGTCGTGAAAAAATCAGGAAAAATCGCGGAGGCTCCACCCAGCGCAGCGGCCGGGTGGAAACCGTCTATTTTTCTTGATTTTGAGGGGGCAAGAACCCCTGCTCTGGGAGTGGGAAAGGGTCACCACTGGTGGTGACAGCCCAATGCTTCACACACACATGTGGCACCAAAGGCAAGCGAAGCGCGCAGGCCCAAGGGGCCGGAGAGGACATGCGCGTCTATCAAGAAATCCTATGGCGGGCTCTACAGAATCGAGCCGGCTGAGCCGGCTCGAGTTTCGTGCCTACCGCGTCAAAGCCAGATCCCGGGTCCGCTGCTCATTGCGCTGCAACGAACACAGCCGCTGGTGAATACGGCTCAGGAAACCGACCTCGAAAGCACGCCGTTCCATTGCACAGGGGAGAAGATCACGCTCGGCGATCATGATCGCCCACAGCCAGCCGCTGCGAGCATTGTCGAGCCAGGTCTGAGCCAGTCCGACGCCTTGGTTGAAAGCCTGCCGGCAGTCCGCGGCCCAGATGATTTCCATGCCGGGATGGCCATCGTGTGGCGGGAGACAAGTCATGACGCCCTCGCTCATCGGGCACCTCCTCGCGCTTCAGACAGCGCGCGACGGAACAGCACGACCATCTCGTCGAGTAGATCCTGGGCCGAGTAAGCCGCCACCCGCAGGCGCAGGTTTTCCGGCTGGAGTCCATCCGGCCCGGCCATTTGATCCAGCAAGTTGCCGAGCATGGTGGCGCGCAGTTCGGCCGCAGCCTCGACGGGGAGGGGAGAGCGCTCGGATTCATGCAGCGGACTAGGCCGCCGTGGGAAGGGAACAACGCAGGTTTCGAACTCAGCCATGGCACACCTCCGGAATAGAGGTGAACAAGACCAAACTCCCAAGGCGGAGCTCTCGGGTAAAAAGGAGGTAGCGCATTTTCCTTATGCTCCTTGGACGGGTTAAGGAGCCGCCTACCAGCCTTCTCACGAGCATAGGAGGCGGACCGTGCAAGGGTGAGAATCCGGCGTCCAAGGAAACCGGCCGGGCAAAAGCCCGCCTCACACGGTCCGCCATAGAAGCGCTGTAGCACAATGCGTAAACATTGGCTCTGCTCTACGGCGCTACCGTGCCTTGGACAACATCCGGGTTCTCACGCCCGGTCGTGGGATTTACCACGACGGGCGCACTCTAGCCTGCGGGTTTCAGGATGGCAACCTACTGTGGCGTAGTTAAGTTGTTGGAAACTGGTGGTGTTGCCGCCGTTGACCGGAACACATGAACGAGTAGACGGGGAGGTCTCTCGTGAAGTCTGCCCCAATAGCCCGTGATAATTCACAAATGGGCCGCTCGGGGGGTGAGCTGCACAGCTGCACGAAGCTTTTAGTGTTTCTGCATCGGGTCTTCGATCTTGTGCGGATGCGCATCGTTGGTTTGACCCGGTGCAGTCTCGAAGGCCTGCGCGTCGTCGTTGCCCATGGAGTTGCGCAGGCCTTTTATCGTCTCACCCAGATCCGATCCCAGTCCTTTCAGGCGCTTAGTGCCGAACAACATGATCAGGATCAGCAGGATGATCAGAAGCTTCCAGATACTGATGCCGCCTATACCCATGATGGTTACTCCGTAGTGAAGGTCTGAAGGCTAGCCCCGGTGGCCAGATGCCTGCGGATCTGGATCGCGCAGACTCCGATTGCGGTTGGTGGTTATCTGACGACTGGATTAGCCGATGGCCTGGGTTACTAGCGCGAACTGCCGGACACCACCAAGGGGTACGGGCGGCGTTCCTCGGGCCATCTGTGCGACGCTATCGACGTGCCGCAATCCCGCATCGCTCAACCAGTCGCCGAGCCCGATGTCCGCCAAGACATCCAGGCGCACGAATTCCCCCTGGACGTGGTCAAGCAGCTCGGCGATCAGATGCTTGGCTTGTTCCGGCGTCTCCGCGACAATTGGGCCGATGACGTGGCCACGGCCGAAGGCGCGGAGCATCGCGAAGGCGCGCAATCGGCCATCGCGCTCTATGACGGTCGTCCGCTCGATCGCGTCTTGGAGATCCTGGAATACACAGGTTCTGTCGAGGCCGCTGCCCGCATGGGCCAGTTCGAGTACCTGTGGCCAGTCCTCGACCCTGGAAACTCTGCAGTGTTCGCCAGCCGCCAGGGCAGGGCGCGCAATGTGTTGCACGTGACCTTGGTGCTGATGAATCTCGCCGAACTCGACAAAGCCCTGGCTGGCATACAGCGGCACGCCAGCGAGCGTCGCGTTGAGTACCGCCGTTGCCGAGCCGCAGGCTTGCAGGGCCTGCTCCATCAGCTTGCGACCGATACCTTGACCCTGATAGTCATCGCTCACGATGACCAGGCCGATGGTGGCGTAGTCACCTTGCCGGCAGGAGAAGGCCGTTCCGATCAGGCGACCGGCATCCTCCACAACGAACCCTTCAGCGACGTGTTGCAGCATGGCCCAGTCGTCCAGGCGGTGCGGCCATTTGAGCTGCACCGACAAGGCATGGGCCGCCGGCACGTCGGCGGCGGTCATGGGGCGATAGGTATACCGATGATTCTGCGAGTCGGGCATGACAGGTCTCCGTGAATGGGCCGCACGGCTTTGATTGCGTGTTCGATGGAGCCTGTATCCCACCTGCGCCGAAGCGTGGCAATAGGTGCCGGTTAATTCGGCATATTCGCCAAGCGGACAGTTGTGCAGGCCATAGTTACTGCTCGTACGGGCGCTGGGATCGGCAGTAAATGCCGGGAGAGATTTTGCCTTTGTGGCACACGGTTGCAGCCCTCCAGGAGGTATGGACTCACCTTCGGTGGTGTCCGTGGCGAGCCATGTTTCATCCATGATTGATACTCGACATTGGGCTATTTGAATCAGCAGGGTGTAATCAGCAAGGAGGCGACAGCCGTGCGAATAGCCTCGGCCGTCACGTAACCGCCTTCAAGTCTACGGTCGGGCACAAAAAAGACGCCCGGTTGGGCGTCTGGAGGCAATGGAGCGTGGAGGATGCCTTCGAAAAGAACTTGCCGATCCCTGGCAGAATAAAGTGGCGATTGTGCTTACAGGATGCTCAGGGGGTACTCGATGATCAGGCGTACCTCATCGATATCACTGTCGAACGAACTGGAGCGATGGGTGGCCTGGCGCACGCGGAAGGACAGGTCCTTGGCAGCTCCTTCCTGGACCACATACTTGGCTTCCAGGTCGCGCTCCCAGTGATGCTCATCGTCCGCTCCGGCGCGGAAAGAGGTGCCAGTCGGATCAGCCTTGGTGAAGTCGATCTGATCGCCTTTGATGTAGCGCGCCATCAAGGTCAGGCCAGGCACGCCGAAGCTTGCCATGTTGAGGTCGTAGCGGATCTGCATCGACCGCTCGTTGGGGGCGTTGAAGTCCGAGTACTGAACGGAGTTGGCCAGCCAGATCGAGTCGACGCCAATGTAGTCGAAGGTTTCGTCGCCGTCGATTTTCTGATAGGCCAGGGTCAGCTTGTGCGGGCCGAAAGCATACGCGGCTTTGGCCGACCAACTGGTAGTGTCCAGT
The DNA here is from genome assembly GCF_029871245.1 of Pseudomonas sp. BN102. GTDB lineage: Bacteria > Pseudomonadota > Gammaproteobacteria > Pseudomonadales > Pseudomonadaceae > Metapseudomonas. Next base: position 13,024 of record NZ_SSON01000043.1, on the reverse strand, counting down.
TCACCGGCACGTGCTTCTCCTTCGTCACTGGTCTTGTACGCAGTCAGACCGAACGACAGGGCGTGTTGGTTGGCAAGCGGGAGGATGTACGAGGCGCTGCCGAAGTATTGTCGCCAGACCTCCTCGGCTTCGCTGGCGTAGGCCATGAAGACGAGCCTGTCGTTGACCTTGTAGGAGCCCCCGAGAAAGTCGACGCTGTCCGCTTCTACGCCGCCGTACGTGGTTAGCAGCTTGTCGTCGGAGTTGGTCGAGTTTCTGCCGTTGTACGCGGTGAAATGGCCAGCCTCGAAGAGGAGGTTGTCGAGCTCGCTGCTGGACAGTTGGAAGCCGGTCGCCACTTCCGGCAGCAGACGGTTGTCGCCCATAGCGAATACCGGTGCGGTCGGGCGCTGTTCGCCGTACTTCAGTACGGTGGAGGAGACCCGCATCTTCACTGCGCCGCCGATCTCACCAAAAGCATCAGGTACTTCGGCATCAGCAGTCTGGTTATTGCTGATCGGCAGCAGGCCAGCGCCGGCGCGCCCGCGACCGGTATCAAGCTTGACCCCCCCGTAGGCGAAGGTATCCGCGCCGAACCCGACCGTGCCCTGGGTGAAGCCGGAAGTGAAGTTGAGCATGGCTCCGTGCGCCCACTCCTCACGATAACCATTGCGCTCGCTGACAGGCTTCGAGCGGTTGATCCCCTGGCTATTACTGCCGCCGTGACGGAAATCTCGGTTCATGTAGAAGTTGCGGTTAAGCAGAGTGAGGCTGCTGTCTTCGATGAAGCCTTTGGCTTGTTCCTGGCCAGCTACGGCCAGTTGCGAGACGGCGGTTATCGCCAGTGCGAGACAGCTCGGTTTAAGGGCGCTCATGGAGTACTCCATTGATCTTATTAGTGTTCATTGCCCAGATGGGGGGCAACGCTTTTATGGCAGCTCAGATGAATCGCGTCGGTTCGAGGTGTGAGGACGTTGGGCTCGTTCGGTCATTGCAATCGACTTAGAACGCGGCTGACCGGCGAGGACCGCACCCGTCCTCTCCCCCGAGCGCGGTGGCTATATCTCAGCTGCAAATCAGGGCTGGCAAGGGGGGCGGATCAATTCGGTGGATTACATAAGTTTCGGATTTTCAGGCAGCAGCTAATGCTCGAGCGAGGTGGGAAGTCCGCAGCAAATATCGGGTGATATTTCCTAGCATGGAGACCTGGCAGCGGAGCCCACCAAGCCGGTGCCAAACCTTCTTTTCGAACTCCTTCATGAGTCGCCGATGCGCGCCTCATCTACTCCCTACCATTGGAGACACTATCGATGTCACACCCTATTGCTTCGCTGCTGGTGCACGCCGACGGCATTCCTGCTGCAGCGTTTCCTCCCGCCTCCCTGAGTTCGTCCGATCCCTTCGGCGACGTTCGCCAAGTGGCCTATCAGGGCAACGATGGCATTTCCGCTGGCACCGTCCAGGCAAGTGGAGAGCTAGTCGTCGAGGATTACCCGCACACTGAAATGCTGGTTGTCCACGCCGGAAAGGTCGGGCTGCAGGACGAGCAGCAGACGCTCGAGTTGGGTGTCGGAGACAGCGTGGTGATAGGTCGTGGTACGGCGCTGCGCGTGCAGGCGCAGGCCGGTAGCCTCTGGGCGTTCTGCGCACTGAGCCAGGGCGACGAGCGCAAGCCCGGCCTGATCCCGCTCGATCCGCGCGCGGCGCTGAATCCCTCGCAGGGGCCAGATGCGCAGATCCTGATTAGCCCCGCCCCGCAATGCCGTTCCCATAACGCCTTCGTGGATACCACCAGCAATCTGCTCATCGGTGTTTGGGATTCGACGCCCTACACGCGTCACGCTCGTCCGCACAAGGTGCATGAGCTGATGCACCTGATCGAAGGCAGCGTCACCCTGCAGCTCGCCGACGGCGTCGAGCTGAAGGTCAATACCGGCGATACGGTATTCGTGGCCCAGGGCACACCCTGCGCCTGGGAGAGTAGCGTCTACGTTCGCAAGCTGTACGTCGTCAAATAAGCCTTAGTGGTCGGCGCTTGCGCGATAGCGATCCGCAGGCGCTTATGGGGCGTAACTGTTCCGAACGGCACGCCGGGGCTGCCGCGTTTCAGCCAACTGGATCGGATTGCAGAGGAGGGGCAGGGTTGCCCAAGGCAGTCCGATACGCGCTCACAGGTTCGAGCAGCTCGGTCGATAACGAAGGGGTAGAGGAGGCGGGAGCGAGGCTCCCGCCAGAGCGGCGAGGTGCTCAGAACTCCGAGACCTTGCCCCAGACGCCTTTGTTCAGGCGTGCGAGGCTGTACTGGGTATGGTCCACGAACGGCGTCTGCCCCTGTGCCAGTTCGGCGATCAGGCGCCCGGCGCCGGGGCCGATGCCGAAGCCGTGACCCGAGAAGCCGGCGGCCAGGATGAAGCCTGGCAGGTTTTGCGCCTCATCGATGACCGGTACGCCATCGGGGGTGCTGTCGATATAGCCGGCCCAGCCTGCCTGAACCGGTACGCTGCCCAGGGCAGGCAGTAGACGGCGCGCGCGGGCCAGGGTATCGCGCAGTATCGATTCCGACGGGCGCGGATCGAGGATGCGCACCCGCTCCATCGGTGTGGGGCGGTCGAGCGCCCATTTGCTGCGCGTCTCATGCCCGTACTGCCAACCCTGCAGACCGCCCGGCGAGAGCATCTGCCAGCGCTTGGCGAACATCGGCAGAAAGTACGAGGAGAAGCGCAGTTGCTGTGGCGTCGGATCCACGCAGGCACGTCCGGAAATGGCCAGGGTATAGCCGCCGTCGCCGCGCCGGGTGACGGTCACCTCGCTGGTATGCAGCGTATCGGGAAGCCCCTGGACTCCCGGCATGACCGAAAGGATGGAGGAGCGAACCGAAGCCTGCGGAAAGCGAATGCCTAGCTGGGCGCAGAAGGAGGAGGCCCAGGCGCCGCCGGCCATTACCACCTGGCGGGTCTTGATCACGCCCTTTTCGGTGATGACTCCCGATACCCGACCCGCCTCGGTCTCGACGCCGCGGGCGGCGCAGAACTGGTGGATCGTCCCGCCATGCTTGAGCACTCCCTTGGCGATCAGCGGCGCCGCCCGCGCCGGGTCGGCGATGCCATCGGACGGCGAGAACACGCCGCCCAACCAGGGCTTGCCGGTGGCCGCGCCGCGTTGTGTGGCCTCGGCGCTGCTCAGCATGTGGGACGTGACCCCCTGGGTCAGCGCGAAGTCGCGCCATCTCGACCATCCGTCCAGTTCGGCCTGGCTATCCGAGAGATAGAACAAACCGCAGCGGCGGAAACCAAGGTCTACCCCGAGGTCAGTGGTGATCTCCTCCCAGAGCGCGAGACTCTTGGTCGATAACGGCAGTTCGCGCGCATCGCGGTTCTGCTGGCGGCACCAGCCCCAGTTGCGGCTGGATTGTTCTGCGCCGATACGTCCCTTCTCCACCAGAGCAACACTCATGCCCTGGCGCGACATGAAATAGGCGGCGCATACGCCAATGATGCCGCCGCCGATGACGACGACATCGGCGCTTTTCGGCAGCTCCGGACTGGACTGCATGGTGATCAAGGGAGCCGGCATTCTGTTCTCCTGGCCTGGAATCTGTTGTTTTACGGCTTCGCAGAAAGCGGTGCAGAGCAGCGCTGCAAGGCGGCTGCAAGGCCGTGTCGGCGCGCGCCGATAAGCTGATCGATGCGCACCAGAGCGGATGATCGAAACTGAGATTCGGGTCTGCTGCCTTATCGCTCGATTCGGCGCGGCAGACAGGCTTCGGCAGTCACTCATGCCGTTGCGCTGATCCTATCTTAGGCATCGCACCCCAAAGGGGGCTGTCGTATTGGCAGTGTGCGATCGCAGAATCGGGCGTTTTCCTGGGGGCGCCTGGAAGTTTCTGCTGCGGTGCTCGGCGCAACAGGTTCTGCAGCCTCTGCGCCTTTCCTCCCGCCTGCGAAGAAGGTGCGGGAATGCATGCTACAGGGGCTTTGGCCTCGCGCGATGCATACGTCGCAGGAGCGGAGCGTTAGCTTTCGTCGATGGCGAGGAAAGTGTGCGGAAATAGCGTATTCACCCGGTATTCGAAATTTTCTGCCGAGCGCTCGCCAGCATACTGCTCACAGAAAACCGGCCCTGCCTTGCCGCGCTACTTGCGCCGAACAGGGCGAGCAGTCCCGGCATCGATGATGCTTGCGTAAGCCCGGTCAATTACGGCTGCCCAGATCAAAAGAACAGTGAGGTCCTGTAGATGAAAACTCTGCTGCTTAACAAAGCAGAAGTCGGCAGATTGATATCCATGGAGGAGGTCATCGGAACGGTGGAGGAGGCCTACAAGGCCTTCAGCGCTGGGCAGGTGGTACAGCCCGATTACATAGGCATACATCTGCCGGAGCCGCGCGGAGAGATCGACTTCAAGGTCGGTTACTGCAAGGCCAATGAAATCATCTCGATGAAGGCCTCGTCCGGCGGCTTCCTCGATAACCCGGCCGCGCATGGTGTGCCCAACGGCATGGGTAGCGTTCTGCTGTTCGATGCCAGGAGCTGCGCACTGATCTGCGTGATGGATGGAAGCCTGCTCACCGGCCTCAGGACGGGCGCGTCGGGCGCCGTCTCGGTCAAGGCGCTGGCGAGAAAGAATGCCAAGAAGATCTCCTGCATAGGCACCGGCAACCAGGCGCGGATGCAGATTCGCGCCATCAGCCTGGTGATGGAGATCGAAGAGATCCATGCCTGGAGTAGAAGCCCGGAAACGCGCGAGCGCTTCAAAGCGGATATCGAAGGCGAGTTCGGTATCCCGGTGATCCTGGCGGATTCGAAGCAGGAAGCGGTCGAGCAGGCCGACATCCTGATCACCACCACCCGTGGCAAGGGCTCGCTGGTGGAAGCGAGCTGGGTGAAACCCGGCACTCATATCGTCGCCATCGGCACGGATATGAAAGGCAAGCAGGAGTTGGATCCCGAGATATTCAGGCACGCCAAGATAGTCAACGACTCGATCTCGCAGTGCATCGAAAAAGGGGAAACCTGGCATCCGCTGAAGGAGAAGATCATCAGCCTGGACGATATCCACGGCGAACTCGGCGAGATTCTGCTGGGCAGAAAGCCGGGCCGGGAGAGCGACCAAGAAATCACCATCTTCGACTCCACCGGCATGGCCATCCAAGACAACACCACCGCCGAAAAAATCTATCGTAATGCGCTGGAAAACAACGTCGGAACCTTCTTCGCGTTCCTTTGAAGCGTGACTATTCAGCAATAGGAGAGAGGACATCAGATGCGCGACCATCCGACCATTCAGGACATTCGGGAAGCCCAAGAGCGGCTGAAACCCCACATCAAACATACGCCGCTACTGCGTGCGGAGAAGATAGAAAAGGCCGCCGGTTGCCAGCTCTATCTGAAGCCAGAAACCCTGCAGATCACCGGGGCGTTCAAGATTCGCGGCGCGCTGAACAAGACGCTCTCGCTGCCCAGGGAAGAGATCGCCAACGGCATCATCGCCACCTCTTCCGGCAACCACGCCCAGGGGCTCGCCTACGCCGCTCGAATGCTGGGGGTGAAAGCCATCCTGGTGCTGCCGGTGACCACTCCGAAGATCAAGATCGCCAATACCGAAGCCCTCGGGGCGGAGGTCATCCTTTTCGATGGCGACAACGCTGCCCGCTGGAAAAGGGTGTACGAAATCGCCGAGGAAAACGGCTATGTGCCCGTCCATGCCTTCGAAGACCCGCTGGTGATGGCCGGCCAGGGCACCATCGGCTGCGAAATCCTGGAGGACCTGGCGGATGTGGATACCGTCATCGTCCCCATGGGCGGCGGCGGCCTGATTTCCGGTATTGCCACCGCCATCAAGGAAACCCGGCCGTCTGTACGGGTCGTCGGCGCGGAGCCGGCGCTGACGCCCAAGTACTATCACAGCCGGTTGAACAAGGAGCGCACCTCGCTGCCCTTGAAGAACACCATCGCCGACGGCTTGCGCTTAAGCGTGCCGGGGCGGAACCCCTTCCCGATCATCGAGCGCTACGTCGACGAGATCGTCCTGGTCGAGGACGAGCACATCATCGAAGGCATGCGCGCCCTGGCCAAGGACGCGAAACTGATCGCCGAACCCGCCGCCGCGATCGGCATCGGCGCCCTGCTGGCGGGCGTGGTCAAGGTGCGGCCGGATGAGAAGGTCTGCGTGGTGCTGAGCGGCGGCAACTGGGACCTGCGGGATCTGGCCGAGGTGTACGGCACTGCCGACTAAGCAGTCGGTGCGCTGAAGAAGCGGGCAGAGTGCGCGATATAGCCTCGGCCCCCCAATGAAGAACGCCCCTCCTTATGGAGGGGCGTTTTTGTTTGGTGCTGTCCCAATGTTGCGCTGCATGGGCCGAATCCTTTTGCGGGGGGGGCAGAGCGTAGGGTGCACCGTGCGCACCGGTGGAAACAGAACTCGCTCGGCAGCGCAGAACCGGCTGTTGCGTTGCGCAGGCAGTTTCTATACCTCGTTTGAATAGGCAGTTCTGGGAGCGCGAAGGCGGGCGATCACGGGCCTTGCGAGGCCGGCCGCAGATGCTGCCAGCAAGCTCCATATCGAAAAGGAATCTGCCTGAGTCACCCGGCAATAGAGCATTTCAGTAGGGCTGCGATTCATAGACTTGTAGTCACCAACCCGTCATCCACAACCTGGAGATCGCTCAAGTGACATACAAACCGAAATTCATCAGCTTCGATTGCTACGGCACGCTCATCAACTTCGAAATGGGCCCGACCGCGAAAAAACTCTTCGAAGATCGCGTTCCGAGCGAGCGGATGCCGGCCTTCTTGGACAGTTTTCGCTTCTACCGTCTCGATGAGGTATTGGGTGAGTGGAAGCCGTTCTTCGATGTGGTGGAGAACTCCATTCAACGCACGTGCAAGAAGCACGGCGTGGAATATCGTCCTTCCGATGCGCTCGCCCTGTACGAGGCCGTGCCGACCTGGCAGCCGCACCCGAACGTCGTCGAGACGCTCGAGGCAATCGCTCCGCATGTTCCGCTTGTGATCCTGTCGAACTCGATGGTCGATCTGATCCCGCACAGCGTCGCCCACCTCAAGGCGCCTTTCCACGCGGTCTACACCGCCGAGGAAGCCCGCGCCTACAAGCCGCGGGCGCAGATGTTCGAGTACATGTTCGATCAGCTCGGCTGTGGTCCGGAGCAGATGATGCACGTCTCGTCGTGCTTCCGTTACGACCTGATGACCGCGTCGGATCTCGGATTCATGGCCAAGGCCTTCATCGACCGCGGTCACACGCCTGCCCGCGACGGCTATGGTGTCAACCGCCTGACCGATATTCGCCAGCTTCCCGGTTTGCTCGGCCTCGATTGCCTGGCCCAGACCGCCCCGATGAAACGGGGCGCGTGATGGCAGACAATCGTCCGATGGCGGCAGCGGCGTTGAGCACGGCGGCACCCAGCCTCGCCCCGAACGAGGTGCGGGCCCTGGTTCGCCGTCTCTACGGCATCGATGGCAGCGTTAAATCACTGGTGGGCGAACGCGACCAGAACTGTTGCCTGGAGAAGGCCGACGGCAGGCGTTACGTCGTCAAGATCAGCAATCCATCGGAGCCGCTTGCGGTGGTGGATTTTCAGATCGCGGCGCTAGAGCACATCGCCCGCGTCGCGCCCGGCCTGCCGGCGCCGCGGGTGGTGCGCACGCTTGGCGGGCGTGCGCGCGACAGCGTAGCGCTGGCCGGCGGGGTGCAGACCAGCGTGCGGATGCTGACCTATCTCGACGGCGTGCAGATCCGCGAGACCCCGCGCACCGCCGCGCAGCGGCGGGCCATGGGGCGATTGCTCGCAGAACTGAACCTGGCACTGCGCGATTTCAACCATCCTTCGGCGACGCACGATCTGCTGTGGAACGTTTCCGCGGCGAACCGGCTGGCAGCCAAGCTAGATGCAATTGAGGATGCCCCACGGCGCGCGCTCGCCGAGTCGTTCATGAGGCGCTTCACCGAGCATGTGCTGCCGCGTCTGCCCTCGCTGAGGTCGCAGGTCATCCACAACGATTACCACCTCTACAACGTGCTGGTCGCCCCCGAGGATCATCAGCGCATCGTGGGAATCATCGACTTCGGCGACATGCTGCATGCGCCGCTGGTGGGGGAGGTCGCCACGGCGGCGGCCTTTCACATGGCTGGCAGCGCCGATCCGTTCGAGGGGCCGGCGCAGTTCGTCGGCGCTTATCACGCCACGCTGCCGCTCAGCGAAATGGAGCAGGAGGTCGTTGCCGATCTCATGGCCACACGTCACCTGATCACCGTGTTGATTTCGGAATGGCGGGCCAGGCGCTACCCGGAGAACTGCGCCTACATCATGCGCCACAACCCCGCCTCGTGGGAGGCGCTGTCGCTGATGGCCGATCTTTCCCGCGATCAGGCGCGCGACCTATTACTCACCGAAGTACGCAAAGGACAAACCAATGAAGAGCACCACTGACCTCAACATGGTCAACGCCTATATCCCCGGACGCGCCGAACTGAGCCCCGCAACCGCGGCGATGATCGAGCGGCGCGACGCCTTGCTCGGCCCGGCCTATCGGCTGATGTACGAGCACCCGCTGCATATCGTGCGCGGCGAGGGCGTGTGGCTGATCGATCCGGAGGGGCGCCGTTACCTCGACGTGTACAACAACGTGGCCTCGCTCGGGCATTGCCACCCGGCCGTGACCGAGGCCATTTGCCGGCAGGTGCAGACGCTGGCGACCAACACCCGCTATCTGCACGACACCATTCTCGAACTGGCCGAGCGCCTGCTCGCCACGGTGCCCGAGACCGAGCTCGCGCATCTGATGCTGACCTGCACGGGTAGCGAGGCAAACGACGTCGCCTATCGCATCGCCCAGGTGCGCACCGGCGGCACCGGCGTGATCGTCACCGAGACCGCCTATCACGGCTTCACCGATGCGGTGTCGAAGTTCTCGCCTTCGCTCGGCGTGACGGTCGATCTCGGGGCCCACGTTCGCCTGGTGCCGGCGCCGCGCCTCTACCATGCCGAGGGTGCCGATCTCTGCGAACGCTTCACCCGCGATGTCGCGGCGGCGATCGCCGATCTGCAGCGTCACGGCATCAAGCCGGCGGCACTAATCGTCGATTCGCTGTTCACCAGTGACGGCATCCTGCCTGAGCCAGCGGGCCTGTTGAAGGGCGCGGTCGAGGCGATCAAGCGTGCCGGTGGCATTTTCATCGCCGACGAGGTCCAGCCTGGCTTCGGCCGGACGGGCGAGCACATGTGGGGCTTCCAGCGTCATGGCGTGATCCCCGACATCGTCACCCTGGGCAAGCCGATGGGCAACGGGCAACCCATCGCGGGGCTGCTGGCCACCGCTGAGGTGTTGGCCGAGTTCGGCAAGAATTCCAGGTACTTCAATACCTTCGCCGGCAACACCGTCTCCTGCGCGGCAGCGTTGGCCGTGCTCGATACGATCGAGAAGGAAGGCCTGCTGCAGCATGCCGCCAGGGTCGGGAAGGTCCTGCGCGACGGTATCGCGGCGCTTGCCGACCGGCACGAGGCCATCGGTGATGTACGCAGTGCGGGCATGTTCGTCGGTGTGGAACTCGTCGCGGACCGCACAACGCGAGCCCCCGACCGCGAGCTCACCACCCGGGTGGTCAATCTGATGCGCGACAAGGGTGTCCTGCTCAGCGCCTGTGCGATGGGACACAATGTGCTGAAGATTCGACCGCCGTTGGTGCTGACGGCAGAACAAGCCGGTATGGTAATCGAGACGCTCGATGCAGCGCTGACTGAAGCGCAATCTGCAAAGGCGCGTTAACCGGCCTCGAAGGTAATCGACATGCGACCTACGGCTTCCCTCGACCCGTTCGATATCAAGATTCTCGTGCACCTTCAGCGCGAGGGGCGCTGTTCGAATGTCGATCTGTCGGCGGCCATCGCCCTCAGTGAGAGTCCGTGCCTGCTGCGCACCAAGCGTCTACAGGATGCCGGCGTCATCCGCGGCTACCGTGCGGAGGTCGCGCTGGAGAAGCTGGGCAGCCACGTCATGGTGTTTTCCGAGGTGACCATCAGCAGCCATCGACCCCGTGATTTCCGCAAGTTCGAAGCCGGGGTCGGCAAGTATCAGGAGATCGTCGAGTGCTACAACGTCAGCGGCGGTTACGACTACCTGCTGAAAATCGTGGCACCCAGCATTACCTGGTTCCAGGCGCTGATGGATCGGCTGCTGGAGGACGATATCGGCATCGAGAAATTTGCCAGCCGGATCGTGCTGCGTCAGCCGCTCGATCAACGCGGCTATCCGTTGAATACCATCGCAAGTGGTAGGCCGGACTGGGATTGATCGAGTGGTGTTGGAGGTTCGGCGCCATGCATCACAAGGAGCTGTTGCCGTTTGGGCACGAGGTGCCGAGCGCCGCTCCCGTAGGGTGGGTTGGCGGCGCCGAATGCCGGTCCTCCAGGCGCAGCTGAAGGTCGTGCGCCGCTTAACCCACCAGGCCATGGATGGCGTTGCGCCGGTGGTGGATTACGCCGCTCCAGGCACAGCGAGTCGATCGACAAACGCAACAGGCGGCTAACCCACCCTACGAAGCTGCGGGCTTAAAAGGACTTTCGGTAGATTGCGCGAATGCAGGCCCGACAGGCCGCAGCTACTGCTCAAACGGGGGGTAAGGTCGGCAGCAAATATCGGCCGATTTTCTCTACGATGAGGGCCTGGTAACTCGCTGCCGAACCGGTGTTCGGCCCCTTTCCGGAGTCCTTTATGAACAGCTTCGACCCCAGCATCGTCAAGGTACGCAGTGCTCATTTCATCGGCGGAACCTATCGCGACGGTCTGCCGGGGCTGGAGGTGGTACGTCCCTCCGATGGCCAGTATTACGCGCCGTTGCCCATCGCCGACGTGGCGCTGGTCGACGAGGCGGTGGAGAATGCCTGGCAGGCCTTCTGCCGCAGCGACTGGGCGAGCCGTCCGCCGCGTGAGCGCTGTCGCGTGCTGCGCCGCTGGGCCGATCTGATCGAGGCCGACGCCGCGACCCTGGCGCCGCTGGAGGCGGTCGGCTCGACCCGTCCGCATAAGGACGTGCTGGGCTGGGACATTCCCTATGTCGCCGAGGTGCTGCGCTTCTTCGCCGAGCTGGCGGATAAGCATGGCGGCCAGGTGGCGGCCACCCAGCGCGATCGTCTGGGCATGCAGATCGCTGAACCCTACGGGGTGGTAGGCGCCATCGCGCCATGGAACTTCCCGCTGAGCATGGCTAACTGGAAGGTCGCGCCGGCCCTGGCGGCCGGTAACGCGGTGGTGCTCAAACCGTCGGAGCTCACTCCGTTCTCCATCCTGCGCTATGCCGAGCTAGCGGTGCAGGCGGGCATCCCGCCGGGCATCTTCAACGTGGTGCAGGGCGACGGTCGCCTCACTGGCGATGCTCTATGCCGCCATCCGCGAATCAGTAAGGTGACCTTCACCGGTTCCACCACCACCGGCTCGAGCATCATGTCGACCTGCGCCAAGTTCGGGCCCAAGCCGGTTACCCTGGAGCTCGGCGGCAAGAGCCCGCAGCTGGTGTTCGCCGACGTGCCGGACCTGCGCAAGACCGCTCTGAGCGTTGCCATGGGTATCACCGGCAATGCCGGCCAGGTCTGCGTCTCCGGTTCGCGGCTGATCATCGAGCGTTCGATCCTCGAGCCCTTCGTCGAGCACCTGCAGGGCTATTTCCGCGAGTTGCGCCCGGGCCATACCTGGTCGGCACAAACCAGCCTGTCGCCGATCATTTCGCGTCCGCAGGCCGAGCGCATAGACGGCATCGTGCAGCGTTCGCGTCAGGCCGGTGCCGAAGTGCTAGAAGGCGGTGGCCCCATCGACGGCCTCGGCGGAGCCTATTACCAGCCCACCTTGTTGAGTGTGGCGGACAGCCGCAACCCGGCGGTGCTCGAAGAGGTCTTCGGCCCGGTGCTGACCATCCAGACCTTTGACGACGAGCAGCAGGCGCTGCAACTCGCCGAGCATCCTACCTACGGGCTGGCGGCCGGGGTGCATACCGCCGATCTCAATCGCGCCCTGCGCCTGGTCCGTGGCCTCGAGGTCGGCACCGTGTGGGTCAACCGGTACGGGCGCAGCAACGATCATGTACTGCCCACCGGCGGCTACAAGCGTTCAGGCATCGGCAAGGATCTGGGCAGTGAGGCGTTCGAGGCCAATCTACGGCACAAGAGCGTGTTGATCGACATCGGTTGATACTGCTGCGATATGACCTGCAAGGGCGCCCAAATGGGCGCCCTTGGTGTTTGTGCAGGCCCGCAAAAAAGGCGTGTGGGGCGAGGTTCTGCTATTTGGGAGTACTTCGCAGAGTCTGCTGAGGTTGGCTCGAATTATTGTCTTTTTGTATCGAGTGGGTCGAACTTTTAACGTCATCTGCTGGGTTCGCGGTGCTGTAATGAAGTCGTGGTGCTGCGACCTATCGTCGCCTTTATCAACGAACTTTCAGGACTGCCCATATGAGCTTCATGCGCCCCAAGTACATCACCTTCGACTGCTACGGCACGCTGACCAACTTCCAGATGGGGCCGCTGACCCGCGAGCTGTTCGCCGATCGCGTTGCCCCTGAGCAGATGGACCAGTTCGTCAAGGATTTCACCGCTTATCGCCTGGATCAGGTGATGGGTGACTGGCGGCCATATGATGAAATTCTCGATACCGCCATGTCGCGCCTGTGCAAGCGCTGGGGCATCGAATATCGCGGCGAAGGCCAGCTTTACTACAACGCCGTGCCGACCTGGGGCCCGCATCCCGACGTGACGGCCGGCCTGGCGAAGATCGCCGACAAGATCCCGCTGGTGATCTTCTCCAACGCCATGAACGAACAGATCATGTCCAACGTCGACAAGCTGGGCGTGCCTTTCCACAAGGTTTTCACCGCCCAACAGGCCCAGGCCTACAAGCCGCGTCTGCAAGCCTTCGAATACATGCTCGACAACCTCGGTTGCGGTCCGGAAGACGTGCTGCACGTTTCTTCCAGCTTCCGCTACGACCTGATGCCGGCCGAAGACATGAAGATCAAGAACAAGGCCTTCGTCGCCCGTGG
>NZ_SSON01000042.1 GCF_029871245.1 Pseudomonas sp. BN102 | reverse complement strand
TTTATCAACGAACTTTCAGGACTGCCCATATGAGCTTCATGCGCCCCAAGTACATCACCTTCGACTGCTACGGCACGCTGACCAACTTCCAGATGGGGCCGCTGACCCGCGAGCTGTTCGCCGATCGCGTTGCCCCTGAGCAGATGGACCAGTTCGTCAAGGATTTCACCGCTTATCGCCTGGATCAGGTGATGGGTGACTGGCGGCCATATGATGAAATTCTCGATACCGCCATGTCGCGCCTGTGCAAGCGCTGGGGCATCGAATATCGCGGCGAAGGCCAGCTTTACTACAACGCCGTGCCGACCTGGGGCCCGCATCCCGACGTGACGGCCGGCCTGGCGAAGATCGCCGACAAGATCCCGCTGGTGATCTTCTCCAACGCCATGAACGAACAGATCATGTCCAACGTCGACAAGCTGGGCGTGCCTTTCCACAAGGTTTTCACCGCCCAACAGGCCCAGGCCTACAAGCCGCGTCTGCAAGCCTTCGAATACATGCTCGACAACCTCGGTTGCGGTCCGGAAGACGTGCTGCACGTTTCTTCCAGCTTCCGCTACGACCTGATGCCGGCCGAAGACATGAAGATCAAGAACAAGGCCTTCGTCGCCCGTGGTCATGAGCAGCCGGGTAACGCTTGCTACAGCTACCGCCAAATCGCCGATATCGGCGGGCTGGCCGGTCTGGTCGGCCTCTGACCAGCAAGCGCCGCACCGCCTCGGCAAGAGGCGGTGCGACGCTGGGCGGTATCCCCGGCAGGTGGCAACTCTGCCTTAACGAATTTTCCGAACATAGGTCCACAAGGTGATCTCATGAGCGATAACGAAACAAAAGATGGTCGGCCGCTACGCAGCGCGCGCTGGTTTCGCAAGGATGACCTGCCTGGCTTCGTGCATCGTTCGACCTTGTCGACCGCCGGCTGGAGCCGCGAAGACCTGATGGAGCGCCCGGTTGTCGGCATTCTCAACACCTGGTCCGATATCAACCCGTGCAATCTCAATCTGCGCACGCTTGCCGAAGAGGTGAAAGTCGGGATTCTCGAGGCGGGCGGCATCCCGTTCGAGGTGCCGTTGATGTCGATCAGCGAGAACATCATCAAGCCGACCTCCTTCCCGTTTCGCAACCTGCTGGCTATGGAGGCCGAGGAGACCATTCGCGGCTATCCCTTCGATGCGGTAGTGCTGCTCGGCGGATGTGACAAGACGCAGCCGGCCCTACTGATGGGGGCCGCCAGCGCGGGCGTTCCGTTCATATTCCTTGCCAGCGGCCCGGCCACCCCTCGCTCGGCGACTGGCGGCAATCTGGCGAACGCCACCGGCGTCTGGCGTCTGGTCGATCAACTGCGTGCCGGAGAACTCTCCGAAGGCGATTTCGCTGCGTTCGAGCGAAGCGTGATGGGGACAGCCGGCCACTGCGCAGAAATGGGTACCGCTTCTTCGATGGCGGTCATCTGCGAGGCCCTGGGTGTGTCGCTGCCCGGCAGCAGCCTGGTGCCGGCGGTCGACCGACGTCGTCATCAGATCGCCCGCGAGGTGGGGCGTCGTAGCGTCAGCATGGCCGCCGATGGCAGCCCCCGCCCGAGTGAGGTGCTCGATGCGCGAGCCTTCGACAATGCCATTACCCTACTGTGCGCGGTGGGTGGATCGACCAACGTCATCATTCACCTGTTGGCGCTCGCCGGCCGCGTCGGCGTACCGCTGACCCTGGAGCGCTTCGACGAGATCGCTAGGCGTGTGCCGCTGATCGCCAATGTCCAGCCCGCCGGCGAACACCTGACCGAGCGACTGATGGCCGCGGGTGGCGTACCGGCCCTGCTCAAGACCCTAGAGCCTTTGCTGCATCTCGATGCGCGCACCGTCGACGGCCGCACGGTCGGCGAGATTCTCGAGACGGCGGATGTCGTCGATAGCGATGTGATCCGCCCGCTGGATAATCCGGTCAAGCCTGGCGAGACGATGGTCGTGGTCAAAGGCAACCTGGCGCCGGACGGGGCGGTGATGAAGACCTGTGCGGCGGATCCCAAGCTGTTCCGTCATCGCGGCCCGGCGGTGGTGTTCGAAGACGTGCAGACGATCGCCGACCAGATCGATAACCCTGAACTCGGCATCGACGAGAATAGCGTGCTCATTCTGCGCAATGCCGGGCCCGTGGGCGCGGCGATGCCGGAGTGGGGCATGCTGCCCCTGCCGCGCCATCTGATGGAGCGCGGCGTGCGCGACATGCTGCGCATCTCGGATGCGCGCATGAGCGGCACTGCCTATGGTGCGGCCGTGCTGCATGTTTCTCCCGAGGCTGCGATCGGCGGTCCGCTGGCTCTGGTGCGTGACGGTGACATCATCGAGCTCGACGTTGCCGCGCGGCGACTGGAGCTCTGCGTCGAACCGGACGAACTCGAACGTCGGCGCCAGGCATGGCAACCGGCGCTGTCCCAGCACGTGCGTGGCTACCGCAATCTATACAACCAACACATCGAGCAGGCTCATCTGGGCTGCGACTTCGATTTTCTCCGTGGCGCGAACGAGGAAACCCTTCCTGAAGGGCTCTTCGATGGCTGGGTAGGAGGCTGGTAGGACCTTGGTATGAGCATTCTTTATCGATCTGATGCCCCTCGCGCTGCCGCTTGGGCGCGCTACTTCGCCGAGCACGCACCCGACCTCGACTTTCGGGTCTGGCCCGATGCCGGCGACCTCGACGAGGTCGAATACCTGATCGCCTGGCAGGCGCCGGCGGAGTTCATCGCCAAGCTGCCTCGGCTGAAGGTGTTCTTCTCCTCGGGAGCCGGTGTCGATCATGTCGATTTTTCCGCGCTGCCCAAGCACGTTCCCATTGTCAGGATGGTCGAGCCAGGGATCATCAACGGCATGGTGGAATATGTCAGCCTGGCCGTTCTGGCGCTGCACCGCGACTTCTTCGACTACGTGGCGGCGAAGGCGGCGCGCATTTGGGATCCGTTGGAGGTACCGCCTGCATCGGCCCGCACGATCGGCGTGATGGGCATGGGCGCGTTGGGGTGTGCCGTGCTGGAGCGGCTGGCGAGCTACGGCTTCAACCTGCGTGGCTGGAACCGCTCGCTGCGTGAGATGGATGGCGTGGAGAGTTTTGCCGGCCCGGATCAGTTGCAACCCTTTCTCGCGGGGTGCGACGTGCTGATCTGCCTGTTGCCGCTCACCCCGGCCACCAGGGGCATCCTGAACCGCGAACTGTTTTCGCTGCTGCCTGCCGGTGCGGCGCTGATCAATGTCGGACGCGGTCCGCACCTGGTCGAAGCGGACCTGCTCGAGGCGTTGGATTCGGGACGGCTATCGCGCGCGATTCTCGACGTGACCGAGCCTGAGCCCCTGCCTGCGGAGCATCCTTTCTGGGGCCATCCGCGATTATTCCTGACGCCCCATGTGGCGAGCATGACGCAGCCCGAATCGGCTGCGCCGATCCTGCTGGAGAACGTTCGTCGACATCAACGGGGAGAGCCACTCGCGGACGTTATCGACCGCTCTCGCGGCTATTGAGGCGAGCGGTCCATGGCGGTGTCGCGATGACCGCACAGAATGCCGTCGAGGGCGGTGAGCAAGCGCATCAACATGCCAACGGGCGTTCCTTCGGGGCGCCCGTTTTGCGTTCATGCCTGGCGCATTTTCTGCGGACGCAACGCCTGAGAGAGGCATTAAAAGGGGCTCTGAACGTTCCGCGAGGGTGCATTGGGCCTGCAATTGCCCTGCTGTAGAGCGCTCCGCAAAGTCTGCTGGGGGTGGCGGGCAAAACGGTGGTTTATGTTGGCTGGCTCGCGCTTTTAACGTCATATGCTGGTTTCACGGTGCTGTAATGAACTCGTGGTGCTGCGACGTATCGTCGCTTTTATCAACGAACTTTCAGGACTGCCCATATGAGCTTCATGCGCCCCAAGTACATCACCTTCGACTGCTACGGCACGCTGACCAACTTCCAGATGGGGC
This sequence comes from Pseudomonas sp. BN102, assembly GCF_029871245.1. Lineage (GTDB taxonomy): Bacteria > Pseudomonadota > Gammaproteobacteria > Pseudomonadales > Pseudomonadaceae > Metapseudomonas. Next base: position 517 of record NZ_SSON01000042.1, on the reverse strand, counting down.
CGCTGACCCGCGAGCTGTTCGCCGATCGCGTTGCCCCTGAGCAGATGGACCAGTTCGTCAAGGATTTCACCGCTTATCGCCTGGATCAGGTGATGGGTGACTGGCGGCCATATGATGAAATTCTCGATACCGCCATGTCGCGCCTGTGCAAGCGCTGGGGCATCGAATATCGCGGCGAAGGCCAGCTTTACTACAACGCCGTGCCGACCTGGGGCCCGCATCCCGACGTGACGGCCGGCCTGGCGAAGATCGCCGACAAGATCCCGCTGGTGATCTTCTCCAACGCCATGAACGAACAGATCATGTCCAACGTCGACAAGCTGGGCGTGCCTTTCCACAAGGTTTTCACCGCCCAACAGGCCCAGGCCTACAAGCCGCGTCTGCAAGCCTTCGAATACATGCTCGACAACCTCGGTTGCGGTCCGGAAGACGTGCTGCACGTTTCTTCCAGCTTCCGCTACGACCTGATGCCGGCCGAAGACATGAAGATCAAGAACAAGGCCTTCGTCGCCCGTGG
>NZ_SSON01000041.1 GCF_029871245.1 Pseudomonas sp. BN102 | reverse complement strand
GCCTTCCTCCTCGACCTGATCACCAACCGTGTTCCGCCGGGCGTCGACGAAGCCGCCTACGTCAAAGCCGGTTTGCTCTCCGCTATCGCCAAGGGCGAAGCCACCTCCCCGCTGATCTCCAAAGCGCGCGCCACCGAACTGCTGGGCACCATGCAGGGCGGCTACAACATCGCCACCCTGGTCGAGCTGCTGGACAGCGCCGAGCTGGCCACCGTCGCCGCCGAGCAGCTGAAGCACACCCTGCTGATGTTCGACGCCTTCCACGACGTCGCCGAGCGCGCCAAGCAAGGCAACGCCTCCGCGCAAGCCGTGCTCAAGTCCTGGGCCGACGGCGAGTGGTTCGTCAACAAGCCGGCCGTGCCGGAAAAAGTGACCCTGACCGTGTTCAAGGTCCCCGGCGAAACCAACACCGACGACCTGTCGCCGGCGCCGGACGCCTGGTCCCGCCCGGACATCCCGCTGCACGCCCTGGCCATGCTGAAAATGGCCCGCGACGGCATCGAGCCGATCCAGCCCGGCTCCGTCGGTCCGCTGCAGCAGATCGAAGCGGTCAAGGCCAAGGGCTTCCCGGTCGCCTACGTCGGTGACGTGGTCGGCACCGGCTCCTCGCGCAAGTCCGCCACCAACTCGGTGCTGTGGTTCTTCGGCGACGACATCCCCTTCGTGCCGAACAAGCGCGCCGGTGGCTTCTGCTTCGGCAACAAGATCGCCCCGATCTTCTACAACACCATGGAAGACGCCGGTGCCCTGCCGATCGAATTCGATGTCGCCAACCTGGCCATGGGCGACGTGATCGACGTCTATCCCTACGCCGGGAAAGTCTGCCGCCATGGCAGCGAGGAACTGCTGGCCAGCTTCGAGCTGAAGACCCCGGTGCTGCTGGACGAAGTCCGCGCCGGCGGCCGTATCCCGCTGATCATCGGCCGCGGCCTGACCGAGAAGGCCCGTGCCGAACTGGGCCTGGGCGCCTCCGACCTGTTCCAGAAGCCGGAAGCCCCGGTCGACAGCGGCAAGGGCTTCACCCTGGCACAGAAGATGGTCGGCCGCGCCTGCGGTCTCGCCGAAGGCCAGGGCGTGCGCCCGGGCACCTACTGCGAGCCGAAGATGACCACCGTCGGGTCCCAGGACACCACTGGCCCGATGACCCGCGACGAGCTGAAAGACCTCGCCTGCCTCGGCTTCTCCGCCGACCTGGTGATGCAGTCCTTCTGCCACACCGCCGCCTACCCCAAGCCGGTGGACGTGCGCACCCACCACAGCCTGCCGGACTTCATGCGCAATCGCGGTGGCGTCTCGTTGAAAGTGGGCGACGGCATCATCCACAGCTGGCTGAACCGCATGCTGCTGCCGGACACCGTCGGCACCGGTGGCGACTCGCACACCCGCTTCCCGATCGGCATCTCCTTCCCGGCCGGCTCCGGCCTGGTGGCCTTCGCCGCCGCCACCGGCGTGATGCCGCTGGACATGCCGGAATCGGTCCTGGTGCGCTTCAAGGGCAAGATGCAGCCCGGGATCACCCTGCGTGACCTGGTGCATGCCATCCCCTACTACGCCATCCAGGCCGGCCTGCTCACCGTCGAGAAGAAAGGCAAGAAGAACATCTTCTCCGGCCGCATCCTCGAGATCGAAGGCCTCAACGAGCTGACCGTCGAGCAGGCCTTCGAGCTGTCCGACGCCTCGGCCGAACGTTCCGCCGCCGGTTGCACCATCAAGCTGCCGGAAGCGGCCATCGCCGAGTACCTGCGCTCCAACATCACCCTGCTGCGCTGGATGATCGGCGAAGGCTACGGCGACGCCCGCACCCTGGAGCGCCGCGCCCAGGCGATGGAAGCCTGGCTGGCCCAGCCGAACCTGCTGGCCGCCGACGCCGACGCCGAATACGCCGCCGTCATCGAGATCGACCTGGCCGACGTCAAGGAGCCCGTGCTCTGCGCGCCGAACGACCCGGACGATGCCCGCCTGCTGTCCACCGTGGCCGGCGACAAGATCGACGAAGTGTTCATCGGTTCCTGCATGACCAACATTGGGCACTTCCGCGCCGCCGGCAAGCTGCTGGACAAGGTCAAGGGCGGCATCCCGACCCGTCTGTGGCTGGCGCCGCCGACCAAGATGGACCAGCACCAGCTGACCGAGGAAGGCTACTACGGCATCTACGGCAAGGCCGGCGCCCGCATGGAAATGCCGGGTTGCTCGCTGTGCATGGGCAACCAGGCGCGCGTGCAGACCGGGGCCACCGTGGTCTCCACCTCCACCCGTAACTTCCCCAACCGCCTGGGCGACGCCACCAACGTCTACCTGGCCTCCGCCGAACTGGCGGCCGTTGCCTCGATCCTGGGCAAACTGCCGACCGTCGAGGAGTACATGGGCTACGCGAAGAACATCGACAGCATGGCGGCCGATATCTACCGCTACCTGTCCTTCGACCAGATCGCCGAGTACAAGGACGCCGCGGCCAACGCCAAGATCCCGGTGGTCCAGGCCTAAGCCTCCATCGCGAACCTGGTAACGCAGAAGCCCCGCCTGGTGCGGGGCTTCTTGTTTGTGTAGGCGCGAAATCATTCGCGAAAGCAGAACCTCGCCCCCCTCCTCCAGCAACGCCTGGGCTTGCCCCACCCACTGAAAGGGGCGGCCCACCCGCGCAGCCGAGGTATGACTCCGGTGCTCGGCCCTTCGTAGGGTGCGCCATGTGTTCAGCCGGGATAGATGGGTAACACCTGTCGAGGGATATGGGCAACGGGTCGATACGGCGAGCCACCTCCGGCAATTGCTCCGGGAAGCTGCGTCTGCAGGGCTGGTAGCGCATGATGGGGGCGGCTGCGGGCTCCTGGCCCGCCACTGGCGGAGCGACATACCGAACGGTCAATTGGCTCGCTCCAGTGGCGCACCGCCAAATGCGAGAAGGATGCATTCTGAGAACGCTCATCGTTCATGGAGTTTGGCCGTTACGGAATGCAGTGCCGGAATGCGCCTTGGCTCCGTAACGGTCCTTTTTTGCCTTGCAACCTTGCCAGCCAACGGGCGGACCCGGTGGGCGGCCTTCTGCCGACTCTGCTAAAAATTCACCCCTGACAGTTTCGCGGCGCAATGCCTATCGAGGTGAGCAATGGCAGATTCGATCACTCCCTTCCTGATGTTCACGGGCCAGGCACAGGCGGCGATGGAGTTCTACGTTTCGCTTTTCCCGCACTCACGCATCATCCAGGCCAGCTACTACGCCGAGGGCGAGTCGGGGCCGGCCGGTACGGTGAAAGTCGCGGTCTTCGCCCTCGCAGGCCGCGAGTTCATGTGCTCGGACAGCCCGGTGCAGCACGCTTTTTCCTTTACCCCATCGAGTTCGATCTTCGTCGAGTGCGAATCCGCCGAGGAGCAGGAGCGGGTTTTCGGCGAGTGTCGCAGGGCGGCGAGGTGCTGATGCCCCTGGACAACTACGGCTTCAGCCAACGCTTCGGCTGGCTGAACGATAGTTTCGGCGTGTCCTGGCAGCTCAACCTGGCAGCCTGAACGCTGCTCGGCGTCGCCGGCGCGGAGCGAACCGGATTTCAGCGCGATTCGTGGCGACGGCACAGGGTCAAACCCAGGGCGAGCAGCGCCAGCATGCCGGCGCTGCTGCGGTTGATCCACTGCATCACCCGCGCGGAGAAGCGTCCATCAAGGACTTTCTCCGAGTATCCCGTGGGTTGAAGGGAGCTTGGGTGAAGTCAGGCCTCGATGCGTACCGCTTCGGCGGGAACCACCGCAGCGCGGACGCCGAAGCTGGTCATGTTGCCGAGGGTGACGTTGTGGTGGGCGATGATCTGCGCGGCCGAGAGCACCCCGTTGTCCAGAGTCGAATGGGCGTCCGCCACCAGGACCACCTCGTAGCCCAGCGCCAGAGCGCGTCGCACTGTGGTATCGACGCAGAAATCGCTCTGCGCGCCGCAAACGATCAATCGCTTGATCCCGCGCTCCTGGAGCGTCTGGTGCAGCGCGGTCTGGTGGAAGGAGTCCGGCGTGGTCTTGCGCACCCGGATATCGCCCGGCAATGCCGCAAGCGACTCGGCGAGCTGCCAGCCCTCGCTGCCGAAGCGGAAGGCCCCACTGGCCTCTTCGTGCTGGATCAGGAACACCGGAGCGCCAGCCTCCCTGGCCTGAGCGCTGATGGCGTTGATCCTGTCGATGACCCGGTCGATCTCGAAGGCGGCTTCGTCGCCGACACTGAGCGCGCGCTGGACGTCGATGATCAGGAGTGCGGTGGTCATGGAGGTCTTCCTTGGGGAGAAAGACGCAGCTTAAAGGGATGCGCCGGTGGAGTGCCAGGGGGGCGAGAGGATAGTCAGCACCACCGTTTTCTGGTTATTCGCGAAGTGCTTTTTTGCTACTGTCGCCCGCAACGATTGCCGGCGGCCCATGCAACCGCCCCTGAACCATCGAGGTAACCCGTGCCAACCCCCATCCACTCCCGGGACCTTTGCGTCGAAACCGGCCACGGCCGGCTCTTCGCCTGCATCTGGAGCGCCGACCGGCAGGGCCTGTCCGCTGAGGATGCGCCCATCGTCCTGTTCCATGACTCCCTCGGCTGCGTCGAGCTGTGGCGAGACTTCCCCGCCCAACTCGCCGCCGCCACGGGCAAGGCGGTCGTCGCCTACGATCGGCTCGGCTTCGGCAGGTCGGATGCCCATCCGGGCGAGTTGTCGGTCGGTTTTGTCGGCAACGAGGCGGAATACGCCTTCTCGGCGCTGAAGGAGCAACTGGGTATCCGCGACTTCATCGCCTTCGGCCATAGCGTCGGTGGCGGCATGGCGGTCCACTGCGCGGACCGCCACCGGACGCATTGTCAGGCGCTGGTCACCGAGTCGGCCCAGGCCTTCGTCGAGGACCGCACGCTGGCAGGCATCCGCGTGGCCAAGCAGGGGTTCCAGGCGGTAGGCCAGCTGGAGCGGCTGAGCCGATATCACGGCGAAAAGGCACGCTGGGTGCTGGATGCCTGGACCGAGACCTGGCTATCGCCCGAGTTCGCCGGCTGGAACCTGGAGGCCGAGGTGCAGCGGCTGGATTGCCCGGTCCTGGCGATCCACGGCGGGCAGGACGAATTCGGCTCGGCCGCCCACCCCCAGCGGATTGCGCAGCTGACCCGGAATCACTCCCAGGTCCTGCTGATCGATGACTGCGGCCATGTACCCCACCGGGAGAACGCCGGCCTGGTGCTCCAGGCCGTAGGGGACTTTCTCCGCTAGGTGGCCGGCCGCTACATCGACAGCAGGTGCCCCACCCGCGGGCCGACGCGGCCCATCAACACGTCCTGGTAGGCGGACATCACGGCGGCCGGGCCGTGGCCGTATTCCATGACCAACCATTGCTGGGTGTAGTCGGCGAACGCCTGCCAGCGCTCCATCAGGGCCTGCTGGAAGACCTGGCCGCCCACCTCCTGGATGAGGCGCTGGGCCTCCTGCGGGGCGAAGAACATCGTCGGCTTCGGCCCGGGCAACGCGGCGCCACGGCCCTGGCGTTGGTTCCAATGGGACGCGCCGACCATGCAGCTGTACTTCAGTGTCGGCGCCAGTTGGCCGTGCAGTAGGGTCAACAGCTGGCCGTTACCCGCGAAATCCACCAGCACCGAAGGCCGCTCGCCATTCAGCTGGCCCAGTTCGTCGTAGCTCAGCACCCGGTCATAGCAGCGCAGCATCTCGACGAAGGCCTTGTTGCCCGGCGAGGTCAGGCCGACCACCTGGTAGTCCTTGCCACGGGCCTTGCGGCTGCGCGTCAGCAGGTAGGCCATGCCGATGGCGGTCTTGCTCGATGCGCTGATCACCACCACGTCCTGAGCGCCGAAGAACTGCTGCGCGGCGAGGAAACCGTCGAGCAGGAAGGAGGTGGTGAAGAGCGGCCGCAGCAGCATCTGCAGCGCTTCGGTGTCGCCACGATAGAGCCCATCGCTGGCGCAGTTCAGATACTGGTTGTAGAGCGGCGGCAAGCCCTGGCGATGCGCCGCGGCGTCGACGAAGCCGCTGGGCTGCACCTTGTCCGGCGTCACCCGCAGGTGGCTGGCCATGGGGTAGAAGCCGAAGAAGCGCTCGCCAATTTCCAGCCCCGCGCAGTTCGACTTCACCACCTCGGCGAAGCCCCAGACCGGGATGATGCCCATCCCCTCCTCCCCGGCGGGAAAGAACTGCCAATAGCGCATCGTCTCGCCCAGGGCGGCATAGGTGACGTTGTTGGCGGTGAAGGCGAAGCGGTCGATACGCAGCAGCGCCTGTCCTTCGCCAAGATCCCCAGCCTGAAACTGGCCTTCCCGGACGCGGCATTCGGTGATCTGGTCGCGCTTGACCAGCAGTTCCAGGGTGTTCCCCATCAATGCTCTCCTTCAGCTGGCTGATCGTGGATGGCCCGGCGCACGAGCCGGGCAGCCGGCACATCGTCGAGATGACTGCGCAGCTCCGTGACAACCAGCATAGTCGCGCTCGGCCGGCATCGGTGCCGCTCGCCAGATCGTGAATGGCGCCTATGGGCAAGGGTGAATCCCCATGGCTATGATCGGTGTCCATGACGTCCTCACTTCCGATCCGCCAGCCCTGCCCACCCGGCGCCTGCAATTGCGGGCGCGAGCAATTGCAGGAAGCGCCCGGCGCCGACCTGCGCATCCTGCTCCTGACTCGCCAGGAGGAGCGGCGCCTGCTCGATCGGCTGGAAAACCTGCAGAGCCTGGACGACCTCGAACGCATGCAGCGGCGGTTGTACGAACAGCTGGGTATTCGCCTGGCGATCGCCCCGGGCTTCAACGAAGTGCGCAGCATGCGCGGCATCGACATCCGCATCGACGAACTGCCCGGCCTCTGCCGCAAGACCCGCCAGTCGATACCGGCGGCCATCCGTCGGGGACTGGAGAAGCACCCGGAAATCGCCTTCCGCCTGCTCGATGCCCACGACCTCCTGCGCGACGCCTGAAACGCCCATCCGGAACCCCACCCTGGCTCGCCCCGATTGCCTTGTCGCTTGGCGTTGTGGCAGCGTCATACCTTTCGTGCGCTCGATAGCCGCGTCGCGCAAGGCCCCTGCGCCCTTGCCGAAGGCTGTCTCGCGCTGATGGCGACGAGCCGGCGAAGCCTTGCTGGCCGTCCTGGCGTTCGTCAGCTAACAGGGAGTCCGGTGTGGCCGACAAAGAACAGATTGCTCGATTCATCAAGACAGAGTTCCCCCAGACCCGGGTGGTCGTAGAGGCGGTCGGCGACCGCTGCGCGACGGTATCCCAGGACGTGGGCGAGGCGGACCTGCGCCCTGGCGGCACGGTATCGGGGCCGACGCTGATGGCCATAGCCGACGTGGCGCTCTATGTCGCCTTGCTCGGCGAGATCGGTATCGTCCCCCTGGCCGTCACCACCAGTCTGACCATCAATTTCCTCAGGAAGCCCGAAGCCCGCCAGCGCATCAGGGGCGAATGCCGGCTGATGAAAGTCGGCAAGACCCTGGCGATCGGCGAGGTTTCGCTTTATTCGGAAGGCCTTGCCGAGCCGGTGGCCCATGTCGTGGGCACTTACTCCATTCCGCCAGCGCACCTGCGCTGACGGACTCCCCGGCGCCGTCGCGCGGCGCCCGCCATGAGGACCCCATCGATGTCCGTAGCCGAACTCCTGAGAAAACGCATGTCGATCCGCGCCTTCACCGACCAGCCCGTCGACCAGGCGACCGTGCATCGCCTGCTCGACAGTGCGCGCTGGTCGCCATCGGGCGGCAACCTGCAGCCCTGGAAGGTGATTGTGGTCAGCGGCGCCGAGAAGACGGCGCTGGAACGCCTCGCGGTGGAAACCCTGCTGAACGCGCCCAAGGGCGAGGCAGGTGAATTCCCCATCTATCCCGAGGGCCTCGAGGAGCCCTACCGCTCCCGGCGCTACAAGATCGGCGAAGACCTGTACGCGCTGCTGGGCATTCCCCGGGAAGACAAGCCCGCGCGCCTGCGCCAGGTGGCGCGCAACTATCAATTCTTCGGCGCGCCGGTCGGGATCTTCTTCGTCATAGATCGCTGCATGGGCCACGGGCAGTGGGCCCACCTCGGCATGTTCATGCAGTCGCTGGCCCTGGCCGCCGAGGAGCAGGGGCTGGCGACCTGCATGCAGGAGGCCTGGGGCATGGTACGCGAGAGCCTGCACCGGCATTTCGAGCTGCCCGAACGGGAGCTGGTCTATTGCGGCATGGCCCTCGGTCATCCCGAACCCGAGGCACCGGTCAATGGCCTTCGCTCCGAGCGGGCGCCCGTCGAAGCCTTCGCGGTCTTCAAGGGATTCGACTGACGCGCCCGCCACGGAAGCTGGAGCGCGCCGCGGGTTGACGCTATACCGAAAGCATTCGAACGCGGACCCGCGCTCGACTCGCCACCGGGGAGAGCTTCGCGATGCCGGACCAGCTGGTGATACGCAACATGACCCGTTCCGAGCTGGACGAGCTCGTCGCCTGGGCCGCGCGTGAAGGCTGGAATCCCGGCCTTCACGATGCAGGGCTGTTCTGGGGCACGGACCCCGCCGCCTTCATCGCGGCCCAGCTGGACGGCGAGCTGATCGGCGGCGGCGCCATCACCTCCTATGGCGGCGAGTTCGGGTTCATGGGATTTTTCATCGTCCGCCCGGAGTACCGCGGGCAGGGCCTCGGCAACACCCTCTGGCACGCCCGCCGCGAGCGGTTGATCGCCCGCCTGAAAACCGGAGCGAGCATCGGCATGGATGGTGTCTTCGCCATGCAGGACTACTACGCCAAGGGCGGTTTCGTGTTTTCCCATCGCAACCTGCGTTTTCGCGCGGAGATCCCCGGGCGCCCGGCCGTCCCACCGCCTGGCGACGAAGAACTGGTGCCGCTGGGCGCCCTTCCCTTCGAACAGGTGCTCGACTACGACCGCACCTGCTTCCCTGCCCCGCGCCCGACCTTCCTCAGCGGCTGGATAGCCCAGCCCGATGCGCTCGCCCTCGCCTGCCGGCGCGATGGCGAGCTGAGCGGCTATGGCGTGGTGCGGCGCTGCGCGGAGGGTTGCAAGATCGGCCCGTTGTTCGCCGACGACGCCCAGGCTGCCGAAGCGCTCTACGCGCACCTGGCCCTGTTCGCCGCAGGCGGCCCGCTGTTCCTCGACGCGCCGGAGAACAACCCGGCGGCAATGGCGCTCGTGCGGCGACACGGGATGACCGAAGTCTTCGGCTGCGCACGGATGTATCTCGGCCCCGCTCCCGTGCTCAGGCACGAGCGGGTCTTCGGCGTCACCACCTTCGAGCTGGGCTGATGGCCGAGCGCGACCTGATCGGTTACGGCGGCCACCCACCCCAGCCGCACTGGCCGGGGAATGCCCGCATCGCGCTGCAATTCGTACTGAATGTCGAGGAAGGCGCGGAGTCCTGCATCCTCAATGGCGATGCCCAGTCCGAAGCCTATCTCCACGAGCTTCCGGGCCGGCCGCCACGCCTGGGCGAGCGCGACCTGAGCGTCGAGGGCATGTACGAATACGGCTCTCGGGCCGGCGTGTGGCGCATCCTCGATCTGTTCAATGCGCGGAGCTTGCCGCTGACCGCCTTCGCCGTGGGCCGGGCCCTGGAGCTTGCCCCCGAGATTGGCCAGGCGCTCGGCGCTGCCGGCCACGAGGTCGCAGGACATGGCTACCGCTGGCTCGACTATCGCCGCATCCCGGAAGACGAAGAGCGCCGCCATATCCGCCTGACCCTCGAGGTTATCGAGCGCCTCTGCGGCAAGCGGCCGGTGGGCTGGTATACGGGGCGGGTCAGCCCGAACACCCGGCGCCTGCTGCGCGAGGAAGGTGGGTTGCTCTACAGTTCGGACGCCTACAACGATGACCTGCCCTACTGGCTCCCCGGCTCGCCGCCGCACCTGGTGATTCCCTACACCCTGGTCAACAACGATGCCCGCTATCTGTTGCCGAATGGCTTTGCCTCCGGGGAGGACTTCTTCCGCCTGCTCAAGGACGCCTTCGACCTGCTCTGGCAGGAGGGCGCGAAGCAGCCGAAGATGATGAGCGTCGGCCTCCACGGCCGCATCAGCGGCCATCCCGCCCGGGCGATGGCCCTGGCCCGCTTCCTCGATCATGTTCAAGGTCACGACGCGGTGTGGATCTGCCGGCGGGAGGAGATTGCCCGGCACTGGATGAACAATCATCCCGCTTGAGGCACGGCGCGAGCCGGGTCAGCCTGTTTACTGATTGAACCGGGCATCGTCGCGCTGGAAATGCAGCAGCGAGCCCTGGAAGGCCTCGCCATTGCCGAGGATGCAATCCGCCTGGCTGATGCTTCCCGCATATTCCAGCTCGGACATTTCCTCGCAGAGCGCGGACCTGTTGGGCCGGTTGGGGTCGACGATGAACACGTCCACCTTATCTGCCGAATGACGGTCGATGAAGTCGGCGAGCAGGGCTGGCTGGTCCCATTCGTAGATGAGGTCGCTGCCGATGATCAGGTCGAACATGCCCAGTTCTTCGTTGACCTTGGACCAATCCGCAGCCTGGTATTTGATCGGGGCGAGATTGTTCAGCCGCAGGTTTTCATCGAGGAATTCGGGAATCATCGGGTGATAGTCGCTGACTGTGATATCGCCCCCGCGTCGATGCACCACCAGGCTGGCCAGCGCGAGGCCGGCGCCCACTTCGAGGATGCGCTTTCCCGCAATGTCCATCGTCAGCATGGAGCGCGCGAGGACCTGGCCCGATGGCCAGACCTGGCCGAATAGGGGCCAGCTGTCGGGGCAGATGCCCAGGCGCTCCGCTTCGAGTTCGGGATCGTGATACTGCTGATGATCGAACAGCGAGCGGATATTGAACTCCATTCCGCCGATCGATATTTCCTGATATTTAACCTGATAACCAAGCATGTGGAACTCTTCAGGACGATGAACCATGCCGGCCAAAGCACAGGGATTGCTATCGCGATACAAATTGCCCGCGGATCCAGGAGCTTGCGAATAACAAAATGATCCACACCAGCGATCAGCCTGGTGGGTTATTTCAACTATCGGACATCGAAAATGAAAAAGCCCCGCAATGCGGGGCTTTCTTTGCCGGAAAGTCTCAGACTGCCTGGACTTTTTCCGCCTGCAGGCCTTTCGGGCCCTTGACCACTTCGAAGGTCACGGCCTGGCCTTCAGCGAGGCTCTTGAAGCCAGTGCTTTCGATGGCGCGGAAGTGTACGAATACATCCGGGCCTTCGGTCGGGGTGATGAAGCCGAAGCCTTTTTCATCGTTGAACCACTTGACGGTGCCAGATTGACGATTGGACATTTCATATCTCCAAGTTGATAACCAAATAATCCTGAATTCAAATTCAGGAAGTTACTGAGTTGCGAAGCCTGTAACGAATCAAGGAGATGTAAGAATATCAATCAGAGCATCAAGCCAAGTATCGCAGAGACGACTGCAGAACAGTGGCGCGACTATACCCGGTTGGGCGGCTTTGTACAGGTTTATTTTCCGGGCACCTGAACATCCCCGAACTGCGCAGGGAGGCCACTGGGTACGGCCATTTCCCGACCCTGTGCCTTCGTCTGCCAGGCCCCGGCAAATGCCTGCACAGCCCCTCACCCGCACGGTGTGGGCTTGGGAGCGGACTCACCGTTCGGCGGTTTCCCGGCAACTGGCCGGGCGGTCCATCACCAAGGTTGTATAGTCATTTGGCTGCTGTGCAGAGTGTCACTGCGACACTGATCTGATGACCCGCCGTTCTTCATCGCCTCGGTCTCTCTACTACTTTGCACTCAGCCCGGCAGGCTGCGCACGGTGGTTGCCGGTCGTCCAGAAAACCCGGGAGATGCGAAATGTCCAATCGTCAACGCGGCACCGTCAAATGGTTCAACGATGAAAAAGGCTTCGGTTTCATTACCCCCGAACAGGGCCCTGACGTGTTCGTACACTTCCGTGCGATCGAAGGCACCGGTTTCAAGAGCCTGAGCGAAGGCCAGGCCGTGACGTTCGTGGTTACCCAGGGTGCCAAGGGGCCGCAGGCCGAACAGGTGCAGCTCGCCTGACCGCAAACCAGGCCCCGTCGAGATGGGCTTGCCGCCCGTTTGGTGCCCATCCCCCTTTCGCCACCTGCAGGTCGTTGAGGGACGTACAGCTGAGTCGCAGCCAGGAGTGACAGGGTGGACGGTTACTGCTTGAAACCACCAATCGACCCGTTGCTGCTGAGCACAGTGCTCATCCGTACCTTCAACGGCGAAACAGGCCTGACCAACGCCACCGGCTTCCTCTTCGCGACGGGTGGCCGACTATTCCTGGTGACCAGCGGGCACGTCCTGTTCGATGAGCCGAGCGCTCATTTTCCCAGCCACCTGACCCTGGAACTGCACACCAACGCCGAGAACCTGGCGGAAGTGGCACAGGTGCGTCTCCCGCTCTATCGGAATGGCTTGAGCCTTTGGCGCCAGGTCACCGATGATGCCGGCCCGGTCGATGTCGCCAGCCTTGAACTGGACCGCGCCGTGCTTCCGCCAACGGCGCTGTACCGGCCCTTCAGCGAGCAGCAGTTGCTCAATCGCGGCGACACCGTCGAGGTGGGCAGCTCGCTGCTGGTGATCGGCTATCCACTCGGTTTTCACGATGCCCTGCACCGCACGCCGGTAGCACGCCACGGCATAGTCGCCTCGCCATTCGGCTTGCGCTTCCAGGGCAAAGGCTACTTCCTGGTGGATGCGCGGACCCATCGGGGCAGCAGCGGCGCTCCCGTGGTGATGCGCACGACGGGAGGCAATGAAGCGGACTTCCCGTGGATACTGCTCGGCGTGCACTCCTCGCGCCTGGATGACAGATCGCGCGATGCCGAGCTGGACGAGGCCCTGGGCCTGAACTGCGCGTGGTACGCCGATGTACTGCTATCACTGACGCGGCCGTCCTAGCCTTGCTGATTCGCCCCCTCACTCTCCAGGCAAGGGCACTACCCTGGGCACCGGCTCGAACTGGATGGGCAGGGTTTCCGTCCGGCTGAGGCTTCCCTCGATCTGCCCGGACAAGTGGTAGACCCCGGCCATTACGCCGGTGTCGGGATTGCGCATCAGCTCCAGCCATTCCTCGTCGAAAGCGGCGTTGAGGTTCGTGCGCAGCCTCTTCTCCATGGCCGGTCGTTCATTTTCCCGGGCCATGGCGGTGAATCCCGCTACGCCGATAGAGATCACGGTGCCGGCAACCCGCCCGGCGATAGTACCTATGACGCTGGCCACGCCACTGGTGGCCATCTCGGACTCCAGTTGCTCGCTGGTCCGCAGGGTTATCGATGACAATCCGGCGTCCGTCATCCAGGCACCCGCGCCACTCGGGGTGTTGCTGACGCGGTCGATCAGGGCGACGTAGGCCGGCAGCTCTTCGAGGGGATCGGCGTGGACGAGCTGGTAAAGCGAGGCGCTGTGCTCGGGGGGCGGAGCCAGCTCGATCGCCGGGATCTTCCGCAGGTGCTGGTCGAACTGGTCCATGGGCACGCCACGGCGTTGGGGGATCGCCTGCAGGCTTGCCTCAAGCTGGCGGACGTAGAGGCTGGTGGCCTGTGCCATGACCCCATCGGGATCGATTTCCCCGGCCACCGGGTCCAGTACGCGGTCGTTGTATTCCTCCTGCAGGTAGCCGGCAAGGCGGTTAACCGTGTGCTCCTTCTCGCCGTCGGAGCTCATTCGGTACCAGGCCACCTTCATGCTCAGCCATTGACGGGTCCAATAGCTGGAGAACCAGGGAATGAAGTCGGTGTCGGTGCGCTTGTAGACCAGATCCATCCAGCTTTCCATGGATTCCTGGGCGTAGCGCTTGGCCTGGCCTGTCGCAACTAGCGACGCGGCGGCGATGTCGCGGTCGACCTGCCGCCAGGTGCTTGCCGAAACCACTACTGGCGGTGGCTCAGGGGCCCGCGAGGCGCACCCCGCCAGCGCCACCAGCAAGATGACGAACAAGGCACTTGAAATCAGGCTGCTGGGCCGCAAAAGGCTTGCAGCCGATCCCGCGAAACCCTTTACAGCGCTCATGGGGTCTCACCTGCCGGCCTCTCGGCCAGCCATCATCCGGCACGCGGCAAACATCCCGCAGCCCTGCCGACCCCTCTCCAACGGAACGCGAAACGCGCCCGACCAAAGTCCATAAAGTATAGGAGCCTTCTATCGCGCGCAGGGCGTAGCCTGACGACCAGTCACGAAACGATGGCCACCAACGACCTATCCCGAGGAGCCGCTGGCAGCGGCGCCAGCCCTCAGCCTGCGAACAGCTCCATGAAGCGGTCCACTGCAGTCGCCTCCAGCGCCGCCTGGTCCTTGCATAGCGCGAATATCTGCGCGCAGCGCTGGGGTGCGAAGTGGGTTGCCAGGCTGGCCCTGAACTTGTCTTCCAGCAGTGGGATGCCTTCGCTGCGCCGGCGGCGGTGGCCAATGGGGTATTCGACCTCCACCTGCAGCGTACTGCTGCCGTCCTTGAAGAACACCTGCACGGCATTGGCGATGGAGCGTTTGTCGGGCTCCAGGTATTCACGGCTGTAACGCGGGTCCTCGACTATCTCCATCCTGCCGCGCAGCTGATCGATGATCGGGTGGGCCTGGTGGAAGTCGTCCTCGTAGTGTTCGGCGACCAGCCCACCAAAGACGAGGGCCACGGCAGTCATGTACTGGATGCAGTGGTCGCGGTCGGCGGCGTTGGCCAGGGGGCCGACCTTGGAAATGATGCGGATGGCCGATTCCTGGGTGACGATGCGGATGCGATCGATCTCCAGCAGGCGGTCCTTGACCTGCGGATGCAGGCGCACCGCCGCTTCGCACGCGGTCTGGCCGTGGAACTCGGCCGGGAAGCTGACCTTGAACAGGATGTTCTCCATCACGTAGCAGCCGAAGCCCTGGGGCAGGCTGAAGCGGCGCTTGTCCTCCGGTTTCGTCGCCAGGTCCTTGTTGGTGTGGCTGAAGGACACGTCGTAGAAGCCCCATTCGGAAGCGCTCAGGACGCCGGGAATGCCCATCTCGCCACGCAGGGCGATATCGGCCAGGCGCACGCCGCGGCTGGTGGCGTCGCCGGCGGCCCAGGACTTGCGCGAGCCGGCGTTCGGCGCATGGCGGTAGGTGCGCAGCGACTGGCCGTCGACGAAAGCGTGGGAAACGGCCGAGAGCAGTTGCTCGCGATCGGCACCCATCAGCCAGGCGCAGACCGCGGTGGACGCCAGCTTGACCAGCACTACATGGTCCAGGCCGACTCGGTTGAAGGAGTTCTCCAGGGCGAACACCCCCTGGATTTCGTGGGCCTTGACCATGGCCTCCAACACCACCCGCATCGTCAGCGGTGCCTCGCCCCGGGCCACGCGCCGCTGTGACAAGTGGTCGGCCACCGCGAGAATGCCGCCGAGGTTATCCGAGGGGTGGCCCCATTCGGCCGCCAACCAGGTGTCGTTGAAATCCAGCCAGCGGATCATCGCCCCCAGGTCCCAGGCGGCCTTGACCGGGTCTAGTCGATAGCTGGTGCCCGGCACCCGCGCGCCATGTGGCACCTGGGTGCACTCCACCTGCGGGCCGAGCAGCTTGGTGCACTCGGGAAAACGCAACGCCAGCAAGGCGCAACCGAGGCTGTCCATCAGGCAGTTGCGCGCGGTATCCAGGGCCTCCGTAGACTCGACCCGGTAATCCAGCACATAGTCGGCGATGTCCTGGATCACCTGGTCGTAGGGGGGCCGCTGGTTCAAGTCGACATTGCTGCTCATGGCCTAACCTCCACGTTCACCGATGGCTCCAGTGTATGCCCGTCAGACCGCCGGGCGACCGGCGGTCGTCGAACCGACCCAGGTTGTGCTGGGCTTAGGGAAAGGAACCCGCCAAAGGAGCCCGCGATGAACACCGACCCGAATGTGCGCACACCCGCGCCCAGGCCCCCGGGCCCCAGCCAGCCCCCGCAGCAGGTTCCGGCGCCGGATGTGAAGCGCATGAGCGACAACGCCCCGAGCAAGAACAAGAAGCCGGATGACTGGGACTGATGCCCCGGTCCCGGATCTCATCCGGGATACGACCTGACACCCAGTAGGGTGCGCCATGCGCACCAGGGTTCCCGCATATGGAGCCCCGGCCCCTTTGCAGGTATCTTCTCGGGTTATCGCCATCCGCACCCCACAGGACCCGCCTGATCCATGAGCAGTCGCGCATTCCGGGCCGCTGTTTTCTGCCTTGCCGCCCTTTCTTCGGCCGCCACCTTCGCCAAGGTGGAGGTCCAGCCCGTCCAGCACAATAAGGTGGGCCGGATACTCGCCGTGGAGATTTCCGGGGACATCGCCCCGGGTGACTACGAGGCACTGATGAAGGGTATTCGCGACAACCCCGGCGCGTTCGCTCGCAAGCTGGTGCTGCTGGACAACATCGGCGGCAGCGTGACCGAGGCCATCCGCATGGGACGCCTGCTGCGGGAAACCGGCTTCGACACCATGGTACCGACCGATGGCGTCTGCCAGGGCAGCTGTGTCTACCTGCTCGCGGCTGGCCGCAACAGAAGCGTGCGCGGCTATGTCGGCCTGCACCGGCCCTACTTCCCCAATGGCGATTCGGCGCTAGCCGACTCCTCTGTCGGCCCCCGCTACAGCCCGGCGGCCTACTTCAAGGAAATGAACGTGCCGCTTGGCCTGCTGAACGAGATGAACGGCATTGAACCCACAAGCATGCGCGTGCTGACCCGCGACGAGCTGGCGCGGTACGGGTTGAATTGATGGTCGATTGAGGGACTGGCCGGTCCTGGGGGGGCGATTTCAATCGCGAAAACGGGCTGCAGGCCCGCCGTCGCATCGTAGGTTGGGCTGAGTTCCACGAAGCCCAACGACGCTGAGCCCGCAGTCAGGAATGTTGGGCTTCGCAGGCTCAGCACCAACCTACGGAACGTCCAAGTGTCCTAGCGCCCCTGCAACTCCCGCAACTGCGCCTCCAGCTCCGCCACCCGCGCCTCCAGCGCCTGGTGCTCGGCGCGGGCGGCGGTGATGTCGTCGTAGACGCTGATCAGATGCTCCGGATTGCCGTCGCGGGCATTGCGCTGAACCGAGGTGCGGACCTTCACCCAGATGTAGCTGCCGTCCTTGCGGCGGAAGCGTTTTTCCATGGTGCTGACGGATTCTTCGCCGTCCAGCAATCGCCTGATCTGGGCCAGGTTCGCGGCGAGGTCGTCGGGGTGGGTGAGCGCGTGAAAGGTCAGGCCGGCGAGCTCTTCGGCGTCATAGCCCAGCAGCTGGCAGAGCGGCTGATTGACCCGTTGCCACTGCCCGTCCAGGCCGATGTAGGCCAGGGCGCCGCCGGCCAGTTCGAAGATGGCGCGGAAGCGCTCCTCGCTCTGCCGCAGTTCATCCTCCACCCGTTTGCGTTCCGTGCTGTCCAGGCTCACGCCGACCATTTTCACCGAGCGCCCGGCGCTGTCCTGCAGGGAGGTGGCGCGGGAGGTGATCCAGCGTTGCTCGCCATTGGGATGGAAGATGCGGAAGTCGAATTCGTAGCCTTTGCCCTCGGCTACGCACTCGCGGTAGATGGCTTGCAGAGCCTCCACGTCCTCGGGATGCAGATGCGCCCAGAAATCCTCGTTGCGGCGCACCGGCCAGCCGTACACAGCCTCGACGTTGGCCGAGTAGGAGACTTCGTCGGTGATCAGGTTCCATTCCCAGTTGACGATGCCCGCGCTTTCCTGGGCCAGCTTCATGCGCGCTTCGCTTTCCATGATCTCGGCGGTGTACTTGCGCCGCACATCGGTCATGGGCAGGTCCTGCACCTCGACGTGCTGGGCATCCTGCAGGGCCTCGTCGCCGTAGCGCAGCCAGATCCAGTTGACCTTGAGGAAGGTCGCCAGCTTGCGCAGGTTGTCGTAGTCGATCTCGCCGCCACGGGTCCATTTGTGCACGGCGGTGCGCGAAATGCCGAGCACCGTGGCTACGGCCTGGAGAGTCAGTTTCTGGTGTTCGAGCAGTTCTTTGAGGCGGAAGGCGAAGCTGTTTTCTGTCATGGCAAGACATGTCCCTGAGCCAGGCGACGCAGTATACACGTCGCCAGCTCCGCCCCTGCCAGCGCCCGCTACAGGTCGAGGACCAGGCGCTGCCCCTTGGCCCGCGACACGCACAGCATCATGGTTTGCTGGGCCGCCTTTTCCTCGTCGCTGAGGTACTGGTCGAAGTGCTCGGCCTCGCCTTCGAGGATGCGCGTTTCGCAGGTGCCGCAGACCCCCTCGCGGCACAGGCATTCCACCCCGGCGGCATTGGTCTTCTCGATGGCCTGGAGAATGGTCATGCCCTCCTCCACCTGCAGCTCGCGGCCGGACTTGGCCAGCACCACGGTGAAGGCGCCACCAGTGGCTGGCGCGGCGGCGAACTGTTCCCAGTGCACGCGGGCGTCACTCACGCCCTGGACCTTGGCAGTGGCGATTACCGCATCGATCAGCGGCTTGGGACCGCAGACGTAGAGGTGGGCATCGGCGTCCAGGTTGCCGATCAACTCGGACAGGTTGAGCTGGGTGCCCAAGCTGTCGACATGGAAGCGCACCTGCTCGGCATGGGGGCCCTCGGCCAGGTCAGCCTGGAAGGCGCCGTGTTCCGGGCTGCGGAAGGCGTAGTGCAGTTGGTATTCGGCGCCCCGGGCGCGCAGCTCCGGGAGCTGGGCGAGGAAGGGGGTGATGCCGATGCCGCCGGCGATCAGCACGTGCCTGCCGGCGGAAGGATCGATGGCGAACAGGTTGTTCGGATTGGAGATCACCAGTTCACTGCCCACTTCCACCTGCTGGTGCATGAAGGCCGAACCGCCCTTGGACTGCTCTTCCAGGCGCACGCCGATCTGATAGCTGGAGGTGTCTGCCGGGTCGCTCATCAGCGAATACGCGTTGCTGAACTGCCGGCCGTCGGCGCCCTTCATCTGCACGATGATGTGGCTGCCGCCGGTGAAAGCCGGCAGCGGCTGGCCGTCGGTACGCTCCAGGGTGAAGCGCTTGATCAGGGGGGTCGCCTGCTCCACCGCGGTCACGCGGGCAGGCATCATTTCATAGGAGTTGGCCATCGCTCACCTCTGTTGCGACTGCGGGCGGCGCCGGGCGCCACCCTGTGGTGCGTGGTGCCCGCCGTTATACGGCGAGGCACAGGTACTTCATTTCCAGGTAGTCCTCGATGCCGTACTTCGAGCCTTCGCGGCCGAGGCCGGACTGCTTGACGCCACCGAAGGGAGCCACCTCGTTGGAGATCAGGCCGGTGTTGATGCCGACCATGCCGTACTCCAGCTGCTCGGCGATCTTCCACACGCGGCCGATGTCGCGGCTGTAGAAGTAAGCCGCCAGGCCGTAGAGGGTGTCGTTGGCCAGGCGCACCACCTCCTCGTCCGAGGAGAAGCGCACCAGGGGCGCCACCGGGCCGAAGATTTCCTCGTCCAGCAGTTGCATGCCCGGCGCTACGCCGGTCAGCACCGTGGGCTGCAGGAAGTTGCCGCCCCGGCCGTGGACTTCGCCGCCCACCAGCACTTCGGCGCCCTTCTCCACCGCGTCGCTCATCAGGCTTCGGACCTTGTCCAGGGCCTTGCCGGTGATCAGCGGACCGATCTGGGTGCCGCCTTCCAGGCCGTGACCGACGCGCAGTTCGCTCACCCGCGCGGCGAAGCGCTCGGCGAAGGTGTCGTAGACGGCATCGTGGATATAGAAGCGGTTGACGCAGACGCAGGTCTGGCCGGCGTTGCGGTACTTGGCGACCAGGGCGCCTTCCACGGCCGCATCGATATCCGCGTCGTCGAAGACGATGAAGGGCGCGTTGCCGCCCAGCTCCAGGGAAACCTTCTTGATGGTGGGCGCGCATTGGCCCATCAGCAGGCGGCCCACCGGGGTGGAACCGGTGAAGCTGAGCTTGCGTACCAGCGGGTTGCCGGTCAGCTGCGCGCCGATGGCCACGGCGTCACCGGTGACTATGTTCAGCACGCCGTCCGGCACGCCGGCGCGTTTGGCCAGTTCGGCCAGGGCCAGGGCGGAGAACGGCGTTTCGTTGGCCGGCTTGACCACGATGGTGCAGCCCGCCGCCAGGGCCGGCGCCACCTTGCGGGTGATCATCGCCGAGGGGAAGTTCCAGGGCGTGATCGCGGCGCAGACGCCGATGCCCTGCTTGATCACCAGCAGGCGCTTGTCGCCAGCCGGCGAGGGAATCACGTCGCCGTAGACGCGCTTGCCCTCCTCCGCGAACCACTCGATGAAGGAGGCGGCGTAGCGGATCTCGCCAATGGCCTCGGTCAGGGGCTTGCCCTGCTCCAGGGTCATCAGGCGCGCCAGGTCGTCTTCGTGCTGCAGCATCAGCTCGAACCAGCGGCGCAGAATCTGCGCGCGTTCCTTGGCGGTGCGCGCACGCCAGGCCGGCAGCGCGGCGTCGGCGGCCTCGATGGCGCGCAGGGTCTCGGCGCCGCCCATGTTCGGCACGTAGCCAAGCAGCTCGCCGTTGCCGGGGTCGGTCACGTCCACCGTGCGGCCGTCGTCGGCGTCGCTCCAGGCACCGGCGATGAACGCCTGCTGGCGGAACAGATCATTGTCTTTCAGGTTCACGCGGGAATACCTCTTGTACGCAAGGCGGGCCGCCGCTGAGGGCAGCGGCGGCCACGGCCATCAACGGTCCAGGTGGGCGACGGCGATCAGGTTGTGGAAGTGGGCGATACCGTGCTCACTCTGCCCACTGCGCTGGCGGTCGGCCATGATCCGGCCCTGGCCGCGGTAGCCGCGGGACTTCAGGCCCTTCTGCACGCTTTCCACCAGGCGCAGGTCTTCGGGGCGGAAGACGTCGCGGTACCACTCGATCAGCGACTGCTGCTCGGGGGTGATGTCCTTGTTCAGGAAATAGATGTCGTAGTGCTGCAGGGTGACCTCGGCGCTGACCGGGAACTCGTAGATCACGGTCATGAAGTTGCCGCCGGGCGGTGCGTTGAACATGGTGCACGGCCAGGCCCAGAAGCCGCTGAAGGATGGGTCCTTGACCGACTCGTCGAACTTGAAGGACTTCTCGGACGGCTTGGCCACGCCGTACTGCAGCGACCAGTTGCCGAACATGGTGTGGCTGTACTGGCTGACGTCCACCGAGTCGGAGAAGCCCGGGTGGGCCGGGGCGCAGTGGTAGCACTCCATGTAGTTGTCGACGATGGACTTCCAGTTGGCCGGGGTTTCGGTGACGAAGCGCGCCGCCAGGTGCAGGTCGTCCACCACCGGGCAGGCCTGGCGCAGGCGCGCCTCGAAGCCGGGCAGCTGCTCTTCCACCGAGCCGGCGTCGAGGTTCATGTTGACGAAGACGAAGCCGGCGTACTCCTCCACGCGCAACTGCACGAGGCTGGAGTTCTCCTTGTCGAAGTTGGCCACGTGATCGCAGTTGCGCGCATGAGCCAGTTCGCCGTCGAGCTTGAAGGTCCAGGCGTGGTATGGGCAGGTGATCACGTTCTTGGCCTTGCCGTTGCCCTGGAGCAACTGGTGACCACGGTGCGGGCAGACGTTGTAGAAGGCGCGCAGCACGCTGTCGCGGCCCCGCACGACGATGATGCTCTCGCCGATGTACTCGCGGGTGATGTAGGCATTGCTCTCGGCCACCTCACTGCGATGCCCCACGCAGACCCAGCTGTTGGCGAAAATCTTTTCCTGCTCGTGCTCGAAGATCTCCGGGCGGGTGTAGTAGCTGGCGGGAATGGTGTAGGCCTCATCGGCGTTGGCGCAGAAATCGGCGGGGAGGCGTTGGATATCGTTCATCGTCTGTACTCCAGGCATTTTCAGGGCACCGGCTGGGCCGGGCCATCACAGCTATTTACTTATGGTTAACGCAAATCTGTCAGTTAACAGAAAGGGCAAAATTTTTTGGGCCGAAGGCCGGTAGGTTGCGGCAGAGCGAAGCGAAGCCCAACAGGGAATGCTCGGACCTCCCGTTGGGCTTCGCGGAACTCAGCCCAACCTACAAGAGCAATGCGCCCACACATCCCCGCGCGTCCATGCGCGGGGCACAACTCAACTCATTGCGCGGTAGCGGTGTTCAGGCGCACGCCCTCTTCCGCTTGCGGCGGCTCGACGCTCTCGTCCAGGCCACGGCGCACTGCTTCTTCCTCGATCAGGTGCGCCGGCATGCTGCCGTAGTCTTCCAGCAACCACTTGAAGAAGCCGTAGATCTTGGTCAGCAGGATCAGCAGGAAAGGAATCGCGGTCAGTACCACCGCGGTCTTCATGGTGGACAGCGAGGCCTTGGCGAACAGCATGGCCAGTGGGATCAGGGTTAGCATCACGCACCAGAACAGGCGGTGGGTCGGGGTCGGGTCCTGGCCTTCCTTGAGGTTGCGGGTGCTGGTGGCCGCCACGGCGTAGGCAGCCGCATCCATATGGGAGGCGCAGAACACCGCCATGATGAACAGGTACACCGCGAGGAACACCTTGCCGAACGGTAGCGAGGTCAGCAGCATCTCGACGGCAGTCTCGCCACCTTGCTCGCTGAGGATCCGCGGCACGTCGATGGCCCCGGTGATGAACTGGTGCATGCTGAAGCTCTCCAGCGCGCCGAAGAAGAACCAGCAGCCCAGGCTACCGCCGAGCAGCAGCGCGGCGACCACTTCCTTGATCTTGCGGCCCTTGGACACGCGGGTGACGAACATCGCCACGCCCGGCGCGTAGGACACCCACCAGAGCCAGTAGAAGACCGTCCAGTTGCGGGTGAAGGCACCGTCGCCCGCGGGGTCGGTGAACAGACTCATGTGCACGTAGTTCTGGATCATCAGGCCGATGGCGTTGGCGGTGTTGTTCAGGGTGAACTGGGTCGGACCGACCAGGAACACCACGCCGGCGAATGCCAGCGCGCCGACGCAGACCATCTTGGAGAGGCGCTGCATGCCGCCATCGATGCCGATGTAGGAGCTGAGGGAGAAGATCACCGCCACCGCGCCGATCACCACCAACTGGGTGACGAAGGTATCCGGGACGCCGGTGAGGCCGGCCAGGCCGCGGGTCAGGGTCGAGGCGGTGAGCGCCAGGGACACCGTCAGCGCGCCGAACATGGTCAGCAGGAAGATCAGGTCCACCAGCCGACCCACCGGGCCGTTGGCGCGGAAACCGGTCACCGCCTCGATGATCGAGGCCAGGCCCAGGCCGCTCTTCTTGCGCACGTGGAAGTGATAGGCCAGGGCCAGGGACGCCAGGGCGTAGAGCGCCCAGGCACTGATGCCCCAATGGAAGAAGGAGTAGCTGACGCTGTATTCCAGGGCCTGACGCGAGCCGGCGGCGATGTTCAGCCCCGGCGTCTGGTAGTAGTAGGCCCATTCCATCACCCCCCAGTAGAGGGTCGAGGAGCCCATGCCGGCGCAGATGAACATGAACACCCAGGTCATGTTGGTGTATTCCGGCTTGCCGTTGCCGAGGCGGATGTTGCCGTACTTGCTGAAGGCCAGGTACAGCACGGCCAGGGCGCAGCCGAAGACGAACAGTTGCACCGTGGTGCCGAAGGTGCGGGTGGAAACTTCGAAGAGCCGGTTGGCCAGTGCCTCCGACTCGGCAGGGAAAGCAGCAAGACCGATCACGGTCAGGACCACGGCTATCAGGCTCGCCGTGATCAAGAACATGTCTTTCTTATTGTTGTTGGACATCGATATCTCCTGGAACTGGATAACCCGGCACCCCATCAGGCAGAGGGCCACCGGACTACGCTATTTGTTAATCATTGGTTTACGCTAATCCATTGGTTAACAGATTGTCCGAAATAAGCCCTCAACGCAACTCCTGTCGGACAATTCGCCGGCCGTCTGTCACCTGCGCAAAAAACGCCGGCCGCCCGTTCTCACGGTCGGCCGGATGAAACTCACAATGCCTTGGCGATGGCCTCCCCCACTTCCTGGGTCGAAGCCTTGCCGCCCAGGTCCGGGGTCACCGGACCTTCGGCGATGACCTGCTCGATGGCGCGCAGGATGCCGTCGTGGGCCGCCTTGTAGCGCTCGTCGCCATTGCCGAGGAAGTCCAGCATCAGGGCGCCGGACCAGATCATGGCGATCGGGTTGGCGATGTTGCGGCCGTAGATGTCCGGCGCGGAACCATGCACCGGCTCGAACAGCGACGGGAACTTGCGCTCCGGGTTGAGGTTGGCCGAGGGCGCGATGCCGATGGTGCCGGCGCAGGCCGGGCCGAGGTCAGAGAGGATGTCGCCGAACAGGTTGGAGGCCACCACCACATCGAAGCGGTCCGGCTGCAGCACGAAGCGCGCGCAGAGGATGTCGATGTGCTGCTTGTCCCACTTGATCGCCGGGTACTTCTCCGCCATCGCGGCCACCCGCTCATCCCAGTAGGGCATGCTCACCGCCATGCCGTTGGACTTGGTCGCCGCGGTCAGTTGCTTGCGCTCGCGGGTCTGCGCCAGGTCAAAGGCATACTTGAGGATGCGGTCGACGCCACGACGGGTGAACACCGATTCCTGCAACACGAACTCATGCTCGGTGCCCTCGAACATGCGGCCGCCCAGGGAGGAGTATTCGCCCTCGGTGTTCTCGCGGATCACCACGAAGTCGATATCACCCGGCTCGCGGCCGGCCAGCGGGCAGGGTACGCCGGGGAACAGGCGCACCGGGCGGATGTTCACATACTGGTCGAAGTCGCGGCGAAACTTCAGCAGCGATCCCCAGAGGGAGATGTGGTCGGGCACCTTGTCCGGCCAGCCCACGGCGCCGAAGTAGAGGGCGTCGAAGCCCTTCAGCCGCTCGAACCAGTCGTCCGGCATCATCTTGCCGTGCTGCAGGTAGTAATCGCAACTGGCCCACTCGATGGTCTCGAAGGAAAGGTCCAGGCCCCACTTGCGGGCCGCTGCCTCGACGACCCGCAGGCCTTCTGGGAGAACTTCGTTGCCGATGCCGTCGCCGGCGATGGCGGCGATCTTGAATGTCTTGCTCATGCTGGTCGTGCCCTTGGTGAAGAAGCCATGTTCAGGCGGGATGGCGACCATGCTATAAGGACTCCACGCAAAGATAATCCAGCAGTCCATTGATAGATAAGACACGAATCGTGAATAGTCTGCCCAACCTGGAAGACCTCCGCGTCTTCGTCCTGGTGGCCCGCCGCTCCAGCTTCGCCGCAGTCGCCAGCGAAATGGGGACCTCCCCCGCCTTCGTCAGCAAACGCATCCGCCTCCTGGAAGAAAGCCTCGGCGTGCGCCTGCTGCACCGCACCACCCGGCGCGTGGCGGTGAGCGAGGATGGCGAACGTGTGTACCGCTGGGCGCAGCACATATTCGATGCGGTGGAGCGGATGACCGATGAAGTTTCCGAGCTCCATCAGGAGCCGCGCGGGCAATTGCGCATCGTCAGCAGCTTCGGCCTCGGCCGTCGCCTGGTGGCCCCCGCGCTCTCGGAGTTGTCGGCGCGCTACCCGGCGCTGGATATCCGCCTGGACCTCTCCGACCGCCTGGTGGATCTGATCGACGAAGGCTTCGACCTGGATATCCGCATCGGCGACAACATCGCCCCCAACCTGATCGCCAAGCCGCTCGCCGAGAACAGCCGCATCCTCTGCGCCTCCCCCGCCTACCTGGCGCACCGTGGCGAACCCGGCAGCCTGGCGGAACTGGCGGGCCACGACTGCCTGGTAATCAAGGAACGCGACCATCCTTTCGGCCTCTGGCGCCTGCTGGGGCCGACCGGCGAGGAAAACGTGAAGGTCACCGGCCCGCTCTCAGCCAACAATGGCGAGATCGTCCACCAGTGGGCGGTGGATGGACGCGGCATCGCCCTGCGCTCCTGGTGGGACGTGGGTGAAAGCCTGGAGAACGGCCGCCTGGTGCACATCCTTCCCGAGTACCGCCAGCCGGCGAACATCTGGGCCGTCTACGCCGCGCCGCTGGACACTTCGGCGAAGATCCGCGTGGCGGTGGAGTTCTTCCGGCAGTATTTCCAGCGGCAGCGCGCAACTCCGTAGGGGAATAACGCTTTTCTTATTCACCATCGAGGCTGGGCCCGACTCCGCAAGGTTGACCCTTGAGTAACTACAGGGTGTTCACTGCAGCAACACCCGCCCCCAGGAACGTATCCATGAAACCCGCACTGCGCATCGCCCTCGACCAAGCCTTCGAACAGGCGGTCGACGCCCTCGCCAACCGTGATCCGCAACTCGCCTACCCCTGGCTGGAGCGCGCGCATATTCTCAGCCAGTGCCTGCCGCTGCCTCATACCCGCAGCCACTGGCTGATGCTGCTGGCGGGCTGGCAACAGCGCGACTTCCGCGAAGTCCTCGGTCATGCCCTGCGCATTCCCGCCGCCCTGCTCTTCTCCCGCCTCTGGGTGCCACTGGGCAATACCGGCCGGGCCAGGGTCAGTGCCTTCAAGACGATGCCATTGCCCGAGGAGCTGCGCCGGCTACTCGACTAGAAGCTGCGGCGCTGGAATGGGTTGCCGGCCGCGCCTGAAGGCGCGACCGGGCTGTTCAAGGGTTTCGTCCTTGAAGGGGAAAAAGGACCGGCACGGGCCTGACGCAAAGGCATGGGTTCCGTGCCAGCCAACGCTCGTCGGATCGAGCCTTTTCAGCATGGACGCCAGCCAGTCGCGCGGTCGGGCCATTCGCACCTGCCGTTTGCACCGTCCGGCGACTGGAACTGCCGTTCCAGAGCCCGATTCACGCCCCGCCGCGATGGCGTGCTGCCTTACCGATAAAGCGACAAACGGTGTTACACCAAAGTCGTAAAACCCGAACTATTTCAACGCGGTTTCGCCCGGCATTGACTAGGGTAATTACGTCCCCTTGCAGAGGACAGTTTAGAGTCGTCACGGCCGCCACCTCCCCCCGTAAGTTGCTCGCGCCGTGACGGCTTCTTTTATTCCCGCCGCCTGTTACCTGCTATCTGCCCTCAATTCGGCGCTATTCCTGTAGGAGCGAATTCATTCGCGAAGCAGACCGCAGGTCTGTCGCCCTCAACAGCGCTTGACCGCCTGCAAGGTAAAGCTGAGCGGCAACCGCCAGCGATCCCTGTGCAGCCGCCACTCCCCCGCCTCGTCCAGGACCATCCGCCCGGGCAGCGCTTGCCAGGGAATGCTGTCGTGCTCCTCCAGCGCGGTGATCTCCATACCGTGCTTCAGCAGCGCGGTGATGATCTCGCCCAGGCCGTGGTTCCACTCGTGGGTCAGGGTGGCCGTCAGCGGCGTATCGGTTTCCACGTAGGTACTGTCGTCGTCCCAGACCGTGGGCTCGGCTCGTTCGAAGTAGGGGTACTCGATCACCAGCCCACCTTCCCGCGTTTCATTCACGGCCAAGAGCATCGGGTGCCCGTCACGAATGAACAGGCGCCCGCCCGGCTTCAGCAAGGCGGCCACTACACGGGCCCAACCGTCGATGCCGGGCAACCAGCAGAGGGCGCCGATACCGGTGTAGACCAGGTCGAAGCTGCCCGCCGACAGCACCTGGTCGGCCTGGTAGAGATCGGACTCGACAAAGTCCAGCTCCGCCCCACAGCGCCGCGCCAGCAACCGGGCCTGTTCGAGGGACGCGGAGGAGAAGTCCAGCCCGGTCATCCGCGCGCCCAGGCGGGCCAGCGACAGGGTATCGGTGCCTATGCGGCATTGCAGGTGAACGCCGCGCAGGCCTTTGATATCGCCCAGGCGTGGCAGGTCGAAGCGCACCACATCCGAGAGGTAGTGCGGATCGCTGGCGAAGGACTCGGCGCAATAGCCGCGGGAAGCCGCGTGCAGGGGTGCGCGCTGGTCCCAGTTGGCCTTGTTCAGACGCATGTAATCGCTCATGGCATGACTCCTTTCTTGCCTGAAATACGAGAGGCGCCACCCTAGTCCCGGGCCCGGGCCGGCGTCTACAGGTTCTGCACGATCAGTTGCACACCCGTTACCAGTAGCCCTACCCAGGCGATGCGGTAGAACCAGTTGTGGTTGACCCGGCTCTGCAACCAGATACCCAGCCACACGCCCAACACTACTATCGGCGCGAGCGCCAGGCTGGCGGTCAGGCTAGTGGCGGTGAACTGCCCCAGCAGCGCGTAGGGCACCAGCTTGACTGCGTTGGTCAGGAGGAAGAAGACGTTCACCGTGGCCACGTAGCGCACCTTGTCCAGCTGCTGCGGCAGCAGGTACATCATGATCGGCGGGCCGCCGGCATGGGCGACGAAACTGGTGAAGCCGGCGATGCCGGACAGCAGCGATCCCTTGGCCACCCCGGGCGAACTCGGCGCCTGGGCGGCTGCTGCGTTCAGTACATTGAGCAGGAAGAAGGCGATGGCGATGCCGCCGATCAGGAGACCGATCAGGCGCTCGCTGAGCAGGCCGAAGCTCAGGGTGCCGATCAGCACGCCGACCAGGGCGCCGGGCAGCATGATCTTCAGGTTGGGCAGATCCCACTTGCCGTAGAAACGGCGCAGGCCGGTGATATCGGCCATGCAGAGGATGGGCAGCATGATCGCCGCCGCCTGGGTGGGCGGCATCATCAGCGCCAGCAACGGCACGGCGATGCCGCCCAGGGCGCCGCCGAAGCCTCCTTTGGAAATGCCCGTCAGCAGGACGGCGGGTACGCCCAGGAGAAAGAGTTCGACGAAGGACATCGGCTGGCGGCCTGTTCAGGTTGGGGCGCCATTATCACCAACTTTTGCAGCAACGCCGGCCGCGCCGATAGCCAAAAGGGGGGCGGTCAGCGAACGCCCCGATAGCGTCGGGCGCATCCGGCCGGACACCCGCGCGATCCGCCGGTCACCTACAAACATGCAGGTATACATACGGCCTAAACTGAAATTGTCCGAAAGAGGACAAAGCCATCGCAGCCGAAACCCGATTGGGTCTTAGGGGGTGATGGTTAACCTTGCTGAACAGACCTTCCGCCACGGCGATGTGCTCACGCTGTGGCGGTTTCTTTTGGATGAATCGCAGGACTCGTCGACTCACTCCACCTTCTGCTGCGTCAGCAACAGCGGCACCTCGCCACGGGCCACGCTAATCTCTACCAGAATCTGGTCAGCCGAGTTCTCCAACGCTCCCCGCCCCATCAACGATTGCATGGTAATGCCGGTGATCAGCCAGCTCTCGCCGGACGCAGGGCAATCCACCGCCACCCCGACAGTGCCATCCGGCCCTATCGTGCATTTCACGACATGGCCAGGCAGAAAGGCCGAGAGTCTGGTTTGCAGCCGGGTTTCAAGCCTATGTTTCATGAGCCCTCCCCTTGCCCCAAACGATGCTCCAGGTCTTTGCCTCAGGCCGGTCGCATCACGAAGAATCGGGGCCGAGTGAGCTGTATAGCTCATTGCCGACAGGGCAACGGGGCATATTGGTTACCGTTTGGCGGAATCGGGAAAGCGTGCTTGTGGAGAGGTTTCCCGTCAGCCGGAGGGGAACAGCATCGAGTCGCTTTCGCCCATCAACCAGGACCGATTCAGCTCGGCGCAAGCGTGCAGATGCTCCGCCACCAGGGTGATCCGCTTGAGCCTGCGCAGGTCCTCGCTGTAGTAGATCCAGAACTGCCGGGTTACCTCCACCTCGTGCGGCAGCACTTCTTGCAAGCGCGGATCCCCCGCGGCCATGAAGCACGGCAGGATGGCCAGCGCCTGCCCCTGCAGGGCGGCCTGGTACTGCGCGATCACGCTGGTGCTACGCAGTTGGCTCATGGCGCCGGGCAGCAGATCGTTCAGGTAGAGCAGCTTGGGACTGAAAGCCAGGTCCTCGACATAGGTGATGAACGGATGGCCGGCCAGGTCTTCGCGGCGCTCGATTGGTGGCTGGCGTTGCAGATACTCGGGCGAGGCGTACAGGCGCAGCCGGTAGTCGCACAGCCTGGAACAGACGTAGGGGCCCCGCTCCGGTCGCTCCAGGGTGATGGCGATGTCCGCCTCGCGGCGTGACAGGCTGACGAAATGCGGCACCGGCAGGATGTCCGCCGAGATGTGCGGATACCGCTCGAGGAAGCGGCTCATCTGTGCGGTGACGAAGTAGGAACCGAAGCCCTCCGTGCAGCCGATGCGCACATGCCCCGATAGCCCCAGGCGAGTGCCCGACACCTGTTCGCAGGCGGCCTGCAGGGTGCTCTCCAGCGTCTCGGCATGCCCCAGCAGGCGCTGCCCCTCGACGGTGAGGACAAAGCCAGCCGCCCGCGACTTCTCGAACAGCAAGGCGCCCAGGGCCTGCTCCAGGGCACGAACGCGGCGCGAGACCGTCGTGTAGTCGACGCCCAGGCGCCGCGCCGCGCCGGTCGCCGTACGCGTGCGAGCGACTTCCAGAAAGAAACGCAGGTCGTCCCACTTCACCTGGTCGACCTTGGTGCTTTTATGCATGTCCATCGGCTTTTTTCGTCAGCTCATGCTGGATAGATGCCTGCATCTACTCACACCCGACAGCGCTGGGCCAAGAGAAATATTGAGGCACGCAAGCCTGCGGTCGGCTTGATGACCTATGATTTTTATGCACAACGCACCGGTTATTTTGCGAGTTCTTATCTGATTTGCGCCTGCCTATACTCAACCCACCAACCCGGTCGGCCTGCGCCAGGAACCGGACAAGACCCGACAAAAATAAACAAGGGCACCCACCATGACCTCAGCAATGCCTAGCAGCCTCCCCGCGCCAACCGCAACACCAGCCGCATGGCGCTTTGCGCCCGGCGCCCTTCGATCCCCGGCCCTCGCCGGCTGACCAGTAGCCCGGAACCTTCTCCGTATCCGCACCTGTCCGCCGCCCACGGCGATCGCTGGAGATTCACATGAGCAACAACTGCCTCCCCTTCCTGGCTGCACGCGACTTCCTCCTGGCCCACCGCACCGACTACGCCACCGCCGTGCGTGACTTCCGCTGGCCGCAGCTCAAGGAATTCAACTGGGCGCTGGACTACTTCGACAGCATGGCCAGGGACAACGACGCCACGGCGCTCTGGATAGTCGGAGACCAGGGCCGCGAGCAGCATTACAGCTTCCGCGACCTGTCCACGCGTTCCAACCGCGTGGCCAACCACCTGCGGCAGCTCGGCGTGCAGCGCGGCGAGCGCATCCTGCTGATGCTCGGCAATGAAGTGGCGCTCTGGGAGATCATGCTGGCGGCATTCAAGATCGGCGCCGTGGTCATCCCCGCCACCGCCCTGCTCACCCCCGAAGACCTGCGCGACCGCCTCGACCGCGGACGGGTCAGCCACGTCATCGCCGGCAGCGCCAATACCCGGAAGTTCGACGGCTTGGACGGCGACTACACCCGCATCAGTGTCGGCGAGCCGGTGCAGGGCTGGATCGACCATACCGACGCCCTCGCCTGCTCCAGCGAATTCGAGCCGGACGGCATCACCCTGGCCACCGACCCGCTCCTGCTCTACTTCACCTCCGGCACCACCTCCAAGCCCAAGCTGGTGCTGCACAGCCACCAGAGCTACCCGGTCGGCCACCTTTCCACCATGTACTGGATCGGCCTGCAACCCGGCGACCTGCACCTGAACATCTCCTCCCCCGGCTGGGCCAAGCATGCCTGGAGCTGCTTCTTCGCCCCCTGGAACGCCGGCGCCTGCGTCTTCATCTACGACGTGCCGCGCTTCTCCGCCCGCGGCTTGCTGGAAACCCTGGCCAGCCACGGCATCACCAGCCTCTGCGCGCCACCCACCGTCTGGCGGATGCTGGTGCAGGAAGACCTCGCCGCCTACCGCACGCGCCTGAGCCTGCGGGAGCTGGTGGGCGCCGGCGAGCCAATGAACCCGGAAATCATCGAGCACGTCCAGGAGGCCTGGGGATTGACCCTGCGCGACGGCTTCGGCCAGTCGGAAACCACTGCGCTGATCGGCAACACTCCGGGCCAGAGACTCAAGGTCGGCTCCATGGGCCGCCCCCTGCCCGGCTACCGGGTAGTGCTTCTGGATGCCGACGGCAACCCGCGCGAGGAAGGCGAAGTGGCGCTGCAGTTCGACCCGCGCCCCCTGGGCATGATGACCTGCTACGAAGACAGCCCGGAGAAGACCGCCGAAGTCACCCGCGGCGGCCATTACCGCACCGGCGACACCGCCGCCCGCGATGCCGACGGCTACATCACCTTCGTCGGCCGCGCCGATGACGTGTTCAAGTCCTCGGACTACCGCATCAGCCCCTTCGAGCTGGAAAGCGCGCTGATCGAACACGAGGCCGTGATGGAAGTGGCCATAGTGCCGAGCCCGGACCCCGTGCGCCTGGCAGTGCCCAAGGCCTTCCTGATCCTCGCTCCCGGCCACGCCGCGAGCGCAGCCCTGGCCGCCGAGATACTCGCCTTCGGCCGCAAGCACCTGGCGCCCTACAAGCGGGTGCGCCGCATCGAGTTCGTCAGCGAACTGCCCAAGACCATCTCCGGGAAGATCCGCCGCGTCGAACTACGCCGCATCGAGCTGCAACGTCGCCAGGAACACACGCGGGCCGAACTGGAGTTCTTCGAGGAAGACTTCCCCGCCCTGCGGACCGAGACCGCCAACTGAGCGCCATCCCTTTCACCGGGGCCGAGTCATCGGCCCCAGGGCAACTTCGCCCTGACGATTCACTCACGACAGGATAGGAACCATGAGCCAGAACACCTCCATCCCCACGGTCAAGCTGCTGATCGACGGCAAGCTGGTCGAGTCCCGCACCAGCCAATGGCGCGACGTGGTCAACCCGGCCACCCAGGAAGTCCTGGCCCGCGTGCCTTTCGCCACCGAAGACGAAATGAACGCCGCCGTCGCCAGCGCCAAGGCCGCCTTCAAGACCTGGCGCAAGACCCCGATCGGCGCCCGTGCGCGCATCTTCCTCAAGTACCAGCAGCTGATCCGCGAGAACATGAAGGAGCTGGCCGCCCTCCTCACCGCCGAACAGGGCAAGACCCTGCCGGATGCCGAGGGCGACATCTTCCGCGGCCTGGAAGTGGTGGAGCACGCCGCCAACATCGGCACCCTGCAGATGGGCGAGCTGGCCAACAACGTGGCCGGCGGCGTGGACACCTACACCCTCAACCAGCCGCTCGGCGTATGCGCCGGCATCACCCCGTTCAACTTTCCGGCGATGATTCCGCTGTGGATGTTCCCCATGGCAATCGCCACCGGCAATACCTTCATCCTCAAGCCGTCCGAGCAGGACCCGATGGTGACCATGCGCCTGGCCGAACTGGCCATGGAAGCCGGTGTGCCGGCCGGCGTGCTCAACGTCATCCATGGTGGCGCCGATGCGGTGAACCTGCTCTGCGACCACCCGGATATCAAGGCGGTATCCTTCGTCGGTTCGACCAAGGTCGGCACCCACGTCTACAACCGCGCCACCCTGAACGGCAAGCGCGCCCAGTGCATGATGGGCGCGAAGAACCACGCCATCGTTCTGCCCGACGCCCACAAGCAGCAGACCCTGAACAACCTCGCCGGCGCCGCCTTCGGCGCGGCAGGCCAGCGCTGCATGGCGCTGTCGGTGGTGATCCTGGTCGGCGAGGCGCAAACCTGGTTGCCGGACCTGGTGGAGAAGGCCAAGAGCCTGAAGATCGGCGCAGGCGTCGAGGCCGGCACCGATGTCGGCCCGGTGGTGTCCTGCGCCGCGCTGGATCGTGTCAGCAGTCTGATCGCCGCCGGCGAGAAGGAAGGCGCACAGCTGGTGCTCGACGGCCGCGACCCTCAGGTGTCCGGCTACGCCAAGGGCAACTTTGTCGGCCCGACCATTTTCGCCGGCGTCACCCCGGAGATGACCATCTACCGCGAGGAGGTCTTCGGACCGGTGCTCTGCGTCGTGAGCGCCGCCACCCTGGACGAGGCCATCGCCTTCATCAACGCCAACCCCAATGGCAACGGCACCGCTCTGTTCACCCGCTCCGGCGCCGCCGCGCGGCACTTCCAGGAAGAGATCGACGTCGGCCAGGTGGGCATCAACGTACCGATCCCGGTACCGGTGCCGCTGTTCTCCTTCACTGGTTCGCGCGCTTCCAAGCTCGGCGACCTCGGCCCGTACGGCAAGCAGGTGGTGCAGTTCTACACCCAGACCAAGACCGTCACCTCGCGCTGGTTCGACGAGGACGAAGTCGGCGGCGCGGTGAACACCACCATCACCCT
>NZ_SSON01000040.1 GCF_029871245.1 Pseudomonas sp. BN102 | reverse complement strand
CGCTGGGAAGGCGTGCCCTCCCTGGCCGACGCCCTGCGCATGCTCAAGGCGCAGGCCGAGCGCACACCCTCGCCGCAGTGGGTGCGGGTGGTCGGCGGCTGGAACGAGTTCCAGTTCGCCGAGAAACGCATGCCCACGCTGGACGAGCTCAACAAGGCCGCGCCGGACACTCCGGTGTTCGTCCTCCACCTCTACGACCGCGCCCTGCTCAACCGCGCCGCACTCAAGGTGGTCGGCTACACCAAGGACACCCCCAATCCGCCCGGCGGCGAGATCCAGCGCGACGCCAATGGCGAGCCCACCGGCATGCTGGTCGCCCGGCCCAACGCGATGATCCTCTACTCGACGCTGAGCAAGGGGCCGAAGCTGCCGCTGGAGTACCAGGTCAACTCCACTCGCCAGTTCATGCGCGAGCTCAATCGCCTGGGCCTCACCAGCGCCATCGATGCCGGCGGCGGCTACCAGAACTACCCGGACGACTACCAGGTGATCGAGGAACTGGCCAAGCAGGGCCAGCTCAGCGTGCGCATCGCCTACAACCTGTTCACCCAGAAGCCCAAGGAAGAGCTGGCCGACTTCCAGGCCTGGAGCAAGTTGGTCAAGCCCGGCCAGGGCGACGACTTCCTGCGCCACAACGGCGCCGGCGAGATGCTGGTGTTCTCCGCCGCCGACTTCGAGGACTTCCTCGAACCGCGCCCGGACCTGCCGCAGACCATGGAGCAGGAACTGGAGCCGGTGGTGCGTCACCTGGTGGAGCAGCGCTGGCCCTTCCGCCTGCACGCCACCTACGACGAATCCATCTCGCGCATGCTGGACGTGTTCGAGAAGGTCAACCGCGACATCCCGTTCAACGGCCTGCCCTGGTTCTTCGACCATGCCGAAACCATCTCGCCGAAGAACATCGAGCGCGTTCGCGCCCTCGGCGGCGGCATCGCCATCCAGGACCGCATGGCCTTCCAGGGCGAGTACTTCGTCGACCGCTACGGCGCCAAGGCCGCCGAGCAGACCCCGCCGATCCAGCGCATGTTGGCCGAAGGCGTGCCGGTGGGCGCCGGCACCGACGCCACCCGGGTGTCCAGCTACAACCCCTGGACCTCGCTCTACTGGCTGGTCAGCGGCCGCACTGTCGGCGGGATGGAGCTGTACCCCCAGGGCCTTTCCCGCGAGACCGCGCTGCAGCTGTTCACCCACGGCAGCGCCTGGTTCTCCAGCGAGCAGGGCAAGAAGGGCCAGATCAAGGTGGGCCAGTTGGCCGATCTCGCGGCGCTGTCGGCGGACTTCTTCAGTGTCGAGGAGGAAGCCATCAAGTGGATCGAGTCGGTGCTGACCGTGGTCGATGGCAAGGTGGTGTATGCCGCCGGCGAGTTCGACAAGCTCGGCCCTCCGCAACTGCCGGTGTTGCCCGAGTGGTCGCCGGTGGCCAAGGTCCCCGGCCACTGGAAACCCACCGCGCCACTCGCTGCCCAGGTGCATCAGTGCGTCGGCGCCTGCGCCGTGCATGCCCACAGCCACGAGCGGGCGCGCCAGTCGAGCGTGCCGGTGAGTGACTTCCAGGGTTTCTGGGGTGCCTTCGGTTGTTCCTGCTTTGCCTTCTGACCTGGTTAAGCTGCCCCCACGAGCGAGCCGGGTCTCCGGTTCGCTTTCTTGTCGAGGAGATCGGCAGCCATGGCCCTGACACTGGCACGTCTGGCTCTGCTGGCAATTCTGGTCGATACGCTCGAAGCCAGGGCGGAAACGGCGCGCCAGCCTGGGGATGCAGCTTGGTCCCTGCTTGGCCGCAACTACTTCCTGCATAACGATTTTCGTGGTTCATCTCATACTGGCCAGAGCTACCAGCAGGAATGGGCACAAGGCTTTATCGCCGAAGTTACGTCCGGGTTCACGCCCGGCACCATCGGCGTGGGTATCGACGCCCACGGTTTTCTCGGTCTCAAGCTGGACGGCGGTCGCGGACATGCCGGTACCGGCCTGTTGCCACGCGATGCCGAAGGCCGCGCCGCCGACAACTTCTCCAGCGCCGGGGCCGCGTTGAAGATGCGTCTGGGGGAAAGCCAGATCAGGTATGGCGAGATGACCGTCGAGACACCGGTATTTGACACGGCAGACAAGCGCCTGCAACCGGAATACGCCACTGGCGTCCTGCTCGACAGCCGCGACCTCTTGAACCTGCATGTCCAGGCCGGACGCTTCACCCGTTTTAAGAACCAGAACGGCAGCTCGGGGCACGACGAGTTCACTGGCTATGGGGTGTCCACGCGAGGCAGCGCGATCAGCTTCGTAGGCGCGTCTCTCACTACCGAGGCACCGTTCGGCGCCGCGCTCTATGCCTCGCAACTGGACGACATCTGGCGCCAGGCCTACCTCAACCTGCACTTTCAGCAGGATGCCCTGACGTTAGACGGAAACCTCTACAAGGCAGGCGATCAAGGCGATGCCCGCGCCGGCGACATCGATGTCCTGGCCTACAGCGCGCTGGCGAAGTACCAGATCGGTGGCCAGGCCTTTACCCTCGCATTCCAGCACGTCCAGGGCGACACGCCGTTCGATTTCGTCGGCGGTGATTCGATCTACCTGGCCAACTCGATCAAATACGCTGACTTCAACGGCCCGCACGAACGTTCCTGGCAGGCCCGCTACGACCTGGACCTGGGCGACCTCGGTATCCCCGGCCTGACCTTTATGGCTCGCTACGTCAGTGGGCGTGGCATCAATGGCAGCAAGGCTCCCGTCGGTGGTGCCTACAACTCGCTGGATCCGGTCAGCGGCCTGCCCATCCCACAGCAAGGCAAGGGGGGACGTCACTGGGAGCGCGATCTTGACCTGCGTTACGTCATCCCTTCCGGTCCAGCAAAGGACCTCATGCTGAACCTGTCGCACGTTATCCATCGCGGCAACGATGCTCAGGCCGCAGATGATATCGACCGTCTCTATCTGATTCTCGAATACCCTCTGAAAGGCTGGCTCTGACCATGACCCCACCTGCTACCTCCCCCTGGAGTCCACTGCGCCATGCCACCTTTCGCTGGCTGTGGCTGGCAAGCATCGCCTCGAACATCGGCACCTGGATGCACGAGGTGGGCGCCGGCTGGCTGATGACTTCATTATCCGCCAGCCCGATGCATGTGGCGCTGGTCCAGGTCGCCGGCTCCGCGCCGATGTTCTTTCTGGCTCTACCGGCCGGGGCCCTGGCTGATATCGTCGACCGGCGCCACTACCTGCTGCGGGTGCAGCTGTGGATGGCGCTGGTCGCCATGGGACTGGCCCTGCTGACCCTGGGCGGGCTGATCACGGCACCGCTGCTGCTGCTGTTGACGCTCGGCATGGGCATCGGCACCGCCTTGATGATGCCCGCTTGGTCTGCCCTAACCCCCGAGTTGGTGGACAAGAACGAGTTGCCGGCCGCCATCGCCTTGTCTAGCGTCGGGGTGAACGTGGCGCGCGCTGTCGGACCGGCGATCGCCGGGGTACTGGTCAGCCTGAGCGGCCCCTGGGCGACGTTCGCCCTGAATGCCCTATCGTTCTTCGCTGTGATCGCGGTGCTGTTCTTCTGGCGCCGTGAGGTGGCTCCGGCGGTTTTGCCAGCGGAGCGGCTGTTCGGTGCGATTCGCGCCGGCTGGCGCCATAGCCGCGCCTCGAAGCCGCTGCAGGCAGTGATGGTCCGCGCCCTGGCATTCTTCTTCGGTGCCAGTGCCGGCATGTCGCTGCTGCCGCTGATCGTGCGCACCGAGTTGGCGGGCAGCGCCACCGACTTCGGGCTGTTGCTCGGCAGCGTCGGCGTCGGCGCGATCGCTGGGGCCATGCTACTGCCGCGTCTGCGCCCGTTGATCCGCGCCGACTGGATGGTTGCCCTGGCCAGCCTGGTGTACGCGCTGGTGATAGTCGCCCTGGCTTTCGTGCGCGACTTGCGCCTGCTGATTCCGGTGATGCTGCTCAGCGGCTCGGCCTGGATCGCGGTGCTGTCGACCCTGCAGGTTGCGGCGCAAACCTCGGTGCCGAGCTGGGTCAGGGCCCGGGCGCTGTCGGTGTACATCCTGGTGTTCTTCGGCAGCATGGCCGCCGGAGGCATGCTCTGGGGCTTCATTGCCAGTCACAGCTCGATCCCGCTGGCGCTCTGTGTCGCCGCCACGGCTTTGCTATTAGGTGTCGGCACCACGGCCTGGTTCAAGCTGCCGGTCACCGACGCGGAAGACCTGGCTCCCTCGCTGCACTGGCCGGTACCAGTGCTGGTCGCCGGCCAAGACCCTGACCGCGGGCCGGTGATGGTTACCCTCGAATACAACATCGCCCCCGAGCACTGGTCGGCCTTCCAGGCGGCCATGGCCGAGGTACAGCGCATGCGCCAGCGCAACGGCTCATTTTCCTGGGGGCTGATGCAGGACACGGAGAACCCGCGGCGCTGGTCGGAGTTCTTCTTCGACGAGTCCTGGCTAGAACATCTGCGCCACCACAACCGGGTCACCCGTGCCGAACAACGCATTGAGGCGCGGGCCAGGCGTTACCAAACCGAAGGCATTGCGATTCAGATCCGCCACCTGTTGTCCGGACAGGCTGGCTGACCCCAATTTCGCTCGATGAGACGGGCGAAGCAGAACGCTGGCGGGTGACCGCCGGCGGCAACACACATCGAAAATCCCAAAGGAGTCACCCATGAGCACCGTAACGCCCTACAAGCGACTGGATAAGAATGACGCAGTAGTCCTGTTGGTCGACCACCAGACGGGCCTTATCTCCCTAGTTCAGGATTTTTCGCCGAACGAGTTCAAGAACAACGTGCTAGCACTGGCCGATCTGGCCAAGTTCTTCGAGTTGCCGACCATCCTGACCACCAGCTTCGAGCAGGGGCCGAATGGCCCGCTGGTGCCGGAACTCAAGGCCATGTTCCCAGACGCGCCCTATGTGGCACGGCCCGGGCAGATCAACGCCTGGGACAATGAGGACTTCGTCAAGGCGATCAAGGCCACCGGCCGCAAGCAATTGATCATCGCCGGTGTGGTCACCGACGTGTGCGTGGCCTTTCCGACCCTATCCGCCCTGGCCGAAGGCTTCGAGGTGTTCGTTGTCACCGATGCCTCTGGCACTTTCAACGAAACCGTGCAGCAGGCGGCCTGGGCACGCATGAGCGCCGCCGGCGCGCAGATGATGAATTGGTTCTCGGTGGCCTGCGAACTGCACCGCGACTGGCGCAACGACATTGAAGGGCTGGGCAACCTGCTCTCCGAGCGTATCCCCAACTATCGCAACCTGATGAACAGCTACGCGGCGCTAACCAAGTAGCAGAGGGCGCCTGGCTGGCTTGAATCGGCCAGGCGCGCCACCGCGCGAGACCTCGGTCCGCCCGTTGGCGGCCGGATTGACCACTGCGCCAGCAGACCGCCGTGCCAGCGACTACGCCCGCGATTCAGTCGTTGAAAAACCTGATGATGAAGAAGCTGAGCTACGCAGCAGACGCCCCGGTGGTGGATAACCTCAATGTCGAGACCATAAGGCCTCGCGGTCCAGTCCTGCTTCAGTGCATCTGATTGCTGGGAAAACTCGCCCATGTTAATCGCCAGGTGATTCCCGGGCGGAGCATATGCGCCCAGTTCGCCGGCGCCTAATGATCGTTCCTGGCTCTGCTGTCGAGCCTTCAGCAGTATGGAGAAAACCAGCCCATGAACCGGACCGAAATGCGCCGTGTCGATCTCAATGTGCTGATCGTGTTCGAGACGCTGATGCACGAACGCAACCTCACCCGCGCGGCGGAAAAGCTGTTTCTTGGCCAGCCGGCCATCAGCGCCGCGCTCAGGCGCCTGCGCGAGTACTTCAACGACCCGCTGTTCGTGCGCACGGGGCGGACGATGGAACCGACCAAGCGTGCGCTGGAGATCATCGAGCAGTTGCGGCCCGCCCTGGATGTCATGTCCAACGCATTGAGTCATGCCAAGGAGTTCGACCCGGCCACCAGCGACCTGGTGTTCCGGGTCGGTCTCTCCGACGATGTCGAATGTGGGCTGCTGCCGCTGTTACTTAAACACCTGCGCGCCGTGGCCCCGCACGTCGTTCTGGTGGTGCGTCGGACCAACTTTCTGCTGCTGCCGGGCATGCTCGCCTCCGGGGAGATATCCGTCGGGGTCAGTTACACCACCGAACTGCCAGCCAACGCCAAATGCCGCACGCTGCGGCGCATCCACACGCGGGTGCTACGCGCCGACGACCGCCTCGGCCCTCTCACCCTGGACGAGTACTGCTCGCGACCG
This sequence comes from Pseudomonas sp. BN102, assembly GCF_029871245.1. Taxonomy (GTDB): domain Bacteria; phylum Pseudomonadota; class Gammaproteobacteria; order Pseudomonadales; family Pseudomonadaceae; genus Metapseudomonas. The sequence continues at coordinate 106,762 of NZ_SSON01000040.1, read as the reverse complement.
CACGCGCTGGTGTCCTTCTCTGGCGACCTGTGCGGCAATATCGATCAGGACCTCGCCCGGATCGGCCGCACGCGCCGGGTGGCGCTGGCCGTGCCCCAGTTCAACGGTCTGCGCGCGCTACTGGCCAACTCCGAGATGATCGCCACAGTGCCGGACTATGCCGCCGACGAGCTGATCGCGGGCGGGGAGTTGCGCGCGGAGCCACCACCCTTCGAAATAGTGCCAGCGAAGCTGTCAATGGTATGGAGTGGCATGCAGGACTGCGATGTCGCCGAGCGCTGGCTGCGCGGGCAGATTGTTCGCTTCCTGAGTGAAGACGGTTACGGTGCGAGCATAGAATGAGCGGTGCGCTATTTCTTGGCAGAATACTGAGCAGCCGATAGGTATCCTCCGCGAATACCGAGGAGGCTGCTGATAGCACAAGATCGATGCATGAGTGCTTCGGGTTGGATAGCAACGGCCTAACCTAGATCACTGCTACGGATGTTCAGACGTCGGTCTGTTCCGACATCTCCAGTGCGTCATTTAATAGCTCCTGATTTTGTAGCCATCCAATGGCTACTTTTGGCGAAAGCTGACCCTGGCGAGACCGGCCACAAATCATCCGGGCGAGCGGAGATCTTCAAATACGGCGCCATTTGCCCGGTCTTGCCGTGACCGAGCGGGATTGAGGCCGGTCCAGCCCCAATCCCGCCACTTCCAGCCCTAGTCGTGCTGCAGGGGTGGGGTTCGCGGAGGGACCAGCCGCTTCGTCCCGGTCGACTCGAACGCCGAAGCGAAGCGAAGCAGGGCCGAATCGTCATAGGCGCGACCAGCGAATGTCAGCCCGACTGGCATGCCGATGTCCGGCATGACGCCCATCGGCACGGTTACCGTGGGGACGCCCAGGTGGCGGATCGCGAGGTTGCCGTTGGCAACCCAGATTCCGTTACTCCAGGCGATATCCGCAGACTCCGGATTCACATCCGCATCCGCCGGCCCCACGTCGGCCACTGTCGGGAAGATCACCGCATCGAGCCCCAGGCGCTCCATCCAGTCCTCGAGGTCGATGCGACGTGTCTGTTCGAGCCCGCGCAGCCCGTCAGGTAGCGTGGAGATCTGATCCCACGGGGTGATGCCGCGCTCGGCCAGCCGCACGTACTCGTCCATGCCGGCGACCAGGTCGCCTTCGCGATTCGGCAGGGTCCCCGGGTCGTGGGGGAAGATCTGCGGTCCGTCCACATCGGCCAGACGGTTCAGCTTGGGATCGCCGTTGGCGCGCAGGAAGTCATCGAACGCCCAGGCCGACAGGTCCCACAACTCGTGATGCAGGAACTCCTTGGACACCAGGCCACGGGTGAACACCGTCGGCGCCCCGGGACGGTCGCCCTCGCAATTCGAGACCAGTGGGAAGTCGACCTCGACCACTTCGGCACCGGCGGCCTCGAGCGCCTTGCGAGCCTCTTCCCAGAGCGCGATCACGGAGGGCCGGGTGTTGATTCGCTGGCCGGTCGGACCACCGATGCCGGGCGCTTCGCTGGTGCCCGCTTCGGGGTCCGCGTTGATATACATACGGGGAACGCCGAGGCGCTTTCCGGCGAGTGCGTCGGTTTTCGCGGCAAGCTCCTGATAGGAGGCGGGACGAACCGAGGCGACACTCGGAATGGGCACCCAGGGCTGCAGCCGCCACAGGTCTCCCCGTGTGTCGGGATCATCCGCCACCACCACGTCCAGCACCTCGAGGAGGTCTGCCATAGTCCTGGCATAGGGCACGACGACGTCCATGGTCGGAGTCAATGGCCAGTTCCCGCGCACCGAGATCACCCCACGGGAAGGGGTGTAGGCGCACAGGCCATTGTTCGATGCAGGCCCGCGTCCGCTCGACCAGGTTTCTTCAGCGAGTCCGAATGCCGCGAAGCTGGCTGCCGTCGCCGTACCTGCACCGTTCGATGATCCCGATGCGAAGGGGGCGGTGAGATAGCCAGCATTGTACGGGCTCTCGGCGCGTCCATAGACCCCGCGCTGCATGCCGCCGTTCGCCATGGGCGGCATATTGGTCTTGCCCAGGCAGATCGCCCCGGCGGCACGAAGCCGTTCGATGGTGAACGCATCGCGATAGGCAACCAGGTTCGCGAACGCGGGGCTACCGGAGGCCGCCGTGAGCCCCTTGACCAGATAACTGTCCTTGGCCGTATAGGGGATGCCATCGAGCGGGCCAAGGGTTTCGCCCCGGGCCCGACGGGCATCGGACGCCTCCGCTTCCTTGAGAGCATCGGGGTTTCGAACCACTACCGCGTTGAGGGCGGTGGGCGTGTCGGGTCCGTCGTAGGCATCGATCCGGGCGAGATAGGCCTGGACAAGCTCGATCGCGGTCGCTCGGCCAGACTCGAGCGCAGCGCGCAGTTCGGCTATGGAAACCTCGGTTACCTCGATCATGCTGTCACCGCCGGTTGCTGGTGGGTCAGGCAGTGGATGTCTCCATCACACGGCACCTTGGGCTCGGCTCTCATATTGCTCCTCGTTTCACTGCATCATGCGACTGGTTCAGGACTTGCTACCTGGGCTAGCGAAGTCGCTGGGCGTTCCATTTGGTTATGTCTGCGTCAGGTGTTGCTAGTTATCAACCGACGAGCCTGAAGCTCCGTAGGAGCGAGCTTGCTCGCGAAATGAGCCCCTTCGCCAGCAAACCGACTCCTACAAGAGTTCCGGTCAGTTGCAACACTCAACCAGGACAGAGCCTTCTATTTTGCACCAAGCTGGTCGCAGAGGAATCAGTATGACGGTTCGTCCCCGATGTCGCTTCTGGCGATCTGCCGAAGCTACCGCTTTGAACTCGAAAGCGACTTGTTCTCCTGCAGGCATCTGTTTCATGCGCGTTCTCCCTGATGATGGGGACTGGAATGGAACTGGCTGCGACGGCGCATCAACCAGTACGCCGCCGGGATGACGAAAAGGGATAGCAGAGGTGCGGTGACCATGCCGCCGACCATGGGGACGGCGATCCGGCTCATCACTTCACTGCCGGTGCCGCCGCTCCAGAGGATGGGAAGCAGGCCAGCGATGATGACGGCGACGGTCATGGCCTTGGGCCGAACGCGCTGTACCGCACCTTCCCGGAGAGCGTCCTGCAGGGCGGCGTTCGTGGTTTGGCCGGTGTCTTGCCGTTCCGTCCAGGCGTTCTTCAGGTAGAGCAGCATGATCACGCCGAACTCGGCGGCTACGCCGGCCAGGGCGATGAAGCCGACGCCGGTCGCGACCGAGAGATTGAAGCCCATCAGGTAGAGGAGCCACACACCTCCGGTCAGCGCGAAGGGCAGGGTGGCCATGATCAGCAGCGCTTCATCGAAACGACCGAAGGTGAGGTAGAGCAGGACGAAGATGATCGCCAGGGTGGCAGGCACCACCAGTTTCAAGCGCGCATTGGCCCGTTCCAGGAACTCGAACTGCCCTGAGTAGCTGAGGCTCATGCCCGGGGCCAGGCTGACCTCGCCCTCGACCGCCTCACGCAGGTCGGCCACAACCGAGGCCAGGTCCCGTCCGCGAACATCGATGTACACCCAGCCTGATGGGCGGGCGTTCTCGCTCTTGAGCATCGGCGGGCCATCGACTATCCGAATCCGCGCCACCGCCCCCAGCGTGATCTGGCCGCCCTGGGCGGTATAGATCGGCAACCGCTCGAGGGCATCGACCGAGTCTCGCCACTCGCGCGGGTAGCGCAGGTTGATGGGATAGCGAGCCAGTCCTTCCACGGTCTCGCCGATGTTCTGGCCACCGATGGCACTGGCCACGATCGCTTGCACGTCGGCGATGTTCATGCCATAGCGGGCGGCGCTCTGGCGATCGATGTCGATGTCTATGTAGCGTCCGCCAGTCAGGCGTTCGGCAAGGGCGGAGGTCACGCCCGGAACCGTCTTGGCGGCACGCTCGACGGCCTGGGTCGCCTGGTCGATTTCATCGAGGTTCGTTCCGGCGACCTTCACGCCGATAGGGCTTTTAATACCTGTAGCCAGCATGTCGATCCGATTGCGAATCGGTGGAATCCAGATGTTGGTCAGACCCGGCACCTTGACCACGCGATCCAGCTCCTCGACCAGTCTTTCGCTGGTCATCCCTGCGCGCCACTGATCCCTGGGCTTGAAGCGTACCGTGGTCTCGAACATCTCCAGCGGTGCCGGGTCGGTGGCGGACTCGGCTCGTCCAGCCTTGCCGAAGACCCGGTCAACCTCGGGGACGGTCCTGATCAGGCGATCAGTCTGTTGCAGCAGTTCGGACGCCTTCTGCGCGGACAGGCCGGGTAGAGCCGAGGGCATGTAGAGCAGGTCGCCTTCATCCAGCGGTGGCAGGAACTCGCCGCCCAGGCGTGAGAGGGGCCAGAGCGTGGTGAGGAAGGCCAGCAGGGCCACGACCAGGGTAGCCCTGGGATAGCGCAGCACGGCATCCAGCGCCGGCTGGTACAGGCGAATCAGCCCACGGTTGAGCGGATTGCGTTGTTCGGGCGGCAGCCGGCCCCGTATCCAGTACCCCATCAGGACCGGAACCAGCGTCACCGACAAACCCGCCGCTGCCGCCATCGCGTAGGTCTTGGTGAAGGCGAGCGGTCCGAACAGGCGACCTTCCTGGGCCTCGAGGGTGAATACGGGTATGAACGACAGGGTGATGATCATCAGGCAAAAGAACAGCGCCGGGCCCACTTCGACCGCCGCATCGGTCATCACGCGCCAGTGCTGCTCGCCGCGCAAGGTTTCGCCGGGGTGGTTGGCGTACCAGACTTCGACGCGCTTGTGGGCGTTTTCGATCATCACCACCGCCGCGTCGACCATGGCGCCTATGGCGATGGCGATCCCGCCAAGGGACATGATGTTGGCGTTGATGCCCTGGTAGCGCATGACTGCGAATGCGATCAGCACTCCCACCGGCAGCGAGACGATGGCGACCATGGACGAACGCAGGTGCCAGAGGAACGCGGCGCAGACCAGGGCGACGACGATGAACTCCTCGATCAGCTTCTGGCTCAGGTTGAGCACGGCCCGCTCGATCAGCTGGCTTCGGTCGTAGGTGGTGACGATCTCCACGCCGTCGGGGAGGCTTTTCTTCAGCTCTTCGAGCTTGGCCTTCACGGCGGCGATGGTGTCGCGGGCATTCTTGCCGCTGCGCAGGATCACCACGCCGCCGACGGTTTCCCCTTCGCCATCGAGTTCGGCAATGCCCCGTCGCATCTCCGGTCCGAGTTGGATGGTCGCCACATCGCCCAGTGTGACCGGGGTGCCCTCCTGCGTCAGCTTCAGCGGCACGGCGCGAAAGTCGGCGAGGGTTTTCAGGTAGCCGGTCGCCCTGACCATGAATTCGGCCTCGCCAAGCTCCAGTACCGCACCCCCGGTTTCCTGGTTGGATTTGCCAATGGCCTCGGTCACTTGGTCCTGGGTAATTCCCAGGGCTGCCAGGCGGATCGGGTCCACCTGCACCTGGTACTGCCTGACCATGCCGCCCACCGTGGCGACCTCGGCCACATTGGGCAGGGTCTTCAGCTCGAACTTGAGGAACCAGTCCTGCAGGGCTCGCAGTTGCGCCAGGTCGTGGGCGCCGCTGCGGTCCACCAGCGCGTACTGGAAGATCCAGCCGACCCCCGTGGCATCCGGACCCAGGGCAGGCTTGGCGGCTGCAGGCAGGCGCCCCTGCACCTGGCTCAGGTATTCGAGTACCCGTGAGCGCGCCCAGTAGAGGTCGGTGCCATCTTCGAAGAGCACATAGACGAAGCTGTCGCCGAAGAAGGAGAAGCCCCTGACTGTCTTGGCCCCCGGTACGGAAAGCATGGTGGTCGCCAAGGGATAGGTGACCTGGTTCTCGACGATCTGCGGCGCCTGGCCCGGGTAGCTGGTGCGGACGATCACCTGTACATCGGACAGGTCGGGCAGGGCATCGATGGGTGTGCTGCGCAGTGACCACAGGCCCCATGCCACCGCGAACAGGGTGGCGAGCAACACCAGGAAGCGGTTGGCCACCGACCAGCGTATGAGTTTTTCGATCATTTCGCGGCCTCCAGCTTCTGCAGCTGCTCGATCTGCAGTCCGGCGTCGGTTTCACGCACCTTGAAACGGATACGGTCGCCCACCTTGAGTCCAAGGAGCAGTTCGGGCCTGGCCAACGGGAAGCTCATGCTCATGCCGGGCATGCCCAGGGTCTTGAACGGACCGTGGGAGATGGTCAATTGCTGGTCGCCGATTTCGACGATGCTGCCCTCTGCCTCATGCAAGGCGGGCGGTTCCGGCGCGGAAGGCGCCTTGGCAAGGGCGCGGGCTTCGATACCCTTCAGGCTGGCTTCCGAATCGATCAAGAATTGCCCGGAAGAGACGACCTGCTGGCCGGCGTCCAATCCATTCAGCACTTCCACCTGGCTATCGCTTTCCTGACCCAGCTGGACCTCGACCGGGCGGAAGCGGCCGTTGTCTTCGGCGAGCATCACGAGGGCACGTTTGCCCGTGCGGATGACGGCTTCGCTGGGCAACTGCAGAACTTCCGTCCGGCTATGCTGGTTCAGCCGCGCCTGTGCGGTCATGCCCGGGCGCAAACGGCCGTCCGGGTTGTCCAGCTCGATGCGTATGCGCAACGTACGGCTTTGTGGGTCTGCCTCGGGAAGCACGCTGGCGAGCGCCCCGTGGATCACTTCCCCCGGAAGGGCCGGCAGCCGGGCTTCGACTGTCTGCCCGACCTGCAGCGCCCCGGCCTGGGATTCCGGGATGGCCACGTCCAGCCAGATGCGCTCCACCCCATTGATGCTGGCAAGGGTCTGCCCGGCTGACAGGGTCATGCCCGTACGCACGTCGAGCTCCCGGATCACGCCGCGGATGGGGCTGGTCAGTGTCATGACGGGTTTGGCCTTGCCACCGCGCTCAACCTGATCGATCAGCTCCGCCGGCATTCCGAGCAAACGCAAACGCTGGCGGGCGGCAGCAGCCAGCTCAGGGGAGCCGGTGCGGCGCAGGGCCAGGAACTCCTCCTGGGCGGCGGCCCATTCGGGGATCAGCAGGTCGGCGAGGGGCTCGCCTGCTACCACCAGATCACCAGGAGCGCGCGCATAGGTCCGCTCGACAAAACCACCGGCCCGGGCCTGTATCTGGGCGACCGCGCGCGCATTGAAGGCCAGTGCGCCGGTCACCTGCAGGGTTCGCTCCAGCTTTCCCCTGGTTACCCTGGCCAGCCGCACACCGAGGTTCTGCTGGACGCCGGGGTCGATGCGGACGGAGGTGCTTTCACCCGGCTCATCGGCATATTTGGGAACCAGCTGCATCTCCATGAAGGGCGACTTGCCGGGGCTGTCGAACTTCTGCTGGGGGAACATCGGGTCATACCAATAGAGCGGCTGGCGGTCGGTCGGCGGTGAGTCGGGATGGCCGCGAACGGCCATGGAGGCACTTGTCGGACGGCCTTGCATCGCGAACCAGTAACCCGCTGCCGCGCCCGCGAGCAGGACCAGTGCCAGCAGCGCCAGAAGTTTCCACGCTGCACGGTTCATGGGCGGCCCTCCCCGTAGGTGAAGTAGAGGCGGGCAGCGGCGAGTGCTTTCAGCCCTTGCAGATCGAGTGCCCTGAGCCTGGCCTGGACAAGCTCGCGGCGCGCCGCGATGACGCTGGCCAGCTCGGTATTCCCGGCGCGGTAACCGGCCAATGCGAGACTCACCTTCTCTTCGGCCAGGGGGACCTGGGTGGACTGACTGCGGGTAACGGCGCGGTCCAGGCGCTGATAGTCCGCCAGATCCGTTTCCAGCTGCTGGGCGTGCTCGCGCACCAGCGCTTCGCGTTCAGCCTCCAGTTGATTGACCTGGGCCCGGCGCGCGGCAATCTTGGGGTCCTGGCGAGAGCCGGCGAAGAGCGGCAGGTCGAAGGTGAGTTGCACGGTCATCATGTCGCCGAACTCGCGCCCCCGACGTTGGTAGTCGACCTCCCAGCTCCAGTCCGACTTCTTCTCGGCTTCGGCCTCGCGCACCTGGGCTTCGGCTTCCCGCGTCATGGGCTCGTAGGTCGCAAGTTCCGGGTGGCGATGCAGGGCGTGCAGGTAGCTGGAGGCCTCGATGGGCCAGTGCGGAAAGTCGCCGGCAAGGGGGAGGGCGGCTTCCTGGCCAACCCAGCGCTTGAGCGCCGCTCGCGCCTGGGCCACTTGAAGCGTCAGTTCGTCCTGCTGCTCCGCCAGCTGGGCCGCTTCTTGTCTGGGTTCGACGGCGTCCAGAGCCTGGCCTCGTCCTCCTGCCAGGCGAGCGCGGACTGCCTCGGCCAGGAGACGGTTCTCTTTGAAGAACTCGTCGAACTGGGCGAGCTTGCGTTGCTCGGTGTAGGTCGCGATCCAGGCCAGGGCGGTTTCCCGGCGGACTTTGACGCGCTCGGCCTCCGCCTCGGCAGAGGCTCGATCAATCGACGCCCGGGCCGTTTCGACTCGTGCCTTGCGCTTGTCGCGATTGGGCATTTCCTGCATCACGCCGACCATCTGCATGGTCATGAAGTCGCGATCCAGGCTCCAGCGGTCGTCGCCCTCGATGGGCACGTTCTGCAGGCCCAGGGCCAGTTTCGGATCCGGCAGCTCGCCGGCCGGTATCGCAGCACTTTTCGCCGCATCCAGCTTGGCCGCTTGTGCCGTCAGGGAGGGCGCATTTCGTTCGGCCAGCTGCAAGGCATCGTCCAGCGATAGCGATGCAGCCTGGCTCGGCAAGGCGAACAGCATCATTGCCAGGGCGGCAGGAATGGGCCACCCGAAGCAAAGACTGACGGAAGTCATCAGACGATTCCTCTGAATTACCAGCGCATAGGCGCATACCCTCCCGCAGCCGCAAGCGACGCAGGTGGGAGTTCAGGTAGGGAGAGGAATCAGGCGGTGGGAGGTCGCCAGAGATCGTCAGGGGAAAGGTCGGGGAAGATGCCGGGATAGGTGTCGGCCGGAACAGGTCCGGCCCAGGGGGCCGGCGGCTTCACGATTGAAACCTGGAGCATGGTGCTGGTCTTGCATTCCTGACCGGTTTTGCAGGCCTTCTTGCCATGCTCTCCCATCTTGCCCATGTCATCGCAGCAGTCGTGATCCATGTCCGCCATCTGGCTCATGCCAGCAGCTTGCATGGGGCAGGGTTCGGTCGGCGCCTCGATGCCCGCCATCCCGCTCAGGGGTAGCGCAAGGCTGATCAGAAGGATGAGGAGAAACCGAATGCGGCGTTGCATGCTGCGGAGTTTAGTCCTTGGCTCGCGGCTGGAGCAATTGCCGAATGCCTGGATGCAAGTATGTTTTTCATGGTTCCGGGAATGGCCCTCGCCAGCCGGTCTACGCGACCTGAAGCTCCGCTCGGGGCTCACAGGAATTGGTGGCGCGCCGTACGACTTCCGGTCCCCAGGCTGGGCTTCAACCTAGCGCTCCGGTGCCGAGCTACCCATGGGCGGCTTCATGCTCGTCCAGATCGAGATGGTCGACGACCTCTGTGGCGTCATGAATCGGGCGATACAGCTAGGGGCATCTCAAAGGTTACGTGACCAACTCACGCATCAATCCGAAGACGGAATGGAGCTTGGCATCCTTGTTGATCCTTTCGGATACATCTGGGCTCTTCATGGCTCCATCGACTGACCTGATTCAGCTCGTCTGATTGAACAGATCGATCAGGGCCAGTGGATGAGGCCGGCGTCGACGTAGTCATAGGACGGCGTGGCTCGGATTCGAGTTTTTCAACAGAATCGGCCGAAATCGACACGCCTGGTCTGGCAGATCCGCCACCCGGAGGCACCCGCAGAACGCATCGATACACGGAGCGCCATAGGGGCTCAGTGATCACCTCGCTCTCTGGCTATCCAACACCAGGGTGATGGTTCCATCGGCACTTGATGAGACGTAAGGATCAAGTGTCGGGAACCTGTCCGCGGCCCGCTCCACCAGCAACTCCCCCGCAAGGCGAATCCGCTCAGGGGTAGGCTTCGCGAGCCTGATGCTCTCTCTCGCAAGGCCATTGGCTTGCAACTCTGCGGCAGCTCGTTCGAACAGTTCATCCAGCAGGACCAAGGTTGCTCTATCCATGGTTTTGCCCTTTGTTGCGAATGTCCTACTTCGATGTCGGGTTACCGCCATCGCCTCCCCACGCCTGGACTACCTGAAACCCTGAAGGCGCTGCTGCGACCGATGCAAGGGACGCGCCTGAAACGGCCAGTGAGGAGGCGCCGGGACGTGCGAATGACAGCGGCCGCGTCGGCTGGCTGGGAGCGGCGGGCTAAGCGCAGTGCCGAGCGTTTCTTCCGCTCCAGCAAAGCTGGTGAATTCACTTCGAAACGAGTCGATGCAAAGCATCATGGAAATACGCAAGTGGGCATTGAGGCCCAATCCTGGATGAGATAACCCCATCTTCGGGGCCAACGGGGACGGCGATGTGGCGCGAGTCCAAGGTCAGAGGGACTTTCGAGCACTCATCCGGGGCTCGGGGTGGCGAACCTGGAGTTGATCGATACCCGCGCAGCTCACGCATCCGCTCGCCGAATCGGGCTACGTGCAGCCTCCCTCAGGCTGTCCAGCAAATCCAGCACGGCGCTTTCCGGGTGATCCTCGTCGCGCCAGCACATACCGATAGAGCCTTCGGCCTCCAGCTCGAAGTCCAGGCGGCGCAGCAGGCCGCGGCCGTGAAAGTGTTCGGCGACGCGACCTGAGGCCACCGAGAGCATGTCGCTGTTCTGCATCAGCCAGAGGTTGGCCATCAGCGATGAAGACTCCACCCGACACGGCAGGGGCTTGAGGCCCGCATTGCTCAGGGCCGTGTCCAGGCGGGTGCGGATCGGCGTTCCCTGTGGCCAGAGCAGCCAGTCGTACTGGTAGAGATCCGGCCAGCGCAGGGCCTTGCGTTGCAGCAGTGGATGCCCCGGCCGCGCTACCACCTGCATGGGTTCGCGGAACAGCATTTCGCTATTGAGGCTCGCGCTCGGCTGGTAGTTGTCGACCCGTCCGACCACCACATCCAGTTGCCCCAGTTCCAGGCGCTCCAGCAGCACATTCATGGTGTTTTCCTGCAGCGAGACCTGCGCCTTCGGATGGCGCTTGAGGAAATAGAGGATGGCGTCGGGTACCAGGCTGGGGGCGGAGGCGGGGGAGGTGCCGATGGCGACGTTGGGCGTATTGCCCTCGCGCAGGGCCTCCAGGTTGCTCTGCGCCCGCTCCATCTCGCTGAGGATGCGACGCGCGTGCCCCACCAGCAGGGTGCCCTCGGGGGTAGGCCGCAGGCCCCGGGCGTGGCGTTCGAACAATACCGCTCCGGCGTCTTCTTCCAGCTCCTTGAGCCATTTCGACAGGCCCGGCTGGGTGGTGAACGCCTGGCGCGCGGTATCGCTCAGGCTGCCGGTCTCGGCCAGGTTCACCAGGAGCTGCAGGTGGCGCGGGCGCAGGCGACGGGTCCAATGCATGGCGGGATCTCCCATACGTTTTAGGGTATGACTCTATCTGAAAATATCATTTTTAGTGTATGCCTTGCGGGAGTTTAATCGCTCCAACGACGGGGGCCGCTGCCCGAGCAAACGTGCCCTGCCAGCCACTTCACAGCCCGTCATAGGTGAAGCGATGAATAACAACGAAAACATCGGTAATGCGCGCGCCGAGTTCTACCAGCGCATCGATACCCAGGCGCTGTTTCCGCTCTGGGAGCAATTGCACAACCTGGTTCCCCGCCAACCCGTAAGCGACTGCGTGCCCGCCTTGTGGCGCTTCAGCGAGTTGCGCCCCTACCTGATGGAAGCCGGCCAACTGATCAGCGCGGAAGAGGCGGTACGCCGCGTGCTGGTACTGGAGAACCCTGGGATCCGTGGCCAGGCATCCATCACCCCGAGCCTCTACGCCGGCCTGCAGCTGATCCTTCCCGGTGAGATCGCCCCCAGCCATCGCCATACCCAGTCGGCCCTGCGCTTCGTGGTGGAAGGGCGAGGCGCTTACACCGCGGTGGACGGCGAGCGCACCACCATGGAACCGGGCGACTTCATCATCACGCCGTCCTGGACCTGGCATGACCACGGCAACCCGAGCGAAGCCGAGGGTGGCGAGCCGGTCATCTGGCTCGACGGCCTGGACATTCCTACCGTGCGCTTCTTCGGTGCCGGCTTTGCGGAGAACTATCCGGAAGCGGTGCAGCCCGTCACCCGGCCCGAAGGCAACAGCAATGCGCGCTACGGCGCCAACCTGCTGCCGCTGCGCCATGAGGTACGCGGTGCCACGTCACCGATCTTCAACTACCCCTACGCCCGTACCCGCGAGGCGCTGGACACCCTCTTGCGCCAGGGTGAGCTGGACGAGTGGGACGGCGTGAAGTTGCGCTACGTGAACCCGGCCACTGGCGGCTGGGCCATGCCCACCATCGGCACCTGCATGCAACTGCTGCCACGCGGATTTTCCGGCAAGACCTGGCGCAGCACCGACGCCACCGTGTTCTCGGTGGTGGAGGGCAGCGGCCGAGCGCTGATCGCCGGGCAGACCTTTCTCTTCGGCGCCAAGGACATCTTCGTCGTGCCCAGCTGGGCGCCGGTGAGTCTGCATGCCGATGAGGACTGCGTGCTGTTCAGCTACTCCGACCGCCCGATCCAGGAAGCCCTGGGGCTCCTGCGCGAAGCCCGCGAAACCCATTGAACCGAGGAACCGACTGCCATGACCTACGTATTCCCGCCGCAAGCGCCGACCAGCCTGCCGATAGCCGGTAGCGACGCGCGATTCCCGGTCCGCCGTGTTTACTGCGTGGGCCGCAACTACGCCGCCCATGCCCGCGAAATGGGCTTCGATCCGGACCGCGAGCCGCCATTCTTCTTCTGCAAGCCGGCCGACGCCGTGGTGCCGGTGGCCGACGGCCAGACCCTGGAGCTGCCGTACCCGGCCGAGACCCGCAACTACCACTACGAGATCGAACTGGTCGTGGCCATCGGCAAGGGCGGCCGCGACATTCCCGAGGAGCGTGCCAATGAGCACGTCTGGGGCTATGCCGTGGGCCTGGACATGACCCGCCGCGACCTGCAGATGACGATGCGCGAAATGGGTCGCCCCTGGGAAATCGGCAAGGCCTTCGACGCTTCCGCGCCCATCGCGCCGCTGCAGCCGGTCAGCACCGTCGGCCATCCGACCAGTGCTGGTATCTGGTTGCAGGTCGATGGCGCCGACAGGCAACGCAGCGACATCGACAAGCTGATCTGGTCGGTGCCGGAAACCATCGCCTACCTCTCGCGCTTCTTCGAGTTGCAGCCAGGCGACCTGATCATGACCGGCACGCCTGAAGGGGTCGGCCCAGTGGTGGCCGGCGAGCTGATGACCGGCGGCGTGGACGGTCTCGGCGAGATCCATGCCCGCGTGATCTGACCTCCGTGGGCCGGCACCCCGGCCCGCTTCCCCATACCGACAAACCGGCCGCCGCACTCGCGCCGGCCCGGAGGGTTCCCGCATGTCTTCCACACACAAGAACAACAGCGTGGATGTACAGGACTTCATCGACGGACAGGCCGTCGCCCCGTTCCAGTGGCTGGTCCTGATCCTGTGTTTCCTGGTCACCGCCGTCGACGGCCTGGATACCGCCGCCATCGGATTCATCGCCCCGGCGCTGCGCGAGGAATGGCAGCTTGGCGCCAGCGCCCTCAGCCCAGTGCTCGGCGCCGCCCTGGTCGGGCTGATGCTCGGTGCCTTTATCGCTGGCCCCCTGGCCGATCGCTTCGGCCGCAAGCGTGTCCTGATGCTGTCAGTGGCCTGCTTCGGTGGCTTCAGCCTTCTGGCCGCCTTCGCCCCCAATGTCGAGATGCTTGCCCTGCTGCGCCTGCTCACGGGCCTCGGCCTCGGCGGTGCCATGCCCAACGCGATTACGCTGACTTCCGAGTACTGCCCGCAGCGGCGGCGTTCGCTGATGGTCACCAGCATGTTCTGCGGCTTCACGCTGGGTTCGGCCCTGGGCGGCGTGGTGGCAGCGCACCTGGTACCGGCCTTCGGCTGGCGCAGCGTGCTGGCACTTGGCGGTGTGCTGCCCCTGGCGCTGCTACCCCTGCTACTGTGGCTGCTTCCGGAGTCGGCGCGCTTCCTGGTACAACGCGGCGCCGACAGCGCTCGTGTGGCCGGCATTCTGCGCCGCATCGGCCCGCTGCCGGCGAGCTGGGATGGAAGCTTCAGCATCCAGCAGGGGGAAGGGGGGCAGGGCGCTGCCTCGCCGATCCGGCTGATCCTCAGCCGCCCCCTGCGCGTCGGCACGCTGATGCTCTGGGTCACCTTCTTCATGAGCCTGATGATCATCTACATGATGACCAACTGGTTGCCGCTGCTGATCAAGGACACCGGCCTTACCCTCAGCCAGGCGGCCATGATCAGCGCCATGTTCCAGATCGGTGGGACTGCCGGCGCCATATGCCTGGGTGCCGCCATGGACCGCTTCGAGCCGCACCGCGTACTGGTGGCGGCGTACCTGCTGGGCGCCGTCTGCCTTTTCGCTATCGGTCAGTACCACACCCACTACGGCCTGTTGACCCTGTGCGTCGCCGGCATGGGTTTCTGCATCAGCGGCTCGCAGGTGGGCGCCAACGCCCTGGCCGCGTCCTTCTACCCCACGGCCAGCCGCGCCACCGGGGTGGGTTGGGCCCACGGCGTGGGGCGCATCGGTTCGGTCTGCGGAACCCTCGGCGGCGGCTTCATGCTCGGACTGGGCCTGGACTTCAGCAGCATCTTCACGGTGCTGATGCTGCCCGCTGCACTGGCCGCCTCTGCCATCTTCCTCAAGGGGGCACGGGCGACAGCCACGGCGCGCGCCGCGTCCCCAGCCCTTCTCTGAACTCAGTGGAACCACCGCCATGCAGCTCTACAGTTTCTTCAACAGCTCCACCTCCTACCGTGTGCGCATCGCCCTGGCCCTCAAGGGGCTGGTGGCGGACTACCACGGCGTCAACTTGCGCGCCGGTGAGCAGCGCAGCGCCCAGCACCGGGAGCTGAGCCCGGTGGGCGGGGTGCCGGTACTGGTGGACGACGACGGCGCCACGCTGACCCAGTCGTTGGCCATCATCGACTACCTCGATGCACGCCATCCCGAGGTACCGCTGATTCCCCGCGAGCCGCTGCAGCGTGCCCGAGTGCTGGAAGTGGCCAACCTGATCGCCTGTGACATCCACCCGATCAACAACTTGCGCGTGCTTGGCTACCTGCAGCAGACCCTTGGCGCGAGCGCCGAGCAGAAGAACGCCTGGTATGCGCACTGGGTCCAGCAGGGTCTGGCGGCGGTCGAGGAACTGCTTCGCCGCCATGGTTGCGGGCCTTTCTGCTTTGGCGACGCGCCGACGCTGGCCGACTGCTGCCTGGTGCCCCAGGTGGCGAACGCCGAGCGCGTAGGCTGCGAACTCAGCGGTTTCCCGCTGGTACTTGCCGTGTACCGGCACTGCCAGGCGCAGACCGCCTTCCAGCTGGCCGCGCCGGGCCAGCAACCCGATTTCATTCAATAAGAAGCGGGTCCGCCAGGCGCGGGCCCAGATCTGAACTTCGTGGAGTACCGAACCATGACTGCCCAACGCCAACAACAGAAGATCATCATCGTCGGTGGTGGAATCGGCGGCCTCGCCGCTGCCCAGGCCCTGACCCAGCAAGGCATCGAAGTGCTGCTGCTGGAGCAGGCCTGCCAGATCGGCGAGATCGGCGCCGGTATCCAACTCGGCCCGAACGCTTACGCGGCACTGGATGCCCTGGGCGTCGGCGAGGCGGCTCGCAAGCGTTCGGTGTTCACCGATCACCTGATCATGATGGACGCCATCGACGCCCACGAAGTGGCACGCGTCGACGTCGGCGAACGCTTCCGCCAGCGTTTCGGCAACCCCTACGGCGTGATTCACCGGGCGGATATCCACTTGTCGATCCTGGAAGCGGTGGAGCGCAACCCGCTGATCCGCTTCCAGACCTCCACCCGCATCGATTCCATGGAGATGGACGACCGGGGCGTAACCCTGGTGGACAGCAACGGCAACCGTTACCAGGCGGACGCGGTGATCGGCTGCGACGGGGTGAAGTCGGTGATCCGCGAGAAGCTGGTGGGCGATGCCGCTCGCGTCACCGGCCATGTGGTCTACCGTGCGGTGGTGGAGGCCGAGAACATGCCCGCGGACCTGCGCGTCAACGCGCCCATGCTCTGGGCAGGACCGCGCTGCCACCTGGTGCATTACCCGTTGCGCGGCGGCCAGCAGTACAACCTGGTGGTGACCTTCCACAGCCGCAACGAGGAGCAGTGGGGCGTCACCGACGGCAGCAAGGAGGAAGTGCTGTCCTACTTCGAGGGGATCCACGAGCGGCCGCGGCAGATGCTCGATCGACCCACCTCCTGGCGCCGCTGGGCCACTGCCGATCGCGACCCGGTGGAGAAATTGGGTGAAGGCCGCGCCACCATCCTCGGCGACGCCGCCCACCCCATGACCCAGTACCTGGCCCAGGGTGCCTGCATGGCGTTGGAGGACGCGGTGGTATTGGGGCAGGCGGTGAATGCCTGCGACCACGACCTGGCGGCAGCTTTCCGTCTTTACGAGTCCATTCGCATCCCGCGCACTGCCCGGGTGCTCTGGTCCGCACGGGAGATGGGCCGCCTCTACCATGCCAAGGGCGTCGAGCGCCTGGTGCGCAATCAACTCTGGGAAGGGCGCAGTCAGGACCAGTTCTACGATGCCATCCAGTGGCTTTATGGCTGGAATATGGATAACTGCATGGGGCGCAGATAGGCAGGGTTTGAGGGGGGGCTGTACAAGCACATCCGCTTAGGCTGCGCGGTGAAGTCCATCCAGCCTCTCGGTAGAAAGGGTGCTTCGTATGGCCTCGATCCGCTTGTCGATCAGAGGTGTGAGCAATGAGTAGAGCTCGGCAGGCTGAATGGTCGTTCGCTGTCCGCCGAGCAGGTTGTCGGTCACTTGGGCCAGGGCGCCCCGCAAGGATTCGTCCGCATCGGTCAGCAGGCGGTCGCGCAGATACAGCAACTGGACCTGCAGTTCCAGTCGGCATTGTTGATGGGCCGCTGCCCGGATGGATAGCCCTCTCAGCCGGCCGAGATCTTCTACCGTCCAGCATCGATCTGCGATTTCTGGGGTGGTGCCGAGCAGATGGCAACGTTGCAGTTCCAGGTAGCGAATCTGACCCAGCAAGCTTTCCAGCAGCCGGCAGTGACCGTCGAAATCCTCCGGGGCCCGTAGCAGACGGTGCCAGTCAGCAAGGTCGCCCGAATCAGCCCAAGCGTTCCAGGCACGCGCCAGTTGCGCCTCGAGGGCCTGGCGGTTGCGTGTTGCGTCACTGCCGGACTGTGCGCCCAGTGCGCGGTGGCGCTGTACACCCTGCATGAGGTCCAGACCCAGCAGCAGCTTCGCGGTCAGCTCCTGATCCCGGCGACGCTGCCGCTGCCGGTCGAGCCTCAGCAGGGTAATTCCGCTGAGAGCCAGTGCGATGAGAATGGCCAGTGTGGGCAGGCTTTGCATGGTCACGGCCTCGCTTCGTCGGTCAGGCGGGAAAGGTAGCGGGTCAGGTCATGGAGGCTGCCGGTCTGTCTGCTCTGTACCTGAAGACTCTCGCTGATCTGCTGCAGCTGTTCGCTGAGGGCCTGGTTCGCCTGCTGATGCTCGCCCAGCGCCTGTTGCATGCCGCCGAAGCGCTGGAGGTTTTCCTGGCTCTTGCGCGCCAGCCGGTCGAGGCTCTCCGCGAGGCTATTGCTTTGTCCGCTGCCGCGCTCCAATAGCTCGCGGTGATGCTCGACCTCCCGGTCCACCCGCCCTACGGCGGCGGCTATGGCCGTGGCGGCAGAGGTGATGCCACGGGTTGTCTGGTCCGTGGCGGTTGCCATCCGCCGGACTTCGTCCGCCACCACGGCGAAGCCGCGGCCCTGTTCACCCGCTCGGGCCGCCTCGATCGATGCGTTGAGGGCCAGGAGCTGGGTCTGCTTGGCCAGGTCCTGGATGCCTTGCACCGACTGCTCGACGAGGGCGGTGCTTTGCAGCAGCTGCTTCACGGCCAGGGCGGTGTCGCCCAGGCTGTCGCGGATATCGATCATGCCCATGCCCAGTTGCTGGGCAGCCCGACAGCCTTCCTCTCCCTGGTCAAGGGCGGCGGCGAAAGACGAACGGGCAGCGCCGGCCATTTCCTCGACGCTGGCCAGGCTGCGTTCGATCTGTTCGCTGGCGGCAGCGATCATGTTCACCCGTTGGCTCTGCTCGCTGCCCTGCAGATTGGCCTTGTGCGCCAGCTGTTCGAGGGCCTGGCTGGCGAAACGCACTTCGCTGTGCAAACGCTCACCACTGCGCAGCCGCTCGCTGCACGCCACCAGCAGGCTTGCCTGATCGCTGGCGGCTCTGCTGCGCAGCTGGCGCGCCAACTCGCTGAACCAGAAGGTCTCGTTACCGCGTTGGCGCTGTTGGTGCAATTGCAGGGCCACGGCCAGATAGAGCGCTCCGAGACCCAGACCCAGGGCGGCCGCCGCCTGGCCGACGTAGGCACAGGTTGCCGCCGCAAGTGCCGCGACTACAGGTGGCCAGGTGTTGGCCCGGACACTGGCGAGCAGGGCGATGCCTGGCTCGAATGGCAGCCAGGCGACATACCGCCCGGGCTTGATTCGTTGTGCTGGAGGGAGGCTGAATGCGCGATCGATCTTCAGCCCACCAGGGGTGGCGAGATTGCTCATGGTCGGTAGCTCCACTGAAATCAAGGCGGTTTCATTCGGTCCTGCCCGTTGTCTCGTCCTTGAGACCGGGCCGGCAGGATCGGTACGCGGCGCGGGCCGACGCACATTGATGCGCTGCAGGCTGTGGGCAGTGGTTGATCAGTAGCTGTATTGCACTTGCACCCAGTACTTGTCGGTATCGACCGTGCGAGCCTGATCATCCGAGTCGTAGCTGGCGTACTTGACCAAGCCGACCAGCCCCTTCACCCACGGAATCGGATGGCCATAGGAAAGGTCGATCTCGCTGCCGTAGCTGTCGCTGTTCCGCTCGGTGTCGAAGTCGTGGTACCAGGCCTGCAGGCTGCCGCCGGCCAGTGGCGCGGAAAAGCCCAGGTAGGCGTCCTCGATGCCGTCGGCCGGGGTGGTGAGGAACTGGTCGGCCCAGCCCTGGAAAATGTGCTTGGTCGCCAGTGGCGTCTGGAAGGCGCGATTGCCCGGGCCGCTGTCGCCGCCCAGCACCTCGTAGCCGCCCTTGAACTGTATGCCCTTGAATGCGTACCCCAGTTCGGCCAGGTAGTAGTCGCTGTCCAGGTCCATCGGGTTGTCCGCGTAGTCCAGCTGCCGCGCGTATTCCAGGGCGTAGCTGAAGGCACCCAGCGCACCGTTCAGGCGCAGGCCGCTGGTTCTGCTGGACAGGCTGCCCAGCGGCGAAGTGGCAGTGACGGCGATGTTGTCCAGGCCGAGCAGGTAGCTGTAGGCCGTCACCGCAAGTTCCGGCATCAGCAGGTATTGGGCATTGAACAGGTGGCTGTGGCCTTCGATGTTCGCCGGATTGGTGCGGTTGTCGAAGCGGCCGTTTTCCGGCCCGAAGATGGTGTTGATGTTGTCCAGGTAGCTGTAGGTCAGGGTCAGTCCGTCGAGGGGCTTGAACTGGGCGAGGGCAGCGTCGTAGGTCTGTTCGTTCTGCCGCCAGGCGGAACCTCCGACGAAACGTTGGTTGTCCAGGTTGATGCGCTGGCGGCCCAGCACGGCGCTGCCGAAGGCCTGGTCGTAGCGCAGCAGGGCCTGGTTGACCTCGGTGCCATCCGGGTCGACGACCATCGCGTAGTTGGTCTGCCCGTTGCGGCTGTCGTTGTAGGCGGCGTCGCCCAGGCGACTGACGTTGTCCACTTCCAGCAGGCCCGAGAGGCCGTACCACTTGCCACTCTGGAAGCCGACGCGGGTACGCAGGGTCTGGGCATTGGCGTCGCGCAGGTTGTTGTTCTGGTCGACGTTTTCGAAGCGGTAGCGGGCGTCGAGGATGGGCTTGCCCTGGGTGAACAGGTTGCCAATGTCCTCTGCGGCCAGGGCGGCGTGACTGGTGCTGGCCACGGCGAGCGACAGCAGAGCGGGTTTCAGCGTGTGCATAGCGGTCTTCCTGGGTCTGGAAAGCGCAAAAAAAAACGCCACGGTGCCCGCACTCCTGATTGGGAGGGGCTTCCGCGACGTCGTTGTCGGTTGAGTGGCAGACACGCCGTTGTGCTGACCGGGGAGGGTCAAAGCAGGCGTCGTGCCATGTCATGCAAGTTATTGATTAACTTTGATTTTCAGAAAGACATAGAACCTTTGGCGATTAGCCTGTGCACCGTCCTTGCCCAGATCGCATTGACGAAGGGCAGTGACGGGGCAGGGTGGGGAAGGGGAAGGGGAAGGGGAAGGGGAAGGGAAGGGGAAGGGAAGGGGAAGGGAAGGTAGGTTGGTGCTGAGCTTGCGAAGCCCAACAAATGGGATGAGACGTGCCAGGGAGCGTTGGGCTTCGCTTCGCTCTGCGCCAACCTACAGGGCGCTTGGGGTCCCAGCGAATGAATTCGCCCCCTGCGGGGGCGAGCCAGGAGGATCAGGCGGCGGGGCGCTGCTGGCGCTGGTAGAGGAACTCCAGCACGGCCGTCCGGTATTCGTGATAGCGGGCGTCATTGGCCAGGGCCAGGCGGTCGCGCGGGCGGTCCAGGTCGACCTTGACGATATCGCCGATGGTGGCTGCCGGGCCGTTGGTCATCATGACGATGCGGTCGGAGAGCAGCACGGCCTCGTCCACGTCATGGGTGACCATGACCACGGTGCTGTGCGTCTCGCCGACGATGCGCAGCAACTCGTCCTGCAGGTGTGCGCGGGTGAGAGCATCCAGCGCGCCGAAGGGCTCGTCCATCAGCAGCACCTTGGGTTCCATCGCCAGTGCGCGGGCGATGCCCACACGCTGTTTCATGCCGCCGGAGATTTCACTGGGATGTTTGTGTGCCGCATGGTCCAGACCGACCATCTGCAACGCCGCAGCGCTGCGTTCCTTTAGCCGGGCCTTGCTTTCCCGGGCGCCGAAGACTTTTTCCACCGCGAGGTAGACATTGCCGAAGCAGGTCATCCAGGGCAGCAGGCTGTGGTTCTGGAACACCACCGCGCGTTCCGGGCCCGGGCCGTCGATCTCTCGGCCATTGCAGATCAGCCCGCCCTCGTTGGCGTCCAGCAGGCCGGCAATCAGGTTGAGAACGGTGGACTTGCCGCAGCCGGAATGGCCGATCAGCGAGACGAACTCGCCGCGGGCGATGCTCAGGTTGACGTTGCTGAGGGCCTGGAAGCGACCTTTGCGCGTATCGAAGTGTTTGCTGACACCGGTCAGCTCGACGAACTTGTCCATCAGGGTTCTCCTGCTCTTGTAGGAGCGAGCTTGCTCGCGAGTGCTGTTCGCGAGCTGAGCTCGCTCCTACGGGATGTTCAGTTGCTGTAATCGAAGCGCTTGGCCAGCCACAGCAGGCTCTGTTCCAGGGCCAGGCCCACCAGGCCGACGATGATGATGGCGATGAGGATGTGCTCGACGTTGAGGTTGTTCCATTCGTCCCACACCCAGAAGCCCAGGCCGGTGCCGCCGGTGAGCATTTCGGCGGCCACTATCACCAGCCAGGCGACGCCGATGGCCAGGCGGATGCCGGTCATCAGATGGGGCAGCACGGCCGGGAAGAGGATGCGGGTGAGCACCTTGAACTCGGAGAGTTTCAGCACCCGTGCCACGTTGAGGTAGTCCTGCGGCACGCTGGCCACGCCGGCGGCGGTGTTGAGAATGATCGGCCAGATCGAGCTGATGAAGATCACCCAGATCGACGCCGGCCCGGCCGCCTCGAATACCAGCAGGCCGATGGGCAGCCACGCCAGTGGGGAAACCGGCCGCAGCAGGCTGATGATGGGCGAGAGCATCCCGGCCAGAAAGGTGAAACGGCCGATGGCGAAGCCCAGTGGAATGCCCACCAGCGCGGCCATGCCGAAGCCCAGGCCGACCCGGCCCAGCGAATGGAGGATGTTCCAGCCGATGCCCATGTCGTTGGGACCGTTGTCGTAGAAGGGATCGGCGAACAGTTCCAGCGCCGAATGCCAGGTCGACAGTGGGCCCGGGAGACCTTCGCTGCGCGCTGCCACCAGGGCCCAGAGGCCGATGAACAGCAGCATGCCGAGTAGCGGCGGAACCAGCACCCGCGCCAGATTATGCAAGGCCTCCGCGCCAGGCATGGCCTGGCGCGGAGCTACGCTGGGCGCAGCCTTCGGGGCCACCGGCAGTGGCGGATTCACGGGAGCGTTCATGCTGGCCTCCTGGGTCAGGCTTTGATGGCGAAGGATTGCGCGTAGGCGGCCGGGTTCGAACCATCCCACAGCTTGCCGTCCATCAGGGTGCTGCTACGCATCTGGCTGGGCGGAACCGGCAGGCCGAGGGCGCTGGCGGCCTCGCTGAACACTTTGGTCTGGTTGACCTGGGCGGCGACGGCTGCATAGTCCGGGTCTTCCTTGATCAGGCCCCAGCGCTTGAATTGGGTCATGAACCACATGCCGTCGGAGAGCCAGGGGAAGTTCACGTTGCAGTCCTTGCAGAAGGCCATGGCGTGCTTGTCATCCCATTTGTTGCCCAGACCGTCCTCGTAGTGACCGAGGAAGCGCTGTTCGATGACGTCCACCGGGGCATTCACGTAGGCCTTGCCGGCGATCAGTTTCGCGGTGGCCTTCTTGTTCTCGTCGCTGGCCTCGATGAAGCGGCTCGCATCGAGCAAGGCCATCACCAGGGCCCGCGCCGTATTGGGGTTCTGCTCGACGAATTCGCGCGAGCAGCCCAGCACCTTTTCCGGGTGGTCGGCCCAGATCTGCTGGGTGGTAGTGGCGGTGAATCCGATCTTGTCGAAGATCGCCCGCGCGCCCCAGGGCTCGCCGACGCAGAAGCCGTCCATGTTGCCCACGCGCATGTTGGCAACCATCTGTGGCGGCGGCACGGTGATGGTCTTCACATCGCTCATCGGGTTGATGCCGTGACTGGCAAGCCAGTAGTAGAGCCACATGGCGTGGGTGCCGGTGGGGAAGGTCTGGGCGAAGGTCAGCGGGGTGCCGCCCTTCTTGATATGCACGGCGAGCTGATCGCCATTGGTCACACCCGCCTCCTTGAGCTGGCGGGAAAGGGTGATGGCCTGGCCGTTCTGATTGAGGCCCATGAGCACCGCCATATTCTTTTGCGGGCCCGCCACGCCGAGCTGGGCGCTGTACATCATGCCGTAGAGCACGTGGGAGGCATCCAACTCACCGGTGTTCAACTTGTCGCGCACGCCGGCCCAGGAGGCTTCCTTGCTGGGGGTGATGGAGAGGCCGTACTTGGTGGCAAAGCCCTGGGTGGCGGCGACCACTACCGAGGCGCAGTCGGTGAGGGGAATGAAACCGACCTTCAGGGCGGCCTTTTCCGGTGCATCCGAACCGGCGGCCCAGGCCGCGCTACGCAGGAAGCCAGGGGCGGAAAGCCCCAGGGCGGCCACGCCGCCGACGGTGCCGGCAATGGCGATGGATTGCTTGAGGAAGTTGCGGCGGCTGTTGTTCACCGGGTCTTTGGAATCACGTTCGCTCATGGTGTTGTCCTGGTTGGAGGGCAAAACAAAAACGGCGTGCGCCAGAGCTCCCGATAGGGGAAGGAGCTCTGACGGACGCCGTTGTCCGTGATCCGCGGCCCACCGCCGTTGGCGCGCTACGCTGGAATCTGCTGAGGGATCTGCAAAGGCCTTGCCAGCTTGCGCGGTAGGCTCGAGTTCTGGCTGTGGGCAGGCTTCGGCAGAATGGGTTTTCCCTATAAATCAGCAACTTGCTTGATTGGCGAGACAGAAGTACTCGCCGGCGGGTTGAGCCATATGCGTGCGAAGGAGGTGCGGCCTGAGCGGTTTTGGTTCGCCCGCTGCCCGGAGCTGCACCTTGCCTTGTAAGGGCGAATTCATTCGCCAAGGGCTGCGCAGCAGCCCCGTAGGTTGGTGCTGAGCCTGCGAAGCCCAACTTTCCCTGGCAATAAGCTCGGGAGTGCTGCGCACTCCGTGTTGGGCTTCGCTTCGCTCAGCGCCAACCTACGGACCTTTGGCAAATTCATTCGCCCCTAGAGGTGGTGCGCATGGTGCGCCCCATGGTTCAGACCCCGAGCATCTCGTGCGTGGCGATGATCTGCTCGGCCACCTGGATCAGCTTCTGTTGCCGCCCCATGGCCTGCCGGCGCATCAGGGTGTAGGCCTCGTCTTCGGTACAGGTCCTCAACTTCATCAGCAATCCCTTGGCGAGCTCGATCCGCTTACGTTCGGCCAACTGGTTATCGCGTTCCAGCAATTGGGCACGCAGGGCCTGGTCACTGTCGAAGCGCGCCATGGCCACGTCCAGGATCGGTCGCAGGCGCTCGGCGTGGATACCTTCGACCACGTAGGCACTGACCCCGGCCTGGATCGCTTGGCGCATCAGGTCTGGGGCGTGGTCGTCGGTGAACATCACGATGGGGCGCGGCTGGTTCCGGCTCACCATGACAACCTGTTCCATCATGTCGCGGCCGGCGGATTCGGTGTCGATCAAGACCACATCGGGGCGAGTCGCCTCGATGTGCTCAGGCAAATCAATAGTCAGGCCGGTTTCATCAATGACGTCGAAGCCCGATTCGAGCAAGGCATTCTTCAGGCGGCCCACCTTTTTCGGGGTGTTGTTGATCAGGAGAATACGAAGCATGGTGCGTTCATCTCCAGGTGTCAGAGGGGCAGGGATGCGGACGGGGAATGACGAGCGTGAATGGCGAAGCTGTCGGCGTAGCCCGCTGGATCGCTGCCATCCCAGATGCGCCCATCGACCAATGTGGAGCTGCGCATGGCCTGGTCAGGCACAGCAATGCCGAGCGCCTCGGCGGCTTCTCGATAGAGCGCAAGCTGGTGAATCTGCCTGGCCACGCCAAGGTAGTCGGGATTTTCCCGGAGCAGCCCCCAGCGGCGGAACTGGGTCATGAACCAGATGCCGTCGGAGAGCCAGGGCATGGTGGCTTGGCCGTCGGCGAAGAAGCGCAAGGGGTGAGCATCGCGCCATGCGTGACCGAGGCCGTCTTCATAGTGTCCGAGAAAGCGCGGCTGGATGACCGAAAGCGGTGCATCGAGGTACTCGCTTCCGCAGATCAGTTGGGCGGTGCTGCGCTTGTTCTCGTCGTTGGCATCGATAAAGCGGCTGGCCTCCAGCACGGCCATGGTCAGGGCACGGGCCGTGTTGGGGTATTGCTCCACGAAGGTTCGGGTGCAGCCCAGCACCTTCTCGGGATGATCGGGCCAGATCATCTGGCTGGTGGCCAGGGTGAATCCTTCCTTCTCATCCACGGCCAGCGCGCCCCAGGGGCCGCCGGCGCAAAACCCGTCGATGCGCCCGGCTCGCAGGTGCTGGACCATTTGCGCGGGCGGCACCACCACGGTGTTCACATCCTCCAGGGGGTTAATGCCATGGGCCGCCAGCCAGTAGTAAAGCCACATGGCATGGGTGCCGGTGGGGAAGGTCTGGGCGAAGGTCAGTCTTGCTCCATGCTGGCGCACATGGGTGGCCAATTCTTCCGCACGGGTCACGCCAGCCCGGCGGAGCTGCTCGGACAGGTTGATGGCCTGGCCGTTCTGGCAAAGCCCCATGAGGATCGCCATCGCGGTAGGCGCGCTGCCCAGGCCCAGATGGATGCCGTAGACCTGTCCGTAGAGCGAGTGCGCGGCATCCAGTTCACCGCTCAATAACTTGTCGCGCAGGGCCGCCCAGGAGGTCTGTCGTTTGAGGTTCAGAGTCAGGCCATAGGGCTGGGCGAAACCCTGGGTGGCCGCGACGATCAACGAGGCGGCATCGGAAAGGGCTATGAAGCCCAGGTTCACTGTGCGCTTTTCCGGGGCATCGCTGCCCGCGACCCAGGCGAGGTTGTCGTTACGAGTGCAACTCTTGTCGGTCATGTCGTTAGTCCCACCACTGAACGAAAAAGGCGCCGCCCCAGTCACCATGGGGTTGGTGACCGGGAACGACGCCATCGTCTGTGAACTGACTCCGCCGTTGGAGCTAGCTCTGGATGCCGGTGTCAGCAATTGATGTGCCACCGCGCACCGGAGAGATTTCGTGCTGAATGCGCTCGGGGGGATGTCGGGTCAGTCGCCTTTGCTGCGATAGCGACTGGGCGCATGCCCTGTCCAGTTTAGAAAGGCGCGCCGAAATGCCGCCTCGCTGCTGAAACCCAGATGGCCGGCGATACGGCCAATCGTCCAGTCGGTGTCGCGCAAGCAGCGTTGCGCCGACTCGCACAGGCAGAGTCGGCGCAGCAACTGGTAGCTGGACCCTTCGGCTGCCAAACGCCGGCGCAAGGTCGGCTCGCTGGTGCCCAAGGCGGCGGCTATCGCGCCGAGTGCCGGTACCTCGAGTTCATGGGCGATGGCGGCGTCGAGAAAGCCCCGTACCTGTTGCGTGACCGAAACCACGCTCGGCGGCGCGCCTATCAGGCGGAAAGGAAAATCCACCAGGAACGAGGCCAGCTCGGCTGGTTTGCGTATCACCTGGCGTGTCAGCAGTTCGCTGTTGAAGTTGAAGCCATAGGTCTGCTTGCCGACGGATACCGGGGCGTCGAACAGGCCGAGGAAGGGCATGGCGTCCTTGCGCTCCGGGTGGGCCAGGAACACGTTGGACGGACGTAGCGCATGCCCGATCAGCCAGGCGAACAGTTGCAGGTAGCAGAACAATCCGGTCAGGTCGACCAGGCAGGCGGCCGAGCTGCGCTTCTGGCGCAAGGAGTCCATGTGAAAGGTGGCGTTCTGACCCTGCACTTCCAGGCTCAACTTCCCGGCACGGGGATGCAGCATGGCGCAGAACTCTGCGGCACAGACGATGGCTTCGCCGAGGGTGCCGCAGCTGAGCAGGCAGCGACACATCAGGTCGACTTCGTTCTTGCGCATCGGTGGTTGGCCCTCACCCTGCGCAACCTTTGCCTCCAGTTGCTCGATGGCCTGTCGGTACAGTCGCACAAAGCTGTCCGCCGAGAGTTGCTCAGCCGCTCCGTCTTGCCCTGGGGGCAGCAGGCTGTGGCGCTGCAACTCCTCCAGTAGTCGAGCGTCCAGCCCGTGGGGAATGCGAACGGCATGAGCTGATCGGGAGGCCATCATGAAACTCGCCTGTTGATTGCGACGGTAGTGGTCAGTGATCGATTCGGTGACGGTGCATCCACAGCAGCTATGGCCCAATGAAGGCAAGTCAACACGCTTGGGCTAATGCTCAAGTCGCGGCGAATCCGGGCGCATCAGTGGAGCATTCATAACGTGATTATTGCCGTCATCCGATTGCCGAGTCGCACCAGCCTGTCACCTGATGAGAGGGCGGGCAAGCCATGATCCAGATACTGGATGAAATCCTTCTGGACCCCAAACAAATTCCCACCGTATTGGCTTTGCTGGACGAGCGCTATATGCCGCAAACAGCCGCGCGCGGGCTGACTTTGTTGCAGCGCTGGGTATCGCCACCGGTTGCCATTCCAGGTGAGCACAACAGGCTCTGGTTGCTGTGGCAGGTGCCCGATGTGTGGGGCTATTACGGTATGCGCATCAGCGCCGGGACCGAAGTGTTGGAGTTCTGGGGCTTTGTGGACAAGGTGTGCGAGCACCGCGCTCGGCATGTGCTGGGCAGCGCCGACCAACCTCTGCCTTCGCTGGAGGTGCAGGAAGATGTGGCATGAAACTGCACAGCTCTATCTCGATCCGGATGCTGGGCCAGGCGAGGTCGCAGACGAACTGCAGCGCCGGGTTCAAGGCTTGGCTGGCCTCAAGCACTTCAGCCTTGGCCGCAATCTCGAAGGCAGTTGGGGGGCCGGCGATTTCACCCTGGATCTGTGTTTCGCAAGCAATGCATTCCAGGCCGGCACCGCGACCAGCCTGGCGCAGCTGCCGGGCGTTTCGCGCGTGGATCGAGTGGCCTACGAGCGGCTGGGCGGTGGTCGGCGCGCCGTTGGGCTGCAGGGCGGAATCTGGCGCACCTTGTTGTTTCGCGTGCGCAAAGATCAAGCCCCCGCTCATGTCGCGTCGCTGGAGCGTGATCTGCTGCGCATGCCGGCGTACATGGCGGGCATCCGCAACTGGCAACTGAGTCGAGTCTCCTCGAGCAGTGGCTGGACGCACGTCTGGCAGCAGGAGTTCGCCAGTGTCGATGATCTCCAGGGTGAGTATCTGGCCCATCCATTTCACTGGGGTTGGGTAGATCGGTGGTTCGATCCTGAATTTCCCGAGTGGACGGTGGAGGCGCTTTCTCATGCTTTCTGCCCGCTTGCAACGAGCATCCTGACCCATCCCCTTTCCCGCCTCCCTTCTAGCAAGTAAGGAGTTCCCATGACTCAGGCATCGCAAAAACTGGCCGGCAAGATCGCACTTGTCACCGGGGCCAGCCGTGGAATCGGCCGCGCCATCGCCCAGCGCTTCGCGGCAGAGGGTGCAACAGTGGTCGTCAGTGCGCGCAGTCTGCAGCAGACGTCCAGCCTGCCAGGCAGCTTGGCCGAGACGGTCGAGCTGATCACGCAAGCCGGGGGCCGGGCGATCCCATTGACCGCCGACCTGGAGCTGCCGGCTGAGCGCGACAGTCTGGTGGCACGCGCCGCCGCTGCGGCCGGCGGTCTGGACATTCTGGTCAACAACGCTGGATTCGCCGAGTACAGCAGCGTCGAAACGATGCCGCTGACCCTGTACGAACGCACGCTCGATCACTACCTGCGGGTGCCATTCGTGCTCAGCCAGGCAGCAATCCCATTGATGCGGGCACGTGGTGGCGGCTGGATCTTGAACCTGGGCTCAGTCACCGCGTTGCCGCCGCTGCGCCCTTACCATGACTTCGAACGGTTCGGGGGTATCGCTGTATACGCCGCAGCCAAGGCCGCCATCAACCGGTTTACCCAGGCGCTGGCGGCCGAGCTGGAGGCGGACAATATCGCGGTGAATGCGGTGGGGCCGAGCACCGCGATCCGCACCCCGGGCGGTGGGCGTTACATCCCGGACGACTACCCAACCGAGCCCGTTGAGTATCTGGTCGAGACCGCGTTGGCGTTGTGCCAATTGCCGGCCCGCGACCGTACTGGCCTGATCACCCACAGCCTGCACTTTCCCCTGGCACAGCAGTTGCCGGTCCATACGCTGGACGGCCGTGACAGGCTGCCGGCCCCGACGATTCCGACATGGGCGCACCCGGGCATAGAACCCGCCGGCGCATGAGCCGAACCAGTAGAAGGAGGGATGAACCCATGCAAAGGTTGATCGACAAGGTCGCGGTGATCGCTGGCGGCGGCTCGGGAATAGGTGCCGCCACCGCTGAGCGGTTGGCCATGGAGGGCGCGGCGGTTGTGATTGGTGATCTCGACGGCGATAGCGCAATCGCGCTTGCACAGCGCATTCAGGCAGGAGGCGGACGCGCGCGGGGAGTGCAGTGCGACATCAGCGACGACGCCGCGGTGGCCGCGCTGATGGCGGTCGCGCAGGATACTTTCGGCGGCATCGACCTGATGCACGCCAACGCGGCCGACATGGGCGCGATCATGCACGACACCACCGTGCTCGATGTGCCGCTCGAGATATTCGACCGTACGATCGCAGTCAACCTGCGCGGCTACCTGCTGTGCACCCGCCACGCGCTACCAGCGCTACTGCAGCGCGGTGGTGGCGCAATTGTCTACACCAGTTCCGCAGCTGCTTTCATGGGGGAGCCGGAGCGAGTCTGCTACGGCATCAGCAAGAGCGGCATTCATGCGCTGATGCGCCACGTCGCGTCGGCCTGGGGGAAGCAGGGCATTCGCGCCAACGTGGTCGCGCCAGGGTTGATCCTGACTGAAACCATCCGCACGCGGGCGTCGGAGGAGTTCAAGGCCGAAGTGTTCGAACGTGGTCGCAGTCCGCGCCTTGGCGAGCCGACGGACATTGCTGCCACAGTGGCGTTCCTGGCGTCGGGTGACGGCGAGTGGATCAATGGCCAGGTCATCAGTGTTGACGGTGGCGTCAACATGCGCTGAGTCGAGCACAGTCAGGCTCGCCCTCGATCTGGTCGAACGCGCTTGCCGTCGAGCAGGGAACCTGGCCAATGGCCCAGATGCGAGAAGGAGCCGCAGGCCCCGTGACACTTCAGGCCCAGCGACTCCCTCTGATACGTCCCTGGAGCTCCCGGGACGCTTTACCGATATGCCCGCGTGTTCCTTTCGGAACCCGCAGCTTTAGTGCTGTACCTCGACCATATCGACATCCGGTGCGTCGGGTACGTTATTGGGTTCAGGCTCTGCCTCGACGACATCGACGTCCGGCGCGTCAGGGGCTTCATTGGCGTCTTCCGCAGCCTCTCTAGCGGCATCTGCGGCGTCTTCGGCAGCTTCCCTGGCAGCGTCTGCGGCCTCTTCAGCCGCCTCTCTGGCAGCATCTTCAGCCTTGCCAGCAGCCTCTTTGGCTAGCTCTGCGGCCTCTCTGGCTGCCTCTCTGGCA
This sequence comes from Pseudomonas sp. BN102, assembly GCF_029871245.1. Taxonomy (GTDB): domain Bacteria; phylum Pseudomonadota; class Gammaproteobacteria; order Pseudomonadales; family Pseudomonadaceae; genus Metapseudomonas. Next base: position 76,375 of record NZ_SSON01000040.1, on the reverse strand, counting down.
GCATCTGCGGCATCTTTATCAGCCTCCCTGGCAGCATCTGCCTCGTTCTTGGCAGCATCTCGGGCAGCATCTGCAGCCTCCCTGGCCGCCTCTCTGGCACCATCTGCGGCTTCTCTAGCCGCGTCTCTGGCTGCATCTGCGCCGTCCTTGTCAGCGTCTCTGGCCGCATCACGGGCAGCATCTGCAGCGTCTCTAGCGGCATCTCGTGCAGCATCTGCCGCATCCCTGGCGGCGTCTCTGGCCGCATCTGCCGCACCCTTGGCGGCGTCTCTGTCTGCATCCGCCGCATCCTTGTCAGCATCCCTGGCTGCATCTGCAGCATCTGCAGCATCGGCCATGCCGTCCGCGTCGTCGCGATCGCCTGCATCATCGTCATGGGCATTGCCAGGACCCCGGTTGCCGCCGACTTTGTCATGGTCTCCGTCATGGTCGTTGTCATGGTCTTTGCCCATGCCTTTGTCCCCGGCAAGACCGCCATGGTCCGCGTCAGCGTCGCCGTGTCCCTTGCCTCCATGACCGTCACCGGCATGGCCTGCCTCACCATGGTCGCCATCGTGACCGCCACTGTCGCCATCGTGACCACCGCCGTCACCGCCGTGACCATCGCCATCGTGACCGCCGCCGTCACCGCCGTCACCGCCGTGACCATCGCCACCGCGACCGCCGCCGTCACCGCCGTGACCATCGCCACCGTGACCGCCACCGTCTCCACCGTCACCACCGTGGCCTCCTCCACCACTGCTGCCATCCCTGGCAAACGCGTACGAACCAACCGAAATGTAATCAGGCACCAACACTGTCGATGCCGAGAGGACTCCACCAATAGCCAGAGCCAGCAGGCATTTTTTAATAGGCATAATGTGCCTCCGTCTAAGTTCTCTTGGTTAACCCCCCCTCCCGACTAAAAGTTGACGATGTAGGGTTGAGCCGAGCTTCGTCGCGGAAGTTCATAGTCCGTAACATCTTTCTGCCAAGTGGCCCCGAGCCCGCTAAGAGAGGGGGACAGATGCGGGGCCGACGAACTGCACCCGCTCGTGGAGCTGGAAGAGGCGGCGGAGGGGCTGGTGAGCAAGCTGGCGGCGGGCGCGACCACGACGATGGGGCGCACAAGCACTTGTGCGACTCGGCCGCCCGGAACGATCTGGGCACTCGCCTGGAGTTGGAGGCGGCGGCATCGCTGGCCTGCGCCCGGAGCAACGATGCAGGTGAAGGCGTGCAGGCATTCATCGACAAGCGCGAGCCCCGCCTCGCCCTCAATCGGCGAACAATTCGAACATCAACTGCCTGAGCCAGCGGTTGGCGGGATCCCGATGGTACTTTGCATGCCAGAACAGGTTGATGTCGATCTCCGGAAGCTCGACCGGATGAGGCAGGGCGACCAGGCCGAAGGGTTCGATGCAGGAGTCGGCGAAGCGCTCGGGTACGGTGGCGAGCAGGTCGGTGCGCTGGAGGATGTGGCCAACGGCGACGAAGTGCGGCACTTCCAGGCGGATGTCCCGCTCGATACCCAGGCGCGCCATGTGGGCATCCACCTCGCCGTGGCCGGTGGTGGCGGCGATCACCCGCACGTGGCCGTGGGCGCAGAAGCGTTCCAGGGTCAGCGGCTCGCGGGTGACCGGGTGGTCCTTGCGGCACAGGCACACATAGCGGTGGTGGAACAGTCGGCGCTGGTGGAAGCCCGCCTGCAGGTGCGGCAGCAGCCCCACGGCGAGGTCGACGGTGCCATTCTGCAGGGCTTCGATCAGCGTCACGCTGGTGTTGCGCACGGTGCTGATGCGGCATTTCGGCGCCAGGCGAGCGAGCGCGTCCATCAGCCGCGGGGTGAAGTAGATCTCGCCGATGTCGGTCATGGCGATGGTGAAGGTGCGGTCGCTGGTCAGCGGGTCGAAGCTGTCCTGTCGGCTCAGCGCGTCGCGCAGGGTGTGGATCGCCAGCGACACGGGCTCGGCCAGTTGCTCCGCATAGGGTGTCGGTTCCATGCCCTGGTAGGTGCGCACGAAGAGGTCGTCCTGCAGGGCGGTGCGCAGGCGCTTGAGGGCATTGCTGACGGCGGGTTGGGTCAGGCCCAGGTTGTCGGCGGCGGTGGAGACGCGCCGGTCGATGAGCAACTGGTTGAAGACCACCAGCAGGTTCAGGTCCAGGTCGCGTAGGTCCATGAGGTATCTCGTGGGTTGCACAGGTCTGTAGGAATATTCATATATGAAATAGTCTGTATGCGACTTGCTGCATTTATCAATATTCCTGGCTTCGACATGATGGTTCCACTCCAACAACAACACCATCATGGGTACGAACATGACCAAGAAGCCTGCCTTGCGCGTCGGCATCATCGGCGGCGGTATCTCCGGCGTCGCCCTGGCACTGGACCTGTGCCGTCACTCCCATCTCGACGTTCAGCTTTTCGAGTCCGCGCCGGCCTTCGGTGAAGTGGGCGCGGGCGTTTCCTTCGGCGCCAACGCGGTGCGGGCCATCGCCGGTCTCGGGCTGGCCGAGCCCTATGGGCAGGTCGCCGACCGCACGCCAGAGCCCTGGCAGGACGTGTGGTTCGAGTGGCGCCGCAGCAGCGATGCCGGCTACATCGGCGCCAGCGTGGCGCCGGGCGTGGGGCAGTCCTCGGTGCATCGCGCGGACTTCCTGGATGTGCTGGCCAGCCGCCTGCCCGACGGGGTGGCGCGGTTCAACAAGCGCGCCGTCAGCGTGGAGCAGTTGGGCGACGAGACCCGCGTGCTGTTCACCGATGGCACGGATTACCGGGGCGACCTGCTGATCGCTGCCGATGGCATCAAGTCCGCAATCCGCAGCCATGTACTGGACAGCATCGGCGCCGCGCCGGCCGCACCGCGCTTCACCGGCACCTGTGCCTATCGCGGGATGATCGACAGCCTGCGCCTGCGCGAGGCCTATCGCGTCGCCGGTGTCGACGAGCATCTGGTGGACGTGCCGCAGATGTACCTCGGCCTCGACGGTCACATCCTCACCTTCCCGGTGAAGCAGGGCCGCATCATCAACGTGGTGGCCTTCGTGTCCGACCGCAGTCGCCCCGATCCGGTCTGGCCGAAGGACGCACCGTGGGTGCGCGAAGCGAGCCAGCGCGAGATGCTCGAAGCCTTCACCGGCTGGGGCGATGCCGCGCGCATCCTGCTGGAGTGCATCCCCGCGCCGACCCACTGGGCGCTGCACGACCTGGCCGAGCTGCCCGGCTACGTACACGGACGCGTGGCCCTGATCGGCGATGCGGCCCACGCCATGCTGCCGCACCAGGGAGCCGGGGCTGGGCAGGGACTGGAAGATGCCTACTTCCTGGCCCGTCTGCTGGGCGATCCGCAAGTGAGCCAGGGCAACCTCGGCGAGCTGCTGGCGGCCTACGACGCCTTGCGTCGCCCCCGCGCCTGTCGTGTGCAGCGCACCTCCTGGGAAGCGGGCGAGCTGTACGAGCTGCGCGACCCGGCGGTGGGCGACAACGAGAAGGCCCTGGGCGCAACCCTGGCCAGCCGCTTCGACTGGCTGTGGAACCACGACCTGGATGCCGATGTGGCTGAAGCCCGCGCGCGCCTGGGTTGGCAGTCCCTCAGCCACTGCGCCTGACGCCGCTCCGTTCTACCGGGGCGAGCCCAGCCGGCCGCCCCGGCTCTATAACAACGACAAGAAGAGCCATGCCATGCGTGCCATCGACGTTTCCGCCCTGCTCGACGGGGCCCGCTTCAATGCTTTCCACGCGCGCGTACTGTTCTGGTGCGCGCTGATCATCATCTTCGACGGCTATGACCTGGTCATCTACGGCGTGGTGTTGCCCGCGCTGATGCAGGCCTGGAGCCTCACTGCGCTGCAGGCTGGCCTGCTCGGCAGCTGCGCGCTGGTGGGGATGATGCTGGGCGCGCTGTTCTTCGGCCCGCTGTCGGACCGGATCGGACGGCGCAAGACCATCATGACCTGCGTGACCCTATTCAGCGGTTTCACGGTGATCAACGGTTTCGCGCGCACCCCCGAGGAGTTCGCGATCTGCCGCTTCATCGCCGGGCTCGGCATCGGCGGAGTGATGCCCAACGTGGTGGCGCTGATGAATGAATATGCGCCGAAGAAAATTCGCAGCACCCTGGTCGCGATCATGTTCAGCGGCTACTCGGTGGGCGGCATGCTCTCCGCCGGGTTGGGCATGGCGCTGATGCCCACCTGGGGCTGGCAGGCCGTGTTCTTCGTCGCCGTGGTGCCCTTGCTGGTGCTGCCGCTGCTGGTGCGCCAACTGCCGGAGTCGCTCAACTTCCTGTTGCGCCAGGGGGATGTGGGGCGTGCCCAGGCACTGCTGTGCCGCGCGGAGCCGGCGTACGTGCCCGCCACCGGCGACCGCCTGCACCTGGCCAAGGGGCAGGCGAGCACGATCACCATCTCCCAGCTGTTCCATGACGGACGGACCCTGAACACGCTGATGCTCTGGGTGGCGTTCTTCTGCTGCCTGTTGATGGTCTACGCCCTGAGCTCCTGGCTGCCGAAGCTGATGAACGCCGCCGGATACGGGCTCAACTCCAGCCTGGCGTTCCTGCTGGTGCTGAACTTCGGCGCCATCTTCGGCGCCATCGGCGGTGGCTGGCTCGGGGACCGTGTCGGCCTTGGTCGCGTGCTGTTCGCCTTCTTCACCCTTGGCGCGCTGTCCCTCAGCCTGTTGGCACTGAAATCCCCGCTGCCGGTGCTGTACCTGCTGATCGGTGTGGCCGGCGCCTGCACCATCGGCACCCAGATCCTCGCCAACGCCTGTACCGTGCAGTTCTACCCGGCACATATCCGCTCCACCGGGCTTGGCTGGGCCATGGGCATCGGCCGCATCGGCGCCATCATCGGCCCGCTGCTGGGCGGCGCGCTGCATGCCGCGCAGTTGCCGATCCAGGCGAGCTTCCTGGCTTTCGCCCTGCCGGGGCTGGTCGGCGCCGCCGCCATCCTGGTGTTCCTCTGGCACCAGCCGGGTCAGCCGTCCCATGGTGGCGCCTTGGCCGAGAAGCCGCTGGAGTCCAGCTCCGGCTGATCGGCCTCGTACCACAGAGTCCGCCCCGGCCCGATGGGCGCGGACTCCGCCAGCTTGATTCCCGAGCCCCCTTTTTCCCTGCGCCCGCTCACGGCGCAGTGGCGGGGGCTTGCTGCCCCACGACAAGAACAAGAGAACGCCCAATGACTTTCAATCCGAAAAGGCCGCACCTGCTGCTCGCCGCCGCCCTCATCGCCCTGCCGTTCGGCGTCCAGGCAGAGGAGGGCGGCTTCCTGGTCGACTCCAGTGCCACTCTCACCGCGCGCAACTACTACTTCAGCCGCGACTTCTCCGACATAGTCGGGCCGAGCCGGCAGTCCAGGGCGGAGGAGTGGGCCCAGGGCTTCATCCTCAACCTCAGATCCGGCTACACCCAAGGGCCGGTTGGATTCGGCGTCGACGCCATCGGCACGCTGGGGCTGAAGCTGGACAGCAGCCCTGATCGCGCGGGCACCGGCCTGCTGCCCGGCACCTTTGGCGAGACCGCGCCGGACGACTACAGCCGCCTGGGGCTGACGGCCAAGGTGCGGGTGTCGAAGACGGAACTACGGGTTGGCGAGCTGCAGCCCAACGTGCCGGTGCTGGCCCTGACCGACAACCGCCTGTTGCCCAACACCTACCAGGGCGTTGCCATCAACTCGGCGGAAGTCAGCGGGCTGACTTTGCAGGGCGGCCAATTGCGCTCCACCAGTATCCGCAGCGAGGCGGGCGACGAGGAAATCGGCGCCATTGTCGGTTTCGCGCCCCAGCGCGACGCCCGGGCGCGGCTGATCACCTCCGATCGCTTCAACTACGCCGGCGGCGACTACGCCTTCAACCAGAACCGCACCACCCTGAGTGCGTGGTACGGGCAATTGGAAGACCTCTACAACCAGCGCTTCCTGGGGCTCAAGCACAGCGAACCCCTGGGTGACTGGACGCTGGGGGCGAACCTCGGCTACTTCGATTCCGCCGAGGATGGGCGGGAGCTCATCGGCGAGATCGACAACCGCGCTTTCTACTCACTGCTTTCGGCCAGGCGCGGTGGGCATAACTTCTACCTGGGCTACCAGGCAATGTTCGGTGACCAGGGCTTCCCCCGCGTATTCGTCACCGTCTCGCCGCTGGGCAACGAGGTGCCCACCTACGAATTCGCCTCTGCCGAGGAACGCTCCTGGCAGCTGCGCTACGACTACGATTTCGCCGCGCTGGGCGTGCCCGGGCTGATCGCCGGCGTCCGCTATATCCGGGGTGATAACGTCGACACGGGAAGCTTCGAGGGCAAGGACTGGGAGCGCGATCTGGATATCGGCTACACCGTGCAGAGCGGCCCGCTGAAGAACGTCTCGGTGCGGGTACGCAATGCGACTGCGCGCTCGAACTATCGCACCGATATCGATGAGAACCGCCTGATCCTGAGCTACACACTGACGGTGTTCTGATACCGGTGCCGCCCATGCGCTTGCTCGATGGTTTTCGTGCCCACGCAGCCTGTCGAAGTCGTATGACAGGCCGCGGAGTTTGTCGGAAGAGCGGAAGTGCAACGATCGCTTATTTGAACAGTGCAGCGTTGGCTGCCAGAACTTCGTCGGCGCACTGCGCGTCCAGGTGACCGCCTGGGGCGCCAGCCACGCCGATCGCACCGATCACGGTCTCGTCGGCCTTGACCGGGACGCCGCCGCCCAGGAGCAGGAAGCCCGGAATTTCGGTCAGGTTGGCGGCACCCGGGTTCTTCTGGGCATTTTCCATGATGGTCAGGGTCGGAACCTTGGCGGACGCGGCGGTGAAGGCCTTGGCGCGGCTGGCTTCGATGGTGTGGGGGCCGGCGTTGTCGGCACGGGCGAAGGCTTTCAGCAGGCCCGCGCGGTCGACTACCGACGCGCTCACGTTGTAGCCCTTGGCCTGGCAGGCGGCGACAGTGGCGGCGGCCAGTTTCTGGGCATCAGCCGTCGAGATAGTGCTTTCTTTCAGTACGGCGGCGTTGGCGGCGCCCGCGAAGGTCAGGGCGCAGAGCACTGCGGCAATGGAAATACGCGACATGGTCAGGTCCTTTTCGTGGATCGATTTCAGGAGTAGCCAGTGTGGCCAGAACCTACTTGCCGCGGTATGCGCCCGACTACGCGACGGCCTCCGTAATGCTACGGAGACGGCGAGTCCAGCAGGGTGGCGTATTGGCGGATGAGCTGCGCCAGCGAGTCGGCCTCGAGCTTGGCGAAGACGTTGGCCCGATAGGTCTCCACGGTGCGCGGCGACAGATCGAATTCGCGCGCGATTTCCTTGTTGCTCATGCCCTGGACGATGCGCACGAGCACGTCACGCTCGCGCCCGGACAGGCGTGTCAGCCGTTCGACGGCGGCCTGTGTCACCGCCTGGCGCTCACGACTGGCGACATGGGTGCGCACGGCGGTCTGGACGGCATCCAGGAAGACGTCATCGTCCACCGGCTTTTGCAGGAATTCCATGGCGCCGCCCTTGAAGGCGCGGCGGCACAGGTCGACGTTGGCGTGACCGGTCAGCATCACGACCGGCAGATCGGGAAACTCCGCCAGCCTTGTCAGCACGTCCAGACCGCCGATCCCCGGCATGCGGATGTCCAGTACCACGCAACCGATTGACTGTGGCGACAACGAGGCGAGGAAGGCCTGGGGATCGTCATGGCCCTCGCTGCGCAGCCCGACGCTGCGCAACAACAGCGCCAGTCCGTCGCGCACGGCATCGTCGTCGTCGACCAGGTATACGAGCGGGGAATGGGCGGGGAGGCTCATGCATCGGCTCCGGCGAGGGGCAGGCGCAGCGTGAAGCAGGCGCCCAGGGGGTCGAGGTTGCGGGCAGTGATGCGACCGTCCATGGCACCGGCAAGCGTTTCGCACAATGCCAGGCCCAGCCCCATACCTTGCGGCCGAGTGGTGTAGAACGGCTCGAACAGCCGCGACAAGGCTTCAGGGGGAATGCCAGGGCCATTATCGCTGACGCTGAACTCGTATTCCGTGCCTTCGACGTCGCCGCTCAGGACGATACTCCGGGTGCCCGGCGCGTCGGCCAGCGCGTCGGCGGCGTTCTGGACCAGGTTGTGCAGGATTTGTTCAAGCGCCACTCGGTCACCCAGAGGACGGGCGCCGGGGTTGGAATTGCGCCACGTCAGGCGGATACCACGGCGTGCCAGCTCCTCTTCGCGCAGGAACAACAGCGAAGCCGCCAAAGCATCGGGGTCCACCGCCGCGCGCGGCGAGGGCGAGCTGGGCTTCACCAGCTCGCGCATGCGACTGATGATGTCAGCCGCGCGGCGGGCCTGGCCAGCGCTGGCGAGCAGAGCCTGACGCACCGTGGGGCGCTCCTCCTCATCATCCAGCAGACGTTCGGCGGCACGCACCTGCGCGAGGATGGCGGTCAACGGCTGGTTCAACTCATGGGCAATACCCGCGGCCATTTCACCCAGGGTGCTCAGCCGCGTCATCGCCGCCAGACGGACCTCCTCCTGCTGGCGTCTTGCGTCGGCGCGCGACCGCTGCCAGGCAGCGCTACTGGCCGCCAGCAGGCAGCTGGCGGCCGCCCAGGCCAGCCACTCTGCCCAGGGCCAGTCGGCGAGCGTCAGCGTGCGCCAACTGTGCATGGGAAAGGGTTGGCTGACCGCACCCAGCGGTTTTCGCACGTCGATGTTCCAGCCCGGTGAGCGGGCGGCGGACTGGCGCGCCAGCAGCGCAAGCGGGCCCGCCCCGACATCCAGTGTCAGCATGGCCAGCGAGGGAGGGAAGTCGGCGGCCGGTATGAGTTGCCGTGCGTCCAGCAACAGACTCCAGCCCGATGGGGCAACCAGCCAGTAGCGGGACTCGTCCACTGGCAGTGTGACGGGCCGCCCCTCCTGGCGGGCGTGCTCGACTGCAGCATCCAGGCCCGTCGGGAACAGGGTGCTGCCTGCCCAGACCCCGTCGCGCAGGTAGCCCAGACCCAGCAGCTGCGGCATGGATGGCTGCAGGCTGGGGAGGAGGCGTTCCGGAATGGGCGGATGCGACAGCGCGGCCAGGGTCGCCAGCACCGCTTCGTGCTGTACGGTCTTCTGGCTGAGCATGCGCTGCGCGATGCTGGTGTCCTGGAAGAAGCGCTCGTACCGGTCAGCATGGTCCTGCCAACCGATCCAGGCAGCAATGGGGCAGAACAGGGCCAGCCAGAGAAGAAAAGTGCGGATATTCGTCAGGGGCTTCACGGCCGACATCATGCCTTGCCGCCCAGGACGCCCGCCATCCGTAGGGCTACGGAGGCCGGGAGCAGGCAGCCGGCAGGCCGAGCGAGGGGCGTGGCGATTGGGAATGCACGCGGTCCGATACCCAGGGAGCGAGTACCGGCGATAACCGCATGGGGCGCGCCATTGCATTGGCCCAGGTGTGAGCTGTCGAGTGCTTGCATCCGGTCAGTCTGACTTCGGGAATCGGGACGGCATTGCCCGTTTCTTTTGGCGACTATGCCCGTCGATCGGTGAGTAATCCATTCTTCGAATCAACCTCTGAAAGGAGGCCTACGAAAAGTCTGTGGCCTAGGCTTTAACACAGACGCAACCGCTGAACAGCAAATCTCCATGGGTGAACCTGCAAGCAACCTCAACAAGAACAAACTGCTTTTCGGGAGAAAGACCATGTTCCATGCAAATCGTCGATTCAGTCGCTTCATCGCAGCTGCCATCACCGCAGCGACCCTCGCAACTCCGGCCTTCGCGCTGGAAACCGTCAAGGTCATGGCCCCCGGCTCGCCGGGTGGTGGCTACGACCAGACCGCCCGGGTCCTGGGCAAGGCAATGATGGAGGCCAAGGTGGCCGAAGCCGTCACTTACGAGAACAAGGGCGGCGCGGGCGGAACGCTGGGGTTGGCTCAGTTCGCCAATAGCACCAAGGGTGACCAGAATGCCCTGATCGTCGTAGGGGCCATAATGGTCGCTGCGGTGGAGCAGAACAAACCACCGATCACCATGGCCAACGTGACGCCGATTGCGATGCTGTTCACCGAGTACAACGTGATCGCGGTGCAGAAGGATTCCCCGTACAAGACCCTGGATGACCTGCTCTCCGAGTTCAAGGCCAACCCCACCAGCGTCAAATGGGGAGGCGGTTCCAAGGGCTCGGTGGACCACATCGGCATCGCGGAACTGGCCGGCAAGCTGAACGTTCCGGTCAATCAGGTGAACTACATCGCCTCCGGTGGCGGCGGTGAAGTGGTCTCCGCGGTCCTGGGTGGGCACATCACGGCAATCACGGGGGGATACGCCGAGCTGTCCCCGTACATCAAGTCAGGTCAGCTCCGGGTGCTCGCGATCGGTTCGCCCGAGCGTATTCCCGCGCTCGATGCCCCGACCCTGAAGGAGCAGGGCGTGGACATGGTCATCGGCAACTGGCGGGGTGTCTATGGCGCCGCCAACCTGACGCCGGAGCAGCGCAAGGAGCTGACCGATGCGGTCCTGGCCGCTACCAAGACCAAGGTGTGGCAGGACAACGTCCAGGTCAACGCCTGGTCGCCCAGCATTGTCACGGGCGATGACTTCGCCAAGTTCGTCGGGGACGAGCATGCCCGCCTGCGTGAAATGCTGGTCAAGGTAGGACTGCTCTGACATGGCCCGCTCTCCGGGAATAGTGCCGGCCCATCTGGCGGTCGGCGTCAGTGTCATCGCCATCGGTGCAATCCTGGCGTTTGGAGCATCTCATTTCCCTGTGGAGACGGGTTTCACCATCCTCGGCGCCTATGTCTATCCCTACGCCGTTGCCGTCTTCCTGGTGGGCGTGGGCGCGCTGTTGAGCATGCAGGCATTGACCGGGGGATTTCGCGGGCTCGCAGAAGACGAGGAACCTGTCGAGGTGCTGGCAGGCGGCAAGGCCGGGGCTGTCTGGATAACCGCTGGGTTGATCAGCATTGCCCTGCTCATCACCCACATCGGCTTCGTCCTTTCGGCCGCGCTGCTTTTTACCTGTGCGGCGCGTGGCTTCGGCAGCCGTCATCCGCTTCGCGACCTGGCCATCGGCATCGCCCTGACACTGCCGGTCTATTGGCTGTTTACCGCCGGGTTGGGGGTTTCCCTGCCGCGCCTTGTCAATGCATGGCTCTGAACTGGTTCATCGGAGGTACATGTGGTGGACATTCTTTCGAGCCTGGCAACAGGCTTCGCCGCCGCGCTGACGTCGGTCAATCTCCTGTGGGGATTCGTCGGCTGCCTGCTGGGTACCGCGATCGGTGTGCTGCCGGGGATAGGGCCGGCACTGACGGTTGCGCTGCTGTTGCCGATCACCGCCAAGGTGGACCCCACCGGTGCCCTGATCATGTTCGCCGGTATCTACTATGGCGCCCAGTTCGGAGGTTCCACCACCTCCATCCTGCTCAATACGCCGGGCGAGTCGTCTTCCATGGTCACCGCCCTGGAGGGCAACCTGATGGCGCGCAATGGCCGGGCAGGCCCGGCCTTGGCAACGGCTGCCATCGGCTCGTTCGTGGCCGGGACCATCGCTACGGTACTGCTGGCCCTATTCGCGCCCACGGTGGCGAACCTGGCGCTGAGGTTCGGTCCCGCCGAGTACTTCGCGATCCTGGTGCTGGCGTTCACCACGGTATCCGCGATTCTCGGCGCGTCCATGTTGCGCGGGTTCGTCTCGCTGGGGTTGGGAATGGCCGTGGGGTTGATCGGAATGGACTCCATCTCCGGCATTGCCCGATACACCCTCGGAGTACCCGAGCTGGTCGACGGTATCGAGGTCGTGTTGGTGGCGGTCGGCCTGTTCGCGGTCGGCGAGGCGCTGTATGGCGTGCTGTACCAGAAGGAGGAAAAGGGCGACCGCAATCGCCTGACGTCCTTGTGGATGACTGGTTCGGACTGGAAGCGCTCGATACCCGCCTGGCTGAGGGGAACCTTCATCGGCTTCCCGTTCGGCACCATCCCGGCGGGAGGCGCCGAGATTCCCACCTTCCTGTCCTATTCCGCGGAACGCAAGCTCAGCCGCTACCCCCAAGAGTTTTCCGCCGGGAAGGGGCAGGGGGCGATCGAGGGAGTCGCCGGGCCCGAAGCGGCCAACAATGCCAGCGCGACGGGGTCACTTGTGCCGCTGCTGACCCTGGGCATCCCAACCTCCGCGACAGCGGCGATCCTGCTGGCTGCATTCCAGAACTACAACCTGCAGCCGGGGCCGCTGCTCTTCCAGACTTCGGGAGACCTGGTCTGGACGCTGGTGGCTTCGCTGTTCGTTGGCAACGCGATCCTCCTCGTGCTGAACCTCCCGCTGGTCGGCATCTGGGTCAAGCTCCTGAAAATCCCCCGCCCATACCTCAATGCCGGGATCCTGGTGTTCGCCAGCATCGGGGTATATGGGATGCGGCAATCGTCCTTCGACCTGCTGCTCATGCTGGCCATCGGTTGGATCGGGGTATTGATGCGCCGCCTCGATTTCCCGGTTGCCCCGGTGATCGTGGGGATGCTGCTGGGCCCCATGGCGGAAAAGCAATTGCGCAACGCCCTGTCAATCAGCCAGGGGGATTGGTCCGTTTTCGTGACCCACCCCATCTCAGCTGCGGTTCTCGCACTCACGCTGGTGGTTCTTATCGTTCCGCATCTGTTGCATGCGCGCGGTGTGCGTTTGCACGAAGACGACTGACGACCTGGGGCATCCGCCGCTTCTGACGAGTGCCAAGGGGCCAGGCGCGCACAGGCGCCGGCGGTGAGTCTGCGGTAGCCCTCCGATTGTCGGCAGCGTGGCATGTATGCATCCCGGGCCGAAAGCAGTGGCTGTGCGGACTCTCTCAGCCGACCAGGCGCTTGATATAGGCCGCCCTGAGCATTCGTGTGACGGTGCCAGGCTTGCCCAACCCGATGGGCTGCCCGTCGATGGAAATAACGGGGTAGACCAGTGTGGTCGACGAGGTTACGAAGGCTTCGGCCGCCTGTTTCGCCTCGTCGAGGGAAAATGCCCGCTCCTCGATGCGGTACCCGCACTCCTGGATGACCGTCAGCATGCTGGATCGGGCGATCCCGGGAAGGAGGGCCTGAGACAGCTCTCGTGTCACGATCGAGCCCTGGGCGGTCAGGATGAACGCATTGTTCGAGCTGCCTTCCGTTACCAGTCCGTCGCGGACCAGCCAGGCGTCATCCGCGCCCTGTTGCCTGGCCGCTTCCTTTGCCATGCAGGCGTAGAGCAGCTGGGTCGTCTTGATGTCACTGCGTTGCCAGCGCAGGTCCGGCAGGCTGATGACCGACAGCCCGCGCTTGGCTATCGGGCTATCCAGAATGGTCCTCTCCTGCGTATAGATGACCCAGGTACAGGGCGTCGACGCATCCGGATAGGCGAAGTTGCGATCCTGCACGCCACGGCTGACCTGGACGTAGACCAGGCCTTCGGTCACGGCATTGAGCTTTACCAGCCGCTCGTGGATTGCGGCCAGCTCCGCTTCATCGAAGCTGGCGACCATGCCCAGCTCCAGGAGCGAACGGCGCAGCCGCGCCATATGGGCGGCGAAGTCGATCAGGCGTCCTCCGATGACCGCGGTGACTTCGTACACCGCATCTCCGAACATGAACCCACGATCGAATACGGAAACCTTGGCTTCGTTTTCGGGAAGGTAAGTGCCATTGAGGTAGATAGTGCGCATGCTGGCTGATGCCTTTACTGGGGACGTCCGCTATCGCTACTGGCCTGCACCGGTTACCGGAACATCGAGACCGACCTTGACGTTGCTCATCGACACGAGCGTCTTGAACCGCTTGACGTTGTTGCTCTCGAAGAACAGCTCCCTCGTGAGCTCGGTGTACTGCTCCATGTTCTTCACCAGCATGACCAGTACGAAGTCGCATTCACCCGCCACGTAGTAGCACTGCTGTACCTGGGGGCACGCGAGGAAGCTGCGCTTCATGGCGTCCAGCAAGTCCAGGCGCTCGCTTTCCACCTCCACCTCGGCGATTACCGTGAGCGCGTAGCCCAACTGCGAGGGGTCCACGACAGAGACTGTCTTTCGTATGACCCCATCTGCATTCATCTTCTTCAGGCGGCGATTCACGGCCGCGGACGACAGGTTCACCTGGGCGCCAAGGTCTTGCTGAGAGGTGGTGGCGTCCTGCTGGACGGCCTCCAGCAGTGCATGGTCGAACTGATCGAGGCTCATTTTGGACGGCTCTGAATGGAAAATCGGTAGTTGGCCAGAAAGCGTAATAAAAGTTCATCAGATAGCCATAAATCAAGAAATTAGTGCGAGGCAGCAGGAATAAAATTTACACGTCTACCAGTAACCCTGGGACCTATGGGCTGAGCCGCATCGCCCACTCGTCCCGCACCGGAGAGTCTGATGAGCAAGTGTCCCGATCTTCGCCTGAATGGCCCGATTCTGCTCCAGCAGATCCGCACCCTTGGTGAGATAGGTGCCGACCCGGTCAATGGTGGCCGTACCCGTATCGCCTTGACCGATGCGGAGAAGGCGGGCCGCGACCAACTCGTGGCCTGGATGAAGGAGCTTGACCTGGACGTCCAGGTCGACCGTATCGGCAATATCTTCGGCACGCTTCGCTCCGCCACGGATGAAAGTCACCAGGCTCCCCTGATGATGGGTTCCCACATCGACACCGTGACCAACGCCGGTGCCCTGGATGGCTGCTACGGGGTGCTGGCCGGGCTGGCTTTGGCCCGTGCATTCCGCGAGGCGGGGGCACTGCCGTCGCGCTCAATCACCATTGGCGCCTTCACCAACGAAGAGGGCGTTCGTTACCAGCCGGACATGATGGGCTCGCTGGTCTACGCCGGCGGGATGTCTGTGGAAGAAGCACTGGCAACCATCGGCACCGACGGAACCCGTTTGGGCGATGAACTCCAACGAATCGGCTATGCCGGTGACCTTGAGCCGGGGTCCATCGTTCCTCATGAGTACCTTGAACTGCATATCGAACAGGGCCCGATCCTGGAGGCGGAGAACACCCTTATTGGCGTGGTCGAGAACCTCCAAGGCATCTCCTGGCAGCAGGTCGTCGTGCAAGGCAATGCCAACCATGCGGGCACCACCCCGACCCGTTTGCGCCACGATGCCGGCTATGTGGCGAGCGCAATCGTGGCTGAACTGAGGGAGATCGCCCGCGACTCGGGCGGAACAACCCTGGCGACGGTCGGTTGCATGAACTTCGAGCCCAATGTGATCAACGTGATTCCGCGCAGGGCCAGTTTCACGGTGGACCTGCGCGATCCCGATGAAGAGCTGCTGGTGGCCGCCGAAAAGCGCCTTGAGAAGTTCCTGGCCGTGATTGCGGAAGAGGAGGGCGTAAGGATCAGCACCGAACAGTTGGTGCGTTTCCAACCTGTGATCTTCGATGCGGATCTGGCTGATGAAATCGAAGCCTCCGCCAAGCGCTTCGGTTTCAGTTACAAGCGCATGACCTCGGGCGCGGGTCATGACGCACAGATGATTGCGCGTATCGCACCGTCCGCAATGATATTCGTGCCCAGCCGTGGCGGCATCAGCCACAACCCCCGTGAGCATACGGATGACGATCAGTTGCTCAAGGGCGCCGAGGTGCTTATTGACGTTGTCGTCGGCCGCCTGAACGCCAACCATTGATTTCAACCGCTATTCCACGAACCCGCTGGCGGATGCCGGCGGCATTGGCCCGGCTTTGCCTTCTAATGGAGTCATTTATGTTGATCGCCAACCCCAACGCAAAACGTGAAACCTACCCCGATGCTCTGAAGAACATCATGAGCATCCAGAAGGCCAATGAGAGTCGCGCCTGGCTTTCGGATTGGTCACGGCTGAACAGCGATGGAACTCCGCTCTACTCGCTGCCCGATCTTGCGGCAGAACTGGGAGTGGCGGACATCCTGGTCAAGGATGAATCGGAGCGTTCGGTGCTGGGCAGCTTCAAGGCCCTTGGGGCGCCCATCGCCCTGGTGCGCCTGATCCTTCGCCGGTTCCCTGAGCAGCGCTTCGAGGCTCGCGGCCTGCTGGCGGGTGAGTACAGCGCGGCCCTGGCCGATTTCACCGTGATCAGCGCGACCGACGGCAACCATGGCCGCGCCCTGGCGGCGGCGGCCCAGAGCGTCGGCTGCCGCTGCGTCATCGTGCTGCATGCCAACGTCAGCATCGAGCGTGAAGAGGCCATTGCGGCATACGGCGCCGAGATAGTGCGGATCAGTGGCAACTACGACGAGTCGGTCGAGGAAGCGGCTGCACTCGCCGAAAAGAACGATTGGCTGGTGGTTTCCGATACCTCCTATGACGGCTATGAGGAAATCCCGCGCGACGTGATGCAGGGCTACGGCAGCATCGCCGCCGAGATCATCGAGGCGGCGGCCCAGCGTCAGGGCAGCGGCCCGGCGTTCACCCACGTGTTCCTGCAAGGCGGCGTTGGCGGCCTGGCGGCGGGCATCGCCAGCTACCTCTGGGAGCTCTGCGGCGAGCAGCGCCCGACCATTATCGTGGTCGAGCCGGAACAGGCTGATTGCCTGTATCAGAGCGCCATCGCCGGCAAGGCGGCCAAGGCAACCGGCTCGGTGGATTCGGTGATGGCGGGCCTCGCCTGTGGTGAAACCTCGCCATTGGCCTGGAAGTTCCTGCAACCCAGCGTCGACTTCTTCATGACCATCCGGGATGACGAGGCGGTCAGCGCCATGCGCCGTCTGGCCGCCGGCAGCCAGCGCGATATTCCACTGGTGGCGGGCGAGTCGGCGGTGGCCGGGCTCGCCGGATTGGTGCGGGTCGTCGCGTCGAACAGTCTCTCCTCCGATCTCGGCATTGATGGGCAGTCCCGCGTACTGCTGATCAGCACCGAAGGCGCAACCGCTCCGGGCGTCTACGCCGAGCTGGTTGGCGAAACCGCCGACTCCGTCCTGTCTCGTCAGAAGGCCTGGTCGCCCAAGGCCTGACCTCCACCCTCCCTGCAATCCCTTGCCCCACGGAGAAGAGACCGTCGTCTCTTCTCCGCGGACAACTCCGCACAAAAAAAACAATGGAGCGCGAAATGCAAACCACAAAACGAAACATCGGGTCATGGTCGCTGATGCTCACAGGCCTCGGCTCCATCATCGGCTCCGGCTGGTTGTTCGGCGCCTGGCACGCTTCGGCGATTGCGGGACCGGCGGCGATCCTGGCCTGGATCATCGGCGCCGTCGTGGTGCTGGCGATTGCCCTGACCTATGCAGAAATGGGGGCGATGTTTCCCGAGTCCGGTGGCATGGTCCGCTATGCCCGTTACTCACATGGCTCGCTGGTAGGCTTCATGGCTGCCTTGCCGATCTTCTTTTACTTCCAAGCCAAGTCGGGTTGGAAAGGCTTCAGTCGGGACCTGCGTGCGGCCGCCTGGTTGATTGGCTACCTGCCGGTTATGGCTGCGGTGTTGTACCTGGGGAGCAAGGAATTTGGTGGCATCGGCCTATTGCCAGCGGGATGGGACATGGCGGTCGTGGCTGTACTGGCCTTGGCCTTCTACCACCTCGGTGTGCGGAGTGGTTACCGAACTCACTATCTCGACGAAAGCGTCGTCTGGCGCATGACCGCTGAGGAGAATGCAACGGCATCTATTCATCCCGCAGGTGCAACCGAGCGTCCTGCCATAGCCCAGCAATAGGAGCAAAAGAGCAAATGGTTGTTGACCAGGATTTTCAGCTGCGACTCAAAGAATGGCGGCATGCCTTTCACCGGCTTCCTGAGACCGGCTTTGAAGAGTTCAACACGGCGGAAGAAGTTGCCAGGATTCTTCAGAGCTTTGGCCTCGCGGTACATCGCGAGATCGGCGGCACCGGGCTCGTGGCCAGCCTTACGGTAGGCGAGGGCGGGGGCGTTATAGGTCTGCGGGCGGACATGGATGCCCTGAACATTGCTGAGCAGGCACCGGGCCGGCAACACGCCTCGCAGATTGCAGGAAAGATGCACGCCTGTGGGCATGACGGGCACATGGCGATGGTGCTTGGCGCTGCGGAACTGCTCTGCACCCGACGCGACTTCAATGGCACCGTGCGCTTCATCTTCCAGCCGGCGGAGGAGCATGGGCGCGGAGCGAAGGCGATGATGGCCGATGGGTTGTTCGAGCGCTTCCCGGTCGACGCCATCTACGGGGCGCACAACATGCCGGGTATGCCTGCCGGCCACATCGCAACCCGGGAGGGCGGAATCATGGCGAGCGAGGACAACTTCGTCATTCGCATCCAGGGAAGGGGCACGCACGCCGCCAGGCCGCACATGGGTATCGACCCGATGGTGATCGGTGCGGAGATTGTCCTGGCACTTCAGACCATCGTATCGAGGAACCTCGACCCCAGTTTGCCGGCGGTGATTTCCTGCACCGAGTTCATCACCGACGGCATCCGCAATGCGATCCCCACCCACGTCACCATCAAGGGGGATACGCGGAGCTACAGCCCTGAGGTGCAGCAACTGCTGGAAACCCGCATGCGCGAGATTTGCGTGGGTATCTGCGTCATGCATGGTGCGACCTGTGAGTTCGAGTACACCCATGAGTTCGCGCCGACCGTGAACTGGGCTGAGCACACCGCAATTGCCGTGGCGGCGGCGCGGAATGTGGTGGGTGAGCAAGCGGTGGATGGCGAGGTATCGCCGATGATGATTTCCGAAGACTTCGGCGCATTCATCCAGAAGGTTCCCGGCAACTTCGTATTCATCGGCAACGGCACCGCAGGACAAGCTGGCGCGATCCCGCTGCACAATGCGTGTTACGACTTCAACGACGCCATCCTGGGCATCGGTGCCCGTTACTTCGCCGAGGTCGTTCGATTGAGCTTGCCCCTCTAGTTGTTTGCTCCATCAGGAGTCCTTCCATAGGGCTCCTCTTGGGAGCGCGGCAGGTGCCAGCTGCGCAAGATGGCTCCGCTCTGTGCCTCCACTTCGCCCCGCACCCGTGCCAGGAGAGCGACCGCGCCAGACGAGGCAAGCATCTGCTTGGCCTCACGCTCAGTCTTCGCCAACTCCTTGGCAGACTATGCAGGCGCCAGACGGGTTAGTGGGCCGGCCTGGTGTTCTGCTGCGGCAAGAGCACCCTGCCGGGCATCGCCGCCGGGGCCCGAGTGCGAGTTCGACAGCCTGGTGGAGCGGGGCGGCTGGCGGGCCCGTTCCCGCGCGGGAGGGGGCGGGGCGAAAGCCATAAACATATTCAAAAAAGATATTTAAATTAAATTTCTTATACCTATACAGTTGCATCCCATGCGTACCTGCCGACCAATCGGCGCGCCGCAAGAATGAACGATCGCGGAGATAACGCCCGTTCCTGATTGATGCGCGCCACAAGCGCGGTATGTATGGAGAGTTCCCTATGTCAGTGGCTTCCCTGACTGTTGCCGCGGCCGAGCCGCAGCGCTTCGATATCCTGCCTTTTGCCGGTGCCGCCCTGGGCGCCGAGATCGTCGGCCTGGACCTGGCCCGGCCGCTGAACGGCGCGGATTTCGCCCGTATCCACCGCGCCCACCTGGACCACCATGTGCTGGTGTTCCGTGACCAGCGCATCACCCCCGAACAGCAGATCGCCTTCAGCCGCCGTTTCGGGCCGCTGCAGATTCATGTGCTCAAGCAGTTCCTGCTGGAGAACCATCCCGAGATCTTCATCATTTCCAACATCGTCGAGAACGGCCGCCCCGTCGGCCTGGGCGATGCCGGCAAGTTCTGGCATTCGGACCTGTCGTACAAGGAGTTGCCGAGTCTGGGGTCGATGCTGCTCGCCCAGGAATTGCCGGAGGAGGGCGGCGACACCCTGTTCGCCAGCCAGCAACTGGCCTACGAGACGCTGCCGGAGACCCTGCGCCAGGCCATCGAGGGAAAGCGCGCGGCCCACTCCTATACCGCGCGTTATGCCGACGAGGTGTTTCAGGGCATCCAGCGGCCGCAGCTCACCGCCGCCCAGCTCGCCGAGGTCAAGGCCGTGGTCCACCCCGTGGTGCGCACGCACCCGGAGACGGGCCGCAAGGGGGTGTTCGTCAACGAGAACTTCACCACCCACATCCTCGATATCCCCGCAGACGAAAGCCGGCAGATCCTCGCCGAACTGTTCGCCCACAGTGCGCGCCCCGAGTTCATCTACCGGCACCGCTGGCAGCCCCATGACCTGGTGTTCTGGGATAACCGGGCGGTGATCCACCTGGCCACCGGCTGCCCCAACCACCTTCGCCGGCGCATGCACCGCACCACCATCCAGGGCGACGCCCCGTTCTGACCTGATCCCCCTTCCGTTGAAGACTGTATGGAGCTCGTTATGTCTCTAGGTAAACGCTTTTCCTTCATTCCCAGGTTCGGCCGCCTGGCCGGCACACTCGGACTCGGCCTGAGCCTGCTGACGGCCGGCCTGGCCGTGCCCGACGCGGCCCGGGCCGAGGGGCAGATCCGCATCGCCGAACAGTTCGGCGTCGTCTACCTGCTGCTCAACGTGGTGCGCGACCAGCAACTGATCGAGAAGCACGGCAAGGCCGAGGGCCTCGACATCAAGGTGGATTGGAACCAGCTGTCCGGTGGCGCGGCGGTCAACGATGCACTGCTGGCCGGTTCCATCGACATCGCCGGCGCCGGCATCGGCCCGCTGCTGACCATCTGGGACCGCACCCACGGCCGGCAGAACGTCAAGGGCGTGGCTTCCCTGGGCAACTTCCCCTACTACCTGGTGAGCAACAACCCGAAGGTCAGGACCATCGCCGACATCGGTGACAAGGACCGCATCGCGGTGCCGGCGGTGGGGGTTTCCGTGCAATCGCGCTTCCTCCAGTACGCCGCTGCCAAGCAGTGGGGTGACCAGGAATACGCCCGCCTGGACAAATACACCGTGGCCCTGCCGCACCCGGACGCCACCGCCGCGCTGAAGTCCGGCGGCACCGAACTGACCGGGCACTTCTCCAACCCGCCGTTCCAGAACCAGGCCCTGGAGACCCCCGACGTGCACGTGGTGCTCGACACCTACGAGCTGCTCGGCCCGAACTCGCCCACCGTGCTCTATTCCACCGAGAAGTTCCGCCAGGAGAACCCCAAGACCTACAAGGCCTTCGTCGCGGCGCTGGCCGAGGCCGCCGAGTTCGCCCAGAAGGACAAGGGCGCCGCCGCCGACACCTACATCCGCGTCACCGGCGCCAAGATCAGCCGCGAGGACCTGCTGAAGGTCATCGGCAGCGAGCAGATCCAGTTCAGCGTGAACCCCACCAACACCTACCCGCTGGCGGATTTCCTCCATCGCGTCGGCGCCATCAAGAACAAGCCGGCGTCCTGGCAGGACTACTTCTTCCAGGACGAAGCACACCCGCTGCAAGGAAGCTGATGCGATGAATGCCCCGTTGCCAGGCCACCTGGCCAGCACAACCCGTGACACCTACCTGCGGCCGGTGCTGCAGGTGGAGTCGGTCAGCCTGGAATACCGCACCCCGCAGCGGGTGGTGCGCGCCACCCACGAGGTGAGTTTCGAGGTCGACCCGGCCGACCGCTTCGTCCTGCTCGGCCCGTCCGGCTGCGGCAAGTCCACCCTGCTCAAGGCGGTGGCCGGATTCATCGCCCCGCGTGGTGGCAGCATCCGCCTCGATGGCGTGCCGGTCCGCGAACCTGGCCCCGACCGCATCGTGGTGTTCCAGGAGTTCGACCAGCTACCGCCGTGGAAGACGGTGAAGCAGAACGTGATGTTCCCGTTGCTGGCCTCGCGCACGCTCAAGCGCCGCGAGGCCGAGGAACGGGCGCTGCACTACCTGGAGAAGGTCGGCCTGGCCGCCTTCGCCGACGCCTATCCGCACACCCTGTCCGGCGGTATGAAGGCGCGGGTGGCCATCGCCCGGGCTCTGGCCATGCAGCCGAAGATCCTGCTGATGGACGAGCCCTTCGCCGCGCTGGACGCCCTGACCCGGCGCAAGATGCAGGAAGAGCTGCTGCAGCTGTGGGACGAGGTGCGCTTCACCCTGCTGTTCGTCACCCATTCCATCGAGGAGGCGCTGGTGGTGGGCAACCGCATCCTTCTGCTGTCGCCCCATCCGGGGCGGGTGCGGGCGGAGATCAACAGCCACCAGTTCGACCTGCACAGCCTCGGCGGCGTGGCCTTCCAGAACGCCGCCCAGCGCATCCACCGGCTGCTGTTCGACCAGGACGGCGGGCCGCTGCCCAGCGACCTGGGCTTCCAGGACATCCGCATTGCCTATTGAAGCGAGACCCTTGCCATGACTGCTTCCGGTGTACACCGCGAGGAATACGAAATCGTCCTCGCCCCCTTGGACGACCTGCCCCTGGAGCGCGAGCTGCCCGTGGCCCAGCGCCTTTGGCAACAGGGCTGGCTGCGCAAGTCGCTGATCCTGCTGCTGCTGGCCCTGGCCTGGGAGCTGGTCGCCCGTTACCAGGCCAACGACCTGTTGCTGCCGGGCTTCCTGCAGACCGCCCGCGCCTTCGTCGAGGGCGTCGCCAGCGGCGAGCTGCTGGAGAAGGTGGCGATTTCCCTGGCGGTGCTGGTCAAGGGTTACCTGGCCGGCATCGGCCTGGCCTTCCTGCTGACCACCCTGGCGGTGTCGACCCAGCTCGGCCGCGACCTGCTGTCCAGCCTGACCGCCATGTTCAATCCGCTGCCGGCCATCGCCCTGCTGCCGCTGGCGCTGCTGTGGTTCGGCCTGGGCGAGAGCAGCCTGATCTTCGTGCTGATCCATTCGGTGCTCTGGGCCCTGGCGCTGAACACCTACGCCGGCTTTCTCGGGGTATCCGAGACTCAGCGCATGGCCGGGCGCAACTACGGCCTCAAGGGCCTGCGCTTCGTGCTGTTCATCCTGATCCCGGCGGCGCTGCCGTCGATCCTCGCCGGGCTGAAGATCGGCTGGGCGTTCGCCTGGCGCACGCTGATCGCCGCCGAGCTGGTGTTCGGTGCCACCAGCGGCAAGGGCGGCCTGGGCTGGTACATCTTCCAGAACCGCAACGAGCTCTACACCGACAAGGTGTTCGCCGGCCTCGCTGCGGTGATCCTGATCGGCCTGCTGGTGGAGAACCTGGTGTTCGCCAGCCTGGAGCGGATCACCGTCAAGCGCTGGGGAATGCAGCGCTGAGGTCTGCCAAATAGCCAGGATGCGATCCGGGAACACGGTGTCCCGGATTGCATCCGTATATGGGACTTGGCGGGGGCTGCGCCGTTTTGGTAGCAGCAGATTGCGTGAATGCTGTCGCGCAGAAACTATTCGAGCGCGCCACCCAGTGGATCGACGGCCGGCCTAGAAGAGCGCCGGCTTGGCCTTGTACCGCGCTCGGTACGTGTTCAGCTGCACCTAGAGGTGTGGTTTGGTCGGGTTTGACGCTTGCCAGTTCAACGGAGATTTTGCGGGGAAACAGATGCGCTGACGCCGGTTCGGGTCGAAAGCTATGACGAAAGGCAGCAATCGGCCTCTCGTTCATTTTGCCTGGCGGGAAATCGTCAGTGAGCGATACTCAGGCGTCGGACGAACGACAACCACCAGGAAGAGGACGCCGCCATCATGACGAAGGAGAATATCGGCTCAAAGGCAGCGGAGGAGGGCGGTTCTGCCTCGCGGCTGATCGATGAGCGGATCAGGGAGCTGGGCGATTGGCGGGGTGAGATGCTTGCCCGGCTCCGAGCGCTCATCAAAGAGGTTGACCCCGAAGTGGCCGAGGAGTGGAAGTGGAGAGGGGTTCCCGTGTGGTCGCACGACGGAATCCTTTGCACCGGTGAGACGTACAAGAGTGTCGTGAAGATGACGTTCGCCAAGGGGGCTTCGTTGGAGGACCCATCTTGCCTCTTCAATTCCAGCCTCGACGGCAACACCCGGCGTGCCATCGATTTCCATGAGGGCGACAGGATCGATGAAAAGGGATTGCAGGCGCTCATTCGTGCCGCAGTGGCGCTCAATGGGGCCGCTCGCGTCGCCCGTTCTCGGAAAACCAGGAGCGCTTGATCGGCACCGGGGAGCAGGCGAAAGGACGTGTTCTCCGAAGCGCTGATCCGGCCTCGGCGACAGCGGACAATGACGATCGACGGAGTCAGGCCGCTGTATTCAAGGCAGCTACAACCGGCGGGAGGCCCAGATGAACCGCAATGATCTGCGTCGTGTAGACATGAATCTGTTAGTGGTCTTCGAAACCCTGATGTTCGAGAAGAACCTGACTCGTGCATCGGAAAAGCTCTTCCTCGGCCAACCGGCAGTCAGCGCAGCGCTGGCGCGCTTGCGCGACCTGTTCGACGATCCGTTGCTGGTCCGGAGCGGTCGTACTTTTGAGCCCACCAAGAGGGCCCTGGAGATACTCGAAGAGCTGCAACCCGCCCTGGACACGATCTCCAGCGCAGTCAGCAGGGCCAAGGAGTTCAACCCGGCGACCTACCACGGCACGTTCCGGATCGGCCTGTCGGACGATGTCGAGTTCGGGCTGTTTCCTCCGCTGCTCCACCAGATCCGCCAGGAAGCGCCTGAGATAATAGTCGTCGTACGCCGGGTGAATTTCCTGCTGATGTCGCCGATGCTCGGATCCGGGGAGATATCGGTTGGCATCAGCTACACCACGGAATTGCCGGCGAATGCCAAGCGTAAGAGATTGCGTAACCTGCGCTGCAAGATCCTGCGCGGCGACAACCGTCCCGGAGCACTGACGCTGGATGAGTACTGCGAGCGTCCCCATGCGCTCGTGTCGTTCTCAGGTGACCTGAGCGGGAATATCGACAATGACCTGGCCAGGGTCGGCAGGACACGTCGGGTCGTGCTGGCAGTACCTCAGTTCAGTGGTCTGCGCGCGATCCTCGCGGGTACCGAAATGCTCGCTACGGTTCCCGACTACGCCGCCGCGGCGTTGATCGAAGGCTGTGGCCTGCGCGCCGATGACCCTCCATTCCCCATCGTCACGTCTGAGCTGTCCATGGTGTGGAGTGGTGGGACGGACAACGATCCTGCCGAACGCTGGCTGCGCGAAAGGATCGTGGAGCATATGTCCGCGCCGGAACCTTCCTTCTAGCCTGTCGTGTACGTGGGGAAAGATTCCCTCAGGAACACGGGAAGGTCGGTGATTGGCGGCTTGGCTGGAATCTCGATATACATCTGGATCACGCACCCACGGTGATAGGACGCATGGTTGACGACATGCATCAGCATGGCGCCTGCCGTCATGACGCTGCGATCTCCCGACACGAATGCGAATTCAATTGGCTCATTCAGCGACTCGTCCGTCTGCTGGGCACTCCATGACATGAACCACTCATCGATGGCCAACTGAGCAGCCTGGAGTTCGTCCAGTTCAGGGTGCGGCACTTCCAGTCGCGTCTTGTAACCGTGCTCCTTGTGCGTCAGGTGAGCCTGCCAGATGCAATCGACCACATAGATGTGATTCAGCGTGCCGATGATGCTTTTGCATAGGGTCTGGCGTTCCTTGCCGACTTCGTCGGGTGGCAATGAAACCAGGCTCTCGAAGAGCCGTTGATCGACCCACTGCTTGTAATGGGCAAGCATCGTGGCCGTGCGAACGTTGATCATCAAATGTCCCCTCTGCGGTGCGTGGCTGGCGACGAACTCGATCGAGTGTAGGCCAGGGGTCGAGGGTGTCCACGGGGAGAGTCCGTCAGCAATGAAAGGATCTGGTGGGCCGCGTGGCGGCCGGGGTCATCAGTCGGTGGGGCAGAGGCGGTGCAGATAGGCGATGCGCTCCCACATGGCGGTGGGGTTGGAGTACATGGGGAAATGCCCGCAGCTGCGGAACTCCGCCAACTGCACCCCCTGGCTCTGGATGTAGGCCAGGTACGACAGCGATGCGTTCAGCTCGCCGTACATGAACATCCTGGAGAAGGGCAGGGCAATGAACTTGTCTATCAGTTCGCCATGGTCGGACAGCTGGACCATGGATTCGAAAATCCCGCGCACCGCGCCGGCAGTACCTTGTGGTGCAGGCCGGCGGCATAGCGCGCGCTGGCGTAGGGCGTGGCGGGCGGGTTCGATGAAGTCGTCGAAGGAACGTTAGCGATTTACTCGCGATAGTCTTCGCCGGAAATGCAATCCGATCACTCCTGTACCGCTCCAACCTCCTGTCGCAGGGCAGCGGCGAGTGCCCGGAAGCCCTCCACCAGCAACCCGTCATCATGGGATGAATTGCTGACGCTGGCTCGCACGAACTGGGGCACCGTCGCCCGGCCCACGGCGAAAGCTTCAGCCGTTGAGATCAGGTAGTCCTTCGATTTCAGCTCTGCCTCCACATCGGAGGCGCGCCAGGGCTCTGGTACTTCGATCCAAAAATGCGGGCTCTGTGGGTGCGTCCGGTAGTTCAGTCCCTCCAGCAGCCCCTGCACCAGTGCCTTGCGCCGTTCTATCTCGCTGATCTGCTGGTGCAGCAACTGCTCCGTGATGCCGCTTTCTATCCAGTCACTGGCCAATTCCATCGCCAGCGGCGTAGCCATCCAGCAGGACCCGCGCAGGGCCGCCGCCAGCCGTCCCACCAGCGCCGCCGGAGCGTGTAGGTAGCCCACGCGCAGACCCGCCGCTACCGCCTTGCTCATGCCGCTGATCAGGATGCTGCGCTCTGGCGCGCAGTGGCTCAACGGCAGCGGTCGGTCCTCCAGTAGAACAGCGTGGGCCTCGTCCTCGATAACAAGTAGGTTATGTTCCCGACATAGTTCGGCAATTGCTTCTCGTCGCGTAGGCGACATCACCGCCGTCGTGGGGTTCTGTAGGGTAGGGGTGCAATAGAGGGCGCTCACCCGGTTGTGCCGACAAAGATCGTCCAGGGCCGCCGGTATCAGGCCTTCTTCGTCCATTTCCACCCCCAGCAGCCGGATGCCCAGCATGCGCGCGGCACTGATCAGGCCGGGATAGGTGAGTTGCTCGGTGACGACGGTATCGCCGGGTCGCAGCAGCGCCATCAGCGTACAGAGCAAACCGTGCTGGCCACCGTTGGTGCACAGCACCTGCTCCGTCCGTGGCTGGAACTTGCCGTTGGCCAGCCAGTGGGCGCCATTCTGGCGGTGGCGCGGCAACCCCTGTTCCGGGCTGTAGACCATCAGTTCGTGCAATCACTGTGGTTCGCCGGCCAACTGCATCAGGCTCCTGGCGAGGAAGGCAGTTTCCTGCCCCGGAATATGCATGTTGCGGCTCATGTCGAGATGTCCGGCCGTCTCTTCCGTAGCGTTGCGAAAGCCCCCATCCCTCTTGTGGGCGAGCTCGCGGTGAAGCACGAAAGTACCGTCGCCCACCCTGGCGATCACCAGCCCCAGGTACTCCAGTTCGGCATAGGCGCGGCTGACCGTACCGGTGGTGACGCCCAGGCGATCGGCGAGGATTCGATGGGGCGGCAGCTTGCTGCCGGCCTCCAGGCGGCCGCTGCGAATCTGTTTTTCCATTGCATCGGCCAGACGCTTGTATTTGGATCCCTGGCCCGAGTCCAGCGCATTTCTGAGCAATGATAGGGTGTCATTAATCGGATTGACGGTCATTTGAAGTCCAAGTAGCGTGAATTAACTGCATAAATCTAGCAAATTGGATGCATTGATATCATGTCAATTCTAGAGTCCGCCTCTGGGCTGAGCACGACAAAATTGCGTTGGTTCTCCAGACTGGTCAGTGCGCTCCTGTTTCTCATTGTCTGCGTCAGCTGGGGCACCACTTGGCTGGGCATCAAGATCGCTGTGGAAACCGTGCCGCCACTCACGGCCTCCGGCCTGCGTTTCCTGATCGCTTTCCCGCTGTTCCTCTGCTTCGCCCTGCTGCGAGGCGACTCGATCCTCTTTCCGAGAGCGCGGCTAGGTTTCTTCACCTTCGTGACACTGTGCTACTTCGGCTTGCCGTACTACCTGTTGAACTACGGTGAGTTGCATGTTTCTTCGGGGCTCACCGCACTGCTGTTCAGCTGTATGCCGGTATTCATCCTGATCTTCTCGGCGCTCTTTCTCAGCGAGCGAATCTACCTGTCCCAGGTGCTTGGCATTGCCATCGGATTCGGCAGCCTGTTCATGATCCTCCGTAGCCAGGGCATGAACCTGGAGAGTTCTGGTTTTGGCGGCGTGCTGGCCATCCTCGCCGCCGCACTTATGCATGCACTGTGCTACGTGGTAACCAAGCAAAGGGGCGCCGAGATCGGCGTCATCACTTACAACACCCTGCCCATCGGTGTAGCCGGGCTGTTGCTCTTCCTGGCGGGGCTCCTGATAGAACAACCGGACTTTCCCGCCGTCAGTACCCGCTCCTGGGGTGCGCTGGCCTACCTCGGGCTGTGCGCATCGGTGGGTGGCTTTATCGTCTATTTCTTCCTGCTCAAACGCATGAGTCCAGTGGTGCTGTCGTTCGTCTTCATCATATTTCCCGTGTTCGCCGTAATCATCGGCGCTTGATATGAGGGCCAACCAGTCTCTTATGACCTCGCGGTCTATTCCGCGCTTCTACTGGCCGGCTTCGCGATCACCAAGGTGCCGCTGGAAAGGTTCCTACTGAAGAAGGCATGACATCATGGCCTACAAAGACGTCGTCTGATGGGTATCGCTTCGCTCCAGCGGAACGCTGCCCGCCACACCCTACGAGGGACCACGTGCCGGAGTCATGCCTCTGCTACCTCGGTAGGCCTCGCCCCCCCTCCGGCTGCCAGTCGAACCGCGCTTCCGGTTGGCCTCCATTACTCCCAGGCCGAGCGGTCACCCCTTGCCCTGCGCCTCGCGCCGGATCTGGCTGAGGGATTGCCGGGGCGTGATGGCTTCCGGGTCGATGCGCACTTCGATCAGGGCCGGGCGGCCGGCGGCGGCGCTGCGTTCGAAGGCCGGCGCGAAGTCTTCGGTGCGCTCCACTGTTTCCCCGTGCAGGCCATGGGCCCGCGCCAGGGCGGCGAAGTCCGGGTTGTGCAGGTCGGTGCCGCTGACTCGGCCCGGGTAGTGGCGCTCCTGATGCATGCGGATGGTGCCGTACATGCCGTTATTGACCACGATGAAGATGACGTTGGCGCCGTAGCTCGCCGCGGTGGCGATCTCCTGGCCGTTCATCAGGAAGCAGCCGTCACCCGAGAAGGCGACCACTATGCGGTCCGGGCAGGTGAGTTTGGCCGCCACCGCGGCGGGCACGCCGTAGCCCATGGAGCCGTTGGTGGGGCCCAACTGGGTGCGGAAGGTGCGGAACTGGTAGAAGCGTTGTAGCCACACCGCGTAGTTGCCCGCACCGTTGGTGAGGATGGCGTCGGTGGGCAAGCGTTCGCGCAGCCAGGCGATGATCTCGGCCATCTGCACCGGCCCCGGGGAGGTGGTGAGGACAAGGTTGTCGCGGTAGTTGCAGTTCAGTGCGCCGGTCCAGTCCGGGCTGCGCTTGCCATCGATTTCGGGCATTTCCGCCGCCAGCGCGGCGAAGGCGGTCATGCCGCTGTTGATGCCCAGGGTGGGCTGGTAGACCCGCCCCAGTTCCTCGATGCCAGGGTGCACATGCACCAGGGCCTGCCGGGGCACGGGGATGTCCAGGGTGCTGTAGCCACTGGTGGAGACTTCGCCGAGGCGCGAGCCCACCACAAGCAGCAGGTCGGCATCCTTCACCGCCTGGATCAGCTTCGGTCCCGCGGCGAAGCCCAGGTCCCCGGCGTAATTGGGGTGGGTGTTGTCGAACAGGTCCTGGCAGCGGAAGGACGCGGCCACCGGCAGGTCGTGGCGCTCGGCGAAGCGGCGGATGTCCGCCACCGCGCGGGCGTTCCAGCCGCCACCGCCAAGGATCATCAGCGGCCGCTCGGCCCGGTCGAGCAAGTGGCGAAGTGCTTGCATGTCGGCAGCGCTGGCGTGGGGTTCGATGACCCGAACGGGGCCGGCGTCAGCGACCTCCACCACCTCGGTCAGCATGTCCTCGGGCAGGGCCACCACCACGGGGCCCGGTCGGCCGTTGAGGGCGCGGTGGAAGGCCTGGCTGAGCAGTTCCGGAATGCGCCGGGCGTCGTCGATCTGCACTACCCACTTGGCCAGCGGCGCGTACATGGCGCGGAAATCGATTTCCTGAAAGGCCTCGCGGTCGCGCTGGTCGCGGGCCACCTGGCCGATGAAGAGGATCATCGGCGTCGAGTCCTGGAAGGCGGTGTGCACGCCCACCGAGGCATTGGTGGCGCCCGGTCCGCGGGTCACGAAGCAGATGCCGGGCTTGCCGGTCAGCTTGCCGTAGGCCTCTGCCATGTAGGCGGCGCCGCCTTCCTGTCGGCAGACGACGAGGTCGATGGCTTCGCGGGCGTCGTACAGGGCATCGAGGACGGCGAGGTAGCTTTCACCGGGAACGCAGAAGGCGCGCTCGACACCGTGGATGCGCAGGGCATCGACCAGGACCTGGCCTCCGGTGCGGTGCGGGGCGGACGGTTGCATGGAACCTCCTTGAGCAGTCAGGGGTAGTGATGGCATGGCCTGGATTCTGCGCAGCTTCTACTACCCGCACAAACGACATCTTCGAAGTATTTCATTCCTCGGGGGAATTCAGCCGAAGAATTATCGGGCGAGGAGGAACTCGCCGAGGGCGCCGCCATCTGAGGGTGAAGCAAACACCCAAGGAGTCACCATGCGTTTTCGCAATACCGCTGCAACCCTCGTTCTCTTTGCCGTTCCCTTCGCTTCGGCCGTGGCCGAGGACGATGACCTGCTGCGCAACCTTGTTTCCACCGGCGCCACCACCGCGTCCAGCTACCTGACCAGCGGCGATCACGACAATAAGCTCGTCGGGCCCGTGCGGGATGATGCGAGCAGCTTCATCGCCAGTGACGGCGCCATACGGGGTCCCTACCTCGAAGCCGAACTTCAGCGACTGCGCAACGAGAATCCCGCCATGCAGGGGCGCAGCGACCAGGAGCTGGCCAGCGCGATACTCTCCGCGAGCACCGCCGCCCGCTAAGGCCATTCCAGCGGCCATACGCGGCTGGTGAGGATGGAGACAGTCCCCGGTCAGGGCACATGGCGGTCTGGTTCGCTTTCCGGCGGCCGGTACCGCTGTGGCGTCCTCGGCGCCGAGAGGCGCCAGCCGGGGAAATTACCGATGGCATCGGCAATCCGTTTTGTAAAAAATAGCGCCATGCAAAACGGCGAGCCCCGATGGGGCCGGCGCTGCCCGATCCCTTCAGCGAGACTCCCATGCCTTCGATTGCCGATTCCTTCCTCCGCTGCCAGCCCTGGCGCGAGGCCCAGCCATGAGCAGCGCCACGGTCGAGCTGGTGCAGACCGGCCCCGAGCACGCCGAGCTGATCCGCAACCTGTACCAGTTCTATGCCTACGAGTCCTCGGACTGGGAACAGGAAGATGTGGAGGTGGACGGCCGCTTCTACATCCACGAGGCGCATCTGGCGCGCTACTGGCAGGAGCCGCAGTGGAGCGCCAACCTGATTCTGGTGGATGGCTTCATCGCCGGCTTCCTGCTGATCGAGCGAAGCGAGTTGCCGGGGCTTGAGGCCCAGGAGCTGGCGGACCTGTTCATCCTGAAGAAGTATCGCCGGCAGGGTATCGGCCGGGCGCTGGCCACGCAGGTGCTGACGAGCGGGGGGGCGGACTGGCTGGTGCGTTTCTACGGTCAGGATGAACTGGCCCAGGCCTTCTGGCGTTCGGTGCTGGAGGAACTGCCGCGGCCGGTGCATGCCATCGAGCCGGATGACGATCAGCAGCTGTTGAGCTTCCTGGTGACACAGGCGATTCACTGACTATCCGCGCTCGGTTCACCGGGCGGGTTCGCCTGTGCGCCAGGATCATTCAACTGTCATTTTCGATCATTGAGCCAGGGTGTTCCGGGTCGTATTGTCCTTCTCACCAGACTGATCGGCGCGTCAATTCGCGCCGAGCGGACCTCGACAAGAAGAACGAACGAGAGGAACTCCCGATGACCGAACTGCATCTGCACCCCCAGGCCGCCGCCTCGCTGCAACGCTGGCACGACATGCTCGACCGGCGCGACCTCACTGCGCTGCCCGAACTGCTGGCGGCAAATGTGGTGTTCCGTTCGCCCATGGCGCACACCCCATATCCGGGGCCGGCAGTGGTCTCGACCATTCTCAATACCGTGATCAAGGTCTTCGTCGACTTCACCTATTACCGCCAGCTGGTCACGGCCGACGGCCTCAGCGTGGTGCTGGAGTTCAGCGCCAAGGTCGATGGGCGTGAACTGAAGGGCATCGATATGATCCGTTTCGACGAGCAGGGGAAGATCGTCGATTTCGAGGTAATGGTCCGTCCCATGAGCGGCCTGCAGGCTCTCGGCGCGGAGATGGGCCAGCGCCTGGGCGCCTACCTGGCCGCAGCCAAGGCCTAGATTTCCGCCTCGCCACAACGCCGGCTGGGCAAGGGTTATCCATCTTCCTAATATATGGAGGCCGGGCTGTGGATCTGAATCATGAATATCAAGCTGCGCCGCATCGAAGTCTTCATGGCCGTGGTGGAAAACGGCGGGTTTTCCGCTGCGGCTAACGTCCTCCATATCGCCCAATCGGCTGTCAGCATCGCCATCAAGGAATTGGAGCGCGAGTTGGGCACGAAGCTGTTCCTGCGCACCAGGCGTAGCGTCGAGCTCACCGAAAGCGGCCGGTTGCTTCGCGACCGCGCTGCGCCCGCGATTGCGGTGCTGCAAGGGGTCAGGGACGAGATCCAGGATCTGGAGCGGCTGGCCATAGGGCATGTCCGTATCGCCGCTCCGGCTATGGTTACCCAGTTTGCCCTGGCGCAGGTTCTTCCTGCTTTCATGGCTCAGCATCCCGACATCCGGGTCCGTGCTTTCCAGGCCGGCGCGCTGGAAGTCGAGAAGCTGGTGCGGGATCAAGGCCTGGACTTCGGTCTGACCGCATTCCAGGGACCCCAGAACGGTGTCGAGACGGAGCTGCTCTGGAACCTTGAAAATGTCGCCTGCATAGCGCCGGCACTGGCAAAGCAACACAAGGCCGGCAAGAACATCACCTGGAAGAAGCTCCTGGCCGTTCCCCTGGCGGCCTATCCCCCCGGCTACCACCAGCGAGACCTGATGGAGCGGCACGCCACTGCACTGGGAATGCCGCTCAGGATTGCCCTGGAATCGGAGAATCCGTCACTGCTCATCGCTGCGGTCAGGGCCGGGCTCGCCGCGACGACACTGCCGCTGGCCGCCATCGACAATGAGCCCGATATCCAACCGCTCCGTTTGCCCAAGGAAGAGGGCGATCAACTGAAGGTTGGGATCTGCTGGCCGTCGGACCGGCCGTTGAGCAAGGCCGCCACCACCTTGCTGGATCATTTGAAGGCCTATGCCCATGGGCGCCCGGTCCGGGGCGATTGAGCCCGAGCCGGAAACCAAGACCGCTAGCCGAGGCATTTCGCCGGCACGTGGTCCTTTTGCTCTACCCAGACCTTACGCCTCAGAGTTTCTGGTCGATTGGACATTGCCGACGCGCAATGACAAGGGCCAGGTGACTCTGCGCCGGACTTGCGGATCACCCCACGCCTCGCGCATTTCCGCTGCCAGACTCACGGCCGGATTGGCGCCCAGCACCTTCTCGGCGGCCTTCACGGCGGACCAGGTGTTGATGTAGCCCAGCAGGTCTTCCAGGGTCCACCAGACCTCGATGGCCAGGCTCGGAAGCTGCCGCTCCTGGAACGGGAAGGGCAGGTTGCGGTAACCCTCTTCGACGTGACGCCGCTCGGCAGGCCAGTACGGTCCAATGGTTTCGTGATAGAAGCGTTGGACCAGGGAATCTACCGGTCCTTCAACGTGCAGCACGCCGTAGGTGATGAGCGCCACGGCGGCGCC
Organism: Pseudomonas sp. BN102; assembly: GCF_029871245.1. Classification (GTDB taxonomy): domain Bacteria; phylum Pseudomonadota; class Gammaproteobacteria; order Pseudomonadales; family Pseudomonadaceae; genus Metapseudomonas. Next base: position 42,766 of record NZ_SSON01000040.1, on the reverse strand, counting down.
GGGCCGTGCGATGCGGCGCACCTCGTCGTAGAACTTGTCCAGGTCCAGCCAGTGGGCGGCCTGGGCAACGGTGATCAGGTCGACGCTGGTGTCGGGGAGCCCGCTGTCTTCGGCGAGCGCCGCTCGGTAGGTCACCCCTTCATGGGGCTGGGCGCTTTCCACCTGGGCGGCGCTGGCGTCCGTCGCGACGACGCGGTCGAAGCGCTCGGCCAGCAGCACTGACAACTGGCCGGTACCGCAACCGCAATCGAGCGCCAGTCCGTGACCGGGGCTGACAGCGGCCAGTTCGTCGACCAGCGCAATCGGGTAGGTGGGCCGGTGAGCGGCGTAATTCGCGGAGCCGGATGAGAAGTGGTCTTTGAAAGTCGCGGATACCATGTGAGTACCTCTGCCTGTTATGCATAGGGTAATTGCATGGTTGATGGGCGAAAAATATAAGTTTTATATGTCTGTGATCTGTGCGGAGCCTGGGGCAAAAGCATTGGTTATGTCTCCGTTAGCTGTTGCCAGGCATCAACCGACGCGCTTGGAGGCCCGTAGGAGCGAGCTTTCTCGCGAAATAAATTCCGGCCTGTTGCCACACATGACCGGAACATAACCAAAGCATTCACTGATGCTGATCCGGTGATCCTGTGCTCAATCGAGCGGCATCACGATGGCCAGCAGCGTCCCGCTGCCGGGCACGCTCTCTACCCTGAATTCCCCTCCCAGCATGCTGACACGCTCTTTCATCCCGGCCAGACCGAAGGCGTTGCGTTTGCCCTGATCCGCGATGCCGACGCCGTTGTCGCTGACTTGCAGGTGGAGGCAGCGACCTTCCTCGAAGAGCTCGATCATGACCTGTGTCGCGCGCGCATGCCGGGTGATGTTCGACAGCGATTCCTGGACGATACGGAACAGCGTGGTCGCGCGCTGGTCATCCAGCTCGTCGTGCAGGCTCGCATTCCGGACCAGCATCCGGCAGTCGGTCCCGGTGCGCAGCCGGAATTCCTCGAGTTGCCACTCGAGGGCTGCCTGCAACCCGAGATCGAGCACAGGGGGACGAAGGTCATTGATGATGCCCCGCACGCTGCCTATGGTCGTGTCGATGTGGTTCAGGGCATCGCTCGCCGTCTCGAAGAGCTCCGGCTGCAGGGTGGCGATGCGGTCCTGCAGCATGGAAACATCCATGCGCAGCGCCAGAAGGCTTTGTCCCAGCTGGTCATGGATCTCCCGCGCGATCCGCTTGCGCTCTTCTTCCTTGACCTGTTCTTCATGGGAGACCAGCTCGTGCAACTGCAGTTTCGATTGCAGCAGCTCCTCGGTCTGCAGGGTCAACCGGCGCTGCAGGTAGAACAGGTCGACGAACACCCTGATCTTGGCGCGGAGGACCTCCGGTACTATGGGCGAGAAGATGTAGTCGACCGCGCCGGAGGTATAGGCGCGGATGCTTTCCGAGTCCGCATTGGTCTCTGCGGTCACGAGGATGATGGGCGTATAGGCCGACTTCGGGCGGCCATGGATCAGGTTCGCGGTTTCGATGCCATCCATTTCCGGCATCTTCACGTCGAGGAGGATCACGGCGAAATCGCGCTGGAGCAGCATGCGCAGTGCCTCGCGGCCGGAGCCTGCGGTGGCGACGTCCAGGTCCATGTCGCTGATCATCGCAGCCAACGCCGTGAGCTTGGCCGGATTGTCGTCCACCAGCAGCACAGCCGCCGGCACGCCATCCGGCGAGGGGAGGTGCCGGAGCGGGCTCGCTCCCGTCAATACCTCGATTTCTTGCTGATGGGTAGGCATGCCGAACCTGTTCCCGCGCCCCTGCTTACGCTGTCGGGCAGCCGTGGAACGCTACGGAAAGCATAGTCAGCGATACAGCCATTTGCGTATCAGCGAGAGCAGCCGGGCAGTGTCCACCGGTTTGCTGACGTAGTCGGAAGCACCCGCCTCGATGCACTTCTCCCGGTCGCCCTTCATCGCCTTGGCCGTCAGCGCGATCATCGGCAAGGCTTCGAATTGCATGATCGCGCGGATCTGCTCCATGGTTTTGAAACCGTCCATCCCGGGCATCATGATGTCCATCAGCACGATGTCGGTGTCGGGATGTCGCCAGAGCAACTCAATGGCGGTGTGGCCGTCCTCGGCCGAGATCACCTGCATCCGATTGGCTTCGAGCACGCTGGTGAGCGCGAAGATATTGCGCACGTCATCGTCTACTACCAGGGCTTTCTTGCCTTCCAGGCTTTCCGCGGCCTCGTAGAGCCGTTCGAGCATCTGCCGCTGTGCCTGGGACAGGCTGGAAACCGGCCGATGCAGGAACAGCATGGTTTCGTCGAGCAGGCGTTCCGGGGAGCGGACTTCCTTGACCAGATGCTTGTCGATCGAGGTTCCGAGTTGTTTCCGCTCCAGCCTGGACAGCGACTCGGCCCCGTAGACGACAGTGGGAAGGGTATGCAGCGAGTCGATGCTGCGCAGCGTGTCGAGCAGCCGGCTGCCGGCCATGTCCGCCAGTTTGAGATGGGTCACCAGGCAGTCGTAGCGCTTCCTGCCCAGGCGCTTCTGGGCTTCGCTGGCATTGCCGGCGGTATCTATCCGTATGGAGTCGTCGCCGAGCAGATCGAGCAGGCGATTGCACTCGTCTTCATTGCCGTCGACCACCAGCAGCGTCCTTTCCTGCCGCTGGGCGAACTTGGCCAGGCTGGCCAGTGACTGTTGCACCTCATCCGCCGCCACCGGTTTGACCAGATAGGAGAATGCCCCGCAACTCAGCCCCCGGGCGCGGTCGTCATCGGTCGAGATGACCTGGACCGGGATATGGCGCGTGGCGAAGTTGCGCTTGAGCTGTTCGAGCGTTGACCACCCGCCCATGTCCGGCAGGTCCAGGTCAAGGCTGACCAGCATGGGGCCATAGCGTTCGACCAGTGCCAGTGCGTCCGCGCCACGGCTCGTGACGATGGCCTTGAAGCCCTCGCGGTGCGCAGCGGCCAGCAAGAGACTGGCGAGCCTGGTGTCGCTCTGGAAGATGAGCAGCACCCGATCGCCCGGTTGCACGGATTCGCGGTCGTCGGCCAGTTGCAGGGGCTGCGGGATGTCGGCGCGCCTGACGTGGTCGCCGTCGTCGGCGGCGAGTTGGCTGGGCGGCCGATGGTCGGCATCGCCGGAGCGCAGCGGCAGATACATGGCGAAGGTGCTGCCCTTGTCGATATCGCTGGAGACCAGCCGCAGTTCGCCGCCCAGCCGCAGCGTGAGTTCGCGGCTGATCGACAGCCCGAGTCCGGTGCCGCCGTACTTGCGCGACGTGCCGGTATCCGCCTGTTGAAAGGCTTCGAAGATCAGCTTCTGCTTGTCGGCGGAAATGCCAATGCCGGTATCGGACACGATAAAGGCGAGCACCCTATCGGCGCGGTCCAACCCGCTGTGATTCACACTCCACCCGGATGTGGCGGGGGCGATGCTGATGCTGACGCCGCCTTTCTCCGTGAACTTGAAGGCATTGGACAGCATGTTCCGGATCACCTGCAGCAGACGCTTCTCGTCGGTCCAGATGCCGGCGGGCAGGGACGGCGCCATGTCGATGGTGAAGGACAGTGCCCGACTTTCGGCGACCGGCCGGAAGGTCCGTTCGATCTGGTTGCGCAAGTCGGCGAACAGGGTTTCGTTGAAGTCCAGGGTGACGGTGCCTGATTCGATCTTGGACAGGTAGAGAATCTCGTCGATCAGCTCCAGCAGGTCCTTGCCCGCCCCGTGGATGGTCTTGGCGTATTCGACCTGCTTGGGGGTGAGGTTCCCGTCCGAGTTGCAACTGAACTGGTGGGCGAGGATCAGCAGGCTGTTCAGCGGAGTCCTGAGTTCGTGGGACATGCTGGAGAGGAACTCGGACTTGTACCTGGACGTCAGCATCAGTTGCTCGGCCTTTTCCTCCAGCGACAGCTTGGTGAGTTCGACTTCACGGTTCTTGCGCTCGACTTCGGTCTTCTGTTCCGCCAGCAGCCTGGCCTTGTGCTCCAGTTCCTCGTTGGTCTGGCGCAGTTCTTCCTGCTGGAGCTGCAGCTCCTGGGTCAGCAGCTGCGACTGCTTGAGCAACTCCTCGGTGCGCATGTTGGCTTCTATGGTGTTGAGTACGATACCGATCGACTCGGCGAGCTGATCCAGGAAGACCTGGTGGATGGGGCTGTAGGGCGTAAAGGAGGCCATCTCGACGACGGCCTTGACTTCCCCCTCGAAGAGGATCGGGAACACCACGATGTTCAGCGGGGCGGCGGCGCCCAGGCCCGAGGAGATCGCGACGTAGCTGCTGGGTACGTCGGTGAGCAGGACCCGCCGCTTGTCATAGGCGCACTGGCCGACCAGGCCTTCGCCGAGCCGCCATTCATCGTTCACATTGATGTTCTCCTTGTAGGCATAGGTCGACAGCAGCTTGAGCTTCGGCGGCTCTTGCTGGCCTTCGGTCATCAGGTAGAACACCCCGTGGGAGGCGTCGATCAGCGGCGCCAGTTCGGACAGCACCAACCTGGAGACCGCGGCGAGGTCGCGCTGCCCCTGCAGCAGGCGGGTGAACTTGGCGAGGTTGGTCTTGAGCCAGACCTGTTCCGCGTTCTGCCGCGTGGTTTCACGCAGATTGCGGATCATCTCGTTGACGTTGTCCTTCAGCTCCGCGACTTCGCCCTTGGCTTCCACCTGCACGCTGCGAGTCAGGTCGCCCTTGGTCACGGCCGTGGCCACATCGGCGATCGCCCGCACCTGGTTGGTCAGGTTCGCCGCGAGGCCGTTGACGTTGTCGGTCAGGTCACGCCAGGTGCCGGCGGCATCCGGTACGTTCGCCTGGCCACCCAGCTTGCCGTCGGTGCCCACTTCCAGGGCCACGCGGGTCACCTCGGCGGCGAAGCTGGAGAGCTGGTCGACCATGGTGTTGATGGTGTTCTTCAGTTCCAGGATCTCGCCCTTGGCCTCCACCGTGATTTTCTTGCCCAGGTCGCCGCGGGCCACCGCCGTGGAGACCTGGGCAATATTGCGCACCTGGGTGGTCAGGTTGGCCGCCATGCCATTGACCGACTCTGTCAGGTCGCGCCAGGTGCCGGATACGCCGCGGACCTCCGCCTGGCCGCCCAGCTTGCCTTCGGTGCCCACCTCCAGTGCCACGCGGGTCACTTCGGCGGCGAAGCTGGAAAGCTGGTCGACCATGGTGTTGATGGTGTTCTTCAGCTCGAGGATCTCGCCCAGGGCCGCCACCGTGATCTTCTTGCTCAGGTCGCCGCGCGCCACCGCGGTGGTCACCTGGGCGATGTTGCGCACCTGGGTGGTCAGGTTGGCGGCCATGCCATTGACCGACTCGGTCAGGTCGCGCCAGGTACCGGATACGCCGCGGACCTTCGCCTGCCCGCCCAGCTTGCCTTCGGTGCCCACTTCCAGGGCCACGCGGGTCACCTCGTCGGCAAAGCTGGAGAGCTGGCCGACCATGGTGTTGATGGTGTTCTTCAGTTCGAGGATCTCGCCCTTGGCCTCGATGGTGCTGGTCTTGCTCAAGTCGCCGTTGGCCACTGCGGTGGTCACGTAGGCGATGTTGCGCACCTGGGTCGTCAGGTTGGCGGCCATTCCGTTCACCGAGTCGGTGAGGTCCTTCCAGGTGCCGGAAACGCCGGCGACCTTCGCCTGGCCGCCGAGAATGCCTTCAGTGCCCACCTCCCAGGCGACGCGGGTGACCTCGGAGGCGAAGGAGCTCAGGCGCGTCACCATGGTATTGACGATTTCCGCCGACTTGAGGAACTGGCCCTGGAGGCGCACGCCGTTGACCTCTCTCGGTATCTGTTGGCGCAGGTCGCCCTCGGCGACCGAGTCGATGACACGAATCATTTCATTCATCGGGCTGAGGAGATTGTCGGCAAGCGAATTGCTCGCATTGACGGTCTTTCGCCAGGAGCCCTTCATCAGCGGCAGCTGGATACGCTCGTTGACCTTGCCCTGCTTGCCGACGAGCTGGGACACGCGCTCGAACTCGCTGGTTATATCCGCCGCCATGTCGATGATTTCATTGAGCGCGTCGGCGATCTTGCCCGGCATGCCGGTCCAGTCTTCCGGCATGCGGGTGGTGAAGTCGCCTTTGCGGAACGCCTTGAGCGTCGCCAGGAGGGTCTGCATCTCCCGTGTTTCGAGTGCTGCCGTCTCGGTGCCCATAGTCTGCCCAGCCCATACGAAGGGGTTCCCAGGTGCAGCCTGTCGCCCGGATGCCGGGGCACCAGGACAGCGAAACGCACCCGACCGCTTGCTCTGCACTCTTTGGAGCGCCATTGCGCGAGAGCCGGCTTCCCAGCATGAAAAATATAGGTCCTTGGCGAAGCGAGGAGGGCGCATGCGCTGGATGGGCTATCCGGCGCTGTCGGGGATGAGCGGTGTCCTGGTGGCTGCCTGGTCGCTTGCCGGCCAGGTCTCGCCGGGATTAGGGTGGTCAGGCAGAAGTCGTCACCCTGCGGTGCAGGGCAGGGTGAGCGGACCATCCAGGCGTGCGGCCTGAGGTGGCGCCGGCTGGCGTGATGAGGGTCTACAGATGGCTGACCGCAGAATCAGGGTTTTGCTGGTGGACGACCACAGCATCGTACGCAATGGCGTGAGACGCATGCTGGAGACCGATGGCGAGATGGACGTCGCCGGTGAAGCCGAAACGGCGCAGGAGGCCATGCGCCTGGTCCGGGAATGCCAGTTCGATGTGGCGCTGGTCGATATCGGGCTGCCGGACAAGAGCGGCCTCCAGCTGCTCAATTCGATGCGTGCGGAACAGCCCAAGCTGGCCGTGCTGATGCTGAGCATGCATTCGGTCGAAGCCTATGCGTTGCGCGCCATCAAGCAGGGGGCCGCCGGCTACCTCACCAAGGATATTTCCGCCGCGACCCTGGTTGCGGCTGTACACAAGGCAGCCCTGGGCGGCAAGCACGTGAGTCCGGAACTCGCGGAGAAGCTGGTCAACGCCATTGGCCGAGGCGATGCACTGCCACACGAAGCGCTGTCCGATCGCGAGCTCGAGGTGCTGAAACTGCTCGCCGCCGGCGAGAAGATCGTCCGCATCGCGGAAATCCTGCACCTGAGCCCGAGTACCGTCACCACCTACCGCTCACGCATCGTTGAAAAGACCGGGATGGAAAGCAACGCCAAGCTCGCCCGCTACGCCCTCGAGCATGGCTTGCTGACCTGAGCCAGCCGCTCTGCCGCAGCGTCCCCGCATCCTTCCAGCCCATTGCCCGGACCCGCTTGTAGTCGATCGACGACAAGCGCTTGGCCGAAACCGCTACATGGATGTCCGGCTAACGGTGATGTTGTGGTTTTTACCGGGTCGGCATAGTTGAACTCCCCACAGTCTTGTCCCTTGCGGGGCAGAAGGAGGTCGAACCACGCCGTTGATTGACTGCACCGATATCCGCCTGGATCGCACGTCAGACGCGTTGCCTTCCGGGCCGCCAATTCACCGAACGTCAAGTGAACAAGAACAATCCACTCCGGGACCGAACCCGGACTGAACGTTGTTGAACGTTGGAGGATGAGTCATGGGTTATTGGTTGTGTGCTCTGCTCTGGGGCGCGGTCTTGCTGGAGGAAATCCAGCAGATGCCTACTCGGAAATGGAGGGACGAGGGCCTCAAGAGAGTTATGTTGTTACGCCGGACCAAGAATCGTGCCGCTTACTTCCTGGCCCTGATCGTGGGCGCGCTGTTCCTTTATATCGAAACCTCGATTGTGCTAGCGGGCCAGAGCACCTTCGATTTCTATCAGATAGTCGCCATGGCCAGCGTTGTCTGGGGCGGGTACCTCGCCGTCCTCTGCATGAAAGGGAAACGATGAGTTCCCAGTGCTGTGTTCCGGGCTCATACCGCCGCTCAAGCGTTCGGAGATCTATATGAATTTGCCAAGCGATCGTGCCCAGACGGTCATCCAGACCTGGGATTTCCTCATCGGGCTGACCCGTGACACGGGGCTCCCGGACGCGGTGCAAGAAGAGGTCCATTGGCTCCTCAGGCACTACCCCTATCCCGTGCAGGAATGCACGCCCCCGAATGGTCAGGCGCCGACGGCGACACGGGGGGAAGTCATCAGGATTTCACACCTGAAGCCCGAGGCATGACTCCGGCAGGTGATCCCTCGCAGAGTGCGCCATGCGCACCCGACCTGCATTTGAACCCAACGAGGGTTAATACAGACGGGAGTTGGATTGTTCATTGCGCTTAAGTAGAATCAATCGCATTTGAGATCGACCTACCTTTCCGCTCCGGCGTGCGCAGAATGAACGATACAGTTGTGGCACCCGGTGATTCCCTGCAGAACCTCTATCTCGATCACCGCAGCTGGCTGGAATGCTGGCTGCGGCGGCGACTGGGCAATGCCTGGGATGCAGCCGACCTGACCCAGGACACCTTCGTCCGCGTGTTGGCGAGCCATCAGCAACAGCCCCTCGCAGACTTGCGCGAGCCACGCGCTTACCTGTTGACGGTGGGCAAGCGCTTGCTGATCAACCACCAGAAACGCCGCAGCCTCGAACGTGCCTACCTGGACGCCTTGGCGGCGCTGCCGGCGGACCAGGTGCCGTCTCCGGAGCAACGCTGGTTGTTGCTGGAGACGCTGCAAGCCCTGGACGAGCTGCTCGACGGGCTGCCGGTGCTGGTGCGCCGCGTGTTCCTCTGGGCCCAGCTCGAAGGCCTCAACTATGCGCAGATCGCCGGTCGCCTCGACATTTCCGAGCGTACCGTGAAGCGCTACATGGCCAAGGCCTACGAGCACTGCCTGCTGGTGGACCTGTGAAACGCAAGGATTCCGCTCGACGGGTCGCGCGCGAGGCGGCGCGCTGGCTGACTCTGCTGGAGTCTGGCCGGGCCAGCGCTGCGGACCACGACAACCTGCGGCGCTGGCGCGAGCACTGTCCAAGCCATGAGCAAACCTGGCAGAAAGCCCAACTGCTGCGCCAGCGCTTCGACGGCCTGCCCAGCAGCGTCGCCATGGCCAGCTTGGGGCGGGCCGAGGTCGGCCGGCGCGAGGTGCTCAAGCGGGCGCTGGTCCTGGCCGCCCTGGCCCCGGCGGGTTGGCTGGCCTATCGCGAACTGCCGGTCGCGAACTGGCGCGCCGATATTCGTACCGCCACCGGTGAACGACGCGAACTGCGCCTGGCCGATGGCAGCCTGCTGTGGCTCAACACGGCCAGCGCGGTGGACCTGGACTTTCGGGATGGGCAACGGCGCCTGACCCTGGTGGATGGCGAGATCGACCTCGAAAGCGCGGGCGACCAGCCGCTCGACGCACGCACCCGCGAGGGCCGCATCCTGGCCGGGCAGGCGCACTTCTGCGTGCGTCAGCTCGATCAGGGCTGCCTGGTTTCGGTTTACCGCGGCAGCGTGCAGCTGTTCCCCGAGGCCGGCCCGGCGCTGACGCTCGGCGCAGGGCAGCGTGCCCGCCTTGGCAGCCACGGCGTGACTGGCACCGCGCCGTTCGACAGCACGCAGCCGGGTTGGCAGCAGGGCGTGCTGATGGTCGACAACCAGAAGCTCGGCGATTTCCTGCGCGAGCTGGACCGCTATCGTCCCGGTCTGCTGCGCTGGGACCGGGCACTGGAATCGCTGGCGGTGACCGGCACCTTCCGCCTGGACGACACCGGCCAGGTGCTCGACCTGCTGGCGGCGAGCCTGCCGCTGGAGGTCCATTACCGCACCCGCTACTGGGTCAGCCTGGTGCCACGGACGAGGGCTGGATGAAAAGGCTGTCCCTTTTTTTCGGCTCGCTTGTCATCAGAGACAAATGAACCCGAAAAGAGAGAGTTCGATGTCCTCCGCTCCCCGTTTGCTTCCCGTCTCCATTGCTCTGCGAGGCCCGCTGATGCGCGCCGGCTTGTTGCTGGTCCTGGGCGCCGGTCCCAGTCTCGGCAACGTCGCCTGGGGCGAGGAGGGTGACCGGCGCAATTTCCAGGTGCCCGCCGGCAGCCTGGCCAGCGCCTTGACCCGTTTCGCCGGCCAGGCGGGCATCAGCCTGTCGCTGGACCCGGTGCTGGTGGCCGGGCGCAGCAGCGCAGGGCTTCAGGGCGAGTATGGGGTGGAAGAAGGCTTCGCCCGGTTGCTGCAGGGCAGTGGCCTGGGCTTGCGTGCGGCCGGGGCGGGCGCCTATACCCTGGAGCTGCAACCCGACCAGGGCAGCAACCTGACCCAGCTGCCGCAGATAGCCATCGTCGGCAGTGGCATGGGCCTGGGCAGCGACGCTTATGTCGGCGGCCAGGTGGCGCGCCGAAGCAGCCTCGGCCTGCTGGGTGACGGGGACTTCATGGATACCCCGTTCAATGTCACCACCTACACCAGTGAACTGATCAAGAACCAGCAGGCGCGGACCCTGGCCGACGTGGTGGCCAACGACCCGTCCGTGCGCAATACCAACCCCGCCGGCGGCCGTTTCGAGCAGTTCTCCGTGCGTGGTTTCAGCCTCTACAACAGCGATGTGTCCTTTGGTGGCCTCTATGGCGTTTTGCCGACCTATTCCATCGACATGGAAATGGTCGAGCGGGTGGATGTCCTCAAGGGGCCGGGCGCGCTGCTCGGCGGCATCGCGCCCAATGGCAGCGTTGGCGGCAGCATCAACGTCGAGCCCAAGCGCGCCGGCGACCAGCCGCTGACCGAAGTCACCGGCAGCTTCGTCTCGGACAGCCAGGCGGGCGGGCATGTGGACATCGGCCGGCGCTTCGGCGAGGACCAGCGCTTCGGCCTGCGCTTCAACGGCGCCCGCCAGTCCGGCGACGCGGACTGGGACGACCAACGGCTGGAGCGGGAGTCCGCCGTGCTCGGGCTGGACCTGCGTGGTGAACGCACCCGCCTGTCTCTGGACCTCGGCAATCAGGAACGCGACATGGACGCGCCGATGGAGCGGGTAGGGCTGAACGAGGGTGTCGCGGTGCCCGATGCCGAGGACATCCACCACAACTTCGCGCAGCCCTGGACATACGCCAACGCCAAGGACCGATTCGGCGCCTTGCGCGGCGAACTGGACCTGAACGAGTCGCTGATGGTCTACGCCGCGGCCGGCAAGCGTGACGGCGAGTACGACTTCCTCCGGCACGCGGTACAGGTCGTGAGCGATAGCGGTCGTTTCACCGTCAGCCCACGGACCTTCCAGCGGGACGAAGACGTCCTGACCTGGACGACCGGGGCGCGCAGCTGGTTCTCCACCGGCGCCGTGGGGCACACCCTGAACCTCAGCCTGAACCGCTTCGACATGGAGTTCGACAACAGAGGTGCGCGCTTCGCCAATGGCACCAGCAACCTGTTCGAACCGGTGGATCTGCCGGTACCCGGCCGGCCGACCCGGTTGGACGTGCTGACCCACACCGAGACCGTCCTCTCCAGCCTGGCGCTGGCCGATACCCTCAGCTTCAGCGATGACCTGGTGCTACTCACCCTGGGCGCGCGACTGCAGCGGGTCGAGGTGGACAGCTCAGCCCCGGGCACGGCCGACCAGCATTACGACGAGCGGGCGACTTCGCCGGCCATGGGCCTGGTGGTGCGTGCCAGCGAACGGGTATCGCTCTACCTCAACTACATGGAAGGGCTGACACAGGGCGAGACAGCGCCCAGCACGGCGAACAACCAGAACGAGGTGTTCGCGCCGTATCGCACTAAGCAGATCGAGATGGGCGCCAAGTATGACCTGGGCCATTTCGCCGCCACCTTGAGCCTGTTCCGCATCGAGCGTCCCACCTACATCCTCGACCAGGACAACAACTTCGAGCCCGATGGCGAGCAGCGCAATCAGGGCGTGGAGCTGAACCTCTTCGGCGAGCCTCTGGATGGCGTTCGCCTGCTGGGCGGGGCCATGCTGCTGGACAGCGAACTGACCCGGACCAGCGAGGGCCGCTTCGATGGCAATCGAGGCACCGGGGCGCCCATAGTCAACGCCAATCTCGGCGTGGAGTGGGACATTCCCCAGGTGTCCGGCCTCACCCTGACCGCGCGTGGCATCCATACCGGTTCGCAGTACCTGGACCCGGCCAACCGGCAGAAGATCGACGCCTGGCAGCGTTACGACCTGGGCGCGCGCTATGCCTTCGAACTGGGGGAGACCGACATCACCTTGCGCGCCAGCGTGGAGAACGTACTGGACAAGATGTACTGGGCCTCGGCCAACGTGCCGGCCGATACCGCGCCGGGCCTGACGCTCGGCAGCCCGCGCACCTGGCTGGTGTCGGCGACCTTGGGGTTCTGAGCGCGAGGGATGAGCCTGTCGCCCGCACCTGAGGTACTTCCGTGGCGCTGTCTGCGACGGTGAAGGCACGGGGGACGCGCAGGTTCGAGCCTGCGAGGTCCTACCCTGTGTGGTTCTGGGCGGCGCAAGCGCCCTCTTGTTGGGCTTCGCTTCGCTCAGCACCAACCTACTCGGCGCTCCTTTACGGAACGGCAAAGGTGCTGATTTTTTCAGGTCCCAGAGCGGACGTGATTGATCGGCTGATTTCGACTCAGAGAGATCGTACGCCGCACCTTGGAGCCTGCATTTCCCAATTTGCGGCAGCGCAGCGCCAGGTACGAAACGGGGACTCCGTGGAGCCAGCGAAGAAATACCCAGCGTGACAGGTGTTCGCTTGCACCGGAGTTCCGATTTGCGACTGCGCTGCGAGTGAAAGGAATAAGCTGTACTGAACACACGCGGTACCTTGGTCGCAGGAGATCATGTAATGCCAAATCGTCCGTTTACTGCAGTGTTGGCAGCGACGTTCCTGGTGGCGTGGGCAGGAGCGTCCTGGGCTACAGAGCAAGGCCAGCAACGACGTGCCGCGCGGGAGGTCCGGCAGGAAACGCGTCAGGATTCACGCCAGATAAAGCAGGAATGCCGCGCGGCCGACCAGCAAAGCAATCCCCAATGCCGGCAGGATAAGCGGCAGACCAAACAGCAAGGGCGGGAGAGGGCCCGGGATATCAAATACTGAGTAGCGAGTGCGAAACAGCGAACAGCGGAACCTCTGACGACTGCAGGAGGTTTTCAACGAGTTCCAGCTTCTGCATTGGCCGTTGCCAGTCCCTCTCTCCACACTCGCGCGAAACGCAGGGCATCATTCGGTCTGCCCTTCTGTATGTTCATGTGTCCAGCCCGGTGCCGCACATACGCGCTTTCGAAACTCCACCCCTTCCGACATATCGCCAGCACCAGCCTCAAATACCCTAAGGCCTCCACCACCTCCTTCTTTCAGAGGCCATAACCATGCGATACACCCATCTCCTTGCCGCTTCTGCGGTATTCGCCGCGTTCGCGGGCCTTGCTCAAGCCCAAGAGGTGAAACCTCATGCCGAGGCGGGCCATGAGTCGCATTCGAACGAAAGCTGGAAGAAAGGTATCCAGCGTACTGATCTGGTAAGCGAGGACCTCGACGTCCCCGGGCATGAAGTCATCCAGGCCCGCGTCGATATTGCGCCGGGCGTGTCGTCCCCCAAGCATTCTCATCCCGGGGTAGAGGTCGCCTACGTCCTCGAGGGTACGTTCGAGTATCAACTCGAGGGGCAGCCGCCCGTCACGCTCAAGGCTGGCGAGTCCTTGTACATCCCCGCAGGCACGCCGCATGTCGCGACGAACCACGGCGAGACCAAGGCGTCGGAGCTGGCGACCTACATCGTGAGGAAGGGCGAGCCGCTGTTGAAACTGGAGAAGTAAGCGAAGCCTGCCGCCGGCCTGGTGGGTATTTCCCGCACCAGGCTGGCTGCAAGCGCGCCCCCGTGCAGAGGGGCGATACGACCGAATGCCTGACGACCTGTTCAGGCTCACTGAATAGAGCGACGGAGTTGACCAGGTAGGGTGCGCCGTGCGCACCAAGGGTTGAGCGGTGTGCAGGGGTTGATCCCGCGATCGGTGTGCATGGCGCACCCTACGGTGGGGCAAGAGCAAGTCCACGTTCTACGAACGTGGATGTTTATTCCTATCTTGACCAACGCTGCCCGTAACGCAGGCGAATCCTCTCTGCTTGAGCCTTCTTTCCAGGTTCGCAGAGGTCACGGTCAGTATTTGTCGACGTCCACGACCGCCTGCGCAAACGCCTGTGGTGCTTCCTGCGGGAGATTGTGCCCGATGCCACCCTCGACAGGCCGGTGCGAATATTTTCCCGAGAATTTCTTCGCATAAGCGCTGGGATCCGGATGCGGCGCACCGTCGGCGTCGCCTTGCAGGGTAATCGTCGGCACGGTGATCACGGGAAACCCGGCAAGCCGCTTTTCCAGCTCATCGAACTTCGATTCGCCTTCTGCCAGTCCGAGCCGCCAGCGGTAGTTATGGACGACTATGGCGACGTGATCCGGATTGTCGAAGGCCGCCGCGCTGCGCTCGAACGTGGCGTCGTCGAATTTCCATTGCGGCGAGGTGTTCTGCCAGATCAGCTTCGCAAAGTCGCGGTGGTACCTGTCATACCCCGCACGGCCGCGCTCGGTGGCGAAATAGAACTGGTACCACCACTGCAGCTCATTCTTCGGCGGCAACGGCATCCTGCCGGCTTCTTGGCTGCCGATCAGGTACCCGCTCACAGACACCAGCGCCTTGCAGCGTTGCGGCCAGAGCGCCGCGATGATGTTGGCCGTGCGTGCGCCCCAATCGAACCCGCCGAGAACCGCCTGGTCGATCTTGAGTGCATCCATGAAGGCGACGATATCGCTGGCAATGGCCGACGGTTGGCCGTTGCGCATGGTTTCGCCTGACAGGAAACGCGTTTCGCCATAGCCGCGGAGATAAGGGACGATCACCCTGTAACCCTTCGCCGCCAACATCGGCACGACATCGACGAAACTGTGAATGTCGTAGGGCCAGCCGTGGAGGAGAATCACGACGCGGCCATCGGCCGGACCGGCTTCCGCGTAGGCGACATTCAGGACGCCGGCATCGATTTGCTTGAGGGGAGCGAAGGAGGTGTTGGTCCCCGCCTTGACCGCCGGCACCGTTGGCGAATTCGTCTCGCTGGCTTGGGCTTGCGCGGAACCGATGACGAGTTCCGCGGACGCGAGGGTCACCAGCGCAGCGGCCAGAAAACGGCGCCGCTCGAAGTCGAATTCTTGTGACATTTGATGTCTCCGCCTGGATTCAAACAGTGACACTCACACGGCCACAGCCTGAAGAGCGCGTGCAGATCTTCGTCGGTCTGATTCTAGTGCGTCGTGCAAGGGTCGTAGGGCGCGGGAGGGAAACAGTGCAGGAGGGTCTGGGGCAAGATTAAGGGAATGAGTGGAATTCGATCGCAAACAGCCGGTGATATGATGCGGATCGTCTACCTCTTGCCATGAGTTGACCTATGGACCGCCTGTCTACCTTGTTGTCACAGTTCGGCGTCCGCGCAAGCCTGTTTCACAGTGGCAAGCTTTGCGGCATGGCGTCATACGATGGCGCCGATCAGCGCGGTCATATTCACCTGCTGCAGGCAGGTCGCCTCACTTTGCAGGACTCCAATGGGAGCGATTTCCTGCTTACCCGGCCCAGTCTGATTTTTCTTCCACGCCCGAGCCGGCATCTACTGATCCCAGGCGAGCCCGAGGGGGCCCAACTACTGTGCGCATCGATGACGTTCGATGGTGGTGTCGGTAACCCATTGTCCGCTTCATTACCCGATCTCCTGGTGCTGCCCCTGGATGAACTGCCGTTGCTGGCCGATACGCTCAGATGGCTGTTCGTCGAAGCGGCGGCAGGACATTGCGGCCGGGAGGCAGTGCTCGATCGGTTGTTCGAGTTATTGATCATCCTGCTGCTCCGGCATCTACTCGACCACCATGGGTTGAGCACGGGAATGATGGCCGGACTGGCCGATTCCCGGCTGGCGCGCTCTCTGGTTCAGATACACAACGCACCGCACGTTGCCTGGTCAGTCGCAGAACTGGCGAGCGAGTCGAACATGTCGCGCGCCGCCTATGCCGCGCATTTCCGAGCCGTCGTAGGGCAGACACCTGCGGATTATCTTCTGAGTTGGCGGATCAGCCTGGCGCAGAAGCGCCTGCGTGAAGGGCGGCCGATTACGCTGATCGCCGACGAGGTCGGTTATGAAAGCCCCTCGGCTCTTGCTCGTGCGTTTCGCCGCAAGACGGGATGCAGCCCACGGGACTGGATGAAATCCGTGGCAGGGGAGGGGACGGAAATCGCCCATTAGCCTGGATCGCGACAGCATGTCGGTGCTCGGCTCATCAGCGCCCGCTTGCCGATGCTGCTGATTGCCATGTTGCTGCGGTTAGCGGATTTTGAGCTGCAGAAAGGGAAATGGCCTGAAACATCGGAGTGCTTCAGGCCATTCCTGGGGGAAGATTTTCAGTTCAGTGGTTTTCCAACTCGGTCAAAGAATGACCCGCCACGAATATGGAAGCGGCCAGCAGCCCGATGTCCTTGAGGAGGAATTGGCCCGGAGCAACCGTAATGGCCGGGAAGCCGAGGCCGGGCTCGATCACGCCTGGTGTCGAGAACATGAAGCTCAGCGTAGTGAAGAAGAGTCCGGCAGACAGAACTCCACCAATCAATGAGAGCTTTGGTGAGAGCAGGCGGCCTGCAATAAGAGCACCGATCGAGACCTCCAGAACTCCGAGCAGGCTGGAGAAAATATCCACGCTGAAGATCTCATAAACCCATCCCAGTAGCGGGCTGTTGCTTACAAGTGGAACCAGTCCCTGTGCCTCATAGTGCGTAAACTTCATGCCACCGAACCAGAAGTAGATGATTGCGAGAGCAAAATAAGCACCGTAAGTACCAAGTGCCATCGTTTTAACCCCGAGCGACAATCTGTTCGATGAACTGGTAATGGCGTGGCTGTCAATATTCAAGGCTTTCATTGTCAGGATACCTGTGGTTTGGCTAAAGATTAATTGGTGGAGTTGCGACCAGTGGATCAGGTGATTCGGAAAGTATTCGAAAGGCTGATGCGAATCTCCTGAGAACCCTCGCGGTATGCGTTGGGTGTGGAGATATTGTTGCCGCTGACTTGAAACTCTTGGGTTCAGAACGTACAGAGTTCAATGCAGATCGTCTAAACCCACCGGCACTCAGGCGGACGATCTATTGGCGCTGCGGATGTCTCTGGGCTTCGCTTTCCAGAAGTGGTCACCGGTCGACCAGGAAACCAGGAGGATTGCCCCATGAACGAACAGAACTGCGATCTGCTGGAGCGGGTATTGATAGCCCACGGCGGACTGGAGCGCTGGAACAGGTTCAGCACCGTGACTGCCAGCATTGTGACGGGTGGCTTGCTCTGGGGCATGAAGGGACTCACCCAGGACAGCAACCCACGTCTGATGACCGTCTGGCTGCATGAGCAGAGAGCGTCGGTCATGCCCTTCGGCGCCCCGAACCAGCGTACGGCGTACACGCCCGACCGAATTGCAATCGAAACCACCGATGGGCAAGTGGTGATGGAGCGGTCGGAACCGCGGGCGTCTTTCGGTAACCACGAGGAAGGGACGCCCTGGGATCCCCTTCACCGGGCCTACTTCAACGGTTACGCGCTGTGGTCGTACCTGACCATGCCATTTCTGTTCACCCTGCCGGGCGTAAAGGCTGAAGAGGTGGACCCTTGGGAGGAGGGCGACCAGCATTGGCGCCGTTTGCGGGTGCACTTTCCGGAGGATGTGGCCACCCACTGTCCGGTACAGGACTTCTATTTCGGTGAAGATTTTCTGCTGCGCCGGCACGACTACAACGTCGACGTAAGTGGCCGATTGCCCGCTGCCCAATACGTTCACGACTATGTCGAAGCCGAGGGACTCCGTATGCCCAGCAAGCGGAGGGCCTATCGCCGTGACGCGAATAACCGTGCGATCGAGGCGCAACTGCTGGTCAGTATCGATATCAGTGACCTTCGCTACTCATGACCGAAGCTGTCTTCATCGCTATAGAGGAAACCGGGGCAACCTACCCGCTCCTGGCAAGTCGCCCTGGTTTCGAGCAAGGCCTGGCCCCAAGAGGCCTTGGTGACTACGGACCCTGCAGGATCGAGGATTTCAGGCCCTGGAACATGCAAGCGCCGTGTTGATCAACCGGCCTTTGTCTTGCCAGGCATTTCGCTGGTAGACGGAGTAATGGTTTTCGCCTTCAGAACTGGAAAACTCGACAAGCCCTGATGCTGTATTGGGATCAGCGCTGCCGATAAAAAGACGGGTTTTACCATTTTCCTCTTCGGTGAAAGTCTCTGTATCTGCCTTGACTTCATCCTTTACACAGGCCACGTAGTCAGCGTTTTCCCGAGTGGTAAAGCCGGACGTGTTGTCGTGACTTTGTCTTATGTCGGGGTTATATGCGCAGCCAGTGGCCAGTAATAGGACGGAAAGAAACGAGACTTTCCCGGTTACAATCGTTTTGGAGAGTTTGCCAAGTGTCGTATTGTTCATGACTTTTACTCCAAGCAGAAAGGCTTTGGGGTATTCGGAGTGGAGCTGATTCGTTGCTCCAGTAACGATAGTGCAAGGTGGTTTGATGTGGTAGCGACATCGGAACTGTTAAGCGGGATTAACATCCGAGCTTTTCATCGTCAGTTGCCCACCAAGTTGCAGATGAACTGCAAGCGATAAATCTCTGCGCGATATAGGGTGGGATTCTTATAAGTGAATATATCTATTGGCGAGTGATATTGGCCATCCCCGCCAGAGTTGCTCAGTCCTGGTGGGAGAAGTCCATTCCTAGCAACCAATCGCTCCGCATTACCGCTTCAAACATCTCCTGAACCAATTCGCTGCATGGGTCCGCCGACAGCCTCAGCAGCCAGAGCCGACCATCTTCCGTTTGCCGAGTCAGTCTCCACTTCGCTTCCGGCAGCCACTGAGCCAGGTGGCGTTCCATGCACGGCTCTGACAAGGGGCGGGTAGCGATCAGGACGGGAAGGTTCATATGGGTCACCTTGGTACTGGGGTTGCTCGAGGCCTGTGCGTCACCTTGACGCTATGGCGCGCTGGAAGTCCTGCTCCAAGCTGTGCCGACTAACTACGACTATATCTGTCGTAGTTTTGTCGGACAAGCATTTTCTCCTGGATCGATAGGCCGCTGGTCGTCAGCCAGCAACACCCCTGGATATCCGAAGGTGTTGCTGGCGTTCGATGTCATTACCGATGCGAATGGGGGTTAGATCGCGTCAGGCAGCAGGCGCTCTTCTTGCGTCCGAGCGAGTGACTCTCCTGACAGTTTCCGCATTGCGACGTAGAAGACTGGCGTCAGGAAGAGTCCGAATAGCGTGACACCCAGCATGCCGGCGAAAACCGTCACGCCGGTGGCCAACCGAATCTCGGCGCCTGCGCCCTGGCCCAGCAACAGCGGCACGGACCCGGCGATGAACGCGATGGAGGTCATAATGATGGGGCGCAGACGCAGGCGGCATGCCTCGATGGTAGCCTCGAGGGTTTCCCGCCCCTGCATCTCCAGTTCGCGCGCAAACTCCACGATCAGAATGGCGTTCTTGCAGGCAAGCCCCATCAGCACAACGATACCCACCTGTACGAAGATATTGTTGTCGCCGCCGGCCAGCCAGACACCGACCAGTGCGGAGAAGATCGAGGCCGGGACGATCAGGATCACCGAGAACGGCAATATCCAGCTTTCGTACAGCACCGCCAGGGTCAGGAAAACCAACAGGATCGCGACCGGGAAGACGATGATCGCCGAGTTGCTCTGGGTGACCTCCTGATAGCTGAGATCGGTCCATTCCAGTTCGATTCCCGGCGGCAATACCTTCGCGGCGATCTCGGAGATCTTCTCGATCGCCTGGGAAGACGACAGAGCCTGCGGATCCGTTCCGCCGATGAGATCGGCGGCTGGATACCCGTTGTAGCGGATGACCGGGTCCGGCCCGAAGCTTTGTTCAACGCGTACCACCGAGGAAATGGGCACCATTGCTCCGCTGCTGTTCCGTACACGCAGGTTCTCGATGTCGCTTACCTTCTGCCGATAGGCGGCATCCGCCTGGACCATGACGCGATACACACGACCGAACTTGTTGAAGTCGTTGACGTACACCGCGCCGAGATAGGTCTGCAGGGTCTCGAATATCTCCTTCACGGAAACACCCTGGACCTTGGCCTTGACCCGGTCCACGACCACTTCGAGCTGCGGGATATTGGCCTGGTAGGACGTCACCGGATAGAACATCCCCGGTGTTGCGGCAATCTCGGCCTGGAGTTTGGTCAAGGCGTCATTGAGGGCGGGAAACCCGAGCCCCGCACGGTCCTTCAGATACAGGGAGTAGCCTGAACCGTTGCCCAATCCCTGAATTGGCGGTGGCATCAAGGCGTAGGTATAGCCCCCCTTGATCTGCGAGAACTTCTCGTTCAACTCCGCATTGATTTCCGCTGCGCTTCGGGTTCGCTCGGAGAACGGCTTCAGAACGATATAGGAAGCGGAGACGTTCGGGGTGTTCACCGACTGCAGGGCGTTGAGACCGATGTAGTCGGACACCAGCTCGACGCCTTCGATAGAGCGTGCGGCATCGCTCATTTGTCGCGCTACTTCCGCAGTTCTGGAAAGAGAAGCCCCACCCGGGAGCTGGGCGCCGCTGAACAGATAGAGCTTGTCCTGAGTGGGAATGAAGCCGGCCGGGACCTGGTTGAACAGGAACGCGGTACCCCCCAGCAGGACCAGGTAGAACGACAGAAACACGCCACGGCGCCCGAGCGACTTGCTCACCGAGGATCCATAGCCTTGGGAGCTCTTCAGGAAGAAGCGATTGAACGGCGTGAACAGCCAGCCGAAGCAGCGGGCGAGCAGTCTTTCGAACCTGTCCTTTGGCGCGGAGTGGGGTACCAGCAGCCTGGCGGCCAGCGCCGGTGAAAGGGTGAGCGAGTTGATCGCGGAAATGACAGTGGAAATCGCGATGGTCACGGCGAACTGTTTGTAGAACTCGCCCGTGATCCCCGAGAGGAATGCCATGGGTACGAAGACGGCACACAGAACGAGCGCGATCGCGATGATCGGGCCGGAGACCTCCTGCATGGCCTTGTGCGCGGCGGCTTTCGGAGTCAGTCCTTCAGCTATGTATCGTTCAACGTTTTCGACCACCACAATCGCGTCATCGACCACGATGCCAATCGCCAGCGCCAGCCCGAAGAGGGTCAGTGTGTTGAGGGAGTAACCGAGCAGCAGCAGGAAGGCGAAGGTGCCCACGACGGACACGGGTACCGCCGCTAGTGGAATGAGCGACGCCCGCCAGGTTTGCAGGAAGAGGATGACGACCAAGATGACCAGGACAATGGCTTCGATCAAGGTGGCCTTTACCGAGCTGATCGAGTCCCGCACGAATGTGGTGGGGTCCCATACGGCCTGGTACTTGACGCCCTCCGGGAAATCCACGGACAGCTTGTCGAGTTTCTTATAGACCGCATCGGCGACATCCAGGGCATTGGCGCCCGGCGACAGGAAGACGCCGATGGTGGTGGCGTGTTGTCCGTTCTTCTGGACCCGCATCGAGTAGTCGCCAGAACCAAGCTCTACTCTGGCCACGTCTGCAAGCGTCACGACCTGGCCTTGCTCACCGACTTTGAGGACGATTTCCTTGAATTCGTCTTCGGTTTTCAGGCGACCCCGCACGCTGATGGGAATCAGGAATTCGGTCGATTTGGGCGAAGGTTCTGCGCCAAGCTGACCCGCCGATGCCTGTGCGTTCTGCTCCCTGATCGCGTTCGTCACATCGGCCACAGTGAGTCCGCGCGATGCGAGTTTGTCCGGGTCCAGCCATACCCGCATGGCATAGTCGCCCGCACCGTACAACCCGACATCACCGATACCCTGGAGTCTCGAGAGTTCATCCTTGACGTTCAGGGTGAGGTAGTTCCTGAGATACAGGGAGTCGTATTTCGGGTCTTCGGAGTACAAGCTCACGTACATCAACGGCGTGGGCGACTTCTTCTGGGTAGTCACGCCATATTGGCGCACTTCCTCCGGCAGACGGCTCAGCGCCTGGCTGACGCGGTTCTGGACTCTTACCGCGGCGGTGTCAGGGTCCACCGAGGGCTGGAAGGTGACAATGATCTGCAGCGAGCCATCCGAGCCCGAAACGGACTTCATGTACATGACCCCTTCCACCCCGTTGATGGCCTCTTCCAGCGGAGTTGCCACGGTTTCTGCAATTTCCTTCGGGTTGGCGCCGGAATAGACGGCGCGTACGACAACACTCGGCGGCACCACTTCCGGGTACTCGCCAACGGGCAGCAGCGGAATGGATACCAGACCAAGTGCGAAGATCACCAGGGACAGGACGATCGCGTATATGGGCTTTTCAATGAATATCTTCGAGAAGTTCATTTGGCTCACCGTTCTTTCTATGGCTTACATGGTGACTTCAACTGGAGTAACAGCTGCGCCAGAAGGCGGTACCCTATGCAAGCCATTGACCACGACGCGGTCCTCCTTCGTAAGTCCTTTTGCGACTATGCGAAGTCCTTCGTCGGTAAGCCCTCCAAGAATGATGTCCTTGCGACTGACCTTGTTTTCTTCTGTCAGCACATAGACGTATTTCTTGTTTTGATCGGTCAGGATCGCCTTGTCGTTGACCAGGATGGCATCGGTCTTCTCGATATTGGCCAATTGCACCCGTGCAAAGAGCCCCGGCGTAAATTTGCGATGCGAGTTATCGAGAGTGGCCCGTACACGAATGGTTCCCGTCTGGGGATCGAGGACGTTGTCCAGGAAATCCGCCGTACCGGAGTGTGGGAATCCTTCTTCGTTTGCCAGGCCTACGCGGACATGAAGTTCGGTGTTGTCGGAGTCCTGACTCACTTGTGCGTAGTTCAGGAAGCTTCTTTCATCCGGATCGAAGTAGACGTAGATGGGGTTGATCGAAACGACCTTGGTCAGCACCGACTGGTCTGCAACGGCAAGGTTGCCGAGCGTCAGCTGCGCGTTGCTGACCTTGCCATCGATCGGGGCACGGACCTTGGTGAACTCGACATTCAGCTTCGCAACCGCAACAGCGGCCTTCGCTTCCCTGACCGCCGCTTCGCTTTGCAGCAGGGCCGTACGTTTGGTGTCGGCAAGGTCCTTGGAGATGGCGCTTGTCGGTAACAGCCGTTGCGCGCGCTGGTCCTGGGCCTTGGCCAGCGTAAACGCCGCCTCGGCGTTCTCCAGGCGGGCCAGGGCGCTATTGAGTTCGGCCTCGAACGGGCGCGGATCTATCTCGAACAGCAAGTCGCCGCGCTTGACTTCGCTTCCTTCTTCGAAAGCGATCTGACGTATGTAGCCGCTTACCCGCGGACGAATTTCAACGGCGTCAGTTGCCGCGATCCGCCCATTGAACTCGTTCCATTGCAGGGTTTCCTTGTGCACGACTCGTGCGACATCGACGGTGGGTGCCGCGGCTGGCACAGCGGTATCGGCCGCACCTTCCTTGCAGGCGCTGAGCACCAGAGACATGGTCGCAAGTAGCGCGAAGGCCGGGATTTTATTGCAGGCCAACGAACGGATTTCCCGAGTTGAGATTCTTTTATATTGGGAGAGAGTGTTCAAGATAGTTCTCCGTCCGCCTCTTTGTTGCGGGGTGCGGGATGGTTACGGACTAAATCGTGCTCATCAGGCTGCGATCAAGGATGTCTGACGAAGTACTTTGGAAGTTGGGGCGCCATCCGTGGCGCTGGAGTTCTCCAGGTCGCTTGAGAGTCTTCAAGACGAGTGAGTTGCAGGATGCTTAATTGCTAATCGTGCCGGCGTGGCGAGAGTCGATTCGTTCAACCAGCCGGTCACTGCCGCCCTCTGCAAAAACAGGTGCTGCTATTCCAACTACTGCGCAGAGGAACATAATTTTTAGCGTCTTCATGAAAATCTCCGGAGGCATGTTGATCAAGTGGCAATCCTTCTTGGGTATTTGCCACTCTCGAATGAAGTTCGATTGACTTGTGGGGGGGTGCGCAACTTGATATGTCGCCCACACTTGCGGCGCAGTGTTGCCCGTGAGCCGGCGTTACTTCTTCAGTTCGACGGGCTGGACCAGTGCCTCCTTGCCGTCGGACAGTAACCAGGCGACCAGTGAAGCCGGCTCGGCGTCGCTTGCGTTGCGGGTCACGCGGTGCAATTGCCCCGGGCTCTCGTACCAGGCTTCACCGGCCTTGAAGCGCTGCGGAGGCTGGCCGTCGAGTGCTGATTCGACTTCTCCGCCAAGCACCACGACGAACACGTGTCCCGGGTGTCGATGAGCCGTCGAAGTGGCGCCGGGGGCGAAATCGACGCGAAGTGCAGTGGCGCTCTTGAATACCTGCGGCGGCAGCGTGGTTTGCGCGACGGGAGTGACGACCTCGTCTCCGGCACCGCCTCCGTGAGCCAGGGCAACTGAACTGAGCAATCCCGCGACTGCAAGACCGATTGTTTTGGCGAACAGGTTCATGGCGCTCACTCCGGCTGCATGCCAAAACCAACGCCAAAACGGTTCCAGGCATTGATTGCAGCGATGACGAAGGTCAGTTCGGCCAGCTCCTGGTCATTGAAGACGGCGGCCACTTCTTCGTAGATCTCGTCCGGCGCGTGATTGGCTGCGACCAGCGTCAGCGTCTCGGTCCAAAGCAGGGCGGCGCGTTCGCGCTCGTCGAAGAAGGGTGTTTCCTTCCATGCACTCACGGCCATCAGGCGGCGAACACTCTCGCCCGCCTTGGTCGCGTCAGTGGTGTGCATGTCGATGCAGTACGCGCAGCCGTTGATCTGCGAAGCCCGGATTCGCACGAGTTCACGCAGCGAGCCGGGAAGTATCGATTCGGAAGCGGCTTTCTCGAGGCCCAGCATGGCTTTCATGGCTTGGGGGGCGGCCTGGTAGTAATTGAGGCGTTTCGAATTCATTTTCGTTCTCCATCTGACCGAGGGATTTCGGCGTTGGAGCGACTTTATTGAGTGTTGTTTTACGGATAAACTGGCTGTCACCGTTTTCATTGAGCGGGAATTCGGACAATCATGGCTTTCGATCGACTAGAGGCGATGCGCGCGTTCTGTCGCATCGTTGAAGTGGGAAGCTTCACCGGCGCCGCTGAGGCGCTGAAGGTGGCGAAAACGACGGTTTCCGGGCAGGTTCAGGGACTTGAGTCGCTGCTGGGCGTGAAGCTGTTGCACAGGACCACCAGGAGGGTTTCGCCGACCACCGATGGCGCCGCCTACTACGAACGCGCGCGTTCGGTACTGGATGATCTCGACGAGCTGGAGGCTTCGGTTGCACAGAGCCGCAGCGTGGCACGTGGCCGGGTGAGGGTTGAGATGCCTACGGGGGTTGCTACCTGCCTCGTCATTCCGGCGCTACCGGAATTCACCGCGCGACATCCACAGATTCAACTGGATATCGGCTGCAGCGAACGCGTGGTCGACCTCGTGCAGGAAGGCATTGACTGTGCCTTTCGAGGCGGAGTGGTCACTGACCAGGATCTGGTGTGTCGCCCGGTGGGGCTGATGCGTTTTTGCCTATGCGCGTCGCCCGGCTATCTGCTGGGGTCTACGCCGATACAGAAGCCCGACGACTTGCTGCACCACCGTTATCTCGGTTTCACATTTCCCGCCTCAGGCAAGCAGCTGACCCCGGTACTTAATCGAGGCGATGACAGCTTTACGATCGAGCAACTGCCGGCGATGCGCTTCAACAGTGGCAGCGCTTACATCACAGCCGGGTTGGCGGGCCTTGGTATCGTCTCGGTTCCGCGTGCGGAGGCAAGTCCGCATTTCGCGACGGGGGCGCTGCTCGAGGTGCTGCCAGGCTGGGAGCTGCGAAGCATGCCGATCAGCCTCGTATATCCCCACACGCGGCATCTGTCCGCAAGGGTGCGGGCCTTCGCTGAGTGGGGTACGGAGCTGATGGCCAGCCATCCGCTCTGGACGACGAAGCGCTAGTTCGGGCAGGTGGTGCGCTCAGCGCATAGAGCGGAATGCGGCGCGTACCTCGGCGCTGAACAGGTCCGGCTCTTCCCAGGCCGCGAAGTGTCCGCCCTTGTCCACGCGCTTGTAATACACAAGGTTCTGGTAGGCCCGGGCAGCCCAACTCTTTGGCGGTTTGTAGACCTCCCCGGGAAATATCGTCACTGCGGCGGGGATCGAGATTCCGGCCATGTTGGGGCTGCTGGCGAGGGTCTCCCAGTAGATCCGTGCGCTTGAGGTCCCGGTGTTCGTCAACCAGTACAGCGAGATGTTGTCGAGCATCTCGTCTCGCGTGAAGGCGCGCTCCGGTTCGCCGCGTGTGAATACCCAATCGCCGAACTTGTCGTAGAACCAGGCCGCCAGTCCCGCTGGCGAGTCGGCAAGGCTGTACCCAATGGTTTGCGGACGCGTTCCCATGATCGAGGCGAATCCAAAGCCTTTGCCAAGGAACGCTCGGGCCTCTTCAAACACCTCGCGCTCTTCCGCACTGAGGTTTGCCGGCGGGGGATCACCGCATTTCAAGGCCTTGGCAACCTCAGGCGGAATGGTCGTCGAGCGTTCGACCCTGTTGACGTGGATGCCGAGCAGGCCAGGGGGAGCCTGGCGTCCCATGGCATCGGAAATGATGGCGCCCCAGTCGCCGCCCTGTGACAGGTAGCGCGTGTATTCGAGGCGCTTCATGAGCGTATCCCAGGCGCGGGCGACGCGGTCCGGGTTCCAGCCGGTGCTTTTGGGCTTATCCGAAAAGCCGAAGCCGGGAATGGAGGGCAGTACGAGATGGAAGGCGTCCTCGGCGGTCCCGCCGTGCGCCGTGGGATCGGTCAGCGGACCTACGACTTTCAGCAACTCGAAGACGGACCCTGGCCAGCCGTGGGTCATGATGAGCGGCATTGCGTTCGGATGAGGGGAGCGAACGTGGATGAAGTGGATGTCCAGGCCGTCGATGTTCGTCAGGAACTGAGGTGAGGCATTGAGTTTCGCTTCTGCCTTTCGCCAGTCGTAGCCCGTCTCCCAGTAACGCACCAGTGCTTGAAGCTTGGCGAGTTGCATCCCCTGGGAGCGGTCAGTGACGGTTTCCCGATCCGGCCAGCGGGTTGCCGCAAGGCGGCGGCGGAGGTCGATGAGCGCAGCTTGCGGAACATGGGCGCGGAAGGGGCGGATGGCATCAGCTGCCAGGCGAGGCTCCGCATCGGATTGGGAAGCCGCCATTACCGGGCGAAACACCGTGAGCGCTGCCAATGCCGCGCTTTTCAGAATCAGGGTCCGGCGGGACAGGGCGGCAGATGTGGTCGAGTCTTGGGTGGCCATGGTCCACTTCCTCCTGTTTGGAGAGTCGAGGTGGCCGAGGGAAGGTTGTCACTCACAACCAGCGAAGCCGCGAGTTCTGCCGTCTTGCGGCTGCCAACGCCGTGGGCGGAATGAGCGAGGGCCTGTTGGAACTCTAGTGGATGGGGTGGGGAACGCCATGTGGGTTTCCCCATGTGGCATGGCCCGTCACCCCAGGCCCCAATCCTTCAGGAAGAGCAGCTCGCGCAGTGCGGAGAGCTTCCGGCTTGACCGAATCGTCAAGCCGGGCGGGAGAGATTGCTCGTTTGCTCAAGAGCGGTGAGGGGAGTCTTCGGCTGGCATTTTCTTCAGGCGGTAGGCCAGGGCAGGGCGGGTCATGCCGAGCAGGCGGGCGGCTTCCGAGACGTTGTTCTGGGCACGCTTCATCGCCCCCTGCATCAATGCCTCTTCCACCGTGTCCAGGCTGACGCCACTTTCGATCAGACGCTCCACCCAGTCGGGCTCCACGCTGGGCGTCGCTTCTACCAGCGCGCCGTCACTGGAAAGGCCGATGCTGTTGGCCTCATGGGACAGGTGCGGGAAGAGGGCATCGGCACTGATGCTCTGGTTGGCGTCGGTGATGATCACACCGCGCTCGATCAGGTTCTCCAATTCGCGGATATTGCCTGGCCAGTCGTAGCGCATGCAGGCCTCCAGGGCCTTGTCGGAAAGGCCCAGGGTGGTCTTGCCATAGGCCGTGTGCAGGCGCGAGAGAAAGTGCTCGGCCAGCAGCGGGATGTCTTCCTTGCGCTCGCGCAGCGACGGAATGAACACCGGATAGACATTCAGCCGGTAGTACAGGTCGGCGCGGAAGCGGCCTTCCTTCACGGCCTTGGCCAGGTCCTCGTGGGTGGCGGCGATCACCCGCACGTCCACCTTGCGCGTCTGCGAATCGCCCACCCGTTCCAGCTCTTCCTCCTGCAGGACCCGCAGCAGGCTGGCCTGGGCGCGGGGCGTGAGCTCCACCACTTCGTCGAGGAACAGGGTGCCGCCATTGGCGCGCTCGAAGCGGCCCATGCGCGACTGCTGCGCCCCGGTATAGGCGCCACGTTCCACACCGAACAGTTCGGCCTCGATCAGGTCCGGTGGAATGGCCGCGCAGTTCAGCGCCACGAAGGGCCCGCCGGCGCGTTCGCTGCGCAAGTGCAGGCTGCGCGCCATGACTTCCTTGCCCACCCCGGTTTCACCCAGCAGCAGCACCGAAGCCTTGCCCGGCGCTGCCTTGTCGATCAGGGCGCAGGCCTTGCGGTAGAGCGTCGCCTTGCCGATGCCGTAGTACTGTCCGGCATTCTGTTGCAGGCGCTGACGCATGTCGGCCACCTGCACCTGCAGGGCCTGGAGTTCTTCGATGATCGGGTCGCTCTGGAAGTAGCGCATGAACTCCTCGGCGTCCTCCCATTCCTCCACGGGCTTGCCGATGATGCGGCAGCGCGCGTCGCCGCAGCCGCGGCAGCTGACTTCCTTGTAGAGCACCTGGCGACCGAGGAAGAACGACGAGTAGCTGATGGCGTAGCCGAGCAGGGTCCAGCACACCGGCTGGTCGGACTGCAGCCCCTCGGCCTGGTAGTGGTCCACCTCGTAGGAGTTCTGCCATTCGAGGTCGGCATAGAACTGGCCATTTTCGATATCGATGTTCATCTCCAGCGGATTGACCTTGACCATGCCCTTGAGCGAGTGCAGCTGCGGGCCGGTGAGGAACATCTCCACCGCATCGCCGTCCGGACGCAGCTTGCGCGCCAGTTCGGCGTCCTTCAGGCCGGACTGGTAGCCCAGGCGCAGGAACAGGCCTTTGGCCCGCTCGACGCCGAGCATCTCGATCAGCTCGCGGCGGAAGGAGCCCATGGCGGCGGATTGGAGCAGGAGCATGCGCTGCTCTTCGAGCCAGATCTTGCCCGAGTTGCCGAGGAAGCGGACCTGGTCCGTCAGGTCCTTCAGGGTCGGGCTGTGTTCCGACGCCTTGTAGTCAACTTTCATTGCATTGCACCCCTGATTGTTCTTGTGCGGGGAGGAGGCCGGACCACCGTTCAGGCAGACGGTTGCGAGGGTTCGACCGGGTGGCCCGGATACGCAAGGACGGGCCGCGTTCTTTTTTCTAAGCGGCCTGAAAGCCGATGAAAAGTCAATCGCCGTTGCTGATTGGCGAATTGATCAAGGCGCCGTTCAGCAATTGAGCAAATGGTGAATTTCCTTGCCGGATTCGCCTGTCCCTGCTCGCACGCTACCTTCCATTGATTCAATAAAAACCTAGTTTAAACAATGGCTTGCGTCGATCTCTGCGGAGTTCAAAGTCCCTGGCACAGCCGTTGCTCTGTCCCTGGCAACCCGCCCCTGGAGTCGCCTTGCATGAGCCTGCCACAGACCCGCTTCGATCAACTGCCGCGCTACGTCCGGGTGCGCAGCGAGCCCGATACCGCCTTCGTCGAGTTCGACTTCGCCATCGGCTATCCGGACCTCTTCGTCGAGCTGGTCCTGCCCCGCGCGGCCTTCGCCAGCTTCTGCGAGCGGAACCGGGTTCAACACATGGATGCGCAGATGGCCGACGCCATTGACGCCGACATGGAGAAATGGCGCTACGGCGAGAGCCGTGGCCAGGCCGACTGACCCCGGTCACGCGCGTCGATCCCCTCACAACAACAAGTACAGGACGCCCTGCATGAGTATCGAAATCAAGACGGCGACGGCCGAGCCGATCCGCCAGACCTTCAGCCACACCCGCCGGCGTTTCGGCGACAAGCCTGCCAGCCGCTACCAGGAGGCCAGCTTCGACATCGAGGCGGCCACCAACTTCCACTACCGCCCCCTGTGGCAGCCGGACAAGCTGCTCAACGACCCCACCCGCACCGCCGTGCGCATGGCCGACTGGTACAGCGTCAGCGACCCGCGCCAGTTCTATTACGGCGCCTATGTGCAGACCCGCGCCAAGATGCAGGAGAACGCCGAGCACGATTACGCCTTCTGCGAGAAGCGCAATCTGCTGACTGGCCTGGATGCTGCCAGCCGCGAGCAGATCGCCCGCCTGCTGCTGCCTCTGCGCCATGCGGAACTGGGCGCCAACATGAACAACAGCGGCATCGCCGCTGACGGATTCGGCACCAGCCTGACCCAGCTGCACATGTTCCATGCCATGGACCGCTTAGGCATCGCCCAGTACCTGTCGCGCATCGGCCTGATGCTCGACGACGGCGGCACCGACCTGCTCGCCGAGGCCAAGCGCCAGTGGCTGGAAGACCCGGCCTGGCAGGGCCTGCGCCGCTACGTGGAAGACAGCCTGGTGGTGCGCGACTGGTTCGAGCTGACCCTGGCGCAGAACCTGGTCAGCGACGGCTTGCTCTATCCGCTGGTGTATCACAGGTTCGACGACCAACTCTGCGCCCAGGGCGCCGGCCAGGTGGGGATGCTCACCGAGTTCATGCGCCTCTGGTATGCCGAGACCCAGCGCTGGGTCGATGCCCTGGTCAAGACGGTCGCCGGCGAAAGCTTTGATAACCGCCAGCTCATCGAAGGCTGGGTCGGCCACTGGCAGGCCCGCGCCATGGAGGCCCTGGCGCCCCTGGCGGCAATCTGCCTGGAGGCAAATGCCCTCGACAGCGTGGCCGGCGAATTCGCTGCCCGCTTGAAGAAACTCGGCCTTGCAGGAGCCGCGCAATGACATCCCTCGTCTACATCGCCTTCCAGGACAACGACAACGCCCGTTACATCGTGGACGCCATCGCCCAGGACAACCCCCACGCCGAAATCCAGCACCAGCCGGCCATGATCCGTATCCAGGCCGAAGGGCGCCTGGAGATCAACCGCGCCACAGTCGAGGAGAAGCTCGGCCGCGAGTGGGACGTGCAGGAAATGCTGATCGACGTCATCACCCTCGGCGGCAACGTCGAGGAAGACGAAGACCGCTTCGCCCTGCACTGGAACTGATCCGCGCCCTACAACAAGAATCGGGAGTACCGAAATGGCCGCCAAACGCCTGAACCAGAAAGACAAGTACCGCTGCCTGACCCGCGACCTGGCCTGGGAGCCGAGCTACCAGAGCAAGGACGACATCTACCCCTACGAGCGCTTCGAGGGCATCAAGATCACCGACTGGGACAAGTGGGAAGACCCCTTCCGCCTGACCATGGACGCCTACTGGAAGTACCAGGCGGAGAAGGAGAAGAAGCTCTACGCCATCTTCGACGCCTTCTCGCAGAACAACGGCCATACCAACCTGTCCGACGCGCGCTACGTCAACGCCTTGAAGCTCTTCCTCAGCGGCGTGACGCCGCTGGAGTACCAGGCCTACCAGGGCTTCGCCCGCGTCGGCCGGCACTTCGGCGGCGCCGGAGCGCGGGTGGCCTGCCAGATGCAGGCGATCGACGAGCTGCGCCACGTGCAGACCCAGATCCACGCCATGAGCCACTACAACAAGCACTTCAACGGCCTGCACGACTTCGCTCACATGCACGACCGGGTGTGGTTCCTCTCGGTGCCCAAGTCCTTCTTCGAGGACGCGCGCACCGCCGGCCCTTTCGAGTTCCTCACGGCGATCTCGTTCAGCTTCGAGTACGTGCTGACCAACCTGCTGTTCGTGCCCTTCATGTCCGGTGCCGCCTACAACGGCGATATGGCCACCGTCACCTTCGGCTTCTCGGCGCAGTCCGACGAGGCCCGGCACATGACGCTCGGCCTGGAGGTGATCAAGTTCCTGCTGGAGCAGCACGAGGATAACGTGCCGATCATCCAGCGCTGGATCGACAAATGGTTCTGGCGCGGCTACCGCCTGCTGACGCTGGTGGGGATGATGATGGACTACATGCTGCCAAATAAGGTCATGTCCTGGGCCGAGGCCTGGGAGGTGTACTACGAGCAGGCCGGCGGCGCGCTGTTCAAGGACCTGGAGCGCTACGGCATCCGCCCCCCGAAGTACGTCGAGCAGACCACCATCGGCAAAGAGCACATCAGCCACCAGGCCTGGTCGATCTTCTACCAGTACAGCCAGGCCACCAACTTCCACACCTGGATTCCCACAGACGAAGAACTGGACTGGCTCTCGGCCAAGTACCCGGACACCTTCGACCGCATCTACCGCCCGCGCTACGAGCACTGGCGCGAAATGCAGGCCCGTGGCGAGCGCTTCTACAACAACACGCTGCCGATGCTCTGCCAGGTCTGCCAGATTCCGCTGGGCTTCACCGAGCCGGACGCGGACACCACCCTGAGCCACCGCAGCGTGGAGCACGGCGGCGAGCGCTTCCATTTCTGCTCTGACGGCTGCTGCGACATCTTCCAGTACGAGCCGGAGAAGTACGTCCAGGCCTGGCTGCCGGTGCACCAGATCCTCCAGGGCAACTGCGGCGGCGCCGACGTCGAGGCGGTGGTGCGCGACTACTACAACATCGCTTTCGGCGAAGACAACTTCGACTACCAGGGCTCGCCCGAGCACCGGCGCTGGCGCCAGTGGCAGGGCGAGAAGCCTGCCGAAGGCGACCTGGCCAAGGTCGGCTGAGCCCTCCGGCGGGCGCCGCGCGCCCGCCTTCCACCTCCATTACAAGAAGGACAGTGTCATGCCCGTGACTGCCATCGGCGCCTATGCGGCGGAATCCCTGGACCGCCAGGAAAACTTCAACGGCCTGCAACTGGTGTATCTCTGCTGGGAACGCCACCTGATGTTCTGCGCGCCCTTCACCTTGCCGCTGCCGCCGGACATGCCGTTCGGCGACTTCATCGAGAACGTGGTCAAGCCGGCCATCGCGCCGCATCCCGACGCGGCAAAGGTCGACTTCAGCCAGGTCAGCTGGCGCCTGGATGATGCCGACTTCTCTCCCGACTGGCAGGCGGGCCTGGCCGCCAATGGCATTGGCCACAAGAGCCTGCTGCACCTGTCCACCCCCGGCCTGGATGGCCTCAACGGCAGCTTCAACTGAGGAGATCGCCATGAGCTACCAGGTCACTATCGAACCCACCGGCGAACAGATCGAAGTGGAGGAGGGCCAGACCATCCTCCAGGCCGCCTTGCGCCAGGGCGTCTGGCTGCCCTTCGCCTGCGGCCACGGCACCTGCGCCACCTGCAAGCTGCAGGTGCTGGAAGGGGAAGTGGACGTCGGCGCCGCCTCACCCTTCGCCCTCATGGACATGGAACGTGACGAAGGCAAGGTGCTGGCCTGCTGCGCCATCCCGCAGAGCGACCTGGTGATCGAAGCCGATATCGACGTCGACCCGGACTTCGCCGGCCATAGCGTGCAGGACTACCGCGCGACAGTGATCGCCCTGGACGACCTCTCGCCCACCATCAAGGGCCTGCGCCTGAAACTGGACCGGCCCATGGCGTTCCAGGCCGGGCAGTACATCAACCTGCAGATTCCCGGCATCGACGGCACCCGCGCTTTCTCCCTGGCCAATCCGCCGAGCCGCGCCGATGAAGTGGAATTGCACGTCCGCCTGGTGGACGGCGGCCAGGCCACCGGGCATATCCATGGCGAGCTGAGGGTGGGGGATGCGCTGGAGCTGTCCGGCCCCTACGGCCAGTTCTTCGTGCGCGGCTCGCAAGCCGGCGACCTGATCTTCATTGCCGGTGGCTCGGGGCTTTCCAGCCCGCAATCGATGATCCTCGACCTGCTGGCACAGGGCGATTCGCGGCGCATGGTGCTGTTCCAGGGCGCGCGCACCCGTGCCGAGTTGTACAACCGCGAGCTGTTCGAGCGCCTGGCTGCGGAGCACGAGAACTTCACCTACGTACCGTCCCTCAGCCAGGCCGCCGACGACACCGAGTGGAGCGGCTTCCGGGGCTATGTGCATGATGCCGCGAAGCAGTACTTCGACGGTCGCTTCAGCGGAAACAAGGCCTACCTCTGCGGGCCGCCGCCGATGATCGACGCCGCCATCACCGCCCTGATGCAAGGCCGGCTGTTCGAGCGCGACATCTTCATGGAGCGCTTCCTCACCGCCGTCGATGGCGCCGGCGAGAGCACCCGCTCAGCCCTCTTCAAACGCATCTGACCTGTTCTGCCCGCCGCTCCGCGCCGAGGGCGCGGACGGTGGCTCACGCCCATAAAAACAAGAAGGTATTGCCGATGAGCACCAAACTGCGTGTCCTGTCCTGCTGCATCCTCGCCACCCTCGGCCAGTTCGCCCATGCCACCGAAGGCGGCGGTTCCACCTACCCGATGGGCGCCGAGAACTACATGTCCGGCGCCATGCCGCCGCCCGGCCTGTACGGCCAGGTGTTCTCCACCCACTACGAGGCCGACACCCTGCGCGGCAATGACGGCCGCAGCCTGCCGGTGGACTTCCGCGTGCGCGCCAACGTCATCGCGCCGCGCCTGATCTGGGTCACCGAGCAGCAGTTGTTCGGCGGCAACCTGGCCTTCGCCGCCCTGGTGCCCTTCGTCGACCTGAAGGTGGACGTGAACGGCCAGTCCCAGCACAAGAAGGGCCTGGGCGACATCATCTTCGGCCCGGCCCTGGGCTTTCATCACAGCGACAAGCTGCACAGCATCTTCGCCCTGGATTTCATCGCCCCTTCGGGCGAGTACGACCGCGGCGACCTGGCCAATATCGGGCGCAACTACTGGACGATGGAGCCGGTGCTGGCTATCTCCCACGTCGACCCCGCCGGGCTCAACGCCAGCATCAAGCTGATGTACGACTTCAACCGGGAGAACCCCGCCACCGACTACCGGTCCGGCCAGGAATTCCACTTCGACTACGCCGTGGGCTGGGGCCTGGGCAATGGCTGGGTGCTGGGTGTTGGCGGCTACTACTACCGGCAGACCACCGACGACCGCCAGGACGGGGAGCGTATCGACGACAACAAGGGTCGTGCCTTTTCCATCGGCCCGTCGATCATGTACAGCAACAAGGACGGCTGGTTCCTCACTGCCAAATGGGAACAAGAAACCCAGGTGCGCAACCGCGCGGAAGGGGATGCCTACTGGTTGAAGCTGACCGTGCCGTTCTGAGGGTGCATTTCCCTGAGGGGACGGGGCGGCAAGAGCCGCCTCTTTCTACTGCTCGCCAGTCGATCTGTACCCTCCTGTATCTCAACGCCGCAGCTTACAAAAACATGCAAAACAGCGACCTGGTGACACGGAAGCAGTACCTGGATCTTCGACACTGTCCCCGATCGCCGCTGGCGGCCTTCACGGCGCGGGCATGAGGGCGGCGGTCGTTCCTGATGAACCTGACCGGAATGATTTCGATGAAAAACCTGAAGAGCTTCCTGACCTCCATCGCCTTCGCGTTGGCCGGTATTGCGGTACACGCCAACGCCGCCAGCGAGAACCGGCGGGGAGAAAGTGGCATCTGTTTCCAACAGACGCCGCTTGGCCGCAAGAGCGATCTGCCGCGGTCGGCCAAGGAGGGTTCCGGCAGTGACCCGCTCGACTGACTGCGACGCTCAAGCCTCAAGCATGCGGGCATCGATACCGGGCAACCGGATAGTGCCACTGGCCCAAGGCATCCAAAGGCACTTGAAGTCCCACCTTCACATTGCTTATCGAGACCAGCGGCTTGAAGCGCTTGACGTTGTTGTTCTCGAAGAAGAGCGCCAGCTCCGTGTACTGCCGGCAGCGCGCACGACATTCCGCTCTTCGCCGGCGAGTCGGCGGTGGCCGGGCTCGCCGGGTTGGTACGGATAGTCGCTTCGCCAGGCCTGGCCGCTGACGTCGGTATCGACGCTCGATCACGAATCCTGATCATCAGCACGGAAGGTGCAACCGCCCCGGGCGTCTATGCCAGCCTGGTCGGCGAAACCGCCGCGTCAGTCCTGTTCCGCCAGCACGCCTGGTCACCGGCTT
The DNA here is from genome assembly GCF_029871245.1 of Pseudomonas sp. BN102. Lineage (GTDB taxonomy): Bacteria > Pseudomonadota > Gammaproteobacteria > Pseudomonadales > Pseudomonadaceae > Metapseudomonas. Next base: position 6,888 of record NZ_SSON01000040.1, on the reverse strand, counting down.
CCTGATCGATTCCCTCCGGAGAAAGCGAACCGTCAGTCGCAGTCAGTGACCGGAATAATGGCGAATTCGTGGCTATGCTTGGTTTGCTGCCTTGGTCGATCGGGCGGTGAGGAGAACTATGTGGAAATGGCCTGCAACGCCCATTTCACCTGACCGTTTTGCGTGAAGTACCCGGCCCAGGGGCATGGATCCGCCACGACAGGCGGGAGGAAATGGAGCATGCCCGGCACCTGCCTGGTGCAAGGATTGGGCTAGATATGAGGGGATCACCTGCGGATCGGATCGACCTTCGCCCCAGTACGGCAGGGAATGCGAAATCGCGGGGATATGTTTCGCTCAACTTGGCCAGCCAGGTTCTGCACATTCGCCAGACGCACTGGGCGGCGCCTTGGAACAAGAAAGAAGCAGAACGTCTGCCGGTAGCGATGGCGGCGTTCAGTTCCAGAATGGAATGCCAGGAGACAGCAGGAGAGTCGCGCTAACGAAAATCAATATGATTCCACAACAGCGAAAGAGGGTGGCCAGTGCTGCGTGCGGTCAGTCATCAGGTTCAGGTGTCGGCGAAATAGGTTGGTTGGTTTCGGAGTATCGCTTTTATCAATCCGTTTGGAAGGATTGGGTTTGGAGATCGTGAAATGGATTACTTCAAAAATAAAAGCGCCGACAAACAGACCAACGCAACCAGCCCAATTAAACTGCGCCCGGCCAGATGGCACCGCATGTACTTCTTTCTTGCGGGCTTCGACGTATTGGTCGTTGTGCTGAGCGTGTTGCTGAATCACATGATCGTCGACACCTACCACCGTTCCATCAAGGCCAACCAGTCGTGGGTCAAGCAGCTGGCGAGCTATTCGACGCTGGGCAATCTGGCAACCGAGGTCAACGCGCCGGGCAACAACGTCTTCGATACCCATGATGTCGAAGCCGAATCGCGGAACATGAATGAAGCCTTGCTCAAGTTCAACGAACATCTGGCGATGACCAGGGAGCAGCTGCAAGCCAGGATCGACGATCAAGGCGGGCACAGCGCCGATATACAGGCCTTCAGTCTTGCATTGCAGGATGAGGTGAGTGCGGTCGACGCTGACATGGTCGAGATGGTGAAGGAGGCCATGCTGATCTTCTCCTTCTTCAGGGAGGGTCAGTCGGACGCGGCCGGCAAGCGCATGGCGACCATGGACAGGAAGTTTGCCAAGTTGCTCGGCTCGCTTGGCACGGTGCGCGAACGCGTAGGCCAGATTCAAAGCAAGCTCCTGGAGGAGGAACTGGAGTCGGTTGAGGAACTGCGCCGGGTCGAGTACGCGATCATGCTGTTCGTGCTGATGATGGTCAGTGCAGCTGTTATCTACGGCGGCAAGATCAGGCGCGAAATGGAGTCGCAAGCAGCCGAAAGGGAAGGTTATCTGGTGGTGCTGCGCGAAAGCGAGAGGAAGGCCCGCCAGCAGGCATCGTTGCTGGACAAGGCCCAGGACGCCATAGTCGTTCACGGCATGGACCACCGCATCCTGTACTGGAACAAGAGCGCTGAGCGTCTTTACGGTCTGTCGAAGGAAGAGGCACTCGGCCAATCGGCACAGGAGTTGATCTACCAGGGCCATGCCGCTTTCGATGCGGCGACCAATAGCCTGATCGAAACGGGTGATTGGGCGGGTGAGGTCACGCTGAGACGCAAGGATGGCAGCACCATCACGCTCGAAAGCCACCGCACCCTGGTGCGCGACGACGATGGCCAACCGCAGTCCGTCCTCTCGATCAATACCGACATCACCCACCGCAAGGTCGCCGAGCAAGAAGTCCAGCGTCTGGCCTTCTACGATCAACTGACCGGGCTGGCCAACCGTCGGCTCATGCTGGACCGCTTGCAGCACGTGCTGGCGGTCAGCACCCGCAGCCAGCATACGGGCGCGGTAATCCTCATCGATCTGGATAACTTCAAGGCACTGAACGATACGCTGGGGCATGACCGGGGTGACATGTTGTTGCGGCAAGTCGCCCTGCGCCTCTCCGGCTGCATACGCGAGAGCGACACCGTGGCCCGGCTGGGCGGCGACGAATTCGTGGTCTTGCTGGAGAACCTGAGCGAGAACCCACCGGAAGCAGCCATCCAGGCCAAGGCCATCGGCGAAAAGATCCTCAATGCGCTGAACATTTCCTACCAGCTGGATGGCTATGAACACCACAGTACCCCCAGCCTCGGTATCGCCTTGTTCCAGGGCCAGCTGAATACAGTGGACGACATAATCAAGCGCGCTGACCTGGCGATGTATCGCGCCAAGGCGGCGGGCCGCAATACCATGCGTTTCTTCGATCCGGAGATGCAGGCTGTCGCCACGGCACGCGCCAGGCTGGAAGCGGACTTGCGCCAGGGCCTGCAGGGCAAGGAACTGCTACTTCATTACCAGCCGCAGGTGAATTGCGAGGGCCGCATCATAGGTGCAGAGGCACTGATGAGGTGGCAGCATCATGAACGCGGAATCGTCTATCCGAATGAGTTCATTCCATTGGCAGAGGAAACCGGGCTGATCCTGCCGTTGGGCCGCTGGGCGCTGCAAACCGCCTGTGCTCAGTTGGTGGTCTGGGCTAAGCATCCGGAAACGTCCCGACTGGGGATGGCGGTGAACGTCAGCGCCCGCCAGTTCCACCACCCGGACTTCGTCGAGGAAGTGCTGGCTGTGCTGAGGAGCACTGGTGCCGATCCGAAGAGGTTGAAACTGGAACTGACCGAAGGCCTGCTGATCGAGGATATGGAAGGTACCGTCGCCAAGATGGTCGAGTTGAAAGCGATCGGCATAGGTCTTTCGCTGGATGATTTCGGCACCGGTTATTCGTCGCTGTCCTATCTGAAGAGCCTGCCGTTGGATCAGCTCAAGATCGACCAATCCTTCATCAGGGATGTGCTGGTCGATCCCAACGATGCCGCCATCGCCTGCGCGATCATCAGCCTGAGCCAGATCCTGGGGCTTTCGGTTATTGCCGAAGGCGTGGAAACCGAGGCTCAGCGTGCCTTCCTGGTCAAACATGGCTGCCAGACCTATCAGGGCCACCTGTTTTCCCCGCCACTGCAGGCCGAGCAATTCAGGGAATATGTGCACGCGCGACTGGTGGTCGAGCACTGATTTGAAGCCTGCAACGTGCTGTAACGGAACGTGCTGTCGTAGGGTGCGCTGCGCGCACCAGGTTCCGTGCCAGGACTACAGGCCGAATCTGCCGTCACCAATGTCCCGGTGTGCACGGCGTACCTTACGTGTTGCCGTAGCATTCGGAAGGTCTTGGGCTCAATCGGGCAGGAGGCCAAAAAAAACGGGCGCTCCTCGGGAAAGCGGGGCGCCCGGAAAGCGTGGGTAACTCAGAGTGCGTAGTTGGCCAGTTCCCGCGCGATGAGCAGCCGCTGTACCTCGCTCGACCCTTCGTAGATCTGCGTGATCCGCGCGTCGCGGTAGTACTTCTCCACCGGGTAGTCCTCCAGGTAGCCGTAACCGCCATGGACCTGGATGGCGCTGGAGCACACCTGCTCGGCGATCTCCGAGGCGAACAGCTTGGCCTGGGAGGCTTCCGACAGGCAGGGCTGGCCTGCGCTCTTCAGGCGGGCGGCGTGGAGGATCATCAGGCGTGCGGCGTTGAGGCGGGTCTGCATGTCCGCCAGCAGGTTGCCGATGCTCTGGTGCTCGATGATCGGCTTGCCGAACTGCACCCGTTCCCGCGCATAGCCCAGGGCCGCCTCGAAGGCCGCGCGGGCGATGCCGAGGGCTTGGGCGGCGATGCCGATGCGGCCGCCTTCCAGATTCGACAGGGCGATGGCCAGGCCCTTGCCGCGCTGGCCCAGCAGGTTCTCTGCCGGGATGCGGCAGTCGCTGAGGGTCACGGCGCAGGTATCGGAGGCCTTGATACCCATCTTGTGCTCGCTGCGATCTACCACGAAGCCGGGCGTGTCGGTGGGCACCAGGAAGGCGGAGAGGCCTTTCTTGCCGAGCTCCGGGTCGGTCACCGCGAAGACGATGGCCAGCTTGGCGCGCTTGCCGTTGCTGACGAACTGCTTGGCGCCGTTCAGCACCCACTGGCCGTCCACAAGCTCGGCGCGGGTACGCAGGTTGTGAGCTTCCGAGCCGGCCTGGGGCTCGGTGAGGCAGAAGCAGCCGATGGCGGTGCCGCTGGCCAGCTGCGGCAACCAAAGGTCCTTCTGCGCCTCGCTGCCGTAATTGAGGATGGGCCCGCAGCCCACCGAGTTGTGGATGCTCATCAGGGCGCCGAGGGCGCCGTCGCCGGCGGAGATTTCCTCCACCGCCAGGGCATAGGCCACATAGTCGATGTAGGTGCCGCCCCAGGCGTCGGGCACCACCATGCCGAGCAGGCCCAGTTCGCCCATCTGGCGCACCAGGTCGTCGTCGATCCAGCCGGCCTTTTCCCAGGCCTGCGCCCGAGGCGCGACTTCGGCGCGGGCGAAGTCGCGCGCCATGTCGCGGATCATCCGCTGCTCTTCGGAGAGTTCCAGATCCTGCATTGCGATGCTCCCAAACGGCTGCTCAGCCGTCGTGCCGGTATAGTTTGATGATGGCGGAGAAGTCCAGGCCGCCGTGGCCCTGCAGGCTGAAGCTCTGGTAGAGCTGCTGCGCGACGGCACCGAGGATCACCGGCTGGCGCGCCTGGCGGGCCGCCTCGGTGGCCAGGCCGAGGTCCTTCAGCATCAGGTCGCTGCCGAAGCCACCGCTGTAGCCGCGCGAGGCCGGGGCGTTTTCCAGCACGCCGGGGTAGGGGTTGTTGATCTCCGAACTCCAGCAGCGGCCGCTGGAAGTGTTGAGGATGCCCGCCAAGGTCTTCGGGTCCATGCCCAGCGAGGTGCCCAGGGCCATGGCTTCGGCGACGCCGATCATGGAGATGCCCAGCAGCATGTTGTTCGCCACCTTGGCCACCTGACCGTTGCCCGTGGCGCCGCAGTGGACGATGTTGCGGCCCATGCCGCTGAGCACGGTGTGAGCACGGTCGAAGTCCTCCGCTTCGCCGCCGACCATGAAGGTCAGGGTGCCTGCCGCGGCGCCGCCGGTGCCGCCGGAGACCGGCGCATCTAGCAGCGGGTTGCCCTGCTTGCGGGCGGCTGCGGCCACTTCGCGGGCGCTGTGGGGGTCGATGGTGGAGCTGTCGATCAGCAGCACGCCCGGGGCCACATTGGCCAACAGGCCGTCTTCGCCCAAGTAGACAGACTTCACGTGCTGCGCCGCCGGCAGCATGGTGATGATGATCTCCACATCGGCGCGGGCGATGGCTCCCGGGGAGTCCTCGGCGCGGGCGCCGGCTTCCACCAGTTGCGCCACCGCCAGTTGCGACAGGTCGAATACGTGCAGCCGGTGGCCGGCCTTGACCAGGTTGAGGGCCATGGGGCCGCCCATGTTGCCGAGTCCGATGAAGCCGATATTCATAAGTCTGTTCTCGCGTAGGTTCTGTAGCCCTGTAGGTTGGGCTTCGCGAAGCGAAGCCCAACGATGTGCGTTCTCGTGTTGGGCTTCGCGGAGCTCAGCCCAACCTACGAGTGCGTTAAGTGGGTTACTTGAGGGTGATGGTGGTGTTCACCGCGCCGCCGACTTCGTCCTCGTCGAACCAGCGCGAGGTGACGGTCTTGGTCTGGGTGTAGAACTGCACCACCTGCTTGCCGTACGGGCCGAGGTCGCCGAGCTTGGAAGCGCGCGAACCAGTGAAGGAGAACAGCGGCACCGGTACCGGGATCGGTACGTTGATGCCCACCTGGCCGACGTCGATCTCTTCCTGGAAGTGCCGCGCGGCGGCGCCGGAGCGGGTGAACAGAGCGGTGCCGTTGCCATTGGGGTTGGCGTTGATGAAGGCGATGGCCTCGTCCAGGGTGGCGGCGCTCACGACGCAGAGCACCGGTCCGAAGACCTCCTCGCGGTAGATGGTCATCTCCGGGGTGACGCCGGCGAAAATGGTCGGGCCGACAAAGTTGCCCTTGGCGTAGCCGGACACCTGAGGGTCGCGGCCGTCGAGCACCAGCTGTGCGCCTTCCTTCTCGCCGGCGGCGATCAGACTGCTGACACGATCCAGCGCGGCGCAGGACACCACCGGGCCGACATCGGTGCCGGCCTCGACGCCTGCGCCGATCTTCAGGCTCTTGGCCTTCTCCACCAGGTCCGGCAACCAGGTTTGCGCCTCGCCGACCAGGATCACCACCGACAGCGCCATGCAGCGCTGGCCTGCCGCGCCGAAGGCGGCGCCGGCGAGGTTGTTCAGGGTCTGCTGCTTGTGGGCGTCGGGCAGAACGATGGCGTGGTTCTTCGCGCCCATCATGCACTGGGCGCGCTTGCCGTTCAGGGTGGCGCGGTTGTAGACGTGGGTGCCGACCTTGGTCGAACCGACGAAGGATACCGCCTTGATATCCGGGTGGTCGCAGAGCAGGTTCACCGCATCGGCGCCACCATGGATGACGTTGAGCACGCCGGCCGGCACACCGGCTTCCATGGCCAGTTCGGCCAGGCGCATGGTCACCATCGGGTCCTGCTCGGACGGCTTGAGGATGAAGGTATTGCCGGTGGCGATTGCCATGGGGAACATCCACAGCGGAATCATCGCCGGAAAGTTGAACGGGGTGATGCCGGCGCATACGCCGAGCGGCTGGTTGAGGGTGTAGGTGTCCACGCCGCCGGCCACGTTGTTGGCCAGCTCGCCCATCTGCAGGGTGCCGATGTTGGCGGCGTGCTCCACCACTTCCAGGCCGCGGAAGATGTCGCCCTCGGCATCCGGCAGGGTCTTGCCCTGTTCGGCGGTGAGGAGGGCGGCCAGCTCCTTCATGTTCTCGCGGATCAGCTGCTGGTACTTGAGGAAGATGCGCGCACGGGCGCCGATCGGGGTCTTGCGCCAGGTCTTGAAGGCGGCCTTGGCGCTGGC
>NZ_SSON01000039.1 GCF_029871245.1 Pseudomonas sp. BN102 | reverse complement strand
GAACGTAACAAACCGCACGTCAACGTTGGCACCATCGGTCACGTTGACCATGGCAAGACCACTCTGACTGCTGCTCTGACCAAGGTCTGCTCCGAGACCTGGGGTGGCTCCGCTCGTGCGTTCGACCAGATCGACAACGCGCCGGAAGAGAAGGCTCGCGGTATCACCATCAACACCTCCCACGTTGAGTACGATTCCGCCATTCGTCACTACGCTCACGTTGACTGCCCTGGTCACGCTGACTACGTGAAAAACATGATCACCGGTGCTGCCCAGATGGACGGCGCGATCCTGGTTTGCTCCGCTGCTGACGGCCCCATGCCGCAGACCCGTGAGCACATCCTGCTGTCCCGTCAGGTAGGCGTTCCTTACATTGTCGTGTTCCTGAACAAGGCCGACATGGTTGACGACGCTGAGCTGCTGGAACTGGTCGAGATGGAAGTTCGCGACCTGCTGAACACCTACGACTTCCCGGGCGACGACACTCCGATCATCATCGGTTCCGCTCTGATGGCCCTGGAAGGCAAGGACGACAACGAAATCGGCGTTTCCGCCGTTCGTAAGCTGGTTGAAACCCTGGACTCCTACATTCCGGAGCCGGTGCGTGCCATCGACCAGCCGTTCCTGCTGCCGATCGAAGACGTGTTCTCCATTTCCGGCCGCGGCACCGTGGTTACCGGTCGTGTTGAGCGTGGCATCGTCAAGGTTCAGGAAGAAGTCGAGATCGTCGGCATTCGTGCGACCACCAAGACCACCTGCACCGGCGTGGAAATGTTCCGCAAGCTGCTCGACGAAGGTCGTGCTGGTGAGAACGTTGGCGTCCTGCTGCGCGGCACCAAGCGTGACGACGTCGAGCGTGGTCAGGTTCTGGCCAAGCCGGGCACCATCAAGCCGCACACCAAGTTCGAGTGCGAAGTGTACGTGCTGTCCAAGGAAGAGGGTGGTCGTCACACCCCGTTCTTCAAGGGCTACCGTCCGCAGTTCTACTTCCGTACCACTGACGTGACCGGTAACTGCGAACTGCCGGAAGGCGTTGAGATGGTAATGCCGGGCGACAACATCAAGATGGTTGTCACCCTGATCGCTCCGATCGCCATGGAAGACGGTCTGCGCTTCGCGATTCGCGAAGGCGGCCGTACCGTAGGCGCCGGCGTGGTTGCCAAGATCATCGAGTAATCGAAGATCTCGCTACAAAAGGAAGGGCCCTTCGGGGCCCTTTTCTTTTGGTTGGTCAAAAGTTGACACCTATCGGGCGCATCCGTACAATCACGCCTCCTTTTAACGGGCGTAGTCCGTCCGTTGGGGAAAGCAGAGATAGAGTCTGAGGTCAAAATGCAAAACCAACAAATCCGTATTCGGTTGAAGGCTTTTGACCATCGCCTGATCGATCAATCCACCCAGGAAATCGTGGAAACCGCGAAACGTACTGGTGCTCAGGTGCGTGGTCCTATTCCTCTGCCTACTCGCAAAGAGCGGTACACCGTTCTGGTCTCCCCGCACGTCAACAAAGACGCGCGCGATCAGTACGAAATTCGTACCCACAAGCGTGTTCTGGACATCGTCCAGCCGACGGATAAAACCGTCGATGCGCTGATGAAGCTCGACCTTGCGGCAGGCGTGGAAGTGCAGATCAGCCTCGGCTAATAACCTTCGGGTTTTAGTCGTGTAACGCTCTGAAATGGGCGGCCATAGCGGGTGAAAGCCCCGTACACTCATGAGGTTTACAACATGACTATTGGTGTAGTCGGTCGTAAGTGCGGCATGACCCGCATTTTCACCGAAGAAGGTGTCTCCATTCCGGTTACGGTCATCGAGATCGAGCCGAATCGTGTGACCCAATTCAAAAGCGAAGAGAGCGATGGCTATCGCGCTGTACAGGTAACTGTCGGCGAGCGTCGTGCCTCTCGTGTGACCAAGGCTCAAGCCGGTCACTTCGCCAAGGCGAGCGTAGCTGCTGGTCGCGGTGTCTGGGAATTTCGTCTTGAAGAAGGCGAGTACCAGGCCGGTGATCAACTGACTGCCGAGCTTTTCCAGGCTGGCCAGCTGGTAGACGTTACCGGTCAGTCCAAGGGTAAAGGCTACGCCGGTACCATCAAGCGCTGGAATTTCCGTGGTCAAGACAATACCCACGGTAACTCCGTTTCCCACCGCGCCCCGGGTTCTATTGGCCAGTGCCAGACTCCTGGTCGTGTCTTCAAGGGCAAGAAAATGTCCGGTCATCTGGGCGCTGAGCGCGTGACCGTGCAGTCCCTGGAAGTTGTGCGTGTCGATGCAGAACGCAATCTGCTGCTGGTAAAAGGTGCCGTTCCCGGCGCTACCGGTGGTGATGTGGTTGTGCGTCCGGCAGCCAAGGCTCGCGGTTAAGAGGGGAAGCTGAGATGCAATTGAATGTAAATGGCGCTCAGGCTATCGAAGTCAGCGAGCGCACTTTTGGCGGTGAGTTCAACGAGACCCTGGTTCACCAGGCTGTCGTCGCCTACATGGCCGGTGGCCGTCAGGGCACTCGCGCGCAAAAGACCCGTTCCGAAGTTTCCGGCGGTGGCAAGAAGCCGTGGCGTCAGAAGGGCACCGGTCGTGCTCGTGCTGGCACCATCCGCAGCCCCATCTGGCGCTCCGGTGGTACCACCTTCGCTGCCAAGCCGCAGGATCACTCCCAGAAGCTCAACAAGAAGATGTATCGCGCTGCCATGCGTTCCATCCTCGCTGAGCTTGTTCGTCAAGAGCGCCTGGTTGTGGTTGAAGACTTCGCTGTCGATGCGCCTAAAACCAAGACTCTGCTGGGCAAGCTGAACGGCCTGGGCCTGACCGACGTGCTGATCGTTTCCGATGCCGTCGACCAGAACCTGTACCTTGCAGCTCGCAACCTGCCGCACGTTGATGTTCGTGATGTGCAGGGTTCCGACCCGGTCAGCCTGATCGCCTACGACAAGGTGCTGATCACCGTGTCCGCCGTGAAGAAATTCGAGGAGCTGCTGGCATGAACCAGGAACGCGTATTCAAGGTGCTGGTTGGTCCGCACGTCTCCGAGAAGGCCACCATGCTGGCAGACAGCAAGGGTCAATTCGTTTTCAAGGTTGCCACCGATGCAACCAAGCTGGAAATCAAGAAGGCCGTAGAAAGCCTGTTCAGCGTGAAAGTCGCTCGCGTCACCACCCTCAACGTGAAGGGCAAGACCAAGCGTACCGTTCGCGGTCTGGGCAAGCGTAACGACTGGAAAAAAGCGTACATCGCTCTCCAGCCGGGCCAAGATCTCGATTTCGCCAGCAGCGCTGAGTAAAGGGGTGCATCATGGCAATCGTTAAATGCAAACCGACCTCCGCTGGCCGCCGTTTCGTGGTCAAGGTGGTCAACCAGGAGCTGCACAAAGGCGCTCCCTACGCACCGCTGGTCGAGAAAAAATCGAAGTCCGGTGGTCGTAACAACAACGGTCGCATCACCACTCGCCACATCGGCGGTGGTCACAAGCAGCACTACCGTCTGGTCGACTTCCGTCGCAACAAGGATGGCATCCCTGCCACCGTTGAGCGTATTGAATACGATCCTAACCGTACTGCTCACATCGCTCTGCTGAAGTACGCCGATGGCGAGCGTCGCTACATCATCGCGCCGAAAGGCGTGAGCGCTGGCGACCAGCTGATCTCGGGCGTCAACGCACCGATCAAGGCCGGTAACACCCTGCCGCTGCGCAACATCCCGGTTGGTAGCACCATTCACGGCATCGAACTCAAGCCCGGCAAAGGCGCTCAAATCGCCCGTTCCGCTGGTGCTTCCGTTCAGCTGGTTGCCCGTGAAGGCGCCTACGTAACCCTGCGTCTGCGCTCCGGCGAGATGCGCAAAGTCCTGGCTGAGTGCCGTGCGACCCTGGGCGAAGTCTCGAACTCCGAGCACAGCCTGCGTTCGCTGGGTAAAGCTGGTGCCAAGCGCTGGCGTGGTGTTCGCCCGACCGTTCGCGGCGTGGCGATGAACCCGGTAGACCACCCGCATGGTGGTGGTGAAGGTCGTACCTCTGGTGGCCGTCATCCGGTGTCTCCGTGGGGCTTCCCGACCAAGGGTGCGAAGACCCGCGCGAACAAGCGCACCGACAACATGATCGTCCGTCGCCGTAAATAACTGAGGATACGACAGTGCCGCGTTCTCTGAAAAAAGGTCCTTTTATCGATCTTCACCTACTGAAGAAGATCGAAGTGGCGGTGGAAAAAAACGATCGCAAGCCGGTGAAAACCTGGTCGCGTCGCTCCATCGTACTGCCGCAAATGGTCGGTCTGACCATCGCCGTGCATAACGGTCGTCAACATGTCCCGGTTCTCGTGAACGAAGACATGGTCGGCCACAAACTGGGCGAGTTCGCCGCTACCCGCACCTATCGCGGGCACGCTGCGGACAAGAAAGCCAAGCGTTAAGGGGTAAGGAACGATGGAAGTAGCCGCTAAGTTGTCGGGCGCTCGAATCTCCGCCCAGAAAGCCCGCTTGGTCGCCGACCAGATCCGCGGGAAGAAGGTGGGCGAAGCGCTCAACCTCCTGACTTTCAGCAGCAAGAAAGCCGCTGAAATCATGAAGAAAGTGCTCGAATCGGCCGTGGCCAACGCTGAGCACAACGAAGGCGCAGACGTGGATGACCTGAAGGTTTCCACTGTTTTCGTCAACGAAGGGCGTTCGCTGAAGCGCATCATGCCGCGTGCCAAAGGCCGTGCTGATCGCATCGTCAAGCGGTCTTGCCATATCACTGTCAAGGTTGCGGACAAGTAACGGAGTCGATCAGATGGGTCAGAAAGTACATCCCACTGGCATTCGCCTGGGCATCGTCAAGGAGCACACCTCCGTTTGGTACGCAGATAAGCGCACTTACGCCGATTATCTGTTTGCCGACCTGAAGGTGCGTGAGTACCTCCAAGACAAACTAAAAAGCGCGTCCGTAAGCCGTATCGATATTCATCGCCCGGCTCAAACCGCACGCATCACCATCCACACCGCTCGTCCCGGCATCGTGATCGGCAAGAAAGGTGAAGATGTTGAGAAGCTGCGTCAGGACCTGACCAAGCAAATGGGTGTGCCGGTGCACATCAACATCGAAGAGATCCGCAAGCCGGAGCTCGACGGTATGCTGGTTGCGCAGAGCGTAGCTCAGCAGCTGGAGCGTCGCGTGATGTTCCGTCGCGCGATGAAGCGCGCTGTACAGAACGCCATGCGCATTGGTGCCAAGGGCATCAAGATCCAGGTAAGCGGTCGTCTTGGTGGCGCTGAAATCGCCCGTACCGAATGGTACCGCGAAGGTCGTGTGCCCCTGCACACCCTGCGCGCCGACATCGACTACGCAACCTACGAAGCGCACACCACCTACGGTGTGATCGGTGTGAAGGTTTGGATCTTCAAGGGTGAGGTCATTGGTGGCCGCCAGGAAGAGCTGAAACCGCAAGCGCCCGCTCCTCGTAAAAAAGCTGCTAAGTAAGGGGTACGCCAAATGCTGCAACCAAAGCGTACGAAGTTCCGCAAGCAGATGACCGGCCACAACCGTGGTCTGGCTCAGCGCGGTAGCAAGGTCAGCTTCGGCGAGTTCGCGCTGAAGGCCACTGGCCGTGGTCGTCTCACTGCCCGTCAGATCGAGGCTGCACGTCGTGCCCTCACCCGTCACGTGAAGCGTGGCGGCAAGATCTGGATCCGTGTGTTCCCGGATAAGCCCGTTACCAAGAAGCCCCTCGAAGTTCGTATGGGTAAAGGTAAGGGTGGCGTCGAGTACTGGGTAGCCCAGATTCAACCGGGCAAGGTCCTGTACGAGATCGAGGGTGTTTCCGAAGAGCTGGCGCGTGAGGCATTCGCCCTGGCTGCTGCAAAGCTGCCGCTCGCCACCTCCTTTGTTAAGCGGACGGTGATGTGATGAAAGCGAATGAACTTCGTGAAAAATCCGTACAGCAGCTGAACGAGCAACTGCTCGGCCTGCTGCGCGACCAGTTCAATCTGCGCATGCAGAAAGCAACTGGCCAGTTGGGGCAGTCTCACCTGCTCTCGCAAGTGAAGCGCGACATCGCTCGCGTGAAAACTGTGCTCAACCAGCAAGCAGGTAAGTAATCATGGCTGAAGCTCAGAAAACCGTCCGCACGCTGACCGGCCGTGTCGTCAGCGACAAGATGGACAAGACCATCACCGTTCTGATCGAGCGTCGCGTAAAGCACCCGATCTACGGTAAATACGTGAAGCGTTCGACCAAACTGCACGCCCACGACGAAACCAACCAGTGCCGCATCGGCGACAAGGTCACCATTCGTGAGACCCGTCCGCTGGCCAAGACCAAGTCCTGGGCCCTGGTGGAAGTCGTCGAACGTGCCGTGGAAGTCTAAGGACTAAGGGTCGGAGAAAGATATGATTCAGACTCAATCCATGCTCGACGTCGCTGACAACAGCGGTGCTCGTCGCGTTATGTGCATCAAGGTCCTTGGTGGTTCGCACCGTCGCTACGCCGGCATCGGCGACATCATCAAAGTGACCGTGAAAGAAGCGATTCCGCGCGGCAAGGTGAAGAAAGGCCAGGTAATGACCGCTGTTGTGGTTCGTACCAAGCACGGCGTTCGTCGCCCTGACGGCTCGATCATCCGCTTCGACGGCAACGCCGCCGTCCTGCTGAACAACAAGCAGGAGCCGATCGGCACCCGTATCTTCGGGCCCGTGACCCGTGAACTGCGTTCCGAGAAGTTCATGAAGATCGTCTCGCTCGCCCCCGAAGTGCTGTAAGGAGAAGCCGTCATGCAAAAGATTCGTCGTGACGACGAGATCATCGTCATCGCCGGCAAGGACAAGGGCAAGCGTGGCAAGGTGCTCAAGGTTCTCGAGGACAGCCGTGTGCTGGTCAGCGGGATCAACCTGATCAAGCGCCACACCAAGCCGAACCCGATGTCTGGCGTTCAAGGCGGTATCGTCGAGCGGGAGGCGCCCATGCACCTCTCCAACGTGGCCATCTTCAATGCCGAAACCAACAAGGCTGATCGCGTTGGTTTCAAGGTTGAAGAAGGTAAGAAAATTCGTGTCTTCAAGTCGACCCAAAAGCCGGTTGATGCTTGAGCACTGCTAGGTAGATAACCATGGCACGACTAAAAGAGATTTACCGGAAAGAAATCGCGCCGAAGCTGAAGGAACAACTTCAGCTGGCCAACGTGATGGAAATTCCGCGCATCACCAAGATCACCCTGAACATGGGTCTGGGCGAAGCCATCGGCGACAAAAAAGTCATCGAGAGCGCCGTAGCCGACCTGGAAAAGATCACCGGCCAAAAAGCCGTCGTGACCTACGCCCGCAAATCCATTGCAGGCTTCAAGGTTCGCGAAGGTTGGCCGATCGGCGTCAAGGTCACCTTGCGCCGTGATCGCATGTACGAGTTCCTGGATCGTCTGCTGTCCATCTCCCTGCCGCGCGTGCGTGACTTCCGCGGCCTGAATGCCAAGTCCTTCGACGGTCGTGGCAACTACAGCATGGGCGTGAAAGAGCAGATCATCTTCCCGGAAATCGATTACGACAAAATCGATGCGCTGCGCGGTCTGGACATCACCCTGACCACCACCGCCCGTACGGATGATGAAGGTCGCGCTCTGCTGCGCGCCTTCAACTTCCCGTTCCGCAACTGATTGGAGTAGGAAAATGGCCAAAACGAGCATGAAGAACCGTGAGCTGAAGCGTCAGCAAACGGTTGCTAAGTTCGCTAAGAAGCGCGCTGAGCTGAAAGCTACCATTGCCAACCCGAACTCCACTCCGGAAGCGCGTTGGGAAGCCCAGGTAGCCCTGCAGAAGCAGCCCCGTGACGCCAGCGCCTCGCGCCTGCGTAACCGCTGCCGCATCACCGGCCGTCCGCACGGCGTTTACCGCAAGTTCGGCCTTGGCCGCAACAAGCTGCGTGAAGCTGCCATGCGCGGTGATGTGCCCGGTCTGGTGAAAGCCAGCTGGTAATGATCGTCGGTTAGGCCGGCTCCGGTCGGCCAAGCCCAGGTCATCAGAATCAAGCCCCTTTTGGGGCTTGATTCGTTTCTGGAGTATCTCTAGAATGTCCGGCTCGCCCGGGCCTGGCATTAGTCCGTCCATTGCCCGCGCGCGTGACTCTAGCCGCAAGGCTATTTCTTTTTGTATCAGGAGCATCTAGCCCATGAGTATGCAGGACCCGTTAGCGGACATGCTAACTCGTATCCGTAATGCCCAGATGGCTGAAAAGTCTGTCGTAAGCATGCCGTCCTCCAAGCTGAAGGTGGCAGTGGCCAACGTTCTGAAGAACGAGGGTTACATCACGGGATACCAAGTCAGCAGCGACATCAAGCCTCTGCTGTCCATCGAGCTGAAGTACTTCGAAGGCCGTCCGGTCATCGAGGAGCTGAAGCGCGTAAGTCGTCCTGGCCTGCGCCAGTACAAGTCCGTCGATCAGCTGCCGAAAGTACGTGGCGGCCTGGGCGTATCGATCGTTTCCACCAACAAGGGTGTGATGACTGATCGTGCTGCTCGCGCCGCTGGTGTTGGTGGCGAAGTGCTTTGCACTGTGTTCTAAGGGGGGTTGAAAGCATGTCTCGCGTTGCTAAGAACCCCGTCAAGCTGCCCGCTGGCGTCGAAGTCAAGATCGCCGGTCAGCAGCTCTCGGTGAAGGGTGCCAAGGGCGCTCTCGAACTGAAAGTGCATCCGTCCGTGGAAGTTCTGGAAGAATCCGGTGAGCTGCGTTTCGCTGCTCGCAACGGCGACCAGCAGAACCGCGCCATGGCCGGCACCACCCGTGCGTTGGTCAACAACATGGTGATCGGCGTCAGCCAAGGCTTCGAGCGCAAGCTCCAGCTGGTCGGCGTTGGTTACAAGGCTCAAGCCAAAGGTCAAACGCTGTCCCTGGCTCTCGGCTTCTCGCATCCGGTGGATTACGAACTGCCGCAAGGCATCACCGCTGAAACCCCCAGCCAGACCGATATCCTGATCAAGGGCATCGACAAGCAGCTGGTCGGTCAGGTGGCGGCTGAGATTCGCGACTTCCGTCCGCCGGAGCCTTACAAAGGCAAGGGTGTACGTTACGCCGACGAAGTCGTCCGTCGTAAAGAAGCTAAGAAGAAGTAGGGCATAGCAAATGAGCGTAAAGAAAGAAACTCGTCTGCGTCGCGCTCGCAAGGCACGCCTGAAAATGCGCGAGCTGGAAGCCGTACGCCTCTGCGTGTACCGCTCTTCCCAGCACATCTACGCCCAGGTCATTTCGGCCGACGGCGCCACGGTCCTGGCCAGCGCCTCGACCCTGGACAAAGAACTGCGTGACGGCGCCACCGGCAACGTCGACGCGGCCAAGAAGGTTGGTCAGCTGGTTGCCGAGCGCGCGAAAGCCGCTGGCGTCACTCAGGTGGCATTCGATCGTTCTGGCTTCAAGTACCACGGCCGCGTCAAGGCGCTGGCTGATGCTGCTCGTGAAGGCGGGCTGGAGTTCTAAGTTATGGCAAATAACGAGCAAAAGCGCGACGAAGGCTACATCGAGAAGCTGGTCCAGGTTAATCGCGTTGCCAAAACCGTAAAAGGTGGTCGTATCTTCACCTTCACCGCGCTGACCGTGGTCGGCGACGGCAAAGGTCGTGTTGGCTTCGGTCGCGGCAAGTCCCGCGAAGTACCGGCTGCCATCCAGAAGGCAATGGAAGCTGCGCGCCGCAACATGATCCAGGTTGATCTGGACGGCACCACCCTGCAGTACCCGATCAAGTCCGCCCATGGCGCCTCCAAGGTGTTCATGCAGCCGGCTTCCGAAGGTACCGGTATCATCGCCGGCGGCGCCATGCGTGCCGTTCTGGAAGTGGCCGGTGTGCAGAACGTTCTGGCCAAGTGCTACGGTTCCACCAATCCGGTGAACGTGGTTTACGCCACTTTCAAGGGTCTGAAGAACATGCAGTCCCCTGAGTCGGTTGCGGCCAAGCGTGGTAAGAGCGTCGAGGAGATTCTCTAATCATGGCAACTGTCAAAGTGACGCTGATCAAGAGCGTTAGCGGCCGTCTGGCCAACCACAAGGCTTGCGTCAAGGGTCTCGGCCTGCGTCGCATTGGTCACACCGTAGAGGTCCAGGACACCCCTGAGAACCGCGGCATGATCAACAAGGCTTACTACCTTCTGCGTGTCGAGGGTTAATCCATGAAACTGAACGATCTGCGTTCCGCGCCGGGTGCCCGTCGCGAAAAGCACCGTCCGGGCCGTGGCATCGGTAGCGGTTTGGGTAAGACTGGTGGCCGTGGTCACAAAGGTCAGACCTCCCGCTCCGGTGGCACCATTGCTCCGGGCTTCGAAGGCGGCCAGCAGCCGCTGCACCGCCGTCTGCCGAAGTTCGGCTTCGTTTCCCTGAAAGCCATGGATCGCGCTGAAGTGCGCACTTCCGAACTGGCCAAGGTGGAAGGCGATGTCGTCACTCTGCAGGCGCTGAAGGATGCCAACGTGATTAACCAGAACGTACAGCGTGTGAAAATCATGCTGTCCGGCGACGTTACTCGCGCGGTCACCCTGAAAGGTATCGCCGCCACCAAAGGTGCGCGTGCGGCCATCGAAGCAGCTGGCGGCAAGTTCGAGGACTAAATGGCTAAGCAAGGTGCTCTCTCCGCGCTCAGCAATGGCGGGTTGTCCGAGCTCTGGGCTCGACTGCGTTTCCTGTTCCTGGCGATCATCGTCTACCGGATCGGCGCGCACATCCCAGTGCCCGGCATCAACCCTGACCGGCTGGCCGAGCTGTTCCGGCAGAACGAGGGGACCATTCTTAGCCTATTCAACATGTTTTCCGGCGGCGCGCTGGAGCGCATGAGCATCTTTGCACTGGGGATCATGCCGTACATCTCGGCATCGATCATCATGCAGCTCATGACCGCGATCAGCCCGCAGCTGGAGCAGTTGAAGAAGGAAGGTGAAGCTGGCCGTCGCAAGATCAGCCAGTACACCCGCTACGGCACTGTAGCCCTGGCATTGGTCCAGGCCATCGGCATGTCCGTTGGTCTGGCCAGTCAGGGCGTCGCTTTCTCGACTGATTTCGGCTTCTACTTCGTGGCCGTCACCACCTTCGTGGCTGGTGCGATGTTCATGATGTGGCTGGGCGAACAGATCACTGAGCGCGGTGTCGGCAACGGTATCTCGATGCTGATTTTTGCTGGCATCGTGGCCGGTCTGCCGAGTGCGGTCGGGCAGTCCTTCGAGTCTGCTCGTCAGGGCGATATCAACATCTTCGCCCTGGTCGCAATCGGTCTGCTGGCAGTAGCGATCATCGGTTTCGTGGTGTTCATCGAGCGTGGTCAGCGTCGCATTGCGGTGCACTACGCCAAGCGTCAGCAGGGCCGCAAGGTCTTCGCTGCGCAGACTAGCCACCTGCCGTTGAAGGTGAACATGGCCGGCGTTATCCCGGCTATTTTCGCCAGCAGCATTTTGCTGTTCCCGGCCTCTCTCGGCGCCTGGTTCGGCCAGTCTGAAAGCATGGGCTGGCTGCAGGACGTCGCACAGGCTATCGCTCCTGGTCAGCCGTTGAATATTCTGCTGTTTAGTGCAGGGATCATTTTCTTCTGCTTCTTCTACACAGCGCTGATGTTCAACCCGAAAGACGTGGCGGAGAACCTGAAGAAGTCCGGTGCCTTTATTCCGGGCATCCGTCCGGGCGAGCAGTCCGCACGCTATATCGATGGCGTACTGACCCGCTTGACCATGTTCGGTGCTCTGTACATGACGGCTGTTTGCCTGCTGCCCCAGTTCCTTGTGGTAGCAGCCAACGTACCGTTCTACCTTGGCGGGACCTCGTTGCTGATCGTTGTTGTGGTTGTGATGGACTTTATGGCCCAAGTACAATCCCACCTCGTTTCGCACCAGTACGAATCCCTGATGAAGAAAGCCAACCTGAAGGGCTACGGCAGCGGAATGCTCCGCTGACCCGGTTCCGTAAGGTTCTAGGAGTTACTGATGAAAGTTCGTGCATCGGTGAAAAAGCTGTGCCGCAACTGCAAGATCATCCGCCGCGAAGGTGTCGTTCGCGTGATCTGCAGCGCGGAACCGCGTCACAAACAGCGCCAAGGCTGAGTGTGATTCACGCGTTATGAGCCCGGCAGCTAGTGCGCTGCCGGGTTGATTATTCGTTTCTACAGCGTTAATATCTCGCGCCCTTTTCTTGGCTTCCGGGGCGTAGGTAGCTGTCAACTGGAGTTTCACTGAATGGCCCGTATTGCAGGCGTCAACATTCCAGATAACAAGCACACTGTTATCTCGCTGACCTACATCTACGGTGTTGGTCGCACCACTGCGCAGAATATCTGCGCTGTCACCGGCGTAAACCCGGCGGCAAAGATCAAGGATCTCTCTGACGAGCAGATCGAACAGCTGCGTGGCGAAGTCGCGAAGCTCACCACTGAAGGTGACCTGCGTCGCGAAATCAACATGAACATCAAGCGTCTGATGGACCTGGGCTGCTACCGCGGTCTGCGTCACCGTCGCGGTCTGCCGGTTCATGGCCAGCGCACCAAGACCAACGCGCGTACCCGTAAGGGCCCGCGTAAGCCGATCCGCAAGTAATTGCGCCCGCGAATCGACAGGAATTAAGTCATGGCTAAGCCTGCTGCTCGTCCTCGTAAGAAAGTCAAAAAGACAGTGGTGGATGGGATCGCCCATATCCACGCTTCTTTCAACAACACCATCGTGACCATTACCGACCGTCAAGGTAACGCCCTGTCCTGGGCTACCTCCGGTGGTTCCGGTTTCCGCGGCTCCCGTAAGAGCACTCCGTTCGCTGCCCAGGTCGCAGCCGAGCGTGCCGGCCAGGCAGCTCTGGAATACGGCCTGAAGAACCTCGACGTGAACGTCAAGGGCCCGGGTCCGGGTCGCGAATCCGCTGTGCGTGCACTGAACGCCTGCGGCTACAAGATCGCCAGCATCACCGACGTGACGCCCATCCCGCATAACGGGTGCCGTCCGCCGAAGAAGCGTCGCGTGTAATAGGAGACAGTGAGAAATGGCTCGTTACATTGGTCCCAAGTGCAAACTGTCCCGTCGTGAAGGTACCGACCTCTTCCTGAAGAGTGGTGCTCGCGCGCTCGAATCCAAGTGCAACATCGAATCCGCTCCTGGCCAGCACGGTGCCCGTCGTGGCCGTCTGTCCGACTACGGCACCCAGCTGCGTGAAAAGCAGAAAGTGCGCCGTATCTACGGTGTCCTGGAGCGCCAGTTCGGTAACTACTACAAAGAAGCTGCCAGCCGCAAAGGCGCTACCGGCGAAAACCTGCTGCAACTCCTCGAGTGCCGCCTGGACAACGTCGTGTACCGTATGGGCTTCGGCGCTACTCGTTCCGAGTCCCGTCAGCTGGTTTCCCACAAGGCCATCAGCGTGAACGGTCAGACCGTGAACGTTCCGTCCTACCAGGTCAAAGCTGGTGATGTGGTTGCCGTTCGCGAGAAGTCGAAGAACCAACTGCGTATCTCCCAAGCCCTCGAACTGTGCGGTCAGCGTGGCCGTGTGGAGTGGGTTGAGGTGGACGCAGAGAAGAAGTCCGGCGTGTTCAAGAGCGTGCCGGCTCGCAGCGATCTGTCCGCCGACATCAACGAAAACCTGATTGTCGAGCTCTACTCCAAGTAAGGGCTAGAAAATAGGTGCATCCATGCAGAGTTCGGTAAATGAGTTCCTGACCCCCCGCCACATTGATGTGCAGGTGGTCAGTCCGACCCGCGCCAAGATCACGCTCGAGCCCCTCGAGCGTGGTTTCGGCCATACCCTGGGCAACGCGCTGCGTCGCATCCTGTTGTCCTCAATGCCTGGCTGTGCAGTAGTCGAGGCCGAAATCGACGGCGTACTCCATGAGTACAGCGCCATCGAGGGTGTTCAGGAAGATGTCATCGAGATCCTCCTGAACCTCAAAGGCCTGGCTGTGAAGCTGCACGGCCGTGACGAAGTAACGCTGAACCTTTCCAAGAAAGGTTCGGGCGTGGTCACTGCTGCCGATATTCAGCTGGATCATGATGTCGAAATCGTCAACGGCGACCACGTGATCGCCAACCTGGCGGATAACGGCGCGCTGAACATGAAGCTCAAGGTGTCCCGTGGTCGTGGCTATGAGCCCGCCGACGCGCGCCAGAGCGACGAAGACGAGAGCCGCAGCATTGGTCGCCTGCAGCTCGACTCCTCGTTCAGCCCCGTCCGCCGTGTTGCTTACGTGGTTGAAAACGCCCGTGTCGAGCAGCGCACCAACCTGGACAAGCTGGTCATCGATCTGGAAACCAACGGTACCCTGGACCCTGAAGAGGCCATCCGTCGTGCTGCTACCATCCTGCAACAGCAGCTGGCAGCGTTCGTCGACCTCAAGGGCGACAGCGAGCCGGTAGTAGTCGAGCAGGAAGACGAGATCGATCCGATCCTGCTGCGCCCGGTTGATGATCTTGAGCTGACCGTACGTTCGGCCAACTGCCTGAAGGCGGAGAACATCTACTACATCGGTGACCTGATCCAGCGCACCGAAGTAGAGCTGTTGAAGACTCCGAACCTGGGCAAGAAGTCCCTGACCGAGATCAAGGACGTCCTGGCCTCCCGTGGTCTGTCCCTCGGCATGCGCCTCGACAACTGGCCGCCGGCAAGTCTTAAGAAGGACGACAAGGCGACTGCCTGATCGTCGTAATCACCGAACGTGAGTTTGGTAAGGAATTGAACCATGCGTCATCGTAAAAGTGGCCGTCACCTCAGCCGCACCAGCGCACACCGCAAGGCCATGTTCCAGAACATGGCGGTGTCGCTGTTCGAGCACGAACTGATCAAAACCACCCTGCCCAAGGCCAAGGAACTGCGTCGCGTTGCCGAGCCGCTGATCACCCTGGCCAAGGAAGACAGCGTAGCCAACCGCCGTCTGGCCTTCGACCGTACCCGTTCGAAAGCCATCGTTGGCAAGCTGTTCAACGACCTGGGCAAGCGCTACGCCAACCGTCAGGGCGGCTACCTGCGCATCCTGAAGTGCGGTTTCCGCGCTGGCGACAACGCTCCCATGGCTTACGTCGAACTGGTTGACCGTCCGGTCGCTGGTGAAGTCGAAGCTGCTGCCGAGTAAGTCGGTCGCATGAAAAACCGGGCCTTGTGCCCGGTTTTTTTATGGCTGAAATATTAGAAAAGTTCTATTGATCTTCTTCCTTTAATAAATTGGATGTCTTTTGGCGTCGGCTCGATACTTCTTGCTACCCGGTAATTCGGGTCTAAAACGCCTAGATGGAGATCGAGCATGAGCCAGAAACCAACCCTCACCACCAGTGCTGGCAACCCGGTTGCGGACAACCAGAATTCTCTTAGTGCCGGCCCGCGTGGTCCGCTGTTGATGCAGGACTACCAGCTGATCGAGAAGCTGGCCCACCAGAACCGCGAGCGCATTCCCGAGCGCGTCGTGCATGCCAAGGGCTGGGGCGCCTTCGGCACCCTGACCATCACCAACGACATTTCCCGATACAGCAAGGCTCCGTTGTTCGGTGCAGTCGGCAAGCAGACCGAAGTGCTTGCGCGATTCTCCACCGTGGCCGGCGAACTGGGTGCCGCCGATGCCGAGCGCGATGTGCGTGGTTTCGCCTTGAAGTTCTATACCGAGCAGGGCAACTGGGATCTCGTGGGCAACAACACCCCCGTATTCTTCATCCGTGACCCATTGAAGTTCCCGGACTTCATCCACACCCAGAAGCGCCACCCGAAGACCAACCTGCGCTCCAACACCGCCGCCTGGGACTTCTGGTCGCTGTCGCCGGAGAGCGTGCACCAGGTCACCATCCTGATGTCCGACCGCGGGCTGCCGACCGACGTGCGCCACATCAACGGCTACGGTTCGCACACTTACAGCCTGATTAACGCGGCCAACGAGCGCATCTGGGTGAAGTTCCACTTCAAGACCCTGCAGGGTCACAAGCACTGGACCAACGCCGAGGCGGCCGACGTGGTGGGCCGCAGCCGCGAATCCACCCAGGAAGACCTGTTCTACAGCATTGAGAATGGCGACTTCCCGAAATGGCGTTTCTGCATCCAGGTGATGACCGAAGAGCAGGCGCGGCAAACCAGCTTCAACCCGTTCGATCTGACCAAGGTCTGGCCCCATGGCGAGTTCCCGCTAATCGAAGTGGGCATCCTGGAGCTGAACCGCAACCCGGAGAACTACTTCGCCGAGATCGAGCAGGCTGCTTTCTCGCCTTCTAATATCATTCCCGGCATCGGCCATTCGCCGGACAAGATGCTCCAGGCGCGGGTGTTCAGCTACGCCGACGCGCACCGCTACCGCCTGGGTACCCACTACGAGGCGCTGCCGGTGAACGCGCCGAAGAGTCCGGTACACCACTACCACAAGGACGGGGCGATGCGCTTTTTCGCCAATAACCCGAACCCGGATGCCTACTACGAGCCGAATTCCTTCAATGGTCCGGCGCAGTCGGCTGAGTACGCCGAGCCGCCGCTGCCCATCGAGGGGGCTGGCGACCGCTACGATCACCGTGACGGCAACGACGACTACAGTCAGCCGCGGGCCCTGTTCGAGTTGTTCAATGCAGGCCAGAAGCGGCGCCTGTTCGGCAATATTGCTGCGTCCATGGCTGGGGTGCCGGAGTTCATCGTCGAGCGCCAGCTGGGGCACTTCGATAAGGTGCACCCAGATTACGGCAACGGCGTTCGTGCTGCGCTGAAGGCGGCGAAGTAAAGCTTCTCGCAGGATGGGGCGGCGCTCCGTGGAGCAATGCGATACCCATCCGACGGGACCGCTGGAACCCCAAAAGGAAAGGCCGGGCATCACTGCCCGGCCTTTTCCTTTGTGCCAGATCAGGCCCGGCCGCGCTCCAGCAATGGCTTGAGGAAGTGCCCAGTATGAGACTGCGGCATCTCGGCCACTTCCTCGGGGGTGCCGGTGGCGATGATCTGGCCGCCCTTGGAGCCGCCTTCAGGGCCCAGGTCCACCAGCCAGTCCGCCGTCTTGATCACATCCAGGTTGTGCTCGATCACCACCACGGTATTGCCGTGGTCGCGCAGGCGGTGCAGCACGTCCAGCAGTTGCTGGATATCCGCGAAGTGCAGGCCAGTGGTGGGTTCGTCGAGGATGTACAGAGTTTTGCCGGTATCGCGCTTGGACAGCTCGCGGGACAGCTTCACCCGCTGCGCTTCGCCGCCCGACAGGGTGGTGGCCGATTGCCCCAGGCGGATATAGGACAGGCCCACGTCCATCAGGGTCTGTAGTTTGCGGGCGATGGCCGGTACCGCGTCGAAGAATCCACGGGCTTCTTCGATGGTCATCTCCAGCACCTCGTGGATGCTCTTGCCTTTGTAGCGGATCTCCAGGGTTTCGCGGTTGTAGCGCTTGCCCTTGCAGACGTCGCAGGGGACGTAGATGTCCGGCAGGAAGTGCATTTCCACCTTGATCACGCCATCGCCCTGGCAGGCCTCGCAGCGGCCGCCCTTCACGTTGAACGAGAAGCGCCCGGGGCCGTAGCCGCGCGAACGGGATTCCGGCACGCCGGAGAACAACTCGCGGATAGGGGTGAACAGCCCGGTGTAGGTGGCCGGGTTGGAGCGCGGCGTGCGGCCGATGGGGCTCTGGTCGATGTCCACCACCTTGTCCAGATGCTGTAGCCCGTCAAAGCTGTCGTGGGACGCGGCTTCCAGCGAGGTGGCGCCATTTAGCGCAGTGGCGGTGATCGGGAACAGCGTGTTGTTGATCAGGGTCGACTTGCCCGAACCGGAGACCCCGGTCACGCAGGTCAACAGGCCTACCGGGATTTCCAGGTTCACCTGCTGCAGGTTGTTGCCGCTGGCGCCCTTGAGCTTCAGCGACTTTTTCTTGTCGCGTGGCGTGCGCTGGGGCGGTACTTCGATCTTCACCCGGCCGGAGAGGTACTTGCCGGTCAGCGAGTCGGGGTGCGCCATGACCTCGTCCGGGGTGCCTTCGGCGACGATCCGGCCGCCATGCACGCCGGCGCCGGGGCCGATGTCCACCACATAGTCGGCGAGGCGGATGGCATCTTCGTCGTGCTCCACCACTATCACCGTGTTGCCCAGGTTGCGCAGGTGGGTGAGGGTGGCCAGCAGGCGCTCGTTGTCCCGCTGGTGCAGGCCGATGGAGGGCTCGTCGAGGATGTACATCACGCCTACCAGGCCGGCGCCGATCTGGCTGGCCAGGCGAATTCGCTGGGCCTCGCCGCCGGACAGAGTGTCGGCGCTGCGATCCAGAGTCAGGTAGTCGAGGCCGACGTTGACCAGGAACTGCAGGCGCTCGCGGATTTCCTTGAGGATCTTCTCGGCGATCTCGCCGCGCCGCCCGGTCAGGCTCAGGCCGCCGAAGTATTCGGACGCATCGCCGACCGGCAGGCTGGTGACCGCCGGCAGGGTCTTGTCGCCCACCCAGACGTGGCGTGCCTCGCGGCGCAGGCGGGTGCCGCGGCAATCGGGGCAGGGCTGGGTGCTGAGGAACTTGGCCAGTTCTTCGCGCACGGTGGCCGATTCGGTCTCGCGGTAGCGCCGCTCAAGGTTCGGGATGATGCCCTCGAAGGGGTGCGAGCGTTTGACGATATCGCCACGGTCATTGAGGTAGCGGAAGTCCACGTCCTCGCGGCCGCTGCCGAAGAGGATCGCCTTCTGATGCTCGGCGGACAGGTCATCGAAGGGTATTTCCAGGCTGAAGCCGTAATGTGCGGCGAGTGAGCCGAGCATTTGGAAGTAGTAGACGTTGCGCCTGTCCCAGCCGCGAATGGCGCCCTCGGCCAGGGTCAACTCGCCGTTGACCAGGCGCTTGGCGTCGAAGAACTGCTTCACCCCCAGGCCGTCGCAGGTGGGGCAGGCGCCGGCCGGGTTGTTGAAGGAGAACAGCTTGGGCTCCAGCTCGCTGATGGAGTGGCCGCAATGGGGGCAGGCGAAGCGTGCGGAGAAGATGATCTCATCGCCGGGCTCGTCATCCATGGGCGCCACCAGGGCGATGCCGTCGGCCAGGTTGATTGCCGTCTCAAAGGATTCCGCCAGGCGCTGCTGCAGGTCCTCGCGCACCTTGAAGCGGTCCACCACCACGTCAATGGAGTGCTTCTTCTGTTTGTCCAGCTTGGGCAGCTCGTCCAGCTCGTAGAGCCTGCCGTTCACTCGGGCGCGAACGAAGCCCTGGGCGCGCAGCTCGTCGAACACCGCCAGGTGTTCTCCCTTGCGTTCGCGGATCACCGGCGCCAGCAGCATCAGCTTGCGGCCTTCGGGCAGGGCCAGCACCTGGTCGACCATCTGGCTGACGGTCTGGGCCTCCAGCGGCACATCGTGGTCCGGGCAGCGTGGCGTACCGACGCGGGCGTAGAGCAGGCGAAGGTAGTCGTAGATCTCGGTGATTGTGCCGACCGTGGAGCGGGGGTTGTGGGACGTGGATTTCTGCTCGATGGAAATCGCCGGCGACAGGCCTTCGATGGTGTCCACATCGGGCTTTTCCATCATCGACAGGAATTGCCGGGCGTAGGCCGACAGCGATTCCACATAACGGCGCTGGCCCTCGGCATAGAGGGTGTCGAAGGCCAGCGACGACTTGCCGGAGCCGGACAAGCCGGTGATGACGATCAGCTTGTCGCGGGGTAGGGTGAGGTCGACGTTCTTCAGGTTGTGGGTGCGGGCCCCACGTATCAGGATCTTGTCCACAACGGCCTCACTTGGCGGTCGGAAACCCGCGATTATACGGCTCGCCGGGCGGACGCGGCAAAGCGTCACGGATGTGCCGCAAACAGCCGGTACTGCTAGAATGCGCGTCATTTTTCGGGCACCGGCGACAGCCGGGCACCCAGGACCGGGTGACCAGCCGGACAGGGGCGCATGACGCAGGCCCCGATCGTTTTCCCTTGAGGCACCTATGCACGACCTCCATTCGGAACGCATGAGCGGTAGCGAAACGCGCGCTGCCAGCGGCTTGGCCCTGGTGTTCGCCTTCCGCATGCTCGGCATGTTCATGGTATTGCCGGTGCTGGCCACCTACGGGCAGGACCTGGCTGGCGCGACCCCCGCCTTGATCGGCCTGGCCATCGGCGCCTACGGCCTGACCCAGGCCGTACTGCAGATTCCCTTCGGTGTCATCTCCGACCGTGTCGGCCGATTGCCGGTGATCTATATCGGCCTGCTGATCTTCGCTGCGGGCGCGGCCCTGGCGGCCAACGCCGACTCCATCTGGGGCGTGATCGCCGGCCGCGTTCTGCAGGGCGCCGGCGCCATTTCCGCGGCGGTCATGGCACTGCTCTCGGACCTCACCCGCGAACAGCACCGCACCAAGGCCATGGCCATGATCGGCATGAGCATCGGCGTGTCCTTCGCCGTGGCCATGGTGGTCGGCCCGCTGCTGACCCGCGCCTTCGGCCTCTCAGGGTTGTTCTGGGCTACTGCCATCATGGCCCTGGTGGGGATGCTGATCATCGCCTTCATGGTGCCGCGTGCGGCCCATCCGCTGCACCACCGTGAATCCGGGGTGGCGCGCGAGGCGCTGCTTCCCACCCTCAAGCACCCGGACCTGCTGCGCCTGGACTTCGGCATCCTCGCCCTGCACGCCATTCTCATGGCCAGCTTCGTTGCCCTGCCGCTGGCACTGGTGGAGAAAGCCGGCCTGCCCAAGGAAGAGCATTGGTGGGTCTACCTCACCGCGCTGCTGGTAGGCTTTTTCGGCATGGTGCCCTTCATCATCTATGGCGAGAAAAAGCGCCAGATGAAGCGCGTTCTGGTGGGCGCGGTCGCCGTGCTCTGCGCCTGCGAACTGTTCTTTTGGCAATTCGGCGACAGCCTGCGCGCGCTGGTGTTCGGCGCCATCGTCTTCTTCACCGCCTTCAATTTGCTGGAAGCCTCGTTGCCGTCGCTGATCAGCAAGGTCGCCCCCGCGGGCGGCAAGGGCACGGCCATGGGGGTCTATTCCACCAGCCAGTTCCTCGGCGCGGCTGTTGGCGGCATCCTCGGCGGCTGGCTGTTCCAGCACGGTGGCCTGTCGACGGTGTTCGTCGGGTGTGCGGTGGTCTGTGCGATTTGGCTGGCCATTGCTGTTACTATGCGTGAACCTCCGTACGTAACCAGTCTGCGCCTTCCGCTCAGCGCAGCGGCTGTGGCCGATAATGGGCTGGTTGCGCGTTTGCTGGCATTGCCCGGAGTGGCAGATGCCGTCGTGGTGGCCGAAGAGGCGGCCATCTATATCAAAGTGGATACCGAACAATTGGACCGCACGTCCCTGGAGCGCCTGGTCGATCCGGCTCCCGAACGTGCTGAAGCCTAGGAGAACGTCATGGCCCGTGGGGTTAACAAAGTCATTCTGGTTGGTAACGTCGGTGGTGATCCGGAAACCCGCTACCTGCCCAACGGCAACGCGGTGACCAACGTCACCCTGGCCACCAGCGAAAGCTGGAAGGACAAGCAGACCGGCCAGCAGCAGGAGCGTACCGAATGGCACCGCGTGGTGTTCTTTGGCCGTCTCGCCGAGATCGCCGGCGAGTACCTGCGCAAGGGCTCGCAGGTCTACGTCGAAGGCTCCCTGCGCACTCGCGAGTGGGAGAAGGACGGCGTGAAGCGCTACACCACCGAGATCGTGGTCGACATCAACGGCCAGATGCAGCTGCTCGGCGGCCGTCCCGGCAGCGAAGGCGACGCCCCGCGTGCCCCGCGCCCGCAGCGCGAGCCGCAGCAGTCCGCCCCGCGCGAACAGCGCCCGGCTCCGCAGCCCGCCGCCCAGCCGGCGCCGGACTACGACAGCTTCGACGACGACATCCCGTTCTAAGTCGAACCGCGCAAGTAGACAAAGGCGCAGCCATCCGGCTGCGCCTTTTTCGTTTCAGGGTCGGAATACGCGGCTGATTCCCGTCGGAAAGGGATGCAGGGAAGGGCCGCCGCGCCGTTGAGATGAGTGTCATCGTACAACTCGCTGGGCTATGATGGACGCTCAGTTTTCGCCGAGATCCAACTTCGACATGGACAATCCAAGCACCCAGCAACGCCCGCGCCGCAAGCATCGGAGCCTGGCGCAGGAGCTGGTGACCGAGCTCTCCCAGCAGATCCAGGATGGTGTGATCAAGCGGGGTGAAAAGCTGCCCACCGAGTCGGCCATCATGGAAGCTCAGGGGGTGAGCCGCACCGTGGTACGCGAAGCAATTTCGCGGCTGCAGGCGGCGGGCCTGGTGGAAACCCGCCACGGCATTGGCACCTTCGTGCTGGATACCCCGAGCCCCAGCGGCTTCCGCATCGATCCGGCGACCATCGTCACCCTGCGCGATGTGATGGCCATCCTCGAACTGCGCATCAGCCTGGAAGTCGAATCCGCCGGTCTCGCCGCCCAACGCCGCAGCCCAGAGCAACTGGCTGCCATGCGCGAGGCGCTGGACAATTTCCTCAGTGCCGCCCATGGCACCGACGCGGTGGCCTCGGATTTCCAGTTCCACCTGCAGATCGCCCTGGCCACCGGCAACCGCTACTTCACCGACATCATGACCCACCTGGGCACCAGCATCATTCCGCGCACGCGGCTCAACTCGGCGCGCATCGCCCATGACGATCGGGAGCATTACCTCGCTCGCCTGAGCCGTGAGCACGAGGATATCTATGAGGCCATCGCCCGCCAGGACAGTGACGGGGCCCGCGCGGCCATGCGCCTGCACCTCACCAACAGCCGCGAACGCCTGCGCCAGGCTCACGAAGAAGCCGAGAAGGCCCGTCAGGCCTGAGGACCGATCCCCGCTGAAAAAAGGCCGCATCCAGCGGCCTTTTTTCGTTTTCGGGCAAAGCGCAATGTACCGAGGCTTGTGGCGATCCCGGGCTCGCGCGGCGGGAGGAGGGCAAGGCGAAACTTTTTCCCTCGGGGCGGTTGTCCTACAAGATTTGTTGTTATATGTTGTCGTACAACTGATTCGGGTCGTCGCGAACACCTGTGGTGTCGTCCTGGTCAAAAGACCTGGCTGCGCTGCAGTCGTCCGCGCAGCCGCCGACTCATCCAGCACCCAGCTAAGCCGGGGCATGAGGCCCAGATAACGGGTGTATCCAGGGCATGGAAGCGGGTAGGGCGCGTCATGCTTCGATAGCGGGCGATGAGCGTACAGGAGGATGAACGGGGGTTGGCAGTCTTTTAAGTTGTACGATAACGTATCTCTAAAGCCGGTTCGCCCCGGCTCCACTCAAACCGCTTCGCAGGGTGCTCGAATAATGAATCCACAAGAACTCAAGTCCATCCTCTCCTCCGGGCTGCTGTCCTTCCCCGTCACCGACTTCGACGCTGCCGGCAACTTCCGCGCCGACACCTACGCCCGTCGCCTGGAATGGCTGGCTCCCTACGGTGCCTCAGCGCTCTTCGCCGCGGGCGGTACCGGTGAATTCTTCTCCCTGGCGCCGGACGAGTACTCCTCCGTCATCAAGACTGCCGTCGACACCTGCGCCGGCAGCGTGCCGATCCTCGCCGGCGTCGGCGGCCCGACCCGCCAGGCCATCCAGTACGCGCAGGAAGCCGAGCGCCTCGGTGCCAAGGGCCTGCTGCTGCTGCCGCACTACCTCACCGAAGCCAGCCAGGAAGGCGTCGCCGCTCACGTGGAGCAGGTGTGCAAGTCGGTGAGCATCGGCGTGGTGGTCTACAACCGCAACGTCTGCCGCCTGACCCCGGCGCTGCTGGAACAACTGGCCGAGCGCTGCCCGAACCTGATCGGCTACAAGGACGGCCTGGGCGATATCGAACTGATGGTCGCCATCCGCCGCCGCCTCGGCGATCGCTTCAGCTACCTGGGCGGCCTGCCTACCGCCGAGGTCTACGCCGCCGCCTACAAGGCCCTGGGAGTACCCGTGTATTCGTCGGCCGTCTTCAACTTCATCCCGAAGACCGCCATGGACTTCTACAAGGCCGTCGCCGCCGACGACCACGCCACCGCCGGTAAGCTGATCGACGACTTCTTCCTGCCCTATCTGGAAATTCGCAATCGCCGCGCCGGTTACGCCGTCAGCATCGTGAAAGCTGGTGCGCGTATCGTCGGCCACGACGCCGGCCCGGTTCGCGCACCGCTCACCGACCTGCTGCCCGACGAGTACGAGCGCCTCGCCGCGCTGATCGATGCCCAGGGCGCGCAGTAAGCAGAACGAAGGAGAAGGCCGTGGCCGAGCAGAAAAACTTCGACAACTACATAGGCGGGGAATGGGTAGCCGGCAGCGGCTACTCGCGCAACATCAACCCCTCCGACCTGAGTGACTGCCTGGGCGAGTACGCCCAGGCCGACGCCGTCCAGGTAGCCCAGGCCATCGCGGCGGCCCGCGCGGCCTTCCCGGCCTGGTCCGTTTCCGGTATCCAGGCCCGCGCCGACGCCCTGGACAAGGTGGGCAGCGAGATCCTCGCCCGCCGTGAGGAGCTGGGTACGCTGCTGGCGCGGGAGGAGGGCAAGACCCTGCCCGAAGCCATCGGCGAAGTGAGCCGGGCCGGCAACATCTTCAGGTTCTTCGCCGGCGAATGCCTGCGCCTGGCCGGTGAAGTGCTGCCGTCGGTTCGCCCCGGCGTATCGGTGGAAGTTACCCGTGAACCCCTGGGCGTGATCGGCCTGATCACCCCCTGGAACTTCCCCATCGCCATTCCTGCCTGGAAGATCGCCCCGGCGCTCGCCCACGGCAACTGCGTGGTGTTCAAGCCCGCCGACCTGGTGCCGGGCAGTGCCTGGGCCCTGGGCGAAATCATCTCCCGCGCCGGCTTCCCCGCCGGGGTATTCAACCTGGTGATGGGCAGTGGCCGTGTCGTCGGCGAGGCCATGGTCAACGACGCCCGCGTCGACGGCATCAGCTTCACCGGCTCGGTGGGTGTTGGTCGAAGCATCGCCGCCGTCTGCGTCGCCCGTGGCGCCAAGGTGCAGCTGGAGATGGGCGGCAAGAATCCGCAGTTGATCCTCGACGACGCAGACCTCAAGACTGCCGTCGAGCTCGCCGTGCAGAGTGCCTTCTACTCCACCGGCCAGCGCTGCACCGCCAGCAGCCGCCTGATCGTCACCGCCGGCATCCACGACCGCTTCGTCGAGGCCATGGCCGAGCGCATGCGCGGCATCCGCGTCGGGCATGCGCTGCGTAGCGGCATCGATATCGGCCCAGTGGTGTCCCAGGCCCAGCTGGAGCAGAACCTGCGCTACATCGACATCGGCCGCGACGAAGGCGCGCGCCTGGTGGCCGGTGGTGAGCGGGTGAGCTGCGATACCGAGGGCTACTTCATGGCCCCCGCGCTGTTCGCCGACAGTGAAGCCGGGATGCGCATCAACCGCGAGGAAATCTTCGGCCCGGTGGCCAACGTCATCCGCGTGGCCGACTACGAGGCGGCGCTGGCGCTGGCCAACGACACCGAGTTCGGCCTCTCCGCCGGCATCGCCACCACCTCGCTCAAGTACGCCAACCACTTCAAACGCCACGCTCAGGCCGGGATGGTCATGGTCAACCTGCCCACCGCCGGGGTGGATTACCACGTGCCCTTCGGTGGCCGCAAAGGCTCGTCCTATGGGCCGCGCGAGCAGGGCCGCTACGCCCAGGAGTTCTACACCACGGTGAAAACCACCTACATCGCGGGCTGATCCAGGCGGGGGCAAGGCATGCCCCCGTACTCCATCAGGGACTACCGGTACAACAACAAGCACAGGTAGGAGTTGGTCGTGAAGATCAAACGAGTCAGAGTCACCCCCATCGCGTTCCGCGATGCGCCGCTGCTCAATGCCAGCGGCATCCACGAGCCCTTCGCGCTGCGCTCGATCATCGAAGTCGAGAGCGACAACGGTTTCATCGGCCTCGGCGAGAGCTACGGCGACGCCCCGGTCCTGGCGGTACTGCAGGCCATGCAGGACAGCCTGGTCGGTCTGGACCCCTTCGACCTCAATGGCCTGCGCACCCGTGTCATCAAGACGGTTGCCGCCCTCGGCCCGGCAGAAACGGGTGCGGAACTGGCCCCCGGCTCCCATCCCAGCAAGCAGGTGACCAACGCCTATTCGGCCTTCGAGGTCGCCTTCCTCGACCTGCAGGCGCGCTCGCTGAACATGCCCCTGGTGGACCTGCTGGGCGGTGCCGTGCGCACCGAAGTGCCCTTCAGCGCCTACCTGTTCTTCAAGTACGCCGAACACATCGACGCGCCCTACGCGCCGGACTCCTGGGGCGAGGCCCTCTCCGAGGCGCAGATCGTCGCCCAGGCCGCGCGGATGATCGAAGCCTACGGATTCCAGAGCATCAAGCTGAAAGCCGGCGCCCTCGAGCCGGAACACGAAGTCGCCTGCATCAAGGCGTTGAAGAAGGCCTTCCCGAACCATCCGCTGCGCATCGACCCCAACGGCAACTGGTCGCTGGACACCGCCTTGCGCATGGCCGAACTGCTGGGCGACGACCTGCAGTACTACGAAGACCCCACCCCCGGCCTGGACGGCATGGCCGAACTGCACAAGCGCACCGGGATGCCGCTGGCCACCAACATGGTGGTCACCGATTTCGACGAATTCCGCCGCAGCGTCGCGCTGAACAGCGTGCAGATCGTCCTCGCCGACCACCACTACTGGGGTGGCCTGCGCGACACCCAAGTGCTGGCGCGGATGTGCGACACCTTCGGCCTGGGCGTCTCCATGCACTCCAATTCCCACCTCGGCATCAGCCTGATGGCCATGACCCACGTGGCCGCCGCCGTGCCCAACCTCTCTTACGCCTGCGATACCCACTACCCCTGGCAGGAGGAAGACGAGGAGGTCATCAAGGGCGGCAAGCTGCCGATCCGCAATGGCTGCGTCAGCATCACCCGCGCGCCGGGCCTGGGCGTGGAACTGGACCAGGATCAGCTGGCCAAACTTCATGAGCAGTACCTGTCCATCGACATCCGAAGTCGCGACGACGCGCGGCAGATGCGCAAATACGACCCGGACTGGAAGATCAGGAAGCCGAGGTTCTGAAGACTGTCCGCTGCCTGCGGAATGACATGTAACCCTCGCGCGGCAACCCGCGCGAGCTCTTCGACAAGAACAATTCAGAGAGAAGAACCATGGGCGAAGTCCTGAAACAAACCCGTGTGCGTTACCTGATCCTGCTCATGCTGTTCCTGGTGACCACGATCAACTACGCCGACCGCGCCACCATTTCCATCGCCGGCTCCGCCATCCAGAAGGAGCTCGGTATCGACGCCGTCATGCTCGGCTACATCTTTTCCGCCTTCGGCTGGGCCTACGTGCTCGGCCAGATTCCGGGCGGCTGGTTGCTCGACCGCTTCGGCTCCAAGCGCGTCTACGCCCTCAGTATCTTCACCTGGTCGGTGTTCACCCTGTTGCAGGGCTTCGTCGACGTGGTGCCGATCGCCTGGTCGGTGGTGACCCTGTTCATGCTGCGCTTCCTGGTGGGCTTCGCCGAGGCGCCGTCCTTCCCGGGCAACGCGCGCATCGTCGCCGCCTGGTTCCCCACCGCCGAGCGCGGCACCGCGTCCGCCATTTTCAACTCCGCGCAGTACTTCGCCACGGTGATCTTCGCCCCGCTGATGGGCTGGATCGTCCACAGCCTGGGCTGGGAGCACGTGTTCATCGTCATGGGCACCATCGGCATCCTGTTCTCCGGGGTCTGGCTGAAGTTCATCTACAACCCCAAGGAACACCCGCTGATCAACCAGGCCGAAATCGACCACATCGCCAGCAACGGCGCCCTGGTGGACATGGACCAGAACCGTCGCCAGCCGGGCAACGGGCCGAAGTGGGAGCACATCAGGCAATTGGTGAGCAACCGCATGATGGCCGGCATCTACCTGGGCCAGTTCTGCATCAACGCGCTCACCTACTTCTTCCTCACCTGGTTCCCGGTGTACCTGGTGCAGGAGCGCGGCATGACCATCCTCAAGGCGGGCATCATCGCCTCCCTGCCGGCCATCTGCGGCTTCATCGGCGGTGTGCTGGGCGGGGTGCTGTCCGACTGGCTGCTGCGTCGCGGTCATTCCCTCAGCGTGGCGCGCAAGACCCCGATCGTCTGCGGCATGCTGCTGTCCATGACCATGATCCTGTGCAACTACGTGGATGCCGACTGGATGGTGGTGGGCTTCATGGCCCTGGCCTTCTTCGGCAAGGGCATCGGCGCCCTCGGCTGGGCGGTGATGTCGGATACCGCGCCCCGGCAGATCGCCGGCCTGGCCGGTGGCATCTTCAACACCTGCGGCAACCTGTCGTCCATCACCACCCCCATCGTCATCGGCTACATCATCGCCGCCACCGGTTCCTTCAAATGGGCCCTGGTGTTCGTCGGCATCAACGCCTTCCTCGCCGCCTTCAGCTACCTGTTCATCGTCGGCGAGATCAAGCGCATCGAGCTCAAGGGCGTAAAGCCCGAGGCTGAAACCAAGGCAGCCGGCGAAGAGCCCGCCGCCAGCCCAGCCCGTTAATCCGCAGAAGGACAGAGAAATGACCCAGCAACAACACAACGGCACCCCGCGCATCACCGAGCTCACCGTGGTGCCGGTGGCGGGCCAGGACAGCATGCTGCTCAACCTCAGCGGCGCCCACGGCCCGTACTTCACCCGTAACGTGGTGATCCTGAAGGACAACGCCGGCCATGTCGGCGTGGGCGAAGTGCCCGGCGGCGAAGCCATCCGCCAGACCCTGGAAGACGCCCGCACCCTGCTGGTGGGACAGTCCATCGGCCACTACCAGCGCCTGCTCAACCAGGTGCGACAGGCCTTTGCCGACCGCGATTCCGGCGGCCGCGGCCTGCAGACCTTCGACCTGCGCATCGCCATCCATGCCGTTACCGCCCTGGAAGCGGCCCTGCTCGACCTGCTCGGCCAGCACCTCGGCGTGCCGGTGGCGGCCCTGCTCGGCGAAGGCCAGCAGCGCGACGAAGTGGAGATGCTCGGCTACCTGTTCTATGTCGGTGACCGTAACCGCACCGACCTGGACTACCGCAGCGAAGCCGAGGCCGATGATGCCTGGTTCCGCCTGCGCAACGAAGAGGCGCTGACCCCCGAGGCGGTGGTGCGCCTGGCCGAGGCCGCCCATGCCCGCTACGGCTTCAACGACTTCAAGCTCAAGGGTGGCGTGCTGCAGGGCGAAGCGGAAATCGAAGCGGTAACCGCGCTGGCCGAGCGTTTCCCCGAGGCGCGCATCACCCTCGACCCCAACGGCGCCTGGTCCCTCAAGGAAGCCATCGCCCTGTGCCGTGACCAGCACCAGGTGCTGGCCTACGCGGAGGACCCCTGCGGCGCCGAGAACGGTTACTCCGGCCGCGAGGTGATGGCCGAGTTCCGCCGCGCCACCGGCCTGCCCACCGCCACCAACATGATCGCCACCGACTGGCGCCAGATGGGGCACGCCATCTCCCTGCAGTCGGTGGACATCCCCCTGGCCGACCCGCATTTCTGGACCATGCAGGGTTCGGTGCGCGTCGCGCAGATGTGCAACGACTGGGGCCTGACCTGGGGCTCGCACTCCAACAACCACTTCGACATTTCCCTGGCCATGTTCACCCACGTCGCCGCGGCGGCGCCGGGCAAGATCACCGCCATCGACACCCACTGGATCTGGCAGGACGGCCAGCGTCTGACGAAGGAGCCGCTGCGCATCAATGGCGGTAAGGTCAAGGTGCCGGAGAAGCCAGGGCTGGGTGTGGAGCTGGACATGGATGAACTGGCCCGTGCCCACGCACTGTACAAGGCCAAGGGCCTGGGCGCGCGCGACGACGCCATCGCCATGCAGTTCCTGGTGCCGAACTGGACCTTCAACAACAAGCGGCCCTGTCTGGTGCGTTGACTCGACAAACGTGCCGATCCACCGCTGATGGTGGATCGGTGAAGCGTGATCCACCCTACGCAGCGCCTTGATTCCAACCGTAGGGTGGACATCGCTCTTCATGTCCACCAAACCCGATGGTGGATGTTCGAACCACAGAACAACAACGGAGTCAGCCATGCAGTTGATCCAACACCAGGACTCCCCGCGCCACGTACGCCTGCACCCGGACGACAACGTCGCGATCGTCGTCAACGAACAGGGCGTGGCCGAAGGCGGTCGGTTCCCCGATGGCCTGGTCACCCGTGAAGCCATTCCCCAGAGCCACAAGGTCACCCTGGTGGACATTCCCGCCGGCGGCGCGGTGCTGCGCTATGGCACTGTCATCGGCCATGCCCTGCGAGCCATTCCCCGTGGCAGCTGGGTGCGGGAAGAGCTGCTGAGCATTCCCGAGGCGCCGGGGCTGGACCAACTGCCCATGGCCACCGCCGTGCCGTCGCCTATGGCGCCATTGGAGGGCTACACCTTCGAAGGCTTCCGCAATCCGGACGGCAGTGTCGCCACCCGCAATATCCTCGGCGTGACCACCACTGTGCAGTGTGTCACCGGTGTGCTGGACCACTGCGTGGAGCGGGTACGCAAGGAGCTCCTGCCCAAGTACCCCAACGTCGACGATGTGATCGCCCTGACTCACAGCTACGGCTGCGGCGTGGCCATCAACGCGCCGGACGCGGTGATCCCGATCCGCACCCTGCACAACATCGCACGCAACCCTAACCTCGGCGGCCAGGCGCTGGTGATCGGCCTCGGTTGCGAGAAGCTCCAGGCCGAGCAACTGATGCCGGGTGACGAACTCACCGCAGGCCAGGACGAGGAAGCCTGGCTGTTCCGCCTACAGGACTCGGCCAGCGGCTTTGCCGGCATGGTCGAGCAGATCATGGGCATGATCGAGGACCGCCTGAAGGTGCTCGACCAGCGCCGCCGGGAAACCTGCCCGGCCTCAGAGCTGGTGCTGGGCATGCAGTGCGGCGGCAGCGATGCCTTCTCCGGTGTCACCGCCAACCCGGCCCTGGGCGTGGCCGCCGACCTGTTGGTGCGCACCGGTGCCACCGTGATGTTCTCGGAGAACACCGAGGTGCGCGACGGCATCCACCTGCTCACCCCGCGCGCGGCGATGCCAGAGGTGGCCCACGCGCTGGTGCGGGAGATGGACTGGTACGACCGCTACCTGGCCCGTGGCATGGCCGACCGCAGCGCCAACACCACCCCCGGCAACAAGAAGGGCGGGCTGAACAACATCGTCGAAAAGGCCATGGGCTCCATCGCCAAGTCGGGCAACAGCGCCATCAACGGTGTGGTCGCCCCCGGTGAGCGCGTGCGCGGCAAGGGCCTGCAGTTTTGCGCCACCCCGGCCAGCGATTTCATCTGCGGCACCCTGCAACTGGCGGCGGGCATGAACCTCCATGTCTTCACCACCGGCCGCGGCACGCCCTACGGCCTGGCCATGGTGCCGGTGGTCAAGGTCTCCACCCGCACCCAGCTGGCCGAGCGCTGGCCTGACCTGATCGATGTCGATGCCGGGCGCATCACCTCGGGGCGCATCTCGCTGGAGGAACTGGGCTGGGAGCTGTTCCAGTACTACCTGGACGTGGCAAGCGGCAGGAAACGCACCTGGGCCGAAGTGCACCGGCTGCACAACGACCTGACCCTGTTTAACCCCGCTCCGGTAACTTGAATCACCCGTAGCGAACTGGAGACGCCGGATGGAACCCAGGATTCTTCATGTCGGCCCGTTGACTGAGCGCTTCAACCAGCGCCTGGCCAGCGAGTACGACGTGCAGCAACTATGGAAGCAGAGCGATGCCCTGGCCTTCCTCGATGAGCATGGCGCAGCGTTCGAGGTGGTAGTCACCTCGGCGCGCTTCGGCTGCTCCGCCGCGATGCTCCAGCGGATGCCCATTGTCCGCGCCATCTGCAGCTTCGGCGTCGGTTACGACGCCATCCCCGTGGACGAAGCGCGCCAGCGTGGCATCCAGGTCAGCTACACCCCGGATGTGCTCAACGACTGCGTCGCCGACCTGGCCATGGGCCTGTTGATCGACAGTGCGCGGCGCATTAGTGCGGCGGACCGCTTCGTCCGCGCCAGCCTCTGGCCGGCCGGTCACTTCCCGCTGGCGCGCAAGGTCAGCGGCAAGCGCCTGGGCATCGTCGGTCTCGGCCGTATCGGCAAGGACGTGGCGCGCCGAGCCAGTGGTTTTGACATGCAGGTGCGCTACCACAACCGCCGTCCGGATGCGGACAGCTCATACCGCTTCGAGCCGGGCCTGCTGGCGCTGGCGCGCTGGGCCGATTTCCTGGTGCTGACCTGCCCGGGCGGCGCGGCCACTCATCACCTGATTTCGGCACCGGTGCTCGACGCCTTGGGGCCGGAGGGCATCCTGATTAACGTCGCCCGTGGTTCGGTGGTGGACGAACAGGCGCTGGTGGCGGCACTGATGGAAGGGCGCCTGGGCGGTGCCGGACTGGACGTGTTCCAGGCCGAGCCACGCGTGCCCGAAGCCCTGCTTTCACTGGACAACGTGGTGCTGGCGCCGCATATCGGCAGCGGCACCGAAGAGACCCGCCTGCAGATGGAGGAACTGGTGTTCGCCAACCTGCGGGCTTTCCTCGACAAGGGCGAGGTGCTGACCCCGGTGGTCTGACCCGCCCGATCCGATAGCGGTGGTCGCGTCGGCCGACCCCACTATGCGAGGCGCCGCCACAAGCGGCGCCTCGTTTCCTCCCCACGAATTTGAGCTGCGGATTGGCAGTGACGGCGCACCACGAGCGCGCCGTTTTTTTGTGGGCGGGAAATCTGGTGCGCACGGTGCCCCCTACGCGGAGATCGTGCCCGGTAGGGTGCGCTGTGCGCACCGGGTATTGCGCGGGATTGGCCGTCAGAACTGATAGCTCAGCGTGGCCGTCACATTGCGCTTCTCGCCGAAGTAGCAGAAGTCCAGGCTGTAGCAGGACGCCACATAGTCCTCGTCCAGCAGGTTGTTGGCGTTCAGGCTGAGGTCCAGGCCTGGCATGCCCAGCTTGCCGAGGTCGTAGCCGATGAGGGCGTCGACCAGGGTGTAGGAGGGCACGTGCAGGGTGTTCTCCTTGTCTGCCCAGGTCTTGCCGACATAACGCACACCGAGCCCGGTGCGCAGGCCGTCGAGGGCGCCGGCGTTGAACTCGTAGTCACCCCAGATGGAGGCCATGTGCTCGGGCGCCTGGTTCGGGGTGTTGCCCTGGTTGCCGTCCAGCGACTTGGCGTAGGTGATGTCGGTGTAGGTGTAGCTGGCCAGGACCTTGAAGTTCTCGCTGACCTGGGTGTGGGCTTCCAGCTCGATGCCCTGGGAGCGCACTTCGCCGACCGAGGTGAAGAAGTTGTCCTGGGGCAGCTTGGAGGCGACGTTCTGCTGGGTGATGTGGAACACCGAGGCGGTGTACATGCTGTTGCTGTCTTGTGGCTGGAATTTCAGGCCCGCTTCCCACTGCTTGCCCTCGGTGGGCTCCAGCGCCTTGCCGGCGGCATCCGAATAGGCGTTCGGGTTGAACGACTCGGAGTAGCTGATGTAGGGCGCAATGCCGTTGTCGAACAGGTAGAGGACGCCGGCGCGGCCGGTGAACTTGCTCCATTGCTCGTCGCTTTTGCCGCCCGTGGTGCGGTTCTCGTCCGAGACGTCCACCCAGTCCTGGCGCACGCCAAGGGAGAAGCGCCACTGGTCGAGGTCGATCAGGTCCTGCATGTACAGGCCGGTCTGCTCCAGGCGACGGGTGTGGTTGTCCTCGGAGAGGAAGGTCAGGGTTTCGTTGCCGTACACCGGGTCGAAGGCGTTGAGCGGCGTGGAGACGCCCGAGGTCCAGTCCACGTGGGTCTTGCGGCGCTGGTAGTCGAGGCCGGTGAGCAAGGTGTGGCGGGCACTGCCCCAGTCGAATTCGGCCTGCACCATGTTGTCGATGATGTAGGCCTCCAGCTCCTCGCTGGCGCCGGTGAAGTAGCGGTTCAGCTCATTGCTGTCCGGCGCGGTCCAGCCGTAGCCATAGACCTGGGACAGGTCGACGTCGGAACTCAGGTAGCGGAAGTTCTGCCGCGCGCTCCAGACCTCGTTGAAACGGTGTTCCAGCTGGTAGCCGAACATGCGCTGGGTGCGGTCGAAATCATCCAGGCCGGGTTCGCCGTCGAAGAACTCGCGGTCGATGCGTCGGCCGTTGTGCTGGAACAGGCTGCCGTCGGCCGGCACGCCGCTGTGGTAGCCGCCGTTGGGGTCGTGCTGCAGGTAGCCCTGCAGGGTCAGGGTGGTGTCTTCGCTGAAATCGATGGCCAGGGTCGGGGCGATGGCGTAGCGCTCGTCCTTGGTGTGATCGAACTGGGTGTCGCCGCCCTTGCCGAGGCCGACCAGGCGGTAGGCGATGCGCTTCTCGTCATCCAGCGGACCGCTGAAGTCGAAGCCCACGCCCTTCTGGTTCATGTTGCCCAGCATGGCCTGGACCTGGTGGTAGTCCTCGTAGAGCGGCTTCTTGCTGGTCAGCGCCACCAGGCCGCCGGGCAAGCTGCGGCCGTAGAGCACCGAGGACGGTCCCTTGAGCACGTCGATGCGCTCGAGGAAGTAGGGATCGACCTGCATCGAGCTGAAGGTGCCGCTATCACCCATGGTCTTCAGGCCGTCGAGGTAGATGTTGTCCACGCTGTTGTCGGCGAAGCCGCGCATCACCACATAGTCGTAGCGGTTCGAGGCGCCCACTTGGCCGGTGAAGATGCCGGGGGTGTAGCGCATGGACTGCTGCACGGTCTTCGAACCCTGGTCGTCGATCTGCTCGCGGGTGATCACCGAGACGCTCTGGGAGGTTTCCATCAGCGACTTGCTGGTCTTGGTGGCGATTTGGCTGTGGGTGGCCAGGTAGCCGTCCTCGCTGCCCAGCGCGTTGCCCAGGGCGAAGACCTGGGTGCTGGGTACTTCCAGCGTGCTGCCGGCGGGCACTTCGCGCAGCACGAAGCTGCCGTCGCCGAGGTTCTCCGCTTGCAGCGGGGTGCCGCCGAGGAGCAGGGCCAGGCCGGCTTCCACCGAGTAGCTGCCGTTCAGGCCCTGGGTGCTCAGGCCGCGGGTCTGCGCCGGAGTGGCGGAGAGGTTGATGCCGGCCTCGCGAGCGAAGCGGTTCAGCGCCACGTCCAGGGCCCCGGCGGGGATGGCGTAGCTGCGGCTGGCGACAGCCGCCGCTTCTTCGGCGATGGCGCCGGCGGGCAGCAGTGGGGCGGCCAGCACTGCGGACAGCAGGGCGCCACGAATGGCAAGGGCGAGGCGGGAAGCGCGTGGTGCGGTCATGGGGTGTCCGAGAAAGTTGCAGTGGTTAATGGGAGTTATTCCCATTGCCGGCCTTCCCCGGAAAACCCGCCAAAAAATTTTGGATGCCATTCGAACCGGTGTAGCGGCTCGAAACCTGTGGGGGCGATTTCAATCGCAATGGGCAGCGCAGCTGCCCCCTTGGAAGTGCCCAACAGCAGGCCTGCGGCCTGCATAGCGAATGAATTCGCCCCCACAGAAAAGCGACGAGTGTTTGCTCAAGCCCGCGCCTCCACCGTCACCCACCACCGCGTGCGGTAGTCCAGTTGCACGGGCAGGGTGCGCGGCAGCAGGACCAGCAGCTTGTCGGTATCGTCGAGGCGGAACACCCCGGACAGGCGCAGGTCCCGGATGCTTTCGGCGCAGGCCAGGCGGCCGTTGCGATAGCGCGAG
The DNA here is from genome assembly GCF_029871245.1 of Pseudomonas sp. BN102. GTDB lineage: Bacteria > Pseudomonadota > Gammaproteobacteria > Pseudomonadales > Pseudomonadaceae > Metapseudomonas. The sequence continues at coordinate 86,245 of NZ_SSON01000039.1, read as the reverse complement.
ACTTCGGCGAGGAAGTCCGTCAGGCGCATGTCGCGGGTGACGATCAGGCCCTCGGTCCAGGCGCCGGCTTCCATGTCCAGGCGCGGTACCGGCAGGATGCCCTCGCGGGTGATGTCGAAGCTCTGCCCGGCCTCCGCTACCTGTCGAGAAAGGCCGATTGCCGGCTTCAGCGCCACGCTGCCTTGCAGCACGCTGACGCGCGAGGCTGCCTTGCCCTGGCGCAGCACGAAGCGCGAGCCCCGGGCCTCCAGCAGGCCGTGGTCGGTGCGCACACGCAGGGGCAGGCCCTGGGCCGGGCCGCTGACCAGGATTTCCCCCCTCCGCAGGTCGAGCAGCCGCTGCTGCGCACCGAAGCGGATATCCACCGCCGAGTCGGTGTTCAGTTGCAGGCGAGTGCCATCGGCCAGGTCCAGGCTGCGGCGCTCGCCGGTGGCGGTGGTCAGGTCAGCGGTCAGGCGCTCCCAGGGGGCGATGTCGCGGGTCAGCCAGAGCGCGGTGCCGCCCACGGCAATGCCGGACAGGAGCTTGAGCGCCTGGCGCCGGCGCAGCCGCTGGCTGGCGTTGTCGAGTACCAGGCCGGAGCCGGGTAGGGCCTTGAGGCCCTGGCCCAGTTCGCGGTCGAGTTGCTGCACCCGTTGCCAGGCCAGTTCGTGGTCGGCGCTGAGTCCGCGCCAGTGCTCGCAGGCTCCATACAGCTCGGCATCGCCGTTACCGCGCAGGCGCAACATCCAGTGAATGGCCTGGCGCACCACCTGCTCGTCGGGAGCTGCGGTTTTGCCCTGGGCGCTCATTCGGCGAACCGCAGCAGGTAGCACTGGTAGAGGGCGTCGGCTACGTAGCGCTCCACCGAGCGCAGGGAAATGCCCATCTGCGCGGCGACTTCCTTGTGGGTCAGGCCTTCGCACTGGGCCAGCAGGAAGGCGGTACGGGCCTTGGGCTTGAGGCGGTCGAGCATCAGCGCGATGCGCTCCAGCACTTCGAGGATCAGCTCGCGCGACTCGGGCGAGGGCGCCTCGGCCTCGGGCAGCTGGGCCAGGGCTTCCAGGTAGGCACGCTCCAGCTCCTCGCGGCGCCAGTGGTCGATCACCAGGCCACGGGCCACGGTACGCAGGAAGGCGCGCGGGGCGCGCAGGTCGAGGCTGTCGCTTCTGCCGAGCAGGCGCAGGAAGGTGTCCTGGGCCAGGTCGGCGGCATCGGCCGCATTGCCCAGCTTGCTGCGCAGCCAGTTCTTCAGCCAGCCGTGATGCTCGCTGTACAGCGCCTGGACGGTGAGGTGGGGAAAAGACATGAGGGCCACCGCAAGATGCGATAACAAATGAAAATTAGTCGCATTTTCATGGCGCGACAAGGCTTTTGCAACCTTGGTTGTGTGCCAGGTCCGATACAGTCGTCGGAATTCTCTTGCGGGACCCGTAAGGTGGATGTCGCCTTCCACATCCACCAACGGAGCCTGGCGGAACCTCGAACGGTGGACCGGTGAAGCGTGGTCCACCCTACGCAAGCACCATCGCTAGCGATACCAGCGCGGTGTGTACACCCAGTCCTCGCCATCGGCCCTTGGCACGCGGCGGGTCAGGGACGAGCCGATGATCACCAGGGTGCGCATGTCCACCTGCTTCGGGCGCAGTTCGCCGAGGCTGGTGAGGGTCAGCTTCTCCGCCGGGCGGCCGATATCGCGGCCCAGCACCACCACTGTTTCCGGCGCGCGATGGCGGGCGACGATTTCCAGGGCGCGACCCAGTTGCCAGGGGCGTGCCCGGGAAATGGGGTTGTAGAAGGCCATGGCCAGGTCGGCGGCGGCGGCGTGGTCGAGGCGCTGCTCGATCACTTCCCAGGGCTTGAGGTTGTCCGACAGCGACAGCAGGCAAAAGTCATGGCCCAGCGGTGCGCCGGCCTTGGCAGCGGTGGCGAGGGCGGCGGAGACGCCGGGGAAAACCTGCAGTTCGACGCGCAGCCAGTCCGCGTCGCGGGATTCGTCCAGGGCTTCCAGTACGGCGGCGGCCATGGCGAACACACCCGGGTCGCCGGAGGACACCACCACGACGCGGCGCCCGCTGGCCGCCAGTTCGAAGGCATGGCGGGCCCGTTGCAGCTCCTCGCGGTTGTCGGTGCAGTGCGCTACCTGATCGGGGCGCAGCGGGCCGGCCATGCGGATATAGGTTTCGTAGCCGAGCAGGTCCTCGGCCTCGTCAAGGGCCTGGCGCGCGGCCGGCACCATGAACTCGGCGGCGCCGGGGCCGAGGCCGACCACGGTCAGGCGGCCGCGCGGCTGGCCGATCAGGGCCGGGTCCAGCGGTGCGTTCGCCAGGTAAAGACGAATACCGTCGCCGTGCTGGTGCAGCGGCGGCAGCTCAGCTTCGTCGGTGACGAATCGCAGAGGCACGCCAAGCTCGGCGGCGGTCGCTGCCAGGTCGCCGTCGATCATCCGGTCGCGATCCGCCAGCAGGCAGGCTAGGGACAAAGGCGCCAGCCCGGCGTCGACCAAGGCCTGACGTACAGCCTCAGCATTCGCTGCTCCATCGATTCGTGCCACGGCGACGCGCGGATGGATCAGCAATTCGTGACGCCCCGCCGGACGAGCCTCGGCGGTGATGCGGATAACCCGTTGCGCCTCGTTTGCCAAGGGCAGGGGGACCTCGTCCAGCCAGGGCGCTTCGCCCTGTACCCGCACCGCCTCACCGCCCAGCAGGTCGGAGACGAAGCGCTTGCCCTGTTCGATATCGGCGAGGGCGTAGCCCGCTGGCGGGTCCAGCAGGCAGGTACCGAAGCGCAGTTCGCCGCTGGTAGTGATGGCCGGCGCCACCTCCAGCGCGGAAGCGATTTCCCGCGCCATGCGGTTCACCCCACCGAGGCCGCCGAGCAGCGGCACCACGGCGCTGCCGTCTTCGGCCAGCGCCAGTACGGGCGGCTCCGCGCCCTTGCTCGCCAGTAGCGGCGCCAGGGTGCGGATGACGATGCCGGCGGCGCACAGGGCGATGATCGGGGTATCGCTGCGGTAGAGGCTGCGCAAGGTCTCGCCGAATTCGGCGTAGCTCTGGTCGGCGCCTTCCACCCGTTGCTCCAGGCCCAGGATACGCGCCTGTGGATAAAGCGCCTGGATGCGCCGGGCCGTGGCCAGGCCGCCATTGCCGAGCAGGACGATGGCCGGTGGGTTATGCATGGTCGAGTTCCACAGGTAGGGTGCGCCGTGCGCACCGGGAGCCATTGGTGCGCACGGCGCACCCTACGAACAGGGACATCTCACGCAGCATCAACCCCTCCACTTCTCGCCGGGGATGACGATCATCGAGAAATAGGGCGAGGCCATGGGGTCCACCTCGTCCAGCGGCACGATGCGTTGGTTGGCCATGGTGGCGCGCTCCACATAGTGGGCGCGACCGGCGATGCCGAGCTCCTGGAGCACCCGGCGCACCTTGTCGAAATTGCGGCCGAGCTTCATCACCACAGCGGCTTCGGCGTCGCGCAGGCGGTCCTTCAGTTCATCCTCGGGCAGCACGCCGGAGAGCACCGAGAGGCTCTGGTTGCGGTACACCAGCGGCACGCCGAGCACTGCCGCGCTGCCCAGCATGGAGCAGACGCCCGGCACCACTTCCACCTCGTAGCGGCTGGAAAGGCGGTCGTGCAGATACATGTAGGAGCCGTAGAAGAAAGGGTCGCCTTCGCAGATCACCGCCACGTCGCGGCCGGCTTCCAGGTGCCGGGCCACCTGTTCGGCGGCAGTGTCGTAGAAGTCGCTGATCACGGTCTCGTAGGACAGCGGCGGCTCCAGTTTCTCGGTGGTTACCGGATAGACCAGCGGCATGCGCTGCTGGGACTCCGTCAGGTGCTGTTCGATGATGCCGAAGGCGTTGCCGCCCTGGCCCTGGCTGGCCTTCGCCTTGGCCACGAAGTAGCCGACCACGGGCGAGGCTTGCAGCAGGCGCAGGGCCTTGACCGTGATCAGTTCCGGGTCGCCGGGGCCGACGCCCAGGCCGATCAGCCGTCCTTTGCCGGAACTCATCATTCCTCCTCCGTGGCGAGGGCATTGACCGCCGCCGCCGCCATGGCGCTGCCGCCGCGACGGCCGCGCACTATCACGTAGGGCACGCCGCGGCTGTCGGCGGCGAGCATTTCCTTGGATTCCGCCGCGCCGACGAAGCCCACCGGGAAGCCGAGGATCAGCGCCGGCTTCGGCGCGCCCGCATCGAGCATTTCCAGCAGGTAGAAGAGCGCGGTGGGGGCGTTGCCGATCACCACGACGCTGCCGTCCAGGTGTTCGCGCCAATGCTCCAGGGCGACCGCCGAGCGGGTGTTGCCCAGTTCGCGGGCCAGCTCCGGCACGCCGGGGTCATTCAGGGTGCAGATGACCGGGTTGTCCGCCGGCAGGCGTGCGCGGGTGATGCCTTCGGCCACCATTCGCGCATCGCAGAGGATCGGCGCGCCGGCGGCCAGGGCGGCGCGACCGGCGTCACCGGCGCCGGGGGAGAAGCGCAGCTCGTCGACCACATCGACCATGCCGCAGGCGTGGATCACCCGCACCGCGAGTTTCTCCAGGTCGGCGGGAATGCCGGCGAGGTTGGCTTCGGCGCGGATGATGGAAAAGGAGTTGCGATAGATCTCCTGACCATCGCGGATGTACTCGATCATGGGGTGGAACTCCAGGTGTCAGGAGAGGCGGCCAGGCGTTCGCCGGCCTCTTGGATGCTGAGGTCGCGCGCCAGCAACCGGCCGAAGCCGGCGCCACCGCGCTGGTAGAGGTCGTAGCGGCCGGGGCCCGCGGCCAGCAGGGTCAGCGGCGCCACATGGGCGGCGGCGCAGGAGCGCGGGCAGCCGCTGAGGTGCGCCACCGCTCCCGCTGGCAGCAGCGGAACCAGCGCCAGTGCATCGGCCTTGGTATCGGCCAGGCCCTTGGCGCAGCCGGCCGAGCCGGTACAGGCGATCAGTCGTGCCAGTGGTTCGCGCGCGTCGGTGCTCAGGCCAAGCGCCTGCATGGCGCCCAGGCAGGCTGCGGCATCCCCGGTATTCGGCAGTAGCACGGATTGCCATGGCGTCAGGCGCAGGCTGCCGTCGCCGTAGGTGTCGGCCAGTTCGGCGAGAGCCGAGAGCTGCGTCGAGTCCAGCCGGCCCAGGGCGGGCGCGCCGCCGACATGGCGGCCGTCGCAAATGCCCAGGTGCGCGAAGGGCCGCGGGGCGGCGCGGCGCCACTCGCCGGCTGGCAACAGGGGCAGGGCAAGTCGTTGCTGCAGGCGCAGCAGCAGGTCGCCTTCCGGATAATTGGCGAGCAGGTGGCGCATGCGCGTCTGCTCCGGGGTCGCCAGTTCGAGGAAGAGGTCCAGCAAAGCTTCCACCAGCGCCGGCACCTGGGCGCGGCGCACGGCGGCCAGGGCGGGCGCGTCGTCCTTCGCCTGGGGCGGGCAGCCGGCCAGGCCGAAGGCGAACAGCGCGTCTTCGCTCCGGCCCATGGCGGCCAGCCAGATGTCGTGGGGGTGGTCCAGCATCGCCATGGCTTCGCCGCCGTCCAGCAGCAGGGCGAACTTGGGCGACAGGGCATGCAGGTGCGGCTTGCCTTGCAGCAGGGCGAGCAGTTGCTCGGCCAGCGGCGAGATATCCACAAGGGCGCTCGGATCGAGGCCGGCGAGAGGGCTGACCATCAGGTTGCGTACATCGTCGGCGCTGGGGGTATCCGCACCCAGGCCAGCAGCCAGCAGAGCCTCGATCAACGCCAGTTCGGCGCCGGCGCGGACGCCGCGAACCTGCAGGTTGGAACGGTTGGTGGCCTCGATCAGGCCACTGGCATGGACGCTCGCGGCGGCCGCCACGGCGCGGGCCTGGACGGCGCTCAAGCGGCCGCAGGGCAGTTTGATGCGGCAGATGCCGCCATCCTTCGCCTGGACGATGCGCAGCAGCCCGGGGCAGGCCGAGGGGCGAACGGACAAATCTGTGGGGCGGGTGTGCTTCACCTGGTCACCATGGTTGGCGTCGCGGCGACCCGGTTTCCCCATGTCAGGGATAACGTTGCACCGATACACCCCGCTCGATGCGTACACACGCGACTGGTCTCACCGGCAGGTCTCCTGGCTGGCAGGTCATCATCCACTGCGGCCTTCCCGGTTTCCCAGTGACCCGAATGCATGGACTCGCTGCTTACAGTTGCGGGGGCAGCCACGGCTCGACCGTGTTCCCTCTTAGGCTGGAGCTTGTCAGGTGAGCGCCAGCGACCGATGAAGGGCGCTATTATGCCCGCTTTGCCCGGACCTATGAAAAGGCTGCCTGTCGGAAGCCGAACGGCCCTGGCGTTTTCGGAAATGAGGACGGTGCAATGCAGCCCTGGCTGACCGTGGTGGGAATAGGCGAAGACGGCTACGCCGGCCTGGGCAAGGCCGCGCGTCACGCTTTGCTGGGCGCCGTCGAAGTGGTCGGCGGCTCGCGCCAGCTCGACCTGCTGCCCCACTGCATCCGTGCCCGCCGCACGCCCTGGCCCAGCCCGTTTTCCTTGGCACCGGTGCTGGAGAAACGCGGCACGCCGGTCTGCGTGCTGGCCAGCGGCGACCCCATGCTGTTCGGCGTTGGCGCCAGTCTGGCCCGCCAGGTACCGATCGACGAGATGCGGGTGATTCCCGCGCCATCGTCATATTCCCTGGCCGCCGCCCGCCTGGGCTGGCCGCTGCAGGAGGTGACCCTGCTGTCGGTGGTGGCCAGACCCCTGGCCGCGCTCAATGCACATCTGCATGCCGGCGCGCGCCTGCTGGTGCTGAGCAACGACGGCGGCAGCCCGGCGGCTATCGCCGCATTGCTGGCCGAGCGTGATTTCGGCCCCAGTCGCCTGACGGTGCTGGAGCACCTGGGCGGCGAACGGGAGCGGCGCATCGACGGTATCGCCAGCGACTGGACCCTGAACGCCGCCGCTGACCTCAACCTGGTGGCCGTCGAATGCCGGACCGGCGACGGCGCCCGGGCGCTGCCGCTGACCACCGGCCTGCCCGACGACGCCTTCCGCCACGATGGCCAGCTGACCAAGCGCGACGTGCGCGCCATCACCCTGGCGCGGCTGGCACCTCGGCCCGACGAGCTGCTCTGGGACGTGGGCGCCGGCTGCGGCTCAATCGGCATCGAGTGGATGCGTACGCATCCCAGCTGCCGCGCCATTGCCATCGAAACCAATGAGGGTCGCCAGGGACATATCCAGCACAACCGCGACGCCCTCGGTGTGCCCGGCCTGCAACTGGTGGCTGGCCAGGCCCCAGTGGCGCTGGAAGGCCTACCCGCGCCGGATGCCATCTTCATCGGCGGCGGCGTCACCGAGCCTGGCGTGCTGGACAGTTGCTGGCGCCAGCTCAAGCCTGGCGGCCGGCTGGTGGCCAACGCCGTGACCCTGCAGAGCGAAGCCACCCTGGTGGCCTTTCGCGAACGCCACGGTGGTGAACTCACCCGTATCGCCATCGCCCAGGCGCAGCCGCTGGGCGGCTTCGACACCTGGCGCTCGGCGCTGCCGATTACCCTGCTGGAAGTGGTGAAGCCTTGAGCGCGGAGCTACCGCTTGTCTCCCCTCTCCCGCTTGCGGGAGAGGGGCCGGGGGAGAGGGGCATCGCTGCACTCCGGCGCGAAGGCCATCCCCCTCACCCTAACCCTCTCCCCCAAGGGGGCGAGGGGACTTGTCCGAGCGCTCCCGAACATGCGTGACGAAACCCCCGAGCAACCCGCGCCCCTGCGCAGCGGCTACACCACCGGCAGCTGCGCCACCGCCACCAGCCTGGCGGCGGCGCGCCTGCTGCTGGGCGGGGCGGTGCTGGACGCGGTGGAGATCACCCTGCCCAAAGGCCGCCAGGTGCTGATGCGCCTGGAGTTCTGCCGGCTGATTGAGGGCGGCGCCGAGGCGGGCACCCTGAAGGATGCCGGCGATGACCCGGACGTGACCCACGGCGCGCTTATATACGCCCGGGTCCGCCTGGCCGCCGAACCCGGCGTGCGCTTCCACGCCGGCCCCGGCGTCGGCACCGTCACCAAGCCGGGCCTGACCCTGGCGGTCGGGGAGCCGGCAATCAATCCGGTGCCGCGGCAGATGATGACCCGCCACCTGGCCCAGCTCGCCGCCGAGCACGGCTACGGCGGCGGATTCGAGGTGACCATCTGCGTGCAGGGCGGCGAGGAGCTGGCGCTGAAGACCATGAACCCGCGCCTGGGCATCCTTGGCGGACTGTCGATCCTCGGCACCACCGGCATAGTCCGCCCCTTTTCCTGCTCGGCCTATATTGCCTCCATCCAACAGGGCATAGACGTGGCCCGCGCCAATGGCTTCACCCACCTGGCCGCCTGCACCGGCAACGCCAGCGAAGACGCCATGCGCAAGCGCTACCACCTGGACGATACCGCCCTGATCGAAATGGGCGACTTCGTCGGCGCGGTGCTCAAGCACCTGCGGAAGGCGCCCGTGGCCAAGCTCAGCCTGTGCGGCGGCTTCGGCAAGATCAGCAAGCTCGCCGCCGGCCACATGGACCTGCACAGCCGCAGCTCCAGCATCGACCTGCCGCTGTTGGCGCAATGGGCCGCGGAGCTTGGCGCCGGCGCCGAACTGCAGGAGGCCATGCGCGGCGCCAACACCAGCCAGCAGGCGCTGGTGCTGGCCCATGCCGCCGGCATCTGCCTGGGCGATGCGGTCTGCGCCCACGCTCTGGCTTTCGCCCGCAAGATGGTGCCAGCCAGCGTGGCGCTGGAAGTCTTCGCCATCGATCGCCAGGGCAATATCGTCGGCGAGGCCGTGGAGCAGCCATGAAGCGAATCCTTTTGCTGGGCGGTGTCAGTGAGGCGCTGGCCCTTGCCCGGCGTCTCGGTCCCGAGCACATCTACAGCCTCGCTGGCCTCGGCAAGGTACCGGATGACCTGGCTTGTCAGGTGCGTGTCGGCGGCTTTGGCGGTGCCGAAGGCCTGGCCCGATTCATCGTGGAGGAGGGCATTGGCCTGCTTCTCGACGCCACCCATCCCTACGCCGCGCAGATCAGCCGCAATGCCGCCATGGCTGCCGAGCTGGCCCGCATCCCTTGCTGGGCCCTGCGCCGCTCCGGCTGGCAGGCCGGCCCCGAGGATGACTGGCGCGACGTCGCCGACTGGGCCGAGCTGATCGAAGCGCTGAAAGACTTTCGTCGGCCCTTCTTCACCCTTGGCCGCGAGCCTCTGGAGCACCTCCACGAAATCCCCGCGCAGCGGCACTGGACGGTGCGTTGCCTGCAATCTCTGCCGGCAGGCGAACGCTACGAAGTGATCGGTGCCCGTGGACCCTTCAACCTGGACGGCGAGCGCGAGCTGTTTTCCCGACTGCAGAGCGATGTGCTGATCAGCAAGAACAGCGGCAGCCAGTCCACCGAGCCCAAGCTGCAGGTGGCCCGTGAACTCGGGCTGCCGGTCTTGATCCTCAAGCGCCCCGAACTGCCGCCTGTGACACGTGAATTCGATTCAGTCGATGACCTTTGGCAGGCCATCGCGACCTACCTGGAAACCCCATGACCGCAACACCCTACGCCCGCGTGCTATTCGCCGGGCCGGACCTCGCTAAAGGCTCCTTCGCCGAACTCTTCCGCCGCCAACTCGTGACACTGCTCGGCGAGGCGGCCCTGGCCGATATCGTCGACACCTCCGCTGGTTACGACGCCCTTTGGCCGCTCGTCCAGTCCAGCCCGCGCCCACTGCTGGTGATCGACCTCGATCCGCGGTCTTCTCCCCAGCACCTGGACTGGCTACGCAGCGAACTGGGCAGACTGAACGCCCCCGAGCAACTCTTCGCCGCTAGCCTGCTGGGTCAGTACGACACCGATCCGGCGGGCGCCGCCTGCACCCTGGCCGACCGCCGCGAACTGCACCTCCCTTGCGTGGATGTGCCGGCCCTGCCCGAGCATCACTCCTGGTCCTGCATCCCGCCCCATTCCCGCCGTCTGCTCCTTTGCAACGGCCCCCGCTGCACCCGCCGTGGTGCACTGCCGCTGTGGAAGAAACTGCGCGAAGCCCTCAAGGACGCCGGCAAGCTGGAATGCGAAGGCGGCGTGCTGATCACCCGCACCCATTGCCAATACCCCTGCGACGAAGGCCCCACCGCCAGCCTCCAACCGGACGGCGAGTGGTACCGCATTCGCAATGAAGAAGAGGTGCTGCGCTGGGTGCAGGAACGGATCGTGGAAGAGCGGGTGGTGCCGGAGATGTTGATGAAGTCGTGACCGGTAGGCGGCGAATCGCTGACGCCGGCGTCATTGATGGGTTTCGCGGAGCTCAACCCATCCTACGCGGCTACCCGAGCCCGCCGGCTGACTCCGTGGCCGCCGGCGCGAGTCACCTCTCTCCTCTTCAGGGAGAGGGGCTGGGGGAGAGGGCGGTTGCCTGAAACTCGGAGATGCTCCTGTAATCCGCCCCCAGCTCCGCTGCCAGCTGCTTCGCCCGCCCCAGGCGAATCGGGCCACCTTCGATATCTACCAGAAGCGTCGGACAACCCAGTGCGCCTAGCGCCGGCCACTCCTTCAATCGCCCATCGGTAAGGATCAGCATCCGCTGTTCCTCGGCCGGCTTTTGCCGTTTCCGTTTCGCCAGCCAGAGAGCTGCCTGCTGCAGCGCTTCGATCAGCGGAGTGCCACCGCCAGCGCCCAGATCGGCAAGCCAGTGGTGCAAGGCGGGGGAGGCTTTCCGGCCCTGCCAGAGCCAGTGCGGCTGGCGGCCGGTGGCGTGGAGCACGGCGAGGCGGGCGCGTTGGCGATAGGCTCCGTCGAAAATCCCAGTCAGCAGGCCTTTGGCCTGGGACAGTGCACCGTGGCGGCGGGTGGAGGCGGAGGCGTCCACCAGCACCAGCCAGAGTTCGTCGGGGCGTTGGCTGCGTGGCGCGCGGACCAGGTCGGCGGCCTTGCGCGGGCGGCCGCGCAGCAGGGTGGGCAGCCACTGGATGACGCCCTCCGGACCGGTACGGCGGCCGCCGCTGCGGCCTTTACCGAGGGTGCCTGGTCTGGGCCTGGCATCCGCGCCTGTGACCTTGCGCGGGCGGATGCTCAGGGCTTTTTTGGCCAGCGCGGCAGCTCGCGCCGTTCGCCCATGGGCATGGCTTGCGCGGGCAGTTCGCCCCATTGGCCTTCACCTGGCGATGCTTGCGCTTGCTGGCCGGTGGGCTGCGCTTGCGGGGGCTGCGCGACCGGCGGCGGGGCATGCAGGCGGCGGTGGGCGAGGGCGAAGTGTTCAACGGCGTCCAGGTCTGCGACTTCGATGCGTTCGGCGCCGCGCCAGGCGGCGTGGGCGCGGGCGGCGCGCAGCCAGACCAGGTCGGCGCGCAGGCCGTCGACACCAGCGGCATAGCAGCGCCGGGCGATCTCATCCAGGGCAGCGTCCTCCAGGGGGATGGCGGCAAGGTGATCGCGGGCTTCCTGGCAGCGTTGCGCCAAGGCCTGCTGCTCGCCGCTCCATTGGGCGACGAAGGCTTGTGGATCGGCATCGAAGGCCAGGCGGCGGCGCACGATCTCAGCGCGCTCGGCCGGTTGCGGCTGGCCGTTCTGCAGCACCTTGAGGCCGAAGCGATCGAGCAACTGCGGGCGCAGTTCGCCTTCCTCGGGATTCATGGTGCCGATGAGCACGAAGCGCGCCGGGTGGCGGTGGGAGATGCCATCGCGCTCCACCAGATTGATGCCACTGGCGGCCACGTCCAGCAGCAGATCCACCAGGTGGTCGGGCAGCAGGTTGACCTCGTCCACGTAGAGCACACCACCGTGGGCCTTGGCCAGCACGCCGGGGGAGAACTGCGCGCGGCCTTCGCCCAGCGCGGCATCCAGGTCCAGGGTGCCGACTATGCGTTCCTCGCTGGCGCCGAGCGGCAGGGTGACGAAGATGCCATCCGGCAGTAGCTCGGCGATGCCCCGCGCCAGGGTCGACTTGGCCATGCCACGCGGGCCTTCGATCAGCACACCGCCAATGGCCGGATCGATGGCGGCGAGGTAGAGCGCCAGCTTCAGCTCATCGGCGCCGACTACGGCGGCCAGGGGAAAGTGGGGTAGGTCGGACATGTCGGGTTCCTGCAAATGCATGGCGGGCATGGTAGCGAAAGCCCGAAGGCGCCGATAGAAATCAGTGATTGAACGGCCGGCTGCGATGAAGTAGGTTAGCCAGCATTCGCTTTGGAGATCGTCATGCCGCACCTCGCTACCACTTCGCTCATCGCTTGCCAGGCTTCAGCCCCGGCGCGGGTGCGTGTGGCCGCTGCGGCCAGCTATTTCTATGGGTATTGGTTTAGCCACGGGCTGGCCTGATACCCCATCAGGCGGCCCACTCCAGCAGGGTCGCCGCCAAAGCTCCACGAAACCCCCGGTCGGCAACCCGACCGGGGGTTTTGTTTTTTCTACGGCCCACAAGGCCAACCGTACGTACATCGAGGATCGCACCATGATCAGCTACCGCCCCTATCAGACTTATTACCGCAACTCCGACTGGCGATTTAGCCGCTTTGCCAACGCCCTGATTCCCTTGCTTCGAACACCCAGATAGAGCGCCGCGCGCGGACCGAGCCGCGCCGGCCGAGGATGCCAGTCATGAATTCTTCCGTTTCCGTTCTGCCTACCGCTGCCCAGTCCCTGCACGTCGTTGCCCTGGACGCGGCCATCCCGTCTTCCCGCACCACCCAGCCGTTACCCAGCCCCGCCGAACTGCGCCAGCGCCTGCCGCTGTCCCATGAGCTCGCCCGCCAGATCCGCGCCCAGCGCGAGGCCGTGCGCGCCGTGCTGGATGGCGAGGATTCGCGCCTGCTGGTGGTGGTCGGCCCCTGTTCCATCCACGACCCTGATTCCGCCCTCGACTACGCCCGGCGCCTCTCAGCCCTGGCACCGGAAGTCAGCGACCAGCTGTTGTTGGTGATGCGCGCCTACGTAGAGAAGCCGCGCACCACGGTGGGCTGGAAGGGCCTGGTCTACGACCCGCATCTGGATGGCAGCGGCGACATGGCCGAGGGCCTGGCCCTGAGCCGCCGGTTGATGCTGGACATGGCCGAGCTGGGCCTGCCGATCGCCACCGAGCTGCTGCAGCCGCTGGTCGCCGGCTACCTGGACGACCTGCTGAGCTGGGCCGCCATCGGCGCGCGCACCAGCGAGTCGCAGATCCATCGCGAGCTGGTGAGCGGCCTGGACCTGCCGGTGGGCTTCAAGAATGGCACCGACGGCAGCCTCGGTATCGCCACCGACGCCATGCGCTCGGCGGCCCATCCGCACCAGCACTTCGGCATCGATGCCCAGGGCCGCCCGGCGCTGGTGCAGACCGCGGGCAACGCGGACACCCACCTGGTGCTGCGCGGCGGTCACCAGGGCCCAAACCACGACGCGGCCAGTGTGCAGGCAGCCCGGGCAGGCCTGGAGAAGCTCGGTATCGCGCCGCGCATCCTGGTCGATTGCAGTCATGCCAACAGCGGCAAGGACCCGCTGCGCCAGCCGGCGGTGCTGGAAGACGTGATCGCCCAGCGCCTGGCCGGCCAGGACGCCCTGCGCGGCGTGATGATCGAGAGCCACCTGTTCGATGGCGCCCAGTCGCTGTCCTGCGACCTGCGCTATGGCGTGTCCATCACCGATGGTTGCCTGGGGTGGGCAGGCACCGAGGCGATTTTGCGGAAGGCAGCCGCGCGGTTGCGCGGGTGAGTTTCGTACGGTCGTGCAGGGGCGATTTCAATCGCCAAGCGGACCGCAGGTCCGCCCTGAGGGAGCGAGAGGGCAACGTCGTTGCCCCTGGCGAATGAATTCCCCCTACAAGAGCAAAGGCAATTCACTGCTCCTCGATATCCAGCAATAGATTCTCGATCGCCTCGCGGTATGCCCCTGGGTTCTCCCACAGCCCTCGCTGCTGCGCCTCCACCAGGCGCTCGGCGATATCGCGCAGGGCTTCGGGGTTGTGCTGCTGGATGAATTCACGGGTGTCTTCGTCCAGTAGGTAGGCATCGGCCAGCAACTGGTACTGGTGGTCGTCCACCAGTTCGCTGGTGGCGTCGAAGGCGAACAGATAGTCCACGGTCGCCGCCAGTTCGAAGGCGCCCTTGTAGCCGTGGCGCTTCATGCCGGCGATCCACTTGGGGTTGGCGGCGCGGGCGCGCACCACCCTGCCAAGCTCTTCCTTGAGGCTGCGGATGCGCGGCAGGTCCGGCTGGCTGTGGTCGCCGTGGTAGCTGGCGACCTTTTCCCCGCGCAGGGTCTCGACGGCGGCAAGCATGCCGCCCTGGAACTGGTAGTAGTCGTTGGAGTCGAGTATGTCGTGCTCGCGGTTGTCCTGGTTGTGCAGCACGGCCTGCAGCCGTTCCAGGCGCTGGACGAAGCGTTCCCGCGCCGGGGTGCCGGCGTCCTGGGCGCCGTAGGCGTAGCCGCCCCAGTTGAGGTAGACCTCGGCCAGTTCGGCGCGGTCCTGCCACTGGCGCTCCTCGATGGCGCCCTGCACGCCGGCGCCGTAGGCACCAGGCTGGGCGCCGAAGATGCGCCAGCCGGCCTGCAGCCGGGCTTCCTCGGCGGCCAGGCCCGCGGCGGCGAGGCGTGAGCTTTCCTGTTTCACGCGTGCGGCCAGGGGGTTCATGTCTTCGGGCTCGTCCAGTTCGGCCACGGCCTGCACGGCGGCGTCGAACAGGCGGATGAGGTTGGCGAAGGCGTCGCGGAAGAAGCCGGAGACTCGCAGGGTCACGTCCACTCGCGGGCGGTCGAGCAATGACAGCGGCAATATCTCGAAGTCTTCCACCCGCTGGCTGCCGGCCTGCCAGACAGGGCGCACGCCCATCAGGGCCAGGGCCTGGGCGATATCGTCACCGCCGGTGCGCATGGTGGCGGTGCCCCAGACGGACAGGCCGAGCTGGCGCAGGTGGTCGCCGTGGTCCTGCAGGTGGCGATCCAGCAGCAGGCTGGCGGACTGGAAGCCCAGGCGCCAGGCTGTGGGTGTAGGCAGATTGCGCACGTCGACGGTGAAGAAGTTGCGCCCGGTCGGCAGCACGTCGAGGCGTCCGCGGCTGGGCGCGCCGCTGGGTCCGGGTGGGACGAAGCGGCCTTCCAGGGCGGCCACTACGCCGCCGATCTCAGCCGCGCCACAGGCGTCCAGGGTGGGGGCTATCACGGCGCGCAGGTTGTGGATAACCGCATCGCTGGCCGGTCCGATGGAGCCGAAATCGGTGGTTTCGATCAGGCCCAGGGCCAGCAACTCCAGGCGCTCGCGGGTATCGCCGTTGCTGCGCCAGGGGTCATCGCTGACGGCCGCCAGCACGGCCGGACGCGGGCCCTGCCAGTCCTCGGCCCAGTTGCAATCCAGCGGATCGCGGCCGAGCGCCAGGTCTGTCTCCAGAGCGCGCAGCAAGCTGGCATTGGCACCCTTGCCGTCACCCCGCGGAATGCGCACCAGGGACAGCAGGGTATCGTCGCGCAGGCGCCCGGCGGGGGATTCGCCGAACACATGGAGGCCGTCGCGGATCTGCGATTCCTTGAGGTCGCAGAGGTAGGCATCCAGCTGCGGCAGCCAGCTTTCCGGGTCGTCGCTGAGGCTGAGGTTCAGCTCGCGGTCCAGGGCGGTGGCCTTCACCAACTCGAGGATCTCCCCACGCAGCTGCACGGCGCGGCGCGGGTCCAGCAGGGAGGCGTCGTAGTACTCGTCGGCCAGGCGTTCGAGGTCGCGCAGCGGGCCGTAGTTCTCGGCGCGGGTCAGCGGTGGCATCAGGTGGTCGATGATCACCGCCTGGGCGCGGCGCTTGGCCTGGGCGCCTTCGCCGGGGTCGTTGACGATGAAGGGGTAGATGTTCGGCAGCGGGCCGAGCACGGCGTCCGGCCAGCATTCGGCGGACAGGCCGACACCCTTGCCCGGCAGCCACTCCAGGTTGCCGTGCTTGCCCACATGGATCAGCGCATCGGTGGCGAATACCTCGCGTAGCCAGAAATAGAAAGCGAGGTAGCCATGGGGCGGCACCAGCGCGGCGTCGTGGTAGATGGCCGCCGGGTCCAGCTGGTAGCCGCGCGCCGGCTGGATCCCGACGAAGGCGAGGCCGAAGCGCAGGCCGGCGACCATCATGCGGCCGGCGCGGAACATCGGGTCCTGCTGCGGCTCGCCCCAGCGTTCGCGTACCGCCTGCTGGTTGGCCTCGGGCAGGCGGGCAAAACAGGCCAGGTAGTCATCCAGCGCCAGGCTCTGGGCGCAGGGGCGCAGGTCAAGGTTATCGAGGTCGTTGCTGACGCCGCCCAGCAGGCTGTGGACAAGTGCCGTACCGCTGTCCGGCAGACCGGCGACCGGGTAGCCCTCCGCCTCCAGGGCGCGGAGGATGTTCAGTGCGGCAGCCGGGGTGTCCAGGCCCACGCCGTTGCCGATGCGGCCGTCGCGGGTGGGGTAGTTGGCCAGCACCAGGGCGATGCGCTTGTCGGCGTTGGCCTTGCGCGCCAGCTCGCACCAGCGCCGCGCCAGCGCGGCGACGAAGTCCATGCGCTCGATATGCGGCAGGTAGCAGACCACGTCGCTCTGGCTGCGCTCGCTGCGCCAGGCCATGCCCTTGAAACTGATGGCGCGGGTAATGATGCGGCCGTCCAGCTCCGGCAGGGCGATGTGCATGGCCAGGTCGCGCGGGCCCAGGCCCTGGGGGTTGTCGCGCCAGAGCGGTTCGTTATCCAGCGAGCAGATGGCCTGCAGCACCGGGATATCGCGGCGGAAGGGGCGCAGGCTGGGGGCGTCCGGATTGGACTGGGCGAAACCCGTGGTGTTGATGATCAGTCCGGCGCCGGCCTGGTCCAGCCAGTTTTCCACCGCCGCCAGGCACTCGGCTTCCTTGAGACTGGCGACGGCGATGGGCAGGGGATTCAGGCCCTGGGCGGCCAGGCGCTCGCAGAAGGCGTCGATGAAGGCAGTGTTCGCCGCCTGCAGGTGGGTGCGGTAGAAGAGCAGGGCGGCCACCGGCCGTCCCGCCTGCCAGTCCGCTTGCCAGTCGTCCAGCCGTGCCTGGCGCTGGCTTGGGTGGTAGAGGGCGACGCGGGGCAGGGCCTGCGGCTCGCTCCAGGGATAGTCGCGCGCGAGCCACAGACTGGCCAGGTAATTGAACAGTTGCCGGGCATTGTCCAGGCCGCCCTGGCGCAGGTACTGCCAGAGGCGGTCGGCATCCGCGGCCGGCACGTTGCAGAGGCTGGCTAGCTCGGGGTCGGGGCGATCGTCGCCGGGCACGAGGATCAGCCTGGCGCCGCGCTCGGCCAGGGCCACCAGCTGCTCGATGCCGTAGCGCCAGTAGCCGACGCCACCGTGTACCGAAATAAGGATGACCTTGGCATGCTGCAGCACCTCGTCGACATAGAGGTCTACCGAGGCGTGATTCTGCAGCTGCATGGGGTTGGCCAGGCGCAGGCTCGGGTAGTCCGCCGGCAGCTCGCGTGCAGCCTCGGCAAGCAGCGCCAGGTGGGAGTCGCCGCTGCACAGGATCACCAGCTCGGCGGGCGTCTGGGCCAGGTGGGCGATGCCGTCGTCGGGGACGAAACCGCCGGGTTGGGTGCGCAGGAGGTGCATGGCTGGCCTATCTCACTTTGGGCAGCACCCTCTCCCCAGCCCTCTCCCTGAAGGGAGAGGGAGCCGGTTCGGAGTGCGCCGGTGCAGAGGAGTGTCGGCGGAGCGCCGTACAAGCTCCCCTCTCACGCTTGCGGGAGAGGGGCTGGGGGAGAGGGCAGTGGATCTCACGCCAGCGCGGTCTTCAGCTCATTGGCGATGGCCGCCTGGTCCAGCTCCTGGCCGATCACCACCAGGCGGGTGTTGCGGGTTTCGTCGCTCAGCCACTTGCGGTCGAAGTGCTTGTCGAAGCGCTTGCCGACGCCCTGGATCAGCAGGCGCATGGGCTTGCCGGGGATGGCGGCGAAGCCCTTGATGCGCAGGATGGCGTGGCGCTCCACCAGGTGCGCCAGGGCTTCAAGAAGGGCGCGTTCTTCCACTTCCGGCAGGTCGACATGGAAGGAGTCGAACTCGTCGTGGTCGTGGTCCTCATGGCCCTCGTGGTCGTGGTGGGTGGGGCGGTTGTCGATGTGCAGCTCGGCCTCGGCGTTCAGGCCCAGCAGCACTTCGAGCGGGAGCTTGCCGGCACTGGCTTCGACGATCTTCACCGCCGGCGGCAGCTCTTCGGCGACTTCGGCGCGCACCGCCGCCAGTGCTGCGGCGTCGAGCAGGTCGGCCTTGTTGAGGATCACCAGGTCGGCGCTGGCCAACTGGTCCTCGAACAGTTCGTGCAGCGGCGACTCGTGGTCGAGGTTCGGGTCTTGCTTGCGCTGCTCGTCCACCTGCTCGGGGTGGGCGGCGAAGGTGCCGGCGGCCACGGCCGGGCTGTCCACCACCGTGATCACCGCGTCCACGGTGCAGGCATTGCGGATTTCCGGCCACTGGAAGGCCTGCACCAGGGGCTTGGGCAGGGCCAGGCCGGAGGTTTCGATGAGGATCTGGTCGAGGTCGCCGCGGCGCGCCACCAGCTCGCGCATGACCGGGAAGAACTCCTCCTGCACCGTGCAGCAGAGGCAGCCGTTGGCCAGTTCGAACACGCGGCCCACGGCCTCTTCCTCGCTGCAGCCGATGGAGCATTGCTTGAGGATCTCGCCGTCGATGCCCAGCTCGCCGAACTCGTTGACGATCACCGCGATGCGGCGGCCTTCGGCATTGTCCAGCATGTGACGGAGCAGGGTGGTCTTACCGGCACCGAGGAAGCCGGTGACTATGGTGACGGGGAGTTTTGCCAGGGTTTTCATGCACGGCGGCCCTTTGCTGGGGATCGGTCGGATCGGCGGGCGTGCAGGACGAAGGCGCGGAGAAGCCCGTGCCTGGTTTCGCCACCGGATCACCCCGCCCGGTTGTCTGAAAGCTCGTCGAGGCAGGTCTCCTGGCTCACGACCCTGCGCCTGGCGCGGCACCTTCGCCTTCCCGCTTGCGCAGTGGCGTATGAAGGGCCCAGGGGGCGTTCACAGTTGCGGGGGCAGCCGTGGCCTTGACCACGTTCCCTCTTAGCTCCGGGACGCGCCCGGAGAACCTCGAAGGGGCGAAGGCTACGCAGGGCGCCAACGACGGTCAATCGCGGCAGTTGACGCTTGGTCGGACTCGTGATGTCCTAGCACGGTTTTTTCAGGTGCCCCGCGTCGTCGTGCGCGGGGTGAAACGGGAAGTCGGTGCATCCCCCAGGGATTAGTCCGACGCTGCCCCCGCAACGGTAAGCGAACGTAGGGATTAGTAGGCCACTGTGCTTTCGGGCATGGGAAGGCAAGCCCATCCTGCCATCGGCAGGCGTCGCAAGCCCGGAGACCGGCCTGATCACGTTTTGGCAACCCGCGGTGGGCGGGCGCAAGCCGGAAATCGGGGTGCCTGTGCGCCCGCTTCCCTCATGCGCGTTCCCCTGCTGGTATCACTTGCAACGCAGAGGGAACCTCCATGTCCAGCCGCACCCTGTCCCATTCCGCCGCTTCCTCCTCGACCCTGGCCCAACGCCTGGTGCTGGCCATCGGCGCCGGCCTGATCGGCCTGTCCCTGGTGTACTTCGCCGGCTTCTCGCATATCGAGGCCGTGCACAACGCCGCCCACGACACCCGTCACAGCGCCGCCTTCCCCTGCCACTGAGTGAGCTCAGATGATCAAGCGCATTGCCCAGACCGCCGGTTTTTCCGGCCTGATCGCCGCCCTGGTGCTGACCCTGCTGCAGAGCCTGTGGGTCACCCCGCTGATCCTCCAGGCGGAGACCTATGAAAACGCCGAGCCGGCCGCGTCGGTGGAACATGTCGACGACCATCAGCACGGCGCCGCCGCCGTGGCCCATACCCATGAACACAGCGACGAGGCCTGGGCCCCGGAAGATGGCTGGCAGCGCACCCTGTCCACTGGCGGCAGCAACCTGGTGGTGGCCGTGGGCTTCGCCCTGATCCTCGCCGGACTGTTCAGCCTGCGCGGCCCGACCCGCGCCTGGCAGGGGCTGCTCTGGGGCTTGGGCGGCTTCGCGACCTTTGCCCTGGCTCCGTCCCTCGGCTTGCCGCCGGAGCTTCCGGGCACCGCTGCCGCCGACCTGGCCCAACGCCAGGCCTGGTGGATCGGCACCGCCGCCGCCACCGCTACCGGTCTGGCACTGATCGCCTTCGCTCGCCACTGGGCCCTGCGCATCGTTGGCCTGGCGCTGCTGGTGATCCCCCACCTGGTCGGCGCGCCGCAGCCCGAGGTGCATTCCAGTCTGGCGCCGGAAGCCCTGGAGCACGAGTTCATCGCCGCCTCGCTGATCACCAACGCGCTGTTCTGGGCCGCCCTGGGCTGGGCCGCGGCCTGGCTGTACCAGCGCCACACTGCGGCTTGAACTTGAAATTGGTGGCCGGGCTGGGTTGCCGGCGCGGTTGCCCTGCGGACGAGTTGCAAGGCCTGCTGCTGCAGTGCCTTGCCGAGGCTGGCGCTCCCCTCGACGCACTGGTCGCCCTGGCGAGCTCCGAGGCCAGGGCTGCGGAGCCGGGGTTGATGGCCCTGGCCGAGCGACTGGCGATTCCGCTCCACGGCCTGCCTGTGGATATCCTGGCGGCCCACGAAGGCCGCCTGAGCCAGCCGTCCGAACGGGTGCGCGAGGCAAGCGGCAGCCCGGGCGTGGCCGAAGCCGCCGCCCTGGCCCAGGCCGAGATTCTGATCGGCGGCCATGCCATCCTGCTCATCGACAAACGCCGCAGCGCCAGCGCCACCTGTGCCCTGGCCTGCATCCGACACGAGGCTGAGCGGCCATGACGGTCTTTTTCATCGGCGCCGGCCCCGGCGATCCGGAACTCATCACGGTGAAGGGCCAGCGGCTGATCCGCAGCTGCCCGGTGATCCTCTATGCCGGCTCGCTGGTGCCCGAGGCGGTGCTGGCAGGGCACAGCGCGGAAAAGGTGGTGAACACCGCCGAACTGCACCTCGACGAGATAGTCGCCCTGCTCGCCCAAGCCCATGCCAAGGGGCAGGACGTGGCGCGGGTGCATTCCGGTGACCCGTCGCTCTACGGCGCCATCGGCGAGCAGATCCGCCACCTGCGCGAGCTGGGCATCCCCTATGAGGTGGTGCCCGGTGTGACTGCCACGTCCGCCTGCGCCGCGCTGCTGGGCTGCGAGCTGACCCTGCCGGAGGTGTCGCAGACCCTGATCCTCACCCGTTACGCGAGCAAGACGCGGATGCCCGAAGGCGAGGCCCTGGGCGACCTGGCCCGGCACCGCGCGACCATGGCGATCCACCTGGGCGTGAGCCAGCTGGCGAAGATAGTCGACGAACTGCTGCCGCACTACGGCGCCGACTGCCCCATCGCCGTGATCCATCGTGCCAGCTGGCCCGACCAGGAGCAGGTCACCGGCACCCTCGGCGATATCCTGCCCAAGGTGGCGGCACGGGATTTCCGCCGCACGGCGCTGATCCTGGTGGGGGCGGTGCTGGCCGCTGAAGGCTTCGCCGATTCCTCCCTTTATCGCGCCGACCATGGGCATCTCTACCGCCCGGCAGGGGCGCAGCCGTCACGCGGCTAGTGACGTACGGCGGTGAAACCCGCAGAATGCGGCTCTTATGCGGCGGGCGAATGGCCCGCGCACTCCCTCTAACCGGCTTTAAGCGACCTTTTTCTCTATGCGAATGCGCTTGATGCTGTTGGGTGGCGGCAATTCACTCGGACAGGCGCTGATTCGCCTGGGCGCCGAGGAAGACATCGGCTTTCTCGCTCCGCGTCCGCCCGAACAGGGCTGGGACGCCGCCAGCCTGACCCAGCTGCTCGATGACACCCGGCCCGACGCCGTGGTCAACCTCGCCTACTACTTCGACTGGTTCCAGGCCGACGAAGTCAGCGACGTCCGCCTGGCGGCCCAGGAGCGCGGCGTGGAGCGCCTCGCCGAACTCTGCCAGCACCACGGCATAATCCTGCTGCAACCCTCCAGCTACCGGGTCTTCGACGGCTCGCGGGCCACCGCCTACAGCGAGAAGGACGAAACGGTCTCCCTGAGCCTGCGCGGGCAGGCCCTCTGGCGCATAGAGCAGAGCGTTCGCGCGGCCTGCCCCAAGCATGTTCTGCTGCGCTTCGGCTGGTTGCTCGACGATAGCCGTGAAGGCCTGCTAGGACGCTTCCTCACCCGCGCCGAGCGCGACGAAGAGATCTGCCTGGCGGACGACCGCCGTGGCAACCCGACGCCGGTGGACGACGCCGCACGGGTGCTGCTGGCGGTGATCAAGCAACTGGACTGCCAGGCGCCGCTCTGGGGCACTTACCACTACGGCGGCCACGAGGCGACAACCTCCCTGGCCCTGGGCCAGGCGCTGCTCAGCGAGGCCCGCAGCCTGCACCCGCTGAAGGTGCAGGACATCACGCCCCAGGCCCACGCCGCGCGCCCCGACGCGCAGGACGAACCGCAGAACGCGGTGCTGGCCTGCAAGAAGATCCTCCATACCTTCGGCATCAAGCCGCGTGCCTGGCGCGCCGCGCTGCCGACGCTGCTGGACCGTTATTACCGCCATGGCTGACTCTCCCATCCTGATCACTGGCGGCGCCGGCTTCATCGGCTCGCACCTGGCCGACGCACTGCTTGCCAGGGGCCATGCCGTTCGCGTGCTGGACAACCTCTCGACTGGCAAGCGCGCCAATCTGGCACTGGACAACCCGCACCTCGAACTGGTCGAGGGTGACGTGGCCGATGCTGCGCTGGTGACGCGGGCCATGGCCGGCTGCAAGGCGGTCGCGCACCTGGCTGCGGTGGCGTCGGTTCAGGCCTCGGTGGACGACCCGGTGGCGACCCACCAGAGCAACTTCATCGGCACCCTGAACGTCTGCGAGGCCATGCGCGAGAATGGAGTGAAGCGGGTGCTCTTCGCGTCCAGCGCGGCGGTCTATGGGCAGAACGGCGAAGGCCAGGCGATCGACGAAGACACCCCCAAAGCGCCGCTGACGCCCTACGCGGTGGACAAGCTGGCCAGCGAGCAATACCTGGATTTCTACCGCCGCCAGTATGGACTGGAGCCTGCGGTATTCCGCTTCTTCAATATCTTCGGGCCGCGCCAGGATCCGTCCTCACCCTATTCCGGGGTGATCAGCATCTTCACCGAGCGCGCCCTGGCCGGCCTGCCGATCACCGTTTTCGGCGACGGCGAGCAGACTCGCGACTTCGTCTATGTCGGCGATCTGGTGGAAGTGCTGGTGCAGGCCCTGGAAATGGAGTGGCTGGAAGCCGGTCCGGTGAACGTCGGCCTCAACCAGGCCACCAGCCTCAAGCAACTGCTCGCCGCCATCGGCGAGGTGCTCGGTGGCCTGCCACCGGTGACCCACGCCGAGCCACGCGCCGGCGATATCCGCCATTCACGGGCGAGTAACACACGGCTGTTGCTGCGTTACGACTTCCCGCCGGCGACGCCGCTGCGCGAGGGCGTTTCGCGCCTGCTGGGGCGCTGATCGGTTCCAGTTCGCTTCTACCCTGTAGGGGCGAATTCATTCGCCAAGGGCTGCGCAGCAGCCCCCTGCAAGGCCGAAGGGCAGACCTGCGGTCTGCTTGGCGAATGAATTCGCCCCCACAGGTTTCCGCCTCCCGCATTTCTCCCAGACACAAGAAAGGCGCCCGCAGGCGCCTTCAGCAAGGGAGTGCTCGGTCAGAACTTGTAGCCGACGCCGACCATGTAGACCCAGGGGTCGACATCCACGTCCACTTTCACCTTGCCCACGCCCGCCAGGTCGGTTGTGGCCTGGGTGTCGATGTCGATGTACCAGACGGCGGCGTTGAGCAGCACGTTCTCGGTCAGCATGTAGTCCATGCCGGCTTCGAAGGCCAGGCCAATGGAGTCATCCAGGTCCAGGTTGCTGAAGCCTTGGCTCTTGCGCTGGCTGGTCAGGCTTTCATCGAAGAACAGCGTGTAGTTGATGCCGGCGCCGACATAGGGTTGGAATGCCGAGCTCGACTCCAGCGGGTAGTACTGCAAGGTCAGGGTCGGCGGCAGGTGCTTGATGTCGGCCAGCTTGCCGTCCAGGGCACCGAGGCCCTTGACGCCGACTTCGTGCTTGAACGGGGTGGCGGCCAGCAGGCCGACGCCGAGGTGGTCGGTGAACATGTAGGTGCCGGTCAGGCCCAGCTGCGTATCGCTGTCCAGTGTGGCCTTGGTGCCGCCCACCTTGCCGCCGGCGATCGACAGGTTGGAGCTGTCCTCATTCGGATCGACGGTGGCGGCGCCGGCGCGGAGGATCACATCGCCGGCCTTGTGGGCCTGGGCCAGGGGCGACGCGATGGCGAGGGCGAGCAGGGAGGCGGTGAGAAGATGCTTGCGCATGGGAGGCTCCAGTCAGTTCTAAATGTGTTTGGCTGGAGCCAGTTTCGATAATTAGGAAGCTTTGTATCTTGATCCAGAGCAATGTGTCGGCGGGATACGCCTACCGTAGGAGCAAGCTTGCTCGCGAAACGGGGATTCGCGAGCGTTCGCTCTTTCGGCCAGGGTCTCAGTTGCTGGGCGATTCGTAGGGGTAGATCTTGCTCGCCTCCATCTGGTAGCCGGCTTCGGCCAGCTCGCTGCTGCTGGCCTTCACCTGCAGTGGGCCCTCGATCCAGAAGGGCTGGTAGAGGGCGTCCATCAACACGCCCAGCTCGCTCTTCACATGGACGATCTGATTCGACGGCGGCGGCGGCACGTGGATGCAGGCGCCGAAGTAAGGCACCAGGAGGAACTCGGTGACGCGGCCTTCCTCGGTCACATCCAGCGGCACTATGTAGCCGGGCAGCTTCACTTCCTGGCCGTCCAGCGCCTTGACCACCGGCGCCGCCGGCGACTGCTGGGTGGCGGCCGGGCCGGCTTCGGCGTTGAGCGCATCGGACAGCTGCGAGAGGTCATGGATGGGAGCCGGCGGCGCAGGCGGCGGGGCGTCCGGCGGGATCATCTCGGCCCAGGTGAGTTCACGCACCTCGGCGGCCCAGAGCGGGGCGGAGAGGGTCAGCAGCAGAGCCAGCAGAATGGACTTCATGGGGATCTCACAGGCGAATGGACAGGCCGTCGGCCAGTGACTGCCGGTAGGCACGCCAGGCTGGCACCACGCCCATCAGCAGGGCGGCGCCCAGAATAGCGCCGAGCAGCGTCCACTCATAGGGGCTGGGCAGGGCGAGCGGCAGGTAGAGGCCGTAGCTGGCCTGCACATAGCCCTGGCTGAGGCCGATGCCGAGGTAGAGCAGGCCGACACCCAGTACCGCGCCGGCCAGGGCCAGGGCGAAGGCTTCCAGCACCAGCAGGCTGCCGATATGCCAGGGGCGCGCGCCCACCGAGCGGAGGATGGCCATCTCCCGGCGGCGCTCGTTGAGACTGGTGAGGATGGCGGTGAGCATGCCGATCAGCCCGGTGAGTACGACGAACAGCGAGACCACGAAGAGCGCCTTCTCCGCCGTGCCCATCAGGCTCCAGAGTTCCTGCAGCGCCACGCCCGGGAGAATCGCCAGCAGCGGCTCGCCACGGTACTCGTTGATCTGCCGTTGCAGGGCGAAGGTGGCGATCTTGCTGTTCAGGCCGAGGAGGAAGGCGGTGATGGCCCTGGGTTGCAGGTCCATGGCCCGAGCCTGGTCGGCGCTGACCTTGCCGGCGCCGCGGGCGGGTACGCCGTTCTGCCAGTCGACGTGCAGGGCTTCCATGCCCGCCAGGGAAATGTGCAGGGTGCGGTCCACCGGGGTGCCGGTGCGGGCCAGGATGCCGACCACGCTGAAGGGCTTGTCGTCGTGCTGCACCAGGCTGACCGTGCTGACGCCGTGGGCCAGCACCAGCTTGTCGCCCAGCTTGTAATGCAGTGCCTCGGCCACCTCGGCGCCGAGCACGACCTCGAACATGTCGGCGAACGGCTTGCCTTCGGCCAGACGCAGTGGTTGGCCGCGACCGTAGCGGTAGTGCTCGAAGTAGGCGGTGCTGGTACCCATGACGCGATAGCCGCGGTGCGAGTCGCCGAGGGAGAGGGGGATGGCCCATTTCACCCGGCGGTCCTGGGCGATGGATTCGAAGCTGTCCCAGCGGATGTTGTTGGTGGCGTTGCCGATGCGGAACACCGAGTAGAGCAGCAGGTTCACCGAGCCGGAGCGGGCGCCGACAATCAGGTCGGTGCCGCTGATGGTGCTGGCGAAGCTGGCGCGGGCTTCGCTGCGCACCCGTTCCACGGCCAGCAGCAGGCACACCGAGAGGGCGATGGCGAAGACCGTGAGCAGCGCCGTGAAGCGGCGGTTGGCGAGGCTGGCCAGGGCCAGGCGCAGCAGATGCATGTCAGATTTCCTCGGGGCGCGCGGCGCGGTTCAGGTCGGCCAGGGACAGGCTGCGGTCGAACAGCGCGGCCAGGCTCTGGTCGTGGCTGACGAACAGCAGGCTGGCGCCGGCCTCGCGGCATTCGGTGAAGAGCAGTTGGAGGAAGGCCTCGCGGGCGTCTGCGTCGAGCGCCGAGGTGGGTTCGTCGGCGATCACCAGTTCCGGCTGGCCAATCAGTGCCCGGGCGGCGGCCACACGCTGCTGCTGGCCGATGGACAGGGCGTCGGCACGGCGGTGCAGTAGGTCCTCCTTGAGGTCCAGGTGGCGCAGCAGGGTGGCGGCGGCCTGGTCGATGCTGCCGTGGCGCTGGCGCGCGCGTTCGGCGCGCAGGCGGGAGAAGCGGCAGGGCAGCTCGACGTTCTCGCGCACCGACAGGAAGGGCAGCAGGTTGAACTGCTGGAAGATGTAGCCGGTGTGGTCGACGCGGAAGTGGTCGCGTGCGCTGGCCGAAAGCGTCGCCAGGTCCTGGCCGAGCAGGCGGATGCTGCCACGGCCGGGCTTCTGCACGCCGCCGAGCAGGCCGAGCAGGGTGGTCTTGCCGCTGCCGCTGGGGCCCTTGAGGAAAAGGCTTTCGCCCCGTTGCAGGCGGAATTCGGGAATATCCAGCAATTCCGGGTGGTCGGGCCAGGCGAAGCCCAGTCCCTGGAGTTCGATCAGTGTCTGGCTCATGGGGAGGCAGCCGGGTTGCCCCGGCTGGGTCTGCAAGAAGTTAGAAGCTCAGGCTGGCGTTGGCTTTGGACAGTTCCGCGCCTTGCTGGCCCTGCGGGCCGATCAGTTGTACCTGAATTTTCTCGGTGGAGGGGAAGCGTTTGAACAAGACGGAGAGGTCCAGGGCCTTCAGCGCATCGGGACTGTCGCACTGCAGCTGGTAGTGGGCGTGGACCTCGCTGTGCTTGTGGTCGTGCTCTTTTGCGTGCTCCTCATGGTCCTCGTCGCCGAACAGCGGGCTTGCAAGCTCCTGGTCGGCCACCTTGCAGCCGGCGGCAGTGGGGATGGCGAAGAGTGCCAGGGGCTGTTCCAGTTCGGCGCGGGCGGCGGCGACCCTGGCCTTGTCGGCGTCGCTCTTCGCCGCGTGTTCGAAGCCCACCAGGTTCATGGCCGGGCTTTCCAATTCCAGCTCCAGGGTCTTGTCGGCCAGCGCGACGTTCAGGCGCGCGACGCCATGCTCGTGGGCACCGAGGCTGCCGTGCTCGTCGTGATCGTGGTGGTGCTCCTCGGCTTGGGCGGCGGCCAGGGGCAGCAGGGCGAAGGGCAGGGCGAGCAGCAGGCGGCGCATGGATGGTCTCCGGCAAGGACAAAAATTAGAGTTACGTTATAACAAATATTTCCAGCCCGCCAGCACCGTGGGAGCATTGCCATTCGTTCCTGGAGGAGTTGGACATGCTGCGCATACGTGGACAGATCGGCAACTGGCCGGTGGACCTGACGGTCGAGATGGACGCCGAGGACTGGGACCAGTTGGCCAGTCGACTGACGGTCGAAGCGGTGGCCAAGGCCCCGGCCGTGACGCCGACCCGCGCTGGCGGGGGAAACGATGCGCTCTGGGAGACCGCCCAGCAGCTGTTGCGCGAGGCCGGGCAGATGGAGGGCCCGCGCCTCTTGGCCGAACTGGAGGCCCTGGCCGGCGGCATGGCGGTGGGCAAGCGCCTGCTGGTGCGTTTGCGTCATAGCGAGCAGGTGCATGTCGAGGCGGGGGAGGACGCGCCGCTCTACATCTGGAAGGGCTAAGGTCGCTGGCCGGGGCCGCGCCCCGGTTGGCGAATGAATTCGCCCCTACAAGGTTCGGGCCTCTGTAGGGGCGAATTCATTCGCCAGGCAGTCCGAAGGGCTGCTGGTCAATAAATGGCCTGGTAGAGCTTGCGGCGGTAGGTGGTGACCAGCGGGTGGTCGTTGCCCAACAGGTCGAACACCTGCAGCAGGGTCTTGTGGGGCACGCCGTCGGCATAGTTGCGGTTGCGCACGAAGAGCTTGAGCAGGCCGTCCAGCGCGGGTTCGTACTGCTGGCGGGACAGCTGCTGGATGGCCAACTGGTAGACCGCCTCGTCGTCGCCGGCATCCTGTGCCAGGCGCGATTTCAGGTCGGCCACTTCGGGCAGGTCGGCGGCCTGGCGGAGGAAGGTCAACTGGGCTCGGGCGCCGGCCAGGGCCTGTTTGTGTTCGTCGCTCTTCACCGCGTTGAGCACGGTTTCCGCTTCGCCCAGTTCACCGCGTTCGGCCAGGCAACGGGCATAGAGGATCAGCCCGGCGGCATTGCTGTTGTCCTCGGTCAGCAGCTGCTTGAGCAGGTTCTCGGCCTCGCTGATGCGACCCTCGGTGAAGGCGGCCTGGGCGGCGTCCAGCAGGTTGCCCTGGGGCGTGGCCGGCAGCTGCACATGGGGTTCGAGCATGGTGCGGATGGCCGACTCCGGCTGGGCGCCGGCGAAACCGTCGACTGGCTGGCCGTCCTTGAACAGCACCACGGTGGGCAAGCTGCGGATGCCAAAGCGCATGACGATGTCCTGCTCGATGTCGCAGTTGACCTTGGCCAGCAGCAGCTCGCCCTGGTAGGACTCGGTGATCTGTGCCAGCAGTGGCATCAGGGCCTTGCAGGGCGCACACCAGTCTGCCCAGAAGTCCACCAGCACAGGCTTGTGGAAGGAGTTCTGGATCACCGCCTGGTCGAAGTCGGCGCTGGTGGTATCGAAGATGTAGGGAATGTCGCTCATCTGTGTTCTCGAAAGCGCGAAAGGATGGGCGAATCATACGGCTGCCGGCGGGGGATGAATATGCCCCGCACGAGCGCGGAGCTTTCCCGCCACCCGGTCTGCTTCACCTGTGGGGGCGAATTCATTCGCCAACCGGGCCGAAGGTCCGGCCCCGGAAACGGATTCGGAGCGCTGCGCGCTTCATCGCGAATGAATTCGCCCCCACAAGGTTTCCCTCACCAAGGCGCCGTCTGTGCCTCAGCGAATCGCGTGATACAGGCTCACAGTGCGGAATTCCGCCGGCTCGGCCAGGTCCGGCCAGGTGCAGGCGTCCAGCGCCGCGAGGCGGGTGTAGAGCGGGTGCTGGAAGTCGCGGACCCGTGAGTCGGCCACCAGGGCCTGGCGGCCGCGGCTGAGGAAGTGGTCGAGCAGTGGCAGGTTGGCGCGGTCGTAGAGCACGTCGGCCACTATTACCAGGTCGAAGCGGTCTTCCTCCTGGAAGAAGTCCGCCGAGTAATTCAGCTGCACCCCGTTCAGCTCGGCGTTGGCGCGACAGGCTTCCAGGGCCAGCGGGTCGAGGTCGCAGGCCACCACCTCGGCGGCGCCGGCCTTGGCTGCGGCGATGGCGGCGACGCCCGAACCGGCGCCGAAGTCCAGTACGCGCTTGCCGGCCACCCAGTCGGGCTTCTCCGCCAGCCAGCGCGCCAGGGCCAGGCCGCTGGCCCAGCAGAAGCACCAGTAGGGCGGCTCTTCGAGGATGCGCCGGGTTTCTTCGGGGCTGAAGGCGCGGTCCATGTTGCTGGCGTCGATCAGCCAGAGCTTGAGATCGGTGCCGGGCAGGGTCTCGACGCTGAGGCTGGCGTCGCCCAGCAACTGATTCAGGGCCTGTTGCAGCTGCTGCGGGGGCTTCATGGCGCAGGCACCATCTGCAGTGGGCCCAGGGCGCGGCTTTCCGGCTGCAGGATGAGGATCGGCCGCAGCTTGAGGATCAGCCGCCCGGACAGGCTGGCGCGGCCACGCAGCTCCACCCGCTCGCCACGGGGAAAGGATTCGGGGTTGAACAGCAGGCGGAACGGCAGCGGGCCGCCGTTGCCGTTCAGCACCAGGCTGGCCAGCAGGCGTTGTGGGCGGTCGTGGGAGTCGATCTGCAGCAGGGCCAGCTCCACTTCGCTGCCTTCCGGCGGCAGCTGCAGCGAGCCGCTGAGTTCGCGCAGATGGCCGGGCGTGGCCGCTTCCACTTTGGGCGGCGCGCTGGCCGGCTTGGCCGGGACAGGCGGCTCGCTGGCGCAGGCCGCCAGCAGGGTGGCCAGGAGAAGTGGGAGGAGTGGGCGCATGCGGGCTTCCTGATCTCTGTGCGCGGGCCTTATAGCGCAAAGCCGCCGGCTTGTCTTGCCCCGGGGATGCGCTACCATGGGCCACCCTTTTTTGCCGATGCCCCCCCAACGCCATGCACTGTCCTTTCTGCGGCGCCCACGACACCAAGGTCATAGATTCGCGGCTGGTCGCCGAGGGCGATCAGGTGCGCCGGCGTCGCGAGTGCCTGGCCTGCGAAGAGCGTTTCACCACCTTCGAGACCGCCGAACTGGTGATGCCCCGCCTCATCAAGCAGGACGGCAGCCGCCAACCCTTCGACGAGGACAAGCTACGTGCCGGCATGCAGCGCGCGCTGGAAAAGCGCCCCGTGAGCATCGAGCGCCTGGAAGCGGCTATCGCTCATATCAAGCACAAGCTGCGCGCCACCGGTGAGCGCGAGGTGAAGTCGCGGGTGCTGGGCGAACTGGTGATGGCCGAGCTGCAGAAACTCGACGAAGTTGCCTACATCCGCTTCGCCTCGGTCTACCGCCGCTTCCAGGACCTCAACGAGTTCCGCGAGGAGATCGAGCGCCTGGCCCGCGAGCCGTCGAAAGATTGATGGCCGGCAACGATCAGGCCCACATGGCCCGCGCCCTGGAGCTGGCGCGCAAAGGCATCTACTCCACCCATCCCAACCCGCGCGTGGGCTGCGTCATCGTCCGCGACGGCCAGGTAGTGGGCGAAGGCTGGCACGTCCGCGCCGGCGAGCCCCATGCCGAGGTCCACGCCCTGCGCCAGGCCGGCGAGCTGGCTCGCGGCGCCACCGCGTACGTCACCCTCGAACCCTGCAGTCATCATGGCCGCACGCCGCCCTGCGCCGATGCCCTGGTGGCCGCTGGGGTGGGGCGCGTGGTGGCAGCGATGCAGGACCCCAATCCCCAGGTCGCCGGCAACGGTCTCAAGCGCCTGGCCGACGCCGGTATCGCCGTGCAGAGCGGCGTCTTGGAGGCCGAGGCGCGGGCGCTGAACGCCGGTTTCATCAAACGCATGGAGCAGGGCCTGCCCTTCGTGCGGGTCAAGCTGGCCATGAGCCTGGACGGCCGCACCGCCATGGCTAGCGGTGAAAGCCAGTGGATCACCGGCCCCGAGGCCCGCGCCGCGGTGCAGCGCCTGCGTGCCCGCGCCAGCGTGGTGCTGACCGGCGCCGATACCGTGCTGACCGACGCCGCGCGCCTGACCGTGCGCCCGGACGAGCTGGGCCTGGACCCGGAACTCTCCGCGCTGGCTGTCAGCCGCCCGCCGCTGCGGGTATTGGTGGACGGCCGCCGGCGGGTGCCCGCTTCCGCGCCCTTCTTCCAGGCTGGCCCTGCGCTGGTGGTGACCGTGACGGACAGCGCTCCGTATCCGGGCCATGAGTTGCTGGCCCTGCCTGGCACCGACGGCCGAGTCGACCTGCGCCGGCTGCTGCTGGAACTGGCCTCCCGCGGCGCCAACGAGGTGTTGGTCGAGGCCGGCCCGCGACTGGCTGGCGCTTTCGCCCGTGCCGGACTGGTGGACGAGTACCAGATCTTCATCGCCGCCAAGTTCCTCGGCTCCAGCGCCCGTCCGCTGTTGGACTGGCCCCTTGAGCGGATGACCGAGGCCCAGGAACTGAAGATCGTCGAGATGCGCGCCGTGGGCGACGACTGGCGAGTCATCGCCGTTCCCCGCCCGGCTGCATGACTGCCCGTCCGCGCGCATGGCGCGAGCAGCCGATGCAAGTTCTTCACGACTGTGATAAAACGCCTGCCAGCCATTATTCGATGCATGGCTGAAACGTTCTCAGGGCGGGGTGCAAGTCCCCACCGGCGGTAATTGCGCAGTAAGCGCATAGCCCGCGAGCGCTCGTTGATGACGAGGTCAGCAGACCCGGTGCGATCCCGGGGCCGACGGTAATAGTCCGGATGAAGAGAGAACGGGATTGCCTGCCTGGGCCAGGGTACGTCCGTGCCTGCACCCGCCAGATCCCTTTCGATCCGATACGCCCTGTTTTTCACGAAACAGGAGTTCCATCGATGTCACATGCAACAGCCCACACCCTTCCGGCGCCGGCGGCCCGCCAGCGCGCGGACGAAGGGCGGGCGCCTATAATGCGTCTTTCGCCGGCCTCGGCCGGTCCGCAGCACGTTCTGGAGGTCCCATGTTCACCGGCATAATCGAAGCCATCGGCACTATCCGCGCACTGACGCCCAAGGGCGGCGACGTCCGCGTCCTGGTGGAAACCGGCAAGCTGGACCTCGCCGACGTCAAGCTGGGCGACAGCATCGCGGTCAACGGCGTCTGCCTCACCGCGGTGGAGCTGCCGGGCAACGGCTTCTGGGCCGATGTGAGCCGCGAGACCCTGGCCTGCACCGCCTTCGACGACCTCAAGCCCGGCAGCCCGGTCAACCTGGAAAAAGCCCTGACTCCCACCAGCCGCCTGGGCGGCCACCTGGTCAGTGGCCATGTCGACGGCATCGGCGAGGTGGTGATGCGGGAAGACAATGCCCGTGCCGTGCAGTTCAGGATCCGCGCACCGCGCGAACTGGCGAAATACATTGCCCTGAAAGGGTCGATCACGGTCGACGGCACCAGCCTTACGGTGAACGCGGTCAATGGCGCCGAGTTCGAGCTGACCATAGTCCCGCACACCCTGGGCGAGACCATCATGGCCGACTACCGACCCGGACGCCGGGTCAACCTGGAAGTCGACCTGCTGGCCCGCTACCTGGAGCGCCTGCTGCTCGGCGACAAGGCTGCCGAGCCCCAGGCGTCCGGCCTGACCGAAAGCTTCCTCGCCGAACACGGCTACCTCAAACACTGAATTCATAAGGAGGGCCCATGGCTCTCAACAGCATCGACGAACTGATCGAAGATATCCGCCAGGGCAAGATGGTCATCCTCATGGATGACGAGGATCGCGAGAACGAAGGCGACCTGATCATGGCCTCCGAGTGCGTGCAGGCCGAGCACATCAACTTCATGGCCAAGTTCGCCCGTGGCCTGATCTGCATGCCCATGACCCGAGAGCGCTGCGAGCTGCTCAAGCTGCCGCTGATGGCGCCGCGCAACGGCTCCGGCTTCGGCACCAAGTTCACCGTCTCCATCGAGGCGGCCGAGGGCGTCACCACCGGCATCTCCGCCGCCGATCGCGCACGCACCGTGCAGGTGGCCGCGGCCAAGAACGCCAAGGCCGAAGACATCGTCAGCCCCGGCCATATCTTCCCGCTGATGGCTCAGCCGGGCGGCGTGCTGGCTCGCGCCGGCCACACCGAGGCGGCCTGCGACCTCTCGCGCATGGCCGGCTTCGAGGCTTCAGGGGTGATCTGCGAGATCATGAACGACGACGGCACCATGTCCCGTCGCCCGGAGCTGGAAGCCTTCGCCGCCGAGCACGGGATCAAGATCGGCACCATCGCCGACCTCATCCACTACCGCCTGATCCACGAACGCACCGTCGAGCGCATCGCCGAGCAGCCGCTGGACAGCGAACTGGGCCACTTCAACCTGGTGACCTACCGCGATGCCGTGGAAGGCGACGTGCACATGGCGCTGACCCTGGGCAAGATCTGCCCGGAAGAGCCGACCCTGGTGCGGGTGCACAACATGGACCCGCTGCGCGACCTGTTCATGGTCAATCAGGCCGGCCGCTGGAGCCTGCGCGCCGCCATGAAAGAAGTGGCCGCCGCCGGCAGCGGTGTGGTGCTGCTGCTCGGCACCCCGCTCACCGGCCCGCAGCTGCTGGCCCACCTGGAGCGCCAGCTGGGAGCCGAAACCAAGGTCACCAACCCGACCACCTACAGCACCGTCGGTGCCGGATCGCAGATTCTCCGCGACCTCGGGGTGCGCAAGATGCGCCTGATGAGCTCGCCGATGAAGTTCAACGCGATATCCGGTTTCGACCTGGAAGTTGTAGAATACCTGCCCGCTGAATGACCCGCAGGGCTCCGACCGTCAAGGCCGGGGCCCTCGCTCTTTAATTGACGAGAACTCGCCCATGTCCCTGAAGACCATCGAAGGTACCTTCATCGCCCCCAAAGGCCGCTATGCCCTGGTGGTCGGCCGTTTCAACAGCTTCGTCGTGGAAAGCCTGGTGAGTGGCGCCGTAGACGCCCTGGTCCGCCACGGTGTCAGCGAAAGCGACATCACCCTCATCCGCGCGCCCGGCGCCTTTGAAATTCCGCTGGTGGCCCAGAAGGTCGCCCAGCAAGGCGAGTACTCCGCCATCATCGCCCTCGGCGCGGTCATTCGCGGCGGCACCCCGCACTTCGAATACGTTGCCGGCGAGTGCACCAAGGGCCTGGCCCAGGTTTCCATGGAGTTCGGCGTACCGGTCGCCTTCGGCGTGCTGACCGTCGATTCCATCGAGCAGGCCATCGAGCGTTCCGGTACCAAGGCCGGCAACAAGGGTGCCGAAGCCGCCCTGTCCGCCCTGGAGATGGTCAGCCTGCTGGCTGCCCTGGAGGCCAAGTGAGCAACACAGAAGGTTCGGCGCCCAAGGCACCGAAAGGCAAGATCGCAGCCCGTCGCCAGGCCCGCAGCCTGGCGATGCAGGCGCTCTACTCCTGGCACATCGCCGGCCAGCCGCTCAACGAGATCGAGGCGCAGTTCCGCGTCGACAACGACTTCAGCACGGTAGATGGCGCCTACTTCCACGAGATCCTCCACGGCGTGCCGCGCCAGAAGACCGAGATCGACGCGGCCTTCCTGCCCTGCCTGGACCGCGCCCTCGAGGAAGTGGACCCGGTGGAGCTGGCGATCCTGCGCCTTTCCACCTACGAGCTGATGAACCGTCAGGACGTGCCGTACCGCGTGGTAATCAACGAAGGCATCGAGCTGGCCAAGGTGTTCGGCGCCACCGACGGACACAAGTTCGTCAACGGCGTACTGGACAAGCTGGCGCCGCGCCTGCGTGCTGCCGAAGTCCGTGGCGGCAAGCGCTGATCGCAGCCCTGAAGTGGGTGAGTTCGAGCTGATCCGCCGCTTCTTCGCCTCCGCCGCCTGTGCGGCGGGCGGCGAAGGCATTGCCCTTGGCATAGGTGACGATTGCGCCCTGCTGCAACTGCCGCCCGGCGAGCAACTGGCCGTGTCCACCGACACCCTGGTGGCCGGCGTGCACTTCCCGCAGGATGCCGACCCCTTCCTGCTCGGCCAGCGCGCGCTGGCGGTTTCCGCCAGCGACCTGGCGGCCATGGGTGCTGCACCCGTGGCCTTCACCCTTGCCCTGACCCTGCCCGACGCCCGTGCCGACTGGCTGGACGGCTTCGCCCGTGGCCTCTGCGCCATGGCGCGGGACTGCCGGCTGGGGCTGGTGGGCGGTGATACCACCCGCGGCCCGCTGAGCCTGACCCTGACCGTGTTCGGCCGCCTGCCCGCTGGCCAGGCGCTGACCCGCTCCGGCGCGCGCCCAGGCGACCTGCTCTGCGTCGGCGGCAGCCTGGGCGATGGCGCTGGCGCCCTGCCGCTGGTACTGGGCGAGCGGAAAGACGACGGCCCTGATGCGCACTACCTGCTGCAACGCTACTGGGCGCCGCAACCGCAGCTGGCCTTGGGCGAAGCCTTGCGCGGCCGGGCCACGTCGGCGCTGGATATCTCCGACGGCCTCCTGGCCGATTGCGGCCATATCGCCAGGGCCTCCGGTGTGGCGCTGCTGGTCGAGGCCGCGCGCCTTCCGTTGTCGCCCGCCCTCCAAGGGCTCTTTCCCAGGGATTTCGCCCTCAATTGTGCGCTGGCGGGTGGCGATGACTACCGCCTGGCCTTTACCCTGCCTGCCAGCGAGCTGGCAGCCATCCAGGCCGACTGGCCGGAGGTGGCGGTGATCGGCCGGGTCGAGGCGGGGCAGGGCGTGCACCTGCTGGACAAGGCCGGCGCCGAACTGCAACCGCCGGCTCTGGGCTATCAACATTTCGGGAGTCAAGGTGACTGATCACGAGTCGGCCACGCCGCAACCTATCCCCCATTCGGTGTGGAGCAATCCCTGGCACTTCATCGCCTTCGGCTTCGGCTCGGGCACCCTGCCCAAGGCGCCGGGTACCTGGGGTTCGCTGGTAGCGCTGCCCTTCATACCTCTCTGGCAGATGCTGCCGGACTGGGGCTATTGGCTGATGCTGGGACTGACCATGCTGTTCGGCTTCTGGCTGTGCGGCAAGGTGGCAGATGACCTGCGCGTGCACGATCATGAAGGCATCGTCTGGGACGAGATGGTCGGCATGTGGATCACCCTCTGGCTGGTGCCGGAAGGCTGGCACTGGCTGCTGCTGGGCTTCCTGGTGTTCCGCGTGATGGACATCCTCAAGCCCTGGCCGATCCGCTGGATCGACCGCCACGTCCATGGCGGCGTGGGAATCATGCTCGACGATGTGCTGGCTGGCGTCTTCGCCTGGCTGGCGATGCAGCTGATCGTCTGGGGCGTGGCCTAGACCGTGATGCCGCCCGGGCACGTCGAGCCCGCCTTCGTCCATTGCAAGCGAGTCTTTTCTTCGACTAGGACCTGGAGACACCCCATGCTGCGCCCTGATCTGCCTACCATCGCCTTCCTGCTGGCGCTCTGCCCGGTGTTCGCGAACGCAACCCAGGTGCAGGTGGTGGGACTCTTTCCCGGCGCCGCGGTGCTCAATGTCGATGGCCAGCGCAAGCTGGTGAAAGTGGGCCAGACCGGCCCCGGCGGCGTGCAGGTGATCAGCGCTGACAGCAAGGGCGCGGTGTTGCGCGTCGACGGTGTGGAACGCAGTTACGGCTTGTCCCGCGAGTACAACCAGGCCGGTAGCCCCGGCGCACCGCAGAAGACGCAGATGAGCATCGCCCGTGGCAACAACGGGCACTTCCAGGCGGCTGGCTCCATCGACGGCCATCCGGTGCAATTCCTGGTGGATACCGGCGCGACCAGTGTCGCCATGAATGAGGGCCAGGCGCGCCGCCTGGGCATCGACTACCGGGTCAAGGGCCTGCCCATGAAGGCCAGCACCGCAGCCGGCACGGTCAACGCCTGGCGAGTGACCTTCGACCGGGTCAAGGTTGGCGGCATCGAGGTGCTCGGTGTGGAAGGCGCGGTGATCGAAGGCGAGGCGCCAGTCGAGGTGCTGCTGGGCATGAGCTTCCTCAACCGGGTGCGCTGGCGCGAGGAGCAGGGCGTGCTGTTGCTGGAATCGAAATTCTAGTGGGGCGTCGTTCCAGTCATTCGATATTTATCCCCAACTATTCTGTCTGACCTGCCGGTTAAAGCTGCTGTTACAATGCCGGCCTTGCAAATTTCAGGAGCCCTACGGTGTCTGTCGTTTTCGTCGCCGCCTCCCAGCTGCCCACGCCCTTCGGCGTGTTCACCATGCACGGTTTCCTCGATGAGGCCAGCGGCAAGGAGCATGTCGCCCTGACCCTGGGCGATGTAGCCAACGGCGAACCTGTCCTGGGCCGCCTGCACTCCGAATGCCTCACCGGCGACGCGCTGTTCAGTCTGCGTTGCGATTGCGGCTTCCAGCTCGAAGCTGCCCTGCGCGCCATCGCCGATGCTGGCTGCGGCGTGCTGCTCTACCTGCGCCAGGAAGGCCGCGGCATCGGCCTGTTGAACAAGATCCGCGCCTACGAGCTGCAGGATGGCGGCGCCGATACCGTAGAAGCCAACGAGCGCCTGGGTTTCGGCGCCGACCAGCGCGACTACGCCATGTGCCAGCCGATGCTCGAACACCTGGGCGTCCGCGCCATCAAGCTGATGACCAACAACCCGCGCAAGGTCAAGGCGCTGGAAAGCTATGGCCTCAACGTGGTTGAGCGGGTGCCGCTGCATACCGGCCTGAACAAGCACAACCGCAAGTACCTGGCGACCAAGGCCGGCAAGCTCGGGCACATGCTCGGCAACATGCACCAGGCGGAAGCCGAGCTGTGACCCGCAAGGAAGTCCGCCGCCGGCTGGCCCTGGCCTGGTGGCGCCAGGTGGGTTACACCCTGGCGCCGCTCGTTGTCCTGACCTACCTGCTAGGCGATACCGAGCCGGTGCTGCCTGTGCTGCAGATGCCTCTGTTCATCGTCGCGATGGCCTCCCTGTTCCTCAGCCTGCCGCTGTTTTCCGCCTACAAGCGCGCACTGGTGGCTACCGAAGCCGCCCTGGGCCGTGCCGAAGAACCCGGCGCCTGGCTGGAACTGGCCCGGCGCCGGCGCATCGCGTTCCTCGCCGCGGGCCTGCCGGCCTGGACTGCCGCCCTGGCGGTATTCGTCGGCCTGAACACCGTGGCGCTGATCCTTCTTGCCTTGGGCAGCCTGGTGCTGCTCTACCTCTACCGAATTCCTCGCCAGCTCGGCTGATGCGCCGGCTGCTCGCCTTCCTGCTGCTGTGCGTGGCGCTGCCTGCCGCGGCGCAGCTGCGGGTGGTCAGCCTGGCGCCTTCCCTCAGCGAAACCATGCTCGACCTCGGCGCCGGCGACCTGCTGGTGGGCGTGCTCGACGGCGGCGAACGCCCGGCGGCGCTGGCCGGCCTGCCGTCGGTGGGGCGCTATGGCCAGCTGCAGCCGGAAAGCCTGCTCGCCCTCAAGCCCGACCTGGTGCTGCTCTGGCCCGACAGTGTCGGCGCCACCGGGCGCGAACAGCTGAAGCAGCTCGCGGTGCCGCAACTGGTGGTAGAGCCGCGCGACCTGGCGCAGCTGGCCCATTCCTTCATCCAGATAGGCGAGCGGGTCGGCCGCGCCGAACAGGGCCGCCGGCTGGCCGCGCGTTTCGAGGCGGGGCTCTCCGAGCTGCGTCAGCGCTACCGGCGCGAGGTGCCGCTGAAGGTCTTCTACCAGGTGTGGGACAAGCCGCTTTACACGCTCGGCGGCAAGCAGATCGTCAGCGATGCCCTGCGTTTCTGCGGCGCGGAGAACGTCTTCGCCGACCTCGCCCTGCCGGCGCCCCAGGTGGGCATCGAGGCGGTGCTGCAACGCGACCCGGCGGTGATCCTGGTGAGCGATCCGACCCAGGCCGGCGCCTGGAAGGCCTGGCCGCAGCTGGCGGCGGTGAGGAAGGGGCAGGTCTGGCCGGTGCCGGATCGAGGCCTTGAACGGCCGAGTTTCCAGATGCTGGGGGCTACCGAGAAGTTGTGCCGCTTGCTGGAACAGGCCAAGTAGGATAGCTGGAGCACGTAGGTTGGGCTGAGTGCCGCGAAGCCCAACTTTCCGTGCCAGGGCTTGTTGGGCTTCGCTCCGCTTTGCGCCAACCTACGGGGTCAGTTCCCGAGCAGCTCCAGCCGCTGACGAACCGACGCCTCGATGCCCTTGGCGTCCAGCCCGCACTCGGCGAGCATTTCCGCCGGCTTGGCGTGTTCCACGTAGTAGTCCGGCAGGCCCAGGTGCAGCACGGGCTTGACCAGGTTCTCGCGGGCGAGGAATTCGCTGACGGCGGCGCCGGCGCCGCCCATCACGCTGTTCTCCTCGATGGTCACCAGCAGTTCGTGGCTGCCGGCCAGTTCACGCACCAGGGCTTCGTCCAGGGGTTTGACGAAGCGCATGTCGACCACGGTGGCATCCAGGCTTTCGGCCACTTGCAGGGCCTCGGCCAGTTGCACGCCGAACACCAGCATCGCCACTCTGGAACCCTTGCGGCGGACCACGCCCTTGCCGATTTCCACCGGCGCCAGGGTCGGGTCGATGGCCGCATTGGGCCCGCTGCCGCGCGGGTAGCGCACCGCCGCCGGGCCTTCGAAGTGGTGGCCGGTGGTCAGCAGCAGGCGAAGCTCGTTCTCGTCGCTGGGGGTCATTACCAGCATGCCGGGGATGCAGCGCAGGAAGGACAGGTCGAAGCTGCCGGCGTGGGTCGGACCGTCTTCGCCCACCAGGCCGGCGCGGTCGATGGCGAAAAGCACATCGAGGTTCTGCACCGCCACGTCATGGATCAACTGGTCGTAGCCGCGCTGGAGGAAGGTGGAGTAGATGGCCACCACCGGCTTGGCGCCGTCGCAGGCCATGCCGGCCGCCAGGGTCACCGCGTGCTGCTCGGCGATGGCGACGTCGAAGTAGCGATCCGGGAAGCGTTCGCTGAAGGCCACCAGGTCGGAGCCTTCCTTCATCGCCGGGGTAATGCCCACCAGGCGTGGGTCCTGCCCGGCCATGTCGCACAGCCACTGGCCGAAGACGTTCGAATAGCGCGGGCCGGAGGCCTTCTTCGGTGCAGCCGGGGCGTTGATCGGTTCCAGTTTGGTGATGGCGTGGTAGCCGATGGGATCGACTTCCGCCGGGGCGAAGCCCTTGCCTTTCTTGGTCACCACATGGAGGAACTGCGGGCCCTTGAGGTCGCGCATGTTGCGCAGGGTGGCGACCAGAGTGGGCAGGTCGTGGCCGTCGATGGGGCCGATATAGTTCCAGCCGAGCTCCTCGAACAGCGTGCCGGGAACCAGCATGCCCTTGGCGTATTCTTCGGTGCGACGGGCGATTTCCCAGGCGCCGGGCAGGCGCGAGAGCACCTTCTTGCTGCCTTCGCGCATGCTGGCGTAGGTGCGGCTGGAGAGGATCTTCGCCAGGTAGTTGGACAGGCCGCCGACATTGTGCGAGATCGACATGTCGTTGTCGTTGAGGATCACCAGCATGTCGGCCTGCACGTCCGAAGCATGGTTGAGCGCCTCGAAGGCCATGCCGGCGGTCAGCGCGCCGTCGCCGATCACGGCGATGGACTTGCGATTCGAGCCCTGCATGCGCGCGGCGATGGCCATCCCCAAGGCGGCGCTGATGGAGGTGCTGGAGTGGCCGACGCCGAAGGTGTCATACGCGCTTTCCACTCGGCGCGGGAAGGCGGCGATGCCGTCCTTCTGGCGCAGGGTGCCCATCTGCTCGCGGCGGCCAGTGAGGATCTTGTGCGGGTACGCCTGGTGACCCACGTCCCAGACCAGCCGGTCGTCAGGTGTGTCATAGACGTAGTGCAGGGCGATGGTGAGTTCGACCACGCCGAGGCCGGCACCAAAGTGCCCGCCGGTCTGGCCGACCGTGTAGAGGAGGTACTGGCGCAGTTCGTCGGCCAGGGTTTCCAGCTCCGCCTCGCCGAGCCGGCGCAGCTCATCCGGCGTCGCCGCGCGGTCGAGCAGGGGCGTGACAGGGCGTTCGCGGGGAATCTCGTGGAACGTCGTGGGCATCAGGCGAATCGTTATAGGTAAAAAAAGATGGCGCAGTTTACCTAAAAAAACAGCCGCAAGCTTCAAGCCATAAGCGCCAAGCGCTTGGCAGCTCGCTTTTACCAGGTATCCACGAATCCCCGCTTCTTGCCCTCCCTCGCAGCGGCCGTGGGCGCCGCGTTCAGTCCACGCAGCAGCCAGGCGCGGGTTTCCTGCGGGTCGATCACGGCATCTATCTCCAGGAAGCTGGCCATATTGATCGCCTTGCCGTTCTGGTAGGCCTTGGCGACCATCTTCTGGAACAGCTGCTCGCGCTCTGCCGGGTCTTCCACAGCGGCCAGCTCCTTGCCGTAACCCAGGCGCACCGCGCCCTCCAGGCCCATGGCGCCGAACTCGCCGCTGGGCCAGGCGATGGTGAACAGCGGCGAATGGAAGCTGCCCGCCGCCATGGCCTGGGCGCCCAGGCCGTAGCCTTTGCGCAGCACCACGGTGAAGAAGGGCACCGAGAGGCTGGCGGCGGCGACGAACATGCGCGAGACATGGCGCACAGTGGCCTGCTTCTCCGACTCGGGACCGACCATGAAGCCGGGGGTGTCACAGAGCGAGAGCATGGGGATATCGAAGGCGTCGCACAGCTGCATGAAGCGCGCCGCCTTGTCGCCGGCCTGGGCGTCTATGGCGCCGCCCAGGTGCATGGGGTTGTTGGCCAGCAGGCCGAAGGGCCTGCCCTCGATGCGGATGAAGGCGGTGACCAGGCCCGGGGCGAATTGCCGCCTCAGCTCCAGTACCGAGCCCTGGTCGGCGAGGGTTTCGATCAGCGCGCGGATGTCGTAGACCCGCAGGCGGTTTTCCGGGATGGAATGGCGCAGTTCGCGCTGGTCGGCGCATTGCCAGTCACTCCGGGCACCCTGGAAATAGGACAGGTACTGCCTGGCCACCCGCACGGCTTCGGCTTCGTCCTCCACCAGCACGTCGATCACCCCATTGGGGCCCTGGACGCTGGCGGGCCCCACCTCCTCGGGGGTGAAGCTGCCCAGGCCACCTCCCTCGATCATCGCTGGCCCGGCCATGCCGATGCTGGCGTTGCGGGTGGCGATGATCACGTCGCAGCAACCAAGCAGCGCGGCATTGCCGGCGAAGCAGCGGCCCGACACCACTCCTACCAGCGGTACCAGGCCGGACAGCCGGGCCATGCCGACGAAGGTGTGGCAGTCCAGCCCGGCGACGCCGACGAAATCCGAATCACCCGGCCGGCCGCCGCCGCCCTCGGCGAACAGCACCAGGGGCAGGCGCCATTGCTCGGCGAGGCCGAGCATGCGGTCGGTCTTCTTGTGGTTCATCACCCCCTGGGTGCCGGCGAACACCGTGTAGTCGTAGGCGATGGCCATGCAGCGCGCGGCCTCGTTGCCGAACTGCGCGGCGTTCACCGTGCCGATTCCGGCCACCAGGCCATCCGCCGGGCTCTGCTCGATCAGCTCTTCCAGCGAGCGGCGCCGGCGCTGGGCCGCCAGGGCAAGGGCGCCGTATTCGATGAAGCTGCCGGCATCCAGCAGGTCGTCGAGGTTCTCGCGGGTGGTGCGTTGGCCGGTCTTGCGCCGCCTGGCCACCGCCTGTGGGCGGCGCGCATCCGTGGTGATGGCGTGGCGTTCCAGCACTTCGGCGAGATCGGCGCGGATATGCGCGAGATCGAGGCTTTCTTCGGTCTGCACGACATCGCC
Organism: Pseudomonas sp. BN102; assembly: GCF_029871245.1. Taxonomy (GTDB): domain Bacteria; phylum Pseudomonadota; class Gammaproteobacteria; order Pseudomonadales; family Pseudomonadaceae; genus Metapseudomonas. Next base: position 43,253 of record NZ_SSON01000039.1, on the reverse strand, counting down.
GGCCACCTCGGCCGGCTCCAGGAACAGCAAGGGCGCGCCTTCGAACAGGCTGCCACCCGGGGCCACGGCCAGCGCACGGACGATGCCGCCCTGGCTGGCCTTGACCACGAACTCCATCTTCATCGCCTCCAGCACCGCCACCGGCTGGCCGGTCGCCACGGCATCGCCGACCTGCACGTCCAGGCTCACCAGCACGCCCTGGCTGGGGGCGTTCAGCGGCACGCAGCCGGCCGGCGACTCGGCCTGGCCGGCCTGGGCCGCATTGACGTTGGCCATACCGGCGAAGAACAGGTGCGGATGGGCCGCCTGCTGCGGCGCCAGCAGTTTGCCTATCTGCCTCTCGATAAAGCGGGTGTCCACGCCGGCCGCCAGCTCCGGCTGGCGCAGCAGGTTCTGCAGGAAGTGGATATTGCTTGCCACCCCTTCCAGGCGGAATTCGCAGAGCGCGCGGTAGGCACGGCGCAGGGCTGTGGGCAAGTCCTCGCCCTGGACGATCAGCTTGGCCAGCAGCGAGTCGTAGCTGGGGCTGGTGGCATAACCGGCATAGCCATAGCCATCGACACGAATGCCCGGTCCGCTGGGCGGCTCGTAGGCGCTGATCAGGCCGCCAGCGGGGCGGGCGCTGCCGTCTGCCTGCATGCTTTCCAGGTTGATCCGCAGCTGCACGGCGAAGCCGCGCGGGGCGACGGGTTCCAGCAGACCCAGGTCGGCCAGGCTGGCGCCCATGGCCAGGCGCAACTGTGCTTGCACCAGGTCGATGCCGGTGACGGCTTCGGTGATGCAGTGCTCGACCTGGATGCGCGGGTTGGCCTCCATGAACACGAAATCGCCACGGGCGACGTCCACCAGGAACTCGAAGGTGCCGAGGCCGCGATAGCCGACGGCGGCCGCCAGGGCCAGCGCGGCGTCGAGGATGCGCCGGCGCAGGCCGGCGTCCAGGTCGGGCGCCGGGGCGATCTCGATCACCTTCTGGTGCCGCCGCTGCAGGCTGCAGTCGCGCTCCCAGAGGTGGGTCACGGCCTCGCCGTCGCCCAGCACCTGGACTTCGATATGCCGGGCATTCTCGATCAGGCGTTCGACATAGAGCTCGCCGCTGCCGAAGGCCGCGCGCGCCTCGGACTGGCAGCGCTCGAAGGCCTGTTCCAGCTCCGCCGCCTCGCGCACCGCGCGCATGCCGCGCCCGCCGCCGCCGGCCAGCGCCTTGAGCATGATGGGGCCGCCCTCCAGCAGGGCTCGTGCCTGGTCCAGGCTGCTGGAGTTGTTGCTGCCGTCGGCCAGGGGGAGGCCGCAACGAGCCGCCAGTTCGCGGGCGCGGGCCTTGTCGCCGAACAGTTCCAGGGCCTCGGCGGAAGGACCAACGAAACGGATGCCGGCCGTCTCGCATCGCCGCGCGAAGTCGGCGTTCTCGCTGAGGAAGCCATAGCCGGGGTGCACCGCGTCGCAGCCATGCTGGCGGGCGATTTCCACCAATTGCGCGGCGTCCAGGTAGGCCGTCGCACCACGGCCTTTCAGCGCCACCGCGAGGTCGGCCTTGCGCACGTGCAGGGAATCGCCGTCGTCCTCGGCGTACACCGCGACGCTCACGATGCCCAGTTCTGCGGCGGCGCGGGCGATGCGGATGGCGATCTCGCCACGGTTGGCGATCAGCAGGGTCTGGATGGCTTTGTTCACGACGAGGGTCCTTGGCGTGGGATGCCCTGATCTTAGGCAGTGCAGGTTGGCCACCGCAGCCAACTGTGTCGTGACGAATACCCACCACTCAGGGCGGTTAATGATCCGGTGACACGGAATGTCCGAATCGGCCCTTGTCGCCCCCTGCGCGCTGCAGTATCTGTGGCGCCTCTGCCATCACAAGGATCTGCCATGAATGAACTGCTGCACAGCCTGGACTGGGTGCTGCCCCTGCGCAGCGAGGGGCTGACCCCGCTGATGCGCTTCTTCACCCTGCTGGGCTACGAGAAGTTCATCCTGTTCTTCCTGCCCCTGGGCTACTGGGCCTGGAACCGTAGCGTATTCCTGCGCCTGCTGGTGCTGGTGGCCGTCACCGCGCTGCTCAATGCCTGGCTCAAGGACTACTGGCAGGACCCGCGGCCGGACATCGCCCTGCGCATGGACCATGAAGTGGGCGACAGCTTCGGCCTGCCCAGCGGTCATGCGCAGATCGCCGTGGTCATCTGGTTCTGGCTGGCCTTCGAGCTGCGCCGCGCCTGGGCCTGGGCAGTCAGTGGCGTGGTGGTGGCGGGTATCATCTTCAGCCGCCTTTACCTCGGCGCCCACGATGTGGAAGACGTGCTGGGCGGCTCGCTGCTGGGCATCGCCACCTTGCTGGCGTTTTCCCAGGTGCGCCACTGGCGCTGGTGGGCCGGCGCTCACGGCGCCTGGCACCAGGGGCTGCTCCTGCTGGTGTTCCTGCTCGCCTGGTTGACCTGGCCGGGGACGGCGCCGAGCTATGTGCCGCTGCTGGCGGGGCTGATGGCCGGAGTGCTGTTCGGCTTCCGGCAGTTGCCATTCTCCGCCGAGGTCGCCACCTGGCGCCGCCTGCTGGCGGCGGCCATCGGCGCCGTGGCGTTCATCCTGTTGCAGAAGTCGCTGAAGCTGGCCGGCGCGGCCTGGCCGCTGGACCCGCAACTCTGGCAGGGCCTGCGCGGGCTGGTCATGGGGCTGTTCGTGGCGCTGGCGATGCCCTGGCTGCTGGTGCGGCTGGGACTGCTGGCGATGGCGCGCAAGGCGGAACCCGAGGCACTGGCCGGGACGGCTGCCTGAAGCGGGGTTGTGCCGAATTCGGCATCGGGGGCGGGGAATGGGACCAAGCGGGAACGGGGCATACGGGCCACTGTAGCGGCTGGCTATAGAGGAGAGATGCCCCATGATCCACATATCCCTGGAAGAAGTCCGCGAGCTGGTGGAGTCGGTGCTGCGTCGCCACGGCTTCAGCGAGCCCCATGTACAGGCGGTGGCCGCCACCATAGTGGACGGCGAGCGCGATGGCTGCGCTTCCCACGGGGTGTACCGCCTGCCCGGATGCATCGGCACCCTGCGTGCCGGCAAGGTCTCGCCGGATGCCGAGCCCGAGGTATTTGACAGCGCGCCGTCGGTGGTTCGGGTCGATGCCCATGGCGCCTTCGCCCAGTGCGCCTTCCAGGCCGGCCTGCCGTTGCTGGTGGAAAAGGCCCGTAACCAGGGCATCGCTATCCTGGCGATCAACCGTTGCGTGCACTTCTCCGCCCTCTGGCCGGAAATCGAACCCCTCACCGAACAGGGCCTGGTAGCCCTGGCCTTCACCCCCAGCCACGCCTGGGTAGCACCGGCCGGCGGGATCAAGCCGCTGTTCGGCACCAACCCCATCGCCTTCGGCTGGCCGCGTCCGGGCAAGCCGCCGTTCATCTTCGACTTCGCCACCAGCGCCGCTGCGCGCGGCGAGATCGACCTGCATCGCCGCGCCGGCAAGCAGATTCCACTGGGCTGGGGCATCGACCAGGATGGCCAGCCCACCACTGACCCGCTGACCGCCCTCAATGGCGCCATGCTCACCTTCGGCGGCCACAAGGGCTCGGCGCTGGCGGCCATGGTCGAGCTGATCGCCGGCCCCATGATCGGCGATCTGACCAGCGCCGAATCCCTGGCCTTCGACGAGGGCACCAGGTCCTCGCCCTATGGCGGCGAGCTGATCATCGCCATCGACCCGCAGCGCATCCTCGGCAGCGATGCCGCGCAGCACCTGCAAAGGGCCGAAGCGCTGTTCGAGGGGATGCTGGAGCAGGGCGCGCGCCTGCCGTCGCAACGCCGCTACGAGGCGCGGGCGCGCAGTGCGGCTGAGGGGGTGAAGGTGCCCGGGGCGTTGTACGAGGAAATCCAGGCACTGTTGCGAGCCTGAACGGAGCATCCGTCAGCAGGCGCAGGGCAGCGCGCATCACTGCTGCCCTGACGCCGGTCAGCTCAGGGGTACAGGCGAATGTCCTTTGCCATGTCGTTGACGATGGATTTCAGGTCATCGAGCGTGACGTGCTCCTGGTCATTGTCGAGCGACTTGCCGAAGCCTTTGCGCACCACGCGGGCGACCGGTTGGTTGGTGGCACCATCGATGAACTCACCCTCGAGGAACAGCTCCGTGTTCTGGTCGCGGTGTCCGGTGGCGGTCATGGCCCCCGCCACCACCAGCGCGATCGGGATGACCTCATAGGGCTTGAGGCCCTCGGTGGAGGTGTCCACGCCGGTGATTGCGCCGCGGAAGATCAGCGTGCCGGGCCCGGCAGTGGTGGTCGGCGGCAGTCGACTCGCCATGGCCTGGCTCAACTGTTCATTGGTGTATTGCAGGAGCGCTGTCAGCGTCTGATCGTTGATCTGCTCGGTCGGTTTGGGCTGCGGGTAGAACTTGACCGGTTGATAGAGCAGGGCGGAGTAATTCTTCGGGTTGAAGTTCGGCGCGGTCCAGCGCAACACGGTATGGCCGGTGCTCGTCTTGACCTCCTTAAGATCGGCGTAACTGGACAGGAAGCCAGAGTACTGCTCCGTGCTGGCCGTCTGCGAGGTGCAGCCAGCCATCATCATGGCAGCTGCCAAGGCTCCACCACATAGCCACTTGCTTGCGATCATGTCGCTGTTCTCCTGAGTGAGGAGTAGTAACGCTAGACCAGGCTGTCGCTTCATGCCGGTCTCCGGGCGATTCTTTAGTCGCCTGACGGTTCTCATGGGGCGAAGAAATGCGCATTGCGCTATGCCGGGCATGCCTGCACGGAGCATGACACCGGGCACCGTCGCAGCCCCTGTGGAAAAAAAAGCCCCGGCCAGGGCCAGGGCTAATCGGGAATCCCCGGGGCTTGCCGACACAGCTATTCGCCCAGGGCCTCCCGCGTGGTCATGCCGCCCACCAGGCGGGCGATGCCCAGCGGATTGGCGTTCTTCAGACAGTCAGGCAACAGCGCATCAGGATAGTTCTGGTAGCACACCGGGCGTAGGAAGCGGGCGATGGCCAGGCTGCCCACCGAGGTGCCGCGCGCATCCGAGGTGGCCGGGTAGGGGCCGCCGTGGACCATGGCGTCGCACACCTCGACGCCCGTGGGGTAGCCGTTGAGCAGCAGGCGCCCGGCTTTGCGCTCCAGCAGCGGCACCAGTTGCGCGGCCATCGCCAGATCCCCCGGCTCGGCGATCAGCGTCGCAGTGAGCTGGCCCTGCAGGTTGGCCAGGGCCCGTTGCAGTTCGGCCAGATCGGCCACCTCCACCAGCACGGTCGCCGGGCCGAAGACTTCCTCCTGTAGCAGCTCATCGCCCTCCAGCAGGAGGCTTACGTCAGCCTGGAACAGCTGTGGCCAGGCCTGATTGCCTTGCTGCGTCCCGCCTGCCAGATGGCGGATACCGGGGTGGGCGTGCAGGCGCGCCAGCCCCGCTTCGTAGCTTGCCAGGGTGCCGGTATTGAGCATGGTCTGCGCCGCCTGGTCGGCCATGCGTGCGGCGAACCGCTCGATGAAGGCGCTGAGCTCCGGCGAGCGGATGCCGATGACCAGGCCCGGGTTGGTGCAGAACTGCCCGCAGCCCAGCACTACCGAGGCCGCCAGTTCGCCGGCCACGTGCTCGCCGCGCACCGTCAGGGCTTCCGGCAGCAGTATCACCGGGTTGATGCTGCTCATCTCGGCGAAGACCGGGATCGGCTGCGGCCGTGCCGCCGCCAGGTCGCACAGTGCCCGTCCACCCTTGAGCGAGCCGGTGAAGCCCACCGCCTGGATGGACGGGTGCCTGACCAGCCATTCGCCCACGCCGCTGCCGTAGATCATGTTGAACACGCCGGCGGGCATGCCGGTCCGCTCCGCCGCGCGGAGGATGGCGTCGGCCACCCATTCGGAGGTGGCCATATGGCCGCTGTGGGCCTTGAACACCACCGGGCAGCCGGCGGCCAGGGCGGCGGCGGTGTCGCCACCGGCGGTGGAGAACGCCAGCGGGAAGTTGCTGGCGCCGAACACCGCCACCGGGCCGATGCCCAGTTGGCACTGGCGCAGGTCGGGACGTGGCAGCGGCTGGCGCTGGGGCTGGGCGCGGTCGATGCGCGCGCCATGGAAGTCGCCAAGCCGCAGAACCTGGGCGAATAGCCGCAGCTGACCGCTGGTGCGGCTGCGCTCGCCAAGGATGCGCGGTTGCGGCAAGGCGGTTTCGCGGCAGACGGTGGCGAGGAAGTCCTCGCCCAGGTTGTCCAGTTCGTCGGCTATGGCGTCGAGGAATTCGGCGCGCCGGCTGGCGGGCAGGCTGCGGAAGACCGGGTAGGCTGCCTCCGCGGCGCGGGCGGCGGCGTCCACTTCGTTGGCAGTGGCCTGGTGGAAGACGCCGAGCAGCGCCTCACCGGTGGTCGCATCCAGGCTGCGCAGGAGGACATCGCCCGCGCCGCTGCGGGCGCCGCCTATGTAGTTGTGGCCAAGGGGCTGGTTCATGGGTTTCGGGTTCCTTGCTGGCCGGTCCTGGCGGCCGCTTCGGCGTCCACGGCATGCAGCGACTTGCCGCGGGTTTCCCGGGCGAGGCCGACGGCAAGCACCGAGAGCGCGGAGGCGGCCACCAGGTACCAGGCGATTGGGGTGGAGGAGTTGTAGTGCTTGAGCAGGCTGACCGCGATCAGCGGCGCCAGGGAGCCGGCGAAGATCGGTGCCACCTGGTAGCAGAGCGAGAGCGCGGTGTAGCGCACATGGGTGGGGAACATTTCCGCCATCAGTGCCGAGTAGGGCGCATAGGTCATGGACTGGATGGCCAGGCCCAGGGTGATGGCGGCCATGATCAGCCAGTCGTTGCCGGTATCCATCAGCGGGAAGCCGACGAAGCCCCAGAAGCCGGTGAGCACCGCGCCGGTCAGGTACACCGGCTTGCGCCCGACCAGGTCGGAGAGATGGCCCATCAGCGGGATCAGGAAGAAGTGCAGGAAGTGCGCGCCGAACATCAGCAGCAGGATCTGCGAGGTGTCCTTGTGCACCACCAGGCCCAGGTAGGTGATGGAGAAGGTCACCACCGTGTAGTAGAGGATGTTCTCCGCGAAGCGCGCGCCGAGGCCCACCAGTACGGCGCGCCGGTGGTGCTTGAGCACCTCGACCACGCCCAGTTGCTGGCCCGCGCGCTGCTGGTGGCGTGCCTGGGCCTGCTTGAAGATCGGCGCGTCGTCCACCCGGGTGCGCACCCAGTAGCCGATGGCGACCACCACCACCGAGAGCCAGAAGGCCACGCGCCAGCCCCAGGCGAGGAATTCCTCGTCGCTGAGGGTGGCCGAAAGCGCCAGCAGGGCCAGGGTCGCCAGCAGGTTGCCCAGCGGCACGCCGGCCTGGGGCCAACTGGCCCAGAAGCCGCGACGGTCGTCCGGGCTGTGCTCGGAGACCAGCAGGATGGCGCCGCCCCATTCGCCGCCGAAGGCGAAGCCCTGGATCAGCCGCAGCAGCACCAGGAGGATGGGCGCGGCGTAGCCGATGCTGTCGAACCCGGGTAGGCAGCCCATGAGGAAGGTGGTGACACCGACTATCACCAGGCTGATCTGCAACAGGTGCTTGCGCCCCAGCTTGTCGCCGAAATGGCCGAACACCAGGCCGCCCAGGGGCCGGGCGAGGAAGCCCACGGCGTAGAGGGCGAAGGCGGCGATGATGCCGTCGATGGCGTTGCCGGTCTGCTGGAAGAACAGCTTGCCGAACACCAGCGCGGAGGCGGTGCCGTAGAGGAAGAACTCGTACCACTCGGCCACGGTGCCGGCCATGGCGGCGGCGACCACGCGTTTCAGGCCGGCGGTGGCGGTGCGGGTGTCGTGGGAGGGTAGATCCTGGGCGGGCGCTGTAGTTGTTGTGGTCATGGCGGATTCCGGTGGTCCAGGGAGGGATGGGCGAGCGCGGTGGTGCCATTGCTCGCCGGTGAGACCGATCCCCTCACCCCAGCCCTCTCCCCAGAGGGGCGAGGGGGCTGTCAGTGGCGGCTGAAGGCGATGCATCAGCCGGCACCAGCGGTCCCCTCTCCCTCCGGGAGAGGGTTAGGGTGAGGGACGTCAGCCTTTACAGCCCCACATCCGGCAACGCCGGACGGCTGGCCAGGGCCTTGGCCATGATGCGTTCGACGTGTGCGCGGTCCTCGCCCTGCAGGGCCAGGCGCGGCGGGCGGGTGAGGGCGCTGCCGCGGCCGGCGATCTCTTCGCAGAGCTTGATGCACTGCACCAGGTCCGGACGGGCGTCGAGGTGGAGGATCGGCATCAGCCATTCGTAGATCGGCATGGCCTCGGCGAAGCGCCCGGCGCTGGCCAGGCGGAAGATGGTCTCGCCTTCCTTGGGGAACACGTTGGACATGCCGGAGATCCAGCCCTGGGCGCCGACGGCGATGCTTTCCAGGACCACGTCATCCAGGCCGGCGAAGAGGATGAAGCGGTCGCCCACCTCGTTGCGCACGTCGATGAAGCGGCGGGTGTCGCCGGAGCTGTCCTTGAAGCAGACGATGTTCTCGCAGTCGGCCAGGGAGATGAGGATCTCCGGAGTGACGTCGTTCTTGTAGATGGGCGGGTTGTTGTAGACCATCACCGGCAGGTCGGTGCTGCGGGCCACGCTGCGGAAATGCTCGGCGGTTTCATGGGGCTTGGAGGAGTACACCAGCGCCGGCATCACCATGATGCCGTCGACGCCAACGCGCTCCACCGCCTTGGCCACCTTGGCGGCGCCGGCGCTGGTGAATTCGGCGATGCCGCAGATCACCGGCACACGACCGCCCGAGGCGTCCTTGGCGACTTCGGTGACGGCTATCTTCTCTTCAATGGTCAGCGAGGTGTTCTCGCCGACGCTGCCGCACACCACCAGGCCGGACACGCCGTCGCGCACCAGGTTGGAAATGACCTTGTGGGTTTCGTCCAGGTTCACCGAGAAATCGGCATTGAATTGGGTGGTGACTGCGGGGAATACGCCGCTCCAGTTGACGCTCTTGCTCATGGGTAACTCCATTTCGATGGGTGGCCCCCGGCTCGCCGGAAAGAATCGCGGGCAAGCCGGGGCCGTTCGCGCTCGCCGGGGCGGGCACCGTGGTGGATTCGGGGTGACTCAGTGGCTGTTGGGGGAGGGGCCGCTACTGCATGGCACTACCCTCCGGACCCAGTGGCCAGGTGTCGGAGAGCCGATAGCCGCCTGGCCAGGGATCGCCGGGGTCGAGCAGGTGCTGGTGAGTGCCGGTGATCCAGGCGCGCCCGCTGATGCTGGGGATGATCGCCGGGCGCCCGGCGACCTCGGTCAGCGCTTCGATCCGGCAGTGGAATTGCGAGCCGATGATGGACCGGCCGACGAAGGCTTCGCCCGGTTGCAGCTGGCCCTTGGCGTGGAGCACCGCCATGCGCGCCGAGCAACCGGTGCCGCAGGGAGAGCGGTCGATCTTGCCCGGGCGGATGACCACGGCGTTGGCGGCGCTGGCGATACCACCCTCGCGGCTCACCGGCGCGGCGATCTGGCAGAAGGAAATGTGGTCCCAATCCGGATTGGTCGGGTGGACGAAGCCCAGCTGCTCGTTGGCTGCTCGGGTGATCTTCAGCCCGGTGGCCACCAGGTCGGCGGCTTCATCGGCGGTCAGGGCGAAGCCCAGTTTCTTGGCATCGGCGATCACGAAGCTGTCGCCGCCATAGGCGGTATCCACCTGCAGCGCGCCGAGGCCTTCCACTTCGATCCAGGCGTCCAGCCGGTCGGCGAAGGAGGGCACGTTGTGCACCGTCACGCGCTCGGCCTTGCCGTCGCGGCAATCGGCAATGACTTCGATCAGCCCGCCGGGAGCTTCCAGCGCCAGGCGGGTCTGCGGTTCGGTCATCGGCAGGATGCCGCTGTCCAGCAGCACGGTGGCGACGCACAGCGAATTGGAGCCGGACATGGGCGGGGTATCGGCCGGCTCCATGATGATCCAGGCCATCTGCGCCCGCGGGTCCCTGGCCGGCACCAGCAGGTTGACGTGGCGGAACAGGCCGCCGCGCGGTTCGTTGAGGACGAAGTTGCGCAGCGTCTCGTCGCGGGCGATCCAGCGTGATTGTTCCCAGAGGGTCGCGCCGGGTGGCGGGGCGACGCCGCCGACTATCACGTCGCCCACCTCGCCCTCGGCGTGGCAGCTGACGATGTGGATGATCTTGCTCGAGCGCATGGATGATCTCTCCTGATGATCTTGCGTGGGCCCGTTCGCTCTCCCGGCCCCTCTCCCTGAAGGGAGAGGGTGGAGGTCGCGCTAAAGCACCGACTTGAGGAAGTCGGCGGTTTCCGCCTTCTGCGGCTGGCCGATCACCTGATCCGGCGGGCCTATCTCGTGGACCTTGCCGTCGCGGAAAAAGGCCACTCGGTCGGAGACGTCGCGGGCGAAGCGGATCTCGTGAGTCACCAGCACCATGGTCATGCCGTCTTCGGCGAGCATGCGCATGGTGTCCAGCACCTCGCCCACCAGCTGTGGGTCCAGTGCGGAGGTGGCTTCGTCGAACAGCATGTAGTCGGGTGACATGGCCAGGGCGCGGGCGATCGCCATGCGCTGCTGCTGGCCGCCGGAAAGCTTGTTCGGAAACACCTTGAGCTTGTCGCCCAGGCCCACGTGGGTGAGTTGCCGGACCGCCATCTCCTCGGCGTCCTGCTTGTTCCTGCCGAGGACCTTGCGCGGGGCGAGCATCACGTTCTCCAGCACGGTCAGGTGCGGGAAGGCGTTCCACTGCTGGAAGACGATGCCGATCTTCTGCCGCAGGCGGTTGAGGTCGGTGTCCTTGCCATGCACCTCGGTGCCGTCGACGCGGATGTTGCCTTTCTGGATCGCCTCCAGACCATTGATGCACATCAGCAGGGTCGACTTGCCCGAACCCGAACCGCCGATGATCGACACGACCTCGCCCTTGTTCACGCTCAGGCTCACGCCCTTGACCACTTCGAGGTCGCCGTAGGATTTGTGCACGTTGTCGATTTCAATCATTTTCCTGCCACCTTTTTTCCAGCCGCACGCCCAGACGCGCCACGACCCAGCTCATGAGGTAATAGATGAGGCCTGCGATGCACAGCACCAGCAGCGGCTCCTGGATGCGCGTGACGATGGTCTGCGAGGCGCGCAACAGTTCGACGATGCCGATCCACATCACCAGCGCGGTGTCCTTCATCACCGACAGCACCAGGTTCAGCCAACCGGGGAAGGCCACGCGGGCGGCCAGTGGCAGGGCCACGTAGCGCAGGTCCTGCCAGTAGCTCATGCCCAGCGAGCGGCTGGCGCGGCGCAGGCTCGGCGACACGGCGAGGACGCCGCTGCGGACGATCTCGGTGCAGAACGCCGCGGCGTAGATGCCGAGCACGATGCAGCCGACGGTGAAGGCGCTCCAGTCGAGTCCGGCGATGCTCTTCATGGCGTTGAACAGCACGAACTGGATCAGCAGCGGCACGCTGCGGAAGATGTCCAGCAACCAGGCCAGAGGGTGTGTGGCACGCGGCAGGGCGGCGCGCAGCAGGCCGAAGAGGATGCCGGCGAAAGTGCCGATGAGCATCGCCCAGGCGGTCAGCTTGAGGGTGACCCAGGCGCCCTGCATGAGGAACTGCAGGTCGTTGGCGGTGAAACTGGTGGAAAACATGACCGGTCCTCCTTAGTAGCGGAACAGCCGCCAGCCCAGGATGCGGGCGGCGAGGACGATGACCTTGGCGATCAGGTAGTAGAGCACCGCCGCCAGTGCGAAGAACTCGAAGGTGCGGAAGGTCCTGACGTTGAAGTCCTGAGTGACTCCGGTGAGGTCGTTGTTGAGCCCGACGATCACCCCCAGCGAGGTCATCAGCACCGCCCAGACCATCTGGTTGCTCAGCGGATAGAAGACGATGCGCAGCAGCTGCGGGATGACGATCAGGCGGTACGCCTGGAAGGCGCTCATGCCCAGCGAGCGGGCGGCGCGCATCTGAGTGTCCGGAACGGCCTTGAGGCCGCCGCGGAAGTTCTCCGCGAGATAGCCGGCGTTGTTGAAAGTGATCCCGGCGAGCAATGCGACCCAGGAGCTGACGTGCAGACCGAAGGAGCCAAGGCCGAAGTAGAGGATGTACACCTGGAAAAGCGACGGCGTGTTCCGTGCGATGGACACCCAGGTGGTGGCGAAGCCGCGCAGCAGTGGGTTCTGCATCTGCCGCATGACGGTCAGCAGCAGCGCGATGATGACGCCGAGGACCATCGACAGCGCGGCGGTTTCCAGGGTCACCCAGGCGCCGGCGAGCATGTCCGGCAGCGCCTTGAAGGCCGCGCGCCAGTGGAAGCTGTAGTCGAACATGTCAGTGCCCCCCTTCGTTCAGCCAGGCCGGCAGGAGCCCTGCGCTGCGGCCGCTGCAGGCGGTGTCGACGCAGGCGGCAAGACTGCCGAAATGTACCTGGCGACCCACCAGCCCGGGCGCGTAGTGCGCGTACTTGCCGGAGTTGGTCATCAGCGTGCGGGTCGCCGGCGGCAGCACCGGTTCGCCGAGCATGCACCAGCAGGTGTCGGTGACGAACTGCGCGCCGAAGGCTTCCAGCGTCGCCACGTACCCCGCATCAAGGGCGCGCTCGTGGATGGCGCGGCCGAGGGTGATCACCAGCGCGGTACCTGGATGCTTGCGGCGGCCGACGCAGAGTTCGGCCAGGCGTGCGCATTCGCTGAAGGAGAAGTGCGGGTTGCCCAGCGAGACCAGCTGCACCTCGGCTTCCGGCGCGCGGTCCAGTTCGCGCCAGGTGCGCGCCAGGTCGGCCGGCACCACGCGCAGGCTGCGCCGCGCGGGCAAGTTGCCGAGTGCCTGTGCGGCGTCGGGGGCTTCGGGTGTGACGCCGGCGATGTGAAACATCGGGGCGGCCGATGTCGTCGCGAAGGCGGCGCCGAACGCCTTGAGGTCGTCGAGGTCGGGTGCTGCGCGTTCGAGTCCGCAGACCACCGGAATCTCGCTGCCACACAGCAGGCCCACGTGGTAGCCGAGCAACGGGTAGAAGGCATCGTCGAAGCCTTCCGGTGGCGTCACCTCGATGCACAGCGTGGCGCGGCGACCCTCGTCGCTGTGGCTGCCCACCCGCGGCGCGCGGCCGGTGATGGCGATGCAGATATCGAGGTAGTCGGGGTACTTCAGGGTCCGCGCGCCGAGCACGCTGTTGGCGTACACCACGGCATTGGACTCGGCCCAGACCACCTGCTCGCCACGCCGCGGAGCGCTGTCGAGCAGGTAGGGCGCACAGGTGAAGCTGGTTTGCGCACCCATCTCCAGGTAGGCGTCGCCGAGCGCGCTCGCCGGCTCGCCGAGTTCGGCGTCGATGCCCTGTTCGCGCCAGCGGCGCTTGTCCACCGAAATCGAATTGAGGGTGGTCGGCACGTGCACCCGCGCGCCCCATTCCACCAGGCGGCGGGCGAAGCGCAGGCTCGCAGGGCCGGTGTAGATGCAGCCGTCGATGTGCGCCTGGGTGACGTCCACCAGCTCGCGCGCACCCTGCAGTTCGGCGATGCGCAGGAGAATGCGCATCGCCACTTCCGTGGCCTTGCCATGGCGTCCTTCGAGCATCTCCCGGTCACGCTCATCCAGCTTCAGATCGCTACCGGTGGCGAGGCTGCGAACCTCGCTCTCGGCCGTCCAGGCGTCGGTGGGCAGGCTGTCGAACAACTCGATGCGGCCGTCCTCGATGCGCGCGGCCTTGGCACCGGCAAGCCGGGCGAAGCCATCCTGACCCAGGCAAACCACCGGCAGTGAGCGGCCGAACATGATCTCGGCCACCAGTACGCCGAGCGTGAGGATTTCGTCAGGCTCGGCCAGGAGCAGCGCCGCAGGGGCATGACCGTTGAGGATCAGCTCCAGCAGCACACTGCTGCCGGTGCAGGAGCCTCGTCCGCTGGGGATCGCCAGCACCTGCCCGGCGAGCATCCGGCCGCTCAAGGGATGATGGCGGTCGATCACCTCGCCGCTGAAGGGGTCCACCCCGCCCCAGAAACTCAGCCCGATATCGGCCTTCAGCAGGGCGCCTTGCGCCCTGCCTCCGACCAGGCCGCGTCCGCACAGCGGGGCGGCGACTTGCAGTGTGGGTTGCATGGAAGACATCTGCGTCGGCCGTCAGTAGTACACGTGGGGTACGGTCAGTTCCACCGGCTTGCCGCCGACCCATTTCGAGTACAGCTCTGCATAGCGGCCAGTGCGCACCTGCTGGTTGACGAAGAGGTTGAGGTAGTTGATCAGGCCGAACTCGTCGCGCCTGGCTGCGAGCGATACGTAGTCGATGACGTAGGGCGCGTCGCCCGCCACTTTCAGGCCCTTGTACTTGCCGGACTTGAGGGTCGAGGCGGCGACGGTGTTGGTCACCACCGTGGCATCGATGTGGCCCTGGGAGACGGCGAGGATGGTGTCGTTCTGGGTCTGGTAGGCGCGGAAGCTGCCGGTCCCCCAGGACTTCACATCCTTCTCCAGGGCGATCGCTTCATAGGTGCCGCTGGTATTGCCCACCGGCCGGCCCTTGATGTCCTGGTACTGGTTGATGCCAGTGTCGTCGCGGGTCAGCACGACCATCTGGAAGGCGAAGTAGGGCACAGTCATGCCCACTGTCTTGGCGCGCTCGAGGGTATCGGAGGTGGAGGCGACTATGACGTCTGCGCGGCCGGAAACCAGTGCCGGGATGCGGTCCGGGAAGGGGGTCTCCACCACTTCGGCGCTGACGCCGAGGACCTTAGCCAGGTCGTTGCAGTAGTCGACGTCGAAACCGACCGGGTTGTTCTGCGCATCGCGCGAACCCATGGGCGGGAAGTCGAGGGTGACGGCACAGCGGAGTTTGCCCGACTCGATGATGTCGTCGAGCTTGTCGGCCTGGGCGTTGTGGGCCAGGGCGGCGCTCAGTACAGCGGAGAGGGCTAGGGTGATGGCTTTCTTGTTGTTCATATGGGCCTCGATGCTGGTTTGGGGCCTGGCGACGCGGCCGGGCCGGGACGTTGCGTAGCTGCGGAGTTGGGTTTTCGGCGCTGTTCCTGCTGTGGAATCGACAGGTCAAGATTCGCGCCGCAGGGCCCGGGGAGGCTTGATGGATTTCCTCCGGGGTCATGACGAAATCGGCATAGTCAGGTTGAGGGCCACAGTGCGGTGCGTATCGTCAGGGCGAGGCCGGACGGCCTTTCGCGAATGAATTCGCTGCCACAGGAGAAAGGCGGGCTACGGACTCGTAGGAGCGAGCTTGCTCGCGAAGGTCGCCCGTTCGCGAGCAAGCTCGCTCCTACAAGAATGCGTTCACACCGGGTGGGTGGGTCAGGCGCGGCAGCTGTCGCGGTACTGGCTGGGGGAGAGGCCGGTGAGGGCCTTGAACTGGCGGCTGAAGGCGCTGTGGTCGGTGTAGCCGCAGGACAGGGCGATGTCGGTGATCGGCAGGTCGCCCGCCAGCAGTTGCGAGGCGGCGCCCAGGCGCGCCTTGTGGATCATCTGCCTCGGGGTGAGCTGGAAGATACGCTTGCAGTGGCGCTCCAGCTGCGCCACCGATAGCCCGGCGATGGCGGTCAGTTCGCCGAGGCTGATGGGCTGGGCATAGTGCTCGCGGATATGGGCGTCCACCGCGGCGAGCTTTTGGTAGGCCGGGTGGCTGGACTGCGGTGCCTGCAGGTCATAGGAAATGCCCGCCATGCCGATTACCCGCTGGTGCTCGTCACGCAGCGCCAGTTTGTGGGTCAGGCACCAGCCGGCCTGGCGCCCCGGATAGAGGTGCAGTTCCAACTGGTCGTTCAGCGGGTCGCCACCTTCCAGTACGCGGCGGTCCTGCTCGGTGTAGTGGGGGCCGAAACGTGTCGGGAAAACGTCCTCGGCAGTGCGTCCCAGCAGCGCGTCCTTGCTCTTCACCCCGCATCGTTGCGCCAGGGTCTGGTTCACCAGCACATAGCGCGCCTGCGGGTCCTTGATGAAGAACACCACGCCGGGCATGGCGTCCAGCAAGGGCGCCACCTGCTCGATGCTGGCGAGCAGGGTGGGGAGGTCGCGGGATAGGGGGAGGCGTTCGAGGTGCATGGCGTCTTTCCCGATGGGATGCCCAGCCAGTAAATGATCGGATGGGGCGTAATTCAATGGCTTTTGTAGGAGCGAGCTTGCTCGCGATTGGAGCGGCGCGAATCTTTCGCGAGCATGCTCGCTCCTACGGGGTGTTCATTCCTCTAGTTGCAGCAGCGTTTCGATCCGCGCCGGTGACAGCGGCGGTCGTGGTGCGGGCGGTTCCCAGCCGAACAGGAACTGGCTGGCGGCGCCGCACACGCGGCCCTGGCAGGCGCCCATACCGCAGCGGCTGTGCAGTTTGGCGTCGGTCCAGCCGTGGCGATTCGCCAGGGCCGACCAGGGCACGTCCTCGCAACGGCAGACCAGCGTATCCGGCTGCGCCAGATCCTTGAGTTTCGCGTCGAGCCTGAAGCTGCGCGCCAGGGTGTTGGCGAAGGCCTGCCAGCGGCGCCGCCTGGGCCAGAGCTTGCGGGCCAGGTCGCGCCGGCCGACTGCCGCATGGCCGGCGATCGCACCTTCGACCAGGGCCAACTCGCTGCCGCCGAAGCCGGTGCATTCGCCGGCGGCGAAGTGGTCGTCGAGGCTGCAGGCCTGCCAGTCGTCGACGGCGATGGCTTGTTGCTCGATGCGGCAACCCAGGGCCTGACCGAGCTGGATGTTGGGGATCAGGCCGAAGCCACAGGCGAGACGGTCGCAGGGGACTTCCAGCACCTGATCGCCCTGCCGAAGGCGCACCGCTTCCAGGCGATCCCGGCCCAGTGCGGCGAGCACGTGGCTGGATGGGCGGTAGCGGGTATCGAACAGGCCGATCGCCTGCGCGACCTTGCCGGGCCAGCGCGGCAGGCGCGCGGCAAAGCCGGCCAGGGCGGTCCACGGCGCCTGTTCGGCGATGCGCAGCAGCGTGGCGCCGGCGGCGCGGGCCGTGGCCGCGCTGGCCAGCAGCAAGGGCCCGCTTCCGGCCACTACGACGCGTTCGCCCGCCACCGACAGGCCGCCCTTGATCAGCGCCTGCAAGCCGCCGGCCCCGGTAACGCCGGGAAGCGTCCAGCCGGGGAAGGGCAGCAGCAGTTCGCGGGCGCCGGTGCAGAGGATCAGGGCGTCATACCCCAGCTGCCAGCCGCGCTCGGCATTCTCCAGCAGGAGCCGTTTGCGGCCGGCAACGGCGACCACGCGGGTGCCGCTGAACACCTGGATATTGCCTGCTTCCGCGAGGGCCTGGCGCAGTTGCCTGGCCTTGTCGGGCAGCTTCACTTGCGGCCCGTCGCGCCAGATCTGCCCGCCGGGGGACGGGTTGTCGTCGAGCACGGCGATGCGTGCGCCGCTGGGGGCGGCAGCCAGGGCCGCGGCCATGCCGGCGGGGCCGGCGCCGATGATCAGCAGGTCTACCTTCATCCTTGCGTCTCCACCTGCATGCCCTCGCGGCACAGCGTCTGGCAGGCCAGGCGGCGCTGCCCGTCGATGGTCACCCGGCATTCCTGGCAGATGCCCATGCCGCATAGGGGCGCGCGACGCTGGCCGCTGACCGAGGTGCGACTGCTGCCGTCGCCACCCTGCGCCAGGGCGGCGGCCACTGTGGTTCCTGGCGCAACCCAGAGGCTGCACCCGTCCAGGCTGAGTTCGATCATCCTTGCGCTCCAACGGCATGGGGAGTGGCGAAGCGTCCTGGGCGATAGGCGCTGCCAGGCAACGGCAGGCTCTCGCCGAACAGTTCGGCGGCCAGCAGCCGGGCAGTTCCCGGTGCGGTGGTCACGCCCAGGCCCTCATGCCCGACGGCGAGCCAGAGGCCAGGCTGGTCGGGGTGCTGGCCGATGATGGGCAGGCCATCCGGCGTCGCGGCGCGAAAGCCGGTCCAGCAGCGGATGGCGTTGAGTGTTCCGATCCCCGGCAGGTACTCCCGCGCCCTGGCGAGCATGCGGCCAAGCACGAGGCCTTCGACGCGGCGATCGAGACTGTCGAACTGCCGCGACGAGCCCAGCAGTATCTGCCCCGTGGGGCGCGGCTGGGCGTTGAACGCCACCGAGGTGCCAGTGCTGGCGTGGGCGCTGCTGATGTAGCCGAGTTCCACCAGTTGGTGACGGATCTGGTCGGGGTAGCGGTCGGTGATCAGCAGATGGCCCTTCTTCGGCTCGATCGGCAGTCCAGGGCAAAGCTCGGTGGCCTGGATGCCATTGGCCAGCACCACGGCATCGGCCTGGAGCTGCCGGCCGTCTTCCAGGCGCACGCGGTTGCCCTCCACCGCCACCACGCGCGCGCGTTCGCGGGTGATGCCGGAGCCGCCCTGGCGTAGTAGCCAGTGCGCGGCGTTGGGGGCATAGAGGATGCCGTCGCCATTCACTTTCAGGGCGCCGGCCAGGCCGGCGTGCAGTGCCGGCTCGGCTGCCTGGAGCTGCCCCGGGCCGAGCAGTTCGCAAGCGACGCCCTGGTCACGCAGCCTGGCGGCCTTGCGCTGCGCCTCGGCCATTTCCGCTTCATTGGCGGCCAGCCAGAGGGTGCCGCAATTGCGGTAGGCGCTGGCCTCATCGAGCTGCGTCGCCCACTGCCGCCAGAGTTCCTGGGAGTAGTTGCAGAGCGCCAGTTCGGCAGGGTTGTCGTCGATCGTCACCAGATGGCCCATGCCGGCGGCCGTGGCGCCGCCCTGGTCGCTGTCCAGCACCCGCACATCGAGGCCGCGCCGGGCCAGCTCGTGGGCGCAAGCGCTCCCGACTATGCCGGCGCCAATGACGATGACATCGGCCGTCACAGGCGGATGCCCCAGGCGAAGGGATCGTCGTCTTCCAGCAGCAGGGTGGCCTCCGCACTGACATGGGCGCGGCCGCGAATGGTAGGGATGATGCGACCTTCACGAGCGTCGTCCTGCCAGTCGAATCGGCCTTCGAAGCAGCTGCCGATGACGCTGGCCTGGCGCCAGGGCTCACCGGCGCGCAGTTTGCCGTCGGCGGCGAGGCAAGCCAGCTTGGCGCTGGTGCCGGTGCCGCAGGGCGAGCGGTCGTAGGCCTTGCCGGGGCAGAGCACGAAGTTACGGCTGTCGGCCTGGTCGTCATCGGCGAACAGTTCGATATGGTCGATCTCGCCGCCGTCCTCGCCGCGTATGCCCTGGTCCTCCAGGGCCTTCATCACCGCACTGGTGTAGGCAGTGAGGGCGTCGAGGTTATCGCTGGCGACGCGCTGGCCGTGGTCGGCGATGAGGAAGAACCAGTTGCCGCCCCAGGCGATATCGCCGGTGACGCTGCCGAGTTCCGGCACGTCCAGGCGCACGTTCTGGCGGTAGCGGTAGGCCGGCACGTTGCGCACGCTCACCGAACGGTCTTCGTGCAGGGTGGCTTCCACCGTGCCCACCGGGGTTTCGATGCAGTGCACGCCCGGCTGGATGCTGCCCAGGTACGCCAGCGAGGCCACCAGCCCGATGGTGCCGTGGCCGCACATGCCGAGGTAGCCGCTGTTGTTGAAAAAGATGACTCCGGCACAGGCCTGCGGGTCCACCGGTTCGCAGAGCAAGGCGCCCACCAGCACGTCGCTGCCACGGGGCTCGAGCACGGTGGCGGCGCGCCAGTCGTCGAACCGCTCGGCGAGCAGTCGCCGGCGCTCGGCCATGCTTCCCTGGCCAAGGCTCGGGAAACCCTCGATTACCAGGCGGGTCGGCTCGCCGCCGGTGTGCGAGTCGATGACGCGGATTGTCTTCATGGAAGCCTGCCCTTGCTGTGGATATCTGCTGCAAGGGTGGCGCCGCCGGGGCGCTGGCGGCTTGAGGGATTTCTGCCGGGCCTGTGACGAAATCGGCACAGGCCCGGAGAATGGGTCAGCTGCGTCGTTCGACGATGTAGCGGGCCAGGGCGCGCAGCGGCTCGGCGCTTTCGCCCAGGTTGGCGACGGCCCGCAGCGCCTGGTCGCGCAGTTCCAGGGCGTAGGCCTTGGCATTGTCGAGGCCGAGCAGGGCGGGGTAGGTGGGCTTGTCGTGGGCCTCGTCCTTGCCCTGGGTCTTGCCCAGGGTGGCGGTATCGCTTTCCACGTCGAGGATGTCGTCCTGCACCTGGAAGGCCAGGCCGATGGCACGGGCGTAGATCCGCAGCGCGGCCAGGGCGGCGGCGTCGGCGCGGCCGCTGGCCAGGGCGCCGAGGCGAACACTGGCTTCGATCAGGGCGCCGGTCTTGTGCCGGTGCATGGTTTCCAGGGCGGCCTGGTCGAGCTTTATGCCCACCGAACCGAGGTCGATGGCCTGGCCGCCGACCATGCCAGCGGGGCCGGCGGCTTGGCTGAGGCTGGCGATCATCGCCAGGCGGGTCTCGGCATCGTGCGGGTTGCGCTGGGCGTCGGCGAGCACTTCGAAGGCCAGCGCCTGCAGGCCGTCGCCGGCGAGTATGGCGCTGGCTTCATCGAAGGCGATGTGGGTGGTGGGCTGGCCGCGACGCAGGTCGTCATCGTCCATGGCCGGCAGGTCGTCATGGACCAGGGAGTAGGCGTGGATCAGCTCCACCGCGCAGGCCGCGCCGTCGGCTCGGGCCAGGTCGCCACCGAGGGCCTCGCAGGCGGCATAGACCAGCAGTGGGCGCACCCGCTTGCCACCGTTAACCACGCTGTAGCGCATGGCCTGGTAAAGAGGCTCCAGTGGCGCGAGCGGGGCATTGAACAGCTCGCTGAGGGCGGCATCCACCCGCTGCTGGCAGCTGGCCTGGTAGCTGGCGATCATGCTTGCTCGTCCGCGTCGAAGGGCGCTTCCTCCAGCTGGCCGTCGCGCTCCAGCAGGATCTGCACCTTCTGCTCGGCCTGGCTCAGCGAGGCCTGGCATTCGCGGGTCAGGCGGATGCCCTGCTCGAACGCGCTGAGGGAATCCTCCAGCGACAGTTCACCGCTTTCCAGGCGTTCCACCAGGGTCTGCAGTTCGGCGAGGGACTGTTCGAAATCGGGGGTGGCTTTCTTGCGGGCCATACTGCTGTCTCGCGGAGGTCGAATCGGGCGCGACACTAGCAGAGCCGCACTCTGTGGGCAAATGAAGGGGGCGGATGGTCGCGGTCCGCGGGGGCTTTCCCCTACAAGAGCAAAATCGCCCGCAAACACCCTCGTAGGTTGGGCTGAGTTCCACGAAGCCCAACGAACCAGTCCGTAGGATGGGTGGAGCCTGCGATACCCATCGATCGGCGTTGATGGGTATCGCTCCGCTCGCGAAACGCCGCCCGACCCATCCTGCGGATCGGGGCCGGGCTCATGTGGTGACGAAGTAGTAGATCGTCATCCCCGCACCCACCGCGATCACCAACCCGCGCAACCAACGGCTGGGCAGGCGCCGGGCCAGGGCGCCGCCGGCATAGCCGCCGCAACTGGCTGCGCCGAGCAGGACGACGAGCTCGCCCCAGCTGACCCGGCCGGCGGCGACGAAGGTCACCACCGCAACACTGTAGATGGTGCTCGACAGCAGGTTCTTCAGCGCATTGGCGCGCAGCAGCGTGTGCCCTTCGATGGAGAAGGCCGCCAGCTGCAGGATGCCCATGCCGGCGCCGAAGTAGCCGCCGTAGATGGCCACCAGGCTATGAGCCAGGTGGCTGCCGGGGCCGTGGGGCGGCAGCGCGCCTGCCTCGTGCTGGCGGTTGATCAGCTTGCTCAGCCAAGGGCTGGCGGCGAACAGCAGGGTAGCGACCAGCAGCAGCCAGGGGATCAACCGGCGGAAGGTCTCGTCGCCGCCGGCGAGCAGCAACAGCCCGCCGCCCAGACCGCCCAGCAGGGACACCAGCACCAGTGGGATCACGTAGCGCCCCAGAGGGCGCAACTGGTCGCGCGCCGCCCAACTGGCGGCCAGGCTGGCCGGCCACAGGGCCACGGCATTGGTGGCGTTGGCGGTCACCGGCGGCAGGCCGCTGGCGAGCAGGGCAGGGAAGGAGAAGAAGGTGCCGCCGCCGGCGAGGGCGTTCATGCCGCCGGCGGCGAAGCCGGCGAGCAGCAGGAGGAGGACGTCGTGGAGGCTCATGGTCGGGCGCGCAAAAGCCCGAAGGTTAACGCTGGGGGCAAGCGGTGGCAAAGGCTCGCCGAACGGTAGGCCGCCCGGCTGCACGCCGACCAGTGAGCCGAATCGCTGATGGGCGGGAGCACGCCTTTTCGCCAGTGACAGTATGCTTTCATCAACTCGTATGGGGCGGGGGCAGTAAACCGCACGGAAGCCCACTCCACATGCCTTCCCGGGCAGTATCAGCGGAAGGCGGCAAGGGTCGATCCAGCAAGGTTTCAACGTTAGCGTCAGGCCGGAAATGAGTTCAGCCGTACTCGTTTCCGGCTTCTTTTATTTCCCATCCGGACTGTCGGCGAGCAGGGCGAAGCCTTCGCGGTTGTCGCTGACGATGCGGAAATGTTCGCTCTGGCCAGGCTCCACATGGGCAGCCTTCTCGCGCCGCAAGCGGCCTTTGGAGCAGAGGGTGTCGTCCGTTTCGTCGATGCCGATACCGATGATGCGATCGCCCGACGGCACCTGAAAGCTGGCCTCCTCACCTATCCCGATGCGTGCGGCCAGCTGGCGGTCCACATGCACGGCGATGTAGCAGCCGCTACCGAGGCCGCCCATGTCGCGATTCACCACTATCCGGCCGCCTCCGTCCACCGGGTCCTGGAACGCCAGCAGGCGGTCGGCGGGCACCTGGGTGACTTGCCCCGGGTCCGAGCGGTAGGACGAGCAGCCGGCGAGCAGGAGCAGGGAAACAGCGGCACAGATCAGACGCATGGAGGCCCTCCTTGGGCGGGATGAGCGAAAGGTGCTGCTGCAACTCTAGTGGATGGGGTGGGGATTGCCATGGGGATGGGCGGGGAATGGCTGTCTCTGCGGGAGTGAATTAGTTTGCGAAGCAGTCGGGTGGATAGCGCTGTTTCTATCCTTCATTCCGGCCCGGCCAGCTCCCGCCTGGTGGACCGGTGAAGCGTGCTGCACCAGACGGGCTAGCTCCGCGTGAATACCATGGCCTTCAGGCCTGCATCCGGGTCGATATCGGCGAACTCCGGCGGGTTCTCCAGGCGTTGCTCGAACTTCAGCTCCGGAGCTTCCTCCGCCATCCCCTGAATCAGGAAGTCCGGCCCAATGCCCGGATCGTTCACGCAGGCCAGCACCACGCCCCGTCCGGTGAGCAGTTCGGGCAGGCGGCGGAGGATCTTCTGGTAGTCGCGGGTCAGGGCGAAGCTGCCTTTCTGGAAGGAGGGCGGGTCGATGATCACCAGGTCATAGGGGCCGAGCTTCTTCACCTTGCCCCAGGACTTGAACAGCTCGTGGCCGAGAAAGCTCACCCGGCCGAGGTCATGGCCGTTGAGCCGGTGGTTGTCGCGGCCGCGGCTGAGGGCCGAGCTGGCCATATCCAGGTTCACCACATGCTCTGCGCCACCTTCGACGGCGGCCACCGAGAAGCCGCAGGTGTAGGCGAAGAGATTGAGTACCCGCTTACCCTGCGCATTCTCGCGGACCCAGTCGCGGCCGTAGCGCATATCGAGGAACAGGCCGTTGTTCTGCTTCTTGCCCAGGTCCAGCTTGAAGCGCAGTCCGCCCTCGCTGATCAGCCACTCGTCCACCGGCTCGCCCCAAACCAGCTCGACGGTGCTTTCCAGCAGAAAGCGGTGCTGCAGCAGCAGGGTTTGTGCCTTGCTGCTGCGCCAGGCCGGCGAATCCGCCAGGGCCGCGAGCATGGCCTTCAGCGCGGCCAGCTCGGCTTCACCCGGTTCGCGGAACAAGGACACCAGCAACACGCCCTGCAACCAGTCGGCGGTGACCTGCTCAAGCCCCGGCCAGCGCTGCCCACGGCCGTGGAACAGGCGGCGGGTCTCGTTCGGCAGGTCGTGCAGGGCGGCAGTCAGTTGCTGTTCGAGGGTGGCGATGGCGTCAAGGTTCATGGCGGCGGTCATGTCTGCGGGGCGCGCATTCTACCGCCGTTCGCCGCTGCGAAAAGCCCGGACCGGATGCCTGGGCCTTTCGCATTTTCGCCTTACCAGAAGAGCGCGATGAGGATGATGATCGGGACGGGTACGCCAATGAGCCAGAGCAGGACGGAGCGCATCTTGTTCACCCTTTGAATGGCCGGGCCATTCCCTTCAGGAACGTGGGGTTCAAAGGTTAGGGAGCCGGACTCGGCAGAGGGGTCAGGGTTTCTGGCCTGCAGTGCATTCTGCCGAGGAGCGCCGCGAGGTACTGGAGCTGGTCGCCAGGTTGGGCGAGTGCAACGGCCAGGATGTGCAATGAACCCGGCCGCGTGTCGAGATGCGATTCTTGACTCGGCCGGGGCAAGGAATCAGGGCTGGCTCAGACCATACTCGAGGCCTGGCTCATGCTTCACTCGGGGAAATGAGGGGTGTTAACTCCGGTCTTTCTGCATAGCGCTGTGCCAGGACGGCGCAGACCATGAGCTGGATCTGATGAAACAGCATCAGCGGAAGAATGAGCAGGCCGATGCTGCTGCCGGCAAACAGCACCTGCGCCATGGGGACGCCGGTGGCCAGGCTTTTCTTCGAGCCGCAGAAAAGGATGGTGATGCGGTCTTCCAGGTCGAAGCCCAGCCATTTGCCCAGCAGATGGGCGGCCAGCAGCGCCAGGGCCAGCAGCAGACAGCAGCCGGCCACGACGCCCAGCAGTTTCAGGGTTGGGACCTGCTGCCAGAGTCCGCCGATCACGGCGGCGCTGAACGCGGTGTAGACCACCAGCAGGATACTTCCCTGGTCGACGTTCTTCAGCCAACCCTTGTTACGGTTCACCCAGTCACCGATCCAGCGGCGGGCGATCTGGCCGGCGATGAAGGGCAGCAGCAGTTGGACGCTGATCTTGCGGATGGCCTCGACCGTCGAACCGCCGTCGCCGTGAACGCCCATCAGCAGGGCGACCAGCACCGGCGTGATGAAGATGCCCAGCAGGCTGGACGCCGCGGCACTGCAGATCGCCGCCGGGATATTGCCCCGGGCCAGTGAGGTGAAGGCGATGGCCGATTGCACGGTGGCGGGCAGGGCGCAGACGTAGAGGAAGCCGGCATAGAGATCAGGCCCTACCATCGGCATCAGCACCGGTTTCAGGGCGAGCCCGAGCAGCGGGAACAGGCCGAAGGTGCAGATGAATACCAGCAGGTGCAGGCGCCAATGGCCGGCGCCGGCGATCACGGCGTCGCGGGACAGTTTGGCGCCATGCAGAAAGAAGAGCAGGCCGATGGCAATGTTGGTGATCCAGCTGAAGGCGACGGCCACCTGGCCCTGCGCGGGCAGCAGGGTGGCGGTAGCGACAACGGTGATCAGCGTCAGCGTGAAGTTGTCTGGCAGCAAGCGCGAGCGGGCCATGGCGTGAATCCAGTTGTTGTCATTGAGGCACGGGCTACTCTAGCCTTGGCCAAACATGCCGACTAACGCGATAGGGGCAAGAAATGCCTGCAAACGGACAGGGCCGGTGGCGCGAGCGTCAGGTACCCCAACTGCAACAACTGCCCCGTCCGCTGTTTGCCCGCAATGAATCGCTGGTGAATGCTGTGGGAACGCCGCGCCACACCCATGCCTGGGTGCAGCTTTCCTACGCCATTCGCGGCGTGCTGCATGTGCACACCGCAGAAGGCAGTTTCGTGGCGCCCCCGCAGCGCGCGGTCTGGATACCGGCGGGGACGGAACACGAGGTGTTCAGTTCCCCCCATACCGAGATGCGCAGTCTTTACCTGGATGACGTTGCCACGGGCAGCGGGCTGAGCGGTTGCCGGGTCATCGAGATCGACACCCTCACGCGGGAGCTGATCCGGCGCTTCTGCGAGCTGCCGGTGGAATATGACGAGAAGGGCCCGGACGGTCGCCTGGCCCAGGTGCTGCTCGATCAGTTGCTGGTGGCCCGTGAGGTCAGCCTGTCTTTGCCCCTTCCCAGTGACCCGCGACTCCTCCGGTTGTGCCGGGGCCTGCAGGAAGCCCCCGATGATTCCCGTACCCTCCTGCAGTGGAGCGAGGACCTCGGCGCCTCGGAGAAAACCCTGAGGCGGCTGTTCCTGCGCGAAACCGGCCTGACCTTCCGCGCCTGGCGCCAACGCCTGCGTCTGCTCGGATCGCTGGACGCTCTGGAGCGGGGTCAACGCGTGACGGACGTCGCCCTCGGTTGTGGCTACGACTCCACTTCGGCCTTCATCGCCGCGTTCCGGCAGCACTTCGGCGTGACGCCGGGGGACTTCTTTCAGCCGTAGCCTGAGGCGCTCCAGGCGTCTGCTGTCCCATACTGGTGCCTGCCGATGCTGCGGTGGTCCTTGAATACCGTGGACTACGATTACTACAAGGCCCCGAGGGGCCCGATCTGCCTTGGGACCTGGGTTTGACGGAGGTTAACTCCATGGAACCAAACGGCATCAGTCCATCCCGGCGGACAACGCCCATTGGCGGGTCGAAGGGCACTGCCTTGGTCTGGACTTGGGGATTGATGCTCGCGGGGTTCCTCTCCGTAGCGCCGCCGGCCATCAGCCAGGCCGCCGAGAGCGAACCCCGCGCCGGCTTGACGATCTGGCCCGAACCGAGGCCAGTGGCAGAGGTCCAGTTCGTCGACGGCGCGGGCAAACCGCATACCTTGGCCGACTTCAAGGGCAAGGTCGTGCTGCTCAACCTCTGGGCTACCTGGTGCGCCCCCTGCCGCCAGGAAATGCCGACCCTGGATCGCCTGCAGGCGCAGCTTGGCGGTTCCGATTTTCAGGTCCTGGCGCTGTCCATCGACCTGGATGGGGTGCGGGTCGTGCGCGACTTCTATCGCGAGGTCGGCATCCGGCACCTGGGCATTTTTATCGATGAGAATGCATCGGCGATTTCACAACTCGGCGCGTTCGGCCTACCGGCTACCCTGCTGCTGGACCGCGAGGGCCGGGAACTGGGGCGCAAGCTCGGCGAAGCCACCTGGGACAGCCCGGAGGCCGTCGCGTACCTGCGGGGAGTGATTGCGTTGAGCGGGAGGCAATAGGCGGCCATGAGCCTGGGTGGCATCGGTATCCTCAGCGCGTTCGCGGCGGGCATGATCTCCTTCCTGTCCCCCTGTGTATTGCCGCTGGTACCTGGTTACCTGTCCTATGTCGCCGGTCGCTCAGTCGACGAGCTGCAGCAGCTGGAGGGCCGGCGCGAGCGGCTGGCCGTGCTTGGCATGAGCCTGACTTTCGTGCTCGGCTTCGCCACGGTCTTCATCGCGCTGGGAGCCAGCGCCACCGCCATTAGCCGGTTGCTGCTGGCTTACCGGCAGGAAGCCAATCTGGTGGGCGGCGTGATCGTGATTGCCTTTGGCCTGTTCATCACCGGTCTGATCCACCCACGCTGGCTGAATATGGACGTGCGTTTCGTCCACCAGCTCAAGTCCAGTGGAGGACCGCTGGCTGCGTATGTATTGGGTGTGGCGTTCGCTTTCGGCTGGACACCCTGTATCGGTCCGATCTTGGGCAGTATCCTCACGCTGAGCGCCTCCACCGGCAGTACCGGCGCCAATGGTGTTGTGCTGCTGTCCATCTACTCGCTCGGTTTGGGCTTGCCGTTTCTGCTGACAGCCTGGTTCACAAACCTGTTTCTAGCGCACATGAAGCGTCTTCGTCGCTGGAGCCGGACCATCCATATCGGGGCGGGCGTGATCCTGATTCTCATGGGGGTGGCCATGGTAAGCGGGCAACTGACCGACTTTGCCTGGTGGCTGCTGGAGGTGTTTCCGGTTCTGGGCAGGATCGGTTAGTCATCCACGGATGTCCCCTTCAATGTCGTCCTGTTGCTCGGCCTGCTGGCCGTGCCGTGGCTCGCCCCATGGTTCTATTGAAAGGAAGTCTCATGCGCAAACTGCTGACTGCCGTGCTCGCCGTGCTGCCCCTTGTGGCACTGGCTGCTGAACCGAAATCCGCCACGCTCGATGTGCGAAACATGACCTGAGGGTTATGTCCGATCACGGTCAAAAAGTCGCTGGAACAGGTGTCTGGCGTGAGTGTTGTCGAAGTCGACTTCGAAACGAAAACGGCCACCGTCACTTATGACCCTGACATGGCACAACCGGATACCCTGACCAAGGCGACCACAGCCGCCGGTTACCCTTCCACCGTAAAGAAATGAGGCGGCAATGAATTCCATCATTCTTGAGTCAGTGCTGACCTGCCCGCAATGCGGTTTCTCTAAGCAGGAAATCATGCCCACGGAAACCTGCCAGTACTACTATGAGTGCACCAATTGCAAGGCGCTATTGCGTCCTAATCCAGGTGATTGCTGCGTGTTCTGCTCGTTCGGATCGGTGAAGTGCCCGCCAGTCCAACAGCAGCGTGGGCGCTGCAATTAGCCTTGTGACAAGAAGAGCTTCCGAGCGGCCCACCGGGCAGCGATGGTCAAAACCAGCAGCACCGAAGCCTCGCCGGGAAATTCGCTAAGCGCCCCTATCAGACTTACCTTCACGAACGGGCCTTTCACAAAGCAGGCGCATACCATGCACAGTGCGCCGCAATTGCAACTTTGGTCGATGAAGCGACATTTGTAATCAGCGGAAATACTCCACGACTTAGGGGGGCGCCTCTCACGCACTTCCCTCAGCGCGCCCCAACTCCTATCTCGTTACCAAATCCCGTCGCCAAGGACGTGACGAACGAGACGATCTGAAGCGCGCGCTGTCAGCTTGCTTCTCCAATCAACCGGGAATGTATGGGCTGGTGTATGCGCTGGAGGTTGCTGGCAGCGGGGAAGCCAGTATCTTCAAGAAGTTTGGCAATAAAAAAGCCGGCTTGTGGCCGGCTTTCCTTGAGAGGTCAGGGCTTATTTTTGGTAAGCCGCAACCGCCTTAGTGATTTCAGCGCGGGCTTCGTCAGCGTTGCCCCAGCCTTCTACTTTTACCCACTTGCCTTTTTCGAGGTCCTTGTAGTTCTCGAAGAAGTGCTTGATCTGCTCCAGGAGCAGGGCCGGCAGGTCGGTGTATTCCTTCACATCCTTGTAGAGGACGGACAGCTTGTCGTGGGGCACGGCCACCAGCTTGGCGTCGCCGCCGGCTTCGTCGGTCATGTGCAGAACGCCGACCGGACGGGCGCGGATCACGGCACCCGGAGCGACCGGGTAGGGGGTGACGACCAGCACGTCCAGGGGATCGCCGTCGTCAGCCAGGGTGTTGGGGATGTAACCGTAGTTGGCCGGGTAGAACATCGGGGTGGCCATGAAGCGGTCGACGAACAGGCAGTCGCTGTCCTTGTCGATTTCGTACTTGATCGGCGCATGGTTGGCCGGAATCTCGATCGCGACGTAGATGTCGTTCGGCAGGTCTTTGCCAGCCGGGATCTTGCTGTAGCTCATGGTCGACTCCCAAGGGTTGGGCCAAAAAAGTGGGCGCGATTATAGGCACATTCCCGCACCGATGCCACGCCGTTCTGTTCATCCATTAGTCGCGTCCCGATAGGCCGGATGGATTTCCTGCAGGCGCTTCAGCCGGCTCAGCGGATCCTGGCGATAGAAGGCCTGGAGCTGGCGGTAGACGGCGGGGAAGGCCTGGTCCAGCAGGTCCGGGGCGGTGAAGAAGTATTCGCTGGTGACGGCGAAGAACTCCGCCGGGTCTTCGGCGGCGTAGGGGTCGATGGGCGTTTCGGCGTCGGGGTCGCGGTCGAGCTGGGCATTCAGCTCATCGAAGGCAGTCTGCATGGCCAGGGCCCAGTCGGACTGGCGCATGTCGCGGTGCAAGGGCGGCAGGCCGTTGGGGCTGCCGCTGAGCATGTCGAGCTTGTGCGCCAGCTCGTGGATCACCAGGTTGTAGCCGTCCCAGCCGCCGCTGGACTGCACGCCGGGCCAGGCGAGGATGACCGGGCCGAACTGCCAGGACTCGCCGCTGCGCTCGTCGTCGAATTCGTGCTCCACGCCGCTGGCGTCGCGGTGGCGCTGAGGGCTGACGAAGTCGTCCGGGTAGAGGATCAGCTCGTGGAAGCCCTGGTACCAGTTGAGGTCCGGCAGGTGCAGCAGAGGGAGCTGCGCCTGGGCGGCGAGCAGCAGGCGGTCTTCGCCGGAGAGCTGGACGCCGCGCAGGGCGGTGAGGTGCTTATCGTTCAGGAAGAGCACGCTGCGCTCGCGCAGGCGCTGGTCCTCGGCCTCGTCCAGGCCGTCGAGTATCGGCAGGCGCCGGCGCACGGCCTCCCACTGCTGCGGGTCGACCGGGTTGCGGGCGAGGATGCGCCGGCGGCGCCAGCTGCGATAGGACCACATGGGCCGACGGTCAGCTCGATTGTTCGGCGCCTTTGCCGGCTTGCCGAAAGTGGCGGCGCACCACACTGATCATCATCGGCAGCAGGGACAGGCCGATGATGGCGATCACCATCAATGACAGGTTCTGCTTGATGAAGGGCACGTTGCCGAAGAAGTAGCCCAGGGTCACCAGGCCGCCCACCCAGAGGATGGTGCCCAGCACGCTGAAGGCGAGGAAGCGCGGGTAGGGCATCCGCCCCACGCCCGCTACGAAGGGGGCGAAGGTCCGCACGATGGGCAGGAAGCGGGCCAATGTCACGGTCTTGCCGCCGTGGCGGTCGTAGAACTCGTGGGTGCGCTGCAGGTAGTCGCGGCGGAAGATCTTCGACTGGGGATTGCTGAACAGGCGTTCGCCCGCCGTCCGCCCGATCACGTAGTTGAGGCTGTCGCCGCTGATGGCCGCGACCATCAGCAGGCCGCCGAGCAGCCAGGGGTCCATGGCGCCGCCGGCGGAGACCGCACCGGCGATGAACAGCAGGGAGTCGCCAGGGAGGAAGGGCGTCACCACCAGGCCGGTCTCGCAGAAGATGACCAGGAAAAGGATGGCGTAGATCCAGGTTCCGTAGTTGGAGACCAGCAGGTTGAGGTATTGGTCCAGGTGGAGAATGAGGTCGATCGGGTTGAAATCCATGAGACGCCTTGTGAAGTGCGGAGGCGGGCGGAGGCCGTGATGGACGCATTATAGGGGCAAGTCCCAGGGCCACGGCGAGTAGTTGGGCGAATGGTGAACGGCATGAAGGCTGCAACTGTTTCCATTGATTTCCCTGATCTGGATGCTCGCCCATGCCCTTGCAGCTACTGGAACACCCCGCCCTGAGCCTGGCCCAGGGGCACGGCCTGGACCTGCCCAGCCAGGCGGCCCGGGCTCGTGCGACCTGGGTGGCGGGACGCCAGGGCCGCCCGCCGTTGCTGCTGGTGGCCCTGCTCTGGGGGCGCTCTTGCACCAACGTGGTGCCAATGCTGGGGCATTATTTGGACGCGCTCTTCGCCGACTATGCCTGCACCCCCGAGGGTTGGAGCGAGGCCCAGGCAGCGCGGCAGGTGCTGGCGGCGCTCAACCTGCAGCTGTTTCGCCGCCGCCAGGCCGGTGAGAGCGTTCCCGACCTGAGCGCCGGCCTGCTGCTGGTGCAGGACGGCGAGGCGCAGTTCTTCCAGGCCGGTGCGGTCGGCCTGGTGCGCTTCCAGGGCGAGGCGTCGCACGCCTTGGTGGGTCGCGACAATCCCCTGGGCGGCCAGGCTGAGCTGGCGCTGATCCAGCACAGCCTGCCGCTGACACCCAACCAGCCCCTGCTGCTGGCGCCCCAGCCATTGCTGGAAGTGGCCGACCTGTTGGGCCTGCGTGAAGCCTGCGCCAACCTGCAGCCTGGCCAGTTGGGAGGCCTTCTGGAGCCTCTACTGAGCGCGCCCGGCGCCGCCGCCCTGGTGTTGCCGGGGGAGCCCCATTTCCTGCCACCTTCCGCTCCCGCTGGCCATTGGCCGAGGCTGGAAGGCGCCGCGCCGGGTACCCAGGTCGATGGCTGGACCCTGCTCGAAGCCTGTGACTACGGACCTCCCGGCCGGCTGTTCCGGGCCCGGGAGGATGGCCGCGAGGCCTTGCTCTGGTTGGCCGAGGGCGATGCCGACGAAGCCTTCTGGCAGCGCGAGTGGGTGCTGCGGCGCAGCCCGGTGACGACATTGCCCCAGGTGCTTTCGCCGCGCCAATGCCGCCGGCATGCCTTTCTGTTGTTCGCCCTGCCGCCTGCCGGGGTAGAGAGCCTGGCGAGGAGGATGGAGGGCCGCAGGCCGCTATCCGCCGAAGACACCATGGGCTTGCTGGTGCAACTGATCGAGGCCATTCGGTCACTGCAACGGCGCGGGATGCAGGGGCTTTGGTTGAACCCCCGGCAGATAGTGCTGGACGAGCGCGGCCGCCTGCTGCTGTTGCCGGAGTTCGCCGCGATCCTGCCAGGCGTGGCCCGTCAGGTCGCGCCTTCCCAGGCGGTGCCGCTGGCGCCGGAACTGCGACATGGCCGCGCGCTGGACGGTGGCGCCGACCAGTTCGCCCTGGCCGCGCTGGCCTACTGGCTGCTCAGCGGCCAGTGGCCGGAAGTGGCGCGCCCGGAGGGCGGCCAGGCCAGTCGCTACGTACCCCTGGCGGGTATCGTCCCAGGGATGCCGGAAGGTTGGGACGGGGTGCTGGCCAAGGCCCTGGCGCCGCAACCTCGGGCGCGCTTCGAGGCCCTGTCGGAATTCCAGCTGGCGCTGGAGCGGCTCCTGGAACAGGCGCGCAGGCAAAAACCGGCGGTCAGGCGCGGCAGGTCGTTGCACGTCGCCCTGCTGGTGTTGCTGGGCTTGCCACTGCTGTTGGGGCTCTGGCTGGGGTTGGGCTAGGAGGGAGAGCCCGGACCCCTAGGTCCGGGCTTGGGGACAGGCTTCAGTCGCTGTTGATCGGCAGGATGTAGTTCTTGAATTCGGTGTCTTCGTGGAAGCCGATGGACTCGTACACTTTGTGCGCCACCTCGTTGCTCACGCTGGTGGACACGCGCATGCGCACGGCATTGGTTTCCCGGGCCATCTTCTTCGCCGTCTGTAGCAGGCGGTCGGCCACCAGCTGGCGGCGGGCGTCCTCGGCGACGTAGATGTCGTTGAGGATCCAGACGCGCTTCAGGGCCAGGGACGAGAAGCTCGGGTAGAGCTGGCAGAAGCCCAGCAGACGGTCGTCCTCATCCGCTAGGGCGAGGTAGATCACCGATTCCTGGCGGCTCAGACGCTTCTCCAGGAACTTTCTCGAGGACTCCGGAAACGGCAGTTCACCATAGAACTCACGGTACTTCACGAACAGCGGCGTAAGCAGGTCCAGGTGCTCCAGGGTGGCTTGGACGATGCGCATGATGGGCCTCGGTATCTGTGGATGGGGCTTGATTGGCAATGCAGATGGTGTGCCAGCCAACGGGGTCGATCCTGCACCACAATTTATGGAAAGCGCAATCCAAGCAAGCGTTTGAATGGTTGATGCTGAAGAACCGCAGGTGCTGAGCAAAACGCCGGTCGGACCGGTCCAACCTTCATCAACGCCCGCCACGGAGGGATGCACCGTGATTCGCTGCCCGCTTGAACAGGCCGTCGACCAGGTGCTGGAGCGCATCGACGGGCCCATTCGCCTCGGCATCCCGCTCGGCCTCGGCAAGCCGAACCGCTTCGTCAACGCGCTCTACCGGCGCATCAAGGCGTTGCCCGAGCGGCAGCTGACGATCTACACCGGCCTGTCCCTGGCCAAACCCCAGCCCGGCAGCGAACTTGAACAGCGCTTCAGCGGCCCCTTCCTGCGGCGGATCTATGGCGACTACCTGGAGCTGGACTACCTGAGCGACCTGCGCTGCGGCGAGCTGCCGGCGAACGTGCAGGTGGAGGAGTTCTACCTGCAGCCGGCCAGCCAGCTGGACAACCCGCTGGCCCAGCAGCACTACGTCAGCCTCAACTACAGCCAGGTGGCCCGCGACCTGCAGCGCAAGGGTATTAACCTGGTGGCCCAGCTGGTAGCCAGCCGCGCGGAAAGCCCGGGGCTGTTCAGCCTGAGCTGCAATCCGGACATCACCCTCGACCTGCTGCCGGGCCTGCGCCAGCGGCGGGCCGCAGGGGAGAGCATCCTGCTGGTGGCCCAGGTACATGCCGACCTGCCCTACATGCCGGGGCCAGCCGAGGTGGAGGCCGACACCTTCGACCTGGTGCTGGAGAAGGTGGAGCGCAGCCGCCTGTTCTCTACCCCGAATATGCCGGTGAGCCTGCAGGATCACGCCATAGGCCTGCACGTCAGCACCCTGGTACGCGACGACGGCACCCTGCAGGTGGGCATAGGTGCCATGGCCGATGGCCTGACCGCCGCGCTACTCGCCCGCCAGGCCGACAACGCCAGCTACCGGGCGCTGCTGGAGGCCATGGGGGTGCCGCAGCGCTGGGGTGGGCTGATCGACCGGGAAGGCGGCATGGCACCCTTCGCCAGGGGGCTCTATGCCAACAGCGAGATGTTCATGCTCGGCCTGCTGGTGCTGCTGGAGGTGGGAATCGTGCGGCGCCCGGTGCATGACGACATCGATCTGCAGCGCCTGGCCGATGCCGGGGTGCTGGATGGCGACGGCGCCGTCGCCAGCCTGGACGCCCTGGCCGAGCAGCTGCCGCGGGGCCTGGATGCCGAAGGCCTGGCCTGGCTGCAGCGCCGGGGCCTGTTGGACGAGTGCATTCGTTTCGAGGAAGGGCGGCTGCGCCTGCCGGATTGCCACAGCATCGCCTGCGATATCCGCCACCCGGCACTGCAGCCGTACTGGGGCAGGGCCGAGGCGGGCGTGTTGGTGCACAGCGGTTTTTTCCTCGGGCCGCAAGCCTTCTACGAGCGCTTGCGCACCCTGCGCGAGGAGCAGCGCCGGCGCATTTCGATGACCGCCATCAGCTTCGTCAACCGCCTCCACGGCAACGAAGCACTCAAGCGTCTGCAACGGCGCGACGCCCGTTTCGTCAACAGTTGCTTCACGGTCACCCTGCTGGGTGCCGGCGTCGCCGACCAGTTGGAGGATGGCCGTGTGCTCAGCGGCGTCGGCGGCCAATACGACTTCGTCGCCCAGGCCCACGAGCTGGAAGGCGCACGTTCGATCCTGATGCTGCGCAGCTGGCGCGAGTCGGGCGGCGAGGCCAGTTCCAATATTGTCTGGGACTACGGCCACACCACCATTCCCCGGCACCTGCGCGACATTGTGGTGACCGAGTACGGCATCGCCGACCTGCGCGGCAAGAATGACGCCGAGGTGATCGAGGCCATGCTGCGCATCGCCGATTCGCGCTTCCAGGATGGGCTGATCGCCGAGGCGCAGTTGGCCGGCAAGTTGCCCGAGGACTTCGTGCTGGACCCGGTCTGGCGGCAGAACACGCCGTGGCGGCTGGTGGCATTGCGCGGCGAGTATCCGCAGCTGTTCGTCGAGTACCCGCTGGGCTGCGACTTCACCCCGGTGGAGCAGGATCTGTTGCGGGCCCTGCGCTGGCTGAAAAGCAAGCTGAAGCTCGGCGAGATCCTCGACCTGGGCATGGCGGCGCTGTTCGACCTGCCGGACCCGGCGGCCTACGCCGAGCACCTGGAGCGGATGGGGCTGCTCGCGCCGGCAGGCCTGCGCGAGCAGCTTTACCAGAAACTGGTATTGGCCGGCCTCAAGGCCACCGCGGCGAGCAGGTGACCCTGAGGCGGGAAGGGCATCAGAGGATGCTGAGGGGGTACTCGATGAAGGCGCGGACTTCGTTGAGGTCCGGGCCCACCTGGTTGTCGGCGCGGTAGATGGAGTTGCGCAGCTTGAACGACAGGTCCTTGGCCGGGCCGTCCTGAACCACGTACTTGAACTGGTTGAAGATCTCCCGCTCGGTGCCATCGGTCTCGCCGCCGGCGACTATGTCGGTGCCGCGCACGTAGGCGAACTTGTAGCTCAGGCCCGGCACGCCGTAGGTGCTGAAGTCCAGCTCGTAGCTGGCCTGCCAGGAGCGCTCGTCTTCCAGGTTGAAGTCCGAGTAGTAGGAGTTGGCCACGTAGATGGTGCTGCCGCCATCGCCGAAGTCGTAGGCGTAGCCGGCATCGCCGGTGTTGCGCTGGTGGGCAATGATGAACGCGTGGGCGCCGATGCTGTACTTGGCCGCGAGGCTCCACAGGGTGTTCTTGTCGTCCTGGCCGTCGCCACCGAAGGCCAGGGCCGCGGCCGAGCCGTCGTCGTACTTGGTGCGGTAGATGTTGAAGTCGAAGTTCAGCGCCTGCTCGTCGTTGAACGGAATGTTGTAGTTCAGGTTGGCGTAGTACTTCTTGTACATGTCCTCCACGTCCGAGTGGTAGAGCGCCACGCTGAAGTCGTCGGTGACGGTGTAACTGCCGCCCACCACGTCGATGCTTTTCAGATGGTTGGGGTCGCGTGCCGGGTCGCCCATCGGGCTGTCGCCGGTGAAGTGGCCAGCGTTCAGTTCCAGGCCTTCGATTTCCTTGCTGGTCACCAGGGTGCCGGTAAAGGCCTGGGGCAGCAGACGGCTGTCGTCATGGGCCAGCACGGGCAGGGAAGGGAACTGGTTGCCGTACTTGAGCACGGTATTGGAAACGCGCAGCTTGAGCACGCCGCCGGCTTCGGAGAGGTCATCCACCGGATGGCCGTCGCTGTCGGTGTCGAAGAAGGCGGTGTAGTTGCGGCCGCGGCCGCTGTCCAGCTTCACGCCCAGCAGGCCATAGGCGTCGAAGCCGAAGCCGAGGGTGCCCTGGGTGAAGCCCGACTCGAAGGTGCCGATGAAGCCCTGGCCCCAGACCTTGGCGTCGTTGGTGTGGTCCTTGAAGTCGCGGTTGAAGTAGGCGTTGCGCAGCAGCAGGGTGGCGTTGGCGTCCTCGATCAGGCCCTTGGATTCGGACTGCTCGCTGGCCATGACGGGAAGGCTGACGGCGGCGGAAACCGCCAGCGCCAGTGCGCTAAGAGGGTTGAGTTGCATCACGGGTGCTCCTGATGGTGTTCGAGGCATTCGCCTTCCTGGGCGGAATTGACTTTTTCCAGCCAACGTTCCGTTGTCGCGCGCGCCGTATGACAGTCGGTCTAGAGCGGTCGCGCGCATGGCGCGAGCGATTTTCCCCCGATCCGGCCGCACTGTTCCAGCCCAGAACTCCGAAGTCCTTGCTCGATCCTCCGAAAATGCGCCATTGGCGCCTCAATGATGGTCGCTGGCCAGCAGGAAATTGCCCGCCAAGGCGCGGTCGGGTTCACCGGACAGCGAGGGCACCTCGGCCTCGTCCTTCAGGTTGACCCCGGACAGTTGGCGCCGGCAGGCCTCGCGCATCAGGTAAAGCAGGCGATGGGCAGCCATGCCGTAGCTCAGGCCTTCGAGACGCACGTTGGAGATGCAGTTGCGGTAGGCGTCGGTCAGGCCCACGCGTGGTGCATAGGTGAAGTAGAGGCCGAGGCTGTCGGGCGAGCTGAGGCCCGGGCGCTCGCCGATCAGGATCACCACCATCTTCGCGCCCAGCAGTTCCGCCACTTCATCCGCCACCGCGACGCGGCCCTGCTGCACCAGAACCACGGGCGAGAGCGACCAGCCCTCGGCCAGGGCCTGCTCTTCCATGCGCTCGAGGAAGGGCAGGCTGTGGCGCTGCACCGCGAGGGCGGAGAGGCCGTCGGCCACCACTACCGCCAGGTCGTAACCAGCGGGGTTGGCCTGGGCATGCTGGAGCAGCTTTTCCCTGGATGCGGCATCCAGGCGTCGGCCCAGGTCCGGGCGCTGCAGGTAGGTGTCGCGGTCCGCGGCGGCGCTGTGCAGCAGCAGGGTATCGCGGCCGCGTTCGGTCAGCTTCGCGGTCAGGCCGGCATGGTCGAAAGGCAAGTGCACCGCATCCCGCGCTTGGGCATGGGCGTACTGGAAGTTCAGCTGCGCGGCAGTGGGCAGGCTGGTTCCGGCACGGCCCAGGGCGATGCGTGCGGGCGTCAGGCGACGCAGCTCTTCCCAGGGATTGGCGGTGTGGCCGGTGAACTGGCGTGGGGTCTTCATCCGTCTCTCCTCGGAATTCAGGCGAGTCGTGCAATGGCCTGGCGGAAGGCCGGCGGCAGTCGATCGCCGAGCAGCACCCGACCGTCTGCTTGCACCAGGATGCCCATGCGCTCCAGCCAGGCTGCGAATTCGGGTGCGGGCTTCAGGCCCAGGCTCTGGCGGGCGTAGAGGGCATCGTGGAAGGAGGTGGTCTGGTAGTTGAGCATCACGTCGTCGGAACCGGGAATGCCCATGATGAAGTTGATGCCGGCCACCCCGAGTAGGGTCAGCAGCATGTCCATGTCGTCCTGGTCGGCCTCGGCGTGGTTGGTGTAGCAGATGTCGCAGCCCATGGGCACGCCCAGCAGCTTGGCGCAGAAGTGGTCCTCCAGCCCGGCGCGGATGATCTGCTTGCCGTTGTAGAGGTATTCGGGGCCGATGAAACCCACCACCGTGTTGACCAGGAAGGGGTTGAAGTGCCGGGCCACGGCATAGGCGCGGGTTTCGCAGGTTTGCTGGTCTACGCCGTGGTGGGCGTTGGCGGACAGCGCGCTGCCCTGGCCGGTCTCGAAGTACATCAGGTTGTTGCCCAGAGTGCCGCGCTTCTGCGACAGGCCGGCCTCGTAACCTTCCTGGAGAATCTTGAGGCTGATACCAAAGCTGGCGTTGGCCGCCTCGGTGCCGGCGATGGACTGGAACACCAGGTCCAGCGGCACGCCGCGCTCGATGGCGGCGATGGAGGTGGTGACGTGGGTCAGCACGCAGGCCTGGGTGGGGATTTCGTAGCGCTGGATGATGGCGTCGAGCATCTCCAGCATGGCGCAGATGGAGGAGATGCTGTCGGTGGCCGGGTTGATCCCGAGCATGGCGTCGCCATTACCGTAGAGCAGGCCGTCGAGGATGCTCGCGGCGATGCCGGCGGGGTCGTCCGTGGGGTGGTTGGGCTGTAGCCGGGTGGAGAGCCGGCCGCGCAGCCCCATGGTGTTGCGAAAGCGCGTGACCACGCGGATCTTCTGCGCCACCAGCACCAAGTCCTGCACGCGCATGATCTTCGACACGGCTGCGGCCATTTCCGGCGTCAGGCCGGGGGCGAGGGCACGCAGGCTGGCTTCGTCGGCGTGCTCGCTGAGCAGCCAGTCGCGCAGTCCACCCACCGTCAGGTGGCTGACCGGGGCGAAGGCGGCGCGGTCGTGGCTGTCGATGATCAGGCGGGTGACTTCATCTTCTTCGTAGGGGATCAGCGCCTCGTCGAGGAAGTGCTTGAGGGGGATGTCCGCCAGGGCCATCTGCGCGGCGACGCGCTCGCCATCGCTGGCCGCGGCGACGCCGGCCAGGTAGTCGCCGGAGCGCGCCGGACTGGCCTTGGCCATGACTTCCTTGAGGCTGTCGAAGCGCCAGGTCTCGCCGCCGACCATGTGGGAAAAACTGCTCACTCGAAGCTCTCCTAGATAAGCCGCCCCGCCTTGCCGTGGCGGGGCGCGGTTTGCGTCAGGCGCGGTTCAGCAGGGCATCGGCCGGTGCGCTGGCGCGATGGTGGGCCGTGAACTGGAAGTAGATGTAACCGGCAACCATGAAGCCAAGGAAAATCATGCCGATCAAGGTGTTGAACCAGGCCATGGCCAGCAGGCAGACCACCGCGAGGATCAGCGCAATGGCCGGCACCACCGGGTAGCCCGGCGCGCGGAAACTGCGCTCCAGGTTCGGCTCGCTGACGCGCAGCTTGAACAGGCTGAGCATGCTGATGATGTACATGACGATGGCGCCGAACACGCTCATGGTGATCATCGCCGCGGTCAGGCTCATGCCCTGCAGGTTCACCAGGCCGTCGCTGTAGATGGCGGCGATGCCGATCACGCCGCCGGCGATGATGGCGCGGTGCGGGGTCTGGAAGCGCGACAGCTTGGCCAGGCCGCGCGGCAGGTAGCCGGCGCGGGCCAGGGCGAAGAACTGCCGCGAGTAGCCGAGGATGATGCCGTGGAAGCTGGCCACCAGGCCGAACAGGCCGATCCACACCAGCATGTGCATCCAGGTGGAGTCGTTGCCGACCACGGCTTTCATCGCCTGGGGCAGCGGGTCGTTGATTCCCGAAAGCTGGCGCCAGTCGCCCACGCCGCCGGCCATGATCATCACGCCGATGGCGAGGAACACCAGGGTCAGGATGCCGGCGATGTAGGCGCGCGGGATGGTGCGTTTCGGGTCCTTGGCTTCTTCCGCCGCCATGGCCGCGCCCTCGATGGCGAGGAAGAACCAGATGGCGAAGGGGATGGCGGCGAAGATGCCGGAAATGGCATGACCGCCGAACTCATTGGAGCCGGCCCAGCCATTGACCACGAAGTTGCTGAAGCTGAAGCCCGGCGCGACCACGCCCATGAACACCAGCAGCTCGGCAACTGCCAGGATGGTCACCACCAGCTCGAAGGCGGCGGCGATGCTGACGCCGAGGATGTTCAGGGTCATGAACACGAAGTAGGCACCCACGGCGGCGTGCCTCGGGTCCAGCTCCGGATACTGCACGTTGAGGTAGGCGCCGATGGCCATGGCGATGGCCGGCGGGGCGAAGACGAACTCGATCAGGGTGGCGATCCCGGCGATCAGCCCGCCCTTCTCGCCGAAGGCGCGGCGGCTGTAAGCGAAGGGGCCGCCGGCATGGGGAATGGCGGTGGTCAGTTCGGTGAAGCTGAAGATGAAGCAGGTGTACATGGTCGCCACCAGCAGCGCGGTGACCAGGAAGCCGAGGGTGCCGGCGGCGCCCCAGCCATAGCTCCAGCCGAAGTATTCGCCGGAGATCACCAGGCCCACGGCGATGCCCCAGAGATGCAAGGTGCCCAGTGTTGGTTTTAGTTGTGATGCGCTCATTGCGACTCCTCTGCCCGCAGGCGTGGACGGGTTACCTGGCTCCGAGCTTATCGGCCAACCGACCCCCAGGACTTGACCGTCGGGCTCGCATCCGCGCACCTGCGGTCAAGTCGTGCCTCACCTGTTACCCATCGCCCCAATATGCCGGTTGCCCCGATCCGGGGCATGGCCGACGAGAATGCCCGGCAATGGCTCGCGGCCCTGCGTAGAGCGCCCGGCGCGGCCGCATTCCGCCGTGTCCGGGCGAGGCACGGGTTTTGCTTGAATGCTCGTTCAAAAAAAGATCCGGTAGCCTGCAATGAGCCAGCTCCTGTTCCCGAGTGCCAGCCTCACCGCTCCGCTGATGAGTAATGTCGGCGTGCTGTCGGCTGCCGCCAGCGGCCTGGACAGTTTCATCACTGGCCAGGGTGGCGATCTCGACCGCATCTTCGGCCGCGCCGGGATCGACCCCGAACAGCTGCGCCACCCCGCGCTCAGCCTGGCCCTGACCAACTACTGCCAGGTACTCGAAGAGGCGGCCCGGCAATCGGGCTGCGACAATTTCGGCCTGCGCTATGGCCAGCAATTCCAACCGCAGGCCCTCGGCCTGCTGGGCTATGTCGGGCTGTGTTCCGAGACCCTGGAAGAGGCCCTGAAGAATTTCGCCGCGGCCTTCCCCTATCACCAGCACAGCACCTTGATCCGCCTGGTGGATTGCGGTGAGTGCTATCGCTTCGACTATCTGGTGCGCCACGGCGCGATCCTCGATCGCCGCCAGGATGCCGAGCTGACCATGGGCATGGCGCTCAACCTGTTGCGGCACGTACTCGGCCGCGACTGGGCGCCGCGCGCGGTAACCTTCGAGCATGCGCGTCCGGAGGGCTGGCAGGAACACGTCAAGGCGTTCGGTGCCCAGGTGCAATTCGAGAGGACCTGCAACTCGCTGCTGGTGCCCAAGCGCGACCTGCAGGGGCAATTGATGCCCGAGCGCGACCCGACGCTGCTGTTCCTGGTCCAGGACGTGATCCGCCGCCTGGGTGAACAAAGCGTCCGGCCGAGCCTGGTGGAGGAGGCCGGCACTCAGATCCGTCTGGCCCTGGCCGAGGGCGAACCATCGCTGGAGCTGATCGCCGAGCGCCTGGAACTGACGGCGGCCGGATTGCAGCGGCGCCTGCGCGAGGAGGGCCTCAGTTTCAGCCAATTGGTCGAGCAGACCCGCCGCGAGCTGGCGCTGCACTACTTGCGTCAACGCCGGCCGATTTCCGAGCTGGCGGCGCTGCTCGGCTACTCCGAGACCAGCGCCTTCTCCCGTGCCTTCCGCCGCTGGTTCGGGGTGAGTCCGCGGCAGTGGCGGGGCGACGAGCGCTGAGGCAGACCCAAACGACGGAGCTGCGTTTCCTGTAAGGGCGATTTCAATCGCCAAGGGCTGCGCAGCAGCCCCCTGCAAGGCCCAGAGGCAGACCTTTGGCCTGCTTGGCGAATGAATTCGCCCCTACAAGCAGTACTCACCCGGACAATAAAAAACGCGGCCGAAGCCGCGTTTTTTCTTTCAGCTGCCAGGTATCAGAAGAAGCCCAGCGGATTGACGTCGTAGCTCACCAGCAGGTTTTTGGTCTGCTGGTAGTGGTCGAGCATCATCTTGTGGGTTTCGCGGCCGACGCCGGACTTCTTGTAGCCGCCGAAGGCAGCGTGGGCCGGGTACAGGTGGTAGCAGTTGGTCCACACGCGGCCGGCCTTGATGCCACGGCCCATGCGGTAGGCGCGGTTGATGTCGCG
The DNA here is from genome assembly GCF_029871245.1 of Pseudomonas sp. BN102. Taxonomy (GTDB): domain Bacteria; phylum Pseudomonadota; class Gammaproteobacteria; order Pseudomonadales; family Pseudomonadaceae; genus Metapseudomonas. The sequence goes on along the minus strand of NZ_SSON01000039.1, from coordinate 1,044 downwards.
GGTCCAGAGGCCGGCGCCGAGGCCGAACTCGGTGTCGTTGGCAATCGCCAGGGCCTCGGCCTCATCCTTGAAGGTGGTCACGCCCACCACCGGGCCGAAGATCTCTTCCTGAAACACGCGCATCTTGTTGTGGCCCTTGAGCAAGGTCGGCTGGATGTAGTAGCCGCTGGAAAGGTCGCCACCCAGGCGCTCGGAGCTGCCGCCGGCGAGCAGTTCGGCGCCCTCCTGCTGGGCGATGTCGAGGTAGGAGAGGATCTTCTCGTACTGCTGCTGGGAGGCCTGGGCGCCGACCATGGTCTCGGTGTCCAGCGGGTCGCCGCGCTTGATCGCCTTGATCTTCTTCATCACCTCGACCATGAAGGGTTCGAAGATCGACTCCTGCACCAGGGCGCGGGACGGGCAGGTGCAGACCTCACCCTGGTTGAAGAAGGCCAGCACCAGGCCCTCGGCGGCCTTCTCGATGAAAGCCGGCTCGGCCTGCATGATGTCTTCGAAGAAGATGTTCGGGCTCTTGCCGCCCAGTTCGACGGTGGAGGGAATGATGTTCTCCGCCGCGCAATGCATGATGTGCGCGCCCACCGGAGTCGAGCCGGTGAAGGCGATCTTGGCGATACGCTTGCTGGTGGCCAGGGCCTGGCCCGCTTCCTTGCCGAAGCCCTGGACGATGTTGAGCACGCCCGGCGGCAGCAGGTCGCCGATGATTTCCGCCAATACCATGATCGACAGCGGGGTCTGCTCGGCCGGCTTGAGCACCACGCAGTTGCCGGCGGCGAGCGCCGGGGCCAGCTTCCAGGCGGCCATCAGCAGCGGGAAGTTCCAGGGGATGATCTGGCCGACCACGCCCAGCGGCTCGTGGATGTGGTAGGCGACGGTGTTCTCGTTGATCTCGGCGGCGCCGCCTTCCTGGGCGCGGATGCAGCCAGCAAAGTAGCGGAAGTGGTCGACGGCCAGCGGGATGTCGGCGTTCAGGGTCTCGCGTACGGCCTTGCCGTTGTCCCAGGTCTCGGTGACGGCGAGGACTTCCAGGTTCTGTTCGATGCGGTC
>NZ_SSON01000038.1 GCF_029871245.1 Pseudomonas sp. BN102 | reverse complement strand
CAAGACCGTCAACGCCCTCTCCCACTACACCGACTGGACCATCGGCCACGTCCATGCCGGGGCCCTGGGCTGGGTTGCGATGATCACCATCGGCTCGCTCTACCACCTGATTCCGCGCCTCTGGGGCCGCGCGCAGATGCACAGCGTCGGCCTGATCAACGCGCACTTCTGGCTCGCCACCATCGGCACCGTTCTGTACATCGCCTCGATGTGGGTCAACGGCATCACCCAGGGCCTGATGTGGCGCGCGGTCAACGAGGACGGCACCCTGACCTACTCCTTCGTCGAGGCGCTGGAGGCCAGCCATCCGGGCTTCGTGGTCCGCATGATCGGCGGCGTGTTCTTCCTCACCGGCATGTTCCTCATGGCCTGGAACACCTGGCGCACAGTGCGGGTGGGCAATGCCAGCACCACAGAAGCCGTGCCGCAGGCGGTGGCCCATGGATAGCGAAAGCGCCTACGCCCTGCTCAGCCTGAGTGCCCTGGCCTTCTTCTACCTCGCCACCCAGACCAGCCTGGGGGGCAGGAGCCAGCGCCAGCTGGACGAAGCCACCATGCTGCCATTTGCCGATGACGAGCCCGTCGCCCGCCGCATGGAACGCGCCACCGGCCGCAGCAGCACGGGGTGCAGTTGTCCGGGAAGGTGTGATGGGAGTTGTGCGAGACGGGTAGAGCTAGAGGCTTGAGCCAGCGCAGGACTTTGATTGTAGGTTGGTGCTGAGCCTGCGAAGCCCAACAGGCGAAGTCCCGGTGCCCGGGATTGTTGGGCTTCGCTATGCTCAGCACCAACCTACGGGGCCGCTTTGCGTCCCTACCAGTAATTCTCCACCGCCACCTGCCCCGGCCGGCGGCTCAGGCTCAGGTGCATGTCGCGGGCCTTCAGCACGGCGCGGGTGTCATCGATCATCTGCGGGTTGCCGCAGAGCATCACCCGGGAATGCTCCGGGGTCAGTTCCAGGCCAGCGGCGAGCTCGAGCTCACCGTTCTCGATCAAGGTGGTGATGCGCCCGTGCAGCGCACCGGGCACTTCTTCGCGGGTGACCACCGGGATGAACAGCAGCTTGTCCGCCACCCCCTCCAGGTACTCCTTGTCCTTGAGCTCGGCGATCAGCTCCTGATAAGCCAGTTCAGCGGAATGGCGCACGCTGTAGACAAGGATGATGCGCTCGAAGCGCTCCCAGACCTCCAGGTCCTGGAGGATCGAAAGAAAAGGCGCGAGCCCCGTGCCGGTGGCCAGCAACCAGAGGTCGCGGCCGTCGATGAAGCGGTCGAGGGTGAGGAAGCCGAACGATTGCTTGTCCACCATCAGGGTGTCGCCTTCCTTCAGGCGGGACAGCTCACTGGTGAATTCACCCTCCGGAACGACGATGGAAAAGAACTCCAGGTGTTCGTCATAAGGCGCCGACACCATCGAATAGGCGCGCCAGACGGTGCTGCCATCAGCCTTGGTCACCCCCAGGCGGGCGAATTGCCCGGCGCGGAAGCGAAAGCCCGCATCGCGGGTGGTGCGCAGGGTGAACAGGCTGGGCGTCAGGGTCTGCACATCCAGCAGGGTCTGACGGGTGAACTTCTCTTCGCTGGCGGTCATACTCCGCTCCCATCCTTTTCCGATTCTTTCCAAGACCGCTCCAGTGTCTCGCAAAGCGGCCTTCAGAAACACCGCCGGTTCTTATGCCTATATTCACTACGCCTTTCGCCCAGCTCGATCTCATTCGTCAACCCGAGCAGCAGGACGACCCGCTGCAAGCCTTCGACGCCGCCGACGAGTACCTGCTCAACCAGCTGCACGAGCAGGGCGTCACGGCCGACACGCGCGTCCTGGTACTGAACGACAGCTTCGGCGCCCTGGCCGCCAGCCTGGCGTCCTGCGCCAGCGTTACCAGCAGCGGCGATTCGCACCTGGGGCATATCGCCCTGCAGCGCAACCTGGCGCGCAATGGCCTGGACGATGCAGCGGTGCGCTTCGTGCCCGCCAGCGAGCGGGCTGACGGTCCGTTCGACCGGGTGCTGATCCGCGTGCCCAAGACTCTGTCCTTGCTGGAAGAGCAGCTGATCCGCCTGCATGGCCAATTGGCCCCGGGCGCCACGGTGGTCGCCGCCGGCATGGTCAAGCACCTGCCCCACGCCGCCGGCGACCTGCTGGAGAAGTACATCGGCCCGATGCAGCCCTCACTCGCGGTGAAGAAGGCCCGCCTGCTGATCGCCACGCCTGTGGATAAGCCCGCCGTGGCCTCGCCCTACCCCACGCGGTACCAACTGGATCAGCCGCGCCTGACCCTGACCAACCACGCCAATGTGTTCTGCCGCGAAGGCCTGGATATCGGTACCCGCGCCTTCCTCCCGCACCTGCCGCGCAGCCTGGCGGCCGTCCGCGCGGCGGACCTGGGTTGCGGCAACGGGGTGCTGGGCATCGCCTACGCCCAGATCAACCCCCAGGCGGAGATGACCCTGGTGGACGAGTCCTATATGGCCGTGCAGTCGGCGAAGGAGAACTGGCGGGCGGCCCTGGGCGAGCGCCCGGCGAATATCCGCGCCGGCGACGGCCTGACGGAACAGCCGGCGCACTCCCTGGACCTGGTGCTGTGCAATCCGCCCTTCCATCAGCAGCAGGTGGTGGGCGACTTCCTCGCCTGGCGCATGTTCGTCCAGGCGCGCAATGCCCTGGTGAAGGGTGGCGAGCTGTGGATAGTGGGCAACCGCCACCTGGGCTACCACGCCAAGCTCAAGCGCTTGTTCCGCGGCGTGGAGCAGGTGGCGGCGACGCCGAAGTTCGTGGTGTTGAAGGCGACCAAGTAGCAAGCAGGCTGGTGCAAACATGTGTAGGGGCGAATTCATTCGCCAAGCAGGCCGAGAAGGCCTGCCTTGCACCGCCAATAAGGGCAGCAGAGCTGCCCTTGGCGAATGAATTCGCCCCTACAGGAAAGCCGTTCAGCACCGCAGACAGGCTCAGTGCGTACTCAACCCCGCCGCCGTCATCACCATACGCAACAGGTAGGCCACCGCGCCGAGGGCCAGCACGCTGAGGGCCCAGATGCCCACCAGCCAGCCCAGGCGCTGCCACAGGGGTTTGTTCTCGGGCTTATCCACAGGCCGCTCCTAGTGGTAACCGTCTTCCTGGGTCACCTTGCCGCGGAACACGTAGTAGCTCCAGGCGGTGTACATCAGGATGAAGGGGATGATGAACAGCGCGCCCACCAGCATGAAGCCCTGACTCTGCGGCGGCGCAGCCGCGTCCCAGATGGAGATGGACGGCGGCACCACGTTGGGCCAAAGGCTGATGCCGAGGCCGCTGTAGCCGAGGAAGATCAGCACCAGGGTCAGCACGAAGGGCGCATGGTGGGCGTTGTTCGCCACCGCGCGCAGCAGCGCCCAGGTGCACACCAGCACCAGGATCGGCACCGGCATGAACCAGAACAGGTTGGGCAGGCTGAACCAGCGCTCGGCGATATCGGCATGGGCCAGCGGGGTCCAGATGCTGACGATACCGGTGATGCCGAGCAACACCAGCACCAGCGGCCGCGCCAGGTCGTGCATCTGCTGTTGCAGGCGGCCTTCGGTCTTCATGATCAGCCAAGTGCAGCCGAGCAGCGCATAGGCGGCGATCAGGCCCAGGCCGCAGAACAGCGGGAAAGGCGCCAGCCAGTCCAGTGAGCCGCCGGCAAAGGCGCGGTCCACCACCGGGAGGCCTTCGATGTAGGTGCCGAGCGCCACGCCCTGGAAGAAGGTGGCGGCGATGGAGCCGCCGATGAAGGCCTTGTCCCACAGGTGGCGTTTGTCCGGCCGGGCCTTGAAGCGGAACTCGAAGGCCACCCCACGGAAGATCAGCCCCAGGAGCATCAGGATCAGCGGCAGGTAGAGGGCGGAGAGCACCACCGAGTAGGCCAGGGGAAAGGCGCCGAACAGCGCCGCGCCGCCCAGCACCAGCCAGGTCTCGTTACCGTCCCAGACCGGTGCCACGGTGTTCATCATCACATCGCGCTCGCCATCGTCCTTGACGAAGGGGAAGAGGATGCCGATGCCCAGGTCGAAACCGTCCATCACCACGTACATCATCACGCCGAAGATGATGATGATGGCCCAGATCAGCGAAAGGTCGACGCCCATGGTTCAGTTCCTCCCCTCGGTTACAGCAGTGTCGTCATCGTCCATGCCCTCTTCGGTCGCGGAGAGCGGGCGCGCGGGGGTGCGGTGCTGGCCGGGGCCGCCGATGCCTTGTTCCTTGCCTTCGTCGGTGACCGGGCCTTTGCGCACCAGACGCATCATGTAGCCGAGGCCCGCGCCGAAGAGCAGGAAGTACACCACCACGAAGGTCACCAGGGTCAGGCTCATCTGGGTCACGCTCTGGTTGGATACCGCGTCGGCAGTGCGCATCAGCCCGTAGACCACCCAGGGCTGGCGCCCCATCTCGGTGGTGAACCAGCCGGCGAGGATGGCGATCAGCCCCGAGGGCCCCATCCACAGGCAGAGGTAGAGGAAGGGCCGCGAGCGGAACAGCCCGCCGCGCCAGCGCAGCCACAGGCTCCAGACGCCGGCCAGGATCATCAGCAGGCCGAGGGCGACCATGATGCGGAAGGACCAGAAGACCACGGTGGAGTTCGGGCGGTCCTCCTTGGAGAACTCCTTCAGAGCCGGTACCTGCTTGTCCAGGCTGTGGGTCAGGATCAGGCTGCCGAGGTAGGGAACCTCCACCTTGAAGCGGGTTTCCTCGCGCTCCATGTCCGGCCAGCCGAAGAGGATCAGCGGGGTGGCCTCGCCGCTGCTGTTGTCCCAGTGGCCTTCCATCGCGGCGATCTTCACCGGCTGGTGCTTGAGGGTGTTGAGCCCGTGCAGGTCGCCGATGAAGGCTTGCACCGGGGCCACCAGCAGGGCCATCCACATGGCCATGGAGAGCATCTTGCGGATTGCCGGGTTGTCTCGGCCGCGCAGCAGGTGCCAGGCCGCCGACGCGCCGACGAAGAAGGCGGTGGCGAGGAAGGCCGCCGTGGCCATGTGCAGCAGGCGGTAGGGGAAGGACGGGTTGAAGATCACCGCTAGCCAGTCCACAGGCACCACGCGGCCGTCGATGATCTCGTGGCCCTGGGGGGTCTGCATCCAGCTGTTGGAGGCGAGGATCCAAAAGGTGGAGATGATGGTGCCGATGGCCACCATCACCGTGGCGAAGAAGTGCAGGTTCGGCCCCACGCGGTTCCAGCCGAACAGCATGACGCCAAGGAAGCCGGCCTCGAGGAAGAAGGCGGTGAGCACCTCGTAGGTCAGCAGCGGCCCGGTGACACTGCCTGCGAAGTCGGAGAAAGCGCTCCAGTTGGTGCCGAACTGGTAGGCCATGACCAGGCCGGAGACCACGCCCATGCCGAAGTTGACGGCGAATATCTTCGACCAGAAGTGATAGAGGTCGCGGTAGACCTCCTGCCCGGTCTTCAGCCACAACCCTTCCAGCACCGCGAGGTAGCTGGCCAGGCCAATGGTGATGGCCGGAAAGATGATGTGGAAGGACACGGTGAAGGCGAACTGCATTCGGGCGAGATCGAGAGCCTCCAATCCGAACATGGCGATTCCTCTAATCAGGTTGATACGGGTATGCCCCACGCGCGGCTCCATGGGGTCTGGGGCCAGGCAGGGCCGAATTGTTCTTCTGGGGTCTGCTGCGACTGGATGCGGGCCAAGTCGGCCCTTCACAAATCCGCGCCCGGTATTTTGACGTGGATCAAGCAATGCCTAGAGATTAGCCGCTCGCGGCAGTTTGCAAGCTGTGGTCCATTGTCGCGCGGCGGGTTGCCGCGCGGCTGTCGGCCGCAGACGATGAAGGGGGTGAGATTGGATCAGCTATGTGCGCGAACCCGGCCTCGCGGGTGGATCGATGAAGCGCGATCCACCCTACGAATCCAGTGCCTCGGGTGCATCCACGTCGCGCAGTACGCCCGGATCATCCACGTCCACCGCTACCCAAGCTGACGCGTGGGCGCGCAGCACCCGGCGCGCGCCTTCGTCGCCGGTCAGGCCCTGAAGTTCGGGCCAGAAAGCGTGACCAAACAGCACCGGGTGGCCACGTTCGCCCTGATGGACAGGAAAGACGATGCGCCCAGTCGCCGCCTTGGCCACCAGGGCGCGCAGGCTGGATTCGGCGATCCAGGGCATGTCACCGAGCAGCACGGCGATGGCCTCGGCCGGGTCTGTGGATAACGCCCGCACACCCGCTGCCAGACTATGGCCCATGCCCTGCCCGGCATCTTCGCAAAGGATGATGCGGCAGCCGCCCGGCAGCCCCAGCGCGGTCGGGTCATCCTCCGGGCGCAGTACCAGGTGCACGTCGTCGAACACCCGCAGCGCGCCTTCCAGGCTGGCGGCCAGCAGGGTGCGACCGTCGGCCAGGGTGGCGCGGCGCTTGTCGCTGCCGAAGCGGCTGCCGAAGCCGGCGGCGAGGATCAGGGCGGGGATGGAGGGCATCAGTCAGCTCCGGTGGAAGGCGGACGGATCGAACGATGTGGGGGCGAATTCATTCGCTATGCAGACCGCAGGTCTGCCCTGTGGGATTACAGGGGTCAGCTGCGCTGCCCTTAGCGAATGAATTCGCCCCCACAAGGGAAGACATCGGCCACGCAAGCCCGCCGTCAGACCCGCTCACGGGCAATGCCATTGCGCACCCGCAGGATATCCGCCAGCACCGCCAGGGCGATCTCGGACGGGGTCTTGCTGCCCAGGTTGAGGCCAATGGGGGCGATGATGCGGGCGATTTCCAGTTCATTCAGCCCACCGACCCGGCGCAGGCGCTCGAGGCGTTTGCTGCTGGTGGCCATGGAGCCCATCACGCCGATGTAGAAGGCCTCGGTGCGCACGGCCTCGATCATGGCCAGGTCGTCGATCTTCGGGTCGTGGGTCAGGGCGACCACGGCGGTATCGGCATGGCAGCCGCCCAGGCGGATGAATTCCGAGGGCAGTTCGCGGCGGATTTCCACGCCGGGCAGTTCGACGCCCTGCAGCGCTTCCTCGCGGGGGTCACAGAGCACCACTTCGAAGCCCAGGCTCTGGCCGAACTCGGCGCAAACCTGGGCCACCGTGGAATAGCCCGCCAGCAGCAGGCGCTGGGCCGCGCCGACGCGCAGGCGCAGCAGATCGCCCAGGCGCTCCACCCGGGGGCCCTGCGCGTGGTCCGGCAATAACCGGCGCGCGCCATCGGGCAGCGAGACTTCGCGAATCAGTCGGCGCTGGCCGGCCAGGGCGCTTTCCAGCTCGCGCAGGTGGGCCTGAACGTCGCAGTCGGACGGCAGGTTCTCCACCAGCACTTCCAGCACGCCGCCGCAGGGCAGGCGGATCTGCGAGCGCTCGTCGCTACCGTCGCCGTAGCGCACCTGCTGGACGGGCTCGGGGAAGGCGCCGGCGGCCAGGCGTTCGAGGAAATCATCCTCCACGCAGCCGCCGGACAGCGAGCCGATCCAGTGGCCGGACGCATTGGCCGCCAGCAGCGAGCCCGGCGCGCGGGGCGCCGAGCCGTAGGTGGCAAGCACGGTACAGAGCCACACACGCTGGCCGGAACTCGACCATTCCAGGGCCTTGCGCACCACCAGCTGATCAAGGTGTTGCATGGGAAAACTCGCCGTTAGTGGGATTGGACTTCGCCGCGCAGCTCGGCCACCTGATCCGGAGTCACCTCGCTGTCGAGGCCGCCCCAGGTTTGGCGCAGGTAGTTGAGCAGGTTGCGCATCTGACTGTCGTCGAGTTTATCCCTGAAGCCCGGCATCGGCTGCATCCGTTCGAAGCCGGTGAACTGCTGCTCGCGGATGCCGTCGTCGACGACCCGCAGCAGGTTGCGCGAATCAGCCAGGCGCAAGGTGGTGTTGCCGTTCATCGCTACCGCCACATGGGGCACGCCCTCCCCCGCCGCGCCGTGGCAGCCGGCGCAGACATTCAGGTAGTCCTGGCGCCCGCGGGCGGCGCTTTCGCCCAGCTTGTCCTCGGCCACCGCGGCGATCTTGCGCGGTGCCGGCGGCTGTTCGCCAAGCAGGTAGGTGGCCATGGCGCGGTGGTCGTCCTGGGGCAGGTACTGGGTGCTGTGGTGCAGCACGGGGTACATCTCGTTGAACACCGAGCCCTGGGCGCTGATGCCGTGCTTGAGGAAGGTGGCCAGGTCATCGGTGGTCCAGCCGCGCTCGGCCAGGTCGTCGGCCAGCAGGCTGGGCGCCTGGTAGCCGAGGAGCTCGCCGCCGCTCATGCGCAGGTCCTGCTGCAGGGCGCCCACGGCATTGCGCGGGGTGTGGCACTCACCGCAGTGGCCGAGCACTTCCACCAGGTACTGGCCGCGCTGCCATTCCTCGCCCTTGCCGTCGGCCGGCTGTAGCTGCACCCGGTTCTTGTAAAGCATGTTCCAGAAGGTCATGCCGAAGCGCACGTTGAACGGGAAGGCCAGGTCGGTCTTCGGGCTCGGCTTGGCAATCGGCTCCAGGCTCATCAGGTAGGCGTAGATGGCGTCGGAGTCCTCCCGCTTCAGCAGGTGATAGGAGGTATAGGGCATCGCCGGATAGAGCTTGCTGCCGTCCTTGCGTTCGCCCTGGGTCACCGCCTTGTAGAAGTCGTCGGCGCTGTAGTGGCCGATACCGTGCTCCTTGTCCGGGGTGATGTTGGTGCCATAGATGGTGCCGAACGGCGACACCAGCGGCAGGCCGCCGGCGTACTCGGCGCCACCCTCGATGCTGTGGCAGGCCACGCAGTCGGCGGCATTGGCCAGGTACTTGCCGCGTTCGATCTGTGCCTTGTCCGCCGGCTGTTCCTGGTCCGCCGCTTGGGCCGCCAGGGGCGCCAGCAGTGCCGCGAGTAGAAGCGCGCGCATCTTCAACCCTCCTTGACCAGGCCGAGGCCTTCCACCACATCGCGCGCGGCGCTGTAGTAGCGGACGTAGCCGGTGCAGCGGCAGATGTGCTTGCCCAGGGCGTTCTCGATCTCCCCTTCCAGTTCGCTGCGCTTGACCGGCTGGCGCTGGAGCTTCTCCACCAGCACGGTGGCGGCATTGACGTAGCCGGGCGTGCAGTAGCTGCACTGGAAGGCGAACTGGTCGATGAACTTCTGCTGGATAGGGTTCAGCTCGGCGACTTCGCCCTTGGCATCACGCTTGGCGTGGCCTTCGATGGTGCGCACTTTCTTGCCGTCGAAGAAGTGCGCGCCGGTGATGCAGGTGCGGATTTCCTCGCTGGTGCCGTCCGGCTTGTCGAGGATGGCCACGCAAGCGTGGCAGATGCCCTGGCCGCAGCCCAGACGCGAACCGGTGAGGTTCAGCTGTTCGTGCAGGAAGTCGATCATCATCAGGTCGTCGTCCACGGTGAAGGGGCCGACGGCCTGGCCGTTGATGGTCATGCTGAGTGCGCGCTTAGCCATGGAGGGCCTCCTTGATGCGGGCCGGAGTCAGGGGAAGGTCGCGCAGGCGCTTGCCGGTGGCATGGGCCACGGCGTTCACGATGGCGCCGACCACGGGGATCATCACCACCTCGGCAATGCCCTTGGCCGGGTCGCTGGGCGACAGCGGCGGGAGGATCTCGGCGGTCTGGGTCCAGACCGCGCAATCCTTGGCACGGGGCAGCTGGTAGCGGTTGAAGTTCCAGGTGCCTTCGCCGGGGCCGCCTTCATACAGCGGCATCTCTTCCAGCAGCGCGTGGCCGATGCCCATGGCGATGCCGCCTTCGAGCTGACCGCGCACCAGTTCAGGCACTATCACCCGGCCGCACTCCAGCCAGGAATGGTGGTTGACCACTCGCGCCTCACCACTGCCCTTGTTCACCTTCACTTCGACCAGGGTCGCCACCGGGCTGTAGTAGGTGACCATGGCGTTGTTCAGCTGGGTCGGCGGGTAGCTGACGGAGACACGGTTCAGCAGGTGGAAACCGTGGCTGGTCATCTGCGCCTTCTTCGCCGCCGGGGCACCGTCGCCGTACTTCACGGCCACCGCGTCGAGCGGGACCGTTTCACGGCGGCCATCGATGTCGAACTCGCCTGAAGCCCAGGACCAGCGGTTGAAACCGTGCACGCTGACGCCGGTGACCAAGCCCAGCTCATGGGCCTTGTGCGCCAGCAGCTCGAAGGGAATCGGCGGCATGCCGTTGGCGGTCAGCTTGCCGTCCACCCAGTGGGCGTCCTCGCGGCGCACCACGTAGGGGTTGGCCAGGCCGCCGTACTCGCCACGACCCCAGATGCTCAGGGCCGCCGGCCAAAGGCCGTGGTTGAAGAGGATACGCGCCGCCTCACGGGTGCCATGCCCCGAATAGTAGGCCGAGTTGGTGGCCGAGGACGGCGAAGCCAGCTTGCCGACCCAGCGCGGATTCTTCAGCGCGGCGTCCTGTTCGGCCTGGCTGATCAGGTAGGGGTTACCGCTGGTGGTCAGCGCCAGCTCGGCCCATTCGGTGTCGCCAGTGCGGATCTCGTCGGCCGGGTGCCCCAGGTAGTCGGCTACCAGCAGCGCCTGCGAGGTGGCCATGCCGGTGCCCATGTCGATGGCGATCTGGCGCAGCTTCACGCGGCCCTCGGCGGTGAACTCCAGGCTGGCCATGGGCGCTTCGGAACCAGTGCCGAAGTCTTTCTGGCAGATGGCGAAGCCGACGCCGTAGTAGTGGTCCGGGTCCTTGGCCTCTTCCTCGCGCTTGCGTGCATCGCGGTTCTTCCAGACCTCGTGCTGCGCCGCCTTGTCGAGGATCTCGTCCAGGCGCAGGGCACCGGCGGGAATGGCGCCCTGGGTGTTCTTCATGCCGGACTTGAAGACGTTCTTCTTGCGCAGCTCGATGGCATCCACGCCCAGGCGGGCGGCCACCTCGTCCACCATCATTTCGGTGGCGGCCATGGTCTGCAGGGTGCCGTAGCCACGCATGGAGCCGGCCTCGACGCCGCGGGAATGGTAGGCGGTGGCGGCCAGGTCGCTCTGCGGCAGGTAGTAGATGGACTGCGCGGCGGTGGCACCTACGGCGGCCACCGAGGGGCTGTAGTTGATGCGGCCGCCACCGTCGACATCCATGTGCGCGCGGAAGATCTGGAAGGACTGGTCGTCCTTCTTCACCGCCAGCTGGTAGTGCATGTCGAAGGGGTGGCGCTTGATGCCGCTCTGGAACTGCTCGTAGCGGTCATTGGCCAGGCGCACCGGTACACCGTCGCCGTACATCGCGGCCAGGGCGGCGTAGAAGACGAAGATGTTGTTGTCCTTGGAGCCGTAACCCACGGTATAGCCCGGGTGCATGTTCAGCGTCGCGACCTTGAAGCGCGACGGCGCCAGCATGTGGGCGGCCTGCTCGGCCACCTCGAAGGGGCACTGGGTGGCGACGACGAAATGCAGGGTGCCGCTGGCGGCGTCGTACCAGCCATTGCCGTTGTCCGCTTCCAGGGCGGCCGGCTCGATGGACTGGGTTTTGTAGCGCTCGTCGAAGACCATCCAGCCTTCCGGCGGGGTCGCCAGCGTCGCTTGCATCTGCTCGGCGTGGAACAGGCCTTGGGCGGTCAGGTCGCCGGTCGGGTTGCCCGCGCCCCAGGTGGGTTTGCGCTCGCGGATCAGCGGGAACAGCATGCTGTCCTTGAGGCTGGAGAAGGTGTCCGGGTCGAAGGGCGTGGCGCCGCCGACGCGGACGAAACGGAAGCTGCCGTATGGGTCGCGCTGGTAGAGCGGGGCTTTGGCGCCGTAGCGGATCACCTTCTCATTGAACTTGAGGATGTTCTTGGCCCGGCGGTAACGGTCGAAGTCCTTCCAGATCAGCAGCGCCACCGGATGGCCGATGAACATCGGCACCTGGCCCTCGGGCAGGAAGGGGTCGGGGCTGTGGCCTTCCGGGAAAGCTATGCCGTCCCGCGTCAGGTCGGCGGCGGTCACCACGCGGTCGGGTGCGAGCTCAGCGTCCAGCATGGACAGGTCGAAGCCCTGATACAGCTGGTCGGCACGGGTCGCCTTGAGCAACAGCGCGTGGCCCTGCTGCTGCGGCCAGCCGGGCATGTCCTTGGCGCGGATGTCGCGGGCGAAGACCTTGCCGCCGCAGACCTTGCTGACCCCGTCGATGCGCCCGCGGGCTTGGCCGCCTGCCGTGTACCAGGTTTGCGGAGTGCTGGTGACCTGCGCCTCGAACAGCGCGGCGAAGGCCTTGCTGCCGAGCGGCGCCAGAGTGATGCCGATACCGGCTACGACGCTGCCTTGCAGGAAGGCGCGGCGGGACAGTTCAGGAGTGGACATACCCGTACCTCGTGGGCCGACCGGAGCCTGCCCAAGTGTTTGTGCAATAAACAGCCGCCAGCCCCAGCCATGCGGAAGGGCTGTCAGAAAGAATAGTCGGAGGGTGAATCTGACTTGAAAGTCAAATATTAGCGAAATCCCTGACGCAGACAAAGAGTAAATCTGTCTCTTTAGTCAGAAATCTCCAATTAGAAATGCGCGACCGGCGCATCCCGCCCGCTGATCGAACGCTCTGTTCGGCGGATGCAACCGAATGTTTCAAGGGTCGTGGTAGGCTGCGTCATCGATAGCAGCCTAAGCAGTTTCTTGCATGTCCACGGCCACCCTCCTACGCCACCACCGTCCATTCCTGGCCTTCTGGTTCGCCCGCGTCTGCACGGCGAGTGGCTTCCAGATGATCACCGTCGCCATCGGCTGGCATATCTACGAACTCACCGGCAGCGTCCTCGACCTGGGCCTGGTGGGACTGGTGGAGTTCCTGCCCCGTGTGCTCTTCATGCTCCACACCGGCCATGTGGCCGACCGCTTCGACCGCCGCCGCGTCGCGGCCCTGTGCCAGGTGCTGCAGGCCGTGGTGGCCGGTGTGCTGGTGTTCGCCAGCGCCACCGACAGCGCCAGCCGCGAGCTGATCTTCCTCGTGGCCTTCGTCCTCGGCGCCGCCCGCGCCTTCGAGATGCCGGCTACCCAGGCATTGCTGCCGAACATAGTCCCGGCCGAACTCTTCCCCCGCGCCGTGGCAGCCTCGGCCTCGGCCATGCAGGCTGCCACCATAGTCGCACCGGCCCTGGGCGGGCTGCTCTACGCCTTCGGCAGCCTCTGGGTCTATGGGCCGACGGCGGTGCTCTACATCGCCGCCTGCGTCCTGATGCTCGGTCTTTCGAGCAACCAGCAGCAGGCGAGCAAGGCCCCGGCCAACCTGGAAAACCTGCTCGCGGGCATCCGCTTCATCCGCAGCCGCCCGGACATACTCGGCGCCATCTCCCTGGACCTCTTCGCCGTATTGCTGGGTGGAGCCACCGCCCTGCTCCCGGTGTTCGCCAAGGACATCCTGCTCACCGGCCCCTGGGGCCTGGGCCTGCTGCGCTCGGCACCCGCGGTGGGGGCGCTGGTGATGTCCTTCTGGCTGGCGCGTTTCCCCATCGAGCGCAATGTGGGGCGGATCATGTTCACTTCGGTGGGGGTGTTCGGCGTGGCGACCATCGCCTTCGGCCTGTCCACCTCCGTCTGGTTCTCCCTGGCGGTGCTGGCCGTGCTCGGCGCCGCCGACATGATCAGCATGGTGATCCGCGGCGCCTTCGTGCAACTGCACACTCCGGACGAGATGCGCGGCCGGGTCAGCGCGGTGAACGGCCTGTTCATCGGCGCCTCCAACCAGCTGGGGGAATTCGAGTCCGGCGTCACCGCCGCCTGGTTCGGCACCGTGCCGGCGGTGGTCATGGGCGGGGTGGGCACCCTGCTGGTGACCGGGTTGTGGATCAAGCTGTTCCCCAGCTTGGCCAAGCGGGACAAGCTGCACTGAGCCTGCGATCTGCTCTCTGTGGGGGCGAATTCATTCGCCAAGGGCAGCGCAGCTGCCCCCTGAAGATCTGCAAGGCAGGTCTGCGACCTGCATAGCGATTGAAATCGCCCCCACAAAAAGAGCCCCCATGACAAAGCCCTTCACCTCTCAGGGCACCAGCATCGCCTTGGCCACTTCATTGCGCTTGGCCTTGCCGCAGAGCTGTTCCACCAGGGTCAGGGCGAAGGCCAGGGCGGTGCCGGGGCCCTGGCTGGTGATGCAGTTGCCGTCCACCACCACCGGTTGATCGACGAAGGTGCAGCCGGACAGGCGGTCGCTGAAGGAGGGGTAGCAGGTCATGCGCCGCTGGCGCAGCACGCCGTAGGGTTGCAGGGCCATGGCCGGGGATGCGCAGATGGCGGCGAAGAAGCCGCCGGCGGCAGCCTGCTCGCGCACCCGCTCGGCCAGCGGCTCGTGCTCGCCCAGGCGTTGGGCGCCGGGCATGCCGCCGGGCAGCACGATCAGGTCGTAGTCCTGGGCCAGCACGTCCAGCAGCATGGCGTCGGCGGTCAAGCGGGTGCCGCGGGCCAGGGTGATCATGCGCCGGTTCTCGACGCTGGCCACCACCGTCTTCACCTCGGCGCGCCGCAGCACGTCGATCAGAGTCACGGTTTCCAGGTCTTCCACGCCGTCGGCGACGGCGATCAGGGCATGGGGATGGGTGGGATGAGTCATGAATGTCCTCCTTGCCCCGGGAACCGAAGCTGTCTGTCCGGTCATAAATTCACCGCTCCGGGGTGAGCTGGTATGATGCGCGCCTTTTTTCAGACTGGCAGAGAAAAGTCCATGGCGCCTGGCCGCCGTGCATTTGTGCTTTTCTTTCTGCCAGCTGCATAACAATGACGCTGTGCGTCACGGGGAGCCACACATGCTGGAGAAGCTGTTCCAACTCAAGGCGCACGACACCAACGTGCGCACCGAGGTACTGGCCGGTCTGACGACCTTCCTGACGATGGCCTACATCCTGTTCGTCAACCCGGCCATCCTGGGCGAAACCGGCATGGACAAGGGCGCGGTCTTCGTCGCCACCTGCCTGGCCGCTGCCATCGGTTCGGCCACCATGGCGCTGATCGCCAACTACCCCATCGCCCTGGCTCCCGGCATGGGCTTGAACGCCTTCTTCACCTACACCGTGGTGCTGCAGATGGGCCACACCTGGCAGGTGGCCCTGGGCGCGGTGTTCCTCTCCGCCTGCATGTTCTTCCTGCTGTCGATCTTCAAGATCCGCGAATGGATCATCAACAGCATCCCGCTGGAGCTGCGCTCGGCCATCGCCGCGGGCATCGGCCTGTTCCTCGGGCTGATCGCCCTGCAAAAGGCCGGCATAGTCGCCGCCCACCCCGTGACCATGCTGACCGTCGGTGACCTGACCAAGCCCGAACCCATCCTCGCCGTGCTCGGCTTCTTCCTGATCATCGCCCTGGAAGCGCGCAAGGTGACCGGCGCCGTGCTGATCGGCATCCTCGCCGTGACCCTCTTCGGCATCGCCCTCGGCGTCTCCCAGTTCGGAGGCATTTTCTCCATGCCGCCGTCGCTGGCACCCACCTTCCTCCAGCTGGACATCAAGGGCGCGCTGGAAATCGGCCTGGTCAGCGTGATCTTCGCCTTCCTCTTCGTCGACCTGTTCGACAACTCCGGCACCTTGATCGCCGTAGCCAAGAAGGCCGGCCTGATGCGCGCCGACGGCTACATGCCGAAGATGGGCCGTGCCCTGATCGCCGACTCCACCGCCGCCATGGGCGGTTCCCTCCTGGGCACCTCCACCACCACCAGCTATATCGAATCCGCCGCGGGCGTCAGCGCCGGCGGCCGTACCGGCCTCACCGCCATGGTGGTGGCCGTGCTCTTCCTGCTGGCCCTGTTCCTCTCGCCGCTGGCGGGCAGCGTGCCGGCCTACGCCACCGCGCCGGCGCTGTTCTTCGTCGCCGTGCTGATGGCCTCGGGCCTGGCCGAGATCGACTGGCATGACCTGACCACCGCCGCGCCGGTGCTCATCACCACCCTGGCCATGCCCTTCACCTATTCCATTGCCGACGGCATCGCCTTCGGCTTCATCGCCTGGGCCGCGATCAAGACCCTGGCCGGCCGCTACAAGGAACTCAGCCCGGCCCTGGTGATCCTCGCCGTGCTCTTTGTTATCAAGATGGGTTTCTTCCACTGATGAGTCGTCCCCAGTTCGACCCGGCGGCCTATGCCGCCCAACTCGCCGAAAAGACGCAGCGCCTGAAGGCGCTGCTGGCGCCTTTCGCTGCGCCGGAGCCGGCAATCTTCGAGTCCCCCCGCGAGCATTACCGCCTGCGCGCCGAATTCCGCCTGTGGCGCGAGACCGGTGGCGAGAACCGCCACTACGCCATGTTCGAGGCCGGCGACAAGTTCAGCCCGGTGCTGATCGAGGACTTCCCCATCGCCAGCCGCCGCATCAACGAGCTGATGCCGCGTCTGAAGGCCGGCTGGCAGGCGAGCCAGGTGCTCTCCTTCAAGCTGTTCCAGGTGGAATTCCTAACCACCCTGGCCGGCGATGCGCTGATCACCCTCTGCTACCACCGCCCGCTGGACGAGGCCTGGCAGGCCGAAGCCGAGAAGCTCGCCGCCGAGCTGGGCGTAAGCCTGGTGGGCCGTTCCAAGGGCAAGCGCATCGTCATCGGCCGCGACTATGTCGAGGAAGAGCTGACCGTGGCCGGCCGCGCGTTCCGCTACCGCCAGCCGGAAGGCGCCTTCACCCAGCCCAATGGCGACGTGAACCAGAAGATGCTCGGCTGGGCCTTCGAGGCGCTCGGCGAGCGCAGCGACGACCTGCTGGAACTCTACTGCGGCAACGGCAACTTCACCCTGCCGCTGGCCACCCGCGTGCGCAAGGTGCTGGCCACCGAGATCAGCAAGACCTCGGTCAACGCCGCCCTGGCCAACCTGGCCGACAACGCCGTGGACAACGTCACCCTGGTGCGCCTTTCCGCCGAGGAGCTGACCGAAGCCCTGAACGAAGTGCGGCCCTTCCGCCGCCTCGCCGGCATCGATCTGAAGGCTTACGAGTTCGGCAGCGTCTTCGTCGACCCGCCGCGCGCCGGCATGGACCCGGACACCTGCGAACTGACCCGGCGCTTCGACCGCATCCTCTATATCTCCTGCAATCCGGAGACCCTGGCGGCGAACATCCAGCAGCTGAGCGATACCCATAAGGTCACGCGCTGCGCCCTGTTCGACCAGTTCCCCTATACCCATCACATGGAGTCGGGCGTCCTGCTGGAGCGCCGCTGAAAGGCTCGGGGCATAGGTAGGGTGGACAGCCCCCCGCGCCAGCCTTATCCCCCATCCAGCTTGCGCAACGCGGCAAAGGCCAACCCCGCCGAGACCACCTCGAACAGCAACGCATAGAGGTTGAAGGTCTGCCCCAGGCTGCCGTCCAGCCAGAGTCCACCGATCCGGCCCAGGGCCAGGGCGATGTAGACCAGCACCAGCAGGTCCAGCGCCGCCCGCGCCAGTTGCAGGCGCAGCTGGGCCAGCAGGAGGAAGGCGGCGATGCCCAGCGGCAGGCAGCCGTAGTAGGCGCGCACATCGGTGACCGCAGAAGGGTCCATCAGCAGCATGCCACTGAGGCTGGCCATCAGCTCCGGACGGATGAAGTAGGCCAGGCCTGCGCCTGTGAGTATCAGGGCCTGCAGGCCGAGCAGGATGCGGGTGAAGAGCATCGCTCTGGTCTCGCGTGGAGTGCAGGAAAAAGCATAGGCCGCCGGGGAACAGTCTGAAACAGACCTGTGCTTGGGGCCTGCGAGGCACGGCGCTATGCTGCCCTTCTTTGTCACCGGCCTGCCTGGCCGCATGGAGCTCAGCATGCGTTCCCTCCTCCTCCTCACCACCCTCTTCGCCGGCATCGCCCAGGCTGCCGAGCCCGTCACCATGGATGTCTACCGCGACCCCAACTGCGGCTGTTGCAAGGCCTGGATCAGTCACCTGCAGGAAAACGGCATCCAGGTCCGCGACCACGAGGAATCCGACATGGCCTCGGTCAAGACCCGCCTCGGCGTGCCCCACAGCCTGGGCTCCTGCCACACTGGCGTGGTGGATGGGAAATTCGTCGAGGGCCACGTGCCGGCCAGCGATGTGCTGAAGCTGCGCGGCCGTCCCGACCTGCTGGGCGCTGCCGTACCCGGCATGCCCGTCGGTTCGCCGGGCATGGAGATGGGCGATCGCGTCGACGCCTACCAGGTGATAGGCGTGGCCCAGGGCGGCCAGCGGAGCGTGCTGAGCGCGTATCCTGCACGCTGAGCGATCTCCCTCCACCGACGGCCGCCTGATGCGGCCGTTCTTTCTTCTGGAGCCTGAAATGGACTACTGGCAAGTCGATGTATTCGCCGAACGTGTGCTGGCCGGCAACGGCGTGGCGGTCTTTCCCGACTGCCGCGGCCTCTCCACCACCGCCATGCAGGAGTTGACCCGCGAACTGCGGCAGTTCGAGTCGATCTTCCTGGCGCCGCTGGACGGCCCCAACGCCTTCTCCGCGCGGGTGTTCACGGTGGAGGAGGAGCTGCCCTTCGCCGGCCACCCCATACTCGGCGCGGCGGCCCTGCTGCATCACCTGCACGGCGGCGCAGCGCCTGCCGACTGGCTGCTGCACCTTTCGGAGAAGCAGGTGCGCATCGCCACCCGGCACCAGGGCAAGGGCTTCTACGCGGAGATGGACCAGGGCCGCGCCGAGTTCGGCCAGGTCCTGGACGACGCCAGTGCCGACGCCTTCGCCGCCGCCTTCGGCAGCGAGCGCGACCGCCGCTTCCCCGCCCAGGTGGTCAGCACCGGCCTGCCCTACCTGCTGCTGCCGGTGACCGCCGCCGGCCTCGCCGCGGCGAAACAGCGCGAATTGCTCGACGACGCCCTGGCGGGAATAGGTGCAGCCTTCGTCTTCCTTATCGAGGTCGAGGCCCGCGAAGGCCGCACCTGGGACCCGCTGGGCGTGGTGGAGGATATCGCCACTGGCAGCGCCGCAGGCCCGGTGGCCGCCTGGATGGTGGAGCAGGGGCTGGAGTTCCACGGGCAACCCTTCGCCCTGTCCCAGGGGCGCTTCCTCGGCCGGCTGAGCCGGCTCGATGTGTGCGTGGGCGATGACGACCGGGTGAAGGTCGGCGGTAAGGTGCAGTTGCTGGCCCAGGCCCGCCTGCTGGCGGCCCCAGCGGATCTGGGCTGACGACCGGGCTGGCGGCACCTGCCGCCAGCGTCAACACTGAACACTCGCACAACGAAGGGAGAGCGATCATGCGCTGGCAACGTGCGCGTCGCAGCGACAATGTTCAAGATGCCGGAGGCATGGGGAGTGGCGGTATGCGCCTGGGCGGTGGCAAGAGCCTCGGCCTGGGCGGCATCGCGATAGTGGTGGTCGTGGCGCTGCTGATGGGCGAGGACCCGCTGCAGATACTCGGCGAGATCACCCAGCAAAACGCTTCGGTCAACCCGCAACAGCAATCGGCCATGCCCACGGGCGCGCCGGAAGAACGCGAATTCGTCCGCGCCATCCTCGGCGACACCGAAGACACCTGGCGCGCCATCTTCCAGGCCGCCGGCCGCCAGTACCAGGACCCGACCCTGGTGCTGTTCAACGGCGGCGTGCAATCGGCCTGCGGCTTCGCTTCCGCCGCAGTCGGCCCCTTCTACTGTCCGGGTGATCGCAAGGTCTACCTGGACCTGGACTTCTTCGAGGAAATGGCCCAGCGCTTCGAGGCCGCCGGCGACTTCGCCCAGGCCTATGTGATCGCCCATGAAGTGGGCCACCACGTGCAGACCCTGCTGGGTGTCTCCGCCAAGGTCAACGCCGCCCGCCAGCGCGGCGAACGGCTGGAAGGCGACAATGGCCTGCTGGTGCGCCAGGAATTGCAGGCCGATTGCCTGGCCGGTGTCTGGGCCTTCCACGCGCAGAAACGCCTGGACTGGCTGGAGCCCGGCGACCTGGAAGAAGCCCTCAACGCCGCCAACGCCATCGGCGACGACCGCCTGCAGAGCCGGGCACGCGGCCAGGTGATGCCCGACTCCTTCACCCACGGGACTTCGGCCCAGCGGGTGCGCTGGTTCAAGATGGGGTTCGAGCGTGGGGAAGTGGGGCGGTGCGATACCTTTGCCACGGCGAAGCTTTAGCTATGGGATACGCCGTAACCCTCTCCCCCCGCCCTCTCCCGCAGGCGGGAGAGGGGGCCTGATCGGCGCCCGAGTTCAGCATTTCCGCCAAGGCACGGACCACTCCCTCTCCGCTTGCGGGAGGGGGGATGATCGGTGCCCGAGCTCAGCATTTCCGCCAAGGCACGGACCACTCCCTCTCCGCTTGCGGGAGGGGGGATGATCGGTGCCCGAGTTCAGCATTTCCGCCAAGGCACGGACCACTCCCTTTCCGCTTGCGGGAGGGGGATGATCGGTGCCCGAGCTCAGCATTTCCGCCAAGGCACGGACCGCCCCCTCTCCCGCTTGCGGGAGAGGGCTGGGGAGAGGGTCAACGCGGTTCGACCACCGCTCGCCTGATGACTTCGAGTACCGAGTCCGTTTCACCCAGCACTTCGTGGTTCCAGAAGCGCAGCACCCGGTAGCCCTGCTTGATGAAGTAGCGGTCGCGCTCTGCATCCCGCGCCACTTGCTCCTGGTGTTGCCCGCCATCCAACTCGATGACCAGCCTGTACTCCAGGCAGATGAAGTCGACTATGTAGCGCCCCATGGGCTTCTGCCGCTTGAACTTGAGCCCGAGAAAGCGGTGACCACGCAGGTAATACCAGAGATGACGCTCGGCGTCGGTCATGTTGCTGCGCAATTGCCTGGCGTTGTGTTTCAGGTCCATTGAGCCTCCTTGCTCGCTTACTCCCTCTCCCCCCGCCCTCTCCCGCAAGCGGGAGAGGGGGCTATCCCTGCCACACCCGGCACCCCGTCTCCTGCTCTACACCTTCCTCAACCCCGCACCATCCCCATCAACTCCCCACAATCGCGCGCGAACCAGTCCGCCAGCTCTGGCCAGGGGTTCTCCGGCAGGTTCACCAGCACGGTGCTCGCCCCGGCCGCGCGGCCGCAGTCGAGGTCGAAGCGGTAGTCGCCCACCATTACCAGTCGCCGGGGCTCTACCTGCCAGCGGTCGGCCAGGTGCAGCAGGCCGCCGGGGTGGGGTTTTGGCGGGGCTTCGCCGCGGCCGAGGATGTCGTCGGTGGCGAAGCAGTCGCCGAGGCCGATGGCTTCGAGGGTGAGCAACGCCAGTTCGTGGGCGTTGCGGGTGAGGATGCCGAGCCGGCAGCCGCGCTGGTGGAGTTCACGTACCAGCTCGATGGCACCGCTGGCAGGACGGGCGTTCTGCGCCAGCTCCCGTTCGTGCTCCAGCAGCCAGGCATGCTTGGCGTTCGCCTCCTCCTCGGGCAGGGCCGCCAGGTGGTGGAGGATGTCGTCCTCTGGCGGTATGTCCAGGGACTGGCGTATGGCGGCGAAGTCATGCACGGCGATGGTCAGGGTGCCATCCATGTCGAACACCCAGTGGCGGAACTGCGCCAGGATCAAAGGGACGCTCACTTCCAGTCCTCGCGCAGACGGGTCAGGCCTTCCTGGGCCACGGACGCCACCAGCTGGCCGGCGCGGTTGAAGATGCTGCCGCGGGAGAAGCCGCGAGCATTGCCGGCCCAGGGACTGTCCATGGAGTAGAGCAGCCAGTCGTCCGCGCGCAGGTCGCGGTGGAACCACAGGGCGTGGTCGAGGCTCGCCACCTGCATGAACTTCTGCCACACCGAGACGCCGTGGGGCAGCATCGAGGTGGTCAGCAGGCCGAAGTCGGAGGCGTAGGCCAGGACGTATTTATGGATGGCGCGGATATCCGGCAGATTGCCGTCGGCGCGGAACCAGATGTGCTTGATCGGCTCGCCCGGCTTGGGGTCGTAAGGGTTTTCCGCAGTGACAAGGCGGATTTCGATGGGCTTGGCGCAGAGGAATTTGTCGCGCACCCGCTCGGACAGCAGGTGGGCGTTCTGCCGGGCGATTTCCAGCTCGCTGGGGAGGCTCTCCGGACCCGGCACCTGGGGCATGGCCAACTGGTGCTCGAAGCCTTCCTCGTCCTGCTGGAAGGAGGCGCTGCAGGTGAAGATCGGCTGGCCCTTCTGGATCGCGGTGACGCGGCGGGTACTGAAGCTGCCGCCGTCGCGCACCCGGTCCACCGAGTAGACCACCGGCAGGCTGGCATCGCCCGGGCGCAGGAAGTAGCCGTGAAGGGAATGCACGTGGCGCTCGTCCTCCACTGTCTGGCTGGCGGCGGAGAGGGACTGGCCGAGCACCTGGCCGCCGAACAGCTGGCGGAAGCCCAGGTCCTGGCTGACGCCGCGGAACAGGTTCTCCTCGATGGACTCGAGGCTCAGCAGGGCGACCAGTTCGTCGAGCACCTGGGTCATGGAAATCTCCTCAGCAAGGCTGCCGCCCCGGTCATGGCCGGGGCGGTCGTCGTAGTTCAGGATAGGCCGGCAGCGTCGTCAGGCGCTCGTCCCACAGCGCGCGGCCCAGGGTGAAATGGTAAAGGCTTTGCCAGCGGCTGTCGGCAATCTCCAGCAATTCGTGTACCGCATCATCGAAGTAGCAGCCGATGCCGGTGCCGGACAGCCCGGCCGCCTCGGCCTCCAGGTAGAGAAGCTGGCCGATCTGGCCGCACTCCCAGTACAACCGCGGGTAATGCCAGGCGCCCTGATCCAGGGCGGCGTCGAAGCGCGCGAGCATGGCCAGGGCGACGCAGCCATCGGCGGCGATGTCCTGGCCGCAGGAGAGGAAGCCCGCCAGGCCACGGGCGTCGCCTTCCAGCAGGCGGTACAGCGGCAGCTCGTCGCTGGCCCGCTGCCAGAGGAAATCCTTGCGCAGGCCAGCCGCCAGCTCATCGTCGGGGGCGGCGCCGCGGGCCAGCCAGTAAAGGCCCGGCGCCAGGCCCTGGACACGGTGGACGAAGAGCAGCAAATCGACCCGGGGTGCGCCCAGGCTGGCGAAGGGAACCGGCGAATGCTCCGGCAGCAGGCGGCGCAGCCAGGCCAGCAGCAATTCCGCCTGGATGCCACTGCGGCCGTCCATCGACTGGGCGCTACGTCGCCGGTGCAGCAGCGGGCGTAGCGGCAGGCCGGGGTTATCCACCGTGGCGGCGGCAACCGCCGCGCGCCAGTCGGCCAGGGGCTGGCGCGGCGCACGGCACAGGGCGTGGACGCGCTCCAGCTCCGGCCAATGGTGCTGCTCGCGGGACAGGCGATTGGGCGTGCCCTGCAGCTCCAGCGCGGCCAGGCCGGCCAGCAGTTGTTGATCCAGGGCGAACTCCGCATCCCGGGGCGGACCTATCCAGAGCAGCGCATCGGCGTACTCGTCTTCGACGAAGCCCGGCCGGTCCAGTCCCAGCACGCCGTCCAGCGCTGCCTCGGCGACATTGCCGAGCAACCGCACTTGCCAGCCGAGGGCGCTGGCGGCCAGGGCCAGGGCAGCCAGGGCGTGGCCGAGGTCGTGGTGGCAATAGCGGTAGGCGCGTTCGCCGTACTTCCAGGCCTCGCGCCAGGGGATGCTGGCCAGGCCGAGGAGCAAGCCCCCCGCCGGCAGAGCCGCCGCCAGCTGCGCGGCCAGGGGCACCGGCAATTCGGCGCGGACCTCCAGGGCGTGGAGATCCGGCGCGTAATGGGCCAGCAGCGCGCCCTCCTCCACCACGCCGGGCGGCAGCAGAAGATAGGCCTCGGTCGGGTGCAGGTTGCCCGAGGATGGATTGACCCGCAGGGCCCAGCGACTGCCGCCGGCCTCCTTCCAGGCGGAGATGGCCAGGCTGTCGTAGAGCAGCTGGGACAGGCTCTCGCGGTTCAGCGGCGCCGGCGGACCGATCGGGCCCGCGAATACGGCGTCGTAGGGCGGGGTCTCCTCCAGCGGGCGCTGCCAGAGCTCCAGCAGCCGCGCGCCGGCGTAGCGGCGGAAGGGCGCCGGCTGGGTGGCCCAGTCCAGCTGGCCGGGACCGGGGGCGAAGCGATCCGGGCGGTGTTTGCTCAGTTCGTGGTAGGCGCGCACTGCATCGCTCATCGCAACGCCTCCCATTCGGCGCGGCCGAGCCGATAGAGGACATGGCGCCGCAGCGGGTGGCCTGGCGGCAGACCCGGGTGCTCGAAGTCCCCGTCGAAGTCGCGCTGCATGCCGATGCGCTCCATCACGGCCTGCGAACGCAGGTTGGCCGGCACGGTGAAGGCCACCACTTCCGCCAGGAGCAGCCGCTCGAAGGCAAAGGCCAGGGCCGCCTGGGCCGCCTCGCTGGCCAGTCCCTGCCCCCAGTGGGGGCGCATGAAGCGCCAGCCGATTTCCACCGCCGGGGTGAAAGGCGCCTCGAAGCTCACGTTCTGCAGGCCGAGCACGCCGACGAAGGCACCATCGCCGGCGCGCTCCACTATCCACTGGCCGAAGCCGTGGTCCTGGAAGTGCTGGCGTATGCGCGCGGCCAGGGCATCGCTTTCCTCGCGGCTCATGCAGGCGGGGAAATGGCGCATCACCTCGGGGTCGGCATTCAGCGCGGCGAAGGCCGTCAGGTCATCGTCGCGCCAGGTGCGTAGGCGCAGACGCGGGGTGTCGAGTTCGATGGAGGGCACGGGAGTTTCTCTTGAGCCGGGCTCGAAGCGCCCATCATACTGCCGCCGTAACACCGCCGAGTGCTGATCGATGTTCCTGCCGCTGGTCTACCACGACGACTACAACCCGCCATTCCCTGCGGAGCACCGTTTTCCCATGGAGAAGTTCCGCCTGCTCTACGAGCATCTGCTGGAAAGCGGCCTGGCTACCGACGAGCACCTGCATCGACCGGACATCTGTCCGCCGGAGGTGCTGGCCCTGACCCATTGCCCTGACTACATCCAGCGATTCCTTAAAGGCGAACTCGGCCGCGAGGAACAGCGCCGCCTGGGTCTGCCCTGGAGCCCCCCGCTGGCGCGGCGCACCGTGCGCGCGGTGGGCGGCTCGCTGCTGGCCGCCGAGCTGGCCCTGGAGCATGGCCTGGCCTGCCACCTGGCCGGCGGCACCCACCATGCCCACTTCGACCACGCGGCGGGCTTCTGCATATTCAACGACCTGGCGGTGGTCAGCCGCTACCTGCTGGAAGCCGGCCGCGTGCAGCGGGTGCTGATCTTCGACTGCGACGTGCACCAGGGCGACGGCACCGCGCGGCTGCTGGCCGATACGGCGGAGGCCATCACCGTGTCCATGCACTGCGAGAAGAACTTCCCCGCGCGCAAGGCCGAGAGCGACTGGGACATTCCCCTGCCCATGGGCATGGGCGACGCCGACTACCTGCAGGTTATGGAGGACGCGCTGAACTACCTGCTGCCCCTCTACCAGCCGGACCTGGTGCTCTACGACGCCGGTGTGGACGTGCACAAGGACGATGCCCTGGGCTACCTGCAACTCACCGACGCCGGCGTCGCCGAGCGTGACGAACGGGTGATCCGCCACTGCCTGGGCCGGGACATCCCGGTGGTGGGGCTCATCGGCGGCGGCTACGACAAGGACCGCGCGGCGCTGGCTCGTCGGCACGGCATCCTCCACCACAGTGCGGACAAGGTCTGGCGGGGGATGGGGCTGGGGGCTTGAAGGTGATCCTTGCGGGGGCGAATTTATTCGCCAAGGGCTGCGACCTACGAAAGCCTGCGCGGTGCAGTAGAATGCGCCCTCCCCTACTCCTGCACCCTTGCCCCCATGAAAAACACCTCCCCCTTCGTCGCCATCATCGGCGGCGGCCCGGCCGGGCTGATGGCTGCCGAAGTCCTGGCCAAGGGCGGCGCGCGCGTGGAGCTGTTCGATGCCATGCCGTCGGTGGGCCGCAAGTTCCTGTTGGCCGGCGTGGGCGGGATGAACATCACCCACTCCGAAGCCAAGGCGCCCTTCCTGGGCCGCTACGGCGCGCGCCGCGATGAGGTCGCCGCGCTGCTGGAGGACTTCGGCTCCGAGGAGCTGCGCCAGTGGATCCACGATCTGGGCATCGACACCTTCGTCGGCAGCTCGGGCCGGGTCTTCCCCACCGACATGAAAGCGGCGCCGCTGCTGCGCGCCTGGCTCAAACGCCTGCGCGAGCAGGGCGTGCTTATCCACACCCGCCAACGCTGGCTGGGCTGGGACGACCAGGGCGCCCTGCGTATCGCCACCCCGAACGGCGAAACCCTGCTGGCGGCCGATGCCTGCCTGCTGGCGCTCGGCGGCGGTAGCTGGGCGCGACTGGGTTCGGACGGCGCCTGGGTACCACTTCTGGAGAATCGCGGCATCCGCATCGCGCCCCTCGAGCCGAGCAATTGCGGCTTCGACGTGGCCGGCTGGAGCCCGCTGCTACTGGAGAAGTTCGCCGGCGCACCGATCAAGCCGGTGGCCATCCGCCTGGATGACGGGGTGCCGCGCCAGGGCGAATTCGTGCTCACCGCCACGGGCGTGGAAGGCAGCCTGATCTACGCCTTCTCCGCCGCCATCCGCGAGCGGATCAAGGCCACCGGCAGCGCCACGGTGCACCTCGACCTGCTGCCCAACCAGCCCCTGGACAAGGTCGCCAAGGCCCTGGCCCGGCCCCGCGGTTCGCGCTCCATGGCCAAGCACCTGCACGGCCAGCTCGGTATCGACGGTGCCCGTGCCGGCCTGCTGCGCGAGCTGGCGGCCAAGGACGACTTCCTCGACCCCGCGCGCCTGGCCGCCGTGATCAAGAGCCTGCCGCTGACGCTGGTGCGGGCGCGACCGCTGGACGAAGCCATCAGCTCGGCTGGCGGCGTGCCCTTCGAGGCTCTGGATGACGGGCTGATGCTCAAGGACCTGCCTGGGGTTTTCTGCGCCGGGGAAATGCTCGACTGGGAAGCCCCCACCGGCGGCTACCTGCTCACCGCCTGCTTCGCCAGCGGGCGCATCGCCGCGCGCGGCATGCTGCACTGGCTTTCGCTGCAGCGCCAGCTCACGTAGCATCCAGCGCCAGGCCCCGGCAGAGGGCCACCTGCACCGTGCTTGGCTGTCCATTGGAACTGTCGGGGAACCCCTTCCATGAACACGCTGGACACCATCGAGATCAAAACCTTCGTCCCGGCGAAGGACTATCCACAGAGCAAGGCCTTCTACCTCGACCTCGGCTTCAAGCCGGGCGGCGAGTCCGCTGAAGTGACCTACTTCAGCCACGGCGATTGCGCCTTCCTGTTACAGAACTTCTACGCCCGGGAGCTGGCGGAGAACCTGATGATGCATCTGCTGGTCAAGGACGTTGAGTCCTGGTGGCGGATGGTCCAGGACTCCGGCGTGATCGAGCGCTACGGCGTGCGCGTGGTGCCGCCCCAGGACCAGCCCTGGGGCATGCGCGATTTCATTCTCTTCGATCCCAGCGGCGTCCTTTGGCGCATCGGACAGAACATCTGATCGGAAGCTGCCCGGGTGGTGTCGGCTGGCGCCCGGCCAGCGACTATGCTTGCCCTGAGCCCAGCTTTTTCCATGCGGTGCCCCTAATGTGATCCCCCTTCTCGTCTGCGACGACTCGATGATGGCGCGCAAGCAGTTGATCCGCGCGCTACCGCTGGACTGGCCGGTCCACATCACTCAGGCCAGCCACGGTGAAGAAGCCCTAGAAGCTATCCGCCACGGACACGGCCAGGTGGTTCTGCTTGACCTCACCATGCCGATAATGGACGGCTACCAGGTGCTCGGCCGGATTCGCGACGAGGGCCTGAAGTCCAAGGTGGTGGTGGTTTCCGGGGATATCCAGGAAGAGGCCCAGCGGCGTGTCCACGAGCTGGGCGCGCTGGCCTTCATCCGTAAACCGGCCGACCCGGACGAGCTGCGGGAGACCCTGATCAGCCTCGGCCTGTTGCGACCGGCGCCTTCCAGCAGTCCGGTCACCGGCGTGCCCGGCCGCGCCGACCCGGACCTGCGGGTGAACTTCCGCGACGCCCTGCGCGAGGTGAGCAACGTCGCCATGGGCCGCGCCGCCGCCCTGCTGGCGCGCGTACTCCGAGTCTTCGTGCGGTTGCCGGTGCCCAACGTCAACCTCTTCGAGGTCAGCGAACTGCACATGGCCCTGGCCGATGCCCAGCGCGGCCAGCGCATCTCCGCGGTGTGCCAGGGTTTCATCGGCGACTCCATCGCCGGCGAGGCGCTGCTGCTGTATCACGATGCCGAGAGCGCCGAGATCGCACGCCTGCTCGGCTGGAACCCCCAGGGCGAGGCCGGCCAGGCGGAAATGCTGCTCGACCTGGCGAGTATCTTGATTGGCGCCTGCCTGGCCGGCATCGCCGAGCAGATCGACGTGCGTTTCTCCCAGGGCCACCCGCAGCTGCTCGGCCAGCACAGCTCCATCGAGCGGCTGTTCCAACTCAACCGCCGACGCTGGCGCAAGACCCTGGCGGTGGAGATCAGCTACGCCATCGAAGACCACAACCTGCACTTCGACCTGCTCTTGCTGTTCACCGAAACCTCCATCGCGCGCCTGACCCAGAAGATCCACTACCTGATGGACTGACCCATGCCGGCACAGATCGATTTCAAGGAACTCCACTGGCTGCTCGACATCGTCCAGTGCCTGGACGTCGGCGTGGTGGTCCTGGACCGCCAGTACCGGGTCGAGGTGTGGAACAGCTTCATGGAAAACCACTCCGGCCTCGGCCCCGACCGGGTGCACGGCAAGAATCTCTTCGAGCTGTTCCCGGAGATCGACCGCATCTGGCTGAGGCGCAAGGTGGATACCGTGCTGCAACTGGGCACACGTGCCTTCAGCCTGTGGGAACAGCGGCCCTACCTGATCCGCTTCGAGAACTACCGGCCCATCACCGGCGAAGAGGACTTCATGTACCAGAACATCACCCTGTTGCCGCTGGCCACCGCCGGCGGACAGGTGGAGCGGGTGTGCCTGGTGATCACCGACATGACCGAGGTGGCGCGGTTGAAGAAGCGGTTGGCGGAAGCTGGCGGCTCATAGGTCCTGCTTCAGGGCCCTGGAATCTTGTGGGGGCGATTTCAATCGCTAAGCAGGCCAAAGGCCTGCCCTCTGGAATCCCACCGGGGCAGCTGCGCTGCCCTTAGCGAATGAATTCGCCCCCACAGGAAAAAGCGACGCCCCCCTCCTATTTGATGTACCACCCCCAAGGCTCCCGGCTGCGGTACTCGGTGATCTGTTTCACCTCCAGGTAGTTGTCCAATCCCCAGCGGCCCAGCTCGCGGCCGATGCCGCTCTGCTTCATGCCACCCCAGGGCGCCTGGGTGAAGGTGGGTTGCGAGCAGTTGACCCAGACGATGCCGGCGCGCAGCCCGTTGGCCACCCGCGCGGCGCGTTCCAGGTCGGCGCTCATCACCGCCGCGGCCAGGCCGAAGCGGCTGTCATTGGCCTGGCGCAGGGCCTCGGCTTCGGTCTTGAAGCGCTTCACGCAGAGCACCGGGCCGAAGATTTCCTCGCGCCAGATGCGCGCGTTGTCTGCCGGCTCTGCAAACACCGCCGGCTCGACGAAGTAGCCGTGGGACAGGTGCGCCGGGCGCTTGCCGCCGGTGAGCAGGCTGGCCTCCTGGCGGCCCTGCTCGATCATGCCCGTGACCTTCTGGTACTGCCCGGCACTCACCAGCGGCCCCAGCAACACGCCGCGCTCCAGGCCCGGGCCGATGCTGATGCGCCGCGTCTCTTCCACCAGGCGCTCGATCAGGCGCTCGGCGATGCCCTCCTGCACCAGCAGCCGCGAGGTGGCGCTGCACACCTGGCCCTGGTTCCAGAAGATGCCGAACATGATCCATTCCACCGCGGCCTCCACCTCGGCGTCGTCGAAGACAATGAAGGCCGACTTGCCGCCCAGCTCCAGACTGATGTTCTTGATGTCGGCAGCGGCCGCCGACATGATCTTCGCCCCCGTCGGCACGCTGCCGGTGAAGGCCAGCTTGTCCACCCCCGGATGCTGGCTGAGGGGGCCGCCAGCCTCGCTGCCCAGCCCCGTGACTACGTTCAGCACGCCAGACGGCAGGCCGACCCGCTCGGCGGTAGCGGCCAGTTCCAGGGCGGTCAGGGGTGTCAGCTCGGAGGGCTTGAGCACACAGGTGGCGCCTGCCGCCAGGGCCGGGGCGACCTTCCAGGCGGCCATCAGCAGTGGGTAGTTCCAAGGGATGATCTGCCCCGCCACGCCCACCGGCTCATAGCGGACGCGGCAGCTGAAGCGTTCGTCCGGCAGTGCCAGGGGCTGGTCCTGGCGGCCGTCCAGCTCCCGTGCCAGCTCGGCGTAGTAGCGGAAGCAGCCGATGGCATCGCTTATATCCCATTGCGCCTCCGGGAGCGGCTTGCCGTTGTCGCGCACCTCCAGCACCGCCAGGGCGTCCTGGCGGCTTTCCAGGTCCGCGGCGAGGGCCTCCAGCCAGGCGGCGCGCTCGGCTCCGCTGCTTTGCCCCCAGCCGCGATTGAAGGCCTGGCGGGCGGCGTGCACGGCATGGTCGATGTCTTCCTCGGTGGCCGCCGGCACGCGCTGGATCAGGTCGCCGTTGCTGGGGTCCAGCACTTCGAAATAGCCGCCCAGGTCGGGGCGGACCCATTGCCCGTTGATGTACAGCTGGTCACGCATGGTTGGCTCCCCGGCGCTCAGGCGCCGCTGCGGCGGTTCTGCAGATGGCGGGAGGTGAACAGCAGCGCCAGGGAGACGCAGATGATCACCGTGGAGATGGCGTTGATCTCCGGGGTGATGCCCCGGCGGATCGACGAGAAGATGTAGATCGGCAGGGTGGTTTCCGAGCCGGCGACGAAGAAGGCGATGATGAAATCGTCGAAGCTGAAGGTGAAGGCCAGGAGGAAGCCGGCGAGGATGGCCGGGGCTATCTGCGGCAGGGTCACCCGGCGGAAGGTTTCCAGCGGCGGTGCGTAGAGGTCGGCCGAAGCCTCCAGCAGCGCCTGGTCCAGGGCGTCGACGCGGGTGCGGACTATCACCATCACCAGCGCCATGGTGAACAGCGAGTGCGCCGCGATCACGGTGAACAGGCCCATGCGCAGGCGCGGCAGGCTGGCGCCCAGCAGCAGGTCGAGCAGCGGGTTGACCACTTCGAACAGACTGATGAAGGCGATCAGCGTGGCGATGCCGATGACGATGCCGGGGATGATGATGGCGCAGTAGGTCAGGGCATCGAAGAACAGCCGCACCCGCCGGCCCGCCCGCTGCAGGCCGAATACCGCCAGTGTGCCGAACAGCGTGGCGATCACCGCCGAGCAGAAGGCGATCAGGGTGCTGGTGCCCAGCGCCTCCATGATGAACGGGTTGCCGAAGGCGCGGCCGAACCACTGCGTCGAGCAGCATTCGAAGGACAATCCGCTGCGCCCGGCGTTGAAGGAGAACAGCACGATCAGCGCAATGGGTGCATAGAGGAACAGGTAGAGCGAGGTGGAGTAACTGCGCAGCCACATCAGAGCATCCCCTCCGTGCCGCGCTTGCCGTAGCGCGCCACCAGTTTCAGGTAGAGGGCGATGATGAGCAGCATCATCGCCACCAGGGTCATCGCCACCGCGCTGCCGAAGGGCCAGTTGCGCGATTGCAGGAACAGGTCCACCAGCGCGTTGCCGACGAAAAACACCTTGCCGCCGCCGAGGATGGCGGGAATCAGGAACTCGCCCATGAGCAGGATGAACACCAGCATGGAGCCAGTGATGACGCCGGGAGCCGAGAGCGGCAAGGTCACCCGGCGGAAGGTCTCGAAGGCGCTGGCGCCGAGGTCGGAGGACGCCTCCAACAGGCGCTTGTCGAGCTTCTCCAGGCTGACGTAGATGGGGAACACCATCAGCGGCAGGTAGCCGTAGACGATGCCGATCAGCACCGCGCTCGGGCTGTTGATCAGGCGCACGTCGTCCAGTCCGACCATGGCCAGCAGCGCCGGGATGCCCTTGCCGCCGAGGATGAAGATCCAGGCGTAGGTGCGGATCAGGAAGCTGGTCCAGAACGGCACTATCACCAGGGTCAGCAGCAGGGAGCGGCTGCGCTGCACCTTCACCGCCAGGAAATAGGCCAGCGGGTAGGCCGCCACCAGGCACACCAGGGTGCCGAGCGGCGCGAGCAGCAAGGTGTTGTAGAAGGCCTTGGCCCGGGAGCCGAGGTTCAGGTAGTTCTCCAGGGTCAGGGCCGCGCTGTAGCCGCCCACCGGGCTGCGCTCGCCCAAGCTGAAGACCAGGATGATCACCAGCGGCAGCAGAAGCAGCAGCAGGAACCAGAGGGTGGACGGCAACAGCAGGAGCAGCGTGACGCGCCGGCCGAGGCTTCGACTTTCGACCGGCGCGACCTGGCCGGCATCGGCCAGCGCGGGGGCGCTGATGGCGATGTTCATGGACGATTCCTTAGTTCGCACGGATCGAAATTCCCCCTCCCCCTTCAGGGAGAGGGCCGGGGAGAGGGTTCCCCCCTCCCCGCGCCGATCAGGCCGCCTTGAAGCGCGCCATCAGTTCCGCCCTGGCCGGGCTGGTCAGGGTTGCCGCGGCGCCGAACTCCAGGGCACTGAGCAAGTCGGCGGCCGGATACATGATCGGGTCGTCGAGCATGGTCTTGGGCAGCAGCGCATCCACGCGCTTGTCGCCGCTGGGGTAGCCGTGGGCCTCCACCTCGAGCTTGTTCACCTGCGGGTCGAGCAGGAAGTTGATCAGCGCATACGCCGCATCAGGCCGTTCGGCGCTCTTCGGAATGGCGAAGAAGTCGCTCCAGATCTCGCCGCCTTCGCGGCCCAACACGTACTGCATCTGCGGCAGGTCGCGGTGCAGTTGCGAGGCGTCTCCGGTCCAGCACATGGACATCCAGGCATCGCCGTTGCGCATGGAGGGCTGGTAGTCGGAGTTGATGGCGAAGAGGTGCGGCTTGACCTCCAGCAGCAGCTTCTCGGCGTCGGCCATCTCCTTCGGGTCGATCGAGTTGAAGCTGTAGCCGTACGCCTTGAGGGCGTTGCCGATCACGGTCAGCTGGTAGTCGTGGACCATCACCCGGCCGGTGGCCTCGCCCTTGGCGAGTTCCCAGAACTCCTTCCAGGTGGTGGGCTTGGCCTTGAGCTTCTTGCTGTCGTAGACGAAGCCGGTGGTGCCCCAGTCCTTGGGCACGGCGTAAGTCTTGCCGTTGACTACGCCCTGCTCCATGAAGCGCTTTTCAAAGGAGGCCGGGTCGAAGTTGGGGATGCGCGCCAGATCCAGCGGCTCGATCAGGCCCAACTCGGCATAGGTGCTGATGGTGTAGTTGGTGGGCACGAAGACGTCCCAACCGCTGCCGCCGGCCTGGAGCTTGGCGAGCATCTCTTCGTTGGAGCCGAACACATTCATCTGCACCTGGGCGCCGGTCTGCTCGGCGAAGGCGGCGAAGTTCTCGGCATTGTGGTAGTTGGGCCAGGTGGCCAGCACCACGCGGTCGCCGATGGAGCCCTTCTCGGCGGCGAAGGCCCGATTGCCGGTCAGCAGGCCCGGCATGTTGGCGGCCATCACCGCCATGGCCAAGCCCAGGCCGGTGCGGCCGAGGAACTCGCGACGGCTGATGGAGCCGTTCTGCCAACTGCGCAGTTGCTTGATGAAGTCTTTCCGATCCATTGCTGCTACCCGCCTGTGTGTGGTTGCTGTTGTCCGTTCCGTACTACGTCACTACACCGTCATCGCGAGGCCGCTGGCCTGATCCCAGCCGATGCGCACCGGAGTGCCATGCTCGAAGGCCGCGCGCTCATGCTGGCCATGGCGCGGCACGCGCACGCAGACCACGCCGAAGGGCTCGGTGCGTACCCGGTACTCGGTGAGATTGCCGAGATAGATGCGATCCACCACCTGGCCGGGCAGGCTGATCTCGCGGGGCAGCGCCTCCTGCGCCGCGCCGATGGCGATCAGCTCCGGACGCACGGCGATGCAGCCCGGCTCGCACGCCTTGAGCGCCGGGCCGGTGGGCGTCTGCGGGCTGGCCAATTGCAGGCCGTGGGTGGTTTCCAGCGTCACCCGGCCGCCGTCGATGCGCCGCACGGTGCCGTCGAACAGGTTGGACTCGCCGATGAAGTCGGCCACGTAACGGCTCGCCGGAGTCTCGTAGAGCTGCTCGGGGCTGGCGCTCTGGAGGATCTGGCCGTCCTGCATGACGCTGATGCTGTCGCTCATGGACAGCGCCTCTTCCTGGTCATGGGTGACCAGCACGAAGGTGATGCCCACCTCGCGCTGCAAGCGCAGCAGCTCGGACTGCATTTCCTTGCGCAGCTTGCGGTCGAGCGCCGCCAGGGGTTCGTCCAGCAGCAGCACCGTGGGTTTGTTCACCAGGGCGCGGGCCAGTGCCACCCGCTGCTGCTGCCCGCCCGAAAGTTCATGGGGCTTGCGCTGGCCGAAGCCGGACAGACGCACCATCTCCAGCGCCTGGTCGGCCAGGCGGCGCTGCGCGGCGCGGTCCGGGCGTGGCTGGTGATAACGCAGGCCGTAGGCGATGTTCTCGGCCACCGAAAGGTGCGGGAACAGTGCATAACTCTGGAACACCATGTTCACCGGCCGCTGGTGCGCCGGCACCCCGGCCACCGATTGCCCGGCCAGCAGCACCTCGCCGGCACTGGGCTGCTCGAAGCCGGCGATCATCCGCAGGGTGGTGGTCTTGCCACAACCGGAGCTGCCGAGGAAGGAATGGAAGGAGCCGCGCCGCACCTTGAAGTTCAGGCCGTTGACCGCCGCCACCGCGCCATAGCGCTTGACCACATTGCGGAACTCGATATCGATGAACTCGCTTGCATCGCTCACGGCCGGCCCCTTGTTCCAGGTGTTCTTGGCATGTGGCAACAGGCTAGCTATAGCGGTTTTCGGCTGTATATATCCCTTGGGGGATAGGCGAACCTTCCACAGAAGCTGTGGAGCGAGGTGTGGATAAGTTATGGATGATGGGCTGCAGGCCATGCAGGGCGCGGGCTTGGCGTGTGTGGTTGTATATTGACCAGAAGAGATTTCGGATCGGCACCCAACTTGTGGGGGCGATTTCAATCGCTGAGCAGGCCGCAGGCCTGCCTTTTGGATCCCCAGGGGCAGCTGCGCTGCCCATAGCGAATGAATTCGCCCCCACAAAGAGCGATCGCCCGCGTTCGTCTACTCACAAAATCTGCGGGATCAACTGTGGATAACTCGTGGATGACTGGCTGTAGAGCCCTTTGGGCGAGGGTTGCAAGCAAGTGCCCGGTTTTTGAGCAGAGTTAGCTCGGCGACACAGCTGTAGGGGCGAATGAATTCGCCACTACAAGGGATTCGCCGCCCCTGCAACGTCCCACTGCCCACAAATTCTGTGCAAATCACTGTGGATAAGTCGTGGGCATCGCCACGGAAGGCCCATGGCGGCTAGCCTGCGTCAGGCTGTACGGTTATTGATCAGCCAGCCGCTAATCGCCTTTGGAAATAAGGCTAGACCGCCGTCCGCAAGGGTTCCGAGTCGTCGCGCTGACCGGCCAGGTCGCGGACGAAGAGGCCGAGCAGCTCGGACTGGCTGCCGATGCCGAGCTTGGCGTAGATGTTCTTGCGGTGGATCTTCACCGTGCCCGGGCTGATGGCCAGGTGCTCGGCCACCGAGGCGCTGGAGTGGCCGCGCAGGAGCATCTGCACGACTTCCAGCTCGCGGGCGGTCAGCACATGGGCGCCGAACTGGTCGAAGGCTTCGCGGATCTTGTAGTCCAGGTCCTGCACCGGGCGCGGCGCATGGGCGCGGCAGAGCTCCCAGGCTTCGTTCACCACTTGCTCCACCACCGGCTGGGCGCAATCCAGCAATTGCATTTCGTCGCGGCTGTACGCCGGGCTGCACGTACTGCGCATCAGCGAAAGCACCGCCTTGGCGCCATCGGCCAGGTCGACGAAGAAGGCGATCTCCTCGGTCAGGCCGGTCTGCTGGTAGTAGGTGACGTAGTACTCGCCCAGGTAGAAATGGTCCGGGGCGAACTGGCGCAGGCGCCAGAGGCCGGGGGCCTGGTTGCGGGTGCAGGCGAGGTAGAAGGGATCGAGCAGGTAGGGACCGATCTGGTAGTCCTCGACGTAGACGTGGCGCTTGTCTGGCGGAAAGGTGTCGAACAAGGCCAGTGGCCGGTGGTTGCCTTCGTAGACGAAGAGCACGAAATGGTCGACATGGCAGATCTGCTGCAGCCACTGGCTGAGCCCGAGCAATCGGGCCCGGCCTGCCGGTTGGGCAAGCAAGTGGGCGACACCGGAGGTCCAGTGCTTGAGTTCCTTGTGGCGCATGGGGGAGATGCCTGAGGTTGGGCTGCGCATCAATCACTATAGGCGTTCAGCATTTCGCACAGAAATGCAGGAAGTGAGCCAATATCCTGAAAGCCCTACCCGAGGCCTCTGGCACGCGGATGCCGCTCTCCCGCCCTGCCCCGTTCCGGCGCCT
This sequence comes from Pseudomonas sp. BN102, assembly GCF_029871245.1. GTDB lineage: Bacteria > Pseudomonadota > Gammaproteobacteria > Pseudomonadales > Pseudomonadaceae > Metapseudomonas. Next base: position 74,900 of record NZ_SSON01000038.1, on the reverse strand, counting down.
GCCGCCCCATCGGGCGTCACCCATCGCTACAGCGAGGGTGACGCCTGGGGCGTGACTCAGCCTTTCTTGGCCTTGCCGAAGCCCGGTGCCTTGCGCACCGCCTTGACCTTGGGCTTCTCGCTGTCGATCCAGCGACCGAGGGCCGCCGCCTTGCCGGCTCCGGCCTGGGGTTCCTTGGGCTTCTTGGGTTTTTTCGGCTTCTTCAGCACCTGGCCGCTGGCGTCGGTCTGCGGCACCCGGTGGTCGGGGATGAAACCCGGCTCCTCGCGGCGCTGCAGGGTCTGACGCGTCAGCACCTCGATGGCCGCCAGCAATTGCACCTCGTCGGCGCAAACCAGGGACACCGCCTCGCCCGTGGCGCCGGCACGGCCGGTGCGGCCGATCCGGTGAACATAGTCCTCGGCCACTATAGGCAGGTCGAAATTGACCACCAGGGGCAGGTCGTCGATGTCCAGGCCACGGGCCGCCACATCGGTGGCCACCAGCACCTGCACCTCGTTGTCCTTGAACCGCTGCAGCGCGCGCAGGCGCGACGGCTGCGGCTTGTCGCCATGGATGGAGTCGGCGCTGACGCCCCGAGCCTGGAGCTCATCGACCAGTTGGTCGACACCCTTGCGGGTCTTGGCGAAGACCAGCACCTGGCCCCAGCCGCGCTCCTCCAGCAGGTGCTGGAAAAGCTCGCTCTTGCGTTTCTTGTCCACAGGGATCAGCCACTGGCGCACACTCTTGGCCGCCGCGTTGCGCGGACTGACCTCGATGGACAGCGGGTCACGCAGCAGCTCGCGGGCCATCTGGCGAATGGCGTCGGAGAAGGTGGCGGAGAACAGCAGGGTCTGGCGCCGCTTCGGCAATGCGACGAAGAGCTCGTCCAGCTCGCGGGCGAAGCCCAGGTCGAGCATGCGGTCGGCCTCGTCCAGCACCAGCGCCTGCAGCTGGTTGAACTTCACCGCGTTCTGCCGATAGAGGTCGAGCAGCCGGCCGGGCGTGGCGACCAGGATGTCGATGCCCTTGCGCAGCTTCATCATCTGCGGGTTGATGCTGACGCCGCCGTAAACCGCGTAGTTGCGCAGCGGCAGGTGCTGGCCATAGACGCGGAAGCTTTCGTTGACCTGCTCGGCCAGCTCGCGGGTGGGCACCAGCACCAGGGCGCGTACCGAGTTGCTGGCCACCTGGGGGCCTTCCTGGGTCAGGCGCTGCAGCAGCGGCAGGGCGAAGCCGGCCGTCTTGCCGGTACCGGTCTGGGCCGCGGCCATCAGGTCACGGCCCTTGAGGACGGCGGGAATCGCCTCGGCCTGCACCGGCGATGGGGTCTGGTAGCCGAGCGCTTCGGTCGCGCGCAGCAGGGGTTCGATCAGGCCGAGGGAAGCGAAGGTCATGGGGGCAGCCGTAGTATGCGGAAAAGCCGCGATTCTAGCAGGCCGCCCCGGCCCTCCGGGATCAGTTGGTCTGCTCTTGCAACCCTTCGGCCTTGCGCACCTGCTCTTCCTTGCGCTCGCGCCACTGCGGCAGGCCGATCAGCACCACGGCGCCGATGATCACCAGCATGGCCAGGCCTTCTTCCATGCCGATCTGCTCGCCGGCGAAGCCGATGCCCAGCAGCACCGCCACCACCGGGTTGACATAGGCGTAGCTGGTGGCCGCGGCGGGTCGCACGTTCTTCAGCAGGTAGAGATAGGAGCTGAAGGCGATGATCGAGCCAAAGACGATCAGATAGGCCAGCGCAGCCCAGCCGGCGGAGGTCGGCGCGGCGACCAGGCGTTCGCCACTGAGCAGGCTGCCGGCCAACAGGGCAAAGCCGCCAGCGAGCATTTCCACGGCGCTGGCCATGGGGCCAGCGGGCAGCTTGAGGTTCTTGCTCCACATCGAGCCGAAGGACCAGGCCGCCGCGGCGAAGATGATCAGCACGGCCCCCAGCGGACTGGCCTGGAGGTTGGAGCCCAGGTTGAGCAGGCCGATGCCGACCAGGCCGAGGAGGATGCCGGCCCATTCCAGGCGGGTGGTGCGCTGCCCCCAGATCAGCCCGAACAGCAGGGCGAACAGCGGCACAGTGGCCACGGCCAGGGCCGCGACGCCCGAGGCCACGCCCAGGTCCTCGGCCAGGGTCACGCCGCCATTGCCGCAGCTGAGTAGGAGGAAACCGATGGCAGCGGCGGACTTCCATTCCTGCCAGCTCGGGTTGGGCGCCCCGCGCCAGCGCAGGAAGCCGTACATCAGGGCACCGGCGACCACGAAGCGGATGCCGGCCATCAACAGCGGCGGCCAGGACTCGACGCCGATGCGGATCGCGAGGTAGGTGGAGCCCCAGATCAGGTAGAGGGCGATGAAGGCACCTATCAGCAGTAGGGGAACACGGCGCGCTGGCATGATCGGAACTCGACACAGGGAGGATTGAGGTGTCTATTCTAAGTAAGGCGATGAGCGCTGAATAAGGACGAAAGCCTTATTCATTGCTTTATAAACCTTGGAAAGCACTGTTTTCTTGATCCTCTGCCGTTGATTCGACAGAGGCTGATTTCGGAGGTCCTGTGGACAAGTACGACCGCCTGCTGCTTGCGGCGCTTATCGAGAATGGCCGCGCGTCCTTCGCCGACCTGGCACGCCGGGTCAACCTCTCGCCGCCGGCGGTGGCCGACCGGGTGGCCAAGCTGGAGGCCGCCGGGATCATCACCGGCTACCACGCCAATGTGGACCTGGCGAAGGTGGGGCTGCCCATCGAATGCGTGATCGAACTGCGCATCACCGATCGCGACTACAAGCGGACCCAGGAAGCACTGGAGAATATTCCGCAGCTCAACCTCTGCCACCGTGTCACCGGCGATGCCTGCCTGCTGATCAAGGCCGCCGTGGCCTCGATGCCGGAACTGCAGGACCTGATCGACCAGATCGGCAAGTATGGCGCGACCAAGACTTCGCTGATCCTCTCCACGCCCTTCGAGCAAAGGATTCCCGGGGTGCTGCAGGAGCGCGGAGCGAAGGTGGAGACGCTGCGGACGGTGAAGGGCTGAAGCTCACGCCGAAGCTAACGCAGGTTGGTGCTGAGCCTGCGAAGCCCAACGTCCAGAACCTCTGCGCCCGAAAATGTTGGGCCTCGCTCCGCTCGGCGCCAACCTACGGTAACGCCCTGCCTCACCCTGCCCGATGCCGCCTCAGCGCTTCGGGAATCTTCGCCGCCGGCACCTTCTGCAGGCTGCAGAACAGCTGGTGCGAGACCGCATTTATCCCGTGCTTGTCGCGCAGGCGCCCGGCCAGGTGCAGGGTGAGATTGGCCGCCATCTCGGCATCGGCCAGGGCGCGGTGGGCCTTGCCGGTGTTGGGCAACTGTGCCCAGGCGTTGAGGGTGCCGAGCTTGTGGTTGGGCGCCTCGGGCAGCAGACGCCGCGCCAGCAGCAGGGAACAGGCGAAGGCCTGGCGGCGGGTGCGGCCGATGCGCGCCAGTTCGAAGTCCCAGAACTTCTGGTCGAAGGAGGCGTTGTGCGCCAGCAGCGGAAGGTCGCCGATGAAGTCGGCCACCTCGTTCATCACCTGCGCCACGGGTGGCGCCTCCCGCAGCATGGCAGTGCTGATGCCGGTGAGGTTCTGGATGAAGGGGGGTACCGGGATGCCGGCATTCATCAGGCTCTGGTAGCGGTCGACTATGCGACCGCCGTCGAGGATGACCACGCCTATCTCGGTAGCGCGGCAGTCGTTGCCCGGCGTGATGCCGGTCGTTTCGAAGTCGATTACAGCGATGGGGTCCACGGGTGATTCCAGGTCGGGATGGGGCTCAGTTGCGCAGCAGCAGGTTGCCTTCGATGGGCTGGTAGCGGTCGGCGGCACGGATCAGGGATTGCGCGGTCAGGCCGGGCACGCCATAGACCAGGGTCTCGACGCCATGGGCCTGGGCCACCCGCTCCAGCAGAAGGTCGAAATCGCCGTCGCCCGAGGCCAGTACCACCTGGTCCACCCGGGGCGCGGCATCGAGCACGTCGATGGTGATGCCGACGTCCCAGTCGCCCTTGGCCGAGCCATCGCTGCGCTGGATGAAAGGCTTGAGCTTCACCCGGAAGCCGAGGTTGCGCAGGATCTGCTGGAACTGCTGTTGCTTGGGGTCGCCACGGTCGATGGCATAGGCGTTGGCTTCGACTATCTCGCCTTCGGCGCTGACGCTCTGCCAGAAGACGCTGTAGTCGAAGTGACAGCCATAGGCGTGGCGCACCGTGTAATAGAGGTTCTGCACGTCGGCGAACACTGCGATTTTCTTCAACGCGATACCTCGGCAGCTGGCTGGCGGCGGCTCGATAGGGGTAGATTGCGGCCAGTATGCCAGCCTCAGGGAGTGGAAAGTGGATATGACCGCGCAGAACTCGCCAGGTGCCCTGCTGATCATCGATCAGCAACAAGGCATCCGACGCCTGGACCGGCCCCGCAACAACCCTGACGCCGAAACCCGAATCGCCGCACTGCTGGCACACTGGCGCCGGGCCGGCTGGCCGCTGGTGCATATCCGCCACATTTCCCGCGAGGCGGATTCGGTATTCGCCCCCGGCCAGCCCGGCGCGCTGTTCCAGCCGGAGCTGGCGCCACGAGAGCGCGAGCAGGTGCTGGAGAAGAATGTCCCCGATGCCTTCGCCAACAGCGGCCTGGAGCGCTGGCTGCGGGTGCGCGGCATCGAGGCGGTGGTGGTAGTGGGCGTGGCCAGCGAGAACTCGGTGGAGGCCACGGCGCGTAGCGCCGGCAACCTGGGCTTCGCCACGACCGTGGTGACGGACGCCTGCTACACCTTCGCCAAGCCCGACTTCGCCGGTCGCCCGCGCAGCGCCGAGGAAGTGCACGACATGGCCATGGCCAACCTGCATGGCGAGTATGCCGAGGTGGTTCGGGCCGAGGCGCTGCTGGCGAGCGGACCGACGCCCTTACAGTAGGCGTCTATAGTTGCAGCTAACCCCGCGGATCCTGAGAACGGGGAATACGCCGCGACCCACCGCATGGGTCTGTCGCAGGGAGCAAGGCGCCCGCCATGGCAGGCGGCGTCGTCAGGCAGTCACTCCAGCGCAGGCCGTGCCCCAGGCGATAGTCCGATGCGCGCCCATGGATGCTGGCTGCTCGCCCTGCTGCTGCTCTCCTCCCCTGGCCATGCCGAAGCTCGCCTGGTATTCAGTGCCTTCCCCGACCAGGGCCTGCCACTGTTCCAGATCTGCCAGCGCATCCTGGTGGAAGCTTACGGCCAGCTGGGCATCAGCATCGAAACCCGCGCCGCGCCGGCTGCCCGTGCGCTGCAGTACGCCGAACGCGGCCTGAATGACGGCGAACTGTGCCGCACCAACCTGATCTCCGAGCAGCGCAGCGACCTGCTGCTGATCCGCACCCCGCTGTTCGATTCCTATGCGGTGGCCTTCGCCAACCGCCCGCTGCGACTGCGTGGCTGGTCCAGCCTCAAGCCCTACCTGGTGGGTTTCGAGCGTGGCAAGGCGGCCCTGGAACTGCGCCTGAAGGGGGTCCGCCTGTCGCCATCCAACGGCGTGGAGAACGGCATGCGCAAGCTGGCCGGCGGCCGCGTCGACGTGCATGTGGAGGATTACTACTCGGGCATGTGCTTCCTGCGCCAGAACGGCATGCGCGGCATCCAGCCGCTGCACCCGGTGCTGGAGCGGTTCTCCATGCATCACTACCTCAATCCCCGCCATCGCGAGCTGGCGCCGCGCCTGGAGGAAGTCCTGCAGCACATGGCGAAGAGCGGCCGCCTGCAGCAAATCGAACACCAGGTGCTGGCGGAAGCCGGACTGGATGACCTCAGCCCTCCCTGAGCCCTTATCATGACGCTCCCTGACCACGTCCCCCGGCCCGCGATAGCGCACCCTGGAGGCGGCCACCGTCGACCTCGCCCGGCTGCTGCCGGTGCTGCCCAACCGGGTGCTGCGCCATGTTCCGCCTGAGGTTGCCTTTGGTGGCAGCCGTGGCTTGGGCTAAAGTGCGCAAGACCTTCTGCCGCAAGATGTGAATGCCCACTGATGAACCCGTTCGAGCTGCTGCGCGACTCCTGGTACTTCTTCTCCCGCAACGTCGGCGAGATCGTCCTGCTCTGTCTGCCGGCGATCTTCATCGAAGCCATCTCCCAGCAGGGCCTGATCGCCTGGCTCGGCCCGGACAAGTCCCAGGGCGCCTCGATAGTGCTCAGCATGCTGTTCTATCCGGTCTACATCGGCGCGCTGATCATCTTCGTCGACAGCCGCAGCCACCGCATCCGCCTGAAGCCCAGGCAGGTCATGGAGATGGCACTGTTCCGCTGGCCATCCTTCGCCGTGCTGGCGGCCATCAGCACCCTGCTGATCATGGTCGGCGTCTGGATGCTGATCCTTCCCGGCGTCTACGTGATGATCAAGCTGGCCTTCGCCGAATACCTGCTGGTGCTGGAGGGCAAGTCACCGCTGGACGCCATCAAGGAAAGCTTCGAGCTCACCAAGGGGCATTTCTTCACCATCCTGTCCTGCGTGCTGCTGGTGATGGGACCGATCTGGCTGGTGGACTGGTTCGCCTACGGCGCGCTGGGGGATAGCCCGGACCCGGTGGGCACCGTGCTGCTGGAGAGCTTCAACAGCTTCTTCCAGCTGTTCGTCAGCGTCACCCTGTACCGGATGTTCACCCTGGTGACCGAGAGGGCGACGGAGCAGTGAACCGCGTCCAGCAGGCTGTTGAAAAACGTAGCGAACGCCTGCCAGGCTGACGTCAACGACGCATGGCCGAGCGCAGCAGTTTTTCAATCGCCTGCTAGGCTTGCTGGTCCATTCAAGGAGGATTCCAGCATGTCCGAGAACCCCAGCATCCTCTCCCACATCTCCCTGGGCACCAACGACTTCGCGCGCGCCGTCGCCTTCTACGACAAGGTGCTGCCCACCTTGGGCTGCAAGCGAATCATGGAACACCCCGGCGCCGTGGCCTACGGCCGCGAATACCCGGAATTCTGGGTCCAGACGCCCATCGACGGCCGCCCGGCCAGTGTCGGCAACGGCACCCATTTCGGCTTCTTCGCCCCCAGCAAGGACGCCGTGCTGGCGTTCTTCGAGGCGGCGCTGGACGCCGGCGCCCAGGGCGACGGCGCCCCCGGCCCACGCCCGGAGTATGGCGACCCCTACTACGGTTGCTTCGTACGCGACCTGGACGGACACAAGATCGAGGCGGCCTTCTGGGACATGTCCCTGGACCCTGGCTACGAGCTCTACGTCGAGCCCCACGCTCACTGAGCGCCGGGGCGATAGCGCCGCGCGGCATCCAGGACCCAGCCTTCATCGATCATCTGCCCCATGGCCTCGGCTATGGCCCGTCGCTGGGCCTGCAGGGGTCGCTGCCGCGAGAAGCCGAGGAATAGCTCGGTGCGCGCCGGCGGCCGGTAGGCCAGCTTGACGATGCGCCCGGCCAGATGCGGGTCGCGCAGCAGTTCGTAGTCCACCTGGCAGTCGGTGCCTATCACCAGCTGCAGCCGCTTATGGCGCAGCATGTCCAGCAACTGCCCCTCGCTGGCGACTCCGACCTTGTGCAATGCGGTATCGGAATCGAAGGGTTCGAAATAGGCCGAACCCCGGACGAATCCGATGTCGTACTGGCTCAACTGGGGATAACCGGTGACGCCCTGGGCCAGCTCCGGCCGGCTGTAGAAGCGCGGCGCGCAGGTGAAATAGGGGCGTTCCAGATAGTCGATATAGCGGTCGCGCTCGGGCGTCCGGGCGAGGCCCGTCATCATGTCCGCCGAACCCCGCTCGAGGGCTGCCAGCCCCCGCGACCAGGGCACGCGCTGCACCTCGAAGCGCAACCCGGTGCGGCGCCCGAGTTCATTCAGCAGGTCCAGGTCCAGGCCGCGCAGCTCACCCTCCGGGCCGGCGATGCGAAAGGGTGGCCAGAAGTCGGTCATCACCCGCAGCGGCGCCGGCTCCTCCGCCCCGACGAGACCGGGCAGCAGCAACAGGACCGGCAGGCAGCGGCGGCGATTCGGCCTGACAAGCAAGGACAGCAATGACCAGAGGACTGCGCCCAGCGGCATGCCGGCTCCCGGATCAATCGTTCAGTTGGTTGTGGGTACCATCGCAGCAAGGAGGCGAATGGCTATGTTTGCAACCACAGAAATACAAGGTTTCGCTGACTTCTGCATGAAATTTGAGCGGGACCAGGCCTGTCCCCTTGTGCGAACCGTCGCAGAACGGCTGTTGCTGACTGCGTCCGCAGCGACACCAGAAGTAGTCCTGGCCGGCTTCCACCTCGACTTCGTAGGGGCCCTTCTGGGCGATCAGCGGCTCACTGGTCACGGCACTCCTCCCGGGCGTGCTTGGGTTGGGCCGCGGCGGCCTCTCGGGTATGCTCGCCCTCTTCCAGCATAGTTCCCAGCCCTTGCCGATGTCCCGAGTCCTGCGTTTAGCCCTGCTCAGCCTGTCGGTCTTCGCCGTTGCCCTGGTCGCCCTGATCTATGCGCTGACCTGGCATCCTGCGGAACGCGAAGCGGCTCCCCTCGCCTGCCTGGCGGAGGCGCCGCAACTGCAGCCCGGCCAGGCGCTCAAGGTGATGACCTGGAACCTGCAGTACCTGGCCGGCAAGCGCTACGTCTTCTACTACGACCTGCCCGACGGCAAAGGCCCGGATGAACGCCCCACCCCCGAGGACCTGGCCTACAGCCTGGACGAAGCGGTGCGGGTGATTCGCGAGGAACAGCCGGACATCGTCAACCTGCAGGAACTGCACGAAGGCACCCGGGCCACTGACTACCAGGACCAACTGGCCCTGCTCCAGGAGCGCCTGGCCGACCTCTATCCCTGCGCCAGCCAGGCCTTCTATTGGAAGGCTTCCTTCGTGCCCCATCCGCGAATCCTCGGCAGTGTCGGCATGAAGCTGGCCACCCTCAGCCGCTTCCGCATCGAGAGTGCCGAACGCCTGCAACTGCCCCTGGCGGACAACGACCCCGTCAGCCGCCAGTTCGACAAGAAGCGCGCCCTGCTGGTGAGCTACCTGCCGATCCGCGGCGGCGGCCGCCTGGCGGCGATCAACACTCACCTGGATGCCCTGGCCGACGACCAGGAAACCCTGAAACGTCAGGTGGCCATGACCCGTGGCCTGCTCGACCAGCTGCAATCCGAAGGACTGCCCTGGGTGCTGGGCGGCGACTTCAGCCAGCTCCCCCCCGGCCAGTACGACCGCCTGGCGCCGGCCCAGCGCAGCCGCTACGCCCCCGAGAGCGAGCTGAAGGCACTCTGGAACCGGTACCCGATGACTCCCAGCGTCGAGGAAACCAGCGGCGCGCAACAGGCGCAGTGGTTCACCCACTTCCCCAACGACCCGCGGGTGAAGGGTCCGGACCGCACCCTGGACTACCTCTTCCACAGCCCCAGCCTGACCCGCATCGAAGCGAGGGTGCGGCAGAGCGATACCCTGCGCATCTCCGATCACCTGCCATTGTCTGCTCGATTCTTCCTGCCGCCGGCGCATTGAAGCGCGGAAAGCGGCGCGCCTCCTTGTAGGGGCAAATTCATTCGCCAAGCAGGCCGAAGGTCTGCCCTGGCGGGCCGCTGGAGGGCCGCTACGCAGCCCTTGGCGATTGAAATCGCCCCTACTTTCTCGGCTTGGCCCTTGCCGTCGGCTCGGCCACCAGCGGGTCGTCCGGCCAGTAGTGCTTGGGATAGCGACCCTTGAGGTCCTTCTTCACTTCCACATAGGTGTTGCGCCAGAAGCTGGCCAGGTCCTGGGTGACTTGCACCGGGCGCTGGGCCGGGGACAGCAGATGCAGCTTGACGCCCTGACGGCCGCCGGCGATGCGCGGGGTATCGGCGAGGCCGAACAGCTCCTGCAGGCGTACCGCCAGAACCGGCATGTCCTCGCTGTAGTCCAGGCGGATGCGCGAGCCGGATGGCACTTCCAGGGTGCGTGGGGCGAGTTCATCGAGGCGTTGCGGCAACGGCCAGGGCAGCAGGCCCTGAAGGATGCCGGCAAGGTCGAGGTTGGCGAAGTGACTAAGGCGGCTGACCTTGCCCAACCAGGGTTGCAGCCAGTCTTCCAGTCCGGCCAGCAGGGCGGCATCGGACAGCTCCGGCCACTGGGACTCCCCCTTGTCGGCCAGATCGAGGCGTCGCAGCAGCGCCACCCGCGCCTGCCACTGGCGCAGCTCCGGGGTCCAGGGCAGCAATTCCAGCCCCTTGCGCCGGACGAGGCCGAGCAGCGCCCGCGAACGCGCCTCCTCGTCCAGTCCGGCCAGGGCCTCGCGGGCCAGCACCAGCTCACCGACCCGCAGCTGGCGCTCGGCGCGCAGCACACCTTCGCGCTCGTCCCAATCCAGCAGATCCTGGCGACTCACCTGTTCGGCGAGGGGGCCGTCGAACAACGCGGGGTCCAGGTCTGACGCCAGGTAGATGCGTTCTTCGCGCTGGCCCTGGCGACTACCGAGGTCGGCGATCACCAGCCAGGACTCTTTCATCAGGGCATCCGGCTCGCCGAAGGTCGCCGCGCGACCATTGGCCAGGCGGTAATCGGCACCGCCGGACCGGCGCTGCTGGGCGATGCGATCCGGGTAGGCGAAGGCCAGCAGGCAGCCGAGCCAGCGCGGGTGATCCGGGTCGGCCACCGGCTCGCTGGCCGGGCCACGCAGGTAGGAACGGAACTGCCGCGCGAGCTGGCGGGCGCGCTGCACGCCGCCACGGGCGCCGCGCGCGGCCTTGTCTCCGCCGGCCAGCAAGACCAGGCGGCTGTGCAGGTCGGCGCCGCCGCCGCGCAGGATGTCGCGCTCGCCCAACAGGGCGGCTAGGTCGCAGGCCAGGGCGCCAAGGCCCAGGGCCTGGCCGCGCAACAGCAGGTGGGCGATGCGCGGGTGGGCCGGCAATTCGGCCATGGCCTGGCCATGGCGGGTCAGGCTGCCGTCCTCGGCCAGGGCGCCGAGACGTTGCAGCAGGTCGCGGCCCTGGGCGTAAGCCGCGGCCGGCGGCGGGTCGAGCCAGGCCAGTTCGTTGGGATCGCCAACGCCCCAGCGCGCCAGCTGCAGGGCCAGGCCAGCGAGGTCGGCCTGGAGGATTTCCGCGCTGCCGTGGGCGGCCAATTGTTCGTGCTGCGCTTCCGACCAGAGCCGGTAGCAGGCACCCGGCTGCAGCCGCCCGGCACGGCCGGCGCGCTGGGTGGCGGAAGCGCGGGAGATGCGTTGGGTATCCAGCCGGGTCATACCGCTGGCCGGGTCGAAGCGCGGCACCCGCTCCAGGCCGGCATCCACCACGACGCGCACGCCGTCGATGGTCAGGCTGGTCTCGGCGATGTTGGTGGCCAGCACCAGCTTGCGCTTGCCCGTCGGCGCCGGCTCGATGGCCGCGCGCTGGGCGGCCAGGTCCAGTTCGCCATGCAACGGGCAGAGCAGGATGTCGCCACGCCCGTCCAGGCGCTTGGCCAGTTGCTCGGCGACGCGGCGGATCTCCGCCTGGCCGGGCAGGAACACCAGCAGGCTGCCGGGCTCGTCGGCCAGCGCCTGGAGTACCGTCTGCACCACCTTGGGCTCCAGCGCCTCGCCGGGCGCGGCCGGCCGGCCCCAGCGCTGCTCCACCGGATACATGCGGCCTTCGCTGCGCACCACCGGCGCGTCATCCAGCAGGCGCGACAGACGCTCGCCCTCCAGGGTGGCGGACATCAGCAGGACCTTCAGCGGCGGCTCGTCACGCAACAGCGCGCGGCCGTTGAGGCAGAGGGCCAGGGCCAGGTCGGCGTCGAGGCTGCGCTCGTGGAATTCGTCGAATATCACCAGGCCGACTCCTTCCAGCGCGGGGTCCTCCTGCAGGCGGCGGGCGAGGATGCCTTCGGTGACCACCTCGATGCGCGTGCGTGGGCCAACCTTCGACTCCAGGCGGATGCGGTAACCGACCCTTTCGCCGACCTGTTCGCCCAGTTCGCTGGCCAGGCGCTCGGCGGCGGCGCGGGCGGCCAGGCGACGCGGCTCCAGCATGAGGATGCTCTGCCCGGCCAGCCAGGGCTCGTCGAGCAGGGCGAGGGGCACGCGGGTGGTCTTGCCGGCGCCGGGCGGTGCCTCCAGCACGGCCTCGTCGCGGGTTTGCAGGGCGGCCCGCAGGTCGGGCAGGGCGGCGTCTATGGGTAGGGGATTCATGGGCACTCCAGGCAGGCGCAAAAGTATACCGACGAACCGCCAGTTCCTTGCCGGGGTCTTAGCAATGCCAGCAGTTTTGCGATAACTGACTTGCTATAGTTGCGTCATTTTGATCAGGAGACGCTTATGCGCATGACTTCCCGTTTGATTGGCGGCCTGGTTGCCGCCACGCTGCTCACCCAGCTCACCGCCTGCGGCACCCTGTTCTTCCCCGATCGCCGCGGCCAGATCGAAGGCAAGATCGACCCGGTGGTCGCCGCCCTCGATGCCATCGGCATCCTCTTCTATGTCATCCCGGGCCTGATCGCCTTCGGTGTCGATTTCGCCACCGGCGCCATCTACCTGCCCGAGGGCCAGAATGCCCAGGTTTCCCCCGAGAAGCTGAAAGAGGCCATCGGCGCCGACGGCCAGGTGGACAAGGCGCACCTGAAGGCAATCATCGAGCGCGAAACCGGCCACAGCCTGCCGCTGGACGACCCGCGTCTGCTGCAACGCAGCGGCAACCTCCAGCAACTGGCCGCCTACGGCCTGCACCCGGCGGCCTGAGATGCGCGATCAGGCCCGGCAGCACGCGCAGCTGCTGCGCCTGGCGACCCGCGCGTCCCTGACCGTCGCCATCATCCTGGTCCTGGCCAAGGCCGTGGCCTGGAGCATGAGCGGCTCGGTCAGCCTGTTGGCCGGCCTGACCGACTCGCTGCTGGATAGCGCCGCTTCCTTCCTCAACCTGCTGGCCGTGCGCTATGCCCTCAAGCCAGCGGACGAGGATCACCGCTACGGCCACGGCAAGGCGGAAGCCCTGGCGGGCCTGGCCCAGGCGCTGTTCATTGGCGTCAGCGCCGTGCTGGTGGCGACCCAGGCCTTCGAACGCCTGCGTAACCCGCAGCCATTGACGGCCGAAGCCCTGGGCATCGCGGTGATGCTGCTGTCGCTGCTGCTCACCGCCGGCCTGCTGATGCTTCAGCGCCGCGTGATCCGTGCCACCGGCTCCACCGCCATCCGCGCCGATGCCCTGCACTACCGCTCCGACCTGCTGCTCAACAGCGGTATCCTGCTGGCCCTCATCCTCGCCAGCCTCGGCTGGGAGCAGGCCGATGGCCTGTTCGGCTTGGGGATCGCCGGCTACATCCTCTGGAGCGCGCTCAGCATCGCGCGCGAGTCGGTATCGGTGCTGATGGATGAGGAGCTGTCACTGGACATCACCGCCGACATGCACCGCCTGGCATGCAGCGTGCCCGGCGTGCTCGGCGCCCACGACCTGCGTACGCGGATCTCCGGCAGCCACTGGTACGTGCAGCTGCACCTGGAATTGCCCGGCGAGTTGCCACTGTCGCGCGCCCACGCGCTCTGCGAACAGGCAGCCAACGCCATCACCGCGCACTACCCACGTGCGGAAGTGCTGGTCCATGCCGATCCCAGCGACGTGGTGAAACACGACTAGAGCAAAAGCTCTACAAATCCTAGACTGCCTCCTTCCATAACAAGAACGAGGAGTCTGCAATGCCCCTGTCCCCTTCCGCCGTCGCCCTGCTTGGCCTGTTCGCCTGGAGCTTGCTGCTGGTGTTCCTGCTGGTAAACCAGCGTGGCCTGCTGGTCCTGACCGGGCAGATGAAGGTCAACGCCTTCGCCGCCGACGGCAGCAACACCCCCAGCATTTTCGGCCAACGCCTGGTGCGCGCCCATGCCAACTGCCTGGAGAATCTGCCACTGCAGGCGGCGTTGCTGCTCTACGCCATGGCAGCCGGGCAGACCGCGATCACCGACCCGCTGGCCGGCCTGCTGCTCGGGGCGCGGCTGTTCCAGACCTGCATGCACCTGATCAGCACCAGCGCCCTGTTCGTCTGGCTGCGGTTTGCCGGGTTCTTCGTGCAGCTGGCGATCCTGGCCTGGTGGCTGGTGAAGCTGGCGGGTATCTAAGAGCCAGGCCTGCGGCCTGTTTCGCGAATGGATCCGCTCCCGCAGAAGCGTTTTGCGCATTTTCCACGCAATAAAAAAGGGAGCCCCATACCGCGGGCCCCCTTCGGGAAATTCGTCCTGTGCTGGCAATTGTGTCGCCGCTTTCGTCGCCTGCCTGATTGGGCAGTGCGGACCCGGGGGCCTGCTCGATCCGGTGGGATCGGCGGCGCCGACGCACCTGATTGGGCGGGTCGGGTGGACTTGCTGTCCGGGCCGTGAAACTGAGAGAAATATTAAGGTTTGGCGCGCGACGAATGATTGCGAATATTGCTCACCAAAAGGCCACTTGCACAATTAATAACTAAAGGAGCAACATTTATCGCAATCAAACAAAAGCCTGGCAGCTGCAATGGAAAAACTCGATCGCTATGACCTGAAGATCCTCGCCGAACTGCAGCACGATGCGCGCATCTCCAATCAGGAGCTGGCCGAACGCATCGGCCTGTCGCCGTCTCCCTGTTCGAGGCGGGTCAAGCAGCTGGAAGACGACGGCTACATCCTTCGCCAGGTGGCCCTGCTGGACCGCAAGAAACTCGGCCTCAGCCTCACCGCCTACGTGCTGATCGGCATGGACCGGCACACGCCTGAGCGCTTCGAACATTTCCAGGAAGTGATCCGTCAATGCCCCGAGGTGCTGGAGTGCAGCCTGGTCACCGGCATGGAAGCGGACTACCAGCTCAAGGTCGTGGTGCCGGACATGGACCATTACCAGCAGTTCCTGCTCGGCCAGTTGACCCGCATCGAAGGGGTGACCAGTGTGCGCTCGAGCTTCGTGCTCAACCAGGTGCTGAGCAGCACTGAGCTACCCCTGGCCCACCTGCGCAGCTGAATGGCCCTCGCGCGGCGGGCAGCTTGGCGTATAATCGCCGCGCTTTGCTGTACCCCCCGCGCGGCCCCGCCCCATAAGAGCCTTCCGGCTCGCAGAATCACAAGCGCACCGCCCGCCTGACGCCTGGCCTTTCGGCCGTGCCGGTGCAGCCTGTATTCAGCCCTCGAGGTATGCGATGAGCCCGGAAAAATTCGAAGAGTTGATGATGACGGCGATGATCGCCGTCCTGATAGCGTTCATGGCCTTCATCGTCTGGGACCTGGCGAAGAAATCCAAGGCCGGCCGTTTCGGCACCATGATCCTCTTCCTCGCCCTGGGCCTGGGCGTGCTCGGCTTCGTGATCAAGACCCTGGTCATTGGCAGCCTCGAAGGCATGTAGGAACCCGTTTCTGATCTGCTGCGCGTCGGCGATACCGCGTTAGAAACAGCTTTTTGGGCGCTGCCGGCTCAAAGCTTGGCGGGGACTTCCCGGTACTCGCCCAGCCCCAGCCCGTCGAGGCTCCAGGGGCCGATCCGCACCCGCACCAGGCGCAAGGTGGGCAGCCCCACAGCGGCGGTCATGCGCCTGACCTGGCGGTTGCGCCCTTCGCGGATCACCAGTTCCAGCCAGGCAGTGGGCACGCTCTTGCGAAAGCGCACCGGCGGGTTGCGTTCCCAGAGTTGCGGCTCATCCAGCAACCGCGCCTCGGCCGGCAGGGTCGGACCGTCGTTGAGCTCGACGCCATCGCGCAGCCGCTGCAGTTGCTCTTCACTGGGCTCGCCTTCCACCTGCACCCAATAGGTCTTCGCCAGCTTGTGCTTCGGGTCGGCGATGCGCGCCTGCAGGCGGCCGTCATTGGTCAGCAGCAGCAGACCCTCGCTGTCACGATCCAGGCGCCCGGCGGGGTAGATGCCGGGTATGGGAATGTAGTCCTTGAGGGTCGCGCGCCCGTCGCCGTCGCTGAACTGGGTCAGCACGTCGAAGGGCTTGTTGAACAGCACCAGGCGCGGTTCGGCCGGCGCAGCCTTGGCCACGCGCCGCGGCGCACCTGGACCAGAGCCGGGG
Source organism: Pseudomonas sp. BN102 (assembly GCF_029871245.1). Taxonomy (GTDB): domain Bacteria; phylum Pseudomonadota; class Gammaproteobacteria; order Pseudomonadales; family Pseudomonadaceae; genus Metapseudomonas. Next base: position 58,985 of record NZ_SSON01000038.1, on the reverse strand, counting down.
CGGCGGGAAGCGGGACGGACGGGACGAGTTGGGCGCGACATGCCTGGAAACGGGTTGGCGGTCTGGGAACGGGAGAGGCATGCTAGGTTGACTGCCTTTCCGCCGCAAGAGAGAACGCCATGCCGCGTGCCCTGCGCCCCACCTGGCTGATCAGCCTGATGACCCTCGCCGGATGTTTCAGGGCGCCCTACCGGGGCCCGCAGTCGGACAACTTCGACGGCCGCCGCTTCCGCAACCTCGAACCCAAGCCCCACAAGGGCACGCGTGCACTGCTGCGCTGGCAGTTCAGCCGCGAGAAGCAGGCGCCCTGGATTGACCAGCCGGGTCCGGCGATTCCGCCCGAGGTCGCGCAACGGGTCGAGGGTGACGAGCTGCGGGTCACCTATATCAACCACGCCACCCTGCTGATCCAGCACCGCGGCTTGAACATCCTTACCGACCCGGTCTGGTCGCAGCGGGTCAGCCCCTTCAGCTTCGTCGGCCCCAGGCGCCACCATCCGCCGGGGCTTGGCCTCGACCAGCTGCCGCCGATCGACCTGATCCTGGTCAGCCACAACCACTACGACCACCTCGACCTGGAAAGCCTGCGCGCACTGGTGGAGCGCTTTCCGCTGGCCTCAGTGGTTTCCGGGCTGGGCAATGGCCCGCTGATCCGCGAATCCGGCTTCAGCAGGATCGTCGAACTGGACTGGTGGCAGGAGCTGCCACTGGCGGGCGGCCTGACCCTGCATTCGGTACCGGTGCAGCACTGGTCGGCGCGGACCCGCGACGACACCAACGAGACCCTGTGGATGGGCTTCGTGATCGAATCGCCGGACGGCCCGCTGCTGTTTCCCGGCGATACGGGGCTGGGGCCGGAATTCCGCCTGATCCGCGAACGCTTCGGCCCAATGCGCTTCGCCGCCCTGCCCATTGGCGCCTACGCGCCGCGCTGGTTCATGCGCGACAACCACATGAACCCGGACGATGCGGTGCAGGCCCACAAGCAGCTGGAGTCCAGCCGCAGCCTGGCGATCCACTTCGGTACCTTCCAGCTCTCCGACGAAGGCCAGTTCGGCCCGCCCCGGGACCTGGCCAAGGCCCTCGCCGACTGGCAGGTGGATGCGGATGACTTCCGCGTGCCGACGCCGGGGTATCAGTGGTTGATCCCGCCACTGGCGGCCCAGGAATAGGAAGGGCCGCTTTGCGGCCCTTTCGCGAATGAATTCGCTCCCACAATGGGAGCGGCCTATCCCTCGATCAACGGAACGGCGGCTCGTCGAAGCTACGCAGCTTGCGTGAGTGCAGGGCGTTTAGCTGGTTGCGCAGCAGTTCCAGGGCGGCGATGCCGATGCGCAGGTGCTGGCTGACGGCGCGCTGGTAGAAGGCACTGGCCGAGCCGGGCAACTTGATCTCGCTGTGCAGCGGCTTGTCGGACACGCACAGCAGAGTGCCGTAGGGCACCCGCAGGCGATAGCCCTGGGCCGCCACCGTGCCGCTTTCCATATCCACCGCCACCGCCCGCGACAAGTTGATCAGCGGGCGTTCCTGGGCCCAGCGCAGTTCCCAGTTGCGATCGTCGTAGGTCAGCACGGTGCCGGTCCGCAGCCGGCGCTTGAGGTCTTCGCCGCGTTCACCAGTGACCTGCGCGGCGGCCTCCTGTAGCGCCTGCTGCACTTCAGCCAGGGCCGGCAGCGGGATGTGCGGGGGCAGCACCCGGTCGAGGATGCCGTCGCGGCGCATGTAGGCGTGGGCCAGCACGTAGTCGCCGATGGTCTGCGACTGCCGTAGGCCGCCGCAGTGGCCGATCATCAGCCAGCAGTGTGGACGCAGCACGGCCAGGTGGTCGGTGATGTTCTTCGCATTGGACGGGCCGACGCCGATATTGACCAGGGTGACGCCATGGCCATCGGCCGCGATCAGGTGATAGGCCGGCATCTGATAGCTGTGCCAGACCACGCCGTCGATGATGGCCTGCATCTCCCCTTCGTCCATGCCGCGGCTCACTATCACATTGCCCGGCAACACCATGCGCACGAAACGCGGGTCGTCACGCAACTGGTCGAGGCCGTGGCGGATGAACTGGTCGACGTAGCGGTGGTAGTTGGTCAGCAGTATCCAGGGCTGCACATGGCGCCAGTCGCTGCCGGTGTAATGCACCAGGCGGCGCAGGGAAAAATCCACGCGTGCGGCGTCGAACAGGGCCAGGGGCAGCGGGTCGGCGCCCTCCCATTCGTAGAGGCCATCGGCCACGCCATCGGTGGCGGCGGACAGGTCGGTGCTGGGGAAGACCCGCGCCAGTTCGGCAGCGGTCACCCCGGATCCGGCCAGCTCTTCGCCATGCTCGACGACATAAGGGTAGGGAATGTTCTGCGGGCTGATACCCACTTCCACCTGCACGGTGAAGTCGTGCATCAGCGGACGCAATTGCTCCAGCAGGTAGGTCCGGAAAGCGTCGGGGTGGGTGACGGTGACACTGTAGTTGCCCGGCACCTGGATCTTGGCGTAGGCGCGGGTGGTGGACGGCACCTCGCCCTGGCAACGGTAGGTGATGCGCAGCAGCGGGTAGCGGAACAGCGCGCGCTGTTCGGCATCCGGCTCGATGCGTTCCTTGATATAGCGCTTTAGCGCCAGGCTGAGGGCACCGGTGGCCTGCTTGTGCAGTTCGGCGAGTCGATCGACGGCTTCCTCAGCGGTTTCAGCAATCACAAAATCAGTCGGTTCGAGGCTCACGAGCGGCATCCTGTCTGTTCGCACTATTGCCTATCTTGCCTGCTTGGGCAGGCAAAGGCATAGAACGAATCGGCAGGATGCCGGGCCGCTCGCGCGCCCCTCCACAAGGCAGGGGTGGCGCGAGCGGTCGCGATCAGACCAGGTGCGGGGTTGAGCGGGCCACCAGCGCTTCTACATCGGCGCCGCGCGGCAGGGTGCCGTAGACCCGGCCATGGCCGCCCAGGCGGCTGTCGATGAAGGCGTCGGAGACAGTGGCATTGCCGGCCTCCAGCAGCAGCTTGGCCTGCAGCGCCACAGCCACGTCTTCGGTGAGCTGGCGGGCACGGAACTGGATGTCGGCGGTGTCGGCGAAGCCCTTCTTCAGATTGCCGATGAAGGCCGCCAGACGCACATCGCCATGGCCATCGCCCAGTTCGGTGAAGAGCGCATCGAGGACGCCGGGTTCCTTGGACAACGCGCGCAGCACGTCCAGGCACTGCACGTTGCCCGAGCCTTCCCAGGTGGAGTTGACCGGGGCTTCGCGGTACAGCCGCGGCAGGATGGTGTCCTCCACATAGCCGGCGCCGCCCAGGCATTCGGCGGCCTCGTTGATCATCGCGGGGGCGCGCTTGCAGATCCAGTACTTGCCCACGGCGGTGACCAGACGCGCAAACTTGTCCTCCTGCTCATCGTGGCCATTGTCCAGGGCGCGGCCCATGCGCATGGTCAGGGCCAGCGCGGCCTCGCTCTCCAGCGCCAGGTCGGCCAGCACGTTCTGCATCAGTGGCTGCTCGGCCAGTACCCGTCCGCCGACCTTGCGGTGGGCGCAGTGGTGGGCGGCCTGGGTCAGGGCCTGACGCATCAGGGCGCTGGAGCCGATCATGCAATCGAAGCGGGTCAGGGACACCATTTCGATGATGGTCGGCACGCCACGGCCTGCTTCGCCCACCATCCAGGCCAGGGCGCCGCGGTACTCCACCTCGCTGGAGGCGTTGGACCAGTTGCCCAGCTTGTTCTTCAGCCGCTGGATGTAGAACTGGTTGCGCGTGCCGTCCGGGCGGTGGCGTGGCAGCAGGAAGCAGGACAGGCCCTTGTCGGTGTAAGCCAGGGTGAGGAAGGCGTCGCACATGGGCGCCGAGCAGAACCACTTGTGGCCCACCAGTTCATAGGCCTGCCCCGGCCCGGGGATGCCGACCGGATGGGCGCGGGTGGTGTTGGCGCGCACGTCGGTGCCACCCTGCTTCTCGGTCATGGCCATGCCGATGGTGACCCCGGTCTTCTGCTCCATCGGCAGATTGCGCGGGTCGTATTCGGTGGAGAGGATCTTCGGCAGCCAATTCTCGGCGATCTCCGGCTGCAGGCGCAGGGCCGGCACGCTGGCGAAGGTCATGGTCAGCGGGCAACCCGTGCCGGCCTCGGCCTGGCTGTGCAGGTAGCTCATGCCGGCGCGGGCCACCTGGGCGCCGGCGCGAGGATCGGTCCAGGGCATGGAAGGGATGCCGTGCGCGATCGCGGCGGCCATCAGTTCGTGGTAGGCCGGATGGAACTCCACCAGGTCGATGCGGTGGCCATAACGGTCGTGGCTCTTGAATACCGGTTTGTTCTCGTTGGCGAGGAATCCCGCCGCCATCAGCGGGCCGCCGGCCAGGGCGCCATAGCTGTCCAGGCGCTGCTCGGCCCAGCTGCCGTGGAAGCGGCGCACCCACTCCTGCAGCGGCAGGTCGACGCGGTAGAGGTTGGCGCCATCCAGTGGCGGCACCTGGTTGAAGACTTCATGGGTTTCAGCGAACTCGTGCAGGCTCATCGCAGGTCTCCCGGGCAGATTGGCTGGCGCCCAGGGCGCGCAGACAGAAGGTAACGAGATTGGCGCAGACGTCTTCGAGAGCGTCCGGCGCATGACTGGCCTCGCGTGCTGCGCGGGCCGGGGGCGACAGCGGTCCGACCAGGGATTCGGCGATGGCGCCGACCAGGCAGGCCGCGGTCAGGGGTACGGAAGGCACCTGGAACTCGCCGCTGTTCCTTCCCTCCTCCAGCAGATGGGAGAACAGCTCGGCATAGGCCTCGCGGTAAAGCAGGCGCTGTTCGTCGACTTCGGGGTCCACCGGCTCGGCGATCAGCGCGAAGGCCAGTCGCCGGCTGTGCCAGGCGCGCGCGGCGAACTGGCGCAGGCCGCGTGCCAGGCGCTCGGCAGCTGAGCCGCTGCCGCGCAGCACCCGCGCCAGGCTGTCGACTTCCAGCTGGCTGGCGCGGGCGAAGACTTCCGCAGCCAGCTCACCCTTGCTGCCGAAATGGCGATACAGGCTGCCGGTGGCGATACCGGCGTCTTCGGCCAGGGCCTGCATTGTCAGCGCCGCGAAGCCCCCTTCCACCACCCGCGCATGGGCGCAGGCCAGGATGCGGCTGCGCAGTTCCTGGTCACGGTCGATTCGGGAAGCGGTGGTGCGATAGGCCATGGTCTGAATCCTGGTTCACTTCTTTCAGTGAATCAGCATTCAGACCTTGCAGAAAGAGGGATAAATGCCGCGAACGGGGGCATAAGCGCCGCGGCTGGCTGGAGCTTGTGGGGATGAATTCATTCGCCAGGCAGGCCGACGGCCTGCCAATCAGCTCAACCCAACGACTTCAAGCTTTCTTCCGGCTTGCACAGCAGCCAGTCGTGGAGCAGCGAACGCAGCTCCTCGAACTTCACCGGCTTGGCCATGTAGTCGCTCATTCCCGCCGCCAGGCAGCGTTCGCGATCGCCGCTGTGGCTGTGGGCGGTGATGGCCAATACCGGCAGATCGACGCAGCCGGGCATCGCACGCAGGGCACGGCAGGTAGCGAAGCCGTCCATCACCGGCATCTGGCAATCCAGCAGCACAGCGTCGATGGGCTCGCGGCGAATCTGCTCGAGGGCTTCAGCGCCGTTGTCGGCAGTGCAGACGCGATAGCCGAGTTTGAGCAGCATGCCGCGGGTCACCAGTTGGTTGATGGCGTTGTCCTCCACCACCAGCACCGTGCACTCTTCCGGCCGACGCAGGGCCTGGCCGCCGGAACGACGCACCGGTACCGGGGGTATCTGAGCCGGCAGTACCAGGGACAGGTCGAGGCTGAAGGTGCTGCCGCGCCCCGGCTGGGACTGGTGCGAGAGCTTGCCGCCGAGCAGCTCCACCAATTGCTGGCTGAGCGCCAGGCCGATGCCGAGACCGCCATATTCGCGGGTCATGGAACCGTCGAGCTGGAAGAAGCGGCGATAGAGCAGGCCATCGGCCGGCGTGGCGAAGCCGATCCCGGTGTCCGTCACCTCGATGCACAGCGCCAGTCTGCCGCCGACCGGCTCCTGGCCGCTGACCTTGAGCCCGACGCGGCCCTGGTAGGTGAACTTGATGGCATTGTCCAACAGGTAGCCCAGGGCCTGGGCCAACTTGCCGGCGTCGCCTTCGAGGGTGTCCGGGAGCTTATGATCGAGGTCCAGGTCGAAGGTCAGGCCCTTCTCCGCGGCCCGCGCGGCGTACTGGACCCGCTGGCTGTCCATCAGGCCGCGCAGGCTGAACGGCTCGCGCCGCGGATAGAGCTTGCCGGCCTGCAGCTCGGTCATGGCGAGGATGTCGTTGACCAGGCGCATCATGTCCCGCGCCGAGCCGGCGGCAGTGCGCTGGTACTGCTCCATCTCGTCGTCCAGAGGCAGGGTCTGCATCAGTTCGAGGGAACCGATCACACCGTTCATCGGGGTACGCAGCTCGTGGGTGACGGTGGCGAGGAACTCGTCCTTGAGGCGGTTGCTGTTGGCCAGTTCCTGGTTGAGGGCTTCCAGCTTGCGGCCAGCGTCCAGGAGGATGCGCGCACGCTCTTCCTTCATGGCATTGATGCGGTCGGCCAGGGCCAGGGACAGCAGGCCCACTTCCAGCGCCGAGCCAATCTGGCTGGCATACATGGTGAAGAAACCATTGGGCAGATAACCCAGCACCATCAGGGTATTGATGGCGCCGCCGAGGAGGAAGGCGCTCCAGGCGATGATGAAGTAGCGCGCCACGCGCATGCCGCGCAGCCAGGCGAGCACGCCGGCGGCGAAGATCACCACGGTGAAGATCAACGCCAGGGACGTGGCCAGGCGCAAGGCCAGGCCATAGCTGGCGGTCAGCGCCAGAATCATAGCCAGGGCGCCCAGGGCCATCAGGCCGAGCAACGACCTATCCATCCAGGGGCTGTGTTCGGCGGTGTGAAGGAAGCTGCGGGCGAACTGGCAACCGAACAGCGCCGCCGAGCCGATCAGGAAGGGGGTGGCGGCATTGGCCCACCAGGGGTTGTCCGGCCAGAAGTACTGGATGCCGGCGCCATTGACCGAAATCTGGTAGAGCCCGAACGAGGCGATATAGAGGATGTAGTAGAGGTAACTGGTGTCGCGGACGCTGATGAAGATGAACAAGTTGTAGATCAGCATCACCAGCAACACGCCGTAGATGATGCCGAGCACATAGATGCGCTCCGGCTGCGCCTCGACGAAGGCCCGCGGCGACCAGAGCGTCAGCGGCGCCTGGATCGAGCCTTCGCTCTGCAGGCGCAGATAGACCCGCTGCGGCTGGCTGGGCTGAAGGCCAAGGCTGAACAAATAATTGTTCTGTTTGATCTGCCGGCTGTCGAAGGGCAGCGCATCACCGGTGCGCTGGGCGAGCTGGTAGCCGCCCTGGCTATCCGGCAGGTAGAGATCGAGGTGGTCCAGCGGCGGGTAGGCCAGCTCCAGCAGCCAGATCTGCTGGCCGCCCTGGGTGCGGGGGCGGTACTCCAGATCGATGCGCAGCCAGAATACCGAGCGTGAATAGCCGGCGTTGAGCACCGGCTTCTCGTTGCGCCGGAAGCTGCCGTCCAGCGCCGGGGACGTGATGTCCTCGATGCTGGCATCGCCCCGGACATCCTCGAACACATCCATGTGCTGTCCCAGGGGGACATTGCGTGCCTGCTCGTCGAACTCCACGGCACCGGCCAGGCTCGCGAGCAGGCAAAAAAAAGCAAAAAGGAGGATCCGCATGCAGCCCCACAATGACCACAGGACCGCACCCCGGAGCCTCACCTCCTTATCCGGCGCGCCACCCAGGGCCAGGTTGTTCGAAATGCGACCACTCTAACACAGCGCAAGGCCGCTGGAAGCTGCACATTGCCAGCATGCAGGGGCCGCTCTATCTCGGGGCTCACAGCCAGAATTGCAGGGGCCGCCCCGCCCCGCCTGCGGCAAGGCGCCGCCGGTGCGGCTCGGCGGGGTGTTTAGTGGTAAGCTCGCCGACCATGAAAACGACCAACTCTCGCCCCGTAGTCCTCTGCCTTTCCGGCCACGACCCCAGTGGTGGCGCCGGCCTCCAGGCGGATATCGAAGCCCTGATCGCGCAAGGCTGCCACGCTGCCCCGGCCGTGACCGCCCTGACCGTGCAGGATACCGTCAACGTTTCCGACTTCCGCGTCCTCGACCGCGAATGGGTGCTCGCCCAGGCCCGCGCAGTGATCGCCGACCTGCCGGTGGCCGCCGTCAAGCTGGGCATGCTCGGCTCGGTGGAGATGGTCGAGACCGTGCTCGAGATCATGCAGTCCCTGCCCGGCGTACCGCTGGTCTGCGACCCGGTGCTGCGCGCCGGCGGTGGCGGTGCACTGGGTAAGGACGAGGTGGGCTACGCGATCCGCGAACGCCTGCTGCCCGTGGCCACCATCGCCACGCCGAACCTGCCGGAAGCACGCATCCTCGCCGAATTGCCGGAAGGCACCCCGGACGAATGCGCGGCAAAGCTCCTGCCCTTCTGCCGGAACCTGCTGATCACCGGCGGCCATGGCGACGAATCCGAAGTGCACAACCGTCTCTACACCCACGACGGCGAGTGCCACACCTTCACCTGCCAGCGCCTGCCCGGCAGCTACCATGGCTCGGGTTGCACCCTGGCCAGCGCACTGTCCGGCCGCCTCGCCCTGGGCGAGGAACTGTCCAGCGCGGTGCGCTCGGCCCTCGACTACACCTGGCGCACCCTGCGTGATGCCGAGCAACCGGGCCACGGCCAGTACGTGCCACGGCGCCTGCCACTGGATTTCTGCCAATGAAACTGCGCGGCCTCTACGCCATCACCGACAGCCAGTTGCTGGCCGGCGGCAAGCTGCTGCCCTATGTCGAAGCGGCCCTGAAGGGCGGCGCCCGGCTGCTGCAGTATCGCGACAAGTCCAGCGACGAAGCCCGCCGCCTGCGCGAAACCGAAGCCCTGGGCGAGCTCTGCACCCGCTACGGTGCCACCCTGATCATCAACGATGACGCCGAACTGGCCGCGCGCCTGGGCGTCGGCCTTCATTTGGGCCAGAGTGATGGTTCCCTCGCCGCGGCCCGCGCCCTGCTCGGCCGCCAGGCGATCATCGGCGGCACCTGCCATGCCAGCCTGGAGCTGGCCGCCAACGCCGTCAGCGAAGGCGCCAGCTACATCGCCTTCGGCCGCTTCTACAATTCCCAGACCAAGCCGGGCGCGCCCGCCGCCACCCTGGACCTGCTGGACCAGGCAAAGCAGCGCTTCCAGCTGCCGATCGTCGCCATCGGCGGCGTGACCCTGGACAACGCGCCCGAGCTGATCGCCCGCGGCGCCAGCATGGTGGCGGTGATCCACGCACTGTTCGGCGCCGCGTCGGCCGACGAAGTGGAACGCCGCGCCCGCGCCTTCAGCGCCCTGTTCGACGCCGCCTGACCCGAATTCCGCTTGTATAGAGAGACCTGCCCATGTCCCGTTCCGAAATCCTGTTCGCCAACGCACAGAAACACATCCCTGGCGGCGTCAACTCGCCGGTTCGCGCCTTCAAGAGCGTCGGCGGCACGCCGCTGTTCTTCAAGCACGCAGCTGGCGCCTATGTGACGGACGAGGATGACAAGCGCTATGTCGACTACGTGGGCTCCTGGGGCCCGATGATCCTTGGCCACAGCCACCCGGACGTACTGGACGCGGTGCGCAGGCAGCTCGAACACGGCCTGTCCTATGGCGCGCCCACCGCCCTTGAAGTGGAAATGGCGGACCTGGTCTGCTCCCTGGTGCCGTCGATGGACATGGTGCGGATGGTCAGCTCCGGCACCGAAGCCACCATGAGCGCCATCCGCCTGGCCCGTGGCTACACCGGCCGCGACAGCATCATCAAGTTCGAAGGCTGCTACCACGGCCACTCCGACTCCCTGCTGGTGAAAGCCGGCTCCGGCGCGTTGACCCTGGGCGTACCCAGCTCCCCGGGCGTACCGGCGGCCTTCGCCAAGCACACCCTGACCCTGCCGTTCAACGATATCGAGGCGGTGGAGAAGACCCTGGCCGAGGCGGGCGATGAAGTGGCCTGCATCATCGTCGAGCCGGTGGCCGGCAACATGAACTGCGTGCCGCCGGCGCCCGGCTTCCTCGAAGGCCTGCGCAGCCTCTGCGACGAGCACGGCGTGGTGCTGATCTTCGACGAGGTGATGACCGGCTTCCGCGTCGCCCTCGGCGGCGCCCAGGCTTACTACGGCATCACCCCGGATCTTTCCACCTTCGGCAAGATCATCGGCGGCGGCATGCCGGTCGGCTGCTTTGGCGGCAAGCGCGAAATCATGTCGCACATCGCCCCGCTGGGCCCGGTCTACCAGGCCGGCACCCTGTCCGGTAACCCGCTGGCCATGGCCGCCGGCCTGACCACCCTGAAACTGATCAGCCGCCCAGGCTTCCACGCCGAACTGACCGACTACACCACCCGCATGCTCGACGGCCTGCAGCAGCGTGCCGATGCCGCCGGCATCCCGTTCGTCACCACCCAGGCGGGCGGCATGTTCGGCCTCTACTTCAGCGGCGCCGACGACATAGTCACCTTCCAGGACGTGATGGCCAGCGACGCGGAGCGCTTCAAGCGCTTCTTCCACCTGATGCTGGAAGGCGGTGTGTACCTGGCGCCGAGCGCTTACGAGGCGGGCTTCACCTCCATCGCCCACGGCGACGCGGAGCTCGCGCTCACCCTGGACGCGGCCGAACGCGCCTTCGCCAAGCTGAAACAGGCCTGAGCACCGCCACCTGCCTGGCCAGCGCCCCCTCGCGCTGCTCCAGGCGGGCAAGGGCTGACCGTTGGCACCGTGCCGAACGCAAACAAGGTAAAGGCTTTGTAAGATCACCTCGGCTTATTTCATAATGTGACGGTCGGCGCGTTTCTCGCCGGCCGGGCATGATGCCCGCACTGCTTCCGAGGCGCTGTGATTCCCATGAACCGCACCGGCCGCACCCTGACCCTGGGCTGCCTGTTGCTTCTCCTGCCACTGCTGGCCAATGCCGGCGGCAACTCCCTGCTGATCCCGGCCACCGGCCGCTGCAACCTGAACAGCCTGCCGGAAAACCTCTCCGAAGCCGTTGCCGCCTGCCAACAGGCCGCCAAGGGTGGCGATGCACAAGCCCAGTACGAACTCGGCGAGTTCTATTACGACGGCAAGCGCGCCCCGCGCGACCTGGCCCAGGCCCTGCAATGGTTCGAACAGGCTTCGCTGAAAGGCCACGCCCTGGCCCAGTTGCGTCTGGGCAACATGTTCTTCCGCGGCGAAGGGGTGCCGGCCAATAACGTGCAGGCCTACATCGTGTTGAAGATGGCTGCGGTGAACGGCTCGGACGAGGCGATGGATAGCGCCGACCTGGTCGCTGCGCAGATGCGCAGCGACGAGCTGGAAATCGCTACCCAGGTGCTGGGACAGATCTTCCGCAATTACCTGATGGAGCTGCAGGCCGCCGATGGCGGCTCGCCCTTCTCACCCCTGCCTTAGCAGGCGGCCTGAAGAAGCATCGGGCAATCAAAAAAACCTTCTCTTGCAGCCTGCTGCTTATTTCTCCGGCATCGGCACGGGGAAGGGCATCACGTTGCCGCCGCCCTTGGCTTCGCTGATCTTCGGCGTGCCCAGGCGTTCGACTTCGTCGATGCGGATGATCGAGTGCATTGGCAGGAAGCTGCGCACCACACCCTCGAACTGAGCCTTGAGCTTCTCCTCGCTCGGGTCCACCACCACCTGGGTGCGCTCGCCGAAGACGAATTCCTCCACTTCCAGGAAGCCCCACAGATCGCTCTGGTAGATCTGTTTGGCGTACATCTCGTACACCTGGCCCTGGTTGAGGAAAATCACCTTGTAGATCGGATCGGACTTGCTCATTGGATATGGGGCAACACGGAGAAACAAAGGGGCGCAAATCATAGCACAGCCACTAGGCAGCCAGCGCTAGGAAGGCCAGGACTCGGCGACTATAATGCGCGGTTCTTCGAACCACTCCGATTAAAGTGCATGGCCAAGAAGCTCTATATCGAAACCCACGGCTGCCAGATGAACGAGTACGACAGCTCGCGCATGGTCGACCTGCTCGGCGAGCACCAGGCGCTGGAGGTCACCGAACGTCCGGAAGAAGCCGACGTGATTCTGCTCAATACCTGCTCGATCCGCGAGAAGGCGCAGGAAAAGGTGTTTTCGCAACTTGGCCGTTGGCGCGAGCTGAAGCAGCAGAACCCGCAGCTGGTGATCGGCGTCGGCGGCTGCGTCGCCAGCCAGGAAGGCGCCGCCATCCGCGACCGAGCGCCCTATGTCGATGTGGTGTTCGGCCCGCAGACCCTGCACCGCCTGCCCGAGATGATCGACGCCGCCCGCGCCACCCGCAAACCCCAGGTGGACATCAGCTTCCCCGAGATCGAGAAGTTCGACCGCCTGCCCGAGCCGCGCGTCGACGGCCCCAGCGCCTTCGTCTCGGTGATGGAAGGCTGCAGCAAGTACTGCACCTTCTGCGTGGTGCCCTATACCCGCGGGGAGGAAGTCAGCCGCCCGTTCGACGACGTGTTGGCCGAGGTCATCCACCTCGCCGAGAACGGCGTACGCGAAGTGACCCTGCTGGGACAGAACGTCAACGGCTACCGCGGCCTCACCCATGACGGCCGCATCGCCGACTTCGCCGAACTGATCCGCGTCGTCGCAGCTGTCGATGGTATCGACCGCATCCGCTACACCACCTCGCACCCGCTGGAGTTCTCCGACGCGCTGATCCAGGCCCATGCCGAGGTTCCGGAGCTGGTGAAATTCGTCCACCTACCGGTACAGGCGGGCTCCGACCGCATCCTCGCGGCCATGAAGCGCAACCACACGGCCCTGGAATACAAGTCTCGCATCCGCAAGCTGAAGGCCGCTGTACCGGACATCTGCATCAGCTCGGACTTCATCGTCGGTTTCCCCGGCGAGACCGACAAGGACTTCGAGCAGACCATGAAACTGGTGGAAGACGTCGGCTTCGACTTCTCCTTCTCCTTCGTCTACAGCTCGCGCCCCGGAACCCCGGCGGCCGACCTGGTGGACGACACCCCGGAAGAAGTGAAGAAGCAGCGCCTGCAGATTCTCCAGGGGCGCATCCACCAGCAGGGCTTCGAGATCAGCCGACGAATGGTCGGCAGCATCCAGCGCATCCTCGTCAGTGACTTCTCCAAGAAGGACCCGGGCATGCTCCAGGGCCGCACCGAGAACAACCGCATCGTCAACTTCTGCAGCGCCAACCCACGCCTGATCGGCCAGTTCGTCGACGTGCGCATTGATGACGCCCTGCCCCACTCCCTGCGCGGCAGCCTGCTGGAAGACATTCCGCACTGACAGCCATCCGGGGTCCGTGCTTTTCCAGGCGGGCCCTCGGGGTTATTCTTCATCTCATCCCATTCCCACCGCCCAAGGGCGAACACACGACATTGAACGCCTCCCTGGATCTGCACCGCTTCACCCTGGAACCCTTTGAAGCTCGCCGCTTCGCCAACCTGTGCGGGCAATTCGACGAGCATCTGCGCCTGATCGAACAGCGCATGGACATCGAAATCCGCAACCGCGGCAACCAGTTCGAACTGGTCGGCGACCCGCAACTCACCCACGCCACGGAAATCCTCCTGCGCCGCCTGTACCGCGAGACCGAGGCCAGCGAGCTGTCGCCCGACCTGGTGCACCTCTTCCTGCGCGAGACCGGCATGGAAGAAGTGGCCAATCCCAAGATCGAAGCGGTGACCCTGCGCACACGCAAGGGCAACATCCGCCCGCGCGGCGCCAACCAGCAGCGCTACGTCAAAGCCATCCTCGACCACGACATCAACTTCGGCATCGGCCCGGCCGGCACCGGCAAGACCTACCTGGCCGTGGCCTGCGCGGTGGACGCCCTGGAGCGCGAACAGGTGCGCCGCATCCTGTTGGTGCGTCCGGCGGTCGAAGCCGGCGAGAAGCTTGGCTTCCTTCCCGGCGACCTCTCGCAGAAGATCGACCCCTACCTGCGCCCGCTCTACGACGCGCTCTACGAGATGCTCGGCTTCGAGCAGGTGGCCAAGCTGATCGAAAAACAGGTCATCGAAGTCGCGCCGCTGGCCTACATGCGCGGCCGCACCCTTAACAACAGCTTCATCATTCTCGACGAGAGTCAGAACACCACCCTCGAGCAGATGAAGATGTTCCTGACCCGAATCGGTTTCGGCTCCACGGCCGTGATCACTGGCGACATCACCCAGATCGACCTGCCGCGCGGCACCCGCTCCGGCCTGACCCACGTGATCGACGTGCTGCGCGACGTACCGGGCATCAGCTTCACTCACTTCAAGTCCCAGGACGTGGTGCGCCACCCTCTGGTGCAGCGCATCGTGGAAGCCTACGACCGCTTCGAAAGCCGCCAGCAGGCGGCCAAGGCCAAACCGGCCGACAATGACCCGGGCGCGATAAACGACAATGCTTGAACTCGACCTGCAACTCGCCAGCACGGCCCTGGGCCTGCCGAGCGAAGCGGACTTCCGTCGCTGGTGCGAACTGGCCCTGCGCCAGCGCAGCGCTGACTCCGAACTGACCATCCGCCTGGTGGATGAGCCCGAAGGCCGCGAACTGAACCACACCTGGCGGCACAAGGACTACGCTACCAACGTGCTTTCCTTCCCCGCCGATGTGCCAGACGAGCTGCTGGATATCCCGCTGCTCGGCGACCTGGTGATCTGCGCGCCGGTGGTGGCGCGGGAAGCCGCCGAACAAGGCAAGCCCGTGGAGGCGCACTGGGCGCACCTGGTGATCCATGGTTGCCTGCACCTGCTCGGCTACGACCACATCGAGGATGAGGAAGCCGAGGAAATGGAAGCACTGGAACGGGAATTGCTGGCCGAACTTGGCCACCCCGACCCTTACCAAGATCACGAAGACCAATAAGAAGCACCGAGCAAAGGACATATGAGCGAAGATCGATCGAGCAACGGGCACAGGTCCTGGCTGGAAAAGCTGACCCAGGCCTTTGCCCATGAGCCGAAAAGCCGCCAGGAGCTCCTTGAGCTACTGCGCGAAGCCCACCAGAACAAACTGCTCGACAGCGAAGCGCTGTCGATCGTCGAAGGCGCCATCCAGGTCGCCGACCTGCAAGTTCGCGACATCATGGTCCCGCGCTCGCAGATGATCAGCATCAAGGCCAACCAGACGCCGAGGGAGTTTCTTCCGGCGATCATCGACGCCGCCCACTCGCGCTACCCGGTCATCGGCGAAAGCATCGACGACGTCATGGGCATCCTCCTCGCCAAGGACCTGCTGCCGCTGATCCTCCAGGAGAACGGCCACTCCTTCAACATCAAGGATCTGCTGCGCCCGGCCACCTTCGTCCCTGAGTCCAAGCGCCTCAACGTGCTGCTGCGCGAATTCCGCGCCAACCACAACCACATGGCCATCGTCATCGACGAATACGGCGGCGTGGCCGGCCTGGTGACCATCGAGGACGTGCTGGAGCAGATAGTCGGCGATATCGAGGACGAGCACGACGTCGAGGAAGACAGCTACATCAAGCCGCTGCCCAGCGGCGACTTCATCGTCAAGGCCCTGACCCCGGTGGACACCTTCAACGAATTCTTCGAGACCGAATTCTCCGAAGACGAGTTCGATACCGTCGGCGGCCTGGTCATGGGCGCCTTCGGCCACCTGCCCAAGCGTAACGAGACCACCGAGATAGGCGAGTTCCGCTTCCGCGTGCTCAACGCCGACAGCCGCCGCATCCACCTGCTGCGCCTCTCCCCGCTTTCCCGCTGAAACACAGTGCCCCTCCACAACGGAGGGGCGCCCGTGGATAATCGCGCCCCGGACCGGCATCACTGGTCCGCCCCGCACTCTCTTCCAGCTCCCCATCCGCCCAAGGACCGAGCATGAACTGGATCACCCGCCCCGGCTGGCCGGGCAACCTGCTGGCCCTGGCCGCCGGCGCCCTGACGCCCCTGGCCTTCGCCCCCTTCGATTTCTGGCCCCTGGAACTGCTGTCCCTGGCCCTCTTCTACCTGGGGCTGCGTGACCTGGCGCCCAAGGCCGCCTTCTGGCGCGGCTGGTGCTACGGCTTCGGCCTGTTCAGCGCCGGGACCAGCTGGATCTACGTCAGCATCCACGACTACGGCGCCGCCTCGGTGCCCCTGGCGAGCTTCCTCACCATCGGCTTCAGTGCCGGCGTCGCCCTCTTCTT
Source organism: Pseudomonas sp. BN102 (assembly GCF_029871245.1). Lineage (GTDB taxonomy): Bacteria > Pseudomonadota > Gammaproteobacteria > Pseudomonadales > Pseudomonadaceae > Metapseudomonas. Next base: position 42,843 of record NZ_SSON01000038.1, on the reverse strand, counting down.
CGCCCTCCCCGCGCTGGTCTGGGCCCGCTGGCTACGCCGCAGCGAAGCTGCCCTGGCCGACACCCTGGCCTTCGCGGCCCTCTGGCTGGCCCAGGAAGCCTTCCGCGGCTGGTTCCTCACCGGCTTTCCCTGGCTCTATGCCGGCTACAGCCAACTGGATGCTCCGCTGGCCGGGCTGGCGCCCGTGGGCGGCGTCTGGTTGGTGTCCTTCGCCATGGCGCTGACCGCCGCCCTGCTGGTGAACCTGGCCCGGCTGCGCAGCCGCCCGGCCTTCCTCGCTACGGGCGTCGCCCTGCTGATCGTCCCCTGGGTGGTCGGCCTGGCACTCAAGGGCCATGCCTGGACCCAAGCTGCCGGCGCTCCGCTGAAGGTGGCGGCCATGCAGGGCAATATCGAACAGAACCTGAAATGGGACCCGGATCAGCTCAATGCCCAGCTGGCGCTCTACCGCGACATGACCTTCAGCGCCCGGACGGCGGACCTGATCGTCTGGCCGGAAACCGCTGTTCCGGTGCTCAAGGAGCTCGTCGAGGGCTACCTCGGCGTGATGGGACGCTTCGCCAATGAGCGCGAGTCTGCACTCATCACCGGTGTGCCGATCCGCCAGGTCAACGAGCATGGCGAGAAGCGCTATTACAACGGCATCACCGTGCTCGGCCACGGCGAAGGCACCTACCTCAAGCAGAAGCTGGTGCCTTTTGGCGAATACGTGCCGTTGCAGGACGTGCTGCGCGGGCTGATCGCCTTCTTCGACCTGCCCATGTCCGACTTCGCCCGTGGCGGTTCGGAGCAGCCGCCGTTGCTGGCCAAGGGTTACCGCATCGCCCCGTACATCTGCTACGAAGTGGTCTACCCGGAGTTCGCCGCCGATCTGGCCGCCAATAGCGACATCCTGCTGACGGTGAGCAACGACACCTGGTTCGGCACCTCCATCGGCCCGCTGCAGCACCTGCAAATGGCCCAGATGCGCGCCCTGGAGGCCGGCCGCTGGATGATCCGCGCCACCAACAACGGCGTCACCGTGCTGATCGACCCCTTCGGCCAGATCACCGAAGGCATCCCGCAGTTCCAGCAAGGGGTGCTCTACGGAGAAGTCCTGCCGATGCAAGGCCTGACGCCCTACCTGCAGTGGCGCGCCTGGCCGCTGGTGATCCTCTGTGGCCTGCTGTTCGCCTGGGCCCTGCTGGCAAGCCGGATCGCCAAGACGGTTTGACCGGGAGCAAGTTCTTCCCCTGTCGGGGCGAACTCATTCGCCAAGGGCCGCGCAGCGGCCCCATCAAATTCCACGGGCAAGCCTTCGGCTTGCTTAGCGAATGAATTCGCCCCCACGAAGAGCTACCGCCTGGCAGTTCAGTCGTAAGCCAGCGGATAAGCGATCAGCCCCACAGCCTCGTTCAGCAGCATCCCGCTCTGCCATACCGCCTTGCTCTCCGGCAGCCAGCCCCCCAGAGGCCGGCCATTGGGCACGCCGAGATAGCCCACGGGCGCCGCCGCCACCTCGAACCCGGCGCGCTCGAAGCTCCAGCGCGCCCGTGGCATATGCGCGGCCTGGGTGACCAGCAGCACGCGGCGGATGCCCTGCGGCAGCAGTATCCCTGCAGTGAACTCGGCATTCTCCCAGGTGGTGCGGCTTTTCCCTTCCTGCCAGCGCACGTCCAGGCCGTAATCACGCTTGAGGGTGTCGGCCATGATCAGCGCCTCGCTGGGCGGCTCGCCAAAATGCAGGCCACCACTGGTCAGCAACGGCAGGCCACTCGCGCGGGCCAGGCGCGCCGCGTAGCGCAGGCGCTCCAAAGCCATGGCGGACGGCTGGTCGCCACCCCAGGCCGGGTCGTCGCGCTCGCGGCCACCGCCGAGTACGACTATCGCATCCACCCGTTCGGCCAGCCGCGGCCACTCGGCCTCGGCCAGGGGCGGTTCGGTTTCGAGCGACCGGGCCGACCACTCCACCACCACCGGCAGGCTCATCAGCCAGAGGCCGCCCAGGCCGGTGACGAAGCAGGCCAGGGACAACCTGGGCATGCGTCGTCGCAGCCACCAGGCGAGCAGGAGCAGCAGCAGGAAGCCACCGGGCGGCAGCAGCAATTGCTTGAGGATGTAGCGGATCGGCATGGGCACCTCCAGAGGTGCCCGGGAGCCTAGCGGGGATTGGACGTGCGGAAAAGTTGCGAACCGCAGGACATGCAGGCCTGCACGCCCTGGCCGCGACACCAGACGGCCGGAGTACCGCACATGGCGCAGCAGAGCTGCTGGCGGCGCTTGAACAGGGGTTTGGGTTTCAACACAGCGGCCGAGCCACGTTCCAGCCTGGCGGAGCGCCTGGGAAATTCCTCGATGGCCGCCAGCTCCTCGGCGGCGGCGTGCCAGCCCCGGAGCCAGCGCATGTCGCGATCAAGATAGGCGCGAATCAGTTCCATCTCGGCGGGCGTCAGTCCCTTGAGTTCCAATTCGAGCGGTTCCTCGTCGCGCAAGCGAACCGCCGTCTCCGCTTCATCCAGCGCCAGGGCCAACCGGTGCAACAACCGCTCGTAAAGCCCGTTCCCTGAATCCGTCCGCCGCAACTCACCCATCCGGCACCTCATACTACGTAAACGCTTGCCTTGCTTATGAAAAGCTTAGCGTTCGGTGCCCCGCTGCAAGGTGCCTGCGACCAACGGCGCCGAGATTGCCGACGGACGCCCGCCCGTGCAATCAAGGTTTCCCCAGTCCGGCAGGGGTCATGTATGCTACGGCGCTTGAATTTCCATTTCCGCACGGGCCCGGGCGCCGCGGCGACAGCCAGCGCAACCGCCCCGGCGAACTCCATCCTTCAGCGCCAGTAGCCATGCACGAACAGTATCAGCCCCGCGAAATCGAAGCCGCCGCGCAAGCCCACTGGGACGCGCACAAATCCTTTGAAGTGAGTGAGCAGCCCGGCAAGGACACTTTCTATTGCCTGTCGATGTTCCCCTACCCGAGCGGCAAGCTGCACATGGGGCACGTGCGCAACTACACCATCGGCGACGTGATCGCCCGCTACCAGCGCATGCAGGGCAAGAACGTGCTGCAGCCCATGGGCTGGGACGCCTTCGGCATGCCGGCGGAAAACGCCGCGATGAAGAACAACGTCGCGCCCGCCAAGTGGACCTACGAGAACATCGCCTACATGAAGGCCCAGCTGAACAGCCTGGGCCTGGCCATCGACTGGTCGCGCGAAGTCACTACCTGCAAGCCCGACTACTACCGCTGGGAACAGTGGCTGTTCACCAAACTGTTCGAGAAGGGCGTGATCTACCGCAAGAACGGTACCGTCAACTGGGACCCGGCAGACCAGACGGTCCTCGCCAACGAGCAGGTAATCGACGGCCGTGGCTGGCGCTCCGGCGCGCTGGTAGAGAAGCGCGAGATTCCGATGTACTACTTCAAGATCACCGCCTACGCGGATGAACTCTTGAGCAGCCTCGACGACCTGGACGGCTGGCCCGAACAGGTCAAGACCATGCAGCGCAACTGGATCGGCAAGTCCCGCGGCATGGAAGTCGCCTTCCCCTTCGACCAGGCGAGCATCGACCAGGCCGGTGAGCTGAAAGTTTTCACCACCCGTCCGGACACCCTGCTGGGCGCCACCTATGTGGCCGTCGCCGCCGAGCACCCGCTGGCCAGCCTGGCAGTGCAGAAGCTGCCGGCCGACAAGGCCGCCGAACTGCAGGCCTTCATCGACGAATGCAAGCGCGGCGGCGTCGCCGAAGCTGACATCGCCACCCAGGAGAAGAAGGGCCTGCCCACGCCGCTCTTCGTCGAGCACCCGCTGACCGGCGACAAGCTGCCGGTCTGGGTCGCCAACTACGTGCTGATGAACTACGGCGAAGGCGCCGTGATGGCCGTACCGGCCCACGACGAGCGCGACTTTGCCTTCGCCCACAAGTACGACCTGCCGATCAAGCCGGTGATCCGCACCGCCGCCGGCGACGAAACCCCGGCCCCCTGGCAGGACGCCTATAGCGAACACGGCCAGTTGATCAACTCCGGCGAGTTCGACGGCCTGGACTACCAGGGCGCCTTCGACGCCATCGAAGTGGCCCTGCAGAAGAAAGGCCTCGGCCAGGCCCGCACCCAGTTCCGCCTGCGCGACTGGGGGATCAGCCGTCAGCGCTACTGGGGCTGCCCGATCCCGATCATCCACTGCCCGAGCTGTGGCGACGTACCGGTGCCGGAAGACCAACTGCCGGTCGTGCTGCCGGAGGACGTGGTGCCGGACGGCGCCGGCAGCCCGCTGGCGAAGATGCCCAAGTTCTACGAGTGCACCTGCCCGAAATGCGGCACTGCGGCCAAGCGCGAAACCGACACCATGGACACCTTCGTCGAGAGCTCCTGGTACTTCGCCCGCTACGCCTCGCCGACCTACGACAAGGGCATGGTCGACCCGGCCGCGGCCAACCACTGGCTGCCAGTTGACCAGTACATCGGCGGCATCGAGCACGCCATCCTGCACCTGCTCTACGCGCGCTTCTTCCACAAGCTGATGCGTGACGAAGGCCTGGTCAGCTCCGACGAGCCGTTCAAGAACCTGCTCACCCAGGGCATGGTCGTGGCCGAAACCTACTACCGCGTCGCAGCCAATGGCGGCAAGGACTGGTTCAACCCGGCCGACGTCGAGGTCGAGCGTGATGCCAAGGCCAAGGTCATCGGCGCCAAACTGAAGACCGACGGCCTGCCGGTGGAGATCGGCGGCACCGAGAAGATGTCGAAGTCGAAGAACAACGGCGTCGACCCGCAGGCGATGATCGACCAGTATGGCGCCGACACCTGCCGCCTGTTCATGATGTTCGCGTCGCCGCCGGACATGAGCCTGGAGTGGTCCGACTCCGGCGTCGAGGGTGCCAGCCGCTTCCTCCGCCGCGTCTGGCGCCTGGCCCAGGCCCATGTCGCTGCCGGCCTCCCGGCCGCCCTCGACCGCAGCGCCCTGAACGATGAGCAAAAGGCCGTGCACCGTGCCATCCACCTGGCCATCAGGCAGGCCAGCCAGGATATCGGCCAGTACCACAAGTTCAACACCGCCATCGCGGCCGTAATGACCCTGATGAACGTGCTGGAGAAGGCGCCGCAGGCCAATGCCGAAGACCGCGCGCTGATCCAGGAAGGCCTGGAGACCATCGCCCTGCTGCTGGCCCCCATCACCCCGCACATCAGCCACGTGCTGTGGCACGAACTCGGCCACGCCGACGCCATCATCGACGCCGTCTGGCCGACCGTGGACGAAGCCGCCCTGGTGCAGGACAGCCTGCAACTGGTGGTACAGGTCAACGGCAAGCTGCGCGGCCACATCGAAGTACCGGCCGATGCCAGCCGCGAAGCAGTGGAAGCCAGCGCCCGGGCCAACGAGAACGTGCTGCGCTTCACCGACGGTCTCACCATTCGCAAGGTCATCGTGGTGCCTGGCAAACTGGTCAACATAGTCGCCAACTGATCGAAGCCGGCGCCCTCCTGCGGGAGTGGCGCCGGACCGCTTGCAAGGGGAACGCAAAGACATGATGAAACGGAATCTGCTGGTCCTGGGCCTCACCGCGCTGCTGAGCGCCTGCGGCTTCCAGCTTCGCGGCACCGGCGACGCCGACTTCGCCCTCACCGAACTGGACCTTACCGCCCGTAACCAGTACGGCGCGACGGTAAAGGCCGTGCGCGCGGCGCTGGAAAATAACGACGTCAAGGTCCATGCCGGGGCGCCCTATACCCTGGTGCTGGCCCGCGAGGACGAGACTCAGCGTACCGCCTCCTACACCCAATCTTCCCGCAGCGCCGAGTACGAGCTGACCCACACGCTGCAATACGAGATTCGCGGCGCCAATGACCTGCTGCTGATGAACGACAAGCTGACTGTGCAGAAGACCTACGTTTTCGACAGCAACAACCTGATCGGCTCCGACCAGGAAGCGGACCAGCTGCGCCAGGAAATGCGCCAGGAGATGGTCCAGCAGATGGTCATGCGCCTGCACCTGGTCACCCCGGCCCAGCTGGACCAGCTGCAGCAGACCGCCGAAGCCAAGGCCAAGGCCGAAGCCGAAGCGCTGGAAGCCGCGCGCCAGGCCGAAAAGACCCAGCAACCGCAGCAGTCACCGCTGCAACTGCCCATCCAGTGAGCACAAGGGGCCGCACCAGCGGCCCCGATCATTTGCGCCTATGAAACTCAATCCCGCTCAACTGGGTAAACACCTGCAGGGCCAACTGGCACCGGTCTACGTGGTCAGCGGCGATGAACCGCTGCTCTGCCAGGAAGCCTGCGACGCCATCCGCACCAGCGTCCGTGCGCGGGATTTCAGCGAGCGCCAGGTATTCAACGCCGAAGCCAACTTCGACTGGGGCCTGCTGCTTGAAGCCGGCGCCAGCCTCTCACTGTTCGCCGAGAAGCGCCTGCTGGAAGTGCGCCTGCCCTCCGGCAAGCCGGGCGACAAAGGCGCCGCAGCGCTGCTGGAGTACCTGGCACGGCCTCCGGAAGACACCGTGCTGCTGCTGAGCCTGCCCAAACTCGACGGCAGCACGCAGAAAACCAAATGGGCCAAGGCCCTGATCGACGGGCCGGACGTCCAGTTCGTCCAGGTCTGGCCCGTCGAGGCGCACAACCTGCCCCAGTGGATTCGCCAGCGTCTGTCCCAGGCGGGACTCGCTGCCAACCAGGAAGCCGTAGACCTGATAGCCGCGCGGGTCGAAGGCAACCTGTTGGCGGCCGCCCAGGAGATCGAGAAGCTCAAGCTGCTCGCCGAGGGCGGCCAGGTGGATGCCGCCACCGTCCAGGCGGCGGTCGCCGACAGCGCGCGATTCGACGTCTTTGGCCTGATCGACGCCGCACTCAACGGCGAGCCCGCCCATACCCTGCGCACCCTGGAAGGGCTGCGCGGTGAAGGCGTCGAACCGCCGGTGGTCCTCTGGGCGCTGGCCCGCGAGTTGCGTCTGCTGGCCAGCCTGGCCCAGCAGTACAGCCAGGGCGTGCCCCTGGAAAAGGCCTTCGCCTCGGCCCGCCCGCCGGTCTGGGACAAGCGCCGGCCCCTGGTCAGTCGCGCCCTGCAACGCCACCCCGCATCGCGCTGGAACCAGTTGCTGCAGGACGCCCAGCGCATCGACGCGCAGATCAAAGGTCAGGCCGCGGGCGATCCATGGAACGGCCTCGCGCGCCTTGCCCTGCTGCTGGCCGGCCAGCGTCTGCCACTGGCCGCCGAATAGCTGGACATTTTCTGAGCAGGGGTCGATGATGCGCGCGCCCGCACTGCCGCGGGCGCCAATCGAGGACTGGCCATGGCCAAGAAACGCAAGACAGCGCCGAACCGCGCTAAATCCCTGGTAGCCCAACCTCTCTTCCGCTGCCGCCAGGAAAAGCCCCTGAAAGGCAAAGGAAGTTACCGCCGCGAAGCCTCCCACAATTGGGAGGCTTCGTCGCTTATAGCCGCCTGAAAAGGCCCGAACATGTTAAGGTCGCGGCTTGATTCTTCGTCAGCCTCGAGACTTTATTATGTTCGATGCCACTGCCCCCGGCCTGATGTTCCGCAGCCTGGCCGCAGCCTCCGCCCTCACCCTGCTCTCCTCGTGTGCCGACGCTCCGGCGCAGAAACCCGCCGCCGCTCCCCAGGTCAGCCAACCCGCCGCCAAGGCGCCCGCAGCCCCTGCCATGGCCCAGGTGGTGATGCCGACCATCAGCTTCAGTGCCTGGCGCGACGGCTTCCGCCGCGAAGCCCTGGCCAGCGGCATCGACGCCGCCGCCTTTGACCGCGCCTTCGCTGGCGTCACCCCTGATCCCAGCGTGATCACCGCTGACCGCAGCCAGCCCGAGTTCACCCGGCCGGTCTGGGAATACCTGGAAGGCGCCATTTCGCCCTATCGGGTGCGCAAGGGCCAGGCCTTGCTGGCCGAGCATGCGGCGTCACTCGACGGTATCGAGCAGCGTTTCGGCGTGGACCGCGAAACCCTCGTGGCCATCTGGGGCATGGAAAGCAGCTTCGGCCAGTTCATGGGCGACAAGTCGGTGATCCGCTCCCTGGCCACCCTGGCCTATGAAGGCCGCCGCCCGGCCTTCGCCCATGCGCAGTTGCTGGCCGCCCTGGAGATCATCCAGCACGGCGATATCCAGCCCTCCGGCATGCTCGGCTCCTGGGCCGGCGCCATGGGCCAGACCCAGTTCATCCCCACCACCTACAACAGCCACGCGGTGGACTTCGACGGCGACGGTCGACGCGATATCTGGAACTCCTCGGCCGACGCCCTGGCCTCCGCCGCGCACTACCTGCAGGCCTCCGGCTGGCGCAAGGGCCAACCTGCGGCGCTGCAGGTGCAACTGCCCCAGGGCTTCGACTACGCGCAAGCCGACGCCGACATCCGCAAGCCTGTGGGGCAATGGCAGGCGATGGGCGTGCAGACCGGCCCGCAGGCCTCCGGTCTCGCCGGCGAATCCGCCTACCTGCTGCTGCCCGCCGGCCATCGCGGTCCGGCCTTCCTGGTGCTGGACAACTTCCGCGCCATCCTCAAGTACAACAACTCCTCGTCCTACGCCCTGGCCGTCAGCCTGCTGGGCGAGCGCTTCGATGGCCGCGGCGAACTCGTCGGCAGCTGGCCCCGCGACGAGCGCCCGTTGAGCCGCAGCGAGCGCGTCGAATTGCAGGAATCCCTGGCTGCCGCCGGCTACTCGCCAGGAGCGGCGGACGGCATCATCGGCGCCAACACCCGCAAGGCGATCCGTGGCTACCAACAGAGCCAGGGCTGGCCGGCTGACGGCTTCCCGACCCAGAAGCTGCTGGAGAGCCTGCAACAGCGCTAGCGCCTGCGGGCCACGAATGCTCCGTACGCGCCGGGTGCCTGGAACGTCGCCCAGCCCGCTTTGCGGCCGGCCCAGGCCCCCGCTGCCAGCTGGAGCAGAGACCTTTTGTGATACACTGCGCCACCCTCCCGTGCCCCTGCGGCAGCCCACGAAGCCTCTAGCGGAGCCCAGATTTCCGATGTCCGATACAGACTCGTCCAAACCCGTCGCCAGCGGCGAAAAGTTCCGTACTGCTCAGGGCATCACCGCGATCAAGGATGGCCAGAAGCGCCGCGCCTCGGCCGAACCCCAGGTATTCGAACCCAAGCCCAAGTGGCTGCGGGTGAAGGCACCGGGCGGCAGCCGCTTCGATGCGGTCAAGCGCAATGTCGGCGAACATCGCCTGAGCACCGTATGCCAGGAATCACACTGTCCGAACATGGGCGAGTGCTGGTCCAACGGCACCGCCACCATCATGCTGATGGGCTCGGTGTGCACCCGTGCCTGCCGCTTCTGCGCCGTGGACACCGGTAATCCCAACGGCTGGCTGGACCAGGAAGAGCCGCAGAACACCGCCAAGTCGGTCGAGCTGATGGCGTTGCGCTATATCGTGCTGACCTCGGTGGATCGCGATGACCTGGACGACGGCGGCGCCAGCCACTACGCCGCCTGCGTGCGCGCCATCAAGGAGCGCACGCCACAGGTGGTGGTGGAGGCCCTAACCCCGGACTTCAATGGCGACCATCAGGCCATCGAGCGGGTGGTGGATTCCGGCCTGGAGGTGTTCGCGCAGAACGTCGAGACGGTCAAGCGCCTGACCCATGTGGTGCGCGACCCGCGCGCCGGCTACGAGAAGACCCTGCGCGTGCTGGAGCATGCCAAGCGCCACCGCCCGAACGTGCTGACCAAGACCAGCCTGATGCTGGGGCTGGGCGAAACTGACGAGGAAGTCATCGAAACCATGGACGACCTGCGCGCCATAGGCGTCGACATCCTCACCCTCGGCCAATACCTGCAGCCCACCCGTAACCACCTGACGGTCAAGCGCTGGGTCAGCCCGGAGGAATTCAACCGCTTCCGCGATATCGGCCTGCAGAAGGGCTTCATGGAAGTCGCAGCCGGCCCGCTGGTGCGTTCCAGCTACAGGGCCGACCGGGTGTTCGAGAAGAACAACCTGGGCCTGGCGGCGCCGGTGCCGGTACCGGGCCAGCCCCTCGACACGAGCATTATTCCGGCACTCAACCTGAACTGATCGGAAACTGCACGGCCCACTCCAGGCAACGTGCCTGGGGTACGCCGTGCGTGCAGTGTCTTTCAGGCTATGTGTGCGTTAAGTGTTGGGATGTGGCGCAGAGGCCCGTAAGGTGGGCTTCAGCCCAGCATTGCAGGTCAGCGTGGGCTATAGATCTCCGCCCGGCCTTCACTACAAGGCCCCGATCCCTGACCGAAACCTCTTGGCAACAGCTAACAGGGGCATAGCCTTCGAAACGGAATGCGAGCCAGGGCGTCCTGCCCCGTCGCCTATCGGGCGTAGCCCAGCCGCTGGCGCAGAGCCTGCTCCAGGCGCTGCGCAACCTCATCGAGCTGCGGTGGCGTCTCGAGCAGGTCCTTGAGCTGCACCATCTTCAACCCGGCGTAGCCGCAGGGATTGATCCGCCAGAAGGGCGACATGTCCATATCCACGTTGAGCGCCAGGCCGTGGAATGAACAGCCCCGGCTGACCCGCAGTCCCAGCGAGGCGATCTTGTCGCCTTCGACATAGACGCCGGGAGCATCCGCCTTGGGCGCCGCCTCGACGCCATAGGCAGCCAGCACATCAACCAGGCTCTGCTCCATGGCCGTGACCAGTTCGCGCACGCCCAATCCCAGGCGGCGCAGGTCCAGCATCAGATAGGCCACCAATTGGCCAGGGCCATGGTAGGTGACCTGACCGCCGCGCTCGACCTGGATCACCGGGATGTCTCCCGGTGCCAGCAAATGCTCGGCCTTGCCGGCCTGGCCCTGGGTGAACACCTGAGGATGCTGCAGCAGCCAGATTTCGTCGGGCGTCCGTTCGTCGCGCTCGACGGTCAGGCGGCGCATCGCCTCCAGGGTCGGCAGGTAGTCCACCAGCCCCAGATGACGCACGATGAGTTCGGCAGGTGCCACTAAAGCACCATGTGCACGCGGCCGGTGGCCCGCAGGTCGACATGGATGGATTGCAGCTGCTCGACACTGGTGGCGGTGATCAACACCTGCACCGAGAGGAAGCGGCCGTTGCGGCTGTCGCGCACCACCAGGGTGGCGGCGTCGAGGTCGGGCGCGTGGCGCCGGATGATCTCGATCACCAGGTCGGCGAAGCCTTCACCGGAATCGCCAATCACCTTGATGGGGTAGCGCTCGCAGGGGAACTCGATTTTCGGGGGTTGTACGTCAGGGGTATCGGTCATGGCAGCAGCGGACTCGTGATCCGAGATGCGGACGCCCCGTGCCCGGAGAGGGCGCGAGGCGTCGGCTCAGTAGGTCAGTTGAACAGGCCGAAGAAGAACAGGCGAATGCTATCCCACAGGCGGCGGAAGAAGCCACCTTCCTCGACGGTTTCCAGGGCGATCAGGTCGGCACTGTGGACAACCTGGTCTTCCATCTTGACCTCGACCTTGCCGATCACGTCGCCTTTGTTGATCGGGGCGATCAGCTGCGGGTTGAGGGTCATGCTGGCCTGCAGTTTCTTCGCCTGGCCCTTGGGCAGGGTCATGGTCAGGTCCTGGGCCAGACCGGCCTTGGCTTCACGGGTCGCGCCCTTCCACACCTGGGCTTTGGCCAGCTCGGCGCCCTTCTGGTAGAAGGTCTGGGTTTCGAAGAAGCGGAAGCCGTAGGTCAGCAGCTTCTGGGTCTCGGCGGCGCGAGCCTGCTCGCTGTTGGTGCCGAAGACCACGGCGATCAGGCGCATGTTGTCGCGCACGGCGGACGCCACCAGGCAGTAGCCGGCTTCGTCGGTGTGGCCGGTCTTCAGGCCGTCGACGGTCTTGTCGCGCCACAGCAGCAGGTTGCGGTTGGGCTGCTTGATGTTGTTCCAGAAGAACTCTTTCTGCGAGTAGATGGCGTAGTGGGCCGGGTCCTCGTAGATGATGCCGCGTGCCAGGCGAGCCATGTCATGGGCGCTGGAGTAATGCTCCGGGTCCGGCAGGCCGGTGGCGTTCATGAAGTGGCTGTTGGTCATGCCGAGTTTCTCGGCAGTGGTGTTCATCATGTCGGCGAAGGCATCTTCGCTGCCGGCGATGTGCTCGGCCACGGCCACGCTGGCGTCGTTGCCCGACTGGATGATGATGCCGTGCAGCAGGTCGCTCATGGTCACCTGGGTGTTGACCTGGACGAACATGCGCGAACCGCCGGTACGCCAGGCGTGCTCGCTGATGGTCACAGGGTCGCTCTCGCCGACCTGGCCCTTGCGGATCTCCAGGGTGGCAATGTAGGCGGTCATCAGCTTGGTCAGGCTGGCCGGGGGCAGGCGCTGGTCGCCGTTGTTCTCGACCAGGACCTGGCCGCTCTGGGCGTCCATCAGTACATAGGCCTTGGCGGCCAGTTGCGGCGGCGACGGGACGATCTGCTGGGCCGCCATGGAGGCCGGCGCGACGATGAGCAGGGCTGCGGGCAGTAGTAGGCGTTTGGCGAAGCTGAAGATGTTCATCCGTCTCTCTGAAAAGTAGCTAATGGTCTAACAGGCCCTTGCGGGCAAATTCAAGGAAACCGTCAATCCGGTTTCACCAGGGTTGGCTGCCCGAGTTTGGCCAGGCGCACCGAGTCCTGCAATTGCTGGGCCTCACCCTGAGTTCCGATCGGCCCCAGGCGTACCCGGTGCAGTATCTGTTGGTTGCGCACGACCGAGCTGATGAAGACCGGCGCACTCACCGTCCCGCTCAGCTTGGCCTTGAGAAGTTCCGCAGCGTCCGGATTGGCGAAGGCGCCCACTTGGAGATACAGGCCAGAAGCTGCGAGTGAATCGTTTTTTTTTGCGTCGATCTGCACGGGCAGGACGGCGGCGGCGTGCTGCTGCGGTGGCGGGCTGTACTGTTCGATCGGCGCGCTGGCGACCTGCTGCACGGCCGGTTTCGGCTGGGGCTTGGCTGCCATCTGCGGCTGCGCCAGCACCATCGGCACCGGACGGCCCTGGGCGGCCCACCATTGCTGCGGGTCGATGCCTTCCACCTTGACGCGCGCAGTGCCCGACTCGGCATAGCCGAGCTTCTTCGCCGCGGCGAAGGAGAGGTCAATGATGCGGTCGGAGTAGAAGGGGCCACGGTCATTGACCCGCAGGATCACACTGCGGCCGTTGTCCAGGTTGGTCACCCGGACATAGCTCGGCAGCGGCAGGGTCTTGTGTGCGGCGGTCATGCCGTAGAGGTCGTAGGCCTCGCCGTTGGCGGTAGCCTGGCCATGGAACTTGGTGCCGTACCAGGACGCGGTTCCGGTCGCCTGGTAACGACGCGCGTCGTTCATCGGGTAGTAGGTCTGGCCCAGCACGGTATAGGGATTGGCCTTGACCGCGCCGTAGTGCGGCATGGGCACGGCGTCGGGAATGCGCGAGACGTCGACGTCCCACCAGGGGGCGCCGTCCTTGTGCGGACGCGAATAATCGCCGGGACCGGAGATCGGCCCGCCAGGCTGAACTGGCTCAGGCGCGCGGCTGCTCGAGCAACTGGCCAGTAACAATGCTACGGCGCCGTAAACGGCGACTCTTATCGGTAGTGGCATCGGTTAACGCCCGCCCCTTGCGTTGACCAGCAATTCAGATAGCTGATGCACGGACATGGCGTACATCACGCTGCGATTGTAGCGGGTAATGACGTAGAAGTTCGGCAATCCCATCCAGTACTCCGCTCCCGCGTCACCCTCCAGCTTGAAAGCCGTGACCGGCACATCATCGCGCAGTGCCTCGGAGCTTGCCCAGCCCAGCGCCCTAAGATCGCCGACGTTCTTCACCGGGTCCAGCCCCTGGGTCAACCCTTCGTCGACTCGTTCGCCGCGCACCTGGGCGTGGCTGACCACCAGGCCGCCGGCCACCCAGCCGTGACGTTTGAAATAGCTGGCGACACTGCCGATGGCGTCCACCGGGTTGCTCCAGATGTCGATATGGCCGTCGCCGTCGAAATCCACGGCGAAGGAGCGGAAGCTGCTCGGCATGAACTGCGGCAGGCCCATGGCGCCGGCGTAGGAACCCTTGAGTACCAGCGGGTCGACCTGCTCTTCGCGGGCCAGCAGGAGGAATTCCTTGAGCTGCTTGCGGAAGAAGTCGGCGCGCGGCGGGTAGTCGAAGCCCAGGGTCGAGAGGGCGTCGATGACGCGGAAGTTGCCGGTATTGCCGCCGTAGAAGGTCTCGACGCCGATGATCGCCACTATCACCTGGGCCGGCACGCCGTATTCTTTCTCGGCGCGGGCCAGGGCGTCGGCATGCTGGTTCCAGAAGTTCACGCCTTTCTGGATGCGCGCCGGCGTGATGAAGATCGGGCGGTATTCCTTCCACGTCTTGACCCGCTCCGCGGGCCGGGAGATGGCATCGAGGATCGACTGCTTGCGCTCCACTTCACGGAACAGGTCCACCAGCTGCTCACCGGCGAAACCGTAGTCGCGGGTCATCTCGGCGACGAACTCGGCGACCTGGGGCGACCCCTCGTAATCCCCGGAAAATGCCGGTACGGCTGCCCCCAGCAGGCCGACCAGGGCCGCTCCGGTGGCCGCCAGCTGCATCCACTTGCGCAGTGCTTTCAAATCATTCACTCGTTTCAAACCTGGGCAATCCATTTGCGATGGGTATGGATAGCCATCAAAACCCCAAACCCAGACAGCAGCGTCACCAAGTGGGTTCCGCCGTAGCTAATGAAGGGCAGGGGCACCCCCACGACCGGCAGCAGTCCGCTGACCATGCCGATGTTGACGAACACGTAGACGAAGAAGGTCATGGTCAAGCTGCCCGCCAGCAGCTTGCCGAACAGGGTCTGGGCCTGGGCGGTGATCACCAGCCCGCGGCCGATCAGCAGCAGGTAGACCAGCAGCAGCAGGCAGACGCCGACGAGGCCGAACTCTTCGCTGAGGACGGCAATGATAAAGTCCGTGTGGCTTTCGGGCAAAAAATCCAGGTGCGACTGAGTGCCCAGCAGCCAGCCCTTGCCGAATACCCCGCCCGAGCCGATGGCGGCCTTGGACTGGATGATGTTCCAGCCGGTGCCCAGCGGGTCACTCTCCGGGTCGAGGAAGGTCAGCACCCGCTGCTTCTGGTAGTCGTGCAGGACGAAGTACCACATGGCCACCGCCACCGGCACCACCGCAGTCGCCACGCCGAGGATCCAGCGCCACTGCAGGCCGGCCATGAAGAGGACGAAGGCGCCCGAGGCGAGGATCAGCATCGCGGTGCCGAGGTCGGGCTGCTTGAGGATCAGCACGAAGGGCACCACGATCAGTACCAGGCTGATGACGAGGTGCTTGAGCTTGGGCGGCAGGTTGTGCCGCGACAGGTACCAGGCGATGGTCGCCGGCATGATGATCTTCATGAATTCCGAGGGCTGGAAGCGGATCACCCCCGGAATATTGATCCAGCGGGTGGCGCCCATGGCCGTGTGCCCCATGATCTCCACCACCATCAGCAGGCTCACGCCCACCACGTAGCCGAGCGGCACCCAGCGCGCCATGAAACGCGGCTCGAACTGGGCGATGACGATCATCGCGCCCAGGCCGAGGCCGAAGGAGGAGGCCTGCTTCACCAGCAGATCCCAGTGCTTGCCACTGGCCGAATAGAGGACGAACAGGCTACCGGCCGCCAGCAGCAGCAGGATCAGCAGCAGCCAGCCGTCAATGTGCATGCGCTGCAACAGCGTGGCGCGGCGCTTGAGCACGTCCTCCTGGGAGATGGTGCGGTCGAAATTGCTGTTCATCGGTTGGCGCTCTGCTGGTTCGCCAGCGGCTGGGGCGGGCGGAACTCGGGTTTCAACTGGCCATCCTCGCCGAGCAGCCACGCGTCCATCACCTGCTTGACCACCGGGGCGGCGACGCCCGAGCCTGATTCGCCATTCTCCACCATCACCGCGACGGCGATCTTCGGATCGTCGGCGGGGGCGAAGGCGACGAACAGGGCGTGGTCGCGGTGCCGCTCCTGGAGCTTGTTACGGTCGTACTTCTCGCCCTGCTTGATGGCCACCACCTGGGCGGTACCGCTCTTGCCGGCGATGCGATAGACGGAATTGGCCCCGACCTTGTGCGCCGTGCCGCGGGCGCCGTGGACGACCTGTTCCATGCCGATGCGGCCGGCGTCCCAGAACGACGGGTCGCGCAGGACGACGTCCGGCATCGGATTGGGGTCTTCCGGTGGCTGGCCCTCGATGGTCTTGGCCAGGTGCGGGCGAATCCACTTGCCGCGATTGGCCATAAGCGCCACCGCCTGGGCCAGCTGCAGCGGCGTGGCCTGCATATAGCCCTGGCCAATGCCGAGGATCAGGGTTTCCCCCGGATACCAGGCCTGGCGGTAACGTGCGCGCTTCCACTCGCGGGACGGCATCAGGCCGGAGGACTCCTCGAACATGTCCAGCGCCACGCGCTGGCCGAAGCCGAAGCGGCTCATGTAGTCGTGCATCCGATCTATGCCCATCTTGTGCGCAAGATCGTAGAAGTAGGTGTCATTTGACCGCATGATCGCGGTTTCCATATTCACCCAGCCGTCACCGGAACGGTTCCAGTTGCGGTATTTGTGGTCGTAGTTCGGCAACTGGTAGAAGCCCGGGTCGAAGACTCGCGAGGCCGGGGTCACCACGCCGGCATCCAGGCCAGACACCGCCACCATCGGCTTGATGGTCGAGCCCGGTGGATAGAGGCCGCGCAGGACGCGGTTGTACAGCGGCCGGTCGATGGAGTCGCGCAGTTCGGCATAGGCCTTGAAGCTGATGCCGGTGACGAAGGGATTGGGGTCGAAGCTCGGCTGACTGACCATCGCCAGCACGTCGCCGCTGGACGGCTCGATGGCGACGATGGCGCCACGGCGGCCGCCCAGGGCCTGCTCGGCCGCTTCCTGCAGGCGCACGTCGAGGGTCAGCACCAGGTCCTTGCCGGGTTTCGGATCGGTGCGCTTGAGCACACGCAATACGCGCCCCCGGGCGTTGGTCTCGACTTCCTCGTAGCCCACCTCGCCGTGCAACTGGTCTTCGTAGAAGCGCTCGATGCCGGTCTTGCCGATGTGGTGGGTGCCGCTGTAGTTAACCGGGTCGAGCTGCTTGAGCTCCTTCTCGTTGATCCGTCCGACATAGCCCACCGAATGGGCGAAATGCGCACCCTGCGGGTAGTGCCGCACCAGTTGCGCCACCACCTCCACACCGGGCAGGCGGAACTGGTTCACCGCCACGCGGGCGATCTGCTCCTCGGTCAGCTCGAAGAGGATGGGCACCGGCTCGAAGGGGCGGCGCCCCTGCCGCATGCGCTTCTCGAACAGCGCACGGTCATCCGCGGTCAACTGCAGCACCTCGACTATCACGTCGAGGGTCTGCTGCCAGTCGCCAGCCCGCTCGCGGGTGACGCTGAGGCTGAAGCTGGGCCGGTTGTCGGCCACCAGCACGCCGCTGCGGTCGAAGATCAGCCCGCGGGTGGGCGGGATCGGCTGCACATGGACGCGATTGTTCTCGGACAGGGTCGAGTGGTACTCGTACTGGATCACCTGCAGGTAATAAAGGCGGGCGATCAGCACGCAAGTCAGCAGCAATACCGCCACCGCGCCCACGATCACGCGTTGGCGCACCAGGCGAGCGTCCTTTTCGTGGTCTTTCAGGCGGATCGGTTGCGGCATGGACAAGGCTTACTTGTGATAGGGGTGGCCGGACAGCACGGTCCAGGCGCGGTAGATCTGCTCGCCGACGAGGATGCGTACCAGCGGGTGAGGCAACGTCAGCGGTGACAGCGACCAGCGCTGCTCGCTGCGGGCGCAGACCTCAGGCGCCAGCCCCTCGGGGCCGCCGACCATGAGATTGACGGTGCGCGCATCCAGACGCCAGCGGTCCAGTTCGGCCGCCAACTGCTCGGTGCTCCAGGGCCGACCTTGGACTTCCAGGGTGACGACGCGTTCTCCCGGCTGCACCTTGGCCAGCATGGCCTCGCCCTCCTGGCGGATCATCCTGGCGACGTCAGCATTCTTGCCGCGCGTGGTCAGGGGAATCTCCACCAGCTCCAGACTGAGCTCGGATGGCAGGCGCTTGACGTATTCCCGCCAGCCCTCCTCCACCCAGCCCGGCATGCGCGAACCAACAGCGATAAGACGTAGACGCAAGGGACGCCTCGCTTACTCGTGGCTGTGGTGCGCGCGGCTCTGCTCGGCGCCTTGCCAGAGGCGCTCCAGGTCGTAGAACTGGCGAGTGGCCACCTGCATCACGTGCACCACCACATCACCCAGGTCCAGCAGGGCCCATTCACCGCTATCCAGGCCTTCGCTGCCCAGCGGACGTACGCCCTTTTCCTTGACCTTCTCCAGCACGCTCTCGGCCAGGGATTTGACATGACGGCCGGAGGTGCCGCTGGCGATCACCATGAAATCGGTGATGCTGGTCTTGCCGCGCACGTCGATGGTGGTGATGTCCTGACCTTTCAGGTCTTCCAGGGCCGCGATGGCGACCTGGACGAGTTCTTCGTTTTGCATCGGGTTCAACTACCTCAGTGAATCAATTCGGCGCACGGTACAGGTCGTGCGCATGGATGTAGGCCAATACCGCGTCAGGCACGAGGAAGCGCACCGAGCGCCCCTCCCCCAGCAATTGGCGGATCTGGGTGGCGGAAATCGCCAGGGGCGTCTGCCAGACGAAGGCGATCTGTCCGGCCGGCCCCTGCAGGGAATGCGGATCGGCCGCGGTGCGCGCAGCCAGCAGGTTGCGCAGGTTTTCGGGGGCTTCGCTGTCGGCATCCGGCCGTTGCAGGACCAGGATGTGGCAGTGGTCGAGCAGCTCGCTCCAGCGGTGCCAGCTCGGCAGACCGCAGAAGGCATCCCAGCCCACCAGCAGGAACAGCTGGTCCTCGGCGGCCAGTTCGGCGCGCAGGGACTCCAGCGTCTCTATGGTCCAGGACGGCCGCTCACGCTTGAACTCGCGATCGTCGACGCAAAGCGGCGCGACGCCAGCCACCGCCAGTTGCACCATCTCCAGCCGCTGGGCCGCCGACACCTGCGGGGTCTCGCGGTGCGGCGGGCGCGCACTGGGAATCAGGCGCAGTTCGTCGAAACCGAACTGCTCGGCCACTTCCAGGGCACCCCGCAGGTGACCTATGTGCACGGGATCGAAGGTGCCGCCAAAGAGGCCGATGCGCTTGCCCATCAGGTGCGTACGTGGCCGTCGCCGAAGACCACGTACTTCTCGCTGGTCAGGCCTTCCAGGCCGACCGGGCCGCGGGCGTGCAGCTTGTCGGTGGAAATGCCGATCTCCGCCCCCAGACCGTACTCGAAACCATCGGCGAATCGGGTGGAGGCATTGACCATCACCGAAGCGGAATCCACTTCGGTGAGGAAGCGCCGGGCGTCACTGAAGTTCTCAGTGATGATGGCGTCGGTGTGCTGCGAGCCGTAGGTATTGATGTGCTCGATGGCCTGTTCCAGCCCATCGACGACGCGAATCGAGAGGATCGGCGCGTTGTACTCGGTGCGCCAGTCTTCCTCGGTCGCTTCCAGCACGTCACTGCCCAGCAGCGCGCGTGTCGCCTCGTCGCCACGCAGTTCCACGCCCTTGTCGCGGTAGATGGCGGCCAGCGGCGGCAGTACGCGCTCGGCGATGCCGGCGTGCACCAGCAGGGTTTCCATGGTGTTGCACGGCGCGTAGCGCTGGGTCTTGGCGTTGTCGGCCACGCGAATCGCCTTGTCCAGGTCGGCGGCTATGTCGATGTAGACATGGCAGATGCCGTCCAGGTGCTTGATCACCGGCACCTTGGCCTCGCGGCTGATGCGCTCGATCAGGCCCTTGCCGCCGCGCGGGACAATCACATCGACGTACTCGGGCATGCTGATCAGCGCGCCGACAGCGGCGCGATCGGTGGTCTCGACCACCTGCACCAACTCCGCCGGCAGGCCGGCCTCGGCCAGGCCCTTCTGGATGCACTCGGCGATGGCCTGGTTGGAATGGATCGCCTCGGAACCGCCGCGCAGGATGGTGGCATTGCCGGACTTCAGGCAGAGGCTGGCTGCATCGATGGTCACGTTCGGCCGCGACTCGTAGATGATGCCGATCACGCCGAGCGGCACACGCATCTTGCCGACCTGGATGCCGGACGGCAGATAGCGCATGTCACGGATCTCGCCGATGGGGTCCGGCAGAGTGGCGACCTGGCGCAGGCCCTCGATCATTTCGTCGATGCGTGCCGGAGTCAGGGCCAGGCGGTCGAGCATGGCTGGCTCCAGGCCATTGGCGAGGCCATTGGCCAGGTCCTGCTCGTTGGCGGAGGCCAGCTCGGCACGAGCGGCATCCAGGGCATCGGCGGCAGCCAGCAGGGCGTGATTCTTCTGCACGGTGCTGGCACGGGCGGCCACGCGGGAGGCAGCGCGAGCGGCGCGACCCAGGCGGGTCATGTAATCGAGAACGGACTCAGTCATGGTCTCGCGATTCTGGCGGTCAAGGGAAAGCGACAGATTATAGCGACCGCGCTCGCCCGCGCCCAGCGGCGTCTGGCGGATGGTAGACAGACCATTCCAGGGGCTCCCGTGGGTAACGGCGCAAACCGGGCTCCTGGCGGGCTGCGCCCGGGACGGTGACACCCGGCGGCGGCGCCCGCCCGAAGGTTGGGTAAACAAAACCGCTCCTGCTGTTTACCTTCAAAGCGCAGTCGCCGCAGAAGAACAAGATAGCGCCCCGGCGCCGGAGAACCCGCCATGCGTTACCAGACCGACTTCAGCCCGCAACACCTGGCTGACGCGCCCCGCGTCGTCCGGCTCGGCCCCTGGACCTTGCAGTACCAGGCTTTCTCCCGGCACGCCGAGGACGGCCGCGAACCCGTGCTGATGCTCGGCGGCGCCTTCCAGAGCTTCCGCTCTTTCGGCACCGAGGTGCAGGAACTGCTGCCCCGGCACCCGGTGATCCTCCTCGACCTGCCGAGCCAGGGCGGCAACCTGCAGTTGGCGCCGGAATTGTCCCTGGGGCAGCTGTCCGACCTGATCGCCGCCTTTGCCGAAGAGCTCCAGCTGCCGCCGCTGATGCCCATCGGCCTGTCCTACGGATCGGCCCTGGCGGCGCTGTTCGCCGTGCGCCACCCGGCGCGTTGCGCCCGGCTGCTGCTCGCCGGCATCACCGCCTTCGGCCGCCCCGGCGCCCGACGCATGCTGGAGGAAGGCCTGGACCTGCTGGCCGAAGGCCAGACCCCACGCTTCGCCCAGGGCGCCCTGACCGGGCTGATCAACCCCCTGCGCCTGGAAGAGACCGGCATCTCGCTGGTGTTCCGCAAGGCACTTTTGCGGCAGATGCAGCGGCTTTCCCCGCAGGAAATCGAACGTTACCAGCAGAACAGCCGCCGCCTGCTGGACTTCCCCGGCTTCGACCGGCACCCGGCGTGCCCGACCCTGGTCCTGGCCGGCGAGTACGACCATTTCACCCAACCCTGGGAACACGCCGGCTTCGCCGCTGCCTGTGCCGATGCCGACTGCGCCCTGATCCACAACGGCGACCACCTGGCCCAGTTCGAGCAGCGCGAGGCCTGCGCCAGCTTCTACCGGCCCTTCCTCCTGGGTAACGCCCTGCCCCTGGCCAGCCCCGGCGCCACTCGCCTGGCGCGCAACCGCCTCGACCGCCTGGAACGGCGCCAGGAGCCCAGGGTGGCGCCGCTGAACCGGCGCGGCCGATTGCTCCATACCGAAGCCGGCGAATGGCCGGTGGAGGTCAGCGAACTGGGTTTCTTCGGCGGCCTGGTGCAAGGCAACCTGCCCGCGACCCTGCCGGACCGGGGCTGGCGCCTGCAGGCCGGCGACCTGCCGGCGCTGGACCTGCTGCCCCTGCGCCGCGAGGGCGACAGCCTGGCGCTGGTGTTCCCCCACACCGAAGCCACGGCGAGCGACGCGTTGGCCGCCGAGGTGGGGCAGACGGAAACCCGCGCGGCGTCCTGCGCCTAAGTCCACGACGGGTGAAGCCAAACCGGAATTGACCCGCGCGCTTCGTAGGTTGGTGCTGAGCCTGCGAAGCCCGACAATGGCGAGCCACGAGATTGGGTCGTTGGGCTTCGCGGAGCTCAGCCCAACCTACGGGACTTCAGACCCGAGCCTCCACCACCCGCACCAGCCCCGGCCAGGCCTCGACCTGGCCCGTGCCGAGTTCCTTCGGGCCATGCACCCGCACCTCGCGGAAGCCGCAATCGCCGAAGCCCTCGGCTATCTCCCGGTCGTTGCGGTAGTGCAGGTAGTAGCGGCCTCGGGTCAGCCGGCCGACCAGGTCGATCCCCCAGCGCAACTGGCGGTAACGCGGATGCTCCTGCAGGTCGGGGTAGAGGTCGGTGAGGTAGGTGGCGCTGGGGAACCGGCGCATCTGCGCCGCCAGCCGGCTCCAGAAGGCCTCGATCACCGGTAGCGCGAAGTAGTTCACCAGGCCCTCGGTGATCACCAGCAGCGGCGCCTCGCGATCCAGTCCGGCGAACAGCGCCTGCAGATCGTTGGCCCCCTGCTGCGCGAGGATATCCACAGGGTGAACCTGGTGCCGCGTATCCAGCCAGCCCTCCTCGTGCAGCAGCAGGCGCTTGCGCGCAGCCATGGGCGGCAGGTCCGCCTCCAGGTAGCGCAACTCCGGATAGCGGGCACAGAAGCGCCGGCCACGGGGCGACAGCCCGCAGGCGATCTCCACCACCTGGCACACACCGCGTTGCTGGATGGCCTCGTGCAACCGGGCATCGATAAGGAGGTGGCGCTGCAGCAGGAGGCGTTCGAGATCCAGCCCGAACGCCACCCGTGCGCCCCAGCTGACCGGCGCCAGCACGCCATAGGCGAGGCGGCCGAACGGCGTGACGAAGGGTGCCTCGGCCAACCGGTGGCGATACCAGATGTAACCGGTGTAATGCGCGCTGGGAGTGATATGGGCGCTGTCGAGGCGAGCGGTTCGGGACATGGCGACGGGCTCTTGTTATTTTGCGTGACGTTTCCGACGCCGTACTTCAGCTTCGGCTCAGCATGGCTTCCGTATAATCGCCAGCCTATTCCCAGCCGGAACCCTGCGACAGCCCCATGTCCCTCGATCCCATCCTTAGTTTGCCCTGGCCCGGCGCCCGCCCGCTGGCGGACGAATTCTTCGACCGCGATGCCCAGCAGGTAGCCCGCGAACTGCTGGGCAAGGTCATCCGCCACCGCGTCGACGGCCGCTGGCTGGCCGCGCGCATCATCGAGACCGAGGCCTACTACCTGGTGGACAAGGGCAGCCATGCCTCCCTCGGCTACACCCAAAAGCGCCGGGCGCTGTTCCTCGATGGCGGGCACATCTATATGTATTACGCCCGAGGCGGGGACTCGCTGAACTTCAGCGCCCACGGCGCTGGCAACGCGGTGCTGATCAAGTCGGGCCATCCCTGGGTGGATGCCATATCCCCCGCCGACGCCCTGGCGGCCATGCAGCGCAACAATCCGGACGCCCAGGGCCAGCCGCGCCCGGCCGGGCGCCTCTGCGCCGGGCAGACCCTGCTGTGCAAATCCCTGGGCCTGAAGGTGCCGGACTGGGACGGCCAGCGTTTCGACTGGCAGCGCCTGTTCGTCGAGGATGTCGGCGAACGCCCCGCTACCATCATCCAGACCGCGCGCCTGGGCATCCCCCATGGCCGTGACGAACACCTGCCCTACCGCTTCGTCGATGCCGGCTATGCCCGCCACTGCACGCGCAACCCGTTGCGCCGCGGGCAGGTCGAAGGACGCGACTACCAGCTGATCGAGGACATTCACCCATGAGCCAATGGTTCGACCAGGTCACTGCCTGGCTCAGCGCCAACCCGGAATGGCTGGGCCTGGCCATCTTCCTTATCGCCTGCATCGAATGCCTGGCCATCGCCGGCATCGTGGTGCCCGGCGTCGCCTTGCTCTTCGCCGTCGGGGTCATGGCCGGCAGCGGCGCCCTCGAGCTCTGGCAGACCCTATTGCTGGCTTACGCCGGCGGGCTGGTGGGTGACATGATCTCCTACGGCCTGGGCCGGCGCTTCCACCAGAACATCCGGCGCCTGCCGCTGCTCCGCGACCACCCGGAATGGATCAGCGGCGCGGAGAACTACTTCCAGCGCTACGGCGTCGCCAGCCTGCTGGTGGGCCGCTACATAGGACCGCTGCGCCCCATGCTGCCGATGGTGGCGGGCATGCTGGACATGCCGTTGCCGCGTTTCATCGCCGTGAGCATGCTGGCCGCCGCCGGCTGGGCGGTGGCCTACCTGGTGCCCGGCTGGGCCACTGGCGCGGCCCTGCGCCTGCCACTGCCGGAAGGCTTCTGGGGCGAAGCCGGAATGGTGATAGTCGTGATGCTGGCCATCCTCGGCCTGACCATCCACAGCACCCTGGGCGAAAAGCGCTGGGCGAATCCCATGGCCGCCTCGCTCTGCCTGGCGGGACTAGGGGCCCTGCTGCTCGGCTGGCCGCATTTGCAAGCACTCGACCAGGGCCTGATGGCGCTGGTCCAGGAACAGCGCCACATCAGCCTGGACCGGCTGATGGTGCTGGTTACCCGCCTGGGCGACTTCAATACCCAGTTCCTCGTCGGCGCCCTGCTCGGCACCCTGTTGCTGGTGGTCCGCCAATGGCGCGCCGCCTGTTTCGCCATCGGTACGCTGGTGGCCACGGCGCTGGCCAACACCGCCCTCAAGCAGCTCTATGCGCGGGCGCGGCCGGAAGTCCTCACCGAGCCGCTGTCCACCTACAGCTTTCCCAGCGGCCACAGTTCGGCGGCCTTCGCCTTTTTCCTGGTGCTGGGCATCCTCGCCGGCCGCGGCCAGCCGGGACGCCTGCGCCTGACCTGGTTGCTGCTGGCCTGCCTGCCGGCCCTGGCCATCGCTCTGTCGAGGGTCTACCTCGGCGTGCACTGGCCCACCGACATACTTGCCGGCAGCCTGTTGGCCGGCTGCATCTCCGCCGCCAGCCTGGCGCTGATGCAACGCGCGGCGCCGCTGTCGGCCATGAGCCCGCAGGTCTGGTTGCTGATTCTGCCGGCCTGCCTGGCCCTGCTCGGCGGCGTCGCCACCTGGGCGCTGCCCGAGGCCCTGGCGCGCTACAGCTATTAATGAACGAACAGAAGGAGGAGTCCCTGTTCGCCAGCAAGCTGGCTCCTGCACAGAGTGGAAGTCAGGCGATGGACTCGCCCTGCAACTGATCGAGCAACCCCTGGAGAAAAGCCAGGCGCTCGTCGGGGCTGGGCAGGGTCAGGAGGTGCAACTTCTCCTTCAGGTTGAACGGCAGCAGGTAGGCCAGCTGGTTGGCCAGGGCCTGCTGCCCGTCCACCTCACCGCCCATGCCCAGGCCCTGGACCATGGGATGTTCGGCCAGCGCATTGAGCAGTGCCGCCAAGTCGGCATGTTCGGGTCGCAGCGGCCGCTCGGGTTCATCGTGCAACCACTCCACCTCGGCCAGCGTCAGCTGGTCGCGCAGCACCTCCGCCGAATTGACATGGAAGCGCCGGCCACCCTCGACCCGAATGCCCAGCAAGCCGTTGGGCTGCTGTTGCCAGTCGCGGATCAGCGCCTCGCAGCCGACTGCGGCGAAACGGCTGGCGGCCTCGCCCACTTCCTGGCCTTCGAGGATGCAGACCACGCCGAACCCCTCGCCCTGCTTCATGCAGCGACCGAGCATGTCCAGGTAGCGCGCCTCGAAGATCTGCAGGTCCAGGGTGCAGCCCGGAAACAGCACAGTATTGAGCGGAAACAACGGCAACTTCATGCATCGACCTCAAGCAATCATCGCAACGGCGAGCGGCAGCAGCACCGCGGTGGCCACGCCCATCAGGCTCATGGCCAGGGCGGCGAAGGCGCCGCACTCCTCACCCTCCTGCAGCGCCCGTGCGGTGCCCACGGCATGGGCCGTGAGTCCCAGGGCAATGCCCTGGGCAGCCGGATGACGCACACCGCAACGGTGCAACAGCTCCGGCCCCAGTATGGCGCCGAGCACGCCCGTGATCAGCACGAATACCGCGGCCAGCGCCGCCACTCCGCCGAGCTGCTCGGCCACTAGCATGGCGATGGGCGAGGTCACCGATTTTGGCAACAACGTCATCAGCACCATGCGCTCGGTGCCGAACCACCAGCCCAACAGCGCTACCGACAGCGTAGCGAAGAGCCCGCCGAACACCAGCGTCAGCAGGGTCGGCCAGAACAGCTGGCGAATCCGCCGCAGGTTGAGGAACAGCGGCACGGCCAGGGCCACAGTGGCCGGCCCGAGGAACACCGTGAGCAATTGCGTGCTCTGGCGGTACTCCTGGTAGCTGATGCCGAAGGCCAACAGCACGCCGATCAGCAGCAACATGGACAGCAGCACCGGCTGCAGGAAGACCCAGCGGGTCTTCTCGTAAGCGGCCAGGGCCAGCTGATAGGCGCCCAGGGTGACACCGAAGCCGAACAGGGGGTGGTGCACCACCACCTGCACAGCGGCCTGCCAGTCGAGGCTCATGGCTCCTCCCGGCGTTGTGCCTGGCGATCGATGAGCTTCTGCATCAGCCAACCGCAGAAGAGGAATGCGGTCAGCAAGGACAACACCAGTGCGCCGACTATGGCCCAGAAGTCCGCCCAGATGGCCTCGGCGTACACCATCACCCCCACCGCCGGCGGCACCAGCAGCAGCGGCAGATAGCGCAACAGGCTGCTGGCGGCCAGGCTCAGCGGCTCACTCACTTCGCCACGGGCCAGCAGGTAGATGAAGAGCAGCACCAGGCCGATAATGGGCCCGGGCAGCATGGACAGGAACAGGGCGTTCAGCCCGCTACCGATCAGCTGGAACAGCACCAGCCAGGTCAGTCCGCGCAACAGCATTAAAATCTCCAGGGTGAAGGTCCGGCCGGGCGAGCCTCGGCCGGGACCGGGGCATTATAGGCCTGCCCGCCGCCACGCTATAACCCGCCATTCGCAGGGGGCATGGCGGCTTGACCTGCCCTGCCCGGCATGGTGATCTACGTCCTGCTCGCAAGACAGGGGCGCAGGCCCCCGGACCAATAAGAATTACAACACTGCATCCACGGAGGATGACGTATGGCGTTCGTACCAGTAGCGGAACTGAAGAACTACGTTGGCAAGGAACTCGGCCACTCGGATTGGGTGACCATCGATCAGCAGCGCATCAACCAGTTCGCCGAATGCACCGGCGACCACCAGTTCATCCACGTCGACCCGGAGCGCGCCAAGCAGACGCCCTTCGGCTCCACCATCGCCCACGGTTTCCTCAGTCTGTCGCTGATCCCCCAACTGATCGACGGCCTGCTGGTTCTGCCCGAAGGCGCGAAGATGGTGGTCAACTACGGCCTCGACACCGTTCGCTTCATCCAGCCGGTGAAGGTTGACTCCCGCGTACGCCTCGCAGTCAAGGTAATCGACGTCAACGAGAAAAACCCCGGCCAGTGGCTGATCAAGGCCCTCTGCACCCTGGAGATCGAAGGCCAGCAGAAACCCGCCTACATTGCCGAGTCCTTGAGCCTCTGCTTCGTCTGAGCCCAGAAACCGTCTGCCCAAAAAAGCCCGCAATAGCGGGCTTTTTTGCGCCAAACTGATGGGCAGACGCCTGGACAAGGACACCCGATGAAGCCGCTTCTGCCCCTGACCCTCGCCCTGCTGCTCACGGCCTGCGGCGAAGGGGAGCCCCTGACGCCACCGGACGCCCGTCTGCCCGATGGTTCCCGCTACCGCGGCGAATTGGTCGACGGTCTGCTGCAAGGCCCGGGTCGTCTGGACTACACCAACGGCACCTGGTTCGAAGGCCAGTTCAAGGACGGCCAACCCGAAGGCCGCGGCGAGTGGCACGGGCCCAACGGCCTGGTCTATGTCGGTGACTTCAGGGCCGGCCTGTTCCATGGCCAGGGGCTTCTCAGCTACGGCAACGGCACCACCTACGAAGGTGGCTTCGCCCACAACCAGTTCGAAGGCGAAGGTACCCTGCGCCAGGGTGGCGCCACCTACCGCGGACAGTTCCACAACGACAAGTACCACGGCTTCGGCAACCTCGAATGGCCCGACGGCAGCAACCACCAGGGCCGCTTCAACGCCGGCCAGCCGGACGGTGAAGGGGTACGCACCGACGAGGCCGGAAACCGCTTCAGCGGGCGCTTCCGCCGTGGCCAGCTGGAAGGCCAGGGCAGCTACCAGGGCGAGGACGGTTCCCACTATATCGGCGACTTCAAGAATGGCCTGTTCGACGGCAAGGGCCGCTTCACCAGCGCCGACGGTGACGTCTGGAGCGGCCCCTTCAAGGAAGGCGGCCTGGTCGGCCAGGGCGAATTCATCGGCGCCGACGGCAGCCACTACGACGGCCACTTCCGCCACGGGCGCTACCAGGGCGAGGGCAAGCTGTCCCTGGCCGACGGCAGCCGCTACCAGGGCCATTTCAATGACGGCCTCTACAGCGGCAGCGGTAGCCTGACCCGAGCCGACGGCAAGCGCGAGGCCGGCGCCTGGCAGGACGGTACGCGCATCCGCGACGAACAGGGTAAGGCCTTGCCCAACCCGCTGGAAATCGGCCTGCTGGCCCAGGGTAAGCTGCTCGACCAGGCCCTGGACGCCGTACCGGCCTCCACCTCCGCTGTGGAGCTGTATTCCCTCAGCCTGGCGGGTGACGGTCGCCAGAGCGTGTTCCTGCGCGAGGCGGACTACGTGTCGAAGCTGCTGGCCGATCGCTTCGGCGCCCACGGCCAGGTCACCCTGGTCAACCATCGCGACCACATAACCGACCGTCCGCTGGCCACCCGCGAGACCCTGTCCCGCGCCGTCCAGGCGATCGCCCGACGCAGCGGTCCCGAGGACCTGGTGTTCATCTACCTGACCAGCCACGGCTCGCCGCAGCACGAGCTGGCGCTGGAGCAACCCGGCCTGCAGCTGGGCCACTTGCCGGCCCAGGAACTGGCGGACCTGCTCGTCCCGCTCAAGGACAGGTACAAGGTGCTGGTGATCTCCGCCTGCTACTCCGGTGGTTTCATTCCACCGCTGAAGGATGAGAAGACCCTGATCATGACCGCGGCCCGCTCCGACCGCGTGTCCTTCGGCTGCTCCGAAGAGAACGACTTCACCTACTTCGGCCGCGCCCTGTTCGCCGACGCCTTCAGCGAGACCGACGATCTCGAGCGCGCCTTCGGCATCGCCAGGGAGAAAGTCGCCGAACGGGAACAGGCCGACGACTTCGAGGCATCGGAGCCGCAAATCTGGGCCCCCAAGGCCGTCACCGCCCATTGGCGCGTGCTGCGCGAGCGCCAGGCCGAACAGGCCCTGACCGCGCAAAGAGCCCAGGGCGCCGACAAAACTGCCCGCAGCCACTAAGCTGAGTCTGTATCAGCGGAGAAACAACATGTATCTGACGCCCCAGCACATACTGCTAGCCGGCGCCACTGGACTCACCGGCGAGCACCTGCTCGACCGCCTGCTCAACGAACCCACCGTGGCGCAGGTTCAGGCCCCTACCCGCCGTCCCCTGGCCGAACACCCGCACCTGCGGAATCCCGTCGGGCCCCTGGCCGACTTGCTGCCACAACTGCAAGGTCGGATCGATACCGCCTTCTGCTGCCTTGGCACCACCATCCGCCAGGCCGGTTCCCAGGAAGCCTTCCGCGCGGTGGACCTGGATCTGGTACTGGCCGTCGCCCGACGCGCCCGGGAGATGGGCGCCCGGCACTTCATCGTGATCAGCGCCGTGGGCGCCAATCGTGCTTCGCCGGTCTTTTACAACAGGGTCAAGGGCGAGATGGAAGAAGCCCTCAAGGCCATGGACTGGCCACAGCTGACCATCGCCCGCCCTTCCCTGCTGATGGGCCCGCGCAGCGAGTTCCGCATTGGCGAACGCCTGGCCGCGCCCTTCATGCGCTGGCTGCCGGGCAAGTACCGCGGAATCGGCGCCTGCACCCTCGCCCGCGCACTCTGGCGCCTGGCGCTGGAGGAGGAAGACGGCGTGCGCATTATCGATTCCGACGACCTGCGCCGACTGGGCCGCTGATATCCGGGACTGGGCAGCACAGTCGCCAGGGTTTAGCCTTGGCGACTTGCCATCGGATGTGAACCCCTGCCATGCGTACCCTCACCACCCTGCTCGGCAACAGCCAGAAACTCGACGGCGGCGCCATGTTCGGCAACGCCCCCCGCGCCCTCTGGGAGCGCTGGATGACGCCGGATGCCGAGCACCGCATCGACCTCGGCTGCCGCGCCCTGCTGGTCCAGGACGGTGAGCGCAACATCCTGGTCGAGACCGGCATCGGCGCCTTCTTCTCCCCCGAACTCAAGCAACGCTTCGGCGTCCAGGAAGAGCGCCACGTGCTGCTCGACAGCCTGGCCGAGGCGGGCCTCAGCGACGCCGACATAGACGTCGTGCTGCTCACCCACCTGCATTTCGACCACGCCGGCGGCCTGCTCGCTCCCTGGGAAGAGGGCCAGCCGCCGCGCCTGCTTTTCCCCCGAGCGCGCTTCGTCACCGGCCGCCGCCAGTGGCAGCGCGCCTGCCAGCCCCATGCGCGGGACCGCGCGTCCTACATCCCGGAACTGCTCGACCTGCTGGAAGGCAGCGGCCGCCTGGAACTGATCGAGGACGGCAGCGGCAGCGACAGCCTCGGCGACGGCTGGCGCTTTCACTGGAGCGACGGACATACTCCGGGCCAGCTGCTGCCGGAAGTGGACATGCCCGATGGCCCGGTGCTGTTCAGCGGCGACCTGATCCCCGGCGCGCCCTGGGTGCACCTGCCCATCACCATGGGCTACGACCGCTTCCCCGAAGGCCTGATCGAAGAGAAGGAGGCCCTGCTGGCCGACCTGCTGGCGCGCAATGGCCGCCTGGTCTTCACCCACGACCCGGCCATCGCCATGGGCCGCGTGGTGCGTGACGGCAAAGGACGTTATGGATTGACCGACAGCCTGGCCGCGGTGCGTGGGCTGGCCGCCTGATACAGATGGTGGCCCGGCTGACGCCGGGTCGACGGCTGAATAACGATTCGGCCTTTGACAAAGGAATCGACAATGAGCCTTGATTCGGTACGCGCCTTCTTCGCCGGGAGGGCGCCCGAGATCGACATCATCGAACTGCAGACCAGCACCGCGACCGTGGCCCTGGCCGCCGAGGCCCATGGCGTGGAGCCTGGCCGCATCGCCAAGACCCTGGCCTTCCGCGTCGGCGAGGATGCCGTGCTGGTGGTGGCGCGGGGCGACGCGCGCATCGACAACCGCAAGTTCAAGGAAACCTTCGGCGCCAAGGCCAAGATGCTGGATGCCGAGACGGTGGAAGCCCTGACCAGCCACCCGGTAGGCGGCGTCTGCCCCTTCGGTCTGGCCACTGCCCTGCCCGTCTACTGCGACCGCTCCCTGCAAGCCTTCGACGAAGTGGTGCCGGCGGCCGGCGCCACCCATAGCGCGGTGCGCATCACCCCTGAGCGCATGGCCGAGCTGGTGGAGGCGAAATGGGTGGATGTTTGCCAGGAACCGGCTTGAAGGGCGCTCTTGTTGTAGGGGCGAATTCATTCGCCAAGGGCAGCGCAGCTGCCCCCAAAGGCGTCCATTGGCAGACCTGCGGCCTCCTTGGCGAATGAATTCGCCCCTACAGGTTGAGGGTCACCTCAATACCCGCCGCTGACACCCAGCCCCACCCCCAGCTCCGCCGCCACCGCAAAGGGCAGCAGCAGGGTATCCAGCAGTGCGCTGGCCGGCAGATCGAGGCCCGGATAGCGCGGTGCCTCGACGCCGAAACGGTCCATGGGGCAGCAGCCGCCATTCAGCGAATACCAGTCCAGGCGGGTTCCGGAATAGATGATCGGCGCCCCCGGCTTGGCGGCATTGAGGGTGCCGACGCTGGCGCAGCCCTGCAACAGGCCCAGCGCCAGCAGGACCGCGGCCAGGCCCTTACTCATCGACACCCAGGTGATGCTCGCCCCAACGCGGCAGCATGTCTTGCGGGATGTCCAGCAGGTTGAGGATGCGCGCCACCACGAAGTCCACCAGGTCGTCGATGGTCTGCGGCTGGTGATAGAAGCCCGGCGAGGCCGGCACAATCACTGCGCCAAGGTTGGAGAGCTTGAGCATGTTCTCCAGGTGGATGCTCGAATAAGGCGCCTCGCGCAGCACCAGGATCAGTTGGCGGCGCTCTTTCAGCGCCACGTCGGCGGCGCGTTCGATCAGGTTGTTGCAGGCGCCGCAGGCGATGGCCGAAAGCGTGCCGGTGGAACAGGGCACCACCACCATGGCCCCCGGCGCGCCGGAGCCCGAGGCCACTGGCGCCATCCAGTCTTCCTTGCCGTAGACGCGGATCTGCCCCGGCGCCGCGCCGGTGTATTCGCTGAGGAAAATCTGCATCGCCTGGGGCTTGGCCGGCAGGGTGACGTCCGTCTCGGTGGCCATCACCAGCTGGGCGGCCTTGGAGATCATGAAGTGCACCTCACGGTCTTCCTGCACCAGGCAGTCCAGCAGGCGCAGGCCGTATTGCGCGCCCGAGGCGCCGGTCATCGCCAGGGTGACGCGTGCGGGTCCGTTCATCTGCTGCCTCCTCAGTCTTCCAGGGCCTTGGCCAGCTTGCCGTGCAGGCCGCCGAAACCGCCGTTGCTCATGATCACCACCTGGGTGCCGGGTCGGGCCAGGGCCTTGACCTCGGCGATGATGCTCTCCAGCGAGGTGCAGACCTGCGCCGGCACCGGGCAGGCGATGGCAGTGGCGGCCAGGTCCCAGCCGAGGTTCGGCGGCGCGTACCAGAACACCTGGTCGGCCAGCTTCACCGATTCCGGCAGGCCGTCGCGGTGGGCGCCGAGCTTCATCGAGTTGGAGCGCGGTTCGATCACCGCCACCACGGGCGCATCGCCCACGCGCTTGCGCAGGCCGTCGAGGGTGGTGGCGATGGCGGTCGGGTGATGGGCGAAGTCGTCGTAGATGGTCACGCCGTTCACTTCGGCCACCTTCTCCATGCGCCGCTTGACGCTCTTGAAGGCGCAGAGCGCGGCGACACCCAGCTCCGGCACCACGCCCACATGGCGGGCGGCAGCCAGAGTGGCCAGGGCGTTGGCGACGTTGTGCTGGCCGGTCAGCTCCCAGTCCACCGTACCGGTGACCGCACCTTCGAACAGCACCTCGAAGCGCGAGCCGTCCTCGGCCAGCAGGCGCGCCTGCCACTGACCGCCTTCGCCGGTGGTCTGCACCGGGGTCCAGCAGCCCATCTCCAGCACGCGCGTAAGCGCAGTTTCGGAAGTGGGATGGATGATCAGGCCTTCACCGGGAATGGTGCGAACCAGGTGATGGAATTGCCGCTCGATGGATGCGAGGTCGGGGAAGATATCCGCGTGGTCGAATTCCAGGTTGTTGAGGATGGCGGTGCGCGGCCGATAGTGGACGAACTTCGAACGCTTGTCGAAGAAGGCGCTGTCGTACTCGTCGGCCTCCACCACGAAAAAGGGCGTACCGCCCAGGCGCGCGGAAACACCGAAATTCTGCGGTACGCCACCAATCAGGAAACCCGGACTCATGCCGGCATGTTCCAGCACCCAGGCCAGCATGCTGGTGGTTGTGGTCTTGCCGTGGGTACCGGCCACCGCCAATACCCAGCGCCCCTGCAGCACATGGTCGGCCAGCCACTGCGGGCCGGAGACATAGGGCAGGCCCTTGTTCAGCACATGCTCCACCGCAGGGTTGCCGCGGGACAGGGCGTTGCCGACCACCACCAGGTCCGGCGCCGGATCGAGGTGCGCCGGATCGTAACCCTGCATCAGCTCGATCCCCTGGGCTTCGAGCTGGGTACTCATGGGCGGGTAGACATTGGCGTCGGAGCCGGTGACACGGTGGCCAAGTTCCTTGGCCAGCACCGCCAGCGAACCCATGAAGGTGCCGCAGATGCCGAGGATGTGGATATGCATGGATGACCTCTGAAACGGGCCGCCCGGCCCGGAAAAAACTTGACGCAGGTTAGCACAGCGGCCCTGTCGGCCCTATGGTTCAACCACTGGCGCGGTCGGCTCTACTGTGGGGGCGAATTCATTCGCTAACCGGACCGAAGGTTCGGTAAGCGAGGGACCGCTGCGCGTCCCTTTGCGAATGAATTCGCCCCCACAAGGAAACGGCAAGCCCCTTATCGGCCGTTCGACCTCACGATTTCGAAAAAGGTCTCGATGATCCGCCGCGAGCCCTGCTCCCGCAGGCACACCAGGGTTTCGGTCATGCGCTGCAGGCAGTCGCGGACCGGCAGCACATGCACATTGGCACTGGCCCCCACCTCCGCTGCCGACACCAGGCCGACGCCAAGCCCCGCGGCGACCATCTCGAAGGTCGCCTCGCGGCCCTCCACCTCGATGGCCGGACGTATGAGGAGGCCGGCGCGCTTCATCTCGTCCTCCAGTATCTGACGGGTCATGGAGCCGCGCTCGCGCAGCACCATGGGCATGTCCTTCAGGTCGGCGAGGACGATCGACTCGCGCGCCGCCCAGGGGTGCGAGTGGGCGACGAAAGCCACCAGCGGATCGCTGCTCAGCACGTGGGTGATCAGGCTGTCGTCTTCCACCACCCGACCGAGCAGGGCGAAGTCCGCCTTGTACTCCTGCAGCCGGCGCAGGCACTCGTCGCTGTTGCCGGTGACCAGGCTCACGCGGATGCCCGGATAGCGCTCGCAGAAGCGCGCGATATGCCCCAGGAGGTGCACCGGCGAGTCCACCGCCAGGGTCAGGCTGCCGGTCTCCAGCGCCCGCGACGTGGAAAGCAGCTCCTGGGCCTCGGCCTCTGCTGCGAAAAGGCGCTGGGTGATGGCCAGGAGGCGCTCGCCGAGGTCGGTCAACTGCACCGAACGCTTGTTGCGGTTGAACAGCAGGATGCCGAAGCGCTCTTCCAGCTTGCGCACCTGGTCGGAAACCGCCGGCTGGCTGAGGAACAGGGCCTCGGCCGCACGGGTGAAATTGCCGTGCACCGCCACGGCGTGGAAGGCCTTGAGCTGCGCCTGGGAAACCGCCATCTGTCCACTCCTCGATAAATAAGCTCAAGTTATTTTTGAAATACTATAAATCGATTTTTTTTATTTCTACGAAATTGTTTTGATCTCTCCAACGCAACGCGCCCTCACCAGAACAACGCCGCTGGAGACGATCATGACCAAAGCAGAATTCCCCACATCCAACCAGCCCCTGGCCGCGCCCGCCCTGGGCGAGCCCTACCTGCTGACCCCCGGCCCGCTGACCACCTCCAAGGCCACCAAGGAAGCCATGCTGCGCGACTGGGGCTCCTGGGATGGCGCCTTCAACCTGGTCACCGCCGAAGTCCGCCAGGAGCTGCTGTCCATGGCCGGCGTGCACGACGACAGCTTCGCCTGCGTACCGCTGCAAGGCAGCGGCAGCTTCTCGGTAGAGGCCGCCTTGGCCACCGCCATCCCCCGCGACGGCAAGTGCCTGATCCTGATGAACGGTGCCTATGGTCAGCGCGCCGCCAAGACCCTGGACTATCTCGGCCGCGCCTACATCACCCTGGACAAGGGCGACTACCTGCCGCCGCAGCCAGAAGAAGTGGATGCCCTTCTCAAGGCCAACCCGGATGTGACCAACGTGTTCCTGGTCCACTGCGAGACCAGCTCCGGCATCCTCAACCCGCTGCGAGAAATTGCCGATGTGGTGAAAGCCCATGGCAAGAGCCTGATCGTCGACGCCATGAGTTCCTTCGGCGCCGTGCCGCTGACTGTGAATGAAGTGGCTTTCGACGTGCTGGTGTCCTCGGCCAACAAGTGCATCGAAGGCATCCCCGGCTTCGGTTTCGTGATCATCCGTCGCTCCCTGCTGGAAGCCGCCAAGGGCCGCGCCCATTCCCTGGCCTTGGATATCTATGAGCAGTGGGTCTACATGGAGCGCACCGGCCAATGGCGCTTCACCCCGCCGACCCACAGCGTGGTGGCCTTCCGCGCTGCCCTGGAACAGCACGCCGCCGAGGGCGGTGTCCCGGGTCGCCTGGCGCGCTACAGCCGCAACCGCGACGTACTGGTGGCCGGCATGCGCGACCTGGGCTTCCAGACCCTGCTGGAAGACCGCTGGCTGTCGCCGATCATCACCACTTTCTTCAGCCCGGAGCACCCGAACTTCGAGTTCAAGCGCTTCTACGAGGAGCTCAAGGCCCGCCAATTCGTCATCTACCCGGGCAAGTTGACCGTGGCCGAGAGCTTCCGCATCGGCTGCATCGGGCAGATCGACGAACACATCGTCCGCCAACTGCTGCGCGCCATCGCCGACGCCCTCGAGGTAATGGGCGTGGAGATGAAGCAAGCGGTCGCCTGAGTCGACACCTCGACCCATTCAAGGTCACCCGCCGTCCTGAGACGGTTCCCGCTGCGGGTGGCGGGGTCGTGGTGTGGTGACCTTTTTCTGAAACATCTCTGTAGTAAACCGACCGCTCGGAAATGCCGGGCAGGGAGCCTCAGTAGCACAGAACCTCATCCAATCCGCCTGACGCCACGACCGCTGCCATCTGACCAAGGCCGTGCGTTTAGACAGCCCAGCAGTACTGAAAACAAAAACAACCTCCCTAGTTGCACTGTCCGGCATACCCACACGGGGTCAGAATCATGAACAACAACGCAGGTGCCTTCGGCAGCGGCTGGAAATCCCTCCAGCGCTGGCGCGTACAGATCTTCCTCATCACCTGGCTGGCCTACGCCGCCTTCTACTTCACCCGGAAAGCCTTCTCGGTCGCCAAGCTTGGCATCGGTGAAGACCCGAGCTTCGAACTCGACAAGGCCATGATGGCCAACCTCGATGCCATCTACCTGGCCGCCTACGCCGTGGGCCAGTTCACCTGGGGCATATTCGCCGACCGTTTCGGCCCGCGCATGGTGGTCCTCGGCGGCTTGGTGGTCTCGGCCCTCGCGGCCATGGTCATGGGCACCTTCGCCACCCTGCCGATCTTCGTCACCTGCATGCTGGTCCAGGGCCTGGCCCAGTCCACCGGCTGGTCGGGGCTGTGCAAGAACATTGGCAGCTTCTTCGCCACCCGCGAACGCGGCCGCGTACTGGGCTACTGGAGCACCTGCTACGCCTTCGGCGGCCTGGTCGCCACGCCCTTCGCCGGCTGGTGGGCCTACGAGGTGTCGCACGACTGGCGCATGGCATTCATGTCATCCGCCGTGGTCGTGCTGGTGGTGGCCGTCCTGTTCTTCCTGCTCCAGCGCAATCGTCCGCAGGACGTCGGCCTGCCGCCGGTGGAAGTCGAGACCACTCCCCAGGAGAAGGTCAACACGCCACACGAAGGCCACTGGAACGCCCTGCGCAAGGTGCTGAAGAACCGCACCGTGCTGGTCCTCGGCCTCGCCTACTTCCTGCTCAAGCCCGCGCGCTACGCCATCCTACTGTGGGGCCCGGTGATCATCTACGAACGCATGCCGGCCATCGGCAAAGTGGCCTCGGCCATAGTGCCCACCGCCTTCGAACTGGCCGGCCTGGTGGGTCCCATCCTGATCGGCTATGCCTCCGACAAACTGTTCGGCGCCCGCCGCATGCCGGCCTGCGTGCTCAGCCTGGTCGCCCTCACCGCCTGCCTGGCGCTGTTCGTCCCGGCCATGCAGAGCGGCAGCCTGTACCTGGTGGTCGGCCTGCTGTTCATGATGGGCATGACCCTCTACGGGCCGGACTCGATGATCAGCGGCTCGGCCGCCATCGACTTCGGCACCCAGGACGGCGCCGGCACCGCAGCGGGCTTCGTCAACGGCTGCGGCTCGATAGGCGCCATCCTCGGCGGCCTGCTGCCGGGCTACTTCGACACCGTCACCGTATTCATCGTGTTCACCGTCGCAGCATTGCTGGCCAGCCTGATGCTGGCGCCCTTCTGGAACAGCCGCCCGCAAACCCTGAAAGCACCGGAACCCTTCCCGACAACCGGACAACCGGCCTTGGCCGGCGCCAAGTCCTGAAACTTGTTTCCCAACTCGCAATCCGCTGGAGCCATCGCCATGCAATACAAGCAACCCACTCAACTCAAAGCCGCGATCCTTGACTGGGCGGGCACCGTCGTCGACTTCGGTTCCTTCGCACCGACCCAAATCTTCGTCGAGGCCTTCGCCGAGTTCGGCGTCGCCGTCTCCCTGGAAGAAGCCCGCGGCCCGATGGGCATGGGCAAGTGGGACCACATCCGCACCCTCTGCGACATCCCGGCAATCGCCGAGCGCTACCGCGCCGCCTTCGGCCGCCTGCCCACCGATGACGACGTCACCGCCATCTACGAGCGTTTCATGCCGCTGCAGATCGAGAAGATCGGTGTGCACTCCGCGCTGATTCCCGGCGCCCTCGACGCCATCGCCACCCTGCGCGGCAAGGGCCTGAAGATCGGCTCCTGCTCCGGCTACCCGGCGGTGGTCATGGCCCAGGTGGTGGAATTGGCCCGCGAGAACGGCTACGTCGCCGACCACGTGGTCGCCACCGACGAAGTCCCCAACGGCCGTCCGCACCCGGCCCAGGCCCTGGCCAACGTGATCGCCCTGGGCATCGACGACGTCGCCGCCTGCGTCAAGGTCGACGACACCTGGCCGGGCATCCTCGAAGGCCGCAGCGCCGGCATGTGGACCGTCGCCCTGACCTGCTCCGGCAACGCCCTGGGCCTGACCTTTGATCAGTACAAGGCCCTGCCCAAGGACAAGCTGGACCAGGAGCGTGCGCGCATCGGCCAGATGTTCGAAGCCTCTCGCCCGCACTACCTGATCGACACCATCGCCGACCTGCCGGCGGTGATCGACGACATCAACACCCGTCTCAGGCGCGGCGAAACCCCGCAAGGCGCCTGATTGGACCGGGGTCCGCCGTCGGCCCCTCCCCCGGCGGGCATGGATGCACGCACCTGTTCACGCAAAAGCCCGGCCCCCGCAAAGGGGCCGGGCTTTTTCATTGGCAGCAGAGCTGTTGGGCGAACTCGATACCCGGGATTGTTGGGCTTCGCAGGCTCAGCACCAACCTACGGTACGGCTTCGTCGTCCTTGGCGAATGAGTTCGCCCCTACATTAACGGCTCCCTGGAAACACCCGCGCCCACCGGCAGGACTCGAACCCTGTAGGGGCGAAGCAGCCCGTAGGTTGGGCTGAGCTCCGCGAAGCCCAACAGGACGAACTCGGTGCTCGGGATAGTTGAGCTTCGCAGGCTCAGCACCAACCTACGGGGCGGCTGCGCATTCCCCTGCCAGCCCGCAAGCCGGCCCTGCGGTCCGGTTAGCGAACGAATTCGCCCCACGAGGTGAAACAGCCCTTATCCCCGCGTGGCGATGGCGTGTTTGCGCAGCTTGCGGTACAGGGTATTGCGGCTGATGCCGAGCTGTTCGGCGGTGCGGGTCATGTGCCAGCGCTGGCTGTCCAGGGCATTGAGCAACGCAGTGCGTTCGGCATCGTCCAGCGGGTTAGCCACAGGCTCCGGCTCGGAGGCGAGGGGCGCTGCGCGCAGCACGTCGCGGGGCAGGTCGGCAAGGCGGATGATGCCGTCTTCGCAGAGCGCCGCGAGGGTCCGCAGCACATTGCGCAACTGGCGCACGTTGCCTGGCCAGTGGTAGTCCAGCAGCGCCTGGCGGGCCTCGTCGGCAAGGTGGATGTGCTGGCCGCGGGCTTCCTCGGCCAATAGGTGCAACAACAACTCCGGCTTGTCGCTGCGCTCGCGCAGGGGCGGCAGGTCAAGGACCAGGCCGTTGAGCCGGTAGTAGAGGTCTTCGCGGAAACCACCGTTCTGCACTCGCGCTTCCAACTCGCGGTGGGTAGCGCTGATGATGCGCACGTCCACGGCCACGGGTTCGCCGCCGATGGGCACCACCTGGCGCTCTTCCAGCACCCGCAGCAGACGGGTCTGCAGGGCCAGGGGCATGTCGCCGATCTCGTCGAGGAACAGGGTGCCGCCGTCGGCCTGCTGCAGCTTGCCGCGCATGCCTTCCTTGCGCGCGCCGGTGAAGCTGCCGCCGCGATAACCGAAGAGTTCGCTCTCGATCAGGGTCTCCGGAATGGCCGCGCAGTTCAACGCCACAAAGGGCTTGGCGGCGCGCGAGCTGGCCTCATGCAGTGCGCGGGCGAAGGCTTCCTTGCCGGAGCCGGTTTCGCCATTGATCAGCAACGGCACGTCGCGCTCGTAGACGCGCAGGGCGCGGCGGAAGTCGTTCTGCAGCGCCGTGTC
Organism: Pseudomonas sp. BN102; assembly: GCF_029871245.1. Lineage (GTDB taxonomy): Bacteria > Pseudomonadota > Gammaproteobacteria > Pseudomonadales > Pseudomonadaceae > Metapseudomonas. Next base: position 2,865 of record NZ_SSON01000038.1, on the reverse strand, counting down.
GCCCAGGCAGATGCCTGGCCGCGCAGGCTGGGACGGCGCCACCGGGACGGGACACGGCAGGCTGCGGGGCTGGCCGCGCAGGGCGGCGAACAGCGCACGGCCCTGGCGCGTGCGCAGCGGCCAACTGGTAGCCGGTTGCGGTGTGGCGCGGCCGAGCAGGTCGTCCAGGCGGATATCGAAGAAGGCCTCCACCGGCTGGCCGAGCAACTGCTCGCGGAAGCAGCCGAGCAGGTTGATCGCGCTCTGGTTGACCGCACGAATGCGCCCTTCGCCGTCGAAGGCCAGCAGCCCTTCGCTGAACAGGCCGACGTACTCGGCCTGCAGGTGAAAACGCAGCAACCATTCGCCTTCGAAGCGGCGCAGGAAGTAGCAGCTCTCGATCATCTTTGCCGACAGGTTGACCAGCGCCATGGTGTGGAACTGGCTCTGGCGCGACATATCATGCCGCGCGGAGGACACGTCGAGCACCGCCATCAGGTCGCCCTGGGGATCGAACACCGGGCTGGCGGAACAGGTGAGGCCGGTGTGACGGCTGCGGAAGTGTTCGTCCTGGTGGATGGTCAGCGCCTGGCGCTCCACCACGCAGGTGCCGATGCCGTTGGTGCCTTCGCTGGACTCGCTCCAGTCGGCGCCGAGCCAGAGCCCGGCGCGTTCGAAGGTCGGCCGCTCGGCATGGGCGGTGACGCAGTTGAGGATGACTCCGCGGGCGTCGGTGAGCAGCACCGCGTGCCCGGCTCCGGAGAGCTGCCGGTAGAGGTTGTTCATCTCGCCGCTGGCGATCTCCAACACTTGCTGCATGCGCTCGCGGCATTCGAGCATGCGCCCGTGCTCCAGCACCGTCGGCGCCACCGGCAAGGCCGGGTCGAGGTGGTAATCCTCCAGGCAGCGCAGCCAGGAACGGGCAATCGAAGGGTCGGCAGCCGGCCCGCTGGCCTGCGCCTTGCCCTGTGCCAGGGTCAGCACCTGTTGGGCGTGACGACTGTGAGGGTTCTGCATTGTTGTTGTTCTCCAATGCGGGTTTCCGGGAGGCAGCCCGGGCCGTGGCGCGGCACCCGCATCGCCGCAGCATCCCCCAGCGTGCAGTCCTTTGCAATGGCCCGCCGACCGGTCGGTCACCCACCGCGCCAGTAGCGTGACAAAGTGTCACTCTGGTTTGTACCGGGCTTGCGACAGCCCACCGCGGGCCGCCCGCATCACAGAGCGGAGAACCGCTCTGGCACGGCACTCCTGGCACTTTGGCCCAGGCCTTGCTCAGGAGATACAAACGCCACCGAGAGCCTGTTTACGATCTCGCGAGCAGGCAAGCGTTCTCTCCAACAAACACAAGAGCCAGGAGAAACACCATGCGTTATGCCCAACCCGGTACCCCCGGCGCTGTCGTTTCCTTCAAGTCCCGCTACGGCAACTACATCGGCGGCGAGTTCGTCGCCCCAGTCAAAGGCCAGTACTTCACCAATACTTCGCCGGTGAATGGCCAGCCGATCGCCGAATTCCCCCGCTCCACTGCCGAAGACATTGAGAAGGCCCTGGACGCTGCCCACGCCGCCTCCGATGCCTGGGGCAAGACCTCGGTCCAGGACCGCTCCAACGTCCTGCTGAAGATCGCCGACCGCATCGAACAGAACCTGGAAGTCCTCGCCGTCACCGAGACCTGGGACAACGGCAAGGCCGTACGCGAGACCCTGAACGCCGACATCCCGCTGGCCGTCGACCACTTCCGCTACTTTGCTGGCTGCATCCGCGCCCAGGAAGGCGGCGCCGCCGAGATCAACGAGAACACCGTCGCCTACCACATCCACGAGCCGCTGGGCGTGGTCGGCCAGATCATCCCCTGGAACTTCCCGCTGCTGATGGCCGCCTGGAAGCTGGCCCCGGCGCTCGCCGCCGGCAACTGCGTGGTGCTCAAGCCGGCCGAGCAGACCCCGCTGTCGATCATGGTATTGGCGGAAATCATCGGCGACCTGCTGCCGCCGGGCGTGCTCAACATCGTCCAGGGCTTCGGCAAGGAAGCGGGCCAGGCCCTGGCCACCAGCAAGCGTATCGCCAAGATCGCCTTCACCGGCTCGACTCCGGTGGGCGCGCACATCATGCATTGCGCGGCGGAGAACATCATTCCCTCCACCGTCGAACTGGGCGGCAAGAGCCCGAACATCTTCTTCGAAGACATCATGCAGGCCGAGCCGGCTTTCATCGAGAAGGCCGCCGAGGGCCTGGTGCTGGCCTTCTTCAACCAGGGTGAGGTCTGCACCTGCCCGTCCCGCGCCCTGGTGCAGGAGTCGATCTTCGAACCCTTCATGGTCGAGGTGATGAAGAAGATCAAGGCGATCAAGCGCGGCGACCCGCTGGACACCGAGACCATGGTCGGCGCCCAGGCCTCCCAGCAGCAGTACGAGAAGATCCTCTCCTACCTCGACATCGCCCAGCAGGAGGGCGCCGAACTGCTCGCCGGCGGCAGCTCCGAGCGCCTGGGTGGCGACCTTTCCAGCGGCTACTACATCCAGCCGACCTTGCTCAAGGGCCACAACAAGATGCGCGTGTTTCAGGAAGAGATCTTCGGCCCGGTGGTGGGCGTGACCACCTTCAAGGATGAGGCCGAGGCCCTGGCGATTGCCAACGACACCGAGTTCGGCCTCGGCGCCGGCCTCTGGACCCGCGACATCAACCGCGCCTACCGCATGGGCCGTGGCATCAAGGCCGGCCGCGTGTGGACCAACTGCTACCACCTGTACCCGGCCCACGCTGCCTTCGGCGGCTACAAGAAGTCCGGCGTCGGCCGCGAAACCCACAAGATGATGCTCGACCACTACCAGCAGACCAAAAACCTGCTGGTGAGCTACGACGTCAATCCGCTGGGCTTCTTCTGAT
>NZ_SSON01000037.1 GCF_029871245.1 Pseudomonas sp. BN102 | reverse complement strand
TCGACGGCGATGATCTCGGAGATCTGGTCGACGTCCAGCAGGGCGGCCACGCGCGGCAGGTAGTTCTTGCCGTTGGTGGTGGCCGGCGCCAGCACATGGCTGTAGCCCTTGCCCAGCTCGGCAATCAGCGGAGCGACGTTTTCCGGCAGCTGGTGCGCGTAGGCGGCGTTGTCGGCCACCAGCACCTTGGCTACGCCGGCGATCTTGGCAGCGGCTTCGGCGACGGCGCCTACGCCCTGGCCTGCGACCAGCACGTGGATATCACCACCGATCTTCTGCGCAGCGGTTACGGTGTTGAGGGTGGCGGCTGCCAGTGCGGCGTTAGTGTGTTCAGCAACAACCAGGATAGCCATCAGATTACCTTCGCCTCGTTCTTCAGTTTGTCGACCAGTTCAGCCACGGACTTGACCTTGATACCGGCCTGGCGGGCGGCCGGTGCTTCGACTTTCAGGGTCTTCACGGTGGAGGCAGTGGACACGCCCAGGGCATCCGGGGTGACCACGTCCAGCGGCTTCTTCTTGGCTTTCATGATGTTCGGCAGCGACGCGTAGCGCGGTTCGTTCAGGCGCAGGTCGGTGGTGACGATCGCCGGCAGGTTCAGCGCCACGGTCTGCAGACCACCATCGATCTCACGGGTGACGTTGACCTTGTCGCCAGCCACCTCGACCTTGGAGGCGAAGGTGCCCTGGGCATAGCCGGTCAGGGCGCCGAGCATCTGGCCGGTCTGGTTGTTGTCGCTGTCGATCGCCTGCTTGCCGAGGATGACCAGCTGCGGCTGCTCCTTCTCGACCACGGCTTTCAGCAGCTTGGCCACCGCCAGGGAGTTCAGTTCGTCAGCGCTCTCCACCAGGATCGCACGGTCGGCGCCCAGGGCCAGGGCCGTACGCAGCTGCTCTTGAGCGGTGTTCGGGCCGATGGTGACGACGACGATTTCACTCGCTACGCCTTTTTCTTTCAGACGGACGGCTTCTTCTACGGCGATTTCGCAGAAGGGGTTCATCGACATCTTCACGTTGGCGAGGTCGACGCCGGAGTTGTCCGCCTTGACGCGGACCTTGACGTTGTAGTCGACCACTCGTTTGACAGCTACAAGAACCTTCATGGATTCCTCGTTACTCTCCGGTTAATAAGAATGTCGCCAAGATGAACCTGGCTAGTGATGCAGGTCGGCCGGAACCGACATCAGCCCAGACAGCGAGCGCAAAACCGCCCGTATCTTGACCGGATCGCCTATTCGGGTCAATACAGCAAAATGCCCTGTCATAACCCGCAGAGCCTTATCCTATCAGGGCTTCACAAAATTCAAACAAACGTTTGTATTGGACCAGCCGAAGGTGCTGGATATAATGCGCCAGCTCAGGTCAGGGATCGAGCCTAGCCCTCCAACACAAAATATCGAAGAGCCTTGAGGAGATTGACTGTGGAACGCGAATACATGGAATTCGACGTCGTCATCGTCGGTGCCGGCCCCGCTGGCCTGTCCGCCGCGTGCCGACTGAAGCAGAAGGCCGCGGAAGCTGGTCAAGAGATCAGCGTATGCGTGGTCGAGAAGGGTTCCGAAGTCGGCGCCCACATCCTCTCTGGCGCCGTATTCGAACCGCGAGCCCTGAACGAACTCTTCCCTGACTGGAAAGATCTGGGCGCCCCGCTGAACACCCCGGTGACCGGCGACGACATCTATATGCTCAAGGATGCCGACTCCGCGATCAAGGTTCCAGGCCTCTTTGTGCCCAAGACCATGCACAACGAGGGCAACTATATCATCTCCCTGGGCAATCTTTGCCGCTGGCTGGCCCAGCAGGCCGAAGGCCTGGGCGTGGAAATCTACCCGGGCTTCGCCGCCCAGGAAGCGCTGATCGACGAGAACGGCGTGGTGCGCGGCATCGTCACCGGCGATCTCGGCGTCGACCGTGAAGGCAACCCGAAAGAGGGTTACTACACCCCCGGCATGGAGCTGCGTGCCAAGTACACCCTGTTCGCCGAAGGCTGCCGTGGCCACATCGGCAAGCAGCTGATCAAGAAGTACAACCTCGACTCCGAAGCCGACGCCCAGCACTACGGCATTGGTATCAAGGAAATCTGGGACATCGACCCGGCCAAGCACCAACCCGGCCTGGTGGTCCACACCGCCGGTTGGCCGCTGAACGACGAGAATCCGGGCGGCTCCTTCCTCTATCACCTGGAGAACAACCAGGTGGTCGTCGGCCTGATCATCGACCTGTCCTACAGCAACCCCTTCCTCTCGCCCTTCGACGAGTTCCAGCGCTACAAGCACCACCCGGTGGTCAAGCAGTATCTGGAAGGCGGCAAGCGTGTGGCCTATGGCGCCCGCGCCATCTGCAAAGGCGGTCTGAACTCGCTGCCGAAGATGGTTTTCCCCGGCGGTGCGCTGATCGGTTGCGACCTCGGCACCTTGAACTTCGCCAAGATCAAGGGCAGCCATACCGCGATGAAGTCCGGCATGCTGGCCGCCGACGCAGTGGCCGCAGCCCTGGGCGCCGGCAAGGAAGGCGGTGACGAGCTGACCGGCTATGTCGACTCCTTCAAGTCCAGCTGGCTGTACGACGAGCTGTTCCGCAGCCGCAACTTCGGCGCAGCGATCCACAAGTTCGGCACACTGGTGGGCGGGGCGATCAACTACATCGACCAGAACTGGTTCGGTGGCAAGATCCCGTTCACCCTGCACGACAACAAGCCGGATTACGCCTGCCTGAAGCCCGCAGCCCAGTCCCAGCGCATCGAGTATCCGAAGCCGGACGGCAAGCTCAGCTTCGACAAGCTCAGCTCGGTATTCCTCTCCAACACCAACCATGAAGAGGAACAACCCTGCCACCTGAAGCTGGCCGACGCGAGCATCCCGATCGCCAAGAACCTGCCGATGTACGACGAACCGGCGCAGCGTTACTGCCCGGCCGGCGTATATGAGGTAGTGACCCAGGAAGACGGTACCAAGCGCTTCCAGATCAACGCGCAGAACTGCGTCCATTGCAAAACCTGCGACATCAAGGACCCGGCCCAGAACATCAACTGGGTAGCCCCGGAAGGCACCGGCGGCCCGAACTACCCCAACATGTAAGCAGGCACGAAAAAGGCTCCCTCGGGAGCCTTTTTTCATTGCCGTGTCGGGACTACTCCGGCATCGGACCTATGGGGAAGAACGCCCCGCCGCTGCAGACGCCCAGCCAGGTGGCGCCATCGATTTCCCGCGGCTCGGCCAGCTCTACCAGCTGATAGAAGACGTTGCGGTGGATCAGCGCCTCGAGGTTGGTGCGCACCAGGATATAGGGCGAAGGCTCCTGGGTCCGCGGGTCCAGCTCAACGCGAATGGGGTGCGCCGCACCGGCGACCACCTCATCCTCGACATTGGTGATGAAGCGCAGTTGTTGCGCCTCCCCTGCCCCCTCGACCCGCAGCTCCGCGGCGACGAACGGCGCGTCATCCACCTGGATGCCCACTTTCTCCACCGGAGTCACCAGGAAGTAGTCCTCGCCGTCCTTGCGGATCACGCTGGAGAACAGCTTCACCATGGGTTTGCGCCCGATCGGCGTGCCCAGGTAGAACCAGGTGCCATCGCGGGCGATGCGCATGTCGAGGTCGCCGCAGAACGGCGGATTCCACAGGTGTACCGGGGCGCCACCCGGTTTGTCGCCCTTGGGTATCTGCGCCAGCAGGTCGCCGGCTTTGCCGGGATCGCTCATTTCAATCTCCTTAACGACTCAAGCCAAGCAGGCTGCGAGCGTACTCTTCCAGCGGAGGGCCGATCAGGTCCTCGGGCTTGGCATCGTAAAACGTCAGAAATCCGCCGCGATTGCGGATACGGGCAGTATCCACCAGATAGCGGGTATTGGTCTCGATCAGCATCAACTGGATCGCACCACGGTCGCGGCCGAGTCGATCCAGGGCCTCCTGGTCTTCCCACTCTGCTACCGTCCCGATGCGGTCGTCAGCGCTGGCGAAACGGGCGTAGAGCAGGTAGTGCGCACCGGCGGCGCGGGCCTGGCCCATGGACTCCTCGAGGCCGGCCGGCCCCTTGGCCCGGCGCACCAGGGGGAAGTATTCGACGAAACCATTGAAGGCCTCCTCGGCCACTACATTGGGCCGCGGATAGGCCGAGCCCGGCGGCACGAAATAGCCCTGGGCAATGTAAATGAAGGAATCCGGCTGCAGGCGCCAGGAACTGGCGCGGCGGGTTTCGCTGTGGTCGAGGAATCCGGCATCGCTCAGTTGTTCGCGACTGCCTTCGGCCATGTCGCTGACCTTCATGCAGCCACCCAGGCCGAGAATCGCCAGCAACAGAATCATGCTACGCATCGTTTGTCCTCCAGGCGCCGGCGACGAAAAGCCGGCGGATAGGGGACCAATGCAGCTTCCGCGCCATCAACCGCCAATGATCTTCATCACGGTGACGCCGCCGGAGAACGCGACTTCCTGTTTGTCCGCCAACGCCTTGACCAGCAACCGTTGCAGCGCGGGCAACGCCTCGTGCCGGGGTTTCTCCAGCAGGTCGCCGATATAGTGCCGGTTGCTCGAAGAGAGGCATCCATGCAGCCAGCCGGTTGAGGACAGCCGCAGGCGCGAGCAAGTGCGACAGAAGGGCACGCTCTCGTTGGCGATCACGCCGAAATACCCCTGCCCCGGGACGCTGTAACGCAAGGCCGTGGCATCCAGCGGTGCGTCCGCCTGGACGAACTCATGCGCAGTACCGATCAGCGCCAGCAGCTCTTCCAGCCCCACGAACTGCTGGTGGAAGGCATTGGGATCGCGGGCCAGATGCCCCATGCGCATCAGCTCGATGAAACGCAGCTCGAAGCCCTGCTCCAGGCAATAGTCCAGCAACGGCAGCACCTGATCGAGGTTCTTGCCGCGCAGCGGGACCATGTTCACCTTGATCTTCAGTCCGGCCGCCTTCGCCTCCTCCAGCCCCCGGAGCACGGTGGCCAGGTCGCCGCCGCGGGCGATGCTGCGGAACTCGCCGGCATCCAGGGTATCGAGGGAAATGTTCAGGCGGCGGATGCCACACTCCAGCAACAGCGGCAGCTTGCGAGAAAGCAACTGGCCGTTGCTGGTCAGGCTGATGTCTTCGAGCCCGAGCTTGCTGACCGCGTGGAGGAAAGGATCGAGCTTGGGACTCACCAGCGGCTCGCCGCCGGTGATGCGCAGGCGCTCGATGCCCGCTGCTTCGATCAGGTAGGCGACGCCGCGCACCATGGCTTCGGCCGAGAGCTCATCCTGAGCCGCTACCAGGCGCTTACCGTCTGGCACACAGTAGGTGCAGGCATAGTTGCAGGCGGCGGTCAGGCTGATGCGCAGATTGCGGAATCGCCTGCCTTGGCGGTCGACGATCATGGGACGCTCCGGCATGTGATATGCCAGAGTATATCCCCCCGGCTGGGGCCATCACATGCCCGGAACCGCGATATAGGCGTACTGAATACGTCAGCCTGCCGACGACTCACTCTCGCGCTTGCGCTTGTTGCCCATGCGCACGCCGATGTCCATGAGGAACTGGAAGAAGCCCTCCTGGTCCTCCAGCACGCTGCTCCAGAACGGCGAGTGGTAGAGCGCCACGGCGCCGTGTACCAGGGCCCAGGCGGCGCAGTAGTGGAAGTACGGCGGCACGTCCTCCAGCTTGCCTTCGGCGATGCGGCCCTTGATCAGCTGGGTCAAACGCTCGAAGTTGGAAGCACGGATCTTGTGCAGCTGCTCGACCATCTCCGGCACCTGGCTGTTCTTCACCACCTTCTCTTCCAGGCGATCGAACAGGCGATAGCGCTGCGGGTCGCGCATGCGGAACTCGAAATAGGCCCGCGACAGCGCCTCCTTGTCCCGATCCACATCGGCGGAATGGAACAGCGCATTGAGGTCGCGCTCGTAGTCGAGCATCAGGCGCAGATAGATCTCCGCCTTCGACTTGAAGTGCTTGTAAATGGTGCCTTTGCCGATACCCACTGCGTCGGCGATCATCTCGACGGTAACGCTGTCTTCGCCCTCTTCCAGGAAGAGTTTGAGGGCGGTGTCGAGAATTTCCTGCTCGCGGCGGCGGAACTCACGGACTTTACGGGGTTCTTTCTGCATAAAGGGACTGTGGGGTCGAAAATCAAGCCGCGTATTATGCCTATCTGGCGTAAAAATGCACGGAACATCCAACTATGAGCTTACTGCAAGATGAGTTTGCCCAGGCCGACGGGCTCCGCTATCTCAACCATGCGGCGGTGGCACCCTGGCCGAAACGCGCGACTCGTGCGGTCCAGAGTTTCGCCGAAGAGAACCTGCACCTGGGTGCCAGAGACTATCCGGACTGGTTGATAGTAGAACGTCGCCTGCGCGAACGCCTGGCCAGACTGCTGAACTCACCGACCACAGCAGATATCGCACTGGTCAAGAATACATCGGAAGCCCTGTCATTCGTTGCCTTCGGTCTGGACTGGGCAACAGGTGATCAGGTGATCATCAGCGACCAGGAATTCCCCTCCAACCGGGTCGTTTGGGAAGCGCTGAAGCGCTTCGGCGTCGATGTGCGGCAGGTCTCGCTGGATGTACCCGACCCGGAAGGCGCCCTGCTCGCGAGTTGCGGCCCGCGCACCCGCCTGATGTCCATCAGCGCCGTGCAGTACGCCAGCGGCCTGCGCCTCGACCTGCTGCGCCTCGGCCATGGCTGCCGCCAGAGCGGCGTGCTGTTCTGCGTCGACGCCATCCAGCAACTGGGCGCCCTGCCCTTCGATGCCCAGGCCATCGACTGCGCCTTCGCCATGGCCGACGGCCACAAGTGGATGCTGGGCCCGGAAGGCCTGGGCGTCTTCTATTGCCGCAGCGACCTGCGCGAGCAGTTGAAGCTCCACGAATACGGCTGGCACATGCTGGAACACCCCGGCGACTACGAGCGGGCCGACTGGGAACCCTCGCGCACCGCCCGCCGCTTCGAGTGCGGCAGCCCCAACATGCTCGGCGCCATGGCGCTGGAGGCGAGCCTCTCCTTGCTGGAGGAAGTGGGCATGGAGCAGGTAGCCCAGGGCCTTGGCGAGCGGATGCAATGGCTGCAGGAGGGACTGGCCAGAATCCCCGGCGTACAGCTGCTGAGCTCGCCGAACCCTGCACGGCGCGCAGGCATTCTCAGTTTCCGGCTGGACGGCTGGGAGAACCAGGCGCTGTTCGAGCGACTGCGGGCCGAGCAGGTGGTCTGTGCCCAGCGTGGTGGTGGCATCCGCTTCTCGCCGCACTTTTACACCGAGCCGCGGGTGATCGAGGAAACCCTTTCGCTGCTGCGCCAGATGGCAGACGCATGAGGACTCAGCCCGTGCCGGTGTATTCCAAATAGGTTTAAGAAACGCCGCCGGGCTGTCTGGACGCATGGGGATATTGGCTAAACTTCTTCTTACTGGCGCGCGGCATCTCCCCCCAAGTGCCCAGCCAGTCGAGGAACCGTGGATCGCGTTCCTTTGTTTTACTCCTAATGGTCTTGACCCGGATTCATCCCCCAGAACCCGGGTTTTTTTTGTGCGCGGTTTTTGTTGCCGCCCGGGATGCGAAAGGCCCGGCTCAGCTCCGGCGCGCCAACGGAAACAGCCGCAGGTAGTTTTCCGTGGTCTGCCGGGCGAAACTCTCGAATCCCTCCCTACGCAGTTCGGCGAGGAATTCCGCCACCTCTCGCACGTACTGAGGAAGGTTTGGCTTGCCGCGGTAAGGAATGGGCGCGAGATAAGGCGAATCGGTCTCCACCAGCAGGCGGTCGGCCGGCACCTGCCGGGCCACTTCGCGCAGGGCGTCGGCATTGCGGAAGGTGACGATGCCGGAGAGCGAGATGTAGAAGCCGAGGTCCAGCGCGGCGCGGGCCATCTCCCAGTCCTCGGTGAAACAATGCAGCACGCCTGCCTGGGGCAACGCCGCCTCGCGCAGGAGGGCAAGCGTATCGGCGCGGGCCTCGCGGGTATGGACGATCACCGGCTTGCCAGTGACCCTGGCCGCTTCCAGGTGCAGGCGGAAGGCCTGCTGCTGGAGTTCGGCCGCCTCGGGCTCGTAGTGATAGTCCAGGCCGGTTTCGCCGATTGCCACCACACGCGGGTGCTCGAGCTCGCCCAGCAGCCATTCCAGCGCCAGGGATTCACCCGGCTGCAGGTCCAGCGGGTGGACACCGACGGAGCAGTGCACATCCTCGTAGCGCTCGGCCAGCGCCTTCACCGCGGCGGCATTGTCGGCGCTCACGCCGATGCAGAGGAACTGGCCGACGCCGCGGGCCCGTGCGGCATCCAGCGCGGCGTCGAGGGATCCACCGTGGGCAGCCAGGTCGAGGCGGTCCAGGTGGCAATGGGAGTCGATAAGCATGAAAGCCTCAAGCGGCACGCTTCGAGCCACAAGAGAAAAGCGACAGGGCTCCTGCGGCTTGCAGCTTGCGACTCGGAAACTGTGCCGTTACATCGTATGGGTGGGTCGGTCGGACTTGAGAGCGCCAGCGAGGTAGGTCTCGATCTTGTTGCGCGCGCCACTGTCGCCATCGTTGAACTGGACGCCGATGCCCGCAGCACGGTTGCCCTGGGCGCCCTTGGGAGTGATCCAGACCACCTTGCCGGCGACCGGGATCTTCTCCTGCTCGTCCATCAGGTTGAGCAGCATGAAGACTTCGTCGCCGAGCTTGTAGCTCTTGTTGGTCGGAATGAACAGGCCACCGTTCTTGATGAACGGCATATAGGCGGCATACAGGACCGACTTGTCCTTGATGGTCAAGGACAGTATCCCGTTACGCGGGCCCAGATTCGGTGGCAAGCTCATGCGACTTTCCTGGCTGACTGCTTCAGCCACCGATTCTAGCCCGGCCCGGGCAGGCTTGCCCACTGCACCAGGAGCGCTTCGAGAAGCAAGACACGGTTGAGGTTGGCTTTGTTGAGGACTTTCTGGCGCTGTTGCAGCAACCAGTCCTGCATGGCCAGCACCTTGTGCTGCGGCGCCTTGTCGGCCAGGTACTGCACTACCTTGCGCATGTCGGCCAGTCCCAGGCCGGCCTCGTCACGGGTGAGCTGGTAGCGCAGCATCAGCTGGGCCCAGTCACAGAACCAGTCGAACAGCAGCGTCAGGGGCACGGCATTCCAGCCCTCCGCCAACTGGCTGGCGCCGACCTGCTGCTTGAGCAGCTTCTTCACGCCTTCCACGACTTCGGCACGCTGGGTGCGCACCGCCTGCCCCTCCAGGCGCTTCGCCGAAAGCGGCGAACCACCGGCGAGGACCAGCAGCTCGTGCAATTCCTCGGGCGCGGCATCCGGCAGCGCCGAAGCCAGCCAGGCCAGGCTCTGGGCCTCGCTCGGCAGGGGGCTCGCCTGCTGCACGCAACGACTCTTGATGGTCGGCAGCAGTCGGCTCGGCTGGTGGCTGATCAACAGCAGCACGGTATCGCCGGACGGCTCCTCCAGACTCTTGAGCAGGGCGTTGGAGGCGTTCAGGTTCATCGCCTCGGCCGGCTCCAGCAGGATCACCTTGCGCCCTCCGAGCTGTGCGGTCTGGACCACGAATTCCACCAGCTCGCGCACCTGGTCGACGCGGATGGCCTTGTCAGCCTCCTCGGGCTCCAGCACGAAGGCATCCGGGTGCGTGCCGGCCGCCAGCAGCAGGCAGGCCTTGCACTGCCCACAGGCATCGAGGCCGGCCGGGCTCTGGCAGAGCAGGCGCGCCATCAGGCGCTCGGCGAGGGCGCGCTTGCCGATGCCGGACGGGCCATGCAGCAGATAGGCGTGAGCGTGCCGCGGGCGGCCCGCCAGTTGCTGCCAGAGCGCGTCCTGCCAGGGATAGGCATCAGCCATTGCAGCGCTCCAGCAGTTCAGGCAGCAACCGGTCGAGGCTGTCCTGGACGTCGGCAAGGGGCACCGAGGCGTCTATCACCCTGTAGCGCTCAGGGGTCGACTGGGCGCGCCTGAGGTAGGTCTGGCGCACCGCCTCGAAGAAGCTGCGCTGCTCCTGCTCGAATCGATCGAGGCGGCCACGAGCGGCTGCTCGGCTCAGGCCGATTTCCACCGGGAGGTCGAAGACCAGGGTCAGATCGGGACGCAGGTCGCCCTGGACGAACCGCTCCAGCAAGGCAATGCGCTCCTCGGGCAGACCGCGGCCACCGCCCTGGTAGGCATAGGTGGCATCGGTGAAGCGGTCGCAGAGAACCACAGCGCCACGGGCCAGGGCTGGCTTGATAACGGCTTCCAGGTGCTGCGCACGGGCAGCGAACATCAGCAGCAGCTCGGTATCCACGGCCATGGGTTCGTCGCTGGGGGCCAGCAGGAGTTCCCGAATGCGCTCGGCAAGCGGCGTGCCGCCGGGTTCGCGGGTCAGCAGCACTTCGACGCCCTGGTCACGCAGGCGCTGGGCGAGGTAGTCGCGATTGGTGCTCTTTCCGGCGCCTTCGGGGCCTTCCAAGGTGATGAACAGACCGCTCACTGGGTGTCCTTATTCATTGCGGGATTGGGCTGGAGCGGTAATCGCTGCGGCGCTTCAATTGGAAGTCGCGCACGGCCTGATTGTGCTCACCCAGGGTCTCGGAGAATACATGGCTGCCGTCGCCGCGTGCGACGAAGTAGAGGCTCTTGCCATCGGAGGGATGCAATGCCGCGTGAATCGCCTCGCGCCCGGCCAGGGCGATCGGAGTCGGCGGCAGGCCGCTGATCACGTAGGTGTTGTAGGGCGTCGGCTCGCGCAGGTGATCACGGGTCAGGTTGCCGTTGTAGCGCTCGCCCAGGCCGTAGATCACGGTCGGGTCCGTCTGCAGCAACATGCCGGTCTGCAGGCGGCGCACGAAGACGCCGGCGATCTGCCCGCGCTCGTACGGCACGCCGGTTTCCTTCTCGACCAGCGACGCCATGATCAGCGCCTGGTAGGGGTCGGCATAGGGCAGCCGTTCGGCGCGCTTGGACCACTCCTCGTCCAGCACCTGGTCGAGACGCTCCCGCGCCAGCTTCAGCAGATCGATGTCGCGCATGCCACGCACAAATCGGTAGGTATCGGGGAAGAAACGGCCTTCCGGATTCTCGCCGGGCCGACCAAGGCGGGCCATCAGCTCCGCATCGCCGACATTGGCCAGAGTCTGCTCCAGCTTGCCCTGCTTGGTCAGGGCGGCACGGACCTGGCGGAAACTCCAGCCCTCCACCAGGGTCACGCTGTACTGCACCACCTCACCCCGTTGCCACAGGCCCAGCAAAGCGGCGGCGCTCATGCCAGGGCTCAGGCGGTACTCGCCGCTGTACAGCGATGCGTTGGACAGGTTGAAGCGCCAGTACTGACGCAGCCAGAAGGCGTTGCGCAGCACCCCTTCCTCTTCCAGGCGATTCAGCAGGCCGCCTGGGGTGGCGCCGGACGGGACGTCGAGCATCCGCTCTGCGGAAATGTTCAAGGGTTGCTCGAGGGTGACGCGTTGCTGCCAGCCGGCAAAGGCTACCAACAGGCCGGCAAAGAGCAGGCCTGCCTCCAGCATCAGCAGGAATTTGCGTATCACGAATCAGATGTCCAGTAGATCGCGAGCGATAGCCTGAAGTTTACGGGTCAGCGGCCCGACCGGCCAGTGATGGCCTGTTACTGAACGCACCGGCCAGATGCCGAAGACGCTGTTGCAGAGAAAAACCTCGTCGGCCTGGACGAACTCCTCGAAAGGGATATCCCGCACTTCGACCGCAATGCGCTGCGCCCTGGCGCAGTCCAGCAGGGCCGCGCGCATTACCCCCGCCACACCGCAGCGGGAAAGCTCGGCGGTGACCAGGACGCCGCCCCGGACCATGAAGAGGTTGCTGAACACGCCCTCGATCACCCGTCCCGACTGGTCGCGCATCAGGCCTTCGGCGAAATCGCCGCCTTGCCATTCGGCGCGGGCGAGGACCTGTTCCAGGCGATTCAGGTGCTTGAGACCGCCCAACAGCGGCTGCTCGGCCAGACGGGTCGCGCAAGGGAAGAGTTGCACGCCCTGCTCCCAGTTGCCTTCGGGATAGGCGGGAAAAGCGCTGCTCTGCAGGATGCGCCGCGGCAAGGCGACGGGCGGCGGTGCATAGCCGCGCAGGCCCTCGCCGCGGGTGACCATGAGCTTGGCCACGCCCTCGCCCAGGCCCGCTGAGAACGCCAGCAGCTCGGTACGCATCAGTGGCAGGTCGAGAGGGATACCCAGGCGTCGGCAGCCTTCGGTCAGCCGCGCCAAGTGGTATTCGAGCAGCGGGGGCCGACCGGCACGCACGGCGATGGTTTCGAAAAGCCCATCGCCGTAGGCCAGGCCGCGGTCCTTGATGGACAGCGACTCGGCCGGATGGCCGTCGACCCAGCTATGCATCAGCCAGCGAACCGGCGGAACACCAGGGAACCATTGGTGCCGCCAAAGCCGAAGGAGTTGGACAGCACGATGTCCATGGGCATGGAACGCGCTTCGTGGGGCACGAAGTCGAGGTCGCAGCCTTCATCGGGCTCGTCCAGGTTGATGGTCGGCGGCGCCACCTGGTCGCGCAGGGCCAGCACGCTGAAGATCGCTTCCACCGCGCCGGCGGCACCCAAAAGGTGGCCGGTCATGGATTTGGTGGAGCTGACCGCGAGCTTGTAGGCGTGCTCGCCGAATACCGATTTCAGCGCCATGGCCTCGGCGATGTCGCCTGCTGGCGTCGAGGTGCCATGGGCGTTCACGTACTGCACCTGGTCGCCGTTCAGGCCTGCATCGCGCAGGGCATTGCGCATGCAGCGGGCCGCGCCGGCGCCGTCATCCGGCGGCGAGGTCATGTGGTAGGCGTCGCCACTCATGCCGAAGCCGATCAGCTCGGCATAGATGGTCGCACCACGGGCCTTGGCGTGCTCCAGCTCTTCCAGCACCAGGGCGCCGGCGCCATCGGACAGCACGAAGCCATCGCGCCCCTTGTCCCACGGGCGGCTGGCGCGGGTCGGATCGTCATTGCGAGTGGACAGTGCACGGGCGGCACCGAAGCCACCCAGGCCGAGGCCGCAAGCGGCCATCTCGGAACCGCCGGCGACCATCACGTCGGCCTCGCCGTAGGCGATATTGCGCGCAGCCATGCCGATGCAGTGGGTGCCGGTGGTGCAGGCCGTGGCGATGGCGTAGTTCGGCCCCTGGATGCCCAGGTGGATCGACAGGAAGCCGGACACCATGTTGATGATCGAGCCGGGCACGAAGAACGGAGAGATCCGACGCGGCCCCTGATCGATCAGCGATTTGCAGTTGTTCTCGATGTTGGTCAAACCGCCGATGCCGGAACCCATGGCGACGCCGATGCGCTCGCGATTGGCATCGGTGACTTCGAGGCCGGAATCACGCACGGCCTGGAAGCTCGCCGCAAGGCCGTACTGGATGAAAAGGTCGAGCTTGCGCGCCTCCTTGGCCGACAGGTACTCCTCGACATTGAACCCCTTGACCGAACCGCCGAAGCGGGTGGTGTAGGCGGAAAGGTCCATATGTTCGATCAGGCCAATGCCACTGCGGCCAGCCAGAATTCCCTGCCAGCTGCTCGGTACATCGGTACCCAGCGGCGACAACATGCCAAGGCCAGTGACCACGACGCGTCTACGCGACACAGCGCTCTCCTTCTTCAATCTCTACACGGCGGTTGATTCGGATTAACAGACTGTTGAAAAGCCCGGCAGGCGACATGCCCCGCGGATTTTCAACAACCTGCTTAAAGAAAAACCGCACGCCCGGTTGGGTCGTGCGGCTTCTCCGCGTCGGGGAACCGACGATTACATTACTGCGCGTGGGCGTTGATGTAATCGATGGCTTCCTGAACGGTGGTGATCTTCTCGGCTTGCTCGTCCGGGATTTCGGTCTCGAATTCCTCTTCCAGAGCCATCACCAGCTCAACGGTGTCAAGGGAGTCGGCGCCCAGATCTTCAACGAAGGAAGCGCTGTTGGTGACTTCCTCTTCTTTGACGCCCAGTTGTTCGGCGACGATTTTCTTGACGCGTTCTTCGATGGTGCTCATACCTTGTTTTCACTCCTATGGAAAAATCCGTGCAGCTGGGGCTGCAGTGTATAGAAAGGGTTTTCCGCATTTCAAGCAGAACGCCTGAACCCCTTCGGATCGCCGCAACGAAATGTCTATAACCCGACTGCACTTATATAGCGAATTCTAGACAGCCCATATGACAGCTTTCTGAAGGGATTCGTCACATTCAGCTCATGTACATACCGCCGTTGACCGGGATGGTAGCGCCAGTGACGTAGGCAGCGCCATCGGAGGCGAGGAAACCCACCACCCTGGCAATCTCTTCGGCCTGGCCCAGGCGACCCAGCGGGATCTGGGTCAGCAGCGCATCGCGCTGGGCATCCGGCAGTTCACGGGTCATGTCGGTGTCGATGAAGCCCGGCGCCACCGCGTTCACGGTAATGGCACGGGAACCGACTTCACGCGCCAATGCGCGGCTGAAGCCTTCCAGACCGGCCTTGGCGGCGGCGTAGTTGGTCTGGCCAGCGTTGCCCATGGCGCCCACCACCGAACCGATGTTGATGATGCGTCCCCAGCGAGCCTTGGTCATACCGCGCAGCACGGCCTTGGACAGGCGGTACAGGCTATTGAGGTTGGTGTTGATGACGTCGAACCACTCGTCGTCCTTCATGCGCAGCATGAGGTTGTCGCGGGTGATGCCGGCGTTGTTCACCAGGATCAGCGGCTGACCCAGGTGCTGCTGGATGTGTTCGAGGGTGCTGGCGACCGACTCGTCATTGCTGACGTCCAGGACCAGGCCGGCGCCTTCGATGCCGTTGCTCTTGAGGTACTCGGCGATTTTCTCGGCACCGGAGGGGGAAGTCGCGGTACCGATGACCACGGCGCCCTGACGGCCCAGTTCGAGAGCGATCGCCTGGCCAATGCCACGGCTCGCACCGGTGACCAATGCCACCTTACCTTGCAGACTCATAGGTCTTCTCCTTGTTCAGGCCAGCGCAGCACGGGCGGCTGCGAAAGCATCAGGGGTATCCAGGTTGTGGGTGTTGACACCCTTCACGCAGCGCTTGTTCAGGCCGGACAGCACCTTGCCCGGGCCGCACTCCACCAGGTCGGTGACACCGCTCTCGGACAGGCAGACCATCGACTCCACCCAGCGAACCGGGCTGTAGAGCTGGGCCAGCAGGTCGCGCTTGAGTACGTCGAGGTCCGCCGCAACGGCAGCGCTGACGTTCTGCACCAGCGGAATCTGCGGCGCCTGCCAGGCGAGGGCTTCGATGGATTCGGCGAATCGCTCGGCGGCGGGCCTCATCAGTGCGCAGTGGGACGGCACGCTGACCGGCAGCGGCATCGCACGCTTGGCGCCGCGCGCCTTGCACACCTCGATGGCGCGCTCGACGGCAGCCGCGGCACCAGCGATCACCACTTGGCCGGGTGCGTTGAAGTTCACCGCGCTGACCACTTCACCCTGCGCGGCTTCGGCGCAGGCGGCCAGCACGTCGGCATCTTCCAGACCGAGAATGGCGGCCATGCCGCCCTGCCCTGCCGGAACGGCCTGCTGCATCAGCTGGCCACGGCGCTCCACCAGCTTCACCGCATCGGCGAAGGCCAAGCTGCCGGCAGCCACCAGGGCGGAGTATTCACCCAGGCTGTGGCCGGCGACGTAGGCCGGACGGGCGCCACCTTCAGCCAGCCACAGGCGCCACAGGGCGATGGAGGCGGCGAGGATGGCCGGCTGGGTCTTGTCGGTCTGGTTGAGCTGCTCTTCCGGACCCTGCTGGGTCAATGCCCAGAGGTCATAGCCGAGCGCCTCGGAGGCTTCAGCAAAGGTATCCAGGACCAGCTTCTGCTGGCCCCCCTGCTCGGCCAGCATGCCCAGAGACTGGGAGCCCTGACCGGGAAAGACGAAAGCGAGGGATGCGGACATTGAGAGTGGTCCCTTATCTGGCGGTATAGGGAGATTGACGCCTGGCATAGCCAAGCGCAAAGAACTGACAGTTGGATGACAGGCTACCGATAGCGGTCACATCCTACAGCAACAGATGTTCCAGGCGACCGTGCAGACGCTGCGGGAGGTTCTCCCGAACCTCGATCAGCGCACGGCGGATGGCGCTCTGGAAGCCCTCCGAACCGGCTGAGCCATGGCTCTTGATGACGATACCCTGCAAGCCGAGAAAACTCGCCCCGTTATGACGCGCGGGCGCCAGATCGGTGCGCAGCCTGCGCAGCAGCGGTAACGCCAGCGAACCCACCAGGCGCGAACCCAGGTTCTCGGTGAAAAGCGCCTCGATGCGCGCGGAAATCATGGAGGCCAGGCCTTCACTGGACTTGAGCAGGATGTTGCCGACGAAACCGTCGCACACCACCACGTCCGCTTCACCGCGATAGAGCCCGTCCCCCTCGATGTAGCCGATGTAATTGAGCCCCTGGGCCTGCTGCAACAGGCTCGCCGCCAGCTTGACCTGCTGGTTGCCCTTGATGTCTTCGGTGCCGACATTCAGCAATGCCACCCGCGGCCGCTCCACCCCCAGGATCTCGGCGGCCACCGCCCCCATCACAGCGAATTGATAGAGATGCTCCGCACTGCAATCGACATTGGCGCCAAGATCCAGCAAATGGCAGTGACCACGGGCCGTAGGAATGGCGCTGACCATGGCCGGACGGTCGATGCCGGGCAGCGTCTTCAGCACATAGCGAGACAGCGCCATCAGCGCACCGGTATTGCCGGCACTGACGCAAGCCTGGGCACGCCCATTGCGCACCAGTTCGAGGGCGACGCGCATCGAGGCATCAGGCTTGCCGCGCAGGGCTTGCGCCGGGCGCTCATCCATGCCGATCACCTCGCTGGCGTGTTCGATCTGCAGGCGCTGGCGATCGGCCGCGGGAACGCGGGCGATGAGTTCTTCGAGAAGGGGAGCTTGGCCGACAAGGACCAGGTGGAGCGAGGGGAATTCGGCCAGACAGGCGACACTGGCCGGGACAATGCAGCGGGGACCAAAGTCCCCGCCCATTGCATCAATCGCGACGATCGAGGCGGACAAGGATTACTCGTCAGCGCCCTTGTCGATCACTTTGCGACCGCGGTAGAAACCGTCCGGGGAAACGTGGTGGCGCAGGTGAACTTCACCGGTGCTCTTCTCTACGGACAGTGCGTTGGCATCGAGGGCGTCGTGGGAACGACGCATGTCGCGTGCCGAGCGGGATTTTTTGTTCTGCTGAACAGCCATAATCAATTAACTCCTAAACGTTTGGGTCACGCTTTAACTGCGCCAATACACTGAACGGGTTGGACCGCGAAACCTCGTCCTCGCTCGGTTCGGGCGCATCAAGGCCCGCCGGCTGCTGGCATTCTTCAGGGTCATGGGCCGGAACTATGGGCAGGGCAAGCAACAGCTCATCCTCGACCAGAGTCATCAGATCCAGAGGATCCTCTCCCACTTCCAGCACGTCATAGCCCTTCGGCAGCGACTGACTGTCAGCCCCTTCCCTCACCACGGCGTAATCGCATTCGCTGTGGATGTTCAGGGCGACCAGCTCTAGACAACGCTGGCAAACCATCTTGACCTCGACGTCGATCCGGCTGTGGATGACGACCGCGCGACGTTCGTCACGACTGAACGCCAGGCTCGCATGGATGCTGCCCGCATTGTCCGCTAGGGGGTCGCAGAGTCGCTCCAGGCTGGCAAGCGCAATATCACCTTCGAGGGTGATCTCGCGGTCCGCCAGCTTGCGCGGATCTACATGAGGTGGAATCGGCCCATTCAACATAGGCGCAGCATTCTAGGGACGAGCCCCTCCCCTGTCAAAAGAATTTCCGCATTGTCCCTGCGCGAACCGGCTCTATAGAATTCCTCGCCCACATTCCGGAGATCGCCATGCCGCCCCTGGTGCTCGCATCCAGCTCCCCCTACCGCCGCGAATTGCTCGAACGCCTGCGCCTGCCCTTCACCTGGAGTGCTCCGGCCATCGACGAAACCCGCCATCCGCAGGAGTCCGCCGAACGACTGGTGCGCCGCCTTGCCCTGGAAAAGGCCCAGGCACTGGCCACCCTGCACCCGAATCACCTGATCATCGGCTCCGACCAGGTCGCCGTACTCGGCGAGCAGATACTCGGCAAACCCCACGGATTCGAACGCGCCCGCAGTCAATTGCTGGCCGCCAGCGGAACCAGCGTCAGCTTCCTTACCGGCCTGGCCTTGCTGAACAGCGTCACGGGGAACTACCAGGTGGACTGCGTGCCCTTCACGGTGCACTTCCGCGAACTGGACGAAGCGCGCATCAGCCGCTACCTGGAAGCGGAACGACCCTACGACTGTGCCGGCAGCTTCAAGGCCGAAGGCCTGGGTGTCAGCCTGTTTCGCGCCACCGAAGGCAGCGACGCCACCAGCCTGGTCGGCCTGCCGCTGATCCGCCTGGTGGACATGCTGCTCGCCGAAGGCGTGCAGATCCCCTGACCCCATCCATATAAATGAAGAAAGCCCGGCACTGGCCGGGCTTTCTTCATTGGCAACGCGCGCAACTTAGCGCAGCGAAGGCCCCTGCAAGCCCATCCACAAGGCCAGCCGCTCGGCGACGCTGGCGCCGAACTTCTTGGAGAAGCGATCGAAAGGCGACTCCTGGACGGTGTAGTCGACGATTTCCTTCGCCCCCACCACTTCCCGCGCCACGAAGCTGGCATTGCCCAACTTGTCCACCAGGCCCAGCGCCAGCGCCTGCTCCCCCGACCAGACCAGGCCACTGAAGAGTTCGGGATGCCCCTCGACCTTCAGCCGATCGCCGCGACCCTTCCTCACACTTTCGATGAACTGCTGGTGGGTGGTATTCAGCACACCCTGCCAGAACTCGGTCTCTTCCGCCTTCTGTGGCTGGAAGGGATCAAGGAATGCCTTGTGCTCGCCAGAGGTGTAGACACGGCGCTCGACACCCAGCTTGCCCATCGCATCGACGAAGCCGAAGGTGGTCGCAGTCACGCCGATCGAACCCACCAGGCTGGCCTTGTCGGCGTAGATCTCATCCGCCGCGCTGGCAATGTAATAGGCACCGGACGCGCCCAGATCGGAGATCACGGCGTAGACCTTGATGTCCTTGTGCGCCTCGCGCAGCCGACGAATCTCGTCATAGATGTAGCCGGACTGCACAGGGCTGCCGCCCGGGCTGTTGATGCGCAGGACAACGCCCTTGGTCTTCGGATCCTCGAAGGCTGCGCGCAGACCGGTGACGATATTATCCGCACTGGCCGCCTCCTCATCGGCGATCAGGCCGCGGACCTCCACCAGTGCCGTGTGATCCTTGCTGCGCGCCGCACCTTTCTGCAGATCGAGGGATGGCGCGAACAGCGCCAGCGCGACGAACAGATAAAGGAAAGTCAGGGACTTGAAGAAAATCCCCCAGCGCCGAGCCCGACGCTGCTCCTGGACGCCAGCCAGCACCGCTTTCTCCAGCAGCTTCCAGCTCTTCTCGTCAGCCTTGTCGGCAGAAGCCGCTGCTTTCCATTCATCAGACATAGAGTTCCACCTCCAGGGATTGCCGACTGCGATCACCACTCAACCAGTGACGCAGCTCCTCGAAACGCTCGATCGCCAATTTCGGCGACTCCTTGAGTAACTCGGCAAGCGGCTGGGCACCATAACCCACCGCCACGGAATCCATCCCCGCCCGATGCGCCATGCGCAGATCGAAGGGTGAATCCCCCACCATCAGTGCCTGCTCGGCCGCCACGCCGCAGTGCGCGAGGATTTCCCGCAGCATCAGCGGATCGGGCTTGCTCGCCGTCTCATCCGCGCATCGGGTGACATCGAAATATTCCAGCCAACCGCGCCCGGCCAATACATGATCGAGCCCACGGCGGCTCTTGCCGGTCGCGACCGCCAGGCGGTAACCCTGAGCACGGAAGTCTTCCAGGGCCTCAGCCACCCCCTCGAACAGGGGCGAAGGCTGGCTTTCCAAGGCGTTGTAATGATCACCATAACTGCGCCGGAATTCATCGATACGTCGCACGTCGTCGAGATCCGGGTAAAGGGTAGCAATGGCCTCCGGCAAACCTAGGCCGATGATGCCCTTGATGGCGACATCGTCGCGCCAGGGCAACCCACAGACGTCGGCCGCGACACGCATGGACTCGACTATGCGGGCAATGGAATCCACCAGCGTGCCATCCCAATCGAAGATCAGCAGTCGATAGTCACGCACCGAGACGCTCCAGGGTCTTCTGCCACATCTCGTCCACCGGCGCTTCCAGCTTCAACTCGCCGCCATCAGGCAGGCTGATGGCCAGGGAATGGGCATGCAGGAACAGGCGCTTACCACCAAGATCACGGATCTCGTGGGTGAAGTCCTCGTCTCCGTACTTGGGGTCGCCAGCGATGGAATGGCCAGCGTGCTTGGCATGCACACGGATCTGGTGGGTACGGCCCGTGATAGGACTGGCCTCCACCAGGGTGGCGAACTCGCCGAAGCGCCGCACGACCCGGAACTCGGTCAGGGCGTCCTTGCCTCCGGGGTTCACCTCCACCATGCGCTCACCAGAGCGCAGGTTATTCTTCAGCAATGGCGCACTGACCTTCTTTTTCGAGGTCGGCCAGCTGCCGCGCACCAGTGCCAGGTAGCGTTTGTCCACGCCATCGCCACGCAGGGCCTCGTGCAGGTGCCGCAGCATGCTGCGCTTCTTGGCGATCATCAGCAGGCCCGAGGTATCGCGGTCGAGGCGATGCACCAGCTCCAGGTCCTTGGCATCCGGGCGCAACTGGCGAAACGCCTCGATCACCCCGAAACTGAGACCGCTGCCGCCATGCACGGCGATGCCGGCAGGCTTGTTCAGCACGATCAGGGCCTTGTCTTCGTAGACGATGGCGGCTTCCAGGCGCTCCAGCAGCCCCTGGGCCACAGGCGCTGGCTCATCGCGCTCGGCCAGGCGCAGCGGCGGAACCCGCACGATGTCGCCGGCCTGGAGCTTGTACTCCGGCTTGATGCGCCCCTTGTTCACCCGGACTTCGCCCTTGCGCAGGATGCGATAGATCAGCGTCTTGGGCGCACCTTTCAGCTGGGTACGTAGGAAATTATCGATGCGTTGGCCGGCATATTCCGGCGCAACCTCAAGCAGCTGGACGCCGGAGGTTGGAGAGGCAGGAGTAGTCATTTGCGCATCATAACAATTTTTTATGGATTTGAAGCACTTAATGATTACTGCTATAGTCGCGAACGCCGCCAAAAGCGGCCTGGTTTCGGGATGTTCGCCAAAACTGCCATCCCAACCGCTGCAACCCTTTCAGGACGTGAGGCCGTCCGACAGAAATTTCGCCGCATTGACCGCGCAATTTCCGAAATCAAAGCCTTGAGCCATGACGCGTGATCGCCCCTTCCAACGGGAGATCACGGTAAATGCAACCCGCTACGGATTCAGCGAGCGGCACCCGATTTTCAAGGGATAAGTGTAGGGTGGAGATGCACAATAGTCGGACTGCGTAGCACCAGGCTTTATTCAAGACGCTTCATTTCGTCCGCTACCGACCGTTGATTCCTCCTCCTGAACAAGTGCTTCTGTCACGACACAGCAAGCAGGAGACGTAGTCGCGATTCCGGCCCCACTGGCTGGAGTTCGCTGGACACTGGGACGGTCCGCCGGCCCTGACACGCACCTGACACCGACCGCGAGAGTCGTGTGCGCCAATCGCCGTTACCGGTAGCCCGGAAACCCATTGGTATCACATGAAAAGAATGCTGATTAACGCAACTCAGCCCGAAGAGTTGCGTGTTGCTCTGGTCGACGGCCAACGCCTGTACGACCTGGACATCGAGTCGGGTGCACGCGAGCAGAAGAAAGCCAACATCTACAAGGGCCGGATCACTCGTATCGAGCCCAGCCTCGAAGCCGCCTTCGTCGACTTCGGCGCCGAGCGCCACGGCTTCCTGCCGCTGAAAGAAATTTCCCGCGAGTACTTCAAGAAGTCTCCCGAAGGCCGCATCAACATCAAGGAAGTGCTCAGCGAAGGCCAGGAAGTCATCGTCCAGGTCGAGAAAGAAGAGCGCGGCAACAAGGGCGCAGCCCTGACCACCTTCATCAGCCTCGCCGGCCGCTACCTGGTGCTGATGCCGAACAACCCCCGCGCCGGTGGTATCTCCCGTCGCATCGAAGGCGAAGAGCGCAACGAACTGCGCGAAGCGCTGAACGGCCTCAACGCTCCGGCCGACATGGGCCTGATCGTCCGCACCGCCGGCCTCGGCCGCTCCAGCGAGGAGCTGCAATGGGACCTGGACTACCTGCTGCAACTCTGGAGCGCCATCAAGGAAGCTTCCGGTGAACGCGGCGCCCCTTTCCTGATCTATCAGGAAAGCAACGTCATCATCCGCGCCATCCGTGACTACCTGCGCCAGGACATCGGCGAAGTGCTGGTCGACAGCGTCGAAGCCCACGAGGAAGCCCTCAGCTTCATCCGCCAGGTGATGCCGCAGTACCAGAGCAAGATCAAGCTCTACCAGGACAGCGTTCCGCTGTTCAATCGCTTCCAGATCGAAAGCCAGATCGAAACCGCCTTCCAGCGCGAAGTGAAGCTGCCGTCCGGCGGTTCCATCGTCATCGACCCGACCGAAGCCCTGGTGTCCATCGACATCAACTCGGCCCGTGCGACCAAAGGCGGCGACATCGAGGAAACCGCCCTGCAGACCAACCTGGAAGCGGCCGAGGAAATCGCCCGCCAGCTGCGCCTGCGTGACATCGGCGGCCTGATCGTCATCGACTTCATCGACATGACCCCGGCCAAGAACCAGCGCGCCGTGGAAGAGAAAGTCCGCGAAGCCCTGGAAGCCGACCGCGCCCGCGTGCAGATCGGTCGTATCTCCCGCTTCGGCCTGCTGGAAATGTCCCGCCAGCGCCTGCGTCCGTCCCTGGGCGAGACCAGCGGCATCGTCTGCCCTCGCTGCGACGGCCAAGGCATCATCCGTGACGTTGAGTCGCTATCCCTGGCCATCCTGCGCCTGATCGAGGAAGAAGCCCTCAAGGACCGCACCGCCGAAGTCCGCGCCCAGGTGCCGATCCCGGTTGCCGCCTTCCTGCTCAACGAGAAGCGCAACAGCATCACCAAGATTGAGCTGCGTAGCCGTTCGCGCATCGTCATCCTGCCGAACGACCACCTCGAGACCCCGCACTTCGAAGTCCAGCGCCTGCGCGACGACAGCCCTGAAGTGCTGACCGGCCAGTCCAGCTACGAGATGACCCCGGCCGAGGTCGAAGAAGCCCAGCCGGCCAGCTCCACCCGCACTCTGGTTCGCCAGGAAGCCGCGGTGAAGACCGTTTCCCCCGAGCGCCCCGCTCCGGCGCCGATTGCTGCCGCCCCGCTGGCCCCGCCGGCGCCAACCCCGGAACCCAGTCTGTTCAAGGGCCTGGTGAAATCCCTGGTAGGCCTGTTCGCCGGCAAGGAAGAGCCCAAGGTCGAAGCCGAGACGCCCGCCACCGAGCGCCAGCCGCGCGGTGAAGAGCGTCGCGCCGGCCGCCAGCAGAACCGTCGCCGTGATGGTCGCGAAGGCCGCGAGGGTCGTGAAGGCCGTCGTGATGACGATCGCAAGCCGCGTGAAGAGCGCCAGCCGCGCGAAGCCCGCGAAGGCCAGGAAGCCCGCCGCGAGCGTCCGGCCCGCGAAGAGCGCCAGCCACGCGAGGAGCGTCAACCGCGTGAAGAGCGCCAGGCCCGCGAGCCGCGCGAAGAGCGCCAGCCCCGTGAAGAGCGTCAGCCTCGCGAGGAACGCCAGGTCCGCGAGGATCGCCCGCAGCGCGAAGAGCGCCAGCCGCGCGAACCCCGTGAAGGCCAGGAAGGTCGTCGCGAGCGTGGCGAGCGCGCTGAGCGTCCGGCCCGCGAAGAGCGCCAGCCGCGTGAAGAGCGTCAGCCCCGCGAGGAACGCCAGCCGCGCGCCGAACAGGCCCAGGCCGAAGCGGTCGACGAAGAACTGCTGAACAACGAAGAGCTGCTGGACGACGATCAGGAAGGCGCCGATGGCGAACGCCCGCGTCGCCGCTCCCGTGGCCAGCGCCGCCGCAGCAATCGCCGTGAGCGTCAGCGTGAAGCCGGCGGCGAAGAACTGGCGGAAGGCCAGGAAGGCGTCGAGCAGGCCTCCCCTGTCGATGTCGCCCAGGTCGCCGCAATAGCCGCTACCGCCGTGGTCGCAGCCGAAACGGTCGGTGAAGCTACTGAAGCCACCAGCCAGGAACCCGTCCAGGTCGAAGCCCAGGTGGTTGAAGCCGAGGCTGTCTTCGCCCCGGTCGAGGAAGCTGCCCCGGTCGCCGAGCCGGTCGTTGAAGCTGTTGAAGCTGTTGAAGCACCGGCCGTGGTCGAGGCGCCTCAGTTCATCGAAGCCGCTCCGGCTGCGGTCCTGACCGAAGAGCCCGCCCCCGCTCCGGTGGTGGATGTTCCGGAAGTCGCTGCTCCGCAGGTCGAGGCCCCGGCCGCCGCCCTGTCCAGCACCGGTCGCGCCGCCAACGACCCCCGTGAAGTTCGCCGCCGTCAGCGCGAAGCCGAGCGCCTGGCCAAGGAAGCCGAAGCTGCTGCCGCCAATGCGGTTGAAGCCGTAGTCGCCGCCGAGCCGGTTTCCGCTGCCGTGCACGCCATCTCTGGCGTGGCCGAGGAAGTCGCTGCCGAGCAGCCGGCCGTAGAGGCCGTCGAGCAGGCAGTGGAGCAACCTGTCGAAGCCCCGGCCGAACAGCAGGAGCAAGTGGCGGTAGCGACCGAGGAAGAGGTTCCGGCGAAAGCCGAACCCAAGGCCGAAGAAGAGGAAAAGGAAAAGGACGAAGCCAAGGACGAGACCAAGCCGGTCGTCTGAAGCCAAGCCTGAATG
Source organism: Pseudomonas sp. BN102 (assembly GCF_029871245.1). GTDB lineage: Bacteria > Pseudomonadota > Gammaproteobacteria > Pseudomonadales > Pseudomonadaceae > Metapseudomonas. Next base: position 17,818 of record NZ_SSON01000037.1, on the reverse strand, counting down.
AAGAAAGGGATGCCATTGGCATCCCTTTTTTTATTGCGCATGGAGATGAGTTGGACTTCCCAGGCTCGGCGCCCCACCTCCAACCCCGGAGGCACGGTTACGCTACTCCAGCTCAGTTTCGTCCCGGGTCCCGAATTGCAACTCCGCCAGCCGCGCATAGAGCGGGTTGCTGGCCACCAGCTGCCCGTGACGCCCGATGGCCACCACCTTTCCCCGCTCCATCACCGCGATGCGGTCGGCGTTCTGCACCGTGGCCAGGCGGTGGGCGATCACCAGTGTGGTGCGGCCACTCATCAGGGTCGGCAGCGCCTGCTGGATCAGGTGTTCGCTTTCGGCGTCCAGGGCGCTGGTAGCTTCATCCAGCAGCAGGATGGGCGCATCGACCAGCAGCGCGCGGGCGATGGCCAGTCGCTGCCGCTGGCCGCCGGACAGGCCGATACCGCCCTCCCCCAGGTGGGTCTGGTAACCCTGGGGCAAGCGGGTGATGAATTCGTGGGCGTGGGCCGCGCGAGCCGCCGCCTCCACCTCGGCATCGCTGGCCTCGGGGCGGCCGTAGCGGATGTTGTCCTCGACACTGCCGAAGAACAGCGCCGGATTCTGCGACACCAGGGCGAAGCAACGGCGCAGGTCGGCGGGGTCGAGCTGTTTCAGCTCCGTACCTTCCACCAGGATGGTGCCCTCCTGCGGGTCGAAGAAGCGCAGCAGCAGCTCGAACACCGTCGACTTGCCGGCCCCGGAAGGCCCCACCAGGGCCAGGGTCTCGCCGGGACGTATATCCAGGCTGACACCGTCCAGGGCATTGACCTGGGGGCGGTTGGGATAGGCGAAGCGCACATCGTGCAGCTCGATGCGGCCACTGACCCGTGGTGGCAGCAGCGCACCCCCTCTTGCCGGTGCGACGATGGCGTTTCGCGCCTGGAGCAGCTCGGCAATGCGCTCCGCCGCACCGGCGGCGCTCTGCAGTTCACCGATGACTTCGCTGACGGCACCGAATGCGGCGCCGACTATCAGGCTGTAGAAGACGAAGGCCGCCAGGTCGCCGGGCGAGATGCGCCCGGCTATCACGTCCGTGCCGCCGACCCAGAGCATCACCCCTACCGCGCCGAGCACCAGCACGATGACCAGCGTGATCAGCCAGGCGCGCTGGGCGATGCGCAGCCGCGCGGTATCGAAGGCCCCTTCCACCGTACGGGCGAAGCGCTGGCGATCCTGTGCCTGGTGGTTGTAGGCCTGCACCGTCTTGATCTGCCCCAGGGTCTCGCCCACGTAGCTGCCGACATCGGCGATGCGGTCCTGGCTCTGCCGCGACAGGCGCCGGACGCGGCGGCCGAAAACCAGGATGGGCGCCAGCACCAGTGGCAGCGCCAGCAGCACGATGCCGGTGAGCTTGGGATTGGTGATGAACAACAGGACGATGCCGCCGACCAGCATGATGCCATTGCGCAGCGCCATGGACAGGGATGAGCCGATCACCGATTGCAGCAGGGTGGTGTCGGCGGTCAGCCGCGACTGGATTTCCGAGGCGCGGTTGCTCTCGTAGAAGCCGGGGTGCAGCTGGACGAGATGGTCGAACACGCGCTTGCGGATATCCGCGACAAAGCGCTCGCCAATCCAGGACACCAGGTAGAAACGGGTGAAGGTGCCGACTGCCAGGGCCAGCACCAGTGCGAAGAACAGCATGATCGTCTGTTGCAGCGCCGCCTGGGACTGGGTCGTCAGCCCCTGGTCCACCAGCAGGCGAATGCCCTGCCCCATGGACAGGGTAATTCCGGCGGTGAACAACAATGCCAGCAAGGCACCGAGCACCCGCCAACGATAGGGCGAGACGAAGCGGCCAGCCATGCGCAGCGCATTGCGCTGCCGTGCGGAAAGTAAGGATGCCATCGAAGGACTCAGTCGGTTTGCCCAAGGGGTTGCACACCGCCCTGATCGGCAGTGTCCGGCGCTTCCGCCCACCAACCCACCAGGCACAGGCAGAGCGCCAACAGGTTGGTGGACAACGGGTTGAAAGCCTCGATCAGCAGGCCTGGGGCGAACAGGGCGACATCCAGCAGCAGCCCGGTCAGCAGAACCGCCGCCAGAGCCAGCGGCCAGCGCCGCCTGCGCACCCCCAACAGCAACAGGGCCAGGGCGATCTCCGCAAGGCCGGCGAGGGACGCCACCAGCTCCACCCGGGAAAAGCCGTGGGCGGCGATCATCAGTTTTTCATCTGCACTCAGCCAGAGCAGCTTGGGCACCAGGCCGTGGTAGAGGAACAGCAGCGCCAACCCCCAACGGGCCAGGGTGGCGAAACGATACGATTCAGCGGTCGGCATGCAGAAAGCGCCCCTCATGGTCGGGCGACGGCAGCAGGCAGACCTCGTACCGGCCGAAAATGCGGTAGCGGTTCAGGGCGATGCGGTCGTAACACCAGTCCCGCAGGCCCAGGGGGAGGAAGCGAAACAGCCCCAGCAGCGGCCAGGGTGACGGCAGCTGCCGGACGATACGCACTATGGCTTCGGATCGAATGACCAGCTCGCGACCCTCGACATAGAGCATGGTGGCGTAGCTATCGGTGGGCATGCCGAACCAGCGCAGGATCGCCTGGCCTTCCGGGGACTGCACAGAGGCCAGCTTGAAGACCCGCTCCCGATCATGGCGGATCAGGAACTTCGCCCAGACGTTGCAGAGTTTGCACACACCGTCGAAGAGCACGACACGCTCGCCGGGCCGGATATGGGGCGGGTACTGATCGGCATCCATCGCGATGCTCCTGCATCCACGGGAAGGTGACGCCGATAGTAGCCGATCCGCCCTTGCCTCAGTGAGACGCGGCCCCTGCGTCAGTGCGCATCGCCCCACCCCACGGGATATAGCAGTTCTTCCTTGTAGCCGGCCCAGACCCGTACGGCATCGGGAAAGGCCTCGTCCAGGGCGGGATCGCCGCTGTCCACCAGCAGGGGTCGGCCTGCCAGGGTACCGAGCTTGCGCTTGGTGGCCACCACTCTCAGATGCTCCAGGCCTATGGCGCGCAGCACGCGCGGGCTGATCTGCTGATTGCCGCGACCGATGATATGGCCCTGTCCCCCGATGGCGGTGACCAGCAGCCGCGTCGGATGACCGTCCACCAGTTCGAAGAGCTGCGCCTCGGTGACATCCCGCGCCAGCACCTGGCAGTCCTCGATCACGTCCACTCCCAGCAGGGAGGTTTCCAGCCCCAGGTTCGCGGCCAGGCCGTGCAGGGTCGAGCCGGGACCGAAGACGTAGCGCACGCCCTCCTCCCAGCTGTCGGCCAGCCAGTCGGCCAGCTCCACCAGCACCAGCTCCTCGGACTCCATGCCGCCCTGCTTCACGTTCTGCATGAAATGGCCTTCCTCAGGCACCGTCAGCTCGCCGTACCAGCGTGCAGCCACCTTGCCATCGCGCAGGGCGGACTCGTCCAGGTCACGTACCTCACCACTGGCCAGGCGCACCAGCCCTCCCTCCACCAGCCGCCGCGCCAGTTCCCCGGCGGCGCGCGGGCTGATGGCATAGACCCCCGAATGGATCTTCACCCCGGCGGGAATGCCCAGCACCGGCTGGCCCTCGCGCACCACGGCGCTGACATCCCGCGCCGTACCGTCGCCGCCAGCGAAGAGAATCAGCGCCACGCCAGCCTCCTGCAGGGCCTCGACCGCATGGCGGGTATCCTCAGCCCGGGTCTGCGGCCCATCGAGATGGCCCAGTACCCGGTGCGCAAAGCCCATCTCCGCCAACAGGTCGGCCCCCATGGAGCCGGGGAAGGTGAGGAACTGGATACGCCCGACGAGCGGCAACAGGCACTCCAGGGCCAGGCGCGTGCGCATCGTCGCCCTGGGCTCGGCGCCTCTGGCAAGCGCCTCTGCGGCGACCCCGTCGCTGCCCTTGAGTGCCGCCGGGCCACCCAGACCGGCCAGAGGGTTGATAATCAGACCCATATGGAACATGGACATGCTAAACCTCGTACTGAACTCGCACCCCGTGCAGGGGGTCCATCCACCAGGACCAGGAGGCTCGCAGTTGGCACATTCGCTGCTGGCGTTTCCTGGTCTTTCGTTTTTCCGGCGCATTGCCGGCGCCAACTGTCACTGCGTGTTCATCTACCGTACCTAGACTGCGCGCATTACCTGAAGAGGAGACAGGCCATGAGCTTGCACGACAGCACTTCCGATCGCCGCGTGGTCCCGCTGCAGCAGCGTCGCCCCGTAGGCGGCGCCATCATCGACGCCCAGGGCCGTGAGATTCCGATCACCGAAACCATGATCCAGCGCGCCTGCCAGGAACTGCACAAGCAGCTGGCACCCGAACTGAAACAGGCTTGACCCCTGTGGCCCGGGGCAATCCCGGGCCGCTTCCTACACCAGTTCCGCCCCCAACGCCCGGACCATTTCCGCCAGCCTCGGCGCATCCCCCGCCAGGCGCACCCGCAGCCCGTCGATCTCGCGCCGCACCGGATAGTGCTTGCGCAGGGCATCGAAGGCGGCGCGGCGCTGGACCTCGTCACCAACCAGGCTGCGGCGGAAATCCGCATCGTCGCGGCGCGGGTCGTAGACCGCCCGGCACAGGGTGGCCAGGGCCCAGTTGGGGTCGCAAGCGGCATCCAGGGCCAGCTCGCCCAGCCAGGGCGCCGGCAACTGCTCGTCGAGCCGGACGCTTTCGGCCTCTCCACTGAACCGGCACCAGGCCTGGTAGATCTGCGCCGTGCCACGCAACTTGCCGTCCAGGCTGTAACCGGCGATATGCGGAGTGGCGATCCGGCACAGGCGCGCCAGTTCCACGTCCGCCTGGGGCTCGCCTTCCCAGACATCCAGCACCGCGCGCAGTTCGCCACGGCGGGCCAGCACGTCGCGCAGGGCCTGGTTGTCCACCACCGCACCACGGCTGGCATTGATCAGCCAGGCACCAGGGCGCAAGCGCTCAAGGCGCCCGGCATCCAGCAGGTGGCGGGTCGGGTGCGCGCCGCTGGCGCTCAGCGGGGTATGCAGGCTGATGGCATCGCATTCGCGGAGGATGGTTTCCAGATCGACGTAGTCGCCGCCCTCGGCAGCCTGGCGCGGCGGGTCACAGACCAGCACGCGCCAGCCGAGGCCGTGCAGCATTTCCACCAGGCGCCCGCCGACCTGGCCGGCACCCACCACGCCATAGGTGCGCGAAGCGAGGTCGACGCCCGCGTCCTCGGCCAGCACCAGCAGGCTGCCGAGCACGTAGTCGACCACGCCGCGGGCGTTGCAGCCGGGCGCACTGGACCAGGCGATGCCGGCCTCGCTGAAGTAGTCGAGATCAAGGTGGTCGGTGCCTATGGTGCAGGTGCCGACGAAACGCACCGGGCTGCCGGCCAGCAGGGCACGGTCGACGCGGGTCACCGAACGCACCAGCAGGAGGTCGGCGTCCGCTAGTGCAGCGGCATCGATGGCGCGGCCGGGCAGGCGGCGGATTTCGCCCAGGCCGCCGAAGAAGGCATCGACCAGGGGTATGTTTTCGTCGGCAACTATTCGCATGGCAGGCTCCGGCAGAGAGACCGCTATTCTACGCAATCGGCCCGCTTGGCGCGCTAATGCTGCCCGTCCGCCCCCTTTCCTGACCAATACGTCAGGGCGTAGACTAGCCGTCCCTCAGCCTCCACGTCCCGTTCCGCCGGCAGCCTCTTCTGCAAAGGCTGGGATAGTGCAACGTTGCGAGCCCGTCGCAACCAGGCAGCATCCAACTCCCTGCCACCTAATGCCTGGACGCCACTGGTATGCCCAGTGGATGACTGATTGAAATGGATCTATCACTGAACCCCGCTCAAACCCGTTTCAGCCGCGCCAGCACCGAATTGCGCGCGCTGCTCAAGCTGGCCGCACCGATCATGATCGCCCAGCTTTCCAACTCCGCCATGGGCTTCGTCGATGCGGTGATGGCCGGCCGCGTCAGCCCCCGCGACCTGGCTGCCGTAGCCCTGGGCAACTCCATCTGGATTCCGGTGTTCCTGTTGATGACCGGCATCCTCCTGGCCACCACCGCCAAGGTGGCCGAGCGCTTCGGTGCCGGCAAACAGGACGAGATCGGCCCGCTGGTACGTCAGGCGCTCTGGCTCGCCCTGGTGGTAGGCCTCTGCGGCGCCCTGCTGCTGCTCAACGCCCGCCCGGTGCTGCAGCTGATGGGCGTGGACCCGGACCTGATCGACCCCGCCATGGGCTACCTGCACGGCATCGCCTTCGGCTTCCCGGCCGTAGCCCTCTACTACGTGCTGCGCTGCTTCAGCGATGGCCTGGGCCGCACCCGGCCGAGCATGGTGCTGGGCATCTGCGGCCTGCTGCTGAACATTCCGCTCAACTACATCCTGATCTACGGCCACCTGGGCATGCCCGCCTTGGGCGGCGTGGGTTGCGGCTGGGCCAGCGGCCTGGTGATGTGGTTCATGCTGCTGGGCATGTTTAGCTGGGTGACCCGCGCGCCGGCGTACAAGTCGAGCCAGCTGTTCGGCCGGTTCGACAAGCCGCAATGGCCGATGATCAAGCGCCTGCTTTCGATTGGCGGCCCCATCGGCATCGCGGTATTCGCCGAATCGAGCATCTTCGCCGTGATCGCCCTGCTGATCGGCGGACTGGGGGCCACCGTGGTGGCCGGGCACCAGATCGCGCTGAACTTCAGCGCCCTGATCTTCATGATTCCCTATGCCCTGGCCATGGCCGTCACAGTACGCGTCGGCCAGGCTCTGGGCCGCGGCGAGCCACGGGAAGCACGCTTCGCCGCCGGCATCGGCATCGCTACCGCGCTGGCCTACGCCTGCCTGTCCGCCAGCCTGATGCTGCTGTGCCGCGAACTGATCGCGAAGATGTATTCGCCCGATCCGCAGGTGATCGCGGTGGCAGCCATGCTGATCGTCTATTCGGCGCTATTCCAGTTCTCCGATGCCATCCAGGTCGCCGCAGCCGGCGCCCTGCGTGGTTACCAGGACACCCGCGCAACCATGCTCATCACCCTCTTCGCCTACTGGGGCATCGGCTTGCCGGTTGGCTACGCCCTCGGTTTGTCCGATTGGCTGGGCGAGCCAAGCGGCCCCAAAGGGCTCTGGCAAGGGCTGGTGGTTGGCCTGACCTGCGCTGCCGCGCTGCTCAGCTTGCGCCTGGCGCGCAGCTCCAGGGCAAGGATCCGGAGGTAATGAAAAGGGCCGCACTCAGCGGCCCTTTTTTCCTTCCGGCGAATGAGGCGCGCAGGGTCCGTCATTCGTCGGGATGCGCCGGCACCGCCGAGAGGTTTTCCCAGTAGCCCGGCGTCAGGAAATCCCGCCCCGCCAGCAGATGCTCCAGGTAGCTGCGGGTCGGCGAGAGGCCCGGTTCGCGCATGGCCGGGTTGGCGATGTAGACCCAGGCCGGCTGCACGCCTTTTTCGGTGATCACCGGCATGCGCTCGCGGCTGTAGAAGATCGGCGTACCCTCGAAAGGGTCCATCTTCCAGATTTCGTCCTCATGGGCCAGGCGATAGAGCACGCCTTCCACCACGCCGCCCTGCTGGTGGCGGATATTCGCGTAGGAACGGCCGGGACGGTCATGCGCGCGCTTGTCGAAGCACAGGGAGTACCCCTCCAGGCGTCCTGCCAGGGCTTCGCTGAAATCCAGACCGCGGCTGCGCATGCGCGCCGGGTTCATGTTCGAGCCGTAGGCGAAGTAGTAAGGCATCAGTCGGCCTTCTTGCGGATCCAGTAGAGATAGGTACCCGCCTCTTCCGCCTGGTCCAGCAGCTCATGGCCGAGGAAGACGCAGAACTTGGGGATGTCGCGGCGCGTCGACGGATCGGTGGCGATCACCTTGAGCAGGCCGCCGGCCGGCAGGTCGCGCACCTTGTTGTGCAGCATCATCACCGGCTCTGGGCAGTTCAGGCCGGTGGCGTCGAGGATGGCATCAGGCTGTTGGGACATGGGGCACTCCGAAAACTGGCGGCTATTGTGGCGCAAAGCCGGGAGTCCGCCCAGCCTTGCCGGCGCCGCTGCGACGTCCGGCCACAGCGCGACACAACCTTGGATCGGCGCCCGACGGCTCGAACCTCGGGCAAGCTGCACGGATCATCCCCAACTGCAGAACTCCGATGCGTCTCGCCAGCCTGTTCATCGCCCTCCTCCTGCTCGGCGGCTGCGCCGCCCGCGAACAATTGCCCGATTTTGGGCCCCTCGCCGACCGAGAACTGCCCGCCTCGCATTTTGAGACGGTGATAACTGCGCGCGACGGCACACGAATTTCGGCGACCGTCTTCCAGCCGGCGCTCAGACCCGGCGAACAGGCGCCTCTGGTGGTACACACCCACGGATGGGGCGGCTGGAGGGTGACCGGGCCGGACGGCTTCTACGGCCGGCAGATGATGTCCGGCCGCGCCGCCCTCAAGGCCTGGCGCGCCGGTTTCTGGGTGATCAGCTACGACCAGCGCGGCTGGGGCGGCAGCGATGGCGATATCGAGATGATGGACCCGCGCTACGAAGTGCAGGACGCCCTGGCGGTAATCGACTGGGCCAGCGCCCATCTGCCGCGCCTGGCCATGGATCGTCCCGGCGATCCGCGCGTCGGCATGCTCGGCGAAAGCTACGGCGGCGCCGTGCAACTGCTGGCCTCGGCGGAGGACCCGCGCATCGACGCCATAGTACCCATCGCCACCTGGTACGACCTGTCCGAGGCCCTGGCGCCGGGCGGCCGCATGAAGGTGGGCTGGACCGGGGTGTTGCTGGGCCTGGGCGTCGCCACCGGCTACGACCTCGGCAAGTTCACCCAGGCGCCCTACCTGAAGAGCGCGGGTGGCGAAATGGCGCCCCAGGTCCGGGCTGAGCTCAAGGCCCATAGCCTGGCCAGTTACTGCCAGCGCGGCCAGCGGCCCCATGCCGACGCGCTGCTGATCCAGGGCCTGCGCGACACCCTGTTCCCCCTCGACCAGGGCCTGGCGATCCGCGATTGCCTGCGCCAGGGCGAGGCCGACGTGCGCCTGCTGGGCATGCAGGGTGGACACATACTGCCGCCGCCCATGCAGCGCTGGAGCGGCCTGCCTCCCTTCAACAACGAGCCGGTGCTGCATTGCGGCGACCGCGCCATCAATCTCTATCAGGCAGTGGTCGCCTGGTACGAGGACAAGCTGCGCAATCGCCCTGGTGCCGCCGACAGCGTGCCGGACCTCTGTCTCAGCCTGGACCTGGACAACGGCCTGGCCCTGCAGCATCTACCGCAGGCCGAGGCAACCCAGCCCTTGCCGGAAACCCGCATTCGCCCGCTGACCAGCGGCTGGTTGAGCCCGGCCACCTTCATCCCCCTGCGCAAGGCGGACGCCGCCAGCGGACTGGTTGGCAGCGCCCGTCTGCGTCTGGAGCAGGCTGCTGACACGCCGCTGCTGTTCGCCTCGCTGGCGGTTCGACGGGGCGGCGGCGACATCGAGGTACTGAGCGAACAGGTCACGCCACTCAACGCCCGCCAGATCGATCTGGCCGCCGCCAGCGCGCTGCTCCAGCCCGGTGACGAGCTGGGCCTGCGGGTCAGCGGCTTCAGCGGCCAATACCTGTTCAATAGTTCGTGGAATCCTCGCGCCGCGACGCTCAAGGGCGATATCAGCCTGCCGCCGCTGCTGCCGCTGGAGGCGCCGCTGGCCAGGCAGTGAAAGCCGGCGCAGCATGGGGCATTTCCCGGAGGATGCGGCATGGCCCAGGCTCCCGAGCGCAACTGGTGCGTCAAGCGGCTGGATGACAATGGCAATGAGTTCGTCCTGCGCGCGGGGCTGACCCGCGAGGAAGCCGAGCGCCTGGCCGCGGAATACCAGGAGCGGGGGCACAAGCAGAGTTACTGGGTGAGCCGGATGCGGGCTTGATGTAGGGGCGAATTCATTCGCCAAGCAGGCCGAAGGGCTGCCCTGCGGGGCCGGGGGGGCAGCTACGCTGCCCTTGGCGAATGAATTCGCCCCTACAAGAAATTACCCATGCGGGACCTTGCCCCCTCACAACCTGCGCAGATGGCAGGTCACTTCCTCGCGATCGTGATAGAGCTGCTTGCAGCCGATGGATACCTTCAGCCCCCGCCCCTTGAGCCCATCGTCGATGCGCGCGAGCAGCTTCTGCACCTCGGCATAACGCTGTTTCATTGGCAGCTTGAGATTAACGACGGCCTCCTGGCACCAGCCCTCGCCCAGCCAGGTCTCGATCATCGCCGCGGTGCGCGCGGGTTTCTCCACGATGTCGCAGACCATCCAGTTCACCGGCCGCCGCGGCTTGAAGGTGAAGCCGTCGGCGCGCTGGTGCTCGACGAAGCCGGAGTACATCAGGTTCTCGGCCATCGGGCCGTTGTCCACCGCCGTCACCTTGATCTCCCGCTGCACCAGCTGCCAGGTCCAGCCACCGGGGGCGGCGCCCAGGTCCACGGCGGTCATGCCCGGCGCCAGGCGCTTGTCCCAGTCGGCGCGGGGAATGAAGTGATGCCAGGCTTCTTCCAGCTTGAGGGTCGAACGGCTGGGCGCCTCGCGGGGGAACTTCAGGCGCGGGATACCCATGGGCCAGAGCGCCGAATTGTTCGACTCGGCCAGGCCGATGAAAGCCTCGCGACCGCTGCGGAAGGTCAACAACAGGCGCGGCAGCTGCGGATCGTCCTTGAGCCGGCCGGCCTTGGCCAGGGCAGCGCGCAGGGGCTTTTCGAACTTGCGGCAGAAGGTCGACAGCTCCTTGCCATCGTTGGTATCCAGCACCTCCAGCCAGAGGCTGCCGCACACCGGGTAGCCGGCCAGCGCCTCCAGCAGCACGCCGATTCGATCGGTTTCCGGCAGGTCGACATATTCGCCGCGGGCCCACTGGCGCGGAAAGATCAGCTGGCCGAAGCGCAGCTTGCGCATCATCCGCTCGGCACCGCCGGGCTCGGTGCAAATGAACTCGGCACAGGCGCTCTGCGGCTTGGCCTTGGCGTATCCGGCCACGTCGAGGCGGGCGGCATGTTCGGAAATCTCGGCACAGACCTCGCCCTCGAAGCCGGGGCGGCAGTGCAGCAACAGAGTGTTCATCGGGGGGCTCCTCCTGGGCGCGCACTATAGTTGCGCGGCGGCTGTTTTCACACAGGCCACGGAGTAATTTCATACAGCCGGGCGCTTTGTCTCCGGGAAACCCGGGCGCGCCCAGCCGGTCGGCTACTATGGCGAGACCCGCCAAGCAGAACTAGCCTTTAAGGTTCTGTACGAGCAGCTGGCCCATGCCGTGTGGGCCAAAAGGAGATGTCCCAATGCCTTCCCTGGATAGCCTGAACTGCCGCCGCAGCCTCGATGTCGCTGGCAAGACATACCACTACTTCAGCCTTCCCGAGGCCGCCAAGCGCCTCGGCCCCATCGACAGGCTGCCTATGTCGATGAAGGTGCTGCTGGAGAACCTGCTGCGCTGGGAGGACGACGAAACCGTCAGTGCCGCCGATCTCAAGGCCCTGGCCGACTGGCTCGGCCCGCGCAGTTCGGAGCGGGAGATCCAGTACCGCCCGGCGCGGGTGCTGATGCAGGACTTCACCGGCGTACCGGCAGTGGTCGACCTGGCCGCCATGCGCGCCGCCGTGGCCGCTGCCGGCGGCGACCCGCAGCGGATCAATCCGCTGTCGCCGGTGGACCTGGTGATCGACCACTCGGTGATGGTGGACCGCTTCGCCTCCCAGGCCGCCTTCGAGCAGAACGTCGAGATGGAGATGCAGCGCAATGGCGAACGTTATGCCTTCCTGCGCTGGGGCCAGCGCGCCTTCGACAACTTCAGCGTGGTGCCGCCGGGCACCGGCATCTGCCACCAGGTCAACCTGGAATACCTCGCCCGCACCGTCTGGTCCCGGGAAGAAGACGGCATCACCTGGGCCTTCCCCGACACCCTGGTCGGCACCGACTCCCACACCACCATGATCAACGGCCTCGGCGTGCTCGGCTGGGGCGTCGGCGGCATCGAGGCCGAGGCCGCGATGCTCGGCCAACCGGTATCCATGCTGATTCCCGAGGTGATCGGCTTCAAGCTCACCGGCAAGCTCCGCGAAGGTATCACCGCCACCGACCTGGTGCTCACCGTCACCCAGATGCTGCGCAAGAAGGGCGTGGTGGGGAAATTCGTCGAGTTCTACGGCGACGGCCTGGCCGACCTGCCCCTGGCCGACCGCGCCACCATTGCCAACATGGCCCCGGAATACGGCGCCACTTGCGGCTTCTTCCCGGTGGACGAAATCACCCTGGGTTACCTGCGACTGTCCGGCCGCCCGGATGAGACGGTGCAGTTGGTAGAGGCCTACAGCAAGGCCCAGGGCCTGTGGCGGGAGCCCGGCCATGAGCCCGCGTTCACCGACAGCGTGGCACTGGACCTCTCCAGCGTTGTAGCCAGCCTGGCCGGCCCGCGGCGACCGCAGGACCGTGTGCCGCTACCCCAGGTACCCCAGGCCTTCGACGACTTGTTGGGTCTGCAGTTGAAGCCCGAGGGCGAGCGCGATGTGGGCAATGGCCTGGTCACCCTCGACGATGGCCAGAGTTTCGCCCTGGATGATGGCGCCGTGGTCATTGCCGCCATCACCTCCTGCACCAACACCTCCAACCCCAGCGTGATGATGGCCGCCGGCCTGCTGGCGAAAAAGGCCGTGGAAAAGGGCCTCACCCGCAAGCCCTGGGTCAAGTCCTCCCTGGCCCCCGGCTCCAAGGTGGTGACCGAGTACTTCCGCGCCGCCGGCCTCACCCCCTACCTCGACCAGCTCGGTTTCAACCTGGTGGGTTACGGCTGCACTACCTGCATCGGCAATTCCGGACCGCTACTGGACCCCATCGAACAGGCCATTCAGCAAGCCGACCTGACCGTGGCCTCGGTACTTTCCGGCAACCGCAACTTCGAGGGCCGGGTGCACCCGCTGGTGAAGGCCAACTGGCTGGCCTCGCCCCCCCTGGTGGTGGCCTACGCCCTGGCCGGCAGCATACGCCTGGACCTCGCCAGCCAGCCCCTGGGCCAAGGCAAGGACGGCCAACCGGTCTACCTCAAGGACATCTGGCCAAGCCAGCAGGAGATCGCCGCCGCCATCCAGAAAGTGGATACCGCCATGTTCCGCAAGGAGTACGCCGAGGTCTTCGCCGGCGACGACCAGTGGCGGGCGATCGAAGTGCCCGAATCCGACACCTATGCCTGGCAGACGGACTCCACCTACATCCAGCACCCGCCCTTCTTCGCCGACATCACCGGCGCTCCGCCTAAGGTGGAAGACGTACGCCAGGCGCGCATCCTCGCCCTGCTGGGCGACTCGGTGACCACCGACCACATCTCCCCCGCCGGCAACATCAAGGCCGACAGCCCGGCCGGACGCTACCTGCGCGAGCATAGTGTCCAGCCTGCCGACTTCAACTCCTACGGCTCGCGGCGCGGCAACCATGAGGTGATGATGCGCGGCACCTTCGCCAATATCCGCATCCGCAACGAGATGCTCGGCGGCGAGGAAGGCGGCAACACCCTGCATGTGCCCAGCGGCGAGAAACTGGCCATCTATGACGCCGCCATGCGCTACCAGGCCGACGACACGCCGCTGGTGATAGTCGCCGGCAAGGAATACGGCACCGGTTCCTCCCGTGACTGGGCGGCAAAGGGCACCAACCTGCTGGGGGTCAAGGCGGTGATCGCGGAGAGCTTCGAGCGCATCCACCGCTCCAACCTGGTGGGCATGGGCGTGCTGCCCCTGCAGTTCAAGGACGGCGACGACCGCAAGACCCTCGGTCTGACCGGCAGGGAAATCCTCACCATCAGCGGGCTGGACGGTGCCATCCTGCGGCCGCACATGGACCTGCGCCTGGAAGTCACCCGCGAAGACGGGTCGAAGGACGAGGCGCAGCTGCTGTGCCGCATCGATACGTTGAACGAGGTCGAGTACTTCAAGGCCGGCGGCATCCTGCACTACGTGCTGCGCCAGCTGCTGGCGGGGTAGCGGCTGCGCCCTCGCAGGTTGGTGCTGAGCCCGCGAAGCCCAACAGGGTCCCACTCGGTGCCCCAAATCGTTGGGCTTCGCTGCGCTCAGCGCCAACCTACAAGACCCGCGTAGCCCGGATGAAATCCGGGATGAGTCGTTACACGCGCTCACCTCCCCGGCCCCACGCCCCCTTTGAGACGAAACGGCGTTGGCAAGAGCCGGGATAGACGGGCGACGCAAACAACAATGGAAGCGGCCGCGAACTGAAGCTGGGTAGACTAACGCGCAAAGAAAAGGCTCAACCTAAGCGCCTGGATGCCGATAGCAGTAGTAAGCCTTGCGGATGGAAACCATGAGAAACAATCAACCTATCACCCAACGGGAACGCAGCTTCCCGGCCGAGCAACGCCTGATCTCCACCACGGACAGCAAGGGTGTGATCACCTATTGCAACGAGGCGTTCATCGATCTCAGCGGCTACAGCCGAGAAGAGCTGATCCGCGCACCCCACAACCTGGTCCGCCACCCCGATGTGCCGCCGGCGGTGTTCGCCCATATGTGGACCACCCTGAAGAAGGGCCGTCCCTGGATGGGCCTGGTGAAGAACCGCTGCAAGAACGGCGACCACTACTGGGTCAACGCCTATGTCACCCCCATCTTCGAAGGCAGCCAGGTCACCGGCTACGAATCCGTGCGGGTCAAGCCGACCGCCGAACAGGTGCGCCGGGCCGAGGCCCTCTACCAGCGCCTGAATACCGGCAAGCCGGCCATTCCCAGGCGCGACCGCTGGCAGCCAGTGCTGCAGGACTGGCTGCCCTTCATCCTGATCAGCCAGATCGGCTTTCTCATCGGCGCTTGGCTGGACTCCCATTGGGGCTTCCTCCTCGCGGCCCTGCTTTCGGTGCCCCTGGGTCTCATCGGCCTGGCCTGGCAGAACCGTGGCATCAAGCGCCTGCTGCACCTGGCCGACCAGACCACCTCGGACCCGCTGATTGCCCAGATGTTCACCGATAGCCGCGGTGTCCAGGCACGGCTGGAAATGGCCATGCTCAGCCAGGAAGCCCGCCTCAAGACCTGCCTGACCCGCTTGCAAGACACCGCCGAGCACCTCGCCCAGCAGGCCAGCGAGGCCGATGCCCTGGCCCACAACAGTTCCGAAGGGCTGGAACGCCAGCGGGTGGAGACCGAACAGGTGGCCGCCGCGGTCAACCAGATGGCCGCCACGACCCAGGAAGTCGCCAACAACGTGCAACGCACCGCCGATGCCACTCAGCAAGCCAACCGCCTGACCAGCCAGGGCCGGACCATCGCTGCCGAGACCCGCGAAGCCATTCAGCGCCTGTCGCGGTCGGTGGGGGAAACCGGCGAGACCGTGACCCGGCTGGCCCAGGACAGCAACCAGATCGGCGGCGTAGTGGATGTGATCAAGGGCATCGCCGACCAGACCAACCTGCTGGCGCTGAACGCCGCCATCGAGGCCGCCCGCGCCGGCGAGATGGGCCGCGGCTTCGCCGTGGTCGCCGACGAAGTGCGCCAGCTGGCGCAGCGCACGGCGGAATCCACCGGGCAGATCCACCAGCTGATTGCCCAGCTGCAGAAGACCGCCGAAGAGGCCGTACACACCATGGAGCATGGTCGCCGCCAGGCCGACGAAGGTGTCGAGCGCGTGCTCCAGGCCGACCGGGCGCTGGTGGGGATCAGCGAATCGGTCGCCAACATCGCCGACATGGCCGACCAGATCGCCGCCGCCACCGAGGAGCAGAGCGCGGTGGCCGAGCAGATCAACCAGAGCATCGCCAGCATCGCCCACCTGGCCGACCAGACCTCGGGCGAAGCCCAGCGCACCGCCCTGCTCAGCGAGGAACTGACGCACACGGCGCAGGGGCAGTACTCCCTGGTGGACAGGTTCAATCGCTGATTCCGAGCCATGAAGAAGGGCGCCGCAAGGCGCCCTTTTCTTTTTTGGCTCAGCCCATGATCAGGTGGACCATCAGCTCCTTGTGCAGCGGATCGCTCTGCACCACCAGCAAGGCGATGGCCGCCAAGGCGTTGTCGTTGATCTTCAACTCGCCATCCGGCTTCAGGTGATGCCGATGTTGTCCGAAGTGGTGTCGAACAACTTGCCCATCTGTTTCTGCGTAAGCCAGACGGTCTCACCATCGAGCCGAACTTCGGTGATGCAGTCGCCTGCATCTTGGTAGATCAGTACGGGTATATCGGTATGCAGCGAACTCATTCGCGGGCCTCGTCCTTGGCAGTAATCGGAACCAGCAGTCTGCTGGCATCCGCCAAGGGCCAGGGCAGCGTCAGGCCGTCAGGAATTTCGCTACTTCATCAGCCGCACTCTGCAGATGCTGCTCATGGGTCAGCCCAGACGCCTTGAGCGGCTTTAGGTCGTGGTCCCCCGCCACCAGCCAGTGCACGTGGATGGCATCAGAAAGGTTGTAGCCCTCCACAGTGAGGCGGTCGCCCATGGCGTCGCGCTCGCCCTGGACGATCAGGGCCGACGTCTTCAGATCCGCCAGGTGGGCGACGCGGGGCTTGTCCGCCTTACCCACGGCATGAAAGGGGTAGCCCAGGCAGACCAGGGCATCCGCACCCAGTTCGTCAGCCAGCAGGCTGGCCATGCGCCCGCCCATGGACTTGCCGCCAATGGCCAGGCGCCCTGTGACCTGCTGTCGCACCAGGGCATGGATTTCCCGCCAGCAGGCCAGCAACTGGGCCTGCTGATTCGGCGGCCGGCGGCGCCCGTCCTCACGCCGTGCGGCCATGTAGGGGAACTCGAAGCGAACCACCGCAACCCCGCGTGCAGCCAACCTTTGCGCCATGTCGTCCATGAATGGACTGTCCATGGGCGCACCCGCCCCGTGGGCCAGGATCAGGGTGCTCACAACCGGGCCGTCCGGCCTGTTCCACAACAGCATTCAGTCTTCTCCGTCAGTCGAGGGTGATTGATCCAGGTCAATGGTCGCCCAATGGCCTTTCACCATGCTTGCCTCGCAATCCAAAAACCGTGGACGGAAGCCCATAACATGAGCACAGCAAGCAGTACCGCCTATAACTACAAGGTGGTCCGCCAGTTCGCCATCATGACGGTGGTCTGGGGAATCGTCGGGATGGGGCTCGGCGTTCTCATAGCCGCACAACTGGCCTGGCCGGAACTCAACTTCAACCTGCCCTGGACCAGCTTCGGTCGCCTGCGACCACTGCATACCAATGCGGTGATCTTCGCCTTCGGCGGCTGCGCGCTGTTTGCCACCTCCTACTATGCGGTGCAACGCACCTGCCAGGTCCGGCTGATTTCCGACCGACTGGCCGCCTTCACCTTCTGGGGCTGGCAAGCCGTGATCGTGCTGGCCGCCATCAGCCTGCCGATGGGCTGGACCAGCTCGAAAGAATACGCCGAGTTGGAGTGGCCGATCGACATCCTGATCACCATTGTCTGGGTCAGCTACGCCATCGTCTTCTTCGGCACCGTGGCCAAGCGCAAGACCAAGCACATCTATGTGGGCAACTGGTTCTTCGGCGGCTTCATCCTCACCGTGGCCCTCCTCCACCTGGTGAACAACCTGGAGCTCCCGGTCACCCTGACCAAGTCCTACTCGCTCTACTCGGGCGCCACCGATGCCATGATCCAGTGGTGGTACGGCCACAACGCGGTGGGCTTCTTCCTCACCGCCGGCTTCCTCGGGATGATGTATTACTTCGTGCCCAAGCAGGCCGAGCGCCCGGTGTATTCCTACCGGCTGTCCATCGTGCACTTCTGGGCGCTGATCACCCTGTACATCTGGGCCGGTCCGCACCACCTGCACTACACCGCCCTGCCGGACTGGGCCCAGTCCCTCGGCATGGTGATGTCCCTGGTGCTGCTGGCACCCAGCTGGGGCGGCATGATCAACGGCATGATGACCCTCTCCGGCGCCTGGCATAAGCTGCGC